>NZ_CYSP01000011.1 GCF_001298735.1 Propionispora sp. 2/2-37 | reverse complement strand
GGAGAGATCGTTAGCCGGAAAGCCATGCGAATTGCGGCGCAGGAGATTGACAACCAAACCGGACTCATCGAAGCAGAGCAGGCACTGGCCTTAAACGCCGGCTCAATAACCAACGGACAGGGCACTGTCATCAGCCTGGCTGATAGCGAACTGCGCATTGAGGCGGCAGAAAAACTGGAAAACCAGGCCGGAATCATTGGTGGCAACGGCAAGGTAACAATAGCCGCGGGAGACCTGGATAACAGCAACGGGGGAGAAATCAGTGCCAAACAGGATGTAACCCTAACAATCGCTGAACAATTGCATAATGACGGCGGGGCCGTATTAGCCGGCAATGATCTAAGCGTAGAACAACTCGGCGGAGGGATAACCAATACAGAAGGAGCGCTGCAGGCCGGCCGTGATCTGTTGATTTTTGCTGGGACGACGGATATAAGCGGCGGCGAATTCTCCGCTAATGAGAATATCACCATTGGTGCCGGAAGTTTTGCGGCGGACAAACTGCAAGCCGGTAAAGACGTGGCGATTCAGGCAGCAGCCGATGTCACTGTACATACCGCAGCGCAGGCCGGCGGAAACCTGACGGTCGGTGCGGGCGGAACGGTAACCAATTCCGGCAGGTTAACCGCCTTGAAAGGTCTGCAAATCCATAGCGGCAGTTTAAACAATGAAGATGGAGCCGCTATTACCAGCGGCAGCCAGCTCGACCTGGTGCAGCAAGAAGTACGTAATCAAGGCACCATTTATAGCAAAGGCCGGGCAATGATCGCGGCCCAAGACCAATTGACGACCAGCGGGGTCATTACTAGCAATACCGACATTGATATAACAGGAGGAACCATTGTTTCGACCGGAACGCTGGCGGCCGGGTTGGCTGACGGGGGAGCATTGGGAAGTTCCGGCAATTTAACGCTCCTGGCCAATGGCAGCCTAACAGCGACCGGGAAAACCTTGGCCGGTGGCAGTCTTTCCCTGCAGGGAACCACTGTGGATATCCGTGGGGCTGAAACCTACTCCGGCCATACCGCAGTTATCACGGCAACTGTCGGCGATATGGACAACAGCGGGGGAAAGCTGACCGCAAATGACAGTCTGACGATAGTGGCGGCCAATACCCTTGTCAATGATGCGGCTGAGACCAGGGCAAACCAACTACAGCTTACTGCCAAGGATATAACCAACCGCAGCGGCCTTCTGGCTCAATACGGACAGAGCGACTTTGTCCTGAATACCGGCAAACTCGATAACACCGGGGGAGAGATTGCCGCCAATAGTGGCAATTTAGCGATTAACGCCAGCGAGCTCGATAACAGCCAGGGTCAAATCCAGCATGCCGGCAGCGGCAAACTCAGCGTAACGGCCAGTGGCGACCTGCTAAATAACGGGGGCCAAATGATCAGCAACGGTGCCCTTGCCCTAAAGGGCCGTCAAATCGATAATGGGCAGGGGACGCTATCGGCCCAGGGTGCTTTGACGGCTAAGACGGACAATTTGGATAACCGGTCCGGCGTGATGGTCGGCAGCGGTGACGTCAGCCTGGAAATCACAAACGCACTAGCGAATCAAAACGGCACGGTCGAGGCAGGCCAAGGCCTAACGCTGTCGGCCGGAACCATTCAAAACGAGAACGGCAAACTGATCAGTCTGGATCAGAGCGGCCTTCACCTGACCGTAGCAGACGCACTCAATAACCGGCAGGGCCTCATTGGCAGTAACGGAGCGGCCAACATCCGGGCTAAGACGCTCGACAATACCGGCGGGCAGATAGTCAGTGCTGATAACCTACTGATTGAGGCAGCAGGCGGTATGACCAACACGAGTGGAGAACTGACGTCAGGACAGGACCTGACCCTGGTGCAGCAAGCGGCGGACTTTATCAATGAGAAAGGAGCCGTGCAGGCCGGACGCAAGCTGGACATTCAGGCAGTAGACGTTCACAATGCCCAAGGTAAACTGGCAGCTAAGGATCTTAACGTAACGGCAACGGGAACCGTCACTAACAGCGGCACCATGGAAGCCGAAGAAAACCTGGACCTCAGCGCGCAGCAAGTCGATAATCAGGCCGGGGGAACCTTGGCCGCCAACGATAACGTGAACGTAACGGCGGTTGACGATGTACATAACGGCGGCAGCCTGTTCGGCAGGGATATCAACGTATTGGCAGACAACATTGTCAATGCCGGGGAGACGGCAGCTATAGCGGCTACCGACAGTGTCAACCTGTATGCCAAGACTGGACTGGACAATCAGGATGGAGCGCTTATTTACAGTATGGGCAATATTGATATTGCCGGTAGTAAGGAACAGGAAAACGGCGAGTATACTACCAGAGCTAAAACGCTTACCAATCAGTCGGCCAATATTGAGGCGGACGGGGATATCGTGATTTACGCTGACGAGGTGGTGAATAAGAAACAGGAGTTCGAGACAGCGCAGACTATCATTACAGATGGCATGTATCCTTTGGAGGAAGGGGGGCGGTATGGCATAATTGTTACGGGGTTGGATGAAATGAATGCGCTGGATGGCTTCCTTAGATATGACCTGCAGATCGAATCATGGGGGCATGAAGATAATAATAAGTTAATATTGTACAGAGGACAAAGCCGTACTAAAACGCAAATACTTAAAGATTCTCCGGAGGGGAAAATCGTAGCTGGTCGCAATCTAACCCTTCAAGCAACGAATACTCTCAATGATAACAGTTGGCTGTTGGCAGGAAAAAATCTGTTTAGTAAGGGTAATATTACTAATCAAGCGTTTAGCGGTAATAGTAAGACCATAAAACATTATGCACTGGCCAGTTTTGAGGTTGGAAATGAAGGTGATCCCTACCTTTGGGCCGTATCTGTTGATATTGATTTTCTTTATGATGAAGTGGTAGACATTGAAATAATACCTGGCAGCAGTAGCACCGCCCTCTTCGGCGGTGGGCAGCAGGTCGTCATTGACGGAACTAGTGTCAGCAACGTCATCGTTACTCCCGGATGGCGATATCTTTTCCGGCGTCTACACTGACGGTGCCTTGTTCACTGACGGCGGAGCTGCCGGCTAGGGTGATATCTCCGGCGGCTTTTAGGGAAATATCTTGGCTTGCGGCAAGATTGGTGCCGATGGTGGTTTCGTCATAGTGCATGTTCCTCGTCACCGAAAAACATGAAACCCTAACCGAATCCAAGAAAACCAAATCCGGTTTCTTTTCCAAGAAGACAACCGTCAAACGTGACCACTCCCTCGTCAACGAAGTAGTCGGCAGCACCATCTCCGGGAATGCGGTTGACATGGACTCCGGAAACGATATCACGCTGAAGGCCAGCAGCGTGGTCGGCACGAATGACGTTGACCTAACCGCCAAGCATGACCTTACCCTGGAAAGCGCGGCGGAAACCGGAGCCTCCGAGCACTATAAATACACTAAGAAATCCGGCCTCTTTTCCGGTGGTGGCCTAGGCTTTACCATTGGCAGTAAAAGTGAGAAGCTGACAGTTGATGAAAAAATCATCGGCCAGGTGGGCAGTACGGTTGGCTCCCTTGACGGCAATGTGAATATGATCGCCGACAATCAAGTCCAGAGTGCCGGAGCCACCCTGATTGCCGGCAAGGATATCAATATTACCGGTAAAGACGTTACCATAGATAACACGGTAGACACCTACGACAGCAAGACCAAATATGAGTTCAAACAAAGCGGCGTCACCGTTTCGTTAGGCGGTGGTGTTGTCGATACGGGTACCGATGCGTTAAATCATATCCAACGGGCTAATGAAGTAAGCGATGAACGCTTGAAAGTCCTTTATGATTACAAAGCCTCACAAGATATTAAAAAGATAAGCGATCAACTGGAAAGCGGCGTCAATAAAGAGAACCTGAAAAAGGGTGTTTCCGTCAATATCAGCATCGGCAGCAGTAAAAGCACTACCGAGCAAACCGTTCATATAGAAACCGTCAATCCGTCCAACATCACTGCCGGTCAAGCCGTGAACATTACCGCCACAACAGACGATGTGACCCTGCAGGGAACAAAAATTGACGCCAAAGACGTCAAGCTGGATGCTGCCGGTGATATTAACCTTACCGCCGCTCAGAATTTGCAGCAGACCACCAGCAAATCGGAAAGCTCCTCCTGGTCAGCAGGTGTCAGCCTGAATGCCGGAATCTTTGGCAGTGTCAGCAAAGGCAGCAGCAAGGGAAATGGCACGGTGACAACCCATACCGGTACCGTGGTTACCGCCAGTGATCAAGTGGAGCTCCTGTCCGGCAACGATACCAACATCATCGGCTCACAGGTAAAAGGCGATCAAGTGACAGTGGATAGTAAAGGCGATCTGAATATCGTCAGCCTGCAGGATACCGACACCTATACAGAGAAAACCAGTAGCAGCGGAATCGGCTTCAGTACCGGAGCAAATGGCGGTATAACCGGATCTGTTAGCAAAGGCAAAACCAACTCCGACTATGCCAGTGTGACCGAACAAGCCGGGATCTACGCCGGGGACAAAGGTTTCGACATCACGGTAGGAGGCAATACCGACCTGCAGGGCGCGGTCATCAGCAGTGAGGCTACACCGGACAAGAACAAACTCTCTACCGATACGTTGACCTTTGGTGATATACAAAACAAGGCCGAATACTCCTCCAGCAGCAAAGGCTATACCCTCAATACCAAACCGGATGCCAAACAGAGCGAACAAGGCTTGAACCCGTCATCGGCGTAACCACAGCCGGAGCTGCGGATAGCACCACCCATTCTGCCATTTCACCGGGAACCATTGAAATCCGGAACAATCCGAATCAGGACCTTTCCAATCTCAACCGGGATACAGCCAATGCACTCAATGCTTTAGGCAAGATCTTTGACAAGAAAACAGTAGAAGAACAACAAGAACTGGCGCAGGTATTTGGCGAAGTAGCGTTTAATCTAGTACATAAAATCAGTGAAGCCAACGATTGGGATGAAGGAAGCCCACAGAAAATAGCCTTACACGCCTTTGTTGGAGCAGTAATGGCAGATCTGAGCGGAGCAGATGCCTTATCAGGAGCTGTTGCCGCAGGAATAAATGAAGCGGTGCAAAAGCACCTGACTGAAATGTTCAAAGGCAATCCGGCCATGCATCAATGGGCAAGTGCCCTTATCGGAGCTACGGTAGCAGAATTCATTGGTGGAGATGTACAAACCGGTGGTTCTGTAGCTGTCAGTGGAACAAAAAATAACCTTCTTGCATATTTTTTGACCAATACGCAAGATGCTTTAAAAGACGCATTACGGGCTAAAAACGGGGAAGAACCTACCGACCAACAACTCGCTGAACTCAATGCACAAATAAGTGCAGCTTTGACTGCCGTTTTCCCGGACGGGAAGCCGACAGTAGAAGGGGAAGCTTCCGTAATCCGTAGCGTACTGCAACAAAATGGCATACCTCTTGCCAGTATAGAAGACTTTATTACCGTTTATACCTCACAAGCATCTGGGGCAGTAGAACAATACAACCTGGCGCAACTGAAACAGGGGACCATTCGTACTACCGCGCTGATAGATACTATATCAGACAACATAAAAGGGACTATTGACCTAATCTATCTAATGACACCCGTAGGACAAAAAGAGCTTGTCCAGGCACTGTTGCAAGACCCCACATTACCGGCAACTATTGGGCAAGCAGCATATAACAGCCTTAAAAATTGGGCTGTAAGTATCCAAGGTAATAATGGGGATGAAGCGCAGGCTAAGGCACAAGGTCAACTGTTGGGACAGGTCTTAACCGCCTACGCAACTGCAAAGGGAACAAGTGCCTTTCAAAAATTAGGTGTTGGCGCAAAAGAGCCCCAACTTCCAGAAGTTGTAGTGACAGGAGAACGGATACCGAGTGGTTCTGCTATTGCTGAGGGGTCGGGTAATGCTGTTTCGAATGTAAGCTCTGATATTAGAAAATTTACTGAGTACATATTTAAGGACGGTGCGGCACCAGGAAAGGATGTGGTATTTAAAAATTTAGGATATGGGGTCAAGGATTCTGAATCTCTAATAAAAATTTATAATGAACAGGCTGCGGCTAAATTTGCAAAGGGTGAATATACACTTGGAAAGGCAGACTCCTTTGGTCAGCGGATCAATATAGAAATTGAGCTTCCTGGCATTGGAGATGCTGCTGGCAAAACTAGTTATTTAAAATCAGGTTGGATGATAAAGCCAGATGGTTCTTTAACATTAAACACACCATTTGCTGGATTTACAAAGTAGGAGATGGAAAGATATGAAACCATTTCAAAAAGTAAGACTATTAACTGATAAATATATTGATGAAGGCATAAAAATAGGGGATATTGGGGTTATTCTTGAAGATTATGACGGGGAGAATTTTGAAGTTGAGTTTTCAGATAATAATGGTATTACCATAGCATTATTTGCAATCCCAGGTAAAGAGCTAGAACTTGTTGATGATAAGTAAACAGACAAGGTGACGCGTACTTTTGTCTCAAAATCATCAATAAACGAGGTCAGCGGACGTAAAATGATATGCTCCCCTTGTAGTAGTCAGTTTTTTTATTTAAACTGTCTACCTCAAGGGGAGCATATCAAAAATCCTCTGACCTCTCTTTTCCTCTCTGGTGTCGTCTGAGTGAAGTGTCGAGGGGGACGAGGTTATTGACACAGTCTTAGAGAGAAAAGTGAAAATGGAATATATTGTCTGGCTGGCATATCTAAAAGTGTAATGGATAGGGTATAAGTGGGGCGAAGAACCTGCCCCTATGTCCGTTTTTCCATATTTTCCCCATGACTGTAATCATTATTGCCAGACAAGAAGGTTAGTTATATAAATAAGGTGATTAGGGGTGAAAACATGGGTAATAGCAATATTAAAAAAGCATATGCGATCTCAAAAAATATTTATGATGATACGTTGACCCAAACAAAATGGTGGTCTAAATTGTATATATGGTTTTTTTGGAGCGGTATAAACGATATAGAAATAGCTGATAAGGTCTTAGACATGATTCCAAGCGATTTTGCTGGAAAATTGCTTGATGTGCCAGTTGGAACGGGAGTATTCACATTAGATAAATATAGAGCGTTGACAAAGGCTGAAATAACGTGTGTAGATTATTCAGAGGATATGTTGCTTCAAGCCCAAAAAAGGTTTTCCGATAGTAAAATTAGAAATGCTACTTGTATGCAGGGGGATGTTGGAAACCTGAAATTCAGCGATGAAACATTTGATATTGTCCTTTCCGTGAATGGATTCCACGCGTTCCCTGATAAAGAAAAAGCATTTTTTGAAACTGCGCGTGTTCTAAAAAAAGACGGTATCTTTTGCGGATGTTTTTATATTAAAGGGCAATGTAAACGCACAGATTTTATCGTCAATTTTTTGTTAGCAAAAAAAGGCTGGTTTACGCCACCTTTCCAATCGCTTCAGGAATTAAGGTTAAGATTATCTACAATGTATTCGCAAGTTGAGATAGACAATCAAAAATCATTGGTTTATTTTAAGTGTACCAAATAGTCACGATCTTTTATTTATTCTATACAGCGAAGTTGTGTTAAAGTAGATTATGAACATCCTACATGTCCGCACTGGTTTTCCGGTATCCTTTTTGTGTAGAGCATCGGGTTTGCCTGTTAGTATCAAGTGGGTGTGTCTTGAGGAGCTAAGAGATGAGATGCTAAGGATTGCATAATAATATAGACTCAGCTATATTATGGAAAGAATACCAGGTATTGTAATAATAGATAACACAGTAGTCAAAAAAGCGCACCGAGAAGCAGTACTTTTATCACCATTATACTTTTCTGCAAAAACGCCTATTAAGCTCGCAGTAGGCATTGCTACTAAAATTACACATAAATAAGTAAGAGTTTTATCAGCATCTATAAGATCAAGAATTGCAAAGCTAAAAATGGGAGCAATTATTAATTTAATCAGACTTAAGTAATACACATCAAAACCTTTGAATACATCTTCTAAATTAATATCTGCAAGCATAGCTCCTATTATAAACATTGAAATTGAAGTCGTCATGTTTCCTATACTCTCCAGAGTTTTAAGTAATGGCAGTGGAAGTTTAGTGGAAGTAAGAAATATTATTATTCCTAATAAAGTACACATAAGAGGTAAGTTTGCAAGATTTTTCCTTATACTTTTAAAATCCTTTTTATCTGTAAAAAGTGTCACTCCGTATGTAAACATAAAAATATTAAAAGGAATTGTAAAAATAGATGTATAGAATACTCCTATACTCCCCAATAAGCCTTGAGCCAACGGAAATCCTACAAAACCACAATTTGAAAAAACGGTGGAAAAGCTAAATATACTTTTTTTGCTGCTTTCAAGTTTACAATATAACAGCTTGCTTAGAAGTATAAGAATAATATGTATCAAAAAAGAATAAAAAAGAATTAAAACAGCATTTTTAAGCATATCCATAGAAAACTCAAAGTTAAAAGAATAAATAATCATACAAGGCAATGTAACATACATCAAAATATCGGAAAGTCCCTTATTTACCTCATCGGTAATTATTTTCTTTTTTCTTAAAATGACCCCGATTATCATCATAAGGGTAAGTATAAGAACTTGATTTATAACGGTTGTATTCAAAATTTTTCTCCTTTCAGGTAAAAAATATTGTTTCAACAAAATATTATACTTTTATTCATTCCAATATGCAATATATTGCATATCTCATATTGGAAAATAACAACTGTTGGTGTATAATAGTGCCTGATGATAATCTACAATGATTTCTTTTAAATAATGGAATTAAAATGAGGATTTGAGGTAATTAGAATGCCAATACCCCAAAATTTTATTGCACCAGAACAACTTTCTTCAAAAGAAACCGCGTTTAGGCAAATTCGGGAGTGGATTATTGATGGAACGTTGGCACCTGGAGAAAAAATCAATGATATGGAATTATCAAAAGCTCTGAGAATAAGTAGAACACCCGTTAGAGAAGCCCTTCAGCTACTTGAAGCTCAAAATTTTGTCGAAATAATGCCGGGACGAAAAACGACTGTGACCCATATCGACGAAGATGAACTCAGATTGATTTTACCTCCAATAGCAGCTTTAAGTGGTGTAGCTTGTGAATTGGCAATTGACAAAATCAATGACCAAATAATTTCTGAATTAAAGAGCATGAACAACCAGATTGAATATGACATTCGCAACAATAGTTTTTTTGCTGCAAATCAACATGATTTAGAGTTTCATAATATCATCCTGAAAGTAACAAATAATAAATATATCGATGGGATGCTTTCCATGATGCTTGCCCATGTTAGACGCTTAATTTGTAATCAACAAATAAATCTTTCTTTAATTTCTGTTGAGGAACATAAGCAACTGATTCATGCTTTTGAAACGAAAGACAAAGTATTAGTAGTTCAATATTCTACAAAAAATTGGAAACGCCCCTTGGACGAATATTTTAAATTGTAATAAAGGCATGATAGTAAAATCGCTGATATACCTAAAAGCACGTTGAGTGAAACTGGACTTCAGGAAGCGCAAGTTCCTGATGTGGATATTTTAGAATTAAGTGGCTGAACAAAACCAATAAAAACGGGCATTGTCCAAATACCCCAGTTGTAGAATAATCAATCTATAACTGGGGGTATTAGAATGTCAGGAGAAAAAGGAATGAAACATTTTTGAACGTCCCTGCTATCCCTAATGGGCTTGACAGTCAATGGGAGGTTCTTTTATGCCAAAAATAAAGATAGCCGTCCCCCAATAGACGGCTACTGCAGAATTCATTCCTCTTCTTCCCGTTTAGAGACTATCCTGAGGATCTCACATACGTTTCTGTTTATTTCCGCTATTTGCACTTCCAGCCTTTCTAAACGTTTTTTAAAATGACCAACAAGATCACGACTTTCTTCATCATTCATAAAATCCACCTCCTACTTTTCATAATATGATTAATGGGAGGTGTGATGTGACAATAGCCGCTACTTTGTTAGCGTGGCGACTAACATAGGGACAGGAACCTTGTCCCGGAGATAGAAGAACATCACACTGGCTTTAGGCTGATAAAAAGCCAAGAGAAGCAAAAAAGAGTAGCAAATAAATACATAACAAAGCAGACCGACAGTGAAAATGTCGGTCTGCTTTGTTATGTAAACAAGTAGAAGAAATACCACTAACTCTGGCGTAATAAATGCCCAGGAATTTATTTTGGTTTATATAAATAAATTACCAATATTTAGGAGGTAAATCGGTGATAACGGAGAATCTAAAAAACAAATAATGTAGGACAACCGTTATTATTCCCACATGACAAGGAGGAATCCCCTAATGGAAAATCAGGAATACACGTTAAAGGAAGCGTCCAAGCTTCTTAATTTGTCGATCCAGACTATCAAGCGGCGAATTGAAAGAGGAGAAATACAGGCAAGAAAAGAGAACACCGAATCCGGTGAACGCTGGCTTATACCGTCCAGTCAATTTCTCAGTGGGGAATCTGTAAAAGAAAACCTTCCCGCTTCTAAACTAATCAGCATCCAGGAACTGCAACAAGCCTTTTCTATGGTTGCCGCTGCCCAGACTCAGGAGATCAAAGAATATATTTCTCAGCTTGAAGGGAAATTAGACAGACAAAGCCAAGTTCTGGAGAGACAATCCCTCATGCTGGACGGGCACTATCGTTTGGTTGATCAACGCCTGCGGGAACTGCATGAGAAAAAACAGGAAGATGCAAAACCATTTTGGAAAAGATTTTTTTAGAAAAAGTTTGATCATTCGCTTTGATAGAATTAAATCTCTCGGATACATATTTCAATTGATCATAAATTGTCGATTTTTTCATCGCCATCACGATAATATATTGTCACCATGACTGAACCATTTCTGGTATAATGCCTCCAGTTCGCCGTTAGCTTTCATGTCCGACAGTATTCTTTTCAGCCTTTCTCCCAATTCTTTATGTTTATTGGCATAAGCGATTGCATAGTTTTCCGGCTGGATGAGTTTTAGCATGGTCGGTTGGGTAATCATTTTTTGCGAAACGAAATATTCTAAAATCAACTTGTCAAAAACAATGGCATCAATCCATCCCTGATTAAAAGCTTGTATCATGTCCGGATTGGATTGAAAAGCCTGGACGCTGGAAAGACGGCTGCTGCGGGTAAAGTCTTCAGCGGTCGATCCTTGGGGAACACCCACTTTTATACCGCTTAAGTCTTTCATCTCCCGGACGGCTGCCCCCTGTCTGGTCAGCAGGGCCAAACCTCCCTTTTCAATATACGGTTGTGTAAAATGAACACGTTTTTGCCGTTCCGGAGTATCGGACAATGAACAGATGGCAATATCTACGTATTCATGATTTAAGGCATCAAAAATATACTCGAGTGAAACCATTTGATAGCTGATCTTTAGCCCGGCTTTTTGGGCAATGGTATTCATCAGCTCGATGTCAAAGCCGGTGAGCCGGCCTGTGCCGTCTTCATAGGCAAAAGGCGCGAACTGAGGTACAATTCCTACTTTAATTTCTTCGCGATGGTCAACTACCTGGGCAAACAGCGTCAATAATCCCATGACCAGCAGGGCGCCTAAACCGACAATGTATTTTGTTTTCCATCTTGCAAACAGGTTTGATTTATTTTCTGTCCTGTTTAAATAATAATACAGCGGTAGACCGGCCAGAGTAAGGGCGATGGAGGCTATACCGTTAAAAAATTGATAGCTGAGCATACCGTAGATGACATAGAGGGCTCCGCCAATGGCGATCAGCGGCACCACAGGATAAAACGATACCCGGTAAGGACGCGGCAGGTCCGGATGAGTCATCCGGGCGACGATAACGGCGATGAACGTCAGCAAATAGAACAGCCAGACAGAGAACATCGCAATATCGGAAAGTCTGTCCGCATCCAGCAGCCGGGAATAAACAAAGGCGCTTACCACCAGCACCAATAGCGCATTGACCGGCGAGCCGCTGTCATTGTCAACCTTGCGCAAGAACGAAGCACCCAAAATCTGCCTTCTTTGCCCCATGATATAGATCGTGCGGGATAAGGTCATAACATAGCCGTTAAGGCCTCCTAGAATGGAAATCATGATACCGACCGCAATCAGATTCCCTCCCATTAGGCCAAACATCCGCTGGGCTGCAATTGAGGAGGCATCATGCCCGAGGGCGACCATTTCACCGGCGGCAAACATTTTGAATATTGCGACATTAATGGCAAGATAAGTTAGCACAAGAAACAGTATTCCGCCAATGATGGCTTTCGGCAATACTTTACCCGGATTTTTTATTTCACCGGCTACTGAGGCAACCTGTGCCCAGCCGTCATAGGCAAACAGCGTTGCAAGAATAGCGACGGCAAAGGGCGCAGTCGTCTCCAGTGCCCCGTCGCTGGCCGTGAATAGGGGAACCTGACCGTTTCCTTTCCAGATGCCGAACACGGCTATTAATGCAATCGGGACCAGTTTACAGAAGGTTGCCACCGTCTGCAGGTAGCCTGCCTGTTTTACGCCGACGGAATTAATAAAGGCAATAAAGCCCAGGACTCCGGCACCAACCACAGAGGTGTAATAATCCGGGATAGTAAATAACAGGCAGAAGACGGAACTGAAATAGCCGGTTAACGTCCCCACCATGGCCGGGCCGAAAATAACGCTGGTCATCCAGCCATATAAAAAGGCAACCTTTGGGCCGTATATTTCTTCCAGATAGACATAGATGCCACCCGTACGGGGAAACATAACGCCCAGTTCACAGAGAGTCAAACCACCGCTTATGGAAAAAAGACCGCCGATACCCCAGGCGGCTAAGGCCCAGTTGAAATCGCCTGCCGCGGCCAGTACGGCCGGCGGCTTCATGAACGCCCCGGCACCCAGAACCATACCGACGACCAAAGATAATGCGGAAATCAGACCGAGGTCAGTACGCAGCTTAGTTTCGGATGGATCATGATTGTTTACCCGACTCATAAATTCCCTCCTTGCGTGAATTTTTTAATATGCATTGCGTTTTTTACAGGCCACGTGAATTGCGTAATTCCCGATAAGCCATAAAAGGACCATAAATTGAGCTGCATTTATGGTCCTTTTAGCTAGCGGCCGGATGTTTTTCAGCAGGCATTCATTCCCGTCTGATTTTTGGTACGTTTAAAGCTGGCGGCGTATGTTGGGGGACAATGGCTTATGCTGATTTTCCAATTAATTGCTCCAGCGCTACATAGGGTAAATCTAAAGATTCGGCTACGGCCCTATAGGTCACATTGCCTTCCAGCACGTTGACTCCTTTAGCCAGCCCGGCATTGTCAAGGACGGCTTTCTTCCAGCCTTTATTAGCAATCTGCAGTGCATAATCCAAAGTTGCGTTGGTCAAGGCCAGGGTGGAGGTACGGGCTGCCGCGCCAGGTATATTCGCTACGGAGTAATGAATTACGCCATGCTTGACAAAGGTAGGATCACTGTGCGTGGTAACCCGGTCAATAGTAGCTATTGACCCGCCCTGGTCAATGGCCACATCCACAATGACCGAACCTGCTTCCATTGTCTTAACCATTTCCTCGCTTACCAGCTTAGGCGTTTTTGCACCCGGAATCAGTACTGCGCCGATTAAGAGGTCGGCCTTTTGAACCCAGTTGGCAATATTGTAGCTGTTGGACATAACGGTCATTACTCTGCCGCCGAAAATATCATCCAAATAAGCCAGCCGTTCTGAGGATTTATCGAGAACGGTGACACGCGCGCCCATTCCCAGGGCTATCTTGGCGGCATTCGTGCCAACAACGCCGCCGCCGATAATAACGACTTGCGCCGCCTCTACGCCGGGTACACCGCCTAAAAGGATACCCTTTCCGCCCCAGGGCTTCTCCATAAATTGCGCGCCGATTTGTATAGACATCCGGCCGGCAATCATGCTCATTGGCGATAACAAAGGCAACGTGTTGTTGCGTCCGACGATGGTTTCATAGGCTATACCGACTACCTTCTTTTTCAGCAGGGCCTGTGCTAATTTAGGCTCCGGCGCAAGATGCAGATAGGTGTAGAGAATTTGTCCTTCATGAAAGAGTCCGTACTCGGTTTCCAAAGGTTCTTTTACTTTGATAATCATATCAGCCTGGTCAAACAGTTCTTTTTTATCGGCAATCACTTTTCCGCCGGTTCTTTGATAACTTTCATCGGTGAAGCCGCAGGCAGCACCTGCTCCTTTTTCGATAAGGACGGTATGACCCGCTTTACGCAAAACTTCCGTGCCCGCCGGTGTAAGCCCCACACGGCTTTCGTTATTTTTGATCTCTTTTGCCACGCCAATAATCATTAGGCATAACCTCCGTTTGAAAAATTAGTAACTAAGTACCTTTCATGGTACCTGCCATTTTCTATGTGCAAGAATTATGCCAGGCAGAAAGTACGAATGGATCCGGAATTGTTTGTATATCTTGTAGTAATTTCATTCCAATATTCGGAACAAAATCGTTCCAGATGGAACGATTTTGTTCCGAATATTCAGTTTATATGCTATAAAGCTCAAGATAAACTTGCTTATAGGTGTAATTACGACATAATCATACAATCATTGTCGGTAATGGAAAGTAAGATTCTCAAATAATTTGAAAATTAAAAAATTTATAAATTATATTCTTTATTTTCGATATTGGCGATGTTATACTGTTAATCGGAAAAAAATTCCTTTTTGGCAAAATAGGGTTGTTTTACAAAACAGGGAGGTGAGAAAAACTTGGCAAATCTATGTCTGAAAATAAGCAACGAAGACCGGGTTGGGCTGGTTTTTGATATTTCGCGTATACTTGCAAAACAAAACATGAATATAGTATCCATGGAAGTTGTGCCCGGTATCACCTATCTGGAAATTGAGTTGTCACACCCTCGGGAAGAAGCCATGCTGGAGGCGAAGCTGAGTGCAATCCCGCAAGTCAATCATGTGGTCCGGATATTTCAGATGCCTTACCAGGAACGGGAACAGGAATTAAAGACAGTAATGGATACCATTGGAGACGGGATTATGGCGATTAACCGGCAGGAAGTTGTCATTCATTTTAATGCGGCCGCTGAAAAAATGCTGAGCCTCAAAAGCGAGAAAGTCATCGGTCGGAAACTCAGCGATATTTTTACGGCAGGGCCGCCTCTGCTGGAAATACTGCATAGCGGTCGTCCTTACAGCAACCGTGAAGTGATGCTTGCTACCGCCAAAGGAAGAAATCACTATCTTATCAGCGGCTGTCCGATAGCAGACAACCACGGTGGGGTTGCCGGTGCGGTAGCTGTGTTAAAATCCATGAAAGATGTTGAAGAGTTGGTGTATACGGTAACCAATCCGGAAATTAATAGTTTTAATCAAATTTTACATGTAAGTAAAGTGATGGAGCATACCATTGCTGTGGCAAAACGGGTTGCTCAAAATGATTCGACCGTACTTATCCGGGGAGAAAGCGGTACCGGCAAAGAACTTTTTGCCAGGTCGATTCATACAGCCAGTCCGCGGCAGGATAGAATTTTTGCGCCGATCAACTGTGCAGCTATGCCGGATGCGCTTCTGGAAAGCGAGCTGTTCGGCTATGAAGAGGGAGCCTTTACAGGAGCAAAAAAGTATGGAAAAACCGGACTTTTCGAATATGCCAATGGCGGAACGGTATTTTTAGATGAAATTGGTGATCTTTCCTTCAACCTGCAGGCAAAATTACTGCGGGTGCTGCAGGAAGGAACGATTAAGCGTCTGGGCGGCAACCGGGAAATCAGTGTTGATGTCCGGATTATTGCGGCAACTCATAGTAATTTAGAGCAAATGCTTCAGAAAAATCAATTCCGCGAAGATCTATACTACAGGTTGAATGTTATCCCCCTGTTCATTCCTCCCCTGCGGGACCGTAAAGAAGATTTGCCGCTGCTCATTGAAAGTCTTTTGTTTAAAAAAAATCATAAATTTAAAAAACATGTTAAGCATATATTAAAGCCGGCTATGGAAAAGCTGATAGAATACGATTGGCCGGGCAATGTCCGGGAATTGGAAAACGTACTGGAACGGGCCGTTAACTTTTCTTCACAGGGAGAAATCACGCCGGATGACATTATTCTGGACCATGCCGCCCGGGCCACCGCCAAGTCGGATTTCAAAACCGGCAAATCCCGCAAACTGAAGGAAATATTGGAGGAGACGGAATGCTCCATACTTTATGAAGCGGTCAATAAATACCGGTCATCGCGCCAAGTAGGTAAAATATTGGGTCTGTCTCACACAGGAGTACTAAACCGGATGAAAAAATATAATATTCCCATCAGGGAGCCAAATCCTTGAAGCCATTTCCTAAATGAAAAAACGGGTTCCGGCTCCTATTGTGACCTGGGAAAAGGCCGGTTCTGCTCCGTTAATTTCCGGTAGAGGTACCGGCCTTTAGCTTCTTTTTCCGGGCTGCCGGAGATACCGGTGCTTTTTTTGATAATGGATCGGAGAAGTGATTGGTGCTCAGGCCGGCTAATAGCACCTCCATCACATTTACCAGGCGATATGCCTGCTGTAAAGCGCTGCATAATTGATCCAGTGTTTTATCAGCGGGAGGAGAGGTGGCATCTGACACTAATTTGACCCCAGTCATACTGGCGGTAAGGGTGTCGAGGGCGATCAGATCTTCCGGTCCCAGCTCCTGCAGGGAAGACTTGCCCAAGGCACGCATGGCTTCCTCCATTTCCAGAACCATAGAGGTCAAAACGTTGGTTACACTGATGGCTGCCTGGTCGATATCAAGCTGTGTTTTCGCCGGAGAATTATAGTATACTAAAGTTGTTGGCGGTTCCCAGGGGGTTGCCTTGTCGACCTGGTTATGCGTTAGGGCCAGCAGGGGAATGGTGCCCAGGTAAATGGCGTCCGCGCCCAAAGCCAGAGCTTTAAGACATTGACCGGGTGTAAAAAAACCGCCGGATACAATCAAACTGATCGGTTTATCCTGTAAATAACGTTTGGCCCGTTTCAAGGCATAGAGGATGGGGATGCCAAAGTCATCCTGTTTAACCGGTGCGGTTGCATGGGAACCGCCGCCGGCGCCGTCAATCATAATGACATCAAAGCCCAGGCTTACCGCAACGGACAACTCTTCCTCCAGCCGGTCGGTTGCCATGATTTTCAAGGCAATGGGGATGCCGTTGGCCCGTTGGCGGAGATCACGCATGAAGTCCGGCCAGTCGGCCTCACTCTGTACTCCGGGCGGAGCCGGCAGGGCGACGGCAGGCTCATTCGGCGCCAACCCGCTTAATTGCTGAGCCCGTCCCTCGAAATTTACAGCCTCGACACTGGTTGGTCCTACATCGGCCCCTTGCCCCATTTGTACTTCCAGCATATCTGCGGTGGCAATTTCCTGATCCGTCCTTGCTCCCCAGGTTGGCCAGCGGCAAATTTGCAAAATGAATTTACCTGCCTCTTCCGGTTCTTCCGGTAAGAAAGGACCTTCGCCGGAACAGGTGGCGGTCTGCAGGAGTTTTGAGGCTCTGGCCAGAGCCAGCTTGGCTTCTTCGCTGAGGGCCAGCCCGTAAGCCATACCTCCGATAAGCAAGGGGATTTTTACGGTCAGCGGTTTGTCTGCCTGAATGCCCAATATGACGTCCATATCAATGGAGGCGTTTTCCGGCAGGGATAATTTCGTCATTTGCCGTGGCGAGAACATGAGCTGATCAAAACCGGGAAAGCGTTTGGGTGAGCCTAACGGACGCGTGACGATTTTACCTGTTTCAGCCCGTAAACTCATTTCGACTAAGTTCAAAACAGACAAGCGCTTTAAAGAAGGATACAACTCGAATAGATTCTGGTCATAGTCTTCCGTAAGTAATTTTGACATGATATCATCGATAATTCGATTCACTACATAACGTAAAAGCGGTTTGGCCAGCGAAAAGAGCGCTAGCAGGCCTAAGAGCAATAGCAGGACTAAGAATACTATCAATTGGTAATTAGTTAGTTGCATACTATTTCACCCATGAAGATTTTTCGTACTACTAGTATGTCATTTTTTTTTCTTTTGAACCGGAATAAAGCCCTGAAAGAGTAGAGAATCTATGTTTATATTGCTGTATTATCAAATTAAAGCGTTGTTACACATTCCTTTTTCGGCAATTATAGGCTAAAATGAGAGTGTTAACAAATTTTGAGATACTAAAAATAGGAATAGAAGGTGTTAACTAATGAAAAAGACATTATTTACCGGTTCTGCAGTAGCTTTGGTAACGCCCTTTACCGACAATGGCGTTAATTATCAGGAATTAGCCAGACTGATTGAGTTTCAAATCAAAGAAGGATCTGATGCCATTGTTATTTGCGGCACTACCGGCGAGGCGTCGACGATGCCGGATGAAGAGCATATTGCTGTCATTAAGTTCGCGGTGGAAACGGTAGCTAAGCGCGTTCCTGTTATTGCCGGTACGGGCAGCAACGACACCCGGCATGCCATTGACCTGTCACAAGCGGCGGAGGCGGTTGGCGCCGACGGACTGCTATCTGTAACTCCTTATTATAATAAAACAACGCAAAAAGGGTTGTACGGACATTTTAAGCTGATTGCCGAACATGTCGGCATACCAATCATTTTATACAACGTACCCGGCAGGACGAATTTAAATATCAGCCCGGAAGTGATCAGAGACTTGGCTGAACTGGATAATATTGTCGCAATTAAAGAATGTAATCTGGGGCAGGTTGGTGATGTAGTCAATCTCTGCGGGGAGGATTTTGCCGTCTATTCCGGTGATGACAATACCATCCTGCCATTGTTGTCACTGGGAGGCAAGGGGGTTATTTCCACGATGGCCAATATTATTCCACAGGATACTCATGATATGGTCGCGCGGTTTTTCCAGGGAGATATTCAGGGGGCCGTCAAACTGCAGCTTAAGACCTTAAATCTGATTAAGGCCCTGTTTAGTGAAGTTAATCCCATTCCGATTAAAGCAGCAGTCAATTTGCTGGGCTTTAAGGCCGGGCAGTGTCGAATGCCGCTGACGGAGCTCAGTGACAGCCACCTGGAGCTTCTTCGCCGTGAAATGAAAGCCTACGGCTTGCTGTGATCATCCCGCAATAATGAACCCCTTGTTTCCAGGAAACCTGGGAATAAGGGGTTCATTATTGCGGGATGGGGTTTTACAGCTCGGCAACTACCCTGCAGGGGAGTCCGGACAGATTTTGGTAATTAACCGGATACGTGTGTACCAGAAATGGTTTTTCAAGGGCTTCTTGCAGCAGTACATCCAGATTGGCCAGGTTCTCAATAACGAATACGTTATGGTCGGCGCAGTATTGATCAGCCTGGGGATGCTCTGCGGGTTTGCGGATGCCGGCAAAATCAATGCCGATCATGCTGACTTTTTTATTTACCAGCAGAGTGATCAAATCGTTGGTTAATTCCGGATGATCTTTGACGTAGGCAGCAGTTCCATATTGTTTTTCTTTTAGCCAGCCCGTATAAAACAGTACGAAGTCTCCGATGCTAATGGTGGAAGCATCAATATCCGTTACGCCTATTTCCCGGCCCCGGACATGGCTGACATCGAATAATTTACCGTTCCTTTGGGTGTTTTCTAAGGAGAATTGTTTATCCATAACATCAAAATGTGTTCCGATGTGTCCGAATTTTGCTACAGACGGTATTTCTCTGCTGGTATTCAGTTTTAAAAAGGTATTCAGTATTTCATCTGTAATAGCTACCGATAAATCGATTTTCATAATAACACTCCCTCTATCTTTATGATTTCCTTGGAAACAATTTTAGTATAATGCAAAATGGTTTCCTTGTAAACAATTTTTTGTAACCAATTTAATTTTTTTTTTACTTAAGGTATAATGGTCTTGTTTATAATCAGGTAAAATCGGGTAGGGTTAGGGTATGAGCATGCAAAATAAACAGTTAGCGCTTAGGCAATTAGTAGAAAAGTGTACTTCTTTGGCCAATTATTTTGATACCATGGAAGATTCCGAGAAAAAATTGCTGCATTCTATTATAAAAGAAAAAGGTTATAAAGAATTTCTGGATGCAAATTTATCTTTAGCAGAGTGTCATGTTATTGAGTGCATCGGCAGTTCGGAGAGGATGAATACCACTGCCATCGCCAGGAAAATGAATATGACCAAGGGCGGAATCTCGAAAATAACGGCTAAACTGATTAAGAAGCAGATGATCGAAGTCTGCCGGTTGAACAATAATCAAAAAGAAACCTATTTTATGTTGACGCCATTAGGTGAGAAAGCCTTTCAAATGCACGCTGCGCTGCATGAACAGGCAGGGAAAAGAATTGCGGACTATTTTAGTTCTTACAGTTATGAGCAGGTCCTTGATGCCAATCAGTTTCTGGACGACCTAATGATGGCGCTTCAGTTTCAAAAAGGGTCCAAATCATAGTCCGGCTGGGAGTGGTTTGCCGGAAAGGGATGCCGACAATTTTTGCCGGAGCGCAGTGGGTGTGAAACGGCTGTTTGTATCTGCGTATGTGTTCTGTCGATGTTCGGGATGATTTTGGATATGAGGTGATTGGGTGTTTGCCGAGGAACGAAAAAAGCAGATTATGGACTTGTTACGCAGGAAAATGCGGGTCACTGTGGAGGAATTAGTAACGGCTTTTGGGGTAACGGGGACAACGATAAGGACTGACCTTAGGGAACTGGAGACATTGGGGTACATTAATCGCACGCATGGCGGTGCTATTATCTGTGATTATGATATTAATCCGGAGGACTCTATCCAGGAGCGCAGGGACAAAAATTTAGCGCAGAAAATGCAAATCGCCCGAAAAGCAAGAAGCTTTATTGAAGACGGTGATATTATCATCATTGATTCAGGGACGACAACCTATGAACTGGCGCGGGAACTAAGCAGTGCCAGGGATATTACGGTGGTTACCAATGATTTAAAGATTGGCCTGGAGTTGCAGAAAAACAGGGAAATTTCATTGATTTTGATTGGCGGCAAGGTGAGAAACAGTTTCGAATGCACGGTCGGTATGACCGGCATCAGGTTGTTGGATATGCTGGCGGTAGATAAATTGTTTATGTCGGCCAACGCGCTTTCACTTAGCAACGGTGCAACAACTCCCAATATCGATCAGGCTGAAATTAAAAGCAAAATGATAGATATTTCACAAAAGGCGTATTTGTTGTGCGATAGCTCGAAGATAGGCAAGAGAACGTTATGTTCTTTTGCCGCTGTTAATGTTTTTGATTCCATTATTACCGACAGGGGAATTTTACCGGAAGAAAAAGAACGGCTGGAACAAGAGGGAGCGAACATACTGCTGTGTGATTAAGGACAATCCGGCTCAGGTGCAGCTGCTGCAAATTTTTTGCAGCAGCTTTTTTTAAAGAAATAAAAAAATATTTTTATTTTCTTTTAAATACTTGCGAATTGAAAGAAAATTATTATAATAAAAGAATATAAAAATAAATAAAAGGATGGGGAGCGAAAATGAATATTTCGGCACAGCAACTAGCTAATATGATTGATCACACAAACCTGAAAGCGTTTGCCGATGAGTCCATGTTTCAAAAACTTTGTCAGGAGGCAAAACAGTACAATTTTAAAATGGTGGCCATTAATCCGGCTCAGACTGAGCGCTGCAAAAAAATGCTGGCCGGTTCGACTGTGCATGTGGGCGCAGCCGTTGGTTTTCCTCTGGGGCAGACAACTTTGGAATGCAAGGTATTTGAGACGCGGGATGCAATCCAAAAAGGGGCGGATGAGATTGACTATGTCATTAATATCGCCGAACTGAAAAATAAAAATTTTGGGTACATCAAGCAGGAAATGGAAGAAATCGTAGCAGTTTGCCGTGAAAATAACGTTATTTCCAAAGTGATTTTTGAAAATTGTTACTTAACGGAAGATGAAAAGCGGTTTGTGGCGCAAACCGCTTTAGCGGTTAAACCGGATTTTGTTAAAACCTCGACAGGCTTTGGCACAGGAGGAGCCACTATTAATGATGTAAGGCTTATGAAGTCCATAGTCGGTGAGGCGGTCAAGGTGAAAGCGGCAGGCGGTATCAGGGAGCTGGAAACAGCACTGGCGATGGTTGAGGCTGGGGCGGAACGGCTGGGAACCAGTGCCGGAGTGGCAATCATGGAAGCCTATAAAGAAAAAAACAGATAAAGAGGCGGTTAGGGTGGAAAAGGTCAATGTATGCTTGATTGGTTCGGGCAGAGCGGGGATGATCCATGCCTGCAATTTTACAGGAAGCGTGCCGCGAGGTGCTATTGTCGCCGTATGTGATCCAGTTGAGCAGACTGCAAAAGCTGCAGCGCAGGAACTGGGAATTGAAAAATGGTATCAGGACTATCATGAGGTCTTACGGGATACCGAAATACATGCGGTCATTATTGCCTGTCCGACAAAATACCATAAGGAAATTGCCGTGGCGGCCGCTGAAGCCCAAAAACATATTTTTTGTGAAAAGCCGATGGCTATGAATGTAGCCGAATGTGATGAAATGATTCGGGCGGCTGAAAAACACGGAGTTAAACTGCAGATTGGTTTTATGCGAAGATTTGACGACAGTTTCCGGACAGCAAAAAAAATGGTGGAGAATGGTGAAATTGGTGATGTCGTTCTGGTAAAATCACAAACCAGAGGCCCAAGCAAGCCCCGGGAATGGATGTTTGATATCCAAAAGAGCAATGGTCCGCTGGCAGAGGTGAACAGCCATGATATCGACACGGTAAGATGGTTTACCGGCAGCGACGTAAAGAGGGTGTTTGCTATTGGCGGAAATTTTAGAAATAAGGAGGTAAAAGAACGGTACCCCGATTTTTATGATAACGTCATCATGAATATGGAATTCAACAATGGTATGCAGGGCTGCATCGACGGAGCCATGTATGTACAGTACGGTTATGATGCCAGGGTTGAGATCCTGGGGACGGAGGGTGTGATCTGTATTGGCGATATGCACGAGAAAAAATTGCTCACCTGTACTAAGAATCATGATCTGAAACGTCCCACCATGCACAGTTGGACCTATTTGTTTAAGGATGCCTATATCGCCGAAGATAGCAGTTTCGTAAATGCCATTTTGGATAATACCGAAGTGCAAGTCGGCGGGCTGGATGGAAAAATGGCCGTAGCCATCGTAAAAGCGGGAAATGAATCAATTGTGGAAAGGAAATTTGTTGACTTATAAAATCTTTCAGTTGCCTGGATAGGCAACCTTCTGCCGGTTATTTTTTGATAACCTGGCAGGATTTTTTTATCTGACAGCGATTATAATGAAGATAACAGTGTTTTATAGTCAGGGACAGAAGGGCGGTTTTTGGATGAGAATTGAGCAATTGGCGACGCCGGGGTTTTTAGTGGATATGGCTAAGCTGGAACGGAATATGCAGGAAATAGCTGCGCTTTGCCGGCAGCATGGCAAAAAACTGGTCCCCATGCTTAAAACTCATAAAAGCACGGCTATTGCGCAGCTGCAGGGAAAATACGGTGCCGAGGGATTCTTAACCGGCACGATTGATGAAGCGGAAAGGCTGGTACAAGCCGGCTACGATCATATTATGCTGGCGTATCCGGTGGCAGCCCATGCCAATATTTCGCGGGTCATGGCTATGGCCCGGAGTGCGCATGTTACCCTGAGTTTTGATGGAACTGCAGCCGCTGAGCAATGGAGTGCCGCGCTGGAAGATACCGGCATGACAATTGATTATCTGATTATTGTTGACTGCGGCTTGCATCGCTTTGGCGTCAGGCCGGAGGAGGTGCCCGGCCTGGCAGGGGGGTTAGAACGGTTTACGCGGTTAAAATTTAAGGGGATTGCAACTCATCCGGGACAGGTGTATGGGGTACGCTCACCGGAGGACGTAAAAATAGTAGCGCAAGAAGAAGCGGCTGCATTGGAGCAGGCGCGGCAGTTGCTGCTGGAACAGGGCTACCCGGTGGAAATCGTGGCTACCGGCAGCACTCCGACCATACCTTTTGCGGTACAGAATCCGATTATCACCATGCTGCGGCCGGGAAACTATATCTTCTATGATGCCATACAGGTGGCACTAGGAATGGTACCTGCGGAACGGTGCGCCCTGACCGTGCTTGCCACCATTATTTCTCAGCCGGCAGCGGATACCTTCATCATGGATGCCGGCAGCAAATGCCTGGGGCTGGACAAGGGGGCACACAGCCTGTCCCTGGTGAGCGGCTATGGCTGCGTTAGGAACCATCCGGAATTGACCGTTGACAGTTTGTCCGAGGAAGTGGGCAAACTGAGAGTTAAAGGAAGCACCCGGCTGCAGGTGGGCGATAAAATCGAAGTCATCCCTAATCATGCGTGCGCTGCTGCCAACATGACCAGCTTTTTGATCGGGCACCGGGAGGGCATGGTGGAGGGATATCTTGCCGTTGATGCCCGGGGCGGGCTGAATAAGCGCTGAAGGAAAGGCATTTACGGCCTCCGCGCGAGGCTGACAGAGCAGGTTTTTGCTGACGAAGGAGAGAAATGACAGTACACTATTACTCTTCAGACTTTACAAGTTCCGGCAGGAGTTTGCTTTTTTCATGGGAAATATGTAAAAGATTATTGTGTAAAATAACTTGAAAAGAGCCTTCTTTTTAAGCCCAAGGAGAATGTTAAATGGCAATTGAAGCAGTAAAAGCGTATTTTAAACAGTACGGAAGAGACAACGATGTACTGGAATTTGAGGTGTCCAGCGCAACGGTGGAGCTGGCGGCACAGGCCTTGCAGGTAATACCGGCCCGCATAGCAAAGACGCTTTCTTTCAGGCAGGAAAGCGGCTGCATTTTGGTAGTCGCCGCCGGTGACGCCCGGATTGATAATAGCAAATTTAAAGCGGAGTTCGGCATTAAGCCTAAAATGCTGACACCGGCAGAAGTTCTGGAATGGACGGGGCACGCAGTAGGCGGTGTCTGTCCGTTTGCTATTGAGAATCAGAACGTCACCATTTATACCGATATTTCGCTTAACCGGTTTGAGACGGTATTTCCCGCCTGCGGGAGCAGCAATTCAGCCATTGAATTACATTGCGATGAATTGTATCAATATGCGCAGGCCCTGAAATGGGTGGACGTTTGCAAAAACTGGCAGGAATAGTTTTCCGCCAAAGAATAGGAGGGCATGCAGGATGAACCGGGAGGATATAATCACACTAAAACCGGGAAGGGATTTGGATATACAGGCAGCCTTGCTGGCTAAGTAGAGCACGGTGAATATAATGTACCAGTAGAGTGGATTCTTTCCGGTAAGGGTGAAACGCGAGGTGGATTTTTATGAGTAATATCCGGTTCGGGGCAACTGCCGCGCTAGGGCTTGCTACCCTGGGCTATTTTGTCAGCTATCCTTACAGCACTTATTTTTATGGCGGTCTGATCAACAGCGGCTGCTGGGCGGCTATGGTCGGCGGGTTGGCGGACTGGTTCGCCGTGACGGCCCTGTTTCGCAAACCATTGGGTTTTTCTTACCGGACAGCGATCATCCCCCAAAACCGTGAACGGATTTTTAGGGAATTGGTGGCTTTTGTTGAGGATGATTTATTGACAACGGATAATATTCGGCATACCCTGTCCCGCTATGGCGGAGCTTCCGGATTGTTAATCCGTTATTTGGAGGAAAGTCCGGGAAAGCAGCACAGCAGGCAGATGCTGCATACCGTGCTGCAACTCGGTTTGCAGCAATTGGATGCCCATATCGTAGGGCGTCTGCTGGCAGATTTGCTGCGGCAGCATGCCGGACAAATCTCTCTTTCGCCTATTACCGCCCATGTCCTGGCCTGGACAATACAGCGAGGTTATGATGAGCAGATCATCAATTTTCTTCTGGATGAGCTTGACTGTATTGTCGGACAGCGGGAGAACCGCAAAATCTTGCAGGGGTTGTTTGCGGAAGTGGGAAAAGGATATGAGCGGGGAACGAAACGGCATAAGTTTGTAAGCTGGCTGCTCGATTTACTGTCCGACCGCCTGGTAGATTCGGCGGAAGCTAGAATCCACAAAATCTTACGCGAACTAAAAAGTACCGATCACCCCTTGCGGCACAAACTCAAGACCTGGCTGGCAGAGCTTATTGTACAGATGGAAGGTGACGGGGACCTAAAAAAGCGGCTGGATAATTGGAAAAATTACTGTATTCGCGATAATCCGGAGCTGGAGCCGCAACTCAGCCGGTATGGCTGCCGTCTGCTGGAGTCAGCCGCCGCTGGCGGTGAAGAATGCCGGAAGTATGCCGATCAAATTATGGATACCTTGGTCAGAGAGTTTAAAGGCAATGCGGTGCAGCAGGCCGTTTTGGATACATGGGTAACGAAACAGCTGGAAGTGTATAACGAACAATATCGCAGTCAAGTAACCGGGATGGTGAGAGAACAGTTACAGCAGTTTACTGATGAACGCTTAAGCGAGTTTGTCGAAAGCAAAGTAGGCGATGATTTGCAGATGATCCGCATTAACGGTTCGTTGATGGGAGGGATTGCAGGTATGCTGCTGTTCGTTTTGACTTACTGGTTGGAAAGGTTATGGTGAACAGATGAAACGCTATAACCGGGCAGACCGGGTATTATTAATTGTTTTTATCTTGTTTTTGATCTCTTGGGGGTTGAGACTCAGCTATCGCGATTGGTTTTTTAGTCAGGCTTTTTTTGTGGCGATGGAAGCAGCCTTGGTCGGAGGCATTGCCGACTGGTTTGCCGTAACCGCGTTATTTAAAAGACCTTTAGGCTTTCCCTGGCATACGGCGATTATACCCCGCAATCGCCTGAAAATTATTGAGGCGGCCGCCGGGATGGTAACGTATGAATTTTTAACGAAAGAGAAATTAGTGGAACGCATACAAAGTGTCCGCTTGGTGGATATGCTGCTCCGGTGGCTGGAAAAACCTGACGTGAGACAAGAATTTTGCAGTATGGCTATCCGGCATGGCAGAAATTTATTTTTTAGGCTGAATCTTGTTCAGATGGCGTCGGTACTGGAAAATGAACTGCAAGAAAAGCTCCGGCAGTTACGTTTGACAGAGACGGTACATTCTCTGGCCAAATGGGTTTTAACCCATCGCAAGGATGAACAGTTTATAACCATTCTGTTTATGGAACTTGCTGCATTGGCGGAAAAGGATGTTGCCCGGCAAACGATATATGACTATTTGCAACACTACAAACAACGGAAAACCGGCAATTTACTGGGAATGATTTTAGAATGGCTGAATGAAAGGACCAATGCTTTTGACTTGGCGGGAACCGCGGATTCGTTTCAGCATGAACTGGTCAATCTGCTCAGGGAATTGTCCCGTCAGCCTGAGCATCCCCTGCGGGTTTGGATTCATCACCGGCTGGGTGAAGTTGCCGAACAGCTGGCTACAGACCCGGGCTGGAACCATGCTATTGAAGAATGGAAGGACGGGGTTATGGAACAAATTCCCTGGCGGCAGATTATCCTTGATGCACTGGAGGCCTTGCGGTTAGAGGTGCGGCAGGATGACCAGGAGCAGGACGCTGCCGGTGAGGGGCCAGTGACCGCATGGCTGCTGGCAGTTATGGAACAGTACTGGCAGGCTTTTTGCAGCAATCGGGAGTTTCAGGACGGATTAGAACATTATTTACAGGAGGCGGCCCGTCATATCATTGAAAACGATCATCAGGTTATCGGCATGGTTGTCCGGGATGCACTGCAGGCTTTATCAGATAAAGAACTGAACCGCCTGATACAGGAGAAAACCGGGGAAGATCTGCAATGGATCCGGATTAATGGTTCGGTGGTAGGGGGATTAGCCGGTCTGGCGATTTATCTTCTGTTACAATTCCTTCATTCTCCGGCGGTTGGAGGACTTTGGCGTTAAGCCGAAGCTATTTTTTACCTTCTTCATGTTTCCGGCAAAGAAGATATTGACAATTATTGCAAGGTAAATTTGCAAAGCAGGCATCTATAATCTTTGCAATTTTTCATATATGTATAATTCCAACAATAAAACCCGATAGTGTAGTTTTTTACTACACTATCGGGTTTTATTGTTGGTAAAATGCAGTGATATTGCGCCTGGGATGTGTAGTGGCACGATTATTGCATATTGTGTAGTCGTACTTCATAAAGGGGGAGGTTATTGACTGGTTTGAGTGGCCCTTTACGGTCATGAGATTCTTCTAAAAATAGGGGTTGGTGGCAAATGGGAAAAAAGGTCCTGGTCGGATCCAGGGAACGGTCACGTTCACCTGAAGCTATAGGTATTCTAAAGGCACAGGGATATGAAATCATAGTAAATCCTTATGACCGTGCATTGAATGAACGAGAACTTTTGGAAATGATGAAAGGAGTAAGCGGCGTTATTGCCGGAAGCGAAAAAATTACTGCGGCAGTTATTGCTGCCGGGGCGCCGACACTTAAGGTAATCGCCAAACAGGGAGTAGGCTACAATTCCATTGATACAACTGCAGCAGAACAGTACGGCGTAGCCGTCACGATAACTCCGGGTGCGAACAGTAAATCGGTAGCCGATCTGGCAGTGGGATTGCTGTTGTCGATAGCCAGGCAAATCCCGCAAATGGATGTTTCCATCCGGCGGGGCGAGTGGTATCGGCATACCGGTATGGAACTTTCCGGGAAAAAACTGGGAATCGTTGGCATGGGACATATTGGCGGTGAGGTCGCCAAACGGGCTTCGGCCTTTGGTATGAAGATCCTTGCCTATGATGTATATCCGAGACAGGAGTTTATTGAGCAATATAACGTGCGCTATGTTGCCCTGGATGAATTATTCAGGCAAGCTGATTTTGTGTCCTTGCATGCGCCGGCCATGGCAGAGACCGCGGGCATGGTTAACCTCGACAGACTGCGCCTGATGAAACGGACGGCCTGCATTATCAACACAGCCCGGGGCGAACTGATTGTTGAGGAGGATTTATATACCGCTTTGACGCAAGGGCTGATTGCCGGAGCGGCCTTGGATGTTTATGTACAGGAACCCCCGGTCGCATCACCACTAAGAGAACTGAAAAATGTTGTTCTTACTGCCCATGCCGGGGCATATACCCAGGAAGCTATTATTGGTGCCGGGGTTATGGCGGCGGAAGAAGTTGTCAGGGTACTGTCCGGACTTGAGCCTAAGTATCGTGTGTCCTGTAAACCATGAGATTAGATCCGTATGCCGTTTCCAAATCATCTTAAGAAAATAAGGGAGGAATGGATAATGAGTAAAAAATTCGAGAATTTATGTAAGATTATGCACGGGGGCATTGTGGTTATTATTCGCAGCGACAATACGGAAGAAGCCCATAAAGTGGCGGAAGCCTGCATCAAAGGGGGTGTCGGTGCGGTGGAAGTGACGATGAGCGTGCCCGGTGCGCTCAGCATTATTGAGTCTTTGGCCCGGACGTATCAAAACGGAGAGGTGGTTATTGGCGCAGGAACGGTGCTGGACGCCGAGACAGCAAGGGCGGCTATTCTCGCCGGAGCCGAACTTTTAGTAAGTCCGCATCTGAACGCTGAAATGATAAAAATGAGTAATCGCTATCAGGCTATATCCGTAGTGGGGGCCATGACGCCCAAGGATGTGCTGGAAACACTGGAAGCCGGTGCCGATATGGTCAAACTATTCCCTGCCGACTCACTGGGACCCCAGTACGTCAAAACGATTAAAGCGCCAATACCTCAGGCATCAATTATCCCTACCGGAGGAGCTACACCGCAGAATGTCCATGAGTGGATTGAAGCCGGTTGTGATGCTGTAGGTGTAGGAAGTTATATTACCAAGGCCCATAAAAAAGACGGAGATTATAATAAGGTTACTTTAGCTGCCAGAGAATTTGTTGAAGCCATTGCTAAGGCTCGTCAATTCAGGAGGTAAATCAGGCCTTATAGACAAAGGAGGCGATCATATTGTCAGATGTTAACGATGTAATACCGGGAATTATTGTGGTAACCCATGGCCGTTTTGGTGAAGAATTAGTGAAAAGTGCGGAAATGATTATCGGCCATATGGAAAGTGTTACGGCATGTTCGTTAATGCCGGGCATGGATCCGGCCGATTTTATGCAGGAAATTCAAAATGTTTTGGCAGCCATGCCGGAAGGAACGTTGCTGATCAGCGATTTATTTGGGGGGACCCCGGCCAACATTTCGGCCGCTATCTCGACTACCAAAAATATTACTGCCGTTGCCGGTTTAAGCCTGGGCATGCTGATCGAAGCCGCCTCTTCCCGCCTGACTCTGCGGGGACAGGCTCTGGTGGAAGCCGTTGTCAGGGCCGGGAAAAACGGCTGCCAAAATATTCTGGTGGAAATGCAGGAACTGGACAGTTTGTAACCGGCCAGGCAGATTGATCAATACAGGGAGGGCGTACAATGGCCAAAATTTCTCTTATACGCATTGATTTTCGTTTGATACATGGACAAGTAGTGGCTAAATGGTTAAAACAGACGGAGGCTACCAAAATTATAGTTGTAAACAATACCCTGGCCCAGGACTCGGTAATGAGTAATATTTACAAAATGGCAACACCGCCGGGTGTCAAATGCAGTGTTGTCAGTATTGACACCTTTATTAAAGCCTGGAACAAGAATAACCTGGGTGATGGTACCGCACTGATTCTGTTTAAAGACGTTAGTACCGCCAAGCAGACCTGGGAGAAGGGATTCCCGATTGACCAATTGCAGATTGGCGGGTTAGGCGCAGGGCCGGGCAGAAAAGCTGTTTACCAGAATATGACTTTAAATCAGGAAGATGCAGATATGTTAAATGAGATGAGCGCGAAGGGTGTAAACATATTTTTTCAGGCAACACCGGAAGATGCCAAGATGGAATATAGCAAAGTGGCAACTGACATAAGCTTTTAAAGGAATAGATTAGGGGGGAAAGTCATGTTTCAAGCTGTTTTAGTAGGATTACTGGCCTGGATGCAATGCTCATCCAATCCTTTGGGGTGGTGGCTGATTCGCGAGCCGATTATGGCTGGATTCTGGGTGGGCCTGATTTATGGACAACCGGTTGAGGGAATGATTATCGGTGCCGCCATCAATGTAGCCTTTCTAGGCTGGAACAGCACCGGCGGTGCCAATCCTTCGGATCTTTATTCGGCAGGACTGTTGGGGACGGCAGTAGCTATTCAAAGTAATATCAGTATTGAGCAAGCGGTTGTCATGGCCGTATCCATCGGCGTTATCGGCAACTATGCCTGGATTCTGTTTATGTCGGTAAACTCCATGCTGCCGTCCATACAGGATAAATATGCCGAAAGGGGCGATGTAAGGGGCATTATGCTGCTGCAGGCCATCCCTTCGCAGTTTGTCGTTATGGTTGTACGTGGAATACCTGCTTTTTTGGCTGCTTATTATGGGCCGGATGTCATTGAAGGACTGCTGGCTGCCGTTCCGGCCTGGGGCATAGCAGGGTTTAACACGGTGGGCAAGGTACTGCCGGCTGTTGGTGTAGCCATGCTGCTCAAATATATGGCCCGGAAGGAGCTTCTGGTATTTTTCGGGCTGGGTTTTGTCATTAGCGCATTTACAGGGATGAACAATTTACTGTTTGGTGCATTTATCGGTGCTGCCATGGGTTATGTCTACATTTCTTTGCAGCCTAAAGTACAAGCCAGTGCCGCTGAGGAGGATGAAATATAATGAAGGAAAAGATGGAAGGCAAGGAAGTAAGCTTGACAGCAAAAGATCTGGAAATGGCTACGCTGCGCTGGTGGCTGATGAGTCATTTGTCATATAATTATCAGCGGATGCAGGCCGGGGGTTTTGCATCAATGATGGGGCCGATACTTAAAAAACTGTACCCTGATAAGCAGGAAGAAGTGATCGCCGGCTTAAAGCGTCATATGATGTTTTTTAATACCGAACCCCGCTGGGGTGCCGTTATTCACGGTATTACCATTGCCTTGGAAGAGCAAAAGGCCAAAGGGGAGGATATCTCGGAACAAACCATTATCGATTTGAAAAGTTCGCTCATGGGGCCTTTAGCCGGGATTGGCGATACCATTTCCGGGGCCTTGTATAAACCGGTCATATTGGGAATTTGCCTGGGCTGGGCAGCGTCAGGGAGTCTGATGGGTCCGTTGGTTTTTGCCCTGGCCTTATTAGGATATGATTTCTTTGTTACCCGCTTCAGTATCAGAAAAGGCTACCAATTGGGGACATCGGCGGTTACCACCTTGCTGGAGGGCGGTTTGTTTAAAACGATTACCACCTTTTTTTCCATAATGGGTTTGTTTGTCCTGGGAATTATGGTCTGCAAGTTTATAACGGTGGATGTGGGCTTTGTTGCTGTTCTGGGAGGGAAGGAAATTGTCTTTAAAGATTTGCTTGACAAGATTGTCCCCAAAGCATTGCCGTTAGTGATTACTCTTGTGAGCTGGCGGGCAGTCATGAAAGGGTACCGGATCATCAATATTTTATTGTCTTTATTTGCATTTGCCCTGATTGGCGGCGCATTAGGCATTATTAAATAATTTGCCGGCAATCGGCAAGACACGGGAGGGAATTCATTTGAGTGATCAAGTGCGTTTGCCGGTTGAAGGTCTGCAAACATTTATGGTACAGGTACTTCACAAAGCCGGAGTACCTGTGGCAGACGGGGAATGTGTTGCTGCCAACTTAATTAAAGCGGACTTGTGGGGAGTCGGCACCCATGGCATCAGCCGTTTTCCCCGGTATTTGATGCGGCTGGGCAACGGGACAATAAACTGCCGTCCCCAAATCAGCATTCAAAATACCTGGCCGGCTGTGATTGCGGTGGATGGTGACAACGGGCTAGGAGCCGTGGTGGGCAGCAGAGCGCTTCAGGCTGCCATGGACTCAGCAGGGCGGTCGGGCATCTGCGTTGCCGGCGTTAGAAACAGCAATCATTTCGGCGCAGCCGGTTATTATTGTGAGCTTGCCGCCAGGGGGAACTATGTTGCGCTCGTTTTAACCAACGCTTTGGCGGCTATGCCGCCGTGGGGCGGTAAATCTGCTGTCTTAGGTACGAATCCGGTTGCCATCGGCCTGCCAAGAAAAAATAAGGAGCCGGTGGTGATTGATCTGGCTACTAGCGTTGTGGCCAGAGGAAAAATTATTGCGGCTGCGAAACAGGGGATTGCTATCCCGGTTGGGTGGGCTTTGGACGAGGACGGACGGCCGACAACCGACCCGGAGGCAGCTCTTAAGGGAATGATTTTACCGATGGCCGGACCGAAAGGGTATGCGTTGGCTCTGGCAGTAGATCATTTAAGCGGTGTTTTCACCGGGGCTGCTTTCGGAAAGAATGTTGCTTCCTATTCCTCTGGACAAAAGCAAGCAAATATGGGACACTTGATTATTGTAATGAAGGCTGATGCATTTCTCGGACTGGACAGTTACTATGAACGGGCCGAGGCCTTTTTACAGCAGGTCAAGACTGGGGAAAGGGCTGCCGGTATTACCGAAATCTATCTGCCGGGAGAACGGGAACAAAACACGGAAAAACAAACCCTGACAACGGGGGTTTCGGTACCTGCCGGATTGCTGTCCGAGCTTAAGGCCATTTCCGCCGACTTCGGTGTTCCATTATATTCCGGTTAAGAAGTATTGTATCCATAGCGATTATTCTTGTAGCAGGTTACAGGGCTTGACGGTATTAAGTATTCTCCAAGAGACAGGGGAGACTGGCATGGCTAGAATTGATAAAGTAAGAGAATATATAGAACGCAGCACTGCGGAAGCGATCATTAAGAGAATTGAGCCGGGGGTAAGCGCGGCAACGGTTGCGGCAGCGTTAGCTATTCACCGTAGTGATGCTTCGGCGGACCTTAATAAATTATGTAAATTAGGCTGCGTAAGAAAGCAGGGAATACGTCCTGTACTGTATGTTTCGACTGCCAAAGCAGAGTCAAAACTTCCCTCCCGGCAATTCCTATCCGGGCAAGAGGACGCTGGCAGCGGGCCAAAGCAGCCGGAGAACGATAATAAGTGCAGCGCCTTTTCCGGTATTGTAGGCAGCGAGGGTAGTATCAAGGCGCAAATTGAACTGGCCAAGGCTGCGGTAGTATATCCGCCCAACGGTTTGCATACGTTAATTTGCGGTGAGACGGGTGTCGGTAAGAGTCTGATGGCGGAAGCCATGTGGCGGTATGCGGATCAAATCTGGCAATCTGAACAAAATCATCAGAAAGTACCCTTTATCACATTTTGCTGTGCCGATTATGCAGACAATTCGCAACTCTTGCTGTCGCAACTTTTTGGCTACGTCAAAGGGGCTTTTACCGGTGCTGTTGAGGAACACGAAGGGCTGGTGGACAGAGCCAGCGGTGGTATCCTGTTTTTGGATGAGATTCATCGATTGCCACCGGCCGGGCAGGAATTACTGTTTATGCTGGTGGACAAGGGGATGTACCGGAGGCTGGGGGAAACCCGGGAAGAACGGAAAGCGCAGTTGATGCTTATTTGCGCCACGTCGGAAGATATTTCAAGTTCTTTGTTAACGACATTCCGGCGACGTATTCCGGTACAGATCACCCTGCCGCGGATCAGCGAACGGCCGGTCAAGGAGAGGATTGCCTTAATCGCCCATTTTGTTAAACAGGAGGCCATACGGTTAGGTTTGCCAATCTGGATTTCCGGGGAGGCTTTGGAGACCTTTGCCTATTATAATTGTCCGGCTAATATTGGGGAATTGCGCAATGACCTGCAGCTTTGCTGCGCTAAAAGTTATTTGGCTTCTTTGGCCTCGTCGGTGGGAAAGCTGACGGTGGACAATACGGTCATTCCGCAAAGAATATTCTCGATGGTCCGCAAGCAGGAAGTGATGGATGCTTCCATACAGAGGATATTTAAAGAAGGTATTCTGGTCGAACCAGGGGGGCAGCCCTTAGTACAAAGCCTCCTGAATGACTACGATCTTCCTATTGATTTATATGGCTATATTGATAAAAAGATTGGCAGCTACCGGCAGATGCAGATGTCGGATGAAGATATAGAGAGCCAGGTAGGGAAGGACTTGGAGAAATATTTTGGTTCCGTTGTACAGGCCTTCTTTAAGCCGGAAAATTCCGACATGCCCGTCAGTATTATTCAACAGGAGATCTGGGAAGCGGCAAGCCTGCTGCTAAATGACGCTGCCGTAAAACTGGGCCGCAAATACGGGCGCAAAACCTTGGTAGCACTGGCCCTGCATTTGCAGCAGTTTAAAGAACGGGTTGCTTCCGGGCGAATTATTTATAATCCCAATCTTAAAGCCATTAAAACAGAGCATAGCCACGCCTATGGCGTAGTCATTGACAATGCTGCGATGCTGAATGACAAACTCGGCGTTAAGATGTCCCCGGATGAACTTGGTTTTGTTGCCATGTTTTTGATTCATGGTTCTGAAGATATCATGAGATCGCATATCGGTCTGATTATTGTGGCGCACGGCCGGGGAACTGCGCAGAATATGGCCGAAGTAGCCAATAATCTGCTGGGAACCGATCATGTAAAAGCTTATGATATTCCTTTAAATAAAAGCAATGCGAAAACGGTAGAGGAATTGCAGGAGGTTATCTTAAAGGCCAACGAAGGCCAGGGCGTTATTATTCTTGTTGATATGGGGTTTCTGGTGACGATGGAAAATATGCTGACCAACGCCACGCATGTTCCGCTGCGCATCATTCCTAATGTGACTACGGCGTTGGTTCTGGAAGCGGGACGAAGGGTTCTGACAACGGATGATAATCTGGAGCAGGCGGTCAGTAATATTTATGAGGCTTACGATGAGTATACGCTGACTCTGAGGCAGCGCAGGAAGCCTAAACGCGATGAGGGGAAAGAAGTTATTTTGGTTACCTGCTCCAGCGGTGAGGGGGTTGCGGAAAAAATCAAGGAAATTCTGCTGGAAAGCATTCCGGCGGCGCGCGATATGAATTTCATCACGGCAGGGGCAATGAACGACATTAAATCAATGGTTGCGGAATTAGGTGAGCAGTTGCGCATCGCCGTAGGCAGCTTTGATCCTCAGATCAGCGGGCTGCCGTTTATCCATGTCAGTGAACTGTTTTCCCCGGACGGTATCAGCCGGATTTGTGCATTATTGAAAATGGAACCGGAGGATTCAAGCCTGTCCGGTATTGACGGAGCTTTGGCCACTGAAGTTTATACGCTGCTTGCCGGTCAACTGAATAAATTTGTTAAGACTCTGCCGGTCGATCAGGTTCGGGGATGTTGTGAAACTTTGGTGGAAAGAGTCAGCGATTATTTCTTCAAGGGACAGATCTCTCAGGATGCCGTTGTGCGTATCTATTTGCATGCTGCCTGTATGTTTGACCGGATTCATGCCGGAGAAGCTTTGCAAAGTCCTGCCTGGAGTAGTCAAATACAGTCGGAACGGCAGGACGAATTCCAATATCTAAAAGGTATTGTGCGGGCGGCAGCGGTTCGGATCAGGCTGGAGGTGCCCGACTCGGAGATTTGCTATTTCTTAAATACTTTACCAGCCCGGAGTTGCATGTAAAAGGGTAGTGTAGCGGGAAAAGGGGATTTTATGAAATTTGAGTGTTGTGTATGCGATTTGGATGGCACATTGCTGAACTCGAACATGGAGATAAGTGAAGAAAGCGTTAAGGCAATACAGCAGTTGCAGGAATGCGGGATCACGGTAATACTGGCCACCGGGCGCAATGATCTTTATGTAAAGGCTCTGGCAAAGCAAATAGGGGTCTCGGCACCGATTATTTCCTGTAACGGCAGCTTGATACGTGAGCAGAGCACGGGTGAGGTTATTTATAGCCGGCATCTCCCTTGTGACCATGACCGGACTATGGTTGAGTATTGTATTAGACGTGGGTATGACTTTACTGTCAGCACCTATGATTGTATTTATTGCCGGCCCGATAGCAAAAGGGTACAGCTGTTTCATCAGTATAACAATAAGGTAGACCCGGAGTTCCGGGTTCCTCTTAAAGAATTGACCCAAGCTGAAGAGTTGCCGCTGGGAAGTTTACTGAAATTATTCATTTGGAGACTTAGTGCAGAGCAGGTCAGGAAATTTGAAGGGCAGCATAATCGTGCTGGATTGCTTTCCATCGTTTCGTCGGAAAAGGATGGGCTTGATATCATGCCGCAGGGCGTTTCCAAAGGAGCGGCACTACAGTATTTTGCCAACAGGCAGGGAATTGATCTGGCTCATACTATGGTATTTGGCGATAATTACAATGATATCAGCATGATGGAACTGGCAGGCTTGCCGATTGCGGTTGCCAATGCGGAACAAGCCGTAAAACAGGCAGCAAAGTATGTAACTTTGTCGAATGATGAAGATGGCGTTGCCCATGCGATACGAAAATATATTCTTACGTAAAGTTGGCAATTTACTGTTGCCAGTCCAGCGGCACAGGCTACTGCCGATTGCGATTGATTAGTGAGTTATCGGCAGTAGCGAAGTACGGAACGGCAGCTTAATATGAAATCAGGGACGAAGGCTGTGAAAGAATGGTGAGTAAGTCATCGTTCTTTTTTTGTTAGAGACATTTCCCGGAAATGTCTTTCCTATATGAATATTGAAAAGTGTGATATTTCGAGAAAAGCGGAGTAAGCGGTTAAGTAAAGAGGTATAATGTTAAAATTCATCACTTTTTAGTGATTCTCTAATTTACTGTACTAAAGTAAAATAGAGATGATCAATTTTTTATCGTGGGGGAATGCATGTGAAAAAAGTGTTGTGTGCGGTATTGGGGTTGTTGCTGTTTGGGTTGCTGGCGGCCGGCTGCGGAAATACAGGACCAAAAAAAATCGTAGTTGGACTGGACGATAATTTCCCGCCGATGGGTTTTAGAGATGAAAATAACGAAATCGTGGGTTTTGATATTGATATGGCCAAAGAAGCTGCCAAAAGAGCGGGGCTGGAAGTGGAATTTAAGCCCATTGACTGGAGCAGCAAGGAGGCGGAACTAAACGGTAAACGGGTCGATGTTTTATGGAACGGATTGACCATTACGGAAAAACGCCGGGAGAATATCGCCTTTACTAAACCGTATATGGAAAATCATCAGATTATTATTGTAAATGCCAATTCACCGATTAAGAACAAAGCGGATTTAGCCGGACAGGTTGTCGGTACTCAGGACGGCAGCAGCAGCGTGGAAGCGATCGAAAAAGAAGCGGCTGTATTACAGTCTTTTAAAGAATTAAAAAAATATGGTGATAATGTGGCGGCTTTGATGGATTTAAAAGCCGGCCGTCTGTCGGCGGTTGTTGTTGATGAAGTGGTAGGACGTTACTATATTGCGAAGAAACCCGGTGAATATGCCGTGCTTACCGACCATTTCGGTGTAGAGGAGTACGGTGTGGGCCTGCGTAAGGACGATAAACAACTGCTGGAAAAAATACAGAAAGCGTTGGATGATATGAAACAGGATGGCACTTCTGCAGCCCTTTCCCAGAAGTGGTTTGGAGCCGAAATTGTTAAATAGTAAGTAGCCAGCCGCAAAGTGCCAATGGCAACCGCCATTGGCACTTTGCACGGGGGCAGCTTGGATGATTACGATACAGGAGAGTTGTTTATGGAATATGTAGGGACGATAATCGGACCAATGCTCGACGGTACGGTGGTAACGCTCCGGATGTTTTTTGTAACGATTGCGCTGTCATTGCCATTGGGATTATTGTTGGCATTGGGGCGTATTTCCCGCTACCGGGTCATAAGCGGTGGAATCGGTGTTTATATCTGGCTGTTTAGGGGAACACCACTCATGCTGCAATTATTATTTGTCTATTTTGCGCTGCCGCTATTGCCGTATATCGGGATCAGGCTGGATGATTTTCCGGCGGCAGTATTAGCCTTTGTTTTGAATTATGCTGCCTATTTTGCGGAGATTTTTCGTGCCGGCATTCAGTCTATTGACCGGGGGCAGTATGAGGGGGCCAAAGTGCTGGGGATGAACTATGTACAAACCATGCGGCGCATTATCCTGCCACAGGTGGTCCGCCGGGTTTTGCCACCCATCAGCAATGAGACCATCACTCTGGTGAAAGACACTTCACTGATTTATGTGCTGGCCATGAATGATCTTTTACGTACCGCCAGGACGATCGTGCAGCGCGACTTTTCCACTACGCCGTTTTTGGTGGCGGCCGGTTTTTACCTGGTTATGACACTGGTGCTGACCTGGCTGTTCCAGAAACTGGAGCGGCGCTATGCCGCCTATGATGAGTAAGGAGCAGAGTAAAATGAAAATAATTGAAGCGTATGACATTTATAAACGCTTTCAAAATTTAGAAGTTTTGAAAGGTGTTTCCCTGACAGTGGGAAAGGGGGAAGTGGTAGCGGTTATCGGTCCGTCGGGATCAGGAAAAAGTACCTTTTTGCGCTGCTTAAATCATCTGGAAACCATTGAACGGGGCAGTATAAAAATTGGCGGTGAATTGCTGGTTTCGCCGGGAGCAGACGGGCGGAGCCGTTACGTGTCCGATGCCGAAGTCCGGCGGATTTGCGGTAAAATGGGCATGGTCTTTCAACAGTTTAATTTGTTTCCCCATTTGACGGTACTGGAAAATCTAATTGAGGCACCAATCCTGGTGCAAGGTGTTAAACCGGAGCACATTATACCCGAGGCTGAAGCGCTGCTGCGTAAGGTTGGCTTGGCGGAAAAACGCAATAATTATCCCTCCCGTTTGTCCGGCGGACAAAAACAACGGGTGGCCATTGCGCGGGCTTTGGCCATGAAACCGGACATCATGCTGTTCGATGAACCGACTTCAGCACTGGACCCGGAACTGACCGGTGAAGTGCTGAAAGCCATGCGTCAGCTGGCTGAAGAGCATATGACCATGCTGGTGGTTACCCATGAGATGGCGTTTGCCCGGGAAGTGGCCAACCGGGTTATTTTTATGGATAACGGCGAGATCGTGGAAGAGGGTGCCCCGGAAGCCATATTTACCGCTCCCGCTCATCCGCGGACACGGGCTTTTCTGGAACGTATGCTGTAGGGGAGGCAGCGGCTTAGCAAGAATACGGTTTGTATTTAGGCAGGGTATGCGCTATGATAATAATAAGTTTATGCACGGATTACCCGGCGTCACAGTTTACGAAAAACAGACAACCGTCTTGTGGGAGGTGAGGGGCTAATCATGGAGAAGCCTTGGCTGACCGAGCAGGAGTTTGCTCGAATGATTGCCGCCAACGGAGGCCGCCTGTACCGGGTGGGTGGCTGTGTCCGCGATGCGTTACGGGGTATGAAGCCCAAGGATAGGGACTACTGTGTTACCGGTATGGTAAAAAAACAATTTAAGATGCTTTTTCCTGCTGCTGAGGAATACGGTAAAGCATTTCCCGTATTTTGTCTTTGGCTTGAAAACGAGAAGTGTGAGGTGGCTTTTGCCCGGACGGAGCGTAAGGTTGGCAGCGGGTATAAAGGCTTTAAAATACAGTCCAATCCAAACGTTACGATCGAAGAAGATCTCCTGCGCCGCGATACGACGGTCAATTCCATCGCCGTGGATTGTTTAACCGGCGAGGTGATTGATCCTTTCGGGGGGATACAAGACCTTCAGTCCGGCATTTTGCGCGCTACCAGCCGGCATTTTTCCGATGATCCGATACGTTCACTGCGCCTGGCCGGTCAATCCGCCCGTCTGGGTTTTTCCGTCGATCCCTGTACACTTCGCTTAGCCCGGGCAACTGCCGGAGAATTAGCCAATGAACCGGTGGCCAGGATGATGGCCGAATTAAGGAAAGTTCTGATGGAAGCGCAGGAACCTTCGGCGTTTTTTAAAGTCCTGGCTGCAGCAGGACTGTTGCAGGCCACTTTTGTTGAGGTAGCCGAACTGCCGGTAGTTGAGTTTCAAAGCAGTATGGAAGACCTGGACAAGGTAGCGGCAACCATGCCGGAAGCGAAGAGCCGGTTTGCCGTGCTGGGGCTGCATTTGATTAGAGAAAGCCTGGAGCGTTGGAATCAGCGCATGACCTTGCCGGGAGATTGGCTTGCTGCTGCGGTGGCTGTTGGGAAGATGAGGGCGTTATTAAAGCAGGCTGCCCCGGAAAATATAGTGGATGCTGTTCACGCTTTAAGCAGGGGGGCGTTGCGGCTGGATGAATTTAACCGGATTGCCAGGGCGGTATCGCTGCCTATTCCGGATTTGCATTTGATAAAAGCAAGGATGGATGCAGCAACAGGAGTTATGCCCGCAGGGCTAAAGGGAAGTGAACGCGGAGCATGGCTGCGCCGGCAGCAAATTGAGGCTGTCGCCGGTTTGGTCTGAACAATCGGCGGCAGTTCTTTTTACCTGCATCAGGGTAGTATTGTATTTTTCGTCATTTTATTTTATAATTATATATCATATATTCCAATATGGGAATATAATAATATATAAGCCTGTGGAGTGGTCTTATGAAATATGTTGATATATTGAAAGCACTTGCCGATGTTAACCGTTTGGCCATTATGTGCTACCTGCGCGGCGGAAGACGCTGTGTATGTGAAATTGAACCCCTGCTGAATATCTCGCAGTCGGCTACGTCAAAACACCTGACGCGTCTGCGCCTGGCCGGTCTTATTGAAGCTGAAAAGACAGCCCAATGGGTGTATTACTGGATTCCCGAAAGCGTTTATCAGCAATATCCGTTTTTAGCGACACTGTTAAACGAAGCCGGCGCTGCGTATCAGTTTGCTTCCGACCAGAAGAAGCATGATTGTTGAAATTACAGTAAGATAATTTGAATGACAGGAGAGAAACGTAAATGAAACGAGTAGCCTTTATTTGTGTGCACAATTCCTGCCGCTCGCAGATGGCAGAGGCTTTTGGACGGGTACTGGGGCTGGGCGTGTTTGAATCCTTTTCCGCCGGCACGGACAAACGTGACAGCATCAATCAGGTTGCAGTACGTATTATGAAAGAAATCGGCATTGACATGGAACTGCGGCAAAAGCCCAAACTGCTGCAGGATATTCCGCCGGCGGATATCGTTATTACCATGGGCTGCAATGTTGCTTGCCCGTTCTTGCCCTGCAGTCATCGCGAAGACTGGGGCTTGGAAGATCCCAGCGGCAAAAGCGACGAAGAATTCCGCCGCACCCGGGATATCATCAAAACTAAGGTCGAAGATTTACTGCAACGCATTAAAACGAAGGCGATTTAAAATAAAACAGGAGAGTGACAAAGATGAAAAAAATCTTGATTTATGATCCGGCCATGTGTTGTTCCACCGGGGTGTGTGGAGCCAGCGTGGACAAAGAATTACTGCGGGTTGCCACCGTAATTGAAAATTTAAAACAGCAGGGAGCCGATATCTCCCGCTTTAACCTTGCCAGCCAGCCGGAGGATTTTATCAAGAACCAGGCGGTGCAGAGCCGGCTGCAGCAAGATGGGCCGGAAGTACTGCCGATTACCATTGTGGATGGCGAGATCGTAAAGACGAAAGAATATCCTGCAAATGAAGAATTTACCCTGTGGACAGGACTGGTGATAAAGAGCCAGAAAGAACATGGCAACTGCTGTTGTAAAGGCGGTTGTTGTTAATGGCTGAAATCTATATACCGGAGCGGGCCGGCCTGACTAAGTATATATTTTTTACCGGCAAGGGAGGGGTAGGAAAAACTTCAACCGCCTGTGCTACGGCGGTCAGTTTAGCGGATAGCGGGAAGAGGGTTCTGCTGATCAGCACCGATCCTGCTTCCAATTTACAGGATGTATTTGGCATCGCCCTTGATAATAAAGGCACGGCAATACCGGAGGTCCCTGATCTTACCGTGATCAATTTGGATCCGGTGGAAGCGGCACGCGAATACAAAGAAGCAATGATTGCACCGTATCAAGGGTTGTTGCCTCCGGCCGTTCTGGCCAACATGGAAGAACAATTGTCGGGATCATGCACAGTGGAAATTGCAGCCTTTAATGAATTTTCGCACTTCCTGACTGATGAAACCCTAAAAGACCGCTATGATTTCATTATCTTTGATACGGCACCTACCGGCCATACCCTGCGTATGCTGCAGCTTCCTTCGGCCTGGAGTACCTTTATCAATGAAAATACGCATGGGGCTTCCTGTCTGGGGCAATTATCCGGACTGGAAAAGAATAAACAAATGTATAAAAATGCAGTGGCAACCCTGGTGGATAAGAGTATGACCATCATGATACTGGTTGCCAGACCGGAAAAAACGCCATTGCTGGAAGCTGAACGGGCATTTAGGGAGCTGTTAGATATTGGTGTCGGCAATCAAATGTTGATCATCAACGGGCGCTTGATATTGGATGCTCCGGAGGATGAAGTTGCGCGTAATCTTTATGAAAAGCAAGAGCAGGCCCTTGACGCTATGCCAGAACAGCTGAAAACGCTTACCACCTACTTTATTCCCCTGCGTGCCTATAACATCTATGGGATAGACAGCATCCGCAAACTGTTAAACGATGATTCTTTCGGGGGAAAAAGCGCAAAAAGCACCATTGCTGCAGTTCACGGATTAAGCGATCTTATTGAAGATGTGTACACGTCACACAAAAAAGTTATTTTTACTATGGGCAAGGGCGGTGTCGGAAAAAGTACGGTGGCAGCGGCGATTGCATTGGGACTGGTTGATAAGGGAGCCAGGGTCCATCTTACGACAACGGATCCGGCCCACCATCTGAAATTTATGCTAAATGGAAGCGAAAGCTTAACAGTAAGTCATATCGATGAAAAGCTGGAGCTGGAAAAATATAAGACAGAAGTGCTGGCTAAGGCCAGAGAATCCGTAGGTGACGCCGATCTGGCCTATATTGAAGAAGATTTACGCTCACCCTGTACCCAGGAGATTGCCGTATTCCGGGCTTTTGCCGAGCTGGTTGATCAAGCCGATGAGGATCAGGTGGTTGTTGTGGATACGGCGCCTACAGGGCATACACTCCTTTTGCTGGATGCTACCCAAAGTTACCATAAAGAAATTCAAAAGAGTCAGGGAGATATTCCGGCCAGTGTACAGGCACTTCTTCCCAGGCTCCGCAATGCAGATGAGACACAGGTGGTGATTATAACGCTGCCGGAAGCCACTCCTGTTTATGAAGCTATGCGGCTGGCAGAAGATCTCAGACGGGCCGGCATTCATTCTAAGTGGTGGGTTGTCAACTCCAGCCTATACCTGACCAATACACACAGTCCGCTGCTAATATCCAAGGCCCAAAGTGAAGTGGAGTGGATCAATAAGGTCACCGAAGTGTCCCAAAAGAATACGGTATTGATAAAGTGGTACAACAACGAAGTGCAGGGACAGGAATTATTCAAGTTAATTTAGAAATTAACGAGATAAAATCTTAGAAAGACCGGAGTCGGGGCAATTTGCCTGCTTCTCGGTCTTTTGTTATTTTTCCTGTGCACCTGTATGTGATGAAAAAGCGCAATAATAAAAGCATAAGATATTATTTGTCGCCGGTATATAGTATAAAACTTCGGGAGAATCCAACACTATAGGGGTATGTTTAATTTCCTTATTCTAGCAGGTTAGGAGGAACATGTATTGAAAAAGTTTGTATGCACCGTATGTGGTTATGTTCATGAAGGACCGGAACCGCCGGAAAAATGTCCTGTCTGTAAAGCCCTGAAGGATAAGTTCAAGGAGATGGCCGGAGAGCTGGCCTGGGCGGATGAGCACCGGATCGGTATTGTCAAGGACATCCCTATGGAAATTCTGGATGGCTTACGGGCTAATTTCACCGGGGAATGTACCGAAGTAGGCATGTATTTGGCCATGTCGCGCCAGGCTGACCGGCAGGGGTATCCGGAAGTTGCCGAAGCGTATAAACGCATCGCCTTTGAGGAGGCTGAACATGCTGCCAAATTTGCCGAAATTTTAGGCGAGGTGGTGGCGGCCGATACGAAAGCCAACTTGAGTGCTCGGGTCGAAGCCGAGTATGGGGCGGCCGAGGGGAAAAAGAAGCTGGCCACGCTTGCCAAGCAGCATAATCTGGATGCCATTCATGATACCGTGCATGAAATGTGTAAGGATGAAGCGCGGCACGGCTGTGCTTTTAAAGGACTGCTGGACCGGTATTTTAAATAAGGAGGAAAATCAATGGATAAAATTAACTGCAATGTGGTTAGCTGTTCCCATAATAAAAAGCAGGTATGTTACGCCAACTGTGTGGATATTGTGGGACCTTCCGCTCAAAAGCATAGTGACACCAGCTGCAGTTCCTTTCTGGATAAAAGTCATTATTCCCGGTTAACCAACAATGTGTTAAGTGAAGGCTCCTGCGACTGTCTGCAGTGTTCGGTGGAAAGCTGCACCTACAACAGCAACCACCTGTGTACCCTGGAGAGCATCCAGGTGAGCGGCGGTGAGAACGTGGATTATTATACCCATACCGCCTGTTCCAGCTTCAAGCTGGAAGGGTAGGGCCTGCCGGCAGGTTACAGTAAAGAAACAGGTGCTGTTATGCGCAAAGCGAACAGCACCTGTTTTTTATCAGGATGATTTTTTTGTTTTAGACAAAAAAGGCGGCCAGTACCAGAGTAATGGTACTAAGCAGTTTAATCAGTACGTGCAGCGAAGGGCCTGCGGTGTCCTTAAACGGATCACCGACCGTATCGCCGACAATGCTGGCCTTATGGGCCTCCGAATTTTTCCCGGCATATAACCCGCTAAGCTCAATGCATTTTTTAGCGTTGTCCCAGGCGCCGCCGCCGTTATTCAGCAACAGTGCCATGAGAATCCCGGTTATCGTGGCAATCATCAGCAAGGAAGCCGCAGCCTCCGCCTTCAGGAGTATACCGACCAGGATGGGGACAACCACGACAATAATGCCCGGCAGAACCATCTGCTTTAACGCCCCCCGCGTAACAATATCGACACAGGTGGCATAATCGGGTTTGGCCGTTCCCTCCATAATGCCCGGTATATCGGCAAACTGACGGCGCACCTCCTTAATGACATACTGCGCCGCATTGCTGACCGCCCTGATGGCCGTCGAAGTAAAGAGGAAGACCAGCATGGCCCCCAAAAAGCCGCCGACAAACACTTCCGGTTTGCCGATATCCACAATACGGTTAAAGGATTTGTCCAGCAGTTGGACTTCATCCAGATAGGCGGCAAACAACAGAAAAGTGGCTAACGCCGCACTGCCGATGGCGTACCCTTTCGTAATAGCCTTGGTGGTGTTGCCGCAGCCGTCCAGAAGATCGGTAATAAAGCGCACCTTGGCCGGCTGCCGGGACATTTCCACAATACCGCCGGCATTATCGGTAATAGGGCCAAAAGTATCCATCGCCAGAATAAACGCGCAGGTCGACAGCATCCCCATGGTGGCTACCGCCGTGCCATATACACCGCCGCCGGCAAGGCCGCTGGCGGCACCGAGGTAATGAGAGGAAAGCAGGGCGGCGGAGATGATGATGACCGGAGCGACCACGCTCTCCAGGCCGACGGAAAATCCGGTAATAATGGTCGTGGCCGGTCCGGTCTGGCAGGAACGGGCGATTTCCCTGACCGGGCGGTATTTCAGATCGGTATAATACTGGGTTACCAACACGAACAAATAACTGGTAATGATGCCGATGACGGCGCAGGCAAAGAAATACAGGCCACTGCCCTTTATATTAATCATTTGGTCGGTTACAAAGTACATGGCAATAATAGATAAAATACTGGTGACTGCATAACCGAGATTTAAAGCCGCCATAGGGTTGGAGTCCTTTGTCCCGGCATCGGTTGTCCGCACGCAGAAAATACCGACAATGGAGGCCAGCAGGCCAAAGGCACGGGCCACCAGCGGAAACAAAATGCCGTTGACGCCAAAGGCCGGGAAAAGAGCAATCCCCAGAATCATCGCCCCGATATTTTCCGCCGCCGTGGATTCAAACAAGTCGGCCCCACGTCCGGCGCAGTCACCGACATTATCGCCCACCAGGTCGGCAATCACCGCCGGATTGCGCGGATCATCCTCAGGAATCCCGGCTTCCACCTTGCCGACCAGATCGGCACCCACATCGGCAGCCTTGGTATAAATGCCGCCGCCCAGTTGGGCGAACAAAGCGACAAAGCTGGCCCCGAAACCGAAGCCTACGATCAAAAGCGGTGCCTCCTGCGGGTTATTGAAACCGTTGAACCCGTAAAACAAACCGGCCACCCCCAAAAGGCTCAGGGCGGTTACCGCCAGGCCGGTCACCGAACCGCCGCGGAAAGAGATTTTGAGCGCCTCGTTCAGGCTGCTTCTGGCAGCCGAAGCGGTCCGCAAGTTGGCGTTAACCGACACATACATGCCGATGAACCCGGCTATGGCCGAGCAGGCCGCTCCAATTACGAAAGCCAGGGGGGTATGTACCCCGTCCTTACTCAACAAACTCAGCAGGATGGCAACAATAACCGTCATGATAGCGATGGTGCTGTATTGCCGTTTAAGAAACGCCATGGCGCCTTGACGGATTGCCAGGGCGATTTCCTGCATGGTCTCATCACCCCGGTCCGCTTTAAAAACATAGCGGATAAGGTACAGAATGACCAGGACGGTCACTCCTCCCGACAACGGAATCATAAATGACAAATCCACTGATTACCACTCCTTTTTGCGATGTATTTATCATACAGGGAGCATTGTCCGGTGTATGCGATGTAAAGATACAGCAGTCTGAGTAGAGTTAGTTTACTTTGCCAAAATGAACAAATGTGCATACTTTTATTATAAACCAAAAGATGGAAGAATCAATATAATTCAAAAATTGGGGGCTTATAAATACTATGTGGATTTTTTCCTGATTATGATAGAAAATCCAAATAAAATTAAAATGGCCTCAGGCTTCAACGAGATTTTGTTCGACGGCATCGTTAAGCAGTCCGCACAGTATGGCTAATGTCCTGCGGTAAAAATAATACTTGTTTTCACATAGCAGGATTTTGCGCCCGAAGGCGGTATTTTAATTTAAGAAACAGGTTAAAAAGGATACAAGGATGGCGATTTTAATTGATAAGCGAGCGCTTGAACAAACAAATGGAATTTATTGTGGAGATCGATAAATTGAAACAGGTGCTCCGGCAAAGCGTAATCACCGGGGCCAAGCGGAATGAAAATGACGCGGAACATTCCTGGCATTTAGCTGTTATGGCGGTCTTGTTGTCCGAATATGCGGTAACGGCGGCTGCATTGGATGTTCTCAAAGTGATAAAGATGGTCCTTATCCACGATCTGGTGGAAATCGACGCCGGGGATACTTTCTGCTATGACGAAAAGGCCAACCTGGATAAACGGGAGAGGGAATTAAAGGCAGCCGAACGGTTGTTTCAGCTTTTGCCTGCCGATCAAAGCCGGGAGATACGGGAATTATGGGATGAATTTGAGGAAATGGCAACGTCCGAAGCCCGTTTTGCCGCGTGTCTTGACCGGCTGGAACCGCTGTTGCTGAATATGCATACTGCCGGCCATACCTGGCAAAAGCCGGGTGTGACCAGCGCTAAGGTCTATGAGCGTTATGCCGTTCTGGAGAAAACTGCACCGGCTTTGTGGGAATATGTTCGGCATATTGTTGAGGATGCGGTGACCAGGGGAATTTTGCGCCGCTGATATCTATCCGGATCAATTCAACTGATTCCAGGATAGTGCGATAATTTTATTTCCTGAAACCTGCTGTTCCAGCTGTCGTCCGTTATTCCGGAGACCATACCATGCAGAGGCCCGTAATTTTTACGTATAAAAAGATTACGGGCCTTAATTCTGCTTGTCAGGGCTGATCTTTAGGACCTGGGTACTATATAAATATACTTCCAGTCTCATTAATAGTTACTAAATTATTTACGAAAATATTAATATGGCACTATGTAACACGCCGGGGAAGGAGAACGATGTATGGACGCAAGTTTTGTGAATCCGTTTATTGCCGCTATATCAAGCGTATTACCGCAACTGGGGTTTAAAACCGTGGAACGGACCAAGGTTTTTCCCAAGGATCAATATATTGAGGCGTTAGGCGTTACCATTAATGTAGGTTTGGCCAATCAGGTCACCGGCAATGTTGTTTTCAATATGACCGTGGAAGCGGCCAGGGGATTATCTTCTACGATTATGATGGGGGCTGCTGTGAATCAATTGGATTCCATGGCGCAAAGTGCCCTTTGTGAAATGGCGAATATGGTTGCCGCCAATGCCGCCAACGCTTTAAATAATGAAGGAATGGCGATTCAACTGGCTCCGCCGGCGTTGTCACAGTCTACTTCACAGTTTAAGGTTTGCAACGGCAGTTGTATCGTATTTGAAATGCTGGCCGATAATCAACCTTTTCAAATTGGCATAGGGGTAAACTAAGCGCGAAAGCAGCCGCAGGCGGCTTTCTTTTTTTTGTAACCAATACCCGGGTCCGGTAATAACCTAATAGTAAAGTGCTGCTACACTGACGATGAGGAGGTTGTTACAACGTGCCCCTAGATCAAACAACCGGCAAACGTGTTCCGATTGGCAGGCATCGCCTGCCGCCGCTGCCTTATCCCTATGATGCCCTGGTCCCGGTCATTAGTGAAGAAACGCTCAGAATTCATCACGACCGGCATCATTTGGCTTATGTGGAAGGGTTAAATCAGGCGGAAATTAAATTGGCGGAAGCCAGACAGCAAAATGATTATTCTTATATTAAATATTGGGAAAATGAATTGGCTTTTCAGGGTTCCGGGCATATATTGCACAGCATATACTGGACGATACTGGCTCCCTGCGGTCTGGAGAGCGAACCCGGACCGCTGACTCTTAAAAAGATTACCAGCCGGTTTAAACACTTTGATGCTTTTATGGAACAACTGATCCAGGCAACCATCAAAGTGGAAGCATCAGGCTGGGGAATCCTCGTCTGGAATCCAGCCTGGAATGCTTTGGAGATTTTAAATGCCGAAAAGCACCAAAACCTGACCCAGTGGGGCTCCATTCCCATCCTGGTCCTGGATGCCTGGGAACATGCCTATTATCTGGATTATCAGAACAACCGGGAAAGGTATGTCCGTTCTTTGGTGGATATTATTAACTGGGATGAGGTTGAATGCCGCTTGAGGCTGGCGATGGAGGGAAAACTGCCTTTACTGGCTTCTGTCGTACGGACCTGAAAAAACAACCAGGTGGGTTGTCTCCTACCTGGTTGTAGTGCGATATGCCTTTTTACTGTTTTACCGGCCCGGTTTCGATGAGCTGGTCGATACTGACGTGCAGGGTATTGCGTTTTTCCAAATAGGTTACATGAGCCGTATTGGTCTCCTTATCGACATCTTCAATCCAGACATCATTATTCCGGTATTGAACGCCGATAATAGCGGGAGAGTTCATAATTTGTTCAGCGCGGTTAGCATCCAAAGCACATGACCTCCTGTTTATTACTGGACGTTGTACATACCGTTGCTCTGCAGGTAGCTGGAAATCCCCTCGCCGTGTTCCTGCTCCTCTTTTTGAATGTGGTTTAATGCCTGACGGACATTGGTATCGGTGAATTCAAAAATAGCGGTATCATAGGCGCCGGAAACGTATTTTTCGGTCATCAGCATATCCTGGCATAATGCGGCATCGGCCTGACTGGCTGCCGGCGAAGAACCGGAAGCTTGTGCGGATGCCTTGTTTTGTGTTGCGCTTTGCTGCGATTGTGCCTGCTGCCCCTGTTGCCCGCTTTGGTTCATTAGCGGCACCCGACCGCTGAGTATGGAGTTAATGGTTGTCAAATGCTGCTGTTCCTGCTGGGCGTAGGATTGAAATAATTGTTTCAGTTTCGGATCGCTGGCTTGCTGGGCACCCTGCTGGTATTTTTTTATACAGACTTCTTCATGGGTTATTTGGTCCTGCAGTAATTGTTTTTCTTTTTGGGTCAATTGCAGTGCCATGTAGTTTCCTCCCTAGTGATTTTACTATAGCTTACCCTAAACCGTAATAAATATGCGAGGCAGCTAACGCGGAAGCCGGACGAAAATAGTGTGATTTTAAAAGCCGGCGTGGTATAGTATAAAGGGTGATGCCTGTGGGCAGTGTACATTTTTACCGGGATGAAGGGCTACCGTTATTTGAATTTAAACGATGTCATTCCGTTAATGAACTTTCTTATAAAAAACATATACATGAAGAATATTCCCTCGGGATTATCGATCAGGGTAAAACGTTGCTGTGGGTTGAAGAGCGCACTGTGCCGGTGGAGAAAAACAATCTGGTGCTGATTCCGCCGAATGTGGTTCATGCCTGCAATCCGGAAAGCGGGCGTCCATGGCGATATCGTATGCTGTTTGTACAGGCCGGCTGGTTTGAACGCAATCTGCAGGACAGGCCGGTACAGCCGCTGGTAAGAGTTGTTTCAGAGGCAAAAAGCCTCACCAGAATCAACCGTTTATTGGCAAATTTTCAATGCCCGGCCGATACGCTGGCGAGAGAAACGAGTATGTTGTCATTGTTTGCCGAAGTGCTGCAAAACAGCGGCCAGGAAAGGCGGCTGTTGCCAAATGAGCAGAAAAAAATGAAAGTAATCCAAGCCTATATTCAAGAGCATTTTTTGGAAAAGATTACGCTGGCGGAGTTGGAAAGCGTAGCGGGGTTAAATAAGTTCTACCTGCTCCGGATGTTTAAACGGCAGTTTTATATTCCGCCGCATGCTTACCAACTGCTGCTGCGGATTAACTATGCCAAACAGGAACTGCGCAAACAGCGGGCGGCGGCCGCTGTTGCCTATGAGGCCGGCTTCTATGACCAAAGTCATTTTAACAAGGCTTTTAAAAGTTATACCGGCACTACACCGGACAAGTACCAGCAACTGTCCTAGGACGTTTTTATTGATGATATCCTTGCGTAACAGCAATTTTTTACAATACAGACAGGGACCGGCAGACTATAATGGTGAGATATGGACATCGATAGGAGTTGTGACAATGAAACAGGCCGTAAAACCGGGGCAGTGGCTAAACTGCCGGAAAAATGAAATATTGATCGCCAATGTGGTCATGAGTATCGTAGCGTTATTCTGGGGAGTTTCCTTTATCAGCATTAAAATAGCCGTAAGTGAGATACCGCCCGTTACTATGGCTTTGCTGCGGTTTACTATGGCATCGCTGCTGCTGTGGGTAGCCATGAGGCGTCTCGAGCCGGACGCCTCATTAGCCAGGAGCGATATACCGCGTATGGTGTTAGGCGGTATTTTTGGCATTACTCTATACTTCTACTTTGAAAACATGGGAGTCAGACTGTCGACGGCGGCCAATGCCTCGCTAATCGTTGCGCTTGTACCGATCATTACGATTGGTCTGGATGTACTGGTTTTTCGCAGTAGAATATCCGCGGTTAAATTATGCGGTGTGTTTATTGGAATTGCCGGCAGTTACTTGTCGGTTACGGCCAATGGCGAACTGGATTTTAATTCCACCAATTTTCAGGGGAATTTACTGATTGTAGGAGCTATGTTATCCTGGGCGGTATATACCCTGTTGAATAAATCGCTACAGGGCAGGTATTCCGGCGTAGTGTTGACGACCTATCAGACTTTTTTCGGCACTCTGTGTCTTATTCCCTTATCGTTGACCGAATACAAAGACTGGCAGCCATTTTCCCTGCTGGCCTTATGCCATGTGGTATTTTTGGCTGTTTTTTGTTCGGTGATCTGCTATGTTTTATACATTTATGTCTTGAAGAGACTGGATGTCGCCATTACCACCCTTTATCTGAATGTAATTCCTGTTGTCGGCGTCGTAAGCGGGTACCTGGTATTAGGCGAGCGGGTTTTTCCCAGCCAGCTTGTAGGCGGACTGCTAACGCTGCTGGCTATTTTGCTGGCTAATCTGGAGCAGCGAAAAACACTGGCGCGGGCAGCAAGATAAACATAAAGGACCTGATCTCACAGGGAGATCAGGTCCTTTCTTACTTATAAATTTTTATGCGGTCTTCCAACGGGCTAAACTCCTTGGCGTCGGGTTTTGCTGTGGGTTTACCGAACGGCATTTGAGCAATTAGCTTCCAGTTGTCGGGGATGTTCCAGGTTTGCTTAACTTCGTTATCGATCAAGGGGTTGTAATGCTGCAGAGAAACTCCCAAACCGTCAATTTCCAACGCTGTCCAGATGATGTACTGCAGCATGCCGGATGACTGCTGCGACCATATGGGGAAGTTATCTTTGTACAGCGGAAATTGTTTTTGCAGGCTTTCCACTACTGCGGTATCCTCAAAGAAGAGCACCGAACCATAGCCGCGGCGGAAAGAATTGATCTTTTCTTCCGTCGGTCCAAATTTATCGGCCGGTACCACCTTTCTTAACGTTTCTTTGGTAATATCCCATAATTGGTCATGCTGGCCGCCTAAGAGAAGAATAACGCGGGCACTTTGGGAATTAAAAGCGGAAGGGGCATGCTTTACCGCTTCATGAATGATTTCCTGGATGCGTATATCGGTAATGGCTACGTCTTTGCCTATACTGTAAAATGTTCTTCTGTCTTTCACAGCGGTCGAAAAATTTTTATCCATACTTTGTCTTCCTCCTGTCATTTGGATATACATTAGTATACTCGGTTTTGTATGTATATACTGAAGCCTGACGCAGGCTTATAATTATCTTGTTGTTTAATATTTTACCAGTTATTTCATAAAATATCAAGTGCATTTATTAATTAATAATAATTATCTTATAGTGAATTAGTAACGAATGGTTTTATAAAAGGCTGTGGTATAATAAGAGTAGTATTTTCTGCGGGGGTGTTGCTATGGAAAAAGAAGACGGGGACAGGGAAAAGAAGGAAAAACTGCGTCAAAAGCTTACCAAGATACAGTATGAAGTGACTCAGAACAGTGCTACCGAACCGCCTTTTCAAAATGAATACTGGAATCATCGGGAAGCGGGTATTTATGTTGATGTTGTATCCGGCGAGCCCTTGTTTAGTTCGCTGGATAAATTTGATTCCGGCTGCGGCTGGCCGAGTTTCTCCAAACCACTGGCGGCGCAGCGACTGGTAAAACGGGAAGACCGCAGTCATTTTATGCTCCGCACCGAAGTGCGCAGCAAAAAAGCTAATTCCCATCTGGGGCATGTGTTTCCGGACGGACCGGAACCGACAGGTCTGCGCTATTGCATCAATTCAGCGGCGCTGCGGTTTATCCCGCTGGCCAAACTGGAGGCAGAGGGATATGGGGAGTATAGGGCTTTATTTACTGAAAAGGAAGAACGGCCTGGTGTTTAATCGGACTAAGCGGCAATAGACAGTTTATGTACGGAACCCAAGACAGCAGAAGAGGCAGCCGGCTGTTGGCTGCCTCTTCGGTATGATTGCGGCAGGATAGATTCTGGCGGCAGCGCGGCATACTATTGTAAGCAAAGTGAAGGAGGACGTTGGAATGGATTTGTCATGGAAAACCATTTTGACCATTCTTTACGGCACATTGATTTTGCGCGTTGCCGGACGTAAATCACTGTCGCAGATGACTGTTGCCCAAACGGTGGTTATGCTGGCGGTGGGAACTGTGCTGATTGAGCCTCTTGTCGGCAGGGAATTGAGCGGCACTTTTGCGGTAGTTACCATAGCCGTATTGACACTGGTCCTTATCGAATATTTGGAAATCCGGATTCCTCTCTTGAAGAAAATCTTTACAGGTGAACCGGTGCTGTTAATTGAAGACGGAAACATACGGTGGGACAATTTAAAACGGGTACGGGTGACTGTACAACAGCTGGAGATGGAACTGCGCCAGGCAGGCATAGCCAGTGCCGAGGAGGTAGAGTGGGGTACTATTGAACCTAACGGGCAGTTTGGTTTTTTAGTGAAAGAAGAATTTCAAACAGTAAACAAAAGAGACTATGAATATCTGCTAAGTGTGGTGCAATCCTTGGCGGAAAACCTGGTAGAGCCGGAGCAGCAGCGGAATAAGCAGAAGCCACGGGAACCTGATTTTGGCGATAACGTTTTCCATAAGGTTGCGACAGTTGAAAGAAAGCGGCGGGATTGATTTGGGGAGAGGAAAAAGGGCGGTGCATAAAAGCTCCGTTTAGGTGCCTCTCTCAGACTGTCGATTAACCGTCGATCTTGCTTCAACCTATGTCGATGATTAATCGACAGTCATAAAATAAAACTGGCCGAGAAACGGCCAGTTTTATTTTATGAAACCTAGACAATTTTAAGCTTTTCCCTGCTTGAACTCCAGCAGTAATATATTTATAATTTCCATTTGCCTTTCTGTAAGACCGTCAACACAAATAATACGCCTATTTTCATGGCCAAGCAGATAATCGGTCGTTACGCCGTAGAACAAGGCCAATTGGCTAAGTACCTCTAAAGAGGGTGTTCTGATATTGTTTTCATAGCCATATATACTGGATTTATGCAGGTTTAAGCGCTTGGCCACCTGTATCTGTGTTAATTTCTTATCTTCCCGTAATTTTCTTAATCTCATTCCGAAATCGTACATATAATCCCCCCCTATAAGGGTAACTTGTTGACGCATGCTATAAGTAAGTATTATAATTGGATTTGCATTACTGAAAATCTACTTTGTTCAGGTAAGGAGGGATTATTCCTGATTATTTTTAAACTTAAAGAAAAGATCTATGAGTGTGTCGAGCTAAAATCGTTAACATGCAAAGTGCTTTACAGTGGAGAGGACAAGAGTTATTTTTTACTGGTCGATGATAAATCGCTTTATTCGGCAAATAATGACGGGGGAATATTTGACTTTGAATATATCAAAGATGTCGAGGTTGCATTTGAAAATGAAAAAATACCCCGTAATTATCTTCTCAAATAGAGAGAAGCAAAAGAGGTATTTTCTTACGGCGTTTTACCCTGGAATCGATTCCGGGTTTTCAACCTTCCGGTCACAGCAAAACCTTTGCCGCTATTAGCCGGTTCATTGGCTTTGGCGGCGGGTGTTTCCGCATATAATGCGGTAGTTTCATTCAAACGGCAGGCCGTACCGGTTATTAGGGCTATCTTTAAGTGCAGAGAAAGACTGTTCGGCCTTCTGCTTCGTTTCAGGAACTATCCGGATACTCAATCCATCCCGCTATTATTGTGACTATTATAGCATCGGTGTGTATGAAGTAGAGATAACGTATATATAAGGCAACTGCCTTATATATACGTTATCTCTACTTATGTTATTGGACGGCCGATAGACGGTTGTGACGATTGCGACGCTGCTTTACTGCCATGATACGTACTCGATAGGCGAAGGGAAGGTAGTTGAAACTTTCGTTTTGCGTACCTTCCTTTCTGTTAATCGGGTTGCTTTTCAGGGATATTTTTTTGTTTTTTATAATAATAATACAGTGCCACGACAGCGGCACACAGGGCAATGCCTGCCAGAATCCAGTGAGTGGGTATTTGTTGGAATAGCTGCAAAGCCTCCGGACCCAGATAATGGACAATGATGCCGATGAGCAGAAATCGTTTCCCCCTGCCTAAAATGGAAGCAAGAAAGAAAACCAGGAGATTGGTGCGAAAAGTGCCCGCTGAGATGGAGACAAACTTATAGGGAATGGGGGCGAGTGATGCTAAAAAGATGGCCCAGCCGCCATATTTAGTAAACCAGTTTTCGATTTTTTTGCTATGGCGCGGCGGTACGAACTTGTGCAGAGCCAGCGTGCCAAACCGGCTGCCGATACCGTAGCCGATAAAGCCGCCGCCGACTGATGCGGCGGTGGCGACAGTCGAATAGTAAAGGGCCTGAGAGGGTTCGGCCAGTACCATGGGGATGAGCATAACATCGGGTAAAATGGGGGAGATAAAAGATTCAAGGAACGATAGGAGAAAAAGTCCCCAAATACCATAACCTTCTAAAAACTGTAAAATTTGATCCATAACAGTTCCTTTCTTGGATTGTTCACAAAACGGGTGTTGCGATTGCTTTTTGATTATAACACAAATTGGTTATTTTTTGCATAGCCAGAGGATTTTGTGCTGAAACCGGAGAATTTGCAGGTAAAGGTCGGATATTGGCGAATATGACTATAATAATTCTTGACGGTAGTCTTTCTGATCTTGGGGAGGTATGAGATGAAAAAGATCCGCAGGACCAAAAAAGACAAAACCGCATTCTGGCAGCCGGTTGTAAAAAAAATAGCTGTAACCGTGCTGAATTATCTTCTGGCTGCTTTGCGGAACACACCGGCCGGTATCCTGCTGGTTGCCGGCGGCCTGTTTACACAATGGGGTGCCTTGCCTTCGAATGTATTGTCTTCTTTATCGGCTGTATCCTATATGATGCTGGCTTTTGGAAGCGTGATTACCTTTGCTTTTAACAGGAGCCGTGCTTTTTTTCTTTTGCTTACGCTGCTACTGAGCCAACTGGTGCTGGCCTATCTTCCTTTTGGTTCTTTGGCAGGCAAAAATACCTATGCGGCAGTGAGCGTGTTTCTGCCTCTTAATATTTTCTTTTTTTCCTATATTTCCGAGTACGGGATAACATCCCGCCGGGGAAAACAATGTTTTACTCTGCTGGCGCTGGAAGGTGCGGTGCTGTTGATGCCTCTGCTAACCGGTGATGCTGCGCTGCTTGGGGCGTTGGCTGCCGGTTGGATTGATTTTTCTTTTCGGCTGCCCACCCCGCTCCCGGATACGGCTGTTTTGGGCTTTTTCCTGACCTTTATTTTTCTTGCCGTGCGGCGCCGGAAAATGAATACTCATTTTAAAATCACTACCCTGAGCTTTCTGCTGGCCGTGGCCTGGGCACAGCATGCCTATCCCGTTCCGGGTGCTGTTGCGTTTTTTTATACTGCAGCCGGTCTGATTATTATCATATCCGTTATTCAGGATTACTATTTTAAGGCTTATTTGGATGAACTGACCGGCCTGCCGTCACGCCGGTCGCTTAATGAAGCCATGTTGTGTCTGGATGGGCATTATATTATTGCCATGCTGGATGTTGATTTTTTTAAGAAATTCAATGACACCTACGGCCATGATGCCGGGGATGACGTGCTGCGGTTCATTGCCGGGATTATGAGACAGTTTAAGACCGGCAGGGCGTTTCGCTATGGCGGTGAGGAATTTACCATACTATTTTCGGGAAAAAGCATGGAGGAAGCCATGGCGTCTTTGGAAGAATTGCGTAAAACCATTGAGACCAGCAAGCTTACCGTGCGTTCTTCCGGTAAAACCAGAGGCAAACAACTTAGTGTCACCGTCAGTATTGGTGTGGCTGAAGCCGGGCGTAAAGCCAAAAATCCCGGGGAAGTAATTAAACTGGCTGATTCGGCTCTGTACCAGGCGAAAGAGAAGGGGCGTAACTGTATTAGTGCGTAAAAGGGGTTGACAGGTAATTGACATTAAATAACAAATAACATCAACGGATAATTGTTATCTGTTGTTTTGCGGTGTTATGCTAACATATCAATATAAAGGAGAGGATCTTGTGAAAAGTTTAAAAGGAACGAAGACTGCAGAAAATTTATTAAAATCTTTTGCGGGAGAATCCCAGGCCCGCACCCGGTATACTTATTATGCCTCGGTTGCCGATAAAGAAGGTTATAAGCAGATCAAAAATATTTTTATTGAAACCGCGGAAAACGAAAAAGAGCATGGTAAGCGGTTTTACAAATTCCTGCTGGAAGGACTGAAGGAGGAACTGCCTGCCATGCTGGAAATCACGGCTTCCTATCCGGTAGCCCAGGGAACTACACTGGACAATCTGAAAGCGGCTGCCAGCGGTGAAAATGAAGAATGGTCCGAATTATACCCGGAATTTGCCAGAGTGGCTGCAAAAGAGGGATTTCCGGAAATTGCCGCCGCCTATAGAATGATTGCCTCGGCTGAAGTGCGGCATGAAACCAGGTTCAATAAACTGGCAGAAAACATTGCCACAGGCAAAGTCTTCAAGAAGGATGGCAAGGTTTTCTGGAAATGTGGTAACTGTGGATACATACATGAAGGGGATGCGGCTCCGGAAGTCTGCCCGGCATGTGTTCATCCGAAAGCTTATTTTGAGGTGTTTGTAGAAACATATTAATGAAAAAGAATAAGTCGGCGGCCATATTGTTAGCGTAACATCTTTTTGCATAAAAAGCCGGCATTGTGACTTATGTCACAGCGCATCCTTACGGTTTCCTATATGATAATCCTATACAACCCGGATTTAGGGAAAACGATAAATAGAGGAGGATTATTTTCATGGGAATGTTTTGCTATCAATGTCAGGAAACCGCCAAGGGGACAGGCTGCACACTGCGCGGTGTTTGCGGAAAAACGGCGGATGTTGCCAATTTGCAGGATTTGTTGATCTATACATTAAAAGGTATTTCCATATATCATATTCGTGCCAGACAGGCCGGCTTGGCCAAACCGAAAGTTGACCGGTTTGTCATGGAGTCTTTATTTGCCACCATTACCAATGCGAATTTTGACCGGCAATATTTTGTCGACAGGATTCAGCAGGCGCTGGCTGTCCGCGATGCGGTTAAAGCAGATCTGGCCAAGGCAGGGCTTGCTTTTGAAGCGGCCCATGACAGCGCCGTATGGTCGGCTGCGCCGGAAGATTTTGATGTTAAGGCCACCACGGTCGGCATTTTGACAACCGAAAATGAAGATGTACGTTCGCTGCGGGAACTGCTGATTTATGGCGTAAAAGGAATGGCGGCGTATGCGGAACATGCGTTTACGCTGGGGTATCAGGATGAAAATTTGTTTGCCTTTATGCAGCAGGCGCTGGAGGCCACGACCGACGATCAATTGGGTGTTGATGAACTGGTGGCCCTGGTGCTGGAATGCGGTAAATTCGGTGTAGAGGTTATGGCTCTCTTGGACCGGGCCAATACCACCACTTACGGCAACCCTGAAATTACCAAAGTTAATATTGGAGTGCGGAATAATCCGGCCATTTTAATCAGCGGTCATGATCTGAAGGATTTGGCGGAACTGCTGGAACAGACAAAGGGTACCGGAGTAGATGTGTATACCCATGGGGAAATGCTTCCTGCCCATTATTATCCGGCGTTTAAGAAATATGACCATTTCGTAGGTAATTACGGCAATGCCTGGTGGCTGCAGGATAAAGAGTTTGAGACTTTTAACGGACCGATTTTAATGACAACGAATTGTCTGATCACTCCGAAAGCAAGCTATCGGGACCGGGTGTATGTTACCGGAGTGGTCGGATTTGACGGCGTAAAGCGGATTCCCGACCGGGTGGACGGAAGGGCAAAGGATTTTTCGCCAATCATTAACCACGCCAAACAATGCAAACCTCCGGTTGCTCTGGAACAGGGTGAAATCGTCGGCGGTTTTGCGCACCATCAGGTATTAAGTCTGGCAGACAAAGTGATTGAGGCTGTAAAAGCAGGTGCCATTAAGAAGTTTTTTGTTATGGCCGGTTGTGACGGGCGCATGAAAAGCAGGGGTTACTACAGTGAGTTTGCCAAGGCGCTGCCGCAGGATACGGTGATTCTGACGGCCGGCTGTGCCAAATACCGTTACAACAAATTGGAACTTGGCGACATCGGCGGTATTCCCCGCGTATTGGATGCCGGACAATGCAACGACTCCTATTCGCTGGCAGTGATTGCACTGAAATTAAAAGAGGTTTTTGGGCTTGAAGATGTGAATCAACTGCCCATTGCCTACAATATTGCCTGGTATGAACAAAAGGCGGTTATCGTTTTGCTGGCATTGCTCCATTTAGGGGTTAAAAATATTCACTTAGGGCCGACGTTACCGGGCTTTTTATCACCGAATGTAGCAAAAGTGCTGGTGGACAATTTCGGAATCGGCGGTGTTGGCAGCGTGGCGGACGACCTGGAACGATTTATGGCGTAGCTTTTGGATGGGGGCTGCCGTGCCAGGGGAACCCTATGATACAACAACAGACGGCAACCGGCGTAAGCCGGGAGCCGTCTGTTGTCATTATAGAACTACCTGGAATTTCTTATCGAATTTCCATCGAAGACGCGGGGACGGTGGAAGTGTCTTCGGTCTTTAGTTTGGGGACGAGTGGCTGCTCGTCCCTTATCGTCGTGCACCGCGCCCAGTTTTACCCTGGACTGCCTGTATGATTGGCCTATATTTTGGACATTATAAAAAAACTTGATATAGGCCGGGGTGGTGGTTGCTTGAAAATGAAGCAGGTAATAAAGCCGCCTGCTTGGTCGAAACGAGCCGGTTATAAAATCGTCATGCTGAGTTTGTTATTGATTCTGGTACCTGCCGTGGCCTCTGCAAAAACCATTTTGTATGTTCCGGCAGATGACCGGCCGGTCTCGCTGCAGTATGTGGTGGAGACGGTCAAGGCGGCAAATTACGAGATTATTCTACCGCCGGTGGAGTTTTTGGCAGGGCGCGGTCATGAGGGGCGGCCGGAGGTGCTGTGGCAATGGGTCCGGCAATGTGCCCCGCAGGCTGATGCCCTGGTGTTATCGGCAGATACGCTGCTTTATGGCGGGTTAGTGAATTCCCGTACCCATAATATACCCATTTACGGTTTGGAAGAACGTTTGCAGTCTTTCCGGCAGCTGAAGAAAGAAAATCCTCACATTCCTATTTTTGTTTTTGCCACTGTTATGCGATCACCCCAGCGAAGCAGCGGCGGGATGGAACCGTCTTATTATGAACAGGAAGGCAATCATATTTTTTGGCTGACTGCGCTGCAGGATGAAGCGCAATGCCGCCAGCTGACACCGGACAAGCAAAACAGGCTGACACAACTGCAAACCGTGATTTCCGAAGCCCATTTGAACGATTGGTTGAGCCGCCGCACTAAGAATTACCGGATTAACGCCGAATTAATCGGGTTAGTCGGGCAGGAGGCCGTAGACTACCTTATCTTAGGGCGGGATGATGCCGCCCCATTTTCCCAGTCACACAGGGAATGGCGCCAGCTGGCGCAGCTTGCGGCTGCGCTGCCGTCCGAAAAGTATGCTTCCTTTCCGGGGGCCGATCAATTGGGGATGATCCTATTGACCCGGGCCTGCAACCAACTGTCAGGAAAGAGGCCGGCAGTTAAAATCCTGTACGCCGCGGGGGCAGGGCCCGGGACTGTTGCCAGTTATGAGGACCAGCCTGTTGGCCGGACGGTGGCGGAGCATATTATTGCCGCCGGCGGCGTTATTATTCAGGAGCCACAGGAGGCTGATCTGGTACTGGCGGTAAATACGCCGTTATCAGGAAGAACGGAAGAGGCCGATGATTTTTCTAATTATATCATAAACAGGGAGAGCACCGGGCAACTGCTTACACTGGTCGAACAGACGGTTAGTGCGGGCATTCCGGTAGCTGTAGCGGATATCGCTTTTGCCAATGGCGCCGATAATTCCCTGCTGCAGGGCATGTTTACACGCCGCCTGCTCGATAAAGTTGCTGCTTATTCCGGCTGGAATACGGCAAGCAATACTTTGGGGTATGCGATCGGGCAGGGAATGCTGGCACCTGCGATGACCGACAAAGACCGTAAACGGCTGCTGGCGGTGCGTTATTTGGATGACTGGGCGTATCAGGCCAATGTCAGAAAGGAAATCTGCCTGGAAGTGCTGTATCCCAATCAAGGGAAGGCGGATTATTTAAATTGGCTGGCCCCGCAGATCGCGAACCGGGTGGAACATAGGCTGCAGCTCTTCTGCCGCAGCTACCTATGGCTTGATCCTGACGATATTCAGGTAGCCTTTCCCTGGAACCGCATGTTTGAGCTGGATGTAAAAGTGGGCAAATAATATAGCCGGCAAAAAAGACCGCCTGCTTTTCCTGCTGGAGCCTTGCTTTGCCTGAAGATTAAGAAGGATTTTAGGCTTTTCTCTAGAAAATAATTCTTAAAACGGCTGGCCGCATCTGGGGCAGGCGTTAGCATGTAATGGACAATAGTGGGAGAGAGTTATGGAGAATAAGAAAATCAGCGAGATGAAACCCGGAGACAGTGTACAAAATTTTTTTCTGATTAAATCGGTAGATTGTAAAACATCAAATAATAATAAACGTTATTTAGATTTGACTTTGGCTGACCAAAGCGGGGAGATCAATGCCAAACTGTGGGACTGCAAACCGGAAGACGAAAGCCGGTTCCGTCAGCAAATCCTTGTTAAAGTCAGGGGGACCATTTTTGAATGGCAGAGCAGGCTGCAGCTGAAAATTGAGAAGATCAGGCTTTCTGCACCGGAAGACGGCCTGTATATTGCGGAGTTTGTGCCTGTTGCGCCCCGTGAGGCGGAAGGCATGTACCAGGAATTGCTGCAATACATAGCAGCCATTCAACATAGTGATCTGCATAAAATTGTAAGCACGATTATCGAAAATAAGAAGGATAAACTGCTTATTTATCCGGCGGCCAAACAGAATCATCATGCCGTGCGTTCCGGCCTGCTGTTTCATATTCTGACCATGCTGCAGCTTGGCGAAAAAATTACCCAGGTTTACCCCGGAATTAACCGGGATTTGCTATATGCCGGAGTCATTCTCCATGATATCGCCAAACTGGACGAGATGAAGGCGGGAGAACTGGGGATTGTATCCGAATACACGCCGGAAGGCGAATTGTTGGGCCATATTGTGCAGGGCATCAAGCTCATTGACCAGACAGCAAAAAAAATCGGTGCTGACGGCGAAATTTCCCTGTTGCTGCAGCATATGATTTTGTCGCATCATTATGAACCGGAGTTTGGCAGCCCCAAGCGGCCGATGATACCGGAAGCCGAAGTGCTGCATTATCTGGACATCATTGATGCCCGGATGTATGATATGAACAAAGTTCTCGACAATACGAAGGCCGGCAGCTTTTCCGATAAGGTCTGGCTGCTGCAGAACCGGAAGCTGTATAAGGCAACTTTTGCCGAACGTGAGAAACCGGCTCAGGAGCATAATCGGTAAGCAGTGGCTTCAAGAAGGCCTATAATCCCCGACGGCTCAGGGATTAAGGTCTTCTTTTTGCGAACCGGGCATTGCGATTTTTTGATAAGCGGCGGTATAATGAGTAAATACGGGTAGGTTTGGGAAACGTTGGAGGGTTCGTTGTGGATTGGCGTAAAAATCTTGGAGTGCTGGCTTTTGGTGCGATGTTGTCTAGTTCAAGCTATACTATGGTAATACCGTTTTTACCGCTTTATCTTTTGGATTTGGGAGTAAGTCCGGCGGCGGTGAATATGTGGTCGGGTGTTGTCTTTGCCGCAACTTTTTTTGTGGCTGCCATTCTGGCGCCCTACTGGGGGCGGCGTGCCGATAAGTCCGGCAAGCGGCGGATGGTTATGCGGGCCGGATTCAGTCTGGCCGTGGTGTATCTGTTGGGGGCCGTAGTCAGGACGCCTTTTGAATTGCTAATTATGAGAGTGCTGCAGGGCTTTGCCAACGGTTTTGTTCCGGCTTCCATGGCGATTGTGGCTTCTTCCGCTCCTCAGGAAAAAATGGGGTTTAGCCTGGGGTTGATGCAGACGGCGCTATTAATCGGCGGTATTTTAGGACCGCTGGCCGGAGGCGTGTTGTCCCATTTGTTTGGAATGCGGCTGTCTTTTGTTATTTCCGGCATTGCCATATTTTTGGGAACCATGGCCGTAAGGGCCCTGGTTAAAGAACCGGCACCGGTGGCGGCTGCCGCCGAGGGAAGTATTCTGGAAGATGTAAAGCTGGCGTTTCAAAACCGCAGATTAGTGGAAATGCTGCTGTTGCTATTTATCGTTCAGGCCGCTATTATGATTTTGCAGCCGCTGATTACGCTGTATGTTGCCGAATTGCAAGGGCAGAGAACCGGAGCGGTACTGGCTGCGGGGGTCATCTACAGCCTGGCGGGTATTGCCGGGGCTATTGCCGCCCCTTTGTGGGGTAAAATCGGGCAAAACCGGGGGTTTTTTAAAATCCTGATCATTGCGTTTTCCGGAGCGGGAGTTTTCACCGTGGGACAGTTTTTGGTGAGTGATATTTACCGCTTCAGCCTGCTGCAGTTTTTGTTTGGTTTGTTTATTGTCGGTGTGTATCCGGCGATTAATACCATTGCCGTATCTTCTAATGATGCCCGTTTTCAGGGGCGGGTTTTTGGCTTGACGACAACGGCCAACCAATTGGGATCCATGGCGGGACCATTGATTGGCGGTATGATCAGTTCGTGGATCGGTATCCGCCCGGTATTTCTGATCACCGGCAGTTTGCTGCTGCTGGTGGGCTTGTTTGTCAGCGTCAATTATTTTCAAGGCAAGCTGATAAGCCGTCATGCGGACTGAGGCGGCTTTTTTCTTGCTAAAGGGACGGTATTAAATAGTTAACGGGTGGATTGTGAACGGATAACGCCAGAGTCATATAGGCGGCCGGACGGGCTTCTTTTATATAATCACGGGAGGTACATTTTGAATAGCGATGAAAAATTATTAGTCATCCCCCTGGGCGGACTGGGGGAGATTGGCAAGAATATGACGGTTTTCCGCTATGGCGATGATATTGTCGTACTTGATTCCGGCATGGCTTTTCCCGAAGAGGATATGCTGGGGATTGATTTAGTCATTCCGGACATGACCTATTTGGTTGAGAATAAAGATAAAATCCGTGCCGTTGTTTTGACGCACGGACATGAGGATCATATTGGTTCTCTTTTCTATCTTTTGCAGCAGGCTGATGTGCCTGTCTATGGCTCCAGGCTTACTCTCGGTCTGGTGGAAGGGCGCCTCCGGGAACATCGTGTATCGGCCGGCCGTTTAATCCCGGTTTCGCCCGGCGGCTGCATTACGGCGGGGGCGTTTGAGATCGGCTTTATTCAGGTGAATCATTCGATTGCCGATGCCATGGGCATTTATATTAAGACACCGCTGGGGACGGTTGTCCATACCGGAGATTTTAAAATTGATCAGACTCCGGTAGATGGCAACATGATTGACATTCATAAATTTGCCGAGTTGGGTGATCAGGGGGTGCTGCTGCTCCTGTCCGACAGTACCAATGCCGAACGTCCGGGGTATACCAAGTCCGAGCGCACGGTGACGGAGGCATTAAACGCATACTTCCGTTCAGCAAAAGGCAGGATTATTTTAACTACGTTTGCTTCCAATGTGCTGCGCCTGCAGCAGGCAGTTAGTTCGGCTTGCCAGTATGGCCGCAAAGTGGCGCTGCTGGGCCGGAGCATGGTCAATGTCATTACCAAAGCAGTCGAACTGGGTTATATGACGATACCGGAGGGCGTGATTATTGGCATTGAAGAAATTGGCCGCTATCCGGATAATCAGATTCTGATTTTAACGACGGGCAGTCAGGGGGAACCAATGGCTGCACTTAGCCGTCTGGCTTTTCAAAATCATCGCAGTATGGAACTGCACCATGGGGATACCGTGCTGATTGCCGCAACTCCCATACCCGGCAACGAACGTTCTGTCGGCAGAACGGTTGATGCGTTGCTGCGGCTGGGGGTGGACGTGGTTTATGACCGTTCTGCCGGAATTCATGTTTCCGGGCATGCCAGTCAGGAGGAATTAAAACTGATCTTAAATTTAGTCCGGCCTGCTTTCTTTATTCCGGTTCACGGTGAGTATCGTATGCTGACTCAGCACGGCAAACTGGCCGTTGAAGTGGGCATACCCGGAGAAAATATCTTTATCGGGGAAAACGGCCAGGTGTTTGAATTTACGGCCGGCACCGGAAGGCTGGCCGGCAGGGTAACAGCCGGCAGGATTTTCGTGGACGGTTTGGGTATTGGCGATGTGGGGAATATCGTAATGCGCGACCGGCGGCAATTGTCACAGGACGGAGTGCTTATTGTTGTGATCACGCTGGACAGGCAGACCGGTCAGGTCCTGGACGGCCCGGATATTGTATCGCGCGGATTTGTCTACGTACGGGATGCGGATGTTCTGATCAGTGAGGCCAGGACCCTGGTAGAAGCTGTATTGGATAATCTGGCGGATGGTCCGGTTAAAGAATGGATGCCGCTCAAGACCAGTATACGGGAGTCGCTGACAAAGTACTTAGTTGCGAAGACCGGACGCAGGCCGATGATCCTGCCGGTCATTATGGAAGTATAGTCTGCTGGAAATAAAGCGGCGCTGAATTTTTTCGTTTAGGCGCCGTTTTATCCTATCGTTTCGTTGATGATTGCCGACCAGTTTTTACCTTTATAGGCATTATACCCGCGTGTATGGGCGTAACCATAAATTTTGGTGTTGCCTTGAAATCTCTTTCCAGGGTATAACCATAGGCTTCCCTCTTCATGGTTTGCTGACTTATTTCCATCATACCTGAGTTAGCGTAACATGAGTCAAAATAAAAATCCAGACATAATATAGGAAAGAGGGATTCCGGACCGGGGCAAGGATAGAACAGCCTGCTTGGCGGTGAAAGCCGGGCGTTTAAGAAAAAAGCAAAGGGCGGTTGCCGGTTCCCGACAGGAAAAATCTATTTTGTGTGGAAAGATAGCAACAGGTTCAGAAAGGGAAGGGAGCGAAGAGGATGGCGGCCATGAATCAGATGCGTTTATATTTTGCTTATGGATCAAATATCAATCCGGAGTATATGCGTTTAAAGTGTTCCGACCCCCGGGTGCTCGGCATTGCCCGGCTCAATGGATACCGTATGGATTTTTTCGGGTATTCCACAACCTGGGACGGTGCGGTGGAAACCGTAGTGGAGGATGCGTCTGCGGACATATGGGGTGTGCTATATCAATTGGATGAATTCGACTGGAATCGTCTAGACAACTGTGAAGATGTCCGGGCCGACGGGACCGGCGAGTATTTCCATTATCCGGTGGAAGTGATTGATGGGCAGGGTAAGCTGACCGCAGCAATCCTTTACAGAAAAGCCCGTCAGGGTACGCCGGAGATTCCCAGCCGGGAGTATTTGGGACTTATCGTTAAGGGGGCGGAAGAACAGAAGCTGCCTGCTGCGTATGTCGCCAGGCTGAAAACATTGGCAGCCAAACCTGCTTCTTATGCTGTGCCACGGCGTCCTTCCTACAACCGGGTAGGAGCCGCGGGCGGGGCCAGCGGCTGCGGCGACTGCAGCGAGTGCTCCGGATAACAAGCGTTGAGAATAGCCGGTCTTTTCAAGGCCGGCTGTTTTTGTATCGCGGCAACAGGGCATGTTTTCCTTGTTCTAAGTCTAACATTGATATTGATCCGATCCGGTTGAATACCGGGGAGCATAGTAAAAAGATTCTGCAGCGGTCAGCCGGTGCAGAATCTTTTTTGTGTGAGCGAATATCATCCTGATTTATAGAGGGCATGACAGAATTCGGTTTGCATACCGGGGGCGGGAAACGGTATAATGATGACGGCAGTTCATTTTGCAATCGGACGCGCGAGCGATGAACCGTACTTTCGGGAGGAATTCTTATGAAACTAGTTGTGGGAATCAGCGGTGCAACAGGCGTAATCTATGGTGTCCGTCTGCTGCAGGCACTGCAGGCTGTTTCTGATATAGAGACACACCTGGTCATTAGCGAACCGGCAGTGAAAACACTGGCAGCGGAAATGCGCTGGAGTCTCAGTCAGGTTCTGGCTCTGGCCGATTATCATTATCAAAATGAAGACATTGGTGCCCGGATTGCCAGCGGTTCGTTCCGTACGGCCGGGATGGTGGTCATTCCCTGCAGCATCAAGACCTTGTCGGCCATTGCGCATTCCTATGATCATAATTTGATGACCAGAGCGGCGGATGTTACGTTGAAAGAGGGACGCAAACTGGTGCTGGTGACCCGGGAGACACCGCTGCATCTGGGGCATCTGCGCCTGATGACGGCTGCGGCCGAAATGGGAGCGGTGCTGTTACCGCCGATGCCGGCCTTTTATCATCAGCCGCAGTCCGTGCAGGATATTGTGGATCAGACGGTTGGCAAGGTGTTGGACCAGTTTGGCATCGATAATCAGCTGTATAGGCGCTGGAACGGCTTGTAAAGCATCCGGCAAAACGAAGATGCAAGTATTTTGTCTAATGTAAAAGTTGCAAAATTTATGACAATTCAGGCATAATATGGTCCGGACTGGAAGGATTATGGTTGAAGCATGTCGAATGATTCCTTATCATAAAAGATTTACCGGATACCAAGGGACAGGGGGACAATTTATGAATGCTACTACCTTAAGAACCAGATTTTTACTTGCTTTTTTACCGGTGTTTATTATTTCGTTCGGGTTATTAACAGGAATCGGTTATTATCTGTCCAGCAGTGCTTTGACCGCCACCAGCATCCCTGAAGCCGAAGCGGCAGCCGCTATCGCTGCGCTGACGAATTCACTGCTGGTTGCGTCAGTGGTGCTGCTCCTGCTGGTGGTTGTATATATTACGGTGATGAGCAAGCGGCTGGCTGCGCCGATTGCCCTCTTACGGGATGAGTGCCTGCTGATTACGCAGGGAGATTTACGCGAGCGTCCGGCTAAAGTACAGTCCGGGGATGAGATCGGTCAGCTGGCTAAGGGCATGCGTGATATGCGGGCGGCCCTGCATTCTTTGGTGGGACAGGTATTGACGCAGTCCGAGCAGGTAGCGGCTTCCAGCGAGGAGTTGACGGCCAGCGCCCAACAGTCGGCCGATGCGGCCAACCAAGTGGCGGGCTCCGTTACGGAAATTGCCCAGGGAACCCAGCAGCAGGCCGATTCGGCGGAATATATCTCAATGATAGCGGAGGCCATGGTGGAAAGTACCAAGGAAATCGTTGCGGTTGCCGGCAAGGTTTCCGAAATTGCGCGTAATACCTCTGCCGAGGCTGAACAGGGCCGTCAGGTGGTGGAAAAAACGATTGAACAGATGAATGTAATCGGGGAGGGTTCGGAGGCCGTTCAGCGGGCTATTGCGGAATTGACGAAGGGTTCGAGGGAAATTGGTGAAATTGTCACACTGATTTCTTCAATTGCCGGTCAGACGAATCTTCTGGCACTGAATGCGGCTATTGAGGCTGCACGGGCAGGAGAACACGGCCGGGGATTTGCCGTTGTGGCCGAGGAGGTCCGCAAGCTGGCGGAAGAGTCGAATCAGGCGGCACAGCAAATCGGTACACTGATTCAGCATAACCAGGTCAATATGGATCAGGCGGTTAAGGCGACGGAGGCCGGAGCAACCGGCATTCAGCAGGGAATCAGCATGGTAAACGCCACCGGTGAGGCTTTCAGCAAAATTGTGGATTCCATCGTGGTTGTTTCCGACCAGATCAACGGAATTGCCGATTCCATTTCCAAGATGGCTGTGGGCAGCGAAGAGATGGGCGTAGGCATTCAGGATGTTGCCAGAATCAGCGCCAGTACTTCTGCTGAGACACAAAGCGTGTCGGCAGCAACGGAAGAGCAGTCTGCTTCTATGCAGGAAATTGCTTCAGCCAGTCAGAGCCTGGCACAATTAGCAGCCGATTTGCAAAATCTGGTTTCTAAATTCCGTGTCTGAGCCGTTTGTACGGTTTGACAAAAGCAGGGAACATGGAATATGATAAAAGCAGCACAACCCGCCAAGCCGCTTTTGGATGCGTGCCAGGGCGGGTTTGTTTTTAGACAAGCTCTATTCGGTACATACAGTAAGGCGAGGTTGCAATGGTTAAGATTCATACTCTTACGCTGGGGTTTGCCAATGCGTTGCTGGTGCAGGCGCAGGGGATTATTCTTGTGGATACGGGGATACGGGTTTCGCAGGATAAATACAGAGCGGCGTTTGTCGAACTGGGAATACATATGGAGGATATACAGCTCATTGTGATTACCCACGGTCATGCCGACCACTTTGGCCATGCTGCCGACTTGCAGGAATGGACCGGTGCACCGGTGATGTGTCACCGGCTGGCGGTTAAGGCTTTGGCGGGAGGCGAGCAGGCGCCGGTAGTGCCGCGTAATGCGCTGGGAGAGAGGGCCCTTAAATTGTTGCGTCCCAATTTGCCGCTTTTGGCGCGTCCGGTTCAGCCGGATCTTGTTATGGATGAGGCAGCGTTTGACCTGCATCCTTACGGTATACCGGGAGAGATCATAGCCACGCCGGGGCATACCGACTGTTCTCTTTCGCTGCTGCTTGACTCCGGAGAGGCTATCGTGGGCGATATTCTGGTTCCTTCGCCTTTTAGCGGGGAGCCGTGTCTGGCATATTTTGCCACAAATGAGCAGGCTTTGCTGGCCAGTATGAAGCGGCTTTTGCAGCAGGCCCATACCTTTTACGGCGGTCATGGCGGGCCATTTACAAAGGACGAAGTTTTAAAATTATTATGAAGGTCTATCCAAGCTCGTGGCGGATGGAAGGGGGAAATCCCTTTTCCTGGTGCGACGGGCTTTTCCTTATGGTTTTCAAGCATATTTAGCGGAGGTAGTGCATGAGTGTATTAAAAGAAACCCTTGCGAAAATAGGAGATATAGATCACCGGACGGCAGAAGCCGTTAAAGCCCGCTTAGAAGCAGGGGGAGCGGCGTTTGCCCAAGTCGGGAGACTAAAAGATTTGGTGGTACAATATGCCGGTATAACAGGGCAGGCGGAACCGGCACTGCCGAAAAGCTGTATGGTAATTGCCTGTGCCGATCACGGTGTGGCCAGACAAACTGTCAGTGCTTATCCGATTGAAACAACGGCGCAAATGACCAGAAATTATGTATGTTCACGGGGGGCCAGTGCCAATGCGCTGGCTAATTTCTGCGGTTCGGAAATGGTAGTTGCCGATGTGGGGGTTGCCGCAGATTTAGCAGAGGTTCCCGGTCTGTGGCACCGTAAAATCGCTTACGGCACCAATGACTTTACGCAGGGACCGGCCATGACCAGACAGCAAGCCGTACAGGCTCTGGAAACCGGCATTGAAATCGTCACCGACCGGGTTAAGGCGGGAATTACCTGTTTTAGCCTGGGGGAAATGGGCATCGGCAATACGACGGCCAGTGCCGCTATTGTTTCTTTATTTACCGGCATTTCGCCCCGGCAGGCTACCGGGCGGGGGACCGGGATTTCCGATGAACGGCTGGTAGTGAAAATCGGTCTGGTGGAAAAAGCGCTGGCGGTCAACAGGCCGGATGCGGCCGATGGCCTGGATGTGCTAATAAAAATCGGCGGGTTTGAACTGGGTACGCTTGCCGGGGTCATTCTGGGGGCTGCCGCCAATCACTGCATGGTAGTGATTGACGGTCTAAATACGACGGCAGCGGCACTGCTGGCCTGCGCTATTGCGCCGGACAGCAGGAAATATCTGGCTCCATCGCATCTTTCCGGGGAACCGGCGCATATTGTGGCATTGCGGTTCTTAGGCCTGACCGCTATGCTGGATTTAGGCATCCGCTTAGGAGAGGCTGTTGGTGCTTCCTTTGTTATTCATATGCTGGGATTTTCGGTTAAACTGCTGCAGGGCAAGTTGCAGGAGGAGCACGGCACCTCCTGGTTTACTAAAAATACCCAAAACCTTTTGGCGGGACCTTTGCCGCCCACTGTTCAACCGTTAAACAGGCAGGCCATGGATCGCTGCCAATTACGGATTGACAACCTGACCAAACCGCTGGGCTGTCTGCACGCACTGGAGCATTTGGCCTGTAAGTTGGCGGGAATTACCGGTCAGCCCAGACCGCCGCGTATGCTGAAAAGGAGTATTTTGCTGTTGCAGGAGAGAGGACGGGCTGGAGATTGCGGCTTAACAGCCGCTTGCATAGCCGCGGAGCATGTCGGGGCTAACCTGGTCATGGTTGAAACGAATCCGGCTTCCGGCTGCGTTACCGAATCCGATCTGAGGCGGGCTATTACTCAGGGAAGCAGTCTGGCGGCTGCTCAAACTGCAGCCGGAGCGCGCATTATCGGGATAGGAACCCTGCAAACGGCGGAGGTCGCTGCCGCCCTTGCTGTAATAGCTTATTGTACAGCTGCCGACATAGATACATTGACCCCCGAAGAACTTCCTCCCGGCGTGGCCGGCAGGGCAAAACAACTCTATCATACTTTGCAGGAAAGAAAACTGCCGCAAGACCCTGTTGCTTTACTGGCAGCGGTAGGCAGCCGGGAAATGGGCATTATGCTGGGAATCATTCTTGGCTCTGTGGCCGGAAAAGCGGCCGTGGTGCTGGACGGAGTGATTACGGCCGCTGCTGCGCTGCTGGCGGCCAGAATGGTACCGGCGGTACAGGCCTATCTGGTCGGGGCGCATTATTGTAAGTTGCTTGCGCAGAAGACCGCCTTGGCTGAGCTGGAAGTTCCGGCCTATCTATATCTGGATATAGGCTTTCATGAGGGGGTTGGCGCTGCTTTGGGTATAGGCATTCTGGATGCTGCCTTGCATATGCTGAACGATATGAAAACCTTTGGCGAGGCGGATGTTGCTGTCGCCCAGGACGGCATCGGCGCGGGAAGACAGGATAAAAATGTCCGGGATTAGCTTATGCCTGCCGATTCTTCGTTATTGACTTGGAGAAATGGGTACTTTATACTGTGAAATAAGAGAAAATGAGGGGGCCGTATTGGCGGTTACAGCAGCATGTTTACGAATCATCGGATGGTGCTGCTGCAGAGGATGAGATAGGAGAGTTATATGAGAAAAAAATACTCGGGAATTATTTTTGACTTTAACGGCACGTTGTTTTTCGATACAGATAAGCAAACCGAATCCTGGAGCGTGATGGCGGAAAAACTGAGGGGCTGTCCGGTAAGCGACCATGAAATGGCTACGTTTATAATGGGCAGGCCTAATAAGGTAACCATAGAGTATTTGCTTGGCAGGCCGGTGTCGGACGAAGAAGGAGACCGGCTTGTTCAGGAAAAGGAAATCATCTACCGTGAATTGTGCCGCCGGGATGCGTGCCATGTCAGGCTGGCTCCGGGAGCGGTAGAACTGCTGGATTATGTAACCGATCACCATATTGCCTGCACCATTGCCACCGGCTCGGAAATCAGCAATGTTAACTTTTATTTTGAAATGTTTCAACTGGAAAAGTGGTTCAGCTTTGATAAAGTGGTCTATGATGACGGACTGCTACCGGGAAAACCGCACCCGGAAATCTATATAAAATCCGCTGAAAATCTGGGACTGACCCCTGAACAATGCATCGTGTTTGAAGATGCGGATGCGGGTATTGAGGCGGCACGGCGGGCCAATATCGGCAAAATCATTGCCATCGGACCACAGCAGGTGCATGGACGCCTGCGCGAACTGGCCGGTGTGCAACTGGTGATCAGTACGTTTACGGAATTTGATAGAGAAGGTCTTTTAGCAGCAGGCTGATCAGGGGGCGTAAGCAGCGTACGCTAACGACTGCCGCCGCGCAGACGGATCTTTTCAAATTCCTGGTTTCTGGTGACTCCCAAAGTATTGATTATCAGGAATGGTGAACTGCCCCGATGAATGGAACATGAATAAAAAATCAGAGTAAGAGCAAAATATGGACAAAGTATGGTGCACCCTATATGACTGCAGGGTGCTTTTTTGTCGCTAATTTAAATTTTGTCAACAAGTTTTGTGACGAAAACCGATTTTCATTTGCTTGATAAGCTATTTAGAATAATTTATAGTTATAAGTGAAGGAGGCTATTAAATCTTGTCAACAAATTAAAGGGGGTAAATGAGAAATGCAGAATTCTTCCATTGTCCAGACCGAGCAAGCTGGGGCGCGGGTGGCCATTCAAAAGTTTGGCAGGTTCCTGAGCAGTATGGTTATGCCGAATATTGGCGCCTTTATTGCATGGGGGTTTATCACGGCTTTATTCATTCCTACCGGATGGATTCCCAATGAAAGTCTGGCAAAACTGGTTGGCCCGATGATTACCTTCCTGTTGCCGCTGTTAATTGGTTATACCGGCGGCAAAATGATTCATGATTCACGCGGCGCGGTCGTCGGTGCGGTGGCTACCATGGGGGTTATCGTCGGTGCGGATATTCCGATGTTTCTTGGCGCTATGGTAATGGGTCCGCTGGGCGGCTGGGCAATTAAAAAGGTGGATAAGGCCTTTGAGGGAAATGTCCGCTCCGGTTTTGAAATGCTGGTTAATAATTTTTCAGCAGGCATTGTTGGCGCAGTTTTAGCACTTTTAGCATATAATGGAATCGGGCCGGTTGTCGCAGGCTTAAGTAAGGCATTGGCTGCAGGCGTTGCGGTCATCCTAAATGCAGGATTATTACCGTTAGCCAATATTTTTATCGAACCGGCTAAAGTTTTATTCTTAAATAACGCAATTAATCATGGCATTTTAAGTCCGATCGGGCTGGATCAGGCAGCTAAAGCAGGCCAGTCTATCATTTTTTTGTTGGAACCAAATCCCGGACCCGGACTTGGTATTTTACTGGCCTATTGGCTGGTCGGCCGGGGCAATGCCAAACAATCGGCTCCAGGCGCGGTCATTATTCATTTCCTTGGTGGTATTCATGAGATTTATTTCCCGTATATTCTGATGAATCCCCGCTTGATATTAGCGGCTATGGGTGGCGGCGTAGCCGGCACACTTACTTTTCAGGCACTGGGGGCCGGTTTGGTGGCCGTTCCTTCTCCGGGCAGTATTTTTGCCTTGATTGCCATGGCACCTAAAGGCGGGTTGATGTCAGTGCTGGCCGGTGTTACTGTGGCTGCAGCCGTATCCTTCTTCATCGCTTCGGCTCTGTTGAAAATGGGTGGACAGGCTGAAGAAGAGAATTTGGATCAGGCTACAGCGAAAATGCAGGAATTAAAGGGTAAAAAAGTTCAGTCAGTATCGGCAAAAGCGGTAAATAAAGTAGTGTTTGCCTGTGATGCGGGCATGGGTTCGAGTGCCATGGGCGCTTCCATTCTCCGGAAAAAATTTAAGGATGCAGGTTTGAACATCACCGTGGTCAATACTGCCATTAATGAACTGCCGGCAGATGCCGATATTGTTATTACCCAAAAAACATTAACCGAGCGTGCTCAGGGGAAGTTGCCGGAGGCCGAGCATATTTCCATTGAGAACTTCTTAAACAGTCCGGAGTATGACGAATTAGTGAAACGCTTATCATAATAAAAAATCACGCTAGTTGTCTTTTTCAGCTAGCGTGAGCTCTTTTTATTTATTGGTGAGGTAGATTCTTATGAGCGTCAGTTCAAGACAACGCATGATTTTAAATATTTTGCTGGATGAACCGCGGGAAATCACGATCAAGGAAATTGCCGAGCGGGTTGAGGTCAGTACCCGTACGGTGCATCGCGAATTAAACGGAATGGAACCCTTACTGGCAACATATGGGCTGCAGCTCATAAAAAAGTCCGGCATTGGGGTCGTACTGGAAGGGGCTGCAGAACAGAAAGAGGAATTGCAGCTTTCTTTATATAATCAGACCGCGGTGGAATATCTGCCGGAAGAACGAAAATTACTGATTCTTTGTCAGCTTTTGGAAGCCACCGAACCAATTAAACTGATTTCCTTAGCCTATGACCTGAAAGTCACGACGGCAACCATCAGCTACGATTTGGATGAAATTGTGAAGTGGCTTGACCGCTATGATTTGTTGCTGATCCGGAAACGGGGCTATGGTGTCGAATTGACCGGAACGGAATCGGCCAAACGGAAGGCTATGGGCGACCTGATTGCTGAAAACCTTGGCGAGTTTGAACTCCTGGAGGTTTTAAAAGATAATATCCATGGCAAATCCATGGGAAATATTAATACGGTATCCGAGCGACTGCTGGGGTTAATTGAAAAAGAAAAGCTGATTATGATTGAAAATTCGCTGCGCAATCTGGAACAGGAACTGCCGTATCCGCTGGCAGACAGTTCGTTTATCGGGCTGGTTATTCATCTGGCCCTGGCCATTGAACGCATTGAAAAGGGTGAACAAATTACATTTGATGAAGTTTATTTGCAGGAACTGAAGGGGACATCGGAGTTTGAGATAGCGGAGACCATAATTCAGCGATTGCGCAGCATGTTTCAAATGGATATCCCCGATTCGGAAATTGGTTATATTACCATGCATTTACGCGGAGCCAAATTAAGAAGCTCCCATGAAGACTGGTTTAACTTTAAAAATCTGGAACTGGCGGCAAAAGTTAACCGGATGATCCGCTACTGTGAAGAACGGTTGGGTGTATCCTTTCATGAGGACACCACCCTGACTCAGGGCTTGCTTACTCACATTGAACCCGCCCTGTACCGTATTCAGAAAAACATGAAGATCCGTAATCCCCTGCTGGATGAAATAAAGGGCCGGTATAACCACTTATTTATGGTGTTAAAAGAAGCGGTGGAAGACGTCTTTGGCGACATCTCCGTCCCGGAGGAGGAAATCGGGTATCTGGTGATGCATCTGGGAGCGTCGCTGGAGCGTATGGGTCAGCATGCTTCCCGCTACCGGGCGCTGGTCGTTTGTTCCAGCGGGATCGGGTCTTCGAAAATTTTAGCCAGCCGGATTGAAAAAGAATTGCCGTATATCGGTCTGGCAAAAAATATATCTTTGTTTGATATCGATAAAATACCGGAACAGGATTATGATTTGATTATCTCCACCGTACCTTTGTCACTTAGGAAAAAAGACTATGTGCTAGTAACACCGCTGCTGACTAAGGAAGATATTCATAATATTAATCTGTTCCTTAGAGAGGTAACACAGCGGTCTCCGCAATGGAAAGCATCCGAAAATCCCGGCAGCGAACAGTTGCTGGGGGAATTGAAAGCCTGGCAGGCATATATTGCCCATACCTTCTCCGTTATTGAAAATTTTCGTTTTGATACAATCTGCAATCAAAACATGCATATAGAAGAAGTGGTTGACCGGATTTGCCAGCAACTACAGCAGGAAGGAAGCATCCGTGATAAAAATCAAGTGATTGCCAAACTGCTGGAAAGGCAGAGAATGGGCGGTCTTGGTATCCCCCATGCGCAAGTGGCGCTGTTTCACAGCAAAACAGAGGCGGTGGTTACACCGGTGGTCCGGCTCTATTATCTGGAGATGCCGCTGTCTGTCAAATCAATGGATAAGACGTGCATCGATGTAGATAAAATCCTCGTATTGCTGGCTCCGCAGAGTATTGCCAAAGAGGGGCTGGAAGTATTAAGCGAAATCAGCTCCCTGCTGATTGAGGAAGAGGTTGTGAAAGTGCTGGCATCAAGGGATGTCCGGCAGATTACGGCGTTTTTGGTAACCCAATTGCACAAATATATTTTAGCAAAGATAAAAAAGGAGCGATAATCATGAGCCAGATAGCGATAACCAAAGATAACATTAAATTAAATGCCAGTCCGGCCGATAAAAGGGAAGCCATTGCTCTGGCCGGACAGCTTTTGGTGGATGGCCGGCATGTGACCGGCGAGTATATTGAAAAAATGTATAAACGGGAAGAACTGACGACGACCTATATCGGCAACGGCGTAGCGATTCCTCACGGTACCAACGAATCCAAACCGTTTATTAAATCGTCCGGGATTTCCATTGTGCAGGTGCCCGGCGGCGTGGATTTTGGCGAGGGGAATACAGCCTATCTGCTGATCGGCATTGCCGGTGTGGGTGATGAACACCTGGAGATTTTGTCCAATATTGCTATCGTCTGCGCGGAAGAGGACAGTGTAAAAAAGCTTGTCCAGGCAACGACGAAAGAAGAAATTATCGAGCTCTTCGAAAGGGGAATGTAAGCATGCTGGCGGTTCATTACGGTGCCGGTAATATCGGCAGAGGGTTTATCGGGCAGCTGCTGTACCGGGCAGGCTATGAAGTTTGTTTTGTGGATGTTAATCAGGAACTGGTGGAAGAAATAAATCGGCGGAAAGAATATACCGTTATGCTTGCTGCAGAAGACCATGCCGCTTGTACTGTAAAAAATATCAGAGCGATTGACGGCAGGGACGAAGAGGCGGTTGCCCGGGAGATTGTGGCTGCAGACCTGGTAACAACGGCTATCGGTCCTAATATTCTTAAATTTATTGCTCCGATCATTGCCAGGGGGATTGCCCTCAGGCTGCAGCAGGGCGGTAAGCCCCTCAATGTAATTGCCTGTGAAAATATGATCGGCGGCAGTTCGACCCTTAAGTCCTTTGTCTATGGGGCATTAAGTGAGCAGGAGAAGAAAACGGCAGCGGAGAAAATCGGTTTTCCCGATGCTGCCGTGGACCGCATTGTGCCGCTGCAGAAAAATGAGGATAAACTGCTGGTAACGGTTGAGCCGTTTTATGAATGGGTTGTTAATCAATCGCAGGTCATCGGAAAAGTCCCGGCTATTGAGGGTGTTACCTATGTTGATGATTTGAAACCGTATATTGAACGCAAGCTGTTCACGGTGAATACCGGTCATGCAACAGTTGCTTATCTGGGATATTTATACGGTTTTGACAGTATCGACAGGGCTATTCAAGATACGCATATTTTGTCGCTGACAGAGAAAGTGCTTCAGGAGACAGGGGCCATGCTGGTGGCCAAATATGGTTTTGATAAAGAAAACCATCAGGCTTATATTAATAAAATCATAAACCGGTTTAAAAATCCGCACATCACTGACGAAGTCACTCGCGTGGGGCGTTCACCCCTCCGGAAATTGTCGCCAAACGACCGTTTGGTAAGTCCCGCCGTACAAGCGCTGCGTTATGGCATTTCTCCGTCCGGACTGGCAATCGTCATTGCCGCCGCCTTGTCCTTCGATTATAAACAAGACCCGGAAGCGGTGGAAGTACAAGTTTCGATCCGTGAAGCAGGCTTGGAAAAAACCATTGAAAAATATACGGGTGTTGCAGCGGATTCACCCTTATTTACGGACATCGTTGAAAACTATCAAAAACTGAAAGCCCGTTAAACGATGATTGGCAGCCTGGCAAAACAGCAGCATATAAGCTGCCAATATCCTTGTTTAAACCAACAAGTCCGGTTCGGTTCAGTTTCCGGTTCAGAACTGCATAGTGGCTACCGGCAGCATTCGCTGACGCAGTGTTCCGGGGCAAGGCGTGGGGGAAGCATAATTGTTGAAGCTTTTTCATATGTTGATAAAGGTGATGTAGAATCGCTGAAAGTGCGCTACTACTTTCCTGGAGGTGACATTATGCTCTCCCCCAGCTTAGAAGATTACCTGGAGGAAATTTACCGGTTTACCGCTAACCGTCATGTGGTACGTGTTACCGATATCAGCCATAAGCTCGGGGTATCCCTTCCTTCGGTGACGAAAGCCATGGGCAAACTGCGGACTGGCGGTTATATTACTTATCAAAAATACGGCATGATTGATCTCACCGATAAAGGCCGGCAGATGGGCTGTTATCTGGTTGAACGCAATACCCTGCTTCAGGATTTTCTGCGGACTTTGTGTGCCAACTGCGATGTGGCGGCCGAAGCGGAGGCGATGGAACATTATCTGTCCCAGGCAACGATTGTTTCCATCCGGCGGTTTATGGTTTTTATTCAGGAAAATCCCGATGTTTACCGGAGGTTTTTAGAGTATGTTCCGGCGGTGCGGCAATCGTAAATAATAATAAAGGACTGCGACGTCCCTTGGGGAGGTTGCAGTCCTTTATTCGTGAAAAAGACTTACGCAGGTTTGTTTGAAAGCAAAAGAAAAAGAAGGCAACGGACCAACCGTTATAAAGCGGCTACTTTAAGTAAACCGGGGGATTCCTGCAACTCGATATACTGATTAATGCTGGCGATAAACGATTTATCACCGTCCAAAAGCCGTAAGGCCACCCAGCGGGGATTGAGTTTGGTTCCGACCAGCCGGCTAATATCCGGCAGCAGTTGTTGTACGGCTTCTTCCACCTGTGAAGAGTAACGAAGCTGACGGGGCTTAGTTTTGCGCAGACCGGTACTAACCTGATAAACCGCATCCTTTAATGAATGCAGACCTTCGCCTTTGCGGGCGGCAGTAGCTACAACGGGCACCCCCAGTTCGGACTCCAGCCCCTGCAGGTCAATGGTGATCTGTTTTTTTCTGGCTTCATCCATCAGATTGATACATACAATGCACTTGGGAGTGATTTCCATAATTTGCAGCGCTAAATTTAGATTGCGCTCCAGGCAGGTGGCATCCAGAACCACCAGCGTGGCATCAGGCCGACCGAAGCAGATAAAATCGCGGGCAACTACTTCTTCCACCGTGTGGGCCAGAATGGAATAGGTTCCCGGCAGGTCAACCAGTAAAAAGGGCTGTTTCAGGTATTCAAAAGAACCCTGTGCATTATCCACGGTTTTTCCCGGCCAGTTGCCGGTGTGTTGATGCAGGCCGGTCAAGGCGTTAAATACGGTGCTTTTGCCGACATTGGGATTGCCGGCCAAGGCAACGACATATTGATCCGGCTCCGGATGTATTCCAAAAAGGCCGGGCAGAGCACGGGATATTTTCCTTGCTTGCAGATCCACCGTTGATCACCTCCGGCATTAAATGGGATGAACTCTAATCTGTCTGGCATCATGACTGCGCAGCGCTATCGTTGTGCCGCGCACGCGATAGGCAACAGGATCGCCGGCAGGACTGCGGCGAATGCATTCCACGGAGGTACCGGGGAGAATGCCAAGATCCAGCACTCTTCTTTTTAGTAGACCATCCAGATCAACAGAAGAAATTTTACAGGTCGTTCCAATGCAGATATCGGCTAACGATACCGGGTTATTCGTTTGATTCATGTGGCCATCTCCTTTTGCTGTTAGCTGTACTGGGCATCTTTAGGGTTTATGCCGGGGTTAGCTAAAGCTAACACTGTTTTTTTATCCCTATGGTATAGAATATGGCGCTGCCGGGAATTTGGTACCCAGGCCGGCAGGAATTTTTATCGCTGTGTCAGCCGGTGTTTTCCGGTATGAGGAGGATTAATGTATTGACAGAAAGAATTCGATAAGTGGTTATGTTGTAAAGGAAACCGGCATATTCCTGGACGATTTTTTCAGATTTTTGACGGAAGAGGTTTAAAGCGTATGGCAAGGTAGAACACTAACCAAGATAAAAGAAGAGTATGATAACCAACGGAGGAAAGTATGAAAAAAAAAGTATGGCAATATATTGCCATAGCCATTGGCTGTTTTATCTGCAGTATTTCCATCAATCTGTTTTTAGTGCCTCATCAATTGCTTAGCGGTGGAATCAGCGGGGTTGCCATCATCCTGTATTTATTATTCGGCTTGCCGATCGGGATACAGACCTTTGTGTTTAATATTCCCTTGATCTATGCCGCTTACAGGCAACTAGGCCGGACTTATACCCTGACAACCATTTATGGAATCATCGTTTTTGCTGTCGCGGTTGACGCCACCCAGTTTTTGAAAGGGTACCATCCTCTGAGTGATCCGCTGCTGTCGGCTATTACCGGCGGCTTTGTCAGTGGAATCGGGTCCGGACTGATATTCCGGGTGAACGGCAGCGCCGGTGGTCTGGACGTGGTTGCAGCCATCATAAAAAAGCATTATTCGTTTAATGTGGGAGTCGTTGGCTTCAGCTTTAACTTTATCATCATGCTTGTTGCCGCCTGGCTTTTCGGATTGCAGCTGGCTGTTTTAACCTTAATTTCCATGTTTATTGCCGCCAATATGACCGATAAAGTGATAGAAGGCTTTAACCGCCGCAAAGTGGTGTATATTATTTCCTATAATACGGAGGAAATTTCCCGCTCCATTTTGCAGGAAGTAGGGCGTGGCGCCACTATTTTACGGGGGGAGGGCGCTTTTACCCGTCAGGACAAGCAGGTGATTTTTGTGGTTGTCAGTCTGATGCAGATTGCCAAGCTGAAGTTTTTAGTACAAACAGCCGATCCCCAGGCATTTATGATTGTCAGCGATGCGGCGGAAGTGCTGGGCAGGGGCTTTACCCTGCCGGGGACCAAAGGAATTTGAACTGCTGCCAAAGAGAACATTTTCCAGGTGGACGGTTTCCCTTTTCCGGGTGTTTTGCGGTGTAATGGGTATACTAGGAAGGAAGGGAGTGACTCAATATCATAGCCAATGGAAAATACTCTCAGGTAGCATCCTATACCCTGCCGCCGGAAGAAGTAGAAAGGTTGCTGGCAGAAAAGTATGGCGACAAGCTGGAACCGGTGGATACCGTCAAACTGGCCCAACAAAATCTTAAACGGCAAAAAATGGAGCGATTTGCCCAATAGGTTTTTGGATTTATGAGAATGCAGCGCAGGAAAAGCCGCTAGCTGAAGCGGTTTTTCCTGCGCTGCGTTTTGTACTGGAAAATGATCGTTTAACGGAAATATCCTGACGGGACCACGCATATAGTTGTTAAAGAACGGCATAACGGTAAGGAAGTGTTGAATTTGCAGTCCATGCTGGTAAGAAAGAACCGTTTTTATTTTGCCATAGCTTCATTGATTTTTGTCAGTTTGCTCGCTAGTTTGATCGGGTTTGAATTTTGGGATGAACAGGAGCTCGCGGCCATCCCCAATCAGCCGGCAGTTCCCCCTGCCGGCAAGGTTTCCCTGGTGGTAAAGGTGCAGGAACGGATGCTGGAGGTATATGATGACGGTGTTTTATATAAACAATACCGCATTGCCGTAGGCGACAGCGATACGCCCACGCCGGTCGGCGACTGGACGGTAATCTGGAAAGCGCACCGGTCAGGTGATATCATGGGTACCCGTTTCATGGCACTTGACGTTCCCTGGGGAGGGTATGGTATTCATGGCACCAACCGGCCCTGGAGTATTGGACATTTTATCAGCAAAGGCTGTATCCGGCTGCGCAACCGGGATGTGGAAGAACTGTTCGAATGGGTACCGGTCGGGACTCCGGTGCGCATCGTGGATAAACCGCAGCGCATTGGGCGGATTTTGCGTTATGAGTCAATGGGAGCCGATGTAGTAGAGCTGCAGCGTAAATTAAGAGCGCTGGGATATCTGGAAGGGCGTGCCGACGGCTTCTTCAACCGGGATACCGAAACGGCTGTCAAGCGGTTTCAACATGACCGGGGACGGAAGCCTTCCGGCGTGGTGGATAAAGAAACCCTGAATTTACTGGGGCTTTGATATTAGGGCAGTGCAGCTTTATTTTCCTTTTTCCAGTTTTCCAGCAGCACCTGATTGAGGGCATTCAAATAGGCTTCGGCGCTGGCTTTAATAATATCCGTATCAACGGCTTTGCCGGAATGGATCATCCCCTGATGATTTATTTTTAAATGAACCCGGCCTAAGGCTTCATTGCCTTTGCTGATACTGCTGATCTTGTATTCCAACAGCTCTGCATCCAGGGCTACAATATTATTAATAGCCTGATACAAGGCATCGATAGGCCCGTCGCCGACGGCGCTGCCCATATGAAACTGATTACCGTATTTGAGTTTGATGCTGGCGGACGGGAAGAGATCGTTGCTGATTACCTGTAAATTGACCAATTCGTACAAGTTCTGGCTTGACACGCAAGGGCTTTCTTTCCGTGCGGCGAAATGGGCTTCGACAAGGTGGTATACGTCATGATTATAGACTTCTTTTTTCCTGTCTGCCAGTTTTAAAAAGCTTGCGAATAATTGTTCAAAATCGGTTTCGGGCAGTGGCTCCCGTAAAAACTGGGAAACGGCACTTTTAAAGGCATGACGTCCCGAACGGGCTGTCAGGATCAGTTCCATGCTTTCTACACCGACATCTTCCGGCCGTAAAATCTCATAGGTGCTGCGGTCTTTTAAGAGACCGTCCTGATGGATTCCGGAAGAATGGGCGAAGGCGTTATCACCGGTTACTGCTTTATTGACCTGCACCTCCAGACCCATTAAGTTGCTGACCAGGGTGGAGGTGTTTTTGATTTCTTTAGTTACGATATTGGTGTAGGCTCCGTAATAGCCGGAACGGAGCTTTATGCCGACAACCACTTCCTCCAGAGCCGCATTGCCGGCGCGCTCACCGATTCCGTTTAACGTACATTCGATTTTATCGGCACCGTTTTTCACGGCGGCCAGGGTATTGGCAGTAGCTAAACCGGTGTCGTTATGACAGTGGACGCTCAGCAGGACACTGTCGTTTATATTTTTCATGCGGTAGTTTATTTTCCGGATTAGCTCGCCAAATTCTTCCGGTACGGCGTAACCGACGGTATCCGGCACATTAATGATGGTAGCGCCCGCTTTTATGGCAGCTTCGATGGTTTTCCACAGGTATTCAAAATCGGCTCTGGTGGCGTCCTCGGTAGAGTATTGCACGTCGGGCAGTAATTTTTTTGCATATTTGACAGCCTCGATGCCCAGTTCCATAATTTCTTCTTTTGATTTTCGCAATTTATTTTCAATATGGGAATTGGAGACTCCCAGGACAATGTGGATCAGCGGCTGCTGTGCCTCTTTGATACTTTCGTAAACCGCGTCAATGTCGGCCTTGACGGCACGGGCCAGTGCCGTTATGGCCGGACCGTCGACGATTTCTCTGGCGATATGCCTTACTGCCTCGAAATCGCCCTGTGAGGAAATGGGGAAACCGGCTTCGATGATATCGACCTGAAGCGTTTTTAACTGCCGGGCGATTCGCAGTTTTTCCTGGATATTCAGTTTGGCTCCGGGAACTTGTTCGCCGTCCCTTAAGGTGGTATCCAAAACGGTAATTTTCCTTTGCATACGGGCATTCCTCTCTTCATTTTATATTTTTGCTCGGTTGGTGGTCAAATGAACAGGGCAGACACAAAAAACCCGTCTCTATGTATAGAGACGGGGTAAACTCGTGGTACCACTCTAATTGGTTCAGTTAAGAACCCTCTTTTTCGACGGCTAACACCATCTATCCCTGTAACGGTGGAACTCCGGCACACCCTACCTTATCGGGCTGCAGCTCACAGGTGAGTTCAAAGTTTACCATTTACCGAATCGCACCAACCTCCGGCTCTCTGAAAACATAATAAACCTCTACTAATCCCGGTCATTGCCATTTGCTGTATATCTTAGCTTACAGTCTAAAGCATACCGGAAAAACTGTCAATAGCTTCCCGGAAAATAAACTGGAGAATGGTGTCAGCATTCTTCAACAAGGCGGCCGTCAGTGCCGATAATGACAATACGCCAGGGAATCACCGCACCGCTGGCAGTCAGGGCGGCTTTAACCGCATTGGCCAGGCCGCCGCAGCAGGGTACTTCCATGCGCAGCAAGGTCAGGCTTTTAATGCTGTGCGCTTTCAATATGGCGGTTAATTTTTCGGCATAGTCGACGTGATCCAGTTTGGGGCAGCCGATCAGAGTGATTTTATTGCGCATGAAATCGTTGTGCAGGTTGGCATAGGCATAAGCGGCGCAGTCGGCGGCAATCAGGAGCTGTGCATTCTCAAAATAGGGAGCGTTGACCGGCACCAATTGAATTTGGCAGGGCCATTGCCTAAGCTGAGATGCCTGCTGTACGGCTACTGCCGGTGAAGGGGCAGCCGCTTCCTTGATGAGCCGGGCGCGGCTGCCGGGACAGGAAAAGGTGCCGGCAGCTTTTTCCTGTTTAGCGGCCAGGTGTTGTTTTACCAGAACCTCGTCAAAAGCAGCCGATTCCCGTTCTTCAATGGTGATGGCGCCGGTGGGACATTGCGGCAGGCAGGCTCCCAGCCCGTCGCAATAAGCATCGCCAATCAGTTGGGCTTTACCGTTAATAAGCTGCAGGGCTCCCTCGTGGCAGGCCTGAATGCAAAGTCCGCAGCCGTTGCATTTTTCTTCCTCTATAGCTATGATTTTTCTTAACATGGTCGACCTCCTGGCTGTCAATTGTTTTTGTAATCTCATTGTATTATACTATAGATAAAAAATCGGTAGCCGTGGCTACAGAAAACGGAGTGATTGTATCCTATGGAGAAGCAATTGTTGACGATATTGTCTCAAGCACCATTGTTTAGCGGAATTTCCCTGCCTGAATTGGATGCGATGCTTCGTTGTCTGCGGCCGGCGGTACGCAATTGCCACAAAGGCGGTTATTTGACGCGCGAAGGAGAAAGTCTTGACGGATTGGGACTCTTGTTAAGCGGTCAGGCGGCGGTAACCAAAGAAAATGCCGCAGGCAGCCGCAGTGTGATGGCCGTATTGCACCCCGGAGATATGTTTGGTGAAATGGTTGTTTTCTCCAAAGTGCGGTCATGGCCGGCCACGGTTGTGGCGCAAACCGATTGTTCGGCCGCTTTTTTGCCGCCGGAAAAAATGATGAGCGGCTGTACTGCGGTGTGTGGCGGCCACAGGCAGATGATATACAATTTGCTGCGTCTGCTGTCGGAACGGGCGCTGCAACTCAACCGCAAAGTGGAGTATCTGACCATCAGGGGTATGCGGCCCAAACTGTGCAGCTATCTTTTGGAACAATATAAACATTTTAGCAAAACGACCTTTGTTATGCCTCTTAACCGCAATGATCTGGCGGACTTTCTTCATGTTTCCCGTACGGCGATGTCACGGGAGTTGGGACGAATGCGGGATGAAGGTTTAATTGAATTTCACCGCAGTTCAGTTAAAATTAAGGATTTGGAGAGGTTAAAGAGGATGTGAGGAGTTTGTCGCGAATAATACCGTATAGCAAACTATTCAGAAAGGAAGGCAATTACCGTTCAGGAAGTAGCCGTTCAGTGAAATGAATGTTGTAGCCATAGATTTTGAAACCGCCAGCCGCAGCCGGTCCAGCGTCTGCAGTATGGCTGCCGTTACCGTGGAAAACGGGCAATTTGTGCGATCGGCATACGCGCTGATCCGACCGCCGGTCCTGACGTTTGATTATTGGAATACGCGGATTCACGGCATTACAGCCAAGGACGTACGGGACAAGCCGACGTTTGCCGAATTGTGGCAGCGTATTAAGCCCCATCTGGAAAATAAAATTGTGATTGCCCATAATGCCGCTTTTGATATCGGCGTGCTGCGCAGTGTATTGCAGGAATACCAGCTCGACAAACCTTCCTTCCGTTACGCCTGTACCGTAGACATTGCCAAAAAAGCCTGGGCCGGGTTGGAAAACTATAAACTGTCAACATTAGCGCAACGTTTTGCCATTCAGTTTGACCATCATCACGCCTTGCATGATGCACGGACCTGTGCCATGATTGCCCTGCTGGCCGGACAAAGCGTGCAGGCGGGAAGTTTTCAGCAGTTAGCCGCTGCCTTACAGGTGAAAGTGCGCGATTTTTGATCTTTTCTCTTTACGCGAAAAGATTTTTTTTATGTAATACAAAAACGAAACGACAGGGGTGCCAGGTTGCCGGTATGCTTGTCTGAAGATAAAGGAGTCAAGATGAGGTTATTTATTGCCGAAAAACCAAGTATGGGAGCGGAAATTGCCAAATGCCTGCCCGGACCGCTAATCCGCCGTGACGGCTATATTACTACCGGTGCCGGGATCGTGACCTGGGGCTATGGGCACATACTGCGGCAGGCTGAGCCGGAGGAGTATGATGCCCGTTACGGGAAATGGCGGCTGGAAGATCTGCCGATTATTCCCGCGGAGTGGAAGCTGGTGATAGCGGAATCCTCCCGGAAACAGTTTGAGATTGTCCGGGGACTGATTGAACAGGCCTCGGAGATTGTTCATGCCGGTGACCCCGACCGTGAGGGACAGCTGTTAATTGATGAAGTGCTGGATTATGTACAGAATACCAAGCCGGTTCAGCGTATTTTATTGCATGCACTGGATGAAAAAAGCATAAAAAAAGCTATTGCCAACCTGAGGGATAATCGCGATTTTTCTAATTTGAAACAGTCGGCACTGGCCAGGTCACGTGCCGACTGGCTGATTGGCATGAATTTGTCACGGGTGTATACGCTGGCGGCACAGCAGGCCGGCCACCGGGTCACTTTACCGGTGGGACGGGTCAAAACGCCAACGCTTGCCCTGGTGGTACGGCGGGAACGGGAGATTGCGAATTTTAAACCGGCTGACTATTTTACGGTCAAAGCCGATTTTAAGCATGAAAACGGTCTGTTCACAGCCTACTGGAAACCGGCTGAGGCCCAGCCCGGCTTAGACAGCGAAGGCCGGCTGGCGGATAAGACCATTCTGGAAGCGTTAACTGGTAAACTTTCCGGCGCGGCTGAAGCAGCCCGGATCGCCGCTTGTGACACTGCAGAGAAACGTGAACCCCAGCGGCTGCCGTTGTCATTATCGGCCCTGCAGGTCATTGCCGGAAAACGCTACGGCTACAATCCGCAGAATGTGCTGGATACGGCTCAGAAATTATATGAAAAAAAGCTGACCAGTTATCCGCGTTCTGATTGTGATTTTTTGCCCGAATCCCAGCACAGTGACGCCGGCGTTATTGTCGGCAATCTTCAAGCCATTGCCCAGCCGGAACTGGCCGGATGGTCCGCCGGTGCCGATACAGCCATAAGGAGCCGGGCCTGGAATGATAAAAAAATCACCGCCCATCATGCCATTATTCCTACGGTGGAACCCTGTGATTTCTCCAGGTTAAGCGATATGGAAAAGCATATTTATTTTCTGATTGCCCAGGCCTATCTGGCTCAGTTTTACCCGGTCCATTTGTACAGCCAGACGAAGATTGAAGTAACCTATGCAGGCGAGACCTTTACAGCCAGCGGACGCATCGTCAGGGAAGCAGGCTGGAAAGCACTGTACGCTGCCGAAGCGGAAGAAAAAAAGGAGGAGGAAGAAAGCCTGCTGCCGGTTATGGCGGAAGGTGACCCTGCCGATTTTGTCCAGGTTACGGCCGATAAAAAAACCACCCGGCCGCCTTTGCGGTTTACAGCGGCTACCTTGCTGGCAGCCATGAAGGAAATCCATAAATATGTTAAAAACCCGGAACTAAAAAAACAGTTAAAGGATGTCAGCGGTATCGGTACCGAGGCCACCCGGGCTACTATGATCAAGGAACTGGGACAGCGCGGTTTTTTGAAGGAAGAGGGGAAAAAACGCTATTTAGTGCCCACGGATTTTGCCTATCTTTTGATTGACGCCTTGCCGGATGATTTGACCTACCCTGATTCCACGGCCTTATGGGAACGTATACTCTATGATATGACCAACGGACAGGCCAGCTTAAGCGGCTTTCTGGCACAACAGATTCAGTTCACGCAGTCTATTTGCCGTACGGCAGCCCGGATTTCTTTTCCGCTTCAGGGAGAACATCCCTGCCCGCAGTGCGGGCAAGGTGTCCTGCAGCTTAAAAAAGGCCGGAACGGTAATTTTTGGGGCTGCTCCCGGTATCCTGCCTGTAAGGCTTCTTACGACGATCAAAACGGCCAGCCGCAAAAGCCGAAGTATAGCTGTCCGCGCTGCAAACAGGGGGCGCTGCAATTGATCAACGGCAAAAACGGAGCATTCTGGGGCTGTACCCGCTACCCTTCTTGTCGGGTCACCTTTAACGACAATCAGGGAGTTCCCGCCGCCCTGCTGCCGCCTGACGGAAAAACCAGGGAGGCCGATGGCGGATGAAAATCATTGTAGATGCCGATGCCTGCCCCAAAACCGTTCTGAGTATTTGTAAAAACATAGGCGGACAGTATGTCGTTCCAGTTTGGACGGTAGCCAGTTTTCATCACGTGATTGAATCGGATCATCACATTGTGGTTGGCGGAGATTCGCAGGAAGCCGATCTGAAAGTTATCAATCTGACGCAGGCCGGAGACCTGGTTATCACCCAGGATTGGGGGCTGGCTGCCATGGTGCTGGGCAAGGGAGCGGCTGCTTTAAGTCCGGGAGGACGGGAGTACCGGCCCGGACAGATGGATTTTATGCTGGAGGAGCGGGAACTTAAAGCCAAACTCCGGCGCAGCGGCGGCAGAACCAGGGGCCCTAAAAAACGGACAGCGGAAAACGATCAGGCTTTTGAAGCCGCTTTGGGGCGATTACTGGAAAAACTGCATACAACAAATTTGTGAAATACGTTCATCACAAAATAAGAAGGGAGTGTCTCAGCGGGTCTTAAGCCTGCTTCGGGACACTCCCTTCTTGGCTTAGCTAAGTAGGGAAACAAGGTGGCTGTTAAAAAATAAACCGATTCGTATTAAAGGAATTTTCAGAACTTTTAGCGAAATGGAAAATATTAGCTATTGAATTTTGAAAGGGGAGGAGTCTTGCGGGATGAAGATGGCAGCGGCTAAGATCTGGAAAAACATGCGGGGCGGGGCCTTCGGCAGGTCGTTAAAATTAAAATTTATTGCAGGTTTTATCGTTATCTCCGTTATTTTAAGTTCCATTAGTTTGGTAACCTTTTATATGCTGAAGTCGGCGATGGGCAAGCTGGACACCATGATCCAGATAACCATCGAAAGCAATGAGATTTATAATAAGGCGAAAGAATCGGAACCTTATCTGGCAGAGTTTTTAAATCTGAAAAAACGGGAGGACAAGCAAGTCATTGCCGATAATCTGCTGGCGATGCAGCGTCATCTGGATTATCTGGAGACTATCGTCAAACACAGTGAAAGCCAGAATAAACTGGGGTCGGTCCGGGCATTGACAGATAATTATGCAAGCCGTGTTCAGTCGCTGATCAGCTTGAACGAAGCCGGGAACTTATCGCAGGCGATAGTCGAACAGGAGAATATCGCCAAAGTGACAATGTTTTTAAAGGAAAGCATTGACGAGTTCATTGCCGTCGAATTGAGCAATGACAGGATCATCAAGGAAAGGATGGATCAGGAGGCCAAAATGACCGGTGCCGTGGGAATGGTGCTGATTCTTATGGTCGCCTGTGCCAGTGTTGCCGGGGCTGCCATGTTCTCGAACCGCGTAGCCAACGTGCTGGCCCGCATGGCCCGATATGCCCAGGACATTGCTGCGGGCAATCTCCTGACGGAAAAGCTGGAAGTGAAGACGAGGGATGATATCGATGTGCTGGCGCAGGCTTTTAATCAGATGACCGGAACGCTCCGGGAGGTTATTGGAAAAATAAATGCAACCAGCGGGCAGGTGGCCGGTTCGGCCGAGATATTAAAAACGGCCATACAGCAGAATTCTTCCGCCGTAGAACAAATTGCAGTATCCATACAGCAGGTATCCAGCGGCACCACCGAGCAGTTTCAGGCCTCGGAAAAGTCGGCCGCTATTATTGGGCAACTGTACGAGCGCAATAAAATTATTGCAGAAAATGCCGCCAGTGTTACCGATGCCGCCGGCAAGGCTATGAAAGCCGCCGGAACCGGCAATGAAAAAATGAGTGTACTGCTGCGGCAAATCGGCGTTATCGAAGAAAAAATTGTTGCCGCCAAGGATATTACCGACCACTTGCAGACGCGTTCGCAAAATATCAAAAAGGTTCTGGATGCCATTGGCAGTCTGGCCTCGCAAACCAATCTGCTGTCACTGAATGCCTCGATTGAAGCGGCGCGGGCGGGAGAATACGGACGGGGTTTTACCGTCGTGGCTGATGAAATCAGGAAATTGGCTAATAATACCTCCGAAGCCGCCAAAGAGATAACGGTTATGCTTCAGGACATTCAGAATCAATCAAAGTCCATTGCCGGCAGTATGGCGGCAGGAGTGGATGAGGTCAGGGAAGGCATGCAGATGGCCCAGGAGGCTATTGATTCCTTTGGCAATATTGTTAATACCAGTGAAAATGTACATGGACAGGTCAATATCATTAAGCAGGTTATTGAAGATATAGCCCAGGATATTTATCAAGTGGAAGAGGCCAGTAAACATATTGTCAAGATGGCCGGGGAATCTTCCCGTGGCAGCACGGAAGTAGCGGCCGCCGTGGAAGAACAGAGTGCCAGCATGCAGGAGATTCTTTCGTCAACAGCCGTTGTAGCCGACATGGCCGAGGAATTGAAGAACTGCGTGTTAAAATTCCAGATATAAACGGCTGAAATGGAACCCTGTTTTCTTTGACTCCTCTTTCCTTTAGTGATAGAATTTTTTAGCAGGATCAAAATGATGGCCGCAAAAAAAGGCGGCCGTCCTACTGATTTACGCAATATTAACCCGGTAAAGGATTTTAGATGTTATGCATATCATATCAATAGAGGAACTTAGCAAAAGTTATGGTGAGCGGATATTGTTCCGGGATATTACTTTAGGTATTGAAACAGGCGATAAAATCGGCCTGATTGGTGTGAACGGAACGGGAAAATCAACTTTTTTAAAAATCATGGCCGGACTGGTAACGGCAGACGGCGGACGGCTTGTAAAAGGCAGCAGCATACGGGTGGAATATCTGCCGCAGAATCCGACCTTTACGGCAGCGGCAACCGTGCTGGAACAGGTCTTCAAAGGACATTCGCCGCTTATGAAAGTATTGAGAGAATATGAGGCGGCACTTGCCGCTCAAAAGCAGGGACAGGCCGGGGGAGAACAGCGCCTGATTGCCCTGAGCCAGCAGCTGGACAGTCTGGATGCCTGGCAGTTGGAAAGCGAGGCCAAAGCAGTCTTGACCCGGCTGGGCATTACGGATTTTTCAGCACCGGTCGGTACCCTGTCCGGCGGACAAAAAAAACGCATCGCTTTGGCCAGTGCGCTGATTACACCGGCAGATATGCTGATTCTTGACGAACCGACCAATCATATCGACAATGCTACCGTAGCCTGGCTGGAAGAATATCTGCAGAAGCGTAAGGGAGCCTTGTTAATGGTTACTCACGACCGGTATTTTCTTGACCGGGTAGCCAATCGCATTATCGAGCTGGACCAGGGAAGGTTATATACTTACACCGGTAATTATAGTGTTTTTCTGGAGAAAAAAGCCGAACGGGAAGAGTTGGCGGAGGCCGGTGAACGTAAACGGCAAAACCTGCTGCGCAGGGAACTGGCCTGGATTAGGCGTGGTGCCCGGGCGCGCAGCACCAAACAGAAGGCCCGCATCGACCGTTTTGAAGAATTGAGCCGGGAGAAGAAGGATTTTCCGGAAGGAAAACTAGAGATGACGGCTGTCTCCAGCAGGCTGGGACGTAAAACCATCGAACTTGAGCATATTTATAAAAGCTTTCAGGGGACTTGCTTCATCCGGGATTTTAATTATATTGTATTACAGCGGGACCGGGTAGGGATTATCGGACTTAACGGACGGGGCAAATCGACGCTGCTAAACCTGATTGCCGGGAAACTTGCGCCGGATTCCGGGCAAATTATAACCGGGCAAACCGTTTCCATCGGTTATTTTTCACAGGAGAGCAGGGATATGGACGAAAGCATCCGGGTTATTGATTATATCAAAGAAGCCGGGCACGTAGTGGCCACCGGAGACGGCGGCACGATTACGGCGAGTCAGATGCTGGAGCGGTTTTTATTTCCGACTGCCCTGCAGTGGGTGCCGATTGCCAAATTGTCCGGCGGCGAAAGGCGGCGGCTGTATTTGCTGCGGGTGTTGATGGCGGCGCCCAATGTGCTGTTACTGGACGAGCCTACGAACGATCTGGATATTCAGACCTTAAGTGTTTTAGAAGATTATCTGGATAATTTTCCCGGTGCGGTCATCACCGTATCACATGACCGGTATTTTTTGGACCGGGTGGTGGACAAGATTTTTGCCTTTGAAGGACAGGGACAAATTAAGCTGTACAACGGCGGTTATTCCGATTATCAGGAGCAGGCCGGACCGGAGACAGAGAGTGATTTGACACCGTCAGCCGCCAAGATATCCAATCCGGCAGCCATTCCGAAACCAAAAGAAAAAAAGCGCAAACTTTCGTTTAAAGAACAGCGGGAGTACGATGAAATTGAGGATGTCATTGCCGGGGTGGAGGCTGAACTAAAAGCGGTTGAAGCAGGCATAGCGGCAGCGGGCAGCGATTTCAGCACACTGCAGGAATTAACGGTCCGGCAGCAGCAACTGGCAAGCCGTCTGGAGGAATTGCTGGAACGCTGGACTTACTTAAACGAACTGGTGGAAGCCATCAAGCAGCAATGAAGGATAAGTCAGTTCAAAGGAAGGAGATCACAGGGAGGGAAGAACTTTTTGCTTAGGCAGTTTGCCCCTTACGGACTAAAAAAATGCTGACTAACAGCTTTCTTTGGGCTGGGAAACCGGAGATTTTCCGGAAGAAGTCAAATTTCTAAGCTGGGAAAGCAGCATGCCGCTCAACATCAGGGCACAGCCCCACAGCTCTCTGGTTCCGAGAACTTCCTGAAGGAAAAAATAACCGCCGATAGTGGCAAACACCGTTTCCATACTAAGAATAATGGAGGCATGAGCCGGTTCCGCATACTTTTGTCCGATGATTTGCAGCGTATACGCAATGCCAACGGAAAGCAGGCCGCCGTAGAGAATGGGAATTCCGGCCAGTAAAACCCCGTTCCAGGTAATGGTTTCTAAAGATATAGCGGTTAACAGGCTCAAGCCCGAACAGGTGGCAAATTGGACCCCGGCAAGCTTCAGGGTATCCAGCTTAGCGGAGTAACGGTCGATCAGGATGATGTGGGCTGTCCAGAAAAAAGAGCCGGTTAATTCCAGCAAATCACCGGGAGACATGGTGAAATTTTCCTTAACACATAGAAAAAACAATCCGCTAACCGCCAGCATGCAGCTCAGCCAGGTGACTACATTGGTCCTCTGTTTGAGAAAGATACCGGCAATGGGTACAAACACGGTGTATAAACCGGTAATAAAAGCCGCTTTGCCGGCGGTTGTATACAACAGCCCGATTTGCTGGAAGGAAGCGCCGAAAAATAAAATGCAGCCGGCAAGGACACCGATCCGGACAGCGGATTGTGCCGGGTAGGGCGCCCCGGCTGATTCTTTTTTGCGCTTACGGAAATAAAGCATCAGGGGAATCAGGGAAACGCTGCCCAGGGCGAAACGGATGCCGTTATAGGTAAACGGACCGATATGTTCCATCCCTGCCTGCTGGGCAACGAAGGCGAACCCCCAGATAGCGGCGGTCAATAATAGTACCAGGTTGGCTGTTGATTTCATAATAAGGACTCCTTATGTAAAATAAAAACTACTTATATACAATATCATTATTATATATAAGTAGCTTATGTACTTCAATCTTTTTATCCAGGGACTACATTTTCAGATGGGGTTGAAACCCTGCCTGCAAATGAGTTTTCTTTATTTTCCGACGCTTGAGGCCAGGCTTTCCGATTAATTCTCCAACGTAATTTTCTGGATGACAACATCTTCCAGTGGTTTATCGTTTGCGCCCGTTTTCACATTACCAATGGTTTTTACCACATCCAGCCCCTCAATGACCTTACCGAAGATGGCGTGTTTGTTATCCAGCCAGGGCGTCGGTTCCAGGGTAATAAAAAACTGGGAACCACCGGTATTCGGTCCGCGATTGGCCATGGAAAGAATGCCTGCGGCATTGTGCTTCAGGTCGGGATGAAATTCGTCGGGGATAGTATAACCCGGTCCACCGGTTCCATTGCCTTTCGGGTCCCCGCCCTGGATCATAAAGCCATCAATGACCCGGTGAAAAATCAGGCCGTTAAAAAATCCCCTGTTAGCTAAGGAAGCGAAATTTTCAGCTGTTTTGGGAGCTTTATCGTCAAACAGCTCGACCTTGAAAGAACCTTTGGAAGTTTCAAATACGGCAATGCGGTTTTTCACAACCGGTTGTTCCTGCTTTGCCGGTTCCGGGGATTCGGAAGGCTGGCTGGCCAGTGAGCAGCCTGTTCCGGCCAAAAGCAGAAGCAATAGTCCCGTACAGCATAACATCATTACTTTTTTGTTCATGTTGGTCTCCTTTGGATCATGGTAGATTGCATGGCAGCCGTGCTATTCTTTAGCATAAATTCTGGCAGAAGAGTTGTCAAGTTATGTCCGGATTTTAGCGTGATGCCACAATTTTACTTTGTTAGTTCTCCGGTTGTGGCACATACTATCAGCAAAAATAGGCGGTGATTACAATATGCTGTTTACGCAGGCAGAAATCACTATCAAGCAGGTACGTTATGCTGATTTAAAAATATTGGAGGATATGTTCACCCGGGAGTTCGGTGGTGAACTGGACAGTAGCATCATTCGGCAGCGCATTCACCGGCTGCATCAGTTCTATTTTCTTTTGCTGCCTTTACGTCAGGTTTCGCCTTGGATAAAAAACTTTTTTACTATCTACATTATTCGGGTCAGAGGTCATATTGCCGGATTTTTGCAAATTTCCTATCTCAATCACCGGCAAATCCACCTGGATTATTTTACCATAAGCAAACACTACCGTGGACAGGGGATCGGAAGTCAGGTATTGCAGAAGTTTTTAGCCGAAGCGGCAGATCAACAAGGCCATGATGTTGTCCTGGAAGTACGTACCGATAATCCCGCCTACCGCCTTTACAGGCGGCTGGGATTTTCCAGTCAGGCTCAGGTCATTCATTACAGCATACAGTTCCCCAACACCGGCGCTGATCGGCCGGTAGAAGCTCTTGACGGATTTCGTGTTTTGCAGCCAAGTGACCGCCCGCAGCTTTTCGGACTGTACCGGGCCAGTATTTCACGCCGGCTGCAGCGCTTTATCCGGCGCTGTTACCGCGAATTTAACCCCAGCTTGTTTATACGCAATCTGGAGTGGATAAAAAACCGGCTGATGCACAATACCAAAAGAGAATATGTGCTGATACGTGATGACCGGACGGTTGCTTCGCTGGATATACGAAGTTACGAAAAAAGCCATACTCATTTTATCAGCATGATGCTCCATCCGGCTTACGAGAAGCTGCGCGGGGAACTGCTGGGGCAGGTACTGACCATTTTGCAGGCAAAATACGGTCAAGGAACAGCGTACACCACCGTATACGATGATATGATTGATAAACAGCAGGCATTGGAACGAATGGGGTTTGTGCGCCAGGATACGTATTATGTCATGCTGCGCCCTATGATTATGGAAAATTTTAGGAATGGCAAGGGGTTGGGCAGACCGGTTCCGTCAAAACAGCGCTTTACTTTACATCGCAACGATAGTTAGGTATAATGTAAAATCGCTTGGACTTTACATGAAGGGTACGTGATGGGGCAAATGGAAAACCAAACTTCGAATGAGCAGCATATCCAGAGGGGGCTTAAGAATCGCCATATCCAAATGATCGCTTTAGGCGGTGCCATCGGGACCGGGTTATTCTACGGCTCCGCTTCAGTCGTAAAAACAGCGGGACCAGCCGTTCTGTTAGCCTATTTGGTCGGCGGTGCAGTTATTTTTTTTATTATGCGGGCATTGGGTGAGATGTCGGTCGATAATCCGGTATCAGGCTCTTTCAGTCATTATGCCTATCAATACTGGGGAGATTTGCCCGGATTCATGGGAGGATGGAACTACTGGTTCAATTATATTGTTGTCAGCATGGCGGAGCTTTCTGTTGTCGGAACATATATTAACTTTTGGCTGCCCGACATTCCCATATGGATTTCCGCCCTGGCTTGTCTGATTCTGGTAACCATGATCAATCTATTTCACGTCAAGGCCTACGGTGAGTTGGAGTTTTGGTTTGCGATTATTAAGGTACTGGCTATTATTGGCATGATTATTTTTGGTTTTCTGATTATCGTTTTTGGCGTTGGCAATGGGGGTCAGCCGATCGGATTCAGTAATTTATGGCAGCATGGTGGATTTTTTCCCCATGGACTGCAAGGCGTGATTCTGTCTTTAGTCATGGTCATGTTTTCTTTTGGCGGCGTGGAGTTAATCGGGATAACGGCCGGAGAAGCGGAAAATCCGCAGAAATCCATTCCGCAGGCCATCAATCAGGTGGTATGGAGGATTTTGCTTTTTTATGTGGGGGCGTTAACGGTTATACTGGCGATATTCCCCTGGAATCAGATCGGCCTGACAGGCAGTCCTTTTGTACAGATTTTTACCCATGTAGGTATTCCGTCGGCGGCGAATGTATTAAATGCCGTGGTTCTGACTGCTGCGCTGTCGGCCTATAACAGTGCCTTGTACAGTAACGGCAGGATGCTGTACGGTTTGGCGGTTCAGGGTAATGCCCCCCGTATATTTGCCCGATTGAATTCTTCCGGGATTCCGGTTGCCGCGATATTGACCTCAACCGGGTTTACCTTGATCGCAGTCCTGTTAAGTTATCTGAATCCGGAAAAAGTATTTTTATATCTAATGGCATTGGCAACGATTTCCATTATTATAAACTGGGCCATGATACTGATTGTGCAGTTGAAATTCCGCCAAAGGAAGGCGCAGGGACAACAAAAATTAGCGTTCAGGATGCCCTGGCATCCGGTGTCTTCCTACATTAGTTTGCTGTTTTTGTTGTCCATTCTGGGAATCATGGCCTTCATTCCCGACATGCGCTACTCTCTTTACATTGCTCCGGTCTGGCTGGTATGCCTGTATGTCGGGTATCAAGTAAAAAAGCGCAGGGGGTAAGCGCGGATAGAAAATTGTATTGAAAAAACGAACAAAATTATGATAAGTCTCTTCTAAAAAAACATGTTATCAAGTATAATAATAAAGTAAATGAATATGGTGATGTATAGAGGAGCGAATATTATGAGTATCTGCAGTGAGCCGGCCGGCTGAAGCTGCAGGGAAGGGAATGTTCGCCGAAGCAGGATGTTTTAGCCGGAAGATTCTGCTGGGGTTGTATTGAAGAAATACAACACTGTCATTCAATTATCCCATTTTTGAATGAAGCGCTATCTCACGCAGGGATCTTGCCAGTATGACAAGGTATGCTGTGGTTGTGAGAGTGTTCACGGCCATTTTTTTTTTGCCCGGGAAGAGAGACAGTTATATTGAGGAGGTTCTTTATGGACAAGCAGGTCAGTGTGCTGGAAGCAATCTGTCCGGTAAAACCGGAACTAAGAAGGGATATGAAATCCCGACATTTAATGATGATTTCCATTGGCGGGACCATTGGTACCGGGTTATTTTTAGGTTCCGGCCAAACGATCAGTCAGGCCGGGCCGGCCGGTGCCATTTTGGCTTATATGGTGGGCGGCTTTATTATGTATATGGTCTTATTGTGCCTGGCTGAGCTTTCGGTAGCTATGCCGGTATCCGGTTCGTTTCAGAGTTATGCTACCCAATTTATTTCACCGGGGGCCGGTTTTACCACCGGCTGGCTGTACTGGATCAACTGGGCGGTGTGCATTGCGGCCGATTTTACCGCCGCCGGAATTATTATGCATAACTGGTTTCCGCAGGTTCCCGTTTGGATTTGGTGCGGCATTTTTGCCACCATGCTGGCCCTGCTGAATGTGATTTCGGTTAAAGCCTATGGCGAGGCCGAGTTTTGGTTTGCCGGAATCAAGGTAGTGGCCATTGTTTCTTTCATCATTGCCGGCGCCGGCCTCATGTTTGGTTTCACCGGACATGAGGGCGCTATCGGATTCAGTAATTTTTCTACCGGAAGCGGTATTTTCCCCCATGGTTTTTCGACGGTGTTTTTGACGATGATCGCTGTGGCCTATTCCTTCCAGGGGGCTGAACTGGTAGGCATTGCAGCGGGGGAATGTAAGGAGCCGGGAAAACATGTGCCACGGGTAATACGGGGCATTACTTTTCGTATTGTTATTTTTTATATTTTAGCTATAGCAGTTTTGTCCGCTACCATCCCCTGGCAGGAGGCAGGTGTGCTGGAAAGTCCCTTTGCCCAGGTTTTTGGGCGGATTGGGATCCCGGTTGCTCAGGATATTATGAGTTTTGTCGTACTAACCTCCGCGTTATCTGCCGGTAACTCGGCCCTATACGCCTGTTCCCGCATGTTATGGTCGATGGCCAAGGAAGGGATGGCTCCCCGTTTCCTTGCTACCGTAAATGGTAACGGAGTACCGTTTTACGGGGTAGTGGCTACCCTGATTCTGGCCTGTTTATCGCTGCTGACCAGTGAATATGCAGCCGATACGGTCTATTTATGGCTGATGTCCAGCACCGGGCTGACCGGCTGTTTAATTTGGGTAATTATTGCCTGGTGTCAGATGAATTTCCGGCAAAGGTTTTTGCAAGCCGGCGGTTCACTGCAGGAACTGGTATTTTGCACCCCGTTTTATCCGATCGTTCCACTGCTGGCCCTGGGGCTGAATCTGGTGGTTATTTTCAGCCTGTATTTTGATGAATCCCAGCGTATTGTATTATATACCGGCATTCCACTACTGTTTGCCATTTATGGTTATTATGAATTGTTCCTAAAGCATAAAGTCAAAAGCGAATGCCGTCCGGAGGTATCCAATTCATAATCCGTGGCAGCAAACGGATTGACGATTGCAGGAATATAGGTTACACTTATGAAATGATACCGCAGTTTTTTAAAGGGGAGTAGCTCGGGAAACAGAGTCAACATACTGATGGTGAGCAGCCGTCTGGTTCTGTTTATTGATATCATGTCAATTAGCGAGACCTTTAGCATGGTTTTTTTTGCTATGCTAGGGGTCTCGCTTTTTTGTTACACTATGCTTAAAGGGGGATTTTACATGGCTTTTTTAACTTCGCTGGTGTTTGTCATTCTGGCAGAGATGGGTGATAAGACACAATTGTTAGCCATGGCGTTTGCCACACGTTACCGCTGGCAAACGGTTATGTGGGGTGTGTTGGCTGCTACCGTTTTGAATCATTGGCTGGCAGTGATGGCCGGTACTTATATTACCCAGTTCATTCCCATGAACTATGTGCGGATTGCAGCCGCAGCCGCCTTTGTTCTTTTCGGGCTGTGGACAATTCGTGGCGACGAACTTGACGGCGAGGATAAAGCAACGAAGTACGGTCCGTTCTGGACGGTGGCGACCGCGTTTTTTATTGCGGAAATGGGAGACAAGACCCAGTTGGCCACTGTCACTTTGGCGGCGCAATTTGATCATGCCTTACCGGTATGGCTGGGAACAACCATGGGTATGATGGTCGCTGACGGTTTTGGTATTATTGTTGGCATTGTTATGGGAAAACACATACCGGAGCGGGCGGTACAGTGGTTTGCAGCGGTTAGTTTTATCTGTTTTGGCCTTTTCGGTTTGTATCAGTCGTTGCCGGGTAAGTTATTAACCGCACCGATAATCGTAGGGGCGCTGATTATGCTGACGGCGGCGGTCTGTCTGCTGTCCCGTATGCGCAACGGGCCGCCCGACCCGACAATGGAAAAGTAGGGGCAGGAGAGCTATTGACGATTTTTCCTGTAAATGGTAAAATATTTATATCTATCTATATTTGATTGAAAATCAGTTTCTGGTTTTACTAGGAACAACGCTTCAATTCATTGCAGGGAGGACGTCCGGATGAATAAAGCATTGCTGGTCATTGATTATACGTACGATTTTGTTGCCCCGGACGGTGCTTTAACCTGTGGTGAAGCGGGACGGCGGCTTTACGGGCCGGTGAAAAAAACGGTGGACGAGTTGACCGGTAATGATAAAATAGAGGAGCAGGCAGGGCTTTTTCACTTTATTGACAAGAGCCGTTATTCTTCGTTTGCCGGCAACGACCTGGCATTGCGGTTGCGGGAACGGGGTATCCAGGAAGTCCATTTGACCGGTGTCTGCACCGATATTTGTGTGCTGCATACGGCGGTAGATGCCTATAACCTTGGTTTTAACATAGTTGTTCATGCCGATGCGGTTGCCAGCTTTGATCCGGCGGGGCATGCCTGGGCTTTGCGGCATTTTGCCCGGGCACTGGGGGCAACTGTTGAGAAGGCCATACCATGACTTTTCAGACAAAAAACACCTGCGCGGCGGAGCAGGTGTTTTCTCCATAACCGGTGTTATTCTACCGGTTCATAGTGAATTTCCCAGGTCAGGGTTCCCGGACGGGAAGAATCTTTAAAAATCCTTCTTTCGTGCATGCTGTAGCCAACGACGGTAATACTGATTGCTCTTCTTTCCGGTGCGAAGGTTTTATTTTTGCTTCCGGGAGGAATCATGTCGGTTTCACCATTTTCCCAGACAATTTTAATCATGGATTTATCGGCATGTTCACCGTCGGCTTCGAATGCAATGATGCTGAGGTTTTTAGCGAAGCGTCCGTTCAGGGACTGGGTAAAGGCAGCTGTTCCTTCAAAGGCGACATGGTTGCCGCTGAGAATCCGTAATGACGGCAGGGGAATAACCGTTACCGCGTTGGGGATATCCGGCCCGTTCGCGTTGGCGGATTGTTCCGTCGCCGGCGGTAACCCGGCTGTTGACTGTCCGGGGAAATGACCGGGGTATAAAAACAGCCCGTAGAATAAAACGAACATCATCAGGGAACCGGCAGTGAAGGATTTCCAATGAAGTCTCATAAGTTTCTCCTTGCAGTTGGTATAAAAATTCGGATACTATAATCATATATGATATTTTCGCCGATAACAATCGGCAAGGGAAAAATCCGGACAGGAAAAAGAATGAAAAAAATCAGGGCCTTTCCGTAATCGGCAATGGAGCTGTGGCCGGTTATTTGTTTTGTCGGCGGCAGTAGATTTTTTTCTGAAATATTTTCAGGTAAAAATCTGGAGGTAAACTAAGATTTGGTTTTGAACGCTACAACTACCGGAGCGGTCAAAACAGGAATATATCCCTAATTTACATGGAGGTGTGTAAGCAATGTCTGTTCATGAATTAGCAGGTAAAAAAGCACCTAAAAGTATATTAACCAATATTCCCCGCTTGATCAGTTCTTATTATGTTATTCATCCCCAGGCTGGTGATCCGGCACAGAAGGTATCATTTGGCACCTCGGGGCATCGTGGCAGTTCTTTTAAAGGTACCTTTAACGAAGATCATATTTATGCAATTACCCAGGCTATTTGCTGCTATCGGCAGGAACAGGGCATAACGGGACCGCTGTTTATCGGTTTTGATACACACGCTTTGTCGGAACCGGCGTTTATTTCCGCAGTGGAAGTGCTGGCGGCAAACGAAGTGGAAACCATGATCGCCAAAGACCATAATTACACACCCACTCCGGGAATCTCCCACGCCATTTTGACGTATAACCGGGGACGGAAAACTGGTTTTGCCGATGGCATAGTCATTACACCGTCCCATAATCCTCCGGATAATGGCGGTTTTAAATATAATCCTCCCAACGGCGGCCCGGCTGACACCGGCATAACGCAGCAGATCGCCGATAAAGCCAATGGTTTCTTAAAACACGGCAATAAAGAGGTAAAGCGCATCCCTTATGAACGGGCTTTGCGGTGTGCCTGCATTCATGAGCATGATTTTATCACACCCTACGTGGAGGATTTAGATACCATTCTGGACATGGAGGCCATCCGGTCGGCTGGACTGAAAATGGGTGCCGATGTGCTTGGCGGTGCCGGACTGGGTTACTGGCTGCCGATAGCCGACCGGTACGGGCTTACTATTGATGTCATTAACGGCCATCCGGATCCGACTTTTCAATTCATGCATGTCGACAGTGACGGCAAAATACGCATGGATTGTTCCTCGCCTTTTGCCATGGCCGGGCTGATTGAACTTAAGGACAGCTATGACCTTGCTTTTGGCAATGATCCGGACTTTGACCGGCACGGTATTGTCAGCCGCAGCGCCGGGCTGTTAAATCCTAACCACTATCTGGCGGTCGCCATTTCTTATTTGTTTCAGCACCGCAGCGGCTGGCGCCGTGATGCTGCAGTCGGCAAAACCTTAGTCAGTTCCTCCATGATTGACCGGATTGCCCGTTCGCTGGGGCGGACGCTGGCAGAAGTGCCGGTCGGTTTTAAATGGTTTGTTGACGGGCTGGCCGACGGTTCCTTTGGTTTCGGGGGAGAAGAAAGCGCCGGAGCTTCCTTCCTGCGCAAAGACGGTACCGTATGGACCACCGATAAGGACGGGATAATTCTCTGCCTGCTGGCCGCCGAAATCATGGCTAAAACCGGGAAAGATCCCGGAGAATATTATCGTACGCTTACCGGTGAATTTGGCGATCCGGTTTATGAACGGATTGATGCCGTGGCCAATACCGCACAAAAGACGGTGCTGAGTAAACTGTCGCCGGAGCAGGTGAAAGCCGATGTTCTTGCCGGTGAGCTTATTACCGCTAAAATTACCAGAGCTTCCGGTAATCAGGCCCCTATCGGCGGGCTGAAGGTATGTACTGAAAATGGCTGGTTTGCCGCTCGCCCTTCAGGAACCGAGGAAGTATATAAAATTTATGCCGAAAGCTTTAAGGGGAGGTCCCATCTGCAGGACATTCAAAAGGAAGCCAGGCAGATAATCAGTGATACCTTTACAGCGGCCGGAGTATAGCTGATGGAAGACAATGAAGGAGGTGAACCTACTCTCGTGTCCAGGTAATAAACAGATAACCTGGTTGACAGAGAGCTAGGGATTTATTGGACCCTGCGTCTATTATTTTAAATTTATTTTTAGTAATGGTTCTGGTTTTGTTAAATGGTTTTTTTGTGGCGGCTGAATTCGCCATGGTGAAGGTGAGAGGATCGCGGATTGAAACTTTACTACAGGCAGGTAATACAAGGGCTAAGTTTGCCAAAAATTTAATTGAGCATCTGGATGCCTATTTGTCGGCCTGCCAACTAGGAATCACGCTGGCTTCGCTGGGCCTGGGCTGGATAGGTGAGCCGGCGGTGGCTACACTTTTGGAACCTGTTATGGCCGGGCTTGGTTTTTCTACACAGGTCATTCATACGGTGTCTTTTGCGCTGGCTTTTTCCTTCATTACCGCTCTGCATATCATTTTAGGGGAACTGGCGCCTAAATCGCTGGCGATACAGAAGGCGGAAGGCGTTGCTTTGTGGACTTCACTTCCCTTGATTGGTTTTTACCGGTTGATGTATCCGTTCATTTGGATTTTAAATACGATTGCCAATATGGCTTTGCGGGTCCTTGGTATTGAATTGGCCAACGAACAGGAGGCTGCCCATACTGAAGAAGAAATCCGCATTCTAATGGAAGAAAGTCATAAACAGGGTTATATTAATAAAACGGAACTTACTTTTGTGGATAATATTTTTGAATTTGCTGAAAGAAATGCCCGGGAAGTGATGATTCCGCGTACGGATATGATCTGTCTGTATGCGCAGGATACTTTTGATGAAAATCTGGGCAAGGCTTTACAGGAGCAGCTTACCCGCTATCCGGTCTGTGATCCGGATAAAGACAATATTATTGGTTTTGTGCATATTAAAGACTTACTGGCGGCAGTAGCCCAGGGCAATAAGCCGGAAATCCGCTCCATGGTGCGGGAGATTACTGCCATTCCGGAATTTATGCCGATTAGCGAATTGTTGAGGCTGCTGCAGAAAAACCGCTCACAGATAGCCATTGTTGTGGATGAATACGGTGGAACGGCCGGCCTGGTTACTGTCGAGGACATTTTGGAGGAAATCGTCGGGGAAATCCAGGATGAATTTGACGAAGAACGTTCGGCGATTGAATTTTGCGGGGAAGGCAGCTATTCGGTTGACGGCCGTCTGCTGCTGGAAGAGCTGAATCATACGCTGGATATTAAACTGGAATCCGACGATGTCGATACCATTGGCGGCTGGGTATATTCCCAGGTTGAAATGCCGCCGCAGACCGGCCAGCTGATAGAACATGAAGGGTATCAGTTCGTCATTGAAGAAGTGGATCATATGCGGATTACCCGGATTGTAATCCGTAAACTGGAAGTTGACGATATCGTGCCGGAAGAGAATAAAGCCGTCTGATTAAGAAAAATGACAGTCTGGATATTGCCTGCCTGTGTGCAGCAATTCCAGGCTGTTTTTGTTTGTCTGGCCTGTCGGAAGACAGAGGCGATCATTATTCCGGATACAAACATAGAAAATGAAAAATTATCAATACTATATATGCGGATAGATTCTTACAGGGAAGGAAGGGTGGGAGTGGGCAAAAAAACGGTTCGGTATAAAACGCTGAAAAAATTATCGGAATCACTGCCTTGTGCTTCCCGCCCCCGGACCCTGCGGGCCCTCAATACTTTGCAAAAAGTGATCAAAGACAGTTCGCGGGCCGCGGATACCATGGAAAGCGTGCTGCTTACATTGCGGCAGAGCATCCTGAACCGGTACAGCATATCGGGCAATCTGCGGGATAACGAATTATTTTTAAAGCATGTTTTAGATAAATCGTCTGATTTGGTTTACCGCAGTTTTCAGGTGGGAAATACGCCGGGATTGCTTATTTTTGTAGACGGGCTTACCGACAAAAGATTAATCAATACCGATGTTTTACGGCCGCTCATTCAATACGGCAAAGATGTAAAGCCGGAAGAAATGCTGCAGAACCGTGACCTGAAAGAGATTTTGCAAAACCGGGTTATCACTTCGGCGCAGCTCAGCGCCGGAACCATGCTGGGCGAAGCCGTGGACAGAATCCTGTCGGGTGATGTGGCCATTTTTCTCGACGGTATGGAGCAGGTGCTGTTTGCCAGCCTGCGGTCCTGGGACAGGCGCAGCGTGGAAGAACCGCAGGTCGATCCTGTAATCCGGGGGCCGCGCGAAGGGTTTACGGAAAATCTAAGAACCAATACCAGCATGATTCGCAGAAGACTGAAAACTTCCGACTTAAAAATGGAATTGCTCCAGGTTGGCCGCCTCTCGCAGACCAATGTTGTGATTGTCTACCTTGCCGGTATCCCGGACGATGCCCTGGTGGAAGAAGTCCGTAGAAGAATCGGCAGGATTGAGGTTGATGCAATCCTGGAGAGCGGTAACATTGAAGAACTGATTGAAGATGATCCGGCTTCGATTTTTCCTCAGTTTGCTTATACTGAACGGCCGGATAAGCTGGCGAGCAGCTTGCTGGAAGGTCAAATTGGGATACTGGTTGACAATACTCCGTTTGCCTTGATTGCACCACAAACTTTTTTTCAAATGATGCAGGCGCCTGATGATTATTATGAACGTTCGACGGTCATGACGTTTATCCGGCTGATTCGGTTTGTCTTTTTATTTATTGCTTTACTGCTTCCGGCCTTATATATAGCCGTATCGACTTTTCATCAGGGGATGATTCCCACTACGTTATTATTCTCCATGGCGGCTTCCCGGGAAAACATTCCTTTTCCTGCTTTTGTTGAGGCCATGATCATGGAAATTTTCTTTGAAGGCTTGCGGGAGGCCGGTGTCCGGTTGCCGCGTCCAATCGGGCAGACAGTGAGCATAGTAGGAGCGCTGGTCATCGGGCAGGCTGCCATACAGGCCGGTATTGTGTCGGCGCCCATGGTCATTACGGTATCGATAACGGGTATTGCCTCCTTTATCATTCCACGCTTTAATCAGGCGTTAGCTATTCGTGTGCTGCGTTTTCTGCTGATGATTTTGGCGGGGACGTTGGGATTGTATGGAGTGTTTGCAGGGTTTTTAGCCATTTTGATTCATATGGCCAGTTTGCGGTCCTTTGGCGTGCCCTATTTGTCGCCGGTGGCTCCTCTGGAGTGGAGAGCGCTTAAAGATGTATTTATTCGTGTCCCCTGGTGGGCGATGATTACCCGTCCGGATTTTGCGGGTTCTGAAGGCGACCGGCGTATGGACGCTGCGTTGCGGCCCCGGCCTCCCCGATAGTCCGTTTTTTCAGGCTGAATAGGAGATGCGAATGCGGTGAAAACAATCGGAATTTTCTTACTGGTAATGATGAATACGGTGATGTTGTCCGGCTGCTGGGACCGGATGGAAATCAATGATCTGGCGATTGTTACGGCTGTGGGGATTGATAAAACGGAAAAAGGTGAAATTTGCCTTTCGCTGCTTATCCCTACTCCTAAGAGGTTAGCCGGCAGTAGTGGTGGAAACGGAGGAGGTGGCAGCGGCGGGGGTGGCAACGGCGGAGGCGAGGATACAGCCCCGACCATTCTGATTTCCGAATGTGGTGAAGGCATTGTTGATGCTTTTCGCAAGCTGCAGGGGAAGTCCTCGCGTGAGATTATGTTTTCGCATGTGCGGCTCATTGTCATCGGCGAACGGCTGGCCAAAGATGGCGTTGCAGATGTGCTGGACTTTTTTTCGCGGTACCGGCAGTCAAATCTGAGAGCGCACATTTTATTTTCGACAAACAATATTGATGAAGTGCTGGAGAGTGATCCGGGGATCGAACAGACAGTGTCGGAACTGATCAGGGAAGAAGGGGAAGAGGGGGTAGGGATCCGGACCGATCTAAAAGACTTTATTCGCATGCTTACCGAGGAAGGAATAAACCCCATTGCAGGCCAGATTGTCATGCTTCCGCTGCTTGCGAAACATGACGACAATGCCGCGAGGGAGAAACCGAAAGAAGAGAAGTCGTTTAGCTCCGTCAGAGGCGCGGCTGTATTTCGTAAAGACGTCCTAGCCGGCTGGATCAGTGATGCCGAAACACGGGGCATATTGTGGCTGCGCGGTGAGATAAAAGAAGGGGCCGGTGGGATTACGGTGGATATCCCGGAGGACAAGGGGGGAGGGAAAATTGCCGCCCGTGTGCGCGGCGCCAGGACGAAGCTGCAGCCTGACATTCATGATGGCAAATTAAGCATAGCTGTGTCTATTGAAGCACAAGTCGTTATTTATGAGAGTTCGTCCAAAATAGATTTAAGCGATCCCAAATCCATTTATTATATTGAAAAATTGTTGGCAGATGATATCAATGAAAAAATTGCAATTGCCTTAGAAAAAACACAAAAACAGTTGCAATGCGACGTGGTAGGCTTTGGAAATGCCGTTTATCGTAAGTATCCTGCAGAATGGAGAAACCAATACAAGGAGAGCTGGCCTGAATACTATCCCGGTCTTGATATACAGGTGGCCAGTAAGGTCTGGATACCGAGGGTCGGCTTTGTCACAAACTCATTAGTACGCCAGGAAGATAAATAATACCATAAGAGGTCCATATGGAGAGAATATCGAGTTATCAGTTGTTTGCTATCACTGTGTTATTTCAAATCGGTACAACTATTATTTTTGGGTTTTCCGCATCTGCCGGACGCGATGCGTGGATTTCCGTCTTGCTCTCCACTGCACTGGGGATAATGGGGATTTCTTTATATCTGGCTCTCATGAAGCTGCATCCGGGATTAACGCTGGTGGAATGGTATCCGCGGCAATTCGGGCGGTGGCTAGGCACGCCGATAGCCTGGCTGTACCCCTTGCTGTTGATTTACGATGCCGGCCGTGGTCTCGGGGATTTGCGGGATTTGATACCGACAACCATTTTGCCGGCAACTCCCCATGTGGTTATTTTAGGGATTTTTATGATGTTAATTGCTTATGTCCTGTTCTGCGGTATCGAAACCCTGGGACGGCTGGGGGAGGTTTGGCTGCCCATACTTTTTATAACGGTGATTATCGAAATTGTATTAATCATTGGTTCGGAAATCGTGCAAATTGAGAGCCTGCAACCGATTGCCGGGCAGGGGTGGGAGAAAATATGGAGTACCGTCTGGCCTCTCGGCGTGACGCAGACCTTTGGGGAAACCATCGGTCTGGCCATGATCTGGCCGTTGGTCAAAGAATCAGGAAAGATTGTGAAAACAACGTTGGCGGCGACCATCCTGGTGGGTTTTTTTATTGCCCTTCTGGATGCCGTGGCGATCAGTGTGCTGGGAGAGGCGACTTTTACCCGCAGTATCTATCCGCTGTATGTATTGATCCAGCAAATTAATGTGGCTGATTTTATTCAGAATCTGGATGCTCTGGGAGTGATGTACTTTTTGACAACGACTTTTTTTAAGCTTTCCATTCATCTTTTTGGTGCCATTTATGGAATGCAGAAGCTCACCCGGGTCAAAAACAGCCGTATTTTTATTTTGCCTGTTACCCTGATTGTGCTGTACCTGGGATTAAAAATGGCCTCCAGTGTCTTAGACCATATTGATACCGGTCTTAAGGTCCTGCCTTATAATTTATGGGTGCCGCTCTTTTATGTATTACCAACTATCCTGTTTGTGGTAGCCTGGTGCAGGCAGAAGCTGACAAAAGGAAAGAGGGAGATGAGGTAAACATGGATAAATATCTATTCCCCTGGCAGTCGCATATTATGAAAGAATATCCCTGGGAGATGCCGTTATTTATGGTTGTTCTGGCGATCATGCTTTCAGTGGTAACCTGGATGCGGCAGAAGAAATAAAGGAAGCTGCCGCCGGCATAAAGACGGTAGCAGCTTCCTTTATTCTGATAGCATAAGCGCTATTCACAAACGATAACCTCAATACCGGCTTGCCGGTATTTCTCCAGACAGTGTGCCGGAGCCTTGGCATCGGTAATAATGACATCCACCTGGTTGGACCGGGCAAAACTGGCAGTCGAGTTCCGGTCAATCTTTAGGTAATCTAACAGAGCGACCACTTTCTTTGCTTTGGACATCATCAGCTTTTTAAGTTCGCATTCATGCAAATTAAAATCGGTCAGGCCTTCTTCCAGAGTGAAGCCCTGAGCGGAAACAAAGATGATGTCGGCGTTGATTTGGTTAATCAGGTTTTTGGCCAGCAGCCCTTCCAGGGAGCCGGATTTCGGGCGGACGATGCCTCCGGTTAAAATGACGTTGATATTGGGGTTGTCTTTGAGTTCGATTGCTGTATAGATTCCGTTGGTTACCACCATAAGCCGCTCAAAGTCCCGCAGATATTTTGCCAGTGTTAAACAAGTGGAACTGGCATCAATGATGATGGTGCTGCCATTATGGATAAAATCCAGGGCTTTTTGGCAGATGATATCTTTCTCCTGTTTATTGATTAACTGGCGTTTGGAAAAACTGAAATTTTGCTGAATGCTTTGGGGAATAACAGCACCGCCATGGGAACGTTCCACTAAGCCGTCTTCTTCCAGTTTGCGCAAATCATTGCGGATGGTGCAGGCGGATACTCCGAGTAATTTTTCCAGTTCGTTTGTGGTGATTTTTTTTTGTTTATATAAAACATCTAAAATTTTTGTTCTTCTTTCCAGAGGAAGCATAGGTATCCCTACTTTCTAAGATGTCTCAATTTTAGCATTTTAGCAAATGAAAAAATAGTCCTAAAATAAATTGTAACAAAAAAATGATAATATGAAAATAACGTTTTGAATAATATATGAAAACATGATAAAAAATAATGAAAAAAATAATAAAAGCAAAAATATGAGAATTAAAAAGAAAATAAACGATAATAAACGGCAATATAACTTAAACAAACAATATTAAAGATTATTGAATTTTTACAAAAAAATAGTTCGGTGTTACTATTTGATTAAGAAAGATACATGAAATGAACGGCTCTCCACCCCATGAAGAAGCTGTTTACGGCGTGTATTTTTGGAAAACAAAGAGTAGAGAGGTGTGCTGCTATGAAACTATTCATCGACACAGCGAATGTGGAAGATATTCGCAAGGCCAATGATATGGGCGTTATCTGCGGTGTAACGACAAATCCGTCTCTGATTGCCAAAGAAGGAAAAGTGTTTGAAGAAGTCATTAAGGAAATCGTATCCATCGTTGACGGTCCCATCAGTGCGGAAGTTATTGGGCTTGAAGCGGATCAAATGGTTAAAGAAGCAAAAGAACTAGTAAAAATTCATAAAAATATTGTTATTAAAATTCCGATGACGGCGGAAGGACTGAAAGCTGTCAAAATACTTTCCGCTAACAATATTAAAACCAATGTGACTTTGATTTTTTCGGCAGCACAGGCTCTTCTGGCCGCCCGGGCGGGTGCCACCTATGTAAGTCCGTTCCTGGGACGGCTGGATGATATCGGTGACGAAGGGATGCGGCTTATTGGAGAAATTGCCGATATCTTTGCTATTCATGATATTCCGACCGAAATTATTGCTGCCAGCGTCAGAACCCAGATTCATGTGATTCAGGCCGCAAGACGCGGCGCGCATATTGCGACCGTTCCTTATAAGGTAATTGCCGAAATGGTGAAACATCCGCTGACAACCGCCGGCATTGAAAAATTCCTGAAAGACTGGGAAAGCGTACCGAAATAAAAGGTTTTTCGCAGGCAGCCCGTTTGTAAAAAATTCCGGGGGTTACAGGTTCCTTTTAGAGTGTTCCGGCGTTTTTCGGATATAATACTCTACGGTAGACACCAAGGGAATTCCGGTATTTACCGAGAATCAGCTTTTGATAGACAAAAAAGGAGAGCGGTACGGAGGAGCAGGGCTGCCGTAAATTTGGTTTAGTACAGTTTTCGCAGTTAGCAATAAAAATATGAAATTAGAGGTGAAGAAAATGAAAATTGCTATTGGTAGTGATAATGCGGCATTTGAATTAAAAAAAATCTTGATTAAACATGTTACGGAGCTGGGACATGAAATTACGGACGTGGGTATCGACTCACCGGAGGATGCTACCCATTACCCGGTAATCGGGGAAAGAGTGGCGCTGGCTGTTAAAGAACAAGGCTATGACCGGGGGATTCTGGTATGCGGCACCGGTATCGGCATGTGCATTGTTGCCAACAAGGTTCCGGGCGTATGCGCCGCTTTGTGTCATGATACTTTTTCTGCCGAAAGGGCAATCAAGAGCAACAATGCTCAAATCCTGACCATGGGTGCCCGGGTTATCGGGCCGGAATTGGCTAAAAAAATAACCACCACCTGGCTGGAGTCCGTCTTTACTCCCGGTCCTTCTTCGCCGAAAATTCAATTGGTTGCCGATCTGGATACCAAATATAAAAAATAATCATTTTATATAGCTGAGGTATAACCACATCCCCTGAGTCATTGCAGTAGGTTCCATTTAAAACCGGAACCCACTGCAATGACTCAGGGGATGTTTTATTGGGAGGAATGGGGTGCTGGACAGTTTATTGACAACCCGAAACGGATGGTATATAAATGAAGTAATAGTGTTTTTAAAAAATACGGTTTGTCGGAGGAGGGCCGGATGAACTACATACTGTCTCAACTGACTGAAGGGACATATGCCGTCGTTGTTGATGACGCCCATTCCTGGGGGGTGCCGTCTTATGCCAATATCTATGTGATAAAACGGGGAGAAAAAGTCATTCTTATTGATGCCGGTGCCAGGGAATACCGCAGCATCATGCTGGAGGCGCTTGTCAAAATCGGAGTTGATCCGGCAGCAGTGGGCTATTTGCTCCTTACCCACGGGCACTGGGACCATGCGGCCGGGAGTGAAATGTTTTCCAAAGCCCGGAAATTTATCCATAGTAAGGACTTAGCTTTGCTTGAACCCGCTCTTGCTGCGAATTTTACCCCGTTTTCTCCCGGAACGGCAGAACACAGAATGCGGCAGCTGGCTGATTTACCGGAGATCGACATTGTTCATGTCAATACTCATACGCCGGGTTCCGTGGTTTTTTTTGACCGGGAAAGCAAAATTCTTTATATGGGGGATTTTTTCTGCTTCTTTGGGGAACCCTTGCCGGAAGGCAGGCTGATTTCCAATAGCGAAGTCAGCCGCCGGGGAGCCAGCCAATATGTGGCCGGGCAGGCTGCCCGGGGCGGCGAAGAGTTTGAGCGCTTTATGAAGGGGTTAAGCAGGCTGCTTGATTTTGAGCCGGAGTTTTTTTGTACCGGCCATGGCGTGATTTTGCAGGGAGATATTCAGGGCTACCTGCAAAGCCTGTGGCAAAGCGGCCGGCAAAACAAGGAATAACCTTAACGGTATAGGGAGGAATAAGCATGAGTTTTGTATTTGCACATAACAATTTGAATGTGTTGGATTTGGATAAAAGTCTGGATTTTTATAAGCAGGCCCTGCAATTGGAAGAAACCCGCCGTATTGACAATCCGGACTTTACACTGGTCTTTCTTGGTGACGGAAGGACACCGCACAAATTGGAACTTACCTGGTTGAAAAACAGAAAGGAGCCTTACCATCTAGGGGACAATGAATTCCACTTGGCTTTTACAGCCGATAATTTTGACCAGGCCTATGAACTGCACAAATCGATGGGCTGTATTTGCTATGAAAATAAACATATGGGCATCTATTTTATTGCCGATCCGGACGGATACTGGCTGGAAATTCTCCCGCAACGCTGATCCCGTGACCGATGGTCCGCGAAGCTGCTGCGATCGGATGTTGTGAGAATAGCGATGAGGCAATAATTTTTTATTGGTATAAAAGTTTTTTATGATATAATTGAATTAAGCATCGAAGCTCAATGCGTTAGCATTGGGCTTTTTTGTTTAACCGGGTTAAAAAAGTGTAACGGTACTAAGGGGAGAGTTTCCTGCCGTAACCTGGAAGTTCCGGCCAGGTGAGCAATATAACTGGATATTTTGTGGAGTATCAAATTAACAGTAAGGAGTGAACGATGCAATGCAGATAGGTGAACCCATTGATATGCATTTTGTTAAACATGCAGTGGCCGACTGCTGCTGCAGTGTTACCCACTGTGAAAGCTGTGCCGGCAGGCAATGCCTGATTGGTTTTGCCAAGCTGATTGCGGAATATGCCACTACGAAAAAAACATTGTCTATTCCTAACGGAATGACTATGGCCCCGTTACGGGATACTAAAACCTATGATATTGATAATGTGATCATGGCTTTGGCGGCGATTAATTTGTCCTGTAAGAACTGTATGGACAACCATGACGACAACTGTGCGGTCAATATTCTGCGCTATTCCCTGGAGGTGGCTTTGTTAGGACAGCATATTGATTTTGGGGGTAACCCGCTTTCCTACATCCTGGCTATAGCGAAAATTGACGCGGAGACTGGCGATAAGGTGTTACGGGATTACAACCTTCTCAAGCAGGGGCTGGGTGCCTGAGGCAGAAAAATTTTTTTACTGAAGAAATAATGTGGGATTTCTTGGGTAAAAAAACAAATCTCCTAAGACAAGAACATTTTGTCTTAGGAGATTTTACGTTTCAATAGCTGTTTTTCCAAAACGGATGGAAACCCAGGTAAGAAAATGTAGAAGTTTGTTTTATTTTTCATATTTAAGCAGTATGAAACTAATAAACTCATCAATCATCCGCCTGGCCTCGGCCGGCAACTTTTCCAGACGGCTATTGTCTATCGGCGGCTGAGAGTGGTAAGGAGGTGCGGTTTCTGCAACCCGGTGCTGTCCGGTTGTTGGGTAGCTTAACAGGCCGGTGGCGGCGGAAAAAGGCAATTTATAAAAATCCAGCAGCGCTTTTAAGACATTAACGGTAATATTGGTTCTGGCTCCGTTTTCGATCATGCTTAAATAGGATGCGGACATACGAATAGCGTAGTTTCTTTCGATCATCTTTGCAGCGTCTTCCTGACTTAGAACTTTCTTTTCGCGTGCGGTTCGTATTATTTCGCCAAATTGCATGTTATCACCTACTGCTTAAAATTACACACAACGGAAAGAGAAGCCTGTTAACCTTTAGTAAAATTAGTTAACTATCAGTTATTGACTTGTAAAAAACTACCTGATAAAATACAGATAAAAGTCGAAAAAGTATTACTAATAGCGGGAGGTATTTGACATGTTAACGGAGAGGATGTATTCTACCATACAGCATATCCGGCAGGCAGAGGAATCCGTACAGCAAATGTACAAATTGAGCAGCAATAAGCCGGCACGCAAGAACTTTACATCGGAGGAGTGGAATCTATTTGTTGATTCTTTTCAGGAACTGTTGCAGCTGGAATATTCTTTGCGTAAGTTAAAGTATAGTATTGCCGATCGGTACGGACTGCATAACAACCGGCAGTTTGCCGTGCTAGATAGTCATTTGGGTTAGTATGCTTGCTTACTAGCAGTTATTTTTAGTCAGAGAGGCAGAAGGCTGCCAATAAAGGACGTCGGACCTTCTGCCTCTCAAGATGGAAAGAGCATTATGCTGGCAGCAATGAGGTATTCCCATAATAACCGGCGGATAACAAAAATCGGAACCAAAAGCGATAAGAGAAGCCGGCGGCATTTTTTGCCGCCGGCTTCTTCTTTATCATTGGTATGTTAGAAGGTATAGTTTGCTCCGAACCCTACTCCGTCAATGGTTGAAGCATGGTCTTCCTTATAGGATTTGTAGCCCAAAGTTAGGGCCGTTTGCTTGTTTAGTTTATAGTTTACGCCAGTTTGCCATTCAGTGGCAATACTGCTGTTGGTAACCGATAAGTAGCCGTCCAGTTTCGGGGCCATGTTTACTGTGGCGCCAACGCCGTAGAAAAATTTATTAGGCCCGTCTTCATAGCTGCGGTTGCCGGCAATTAAACGGACATTGGGGTCAAGTTTATACTGGGCATAGATATCGGTGGCAGATTCGCCGTTTACCGGGAAGGCGCTATTATTTTCAAGGCCTAAAATCAGTTTCGGTGCCACCGCGCTTTCTAAATAAAAGCTGTCATCTTTTACATCGCTCCAGCCGCCGCTCAGATTGTAATGGGTATAACCCAAAGTGGTTTCCCCTTCCTGTAAATCAGTTAACGGTGCAGCGAAAGCCGAAGTAGCCATCAACATGGTACCGGCGGCTAAAAAAGTACAGATTTTCTTTTTCATATACATTTCCCTCCTGTTTATTCTATTACAGCGTTTACATATGTAGAAGACTATATGTAAACGGCCGGCTATGCATCAGATTATTGGCCAAGAAATTAGGCTGATGATTGCTATAACAAACCGATGCTGTGCCGACCGGTTGATGGGTATAGAATAGCGTAAAACTATGACAAAAATATGACAGCGGAGGAGTGAAGCGGAATAGCTGTGCCGGTTCGGTTGGAAAGCGAATGAAGTGTGAAACAGGTGATCATACTAAGCCTGAGGTGGGGGATATGACAAATAAAAAGAATTTCTATACGGCAGTCTTTGCTTTGCTGGCCGTTTCGGTAGCGGCCGGCTTGTATTGGAAAATGAATCCCCCGGCAGCTAAACCGCTTGCGGAGCGCCCGTCGCCGACGGCCCATCAATTTGCTCCGCCGGTGCGCACCATGATGTCGGTCATTGTTCCGGGGACTTTTCGTTTTCCTGTCGATAAGTATAGGCAGGAACCGGTTGTTCGGGTGTGGATGGCCGATAAAAAAATAGTGGAAAGCATGCCGCTGGAAACTTATCTGGAAGGCGTCATTGCCCAGGAGATGCATAATGACTGGCCGCTGGAGGCATTGGCGGCGCAGGCAATTACTTCCCGTACGTTGACACTGAGTGCTATGGAAGCAGGTACCATCAAAAAACTGCATAACGTCGATGTCAGTACCAGCAAGGAAGAGCTGCAGGCTTATGCGCGGGATAAGGTCAACGATACGGTGCGGCAGGCGGTACGAATCACCAGGGGGCAGGTACTCATGTATGCCGGACATTTGCCATATGCCATCTATAGTGCCTGTAATGGTCAAATAGCGGCCACCAGGGAGGAGAGCTTTCCGGAGGAAATACCGGTTGACACTCCGTATTTTCAGCCAATAAAGGATAATTGTTTCTGGCACGCACCGCTGGCTCAACAAACCTGGTCGGTCAGAATTCCGGCGGAGGAAGTGGCCAGCGTTATCGGTTATGAGGGAAATCCGGCGGACATTCATATCTTGGAAAAGGGAGCCTCCGGACGTATCTTATGGATTGGGGCAAAAGATAAAAAAATGTATGGCTCGGATTTTCGCAAACAGGTGGGGTTTGACAGATTAAAATCCACCTTGATTCATTCTATGGAGTATGACGGCAAAGATTTTATCTTTCAGGGCAGCGGCTGGGGCAATGGAGTGGGCCTTTGTCAGTGGGGAGCGTATACCTATGCGCTGCAGGGCTGGAAAGCCAAGGAGATTGTCAGATACTATTATGTCGGTGCCGAAGTCCAGCAATTATGGCACTAAGGGTGGGCAGAGCTGAAGCGCCACAGTTCATCGGGAACTGCGGTGTTTTGGCTTTTTTTTACAGCCTTCCCCTCGCTGAGACAGTATTTTTTATTTTGCGAACAAAATTGGCAAGCCGCTGAGATTGCGCTATAATATATTCATGTTTATCAGCAGAGTGTAGATCCGTACATACAGAAATGGGACAGAGGTAGGGCATGACGAAACAAATCAATAAGGTGGTCATAGCGGTCACCGGCGTTCAGCGTGATGCGGCGGGCGAAGAGACGCGGATTGAACTGGTGACAGTGGGGAAGTATTCCCGCAAAAACGGCACGGATTACCTTTTATATGATGAAAGCGAAATTTCCGGCATGGAGGGCACGAACACCGCCCTAAAAATATATAACAGCCATGTTGTACTGCTGAGGATGGGGAAAATCGAGCAAAAACAGGAGTTCCGGCTGGGAGAGAAAACATACGGCACGTATATTACACCCTTTGGCAGCATACCTATGGCTGCGCTGACCAGCCGTTTGGAGATAACCGTTTCAGAAAACGGTACCCTGGGTGCCGTATATATTGAATATGATTTGGAGCTGGATGGTCAGTGGCAAAGTACCAATACACTGGGGATTATGATACGGGAGGATTAAAACCATGGATATAAAGAAAGTTCTGCAGCAGGCAATTCAAAATGCTGTTCAGGAGGCTGTCGAGGAGGGGCTGTTTACTGCTGATATGGACCGGCTGCCGGCTATTGTGCTGGATGTGCCGCCGCAGAAAGAATTCGGTGATTATGCGACTAATTTTGCTATGCAAACGGCCCGGCTGGTCAAAACCAATCCACGGATTATTGCGGAAGCCATTGCAAGTAAAGTAAAGGGTGAATGGCTGGACAAGGCCGTGATTGCCGGTCCGGGCTTTATTAATTTTTATTTGCGGCCGGATTGGCTGTACGCTATGCTGAAAGACATACTGCAACAGGGGAACCGTTATGGAAATACCCATACCGGCAAGGGAAAAAAGGTTCAGGTTGAATTTGTCAGCGCCAATCCCACCGGTCCGCTGCATGTTGGACACGGGCGCGGGGCAGTCGTCGGCAGTGCTCTTGCCAATCTGCTGCAGGCGGCGGGATATGATGTCAGCAAAGAATTTTATATCAACGATGCCGGCAATCAAATTGACAATTTGGCAGCATCGGTTAATGCCCGTTATCTGGAATTGTTGGGGCGGCCGGTGGAATTTCCTGAAGACGGTTATCACGGACAGGATATTATTGATACTGCACAACGGATTATTAACCGCGAGGGCGACCGCTATCTGAACATGGAACCGGACAAACGCCTGGCAGTGTTTAAGGAATTGGCTTTAACGGAGAAACTGGCCGGCCTGAAAGCGGATTTGGCTTCCTTTAATGTAACGTTTGATGTATGGTTTAGCGAACGGACGCTCCATAACAGCCATGCTATTGAAGAGGTATGCCGCATTTTTAAGGAAAAAGGGTATATGTATGAACAGGATGGAGCCCTTTGGCTGCGGTCGACCGCTTACGGTGACGATAAAGACCGTGTGGTTATCCGCGATAACAGCGTACCCACTTATTTGGCCGCCGACATAGCCTATCACCGCGATAAGCTGTCGCGTGGTTTTGAAACGCTGATTAATATTTGGGGGGCCGATCATCACGGTTATATCCCCCGGGTACGGGCGGCGATCGCTGCTTTGGGCTATGATCCGGACTGTCTGGAAGTTCTGATTTTGCAAATGGTCAGCTTGTATCAAAACGGGGAATTGGTAAAAATGTCCAAACGGACAGGGCAGGGGGTAACCCTGCTGGAACTGATTGAAGAAGTGGGCCGGGATGCGGCACGGTTTTTCTTTGTTATGCGGTCTATTGACAGCCAACTGGATTTTGATCTTGATCTGGCCAAATCACGTTCCAACGAGAATCCGGTTTATTATATCCAATATGCGCATGCACGGATTTGCAGCATTTTCCGGCAGGTTAAAGAAGCCGGGATTGCTGTCGACGGTTTGGCGGAAGGGAAGCTGGACTGTCTGCAGGAAACTGTGGAAATTGATCTCATAAAAAAACTGGGAGACTATCCGGAAGAAGTGGCCAATGCAGCCCAAGAACGGGCGGTACACCGCATAGCACGGTATGCCCATGAACTGGCCGGATTGTTTCATGCTTTTTATAATCAATGCCGTATCATCGGGGTGGATAGCGATCTGCAAAAAGCCCGTCTGGCGCTGGTTACCGCTGTGCAGAACACCATTCGACATTCGCTGGGAATCTTAGGAATAGATGCACCGGAAAAAATGTAAAAAAAGAGGAATTCACTGATATTCTGGTGAATTATAGCACATTCAGAACAGTTGATGATGGCCGGGGGAGATGACGAATGACAAATCAAAATAGTGAAATTGAAATGGTGCATGCGATTTTACAGCAACATAAACAGCCTATGTATTTTAAAGAACTGATAGTGAAAGCGCTGGAATCAAAAACAGGCAGCACCAGGGCATCGGCTTATGCGATTGCCGGCGTCCATACGCAAATCAATATGGACAGCCGGTTTGTACATATGGGCAAGGGCATGTGGGGACTGGCGGAATGGACGCCCCGGGCTGCCGGAAAAGCCACGGCCGGGGAAGAGGCTGCGGTACCGTCGGCTTCCCAGCGCCGTCGTAACCGGTTGCTGGAAGAATTTCAACAGGACTCCTTGGAACAAACCGAGGAAATCGACACGGAATGACTTGACACCGGTTATGTGGCAAGTATAAAATTATCAGCGTGATAAATTGAAGTCCGGGACATAAGCTGCGTGTTTATGACACGCTCTTAGTCATGTTAAAACTATGGCAGCGGGATATAATATTGCAAGAGGTATTGCTAGGAGGATTTAGAATGACGAAATACATTTTTGTTACCGGGGGGGTTGTTTCTTCACTTGGTAAAGGGATTACCGCGGCATCATTGGGCCGGCTTCTGAAAAGCCGTGGATTGAAAGTCACCATTCAAAAATTTGATCCGTACATAAATATTGACCCGGGAACCATGAGTCCCTATCAGCATGGAGAAGTGTTTGTTACCGAGGACGGCGCGGAAACCGACCTGGATCTGGGCCATTATGAACGTTTTATTGATATCAATTTAGGTAAGAGTTCCAATGTTACAGCCGGGAAAATCTACTGGTCGGTCATCAATAAAGAAAGAAAAGGCGATTACTTAGGCAGTACCGTGCAGGTTATACCACATATTACCAATGAAATTAAAGACCGCATCTACCGGGTCGGCAGGGAAGATAATGCGGATGTTGTCATAACCGAAATCGGCGGTACGGTAGGCGATATTGAAAGCCTTCCTTTTCTGGAAGCCATCCGGCAGGTCAAAAAGGAAGTCGGGCGCGACGGTGTGCTCTATATTCATGTAACGCTGGTGCCTTATATTACTGCTGCCGGGGAACTAAAAACCAAACCTACCCAGCACAGTGTCAAAGAACTGAGAAGTATCGGCATTCATCCGGATATCATTGTCTGTCGCAGCGATCATGATATTTCACCGGAAATGAGGGAGAAGCTGGCACTTTTCTGTGATATAGACGTAGATGCCGTCATTCAAAATAAAAATGTGGCGACTATTTATCAGGTTCCACTGATGATGCAGGAAGAAGGGCTGGATTATATCGCCCTGGAAAAGCTGAATTTAAAAGTTGCCGAGGCTGATATGGCCGACTGGTCGGCCATGGTAGATAAAATTTTGCATCCTTCCCGGGCGGTTACCATTGCCATTGTCGGTAAATATGTAGCCTTGCAGGATGCCTATATGAGTGTGGCCGAGTCGCTCAGGCATGCCGGGATTGCGAACGATGCGGCAATTAATATCAAATGGGTTAATGCCGAAGAGATTGAAAAAGAGACTGTGGATCTTGGCGATATTTTTGAAGATGTGCAGGGTATACTAGTACCGGGTGGTTTTGGGGACCGTGGTGTGGAAGGAAAGATCCGGGCCATCCGTTATGCCCGTGAGCATAAGGTGCCATATTTTGGTCTGTGTCTGGGCATGCAATGTGCGGTGATTGAATTTGCCCGCCATGTCTGTGGTTTGGTTAAGGCGCACAGCAAGGAAATGGATCCGGATACGCCGCATCCGGTGATTGATTTAATGCCTGAACAGGTCGATGTACAGGATAAAGGCGGTACCATGCGTTTGGGAGTGTATCCCTGCAAAGTGATGGAAGGCACGCTGACTTATCAGGCATACCAGGATGAGATTGTGTATGAACGCCATCGCCACCGGCTGGAATTTAATAATGCGTACCGAGATCAGCTAACACAGGCGGGGTTGGTCATTGGCGGAACGTTGCCTAACGGGCGTTTGGTTGAAATAGTTGAACTTAAGGATCATCCCTGGTTTGTCGGAACACAATTTCATCCGGAATTCAAATCCCGTCCGACCAATCCGCACCCGCTGTTTAGAGATTTTGTCAAAGCGGCGCTAAACGAGCGATCATTCAGAAAACTGTCGGACTAACCCGGCAGTTTCTTTGTATCCTTACCGGCAGGTTATATTTTCAGGCGGTCTAGATAAACCATAATTGGAGGAAAGCCATGTATAAGAAGACGGTAGTATTGGTTATTGTCGGCATCATCGCGGTATCGTTACTTGCTGCAGCCTTTATTTTTCCACGGTTTCACCAGAAAGAACTGACAGAAAAGCCGACCATTGCCGTTATTTATGTGGACGGTGTTATCATGGGCGGGCGCGGGCAAACTTCCTTGTTGTCCGAGTACGGCAGTACCGACAATCTGATCAAACAACTGCATGAAGCCAGGGATGATAAGGCCGTGCGGGCCATTGTGCTCCGGATTAACAGCCCGGGCGGCAGTGCGCCGGCTTCCCAGGAGGTGGGCGAGGAACTGCAGAAGATCAGGCAGAGCGGCAAGGTTATTGTTACTTCGATGGGCGACATGGCGGCTTCCGGCGGGTACTGGCTGGCAGCCTGTACGGATAAAATCTATGCCAATCCCGCCACCCTGACGGGCAGTATCGGCGTGTATATGCCGTATGCCAACTGGGAGGAACTGTATAAGAAAATTGGTATTCGGCAGGGGAAGATTAAGAGTGGACCGCATAAAGATATCATGTCGCCGGACCGTCCGATGACGGATGAGGAGCGGGCCATCATTCAGGCTATGGTGGATGATATGTATAATCAGTTTGTCGAGGTGGTTGCCACAGGAAGGAGTATGGAACCGGATAAGGTACGTCAACTGGCCGACGGACGTATTTATACCGGCAATCAGGCTAAGGCCGCCGGCCTAGTGGATGAACTGGGCAATATGTACGACGCGATTGAAGGTGCGGCGAAACTGGCCGGCATACCGGGAAAACCACAAATCAAAGAGTATGGCAAGCTGTCCCCCTGGTCCATGCTGCTTGGTGCCACGGGCAGCATGGATATAAAGCAACTGCTGTTGGATCGACTGCAGAACGGACTGCAAAATGAACTGCCGGTTGTTGCACCGCTGGCCATGCCGGAAAAATGGCAGGTGGAATAATGGATACGCTGTTTGAGAATGTGTATGATGTGTTGTTCCGGCCGCAGGAGGCCATGCGCAAAATTGCGGACAATCAAAATATCCTGCAGTCGGTATTAGTGGTCTTCGTTAGTGTGCTGATTCCGATGTGGGCACTTTATTTCAGCCTGAAAACCGGCGGCTTTCAGCAGGCGGCAGGGGTTGTGCTGACCTTCGAACTGCTGGGCAGCTTGCTGGTCTGGATTTTAGGAGCCGCCGTCTGGCACCTGGTTGCGGAGTTTTTCGGCGGACGGGGTAGCGTATTGGGACTGTTGGCTGCTTTAGGGTTTGCCCACTTTCCCCGGGTGCTGTTCGTTCCGCTGTGGGTATTTTCGTCGTTAATGCCGGAAGTCATCCGGCCTGTTTTACTGGCCGTTTCCTTTCTGGTTATCATATTCTGGAACCTGCTGCTGAATGTGTATGCCTTTAAGGGGACCTACCGTATTTCGACAGCCAAGGCAACCTTGATACTGCTTACGCCCATGCTGGCCGGTATGGTGATTGCAGCCGTGCTGGTGGTTCTTGTTTCCGCCCTGGTGATTCCCTGGCCGTCGACTGTAATATAGATTTCGATAGAAAGCAAGGTCGGATAGATGATGAGATCACATGTGATGGTGGCAGCGCTGTTAACGGCGCTGCTTTTTGCCGGCTGCGACAGGGTAAATTCCGGCCGGCCGGCGATGGCCGGACTGACCCCGGTAGATCAGTCGGAGGTGACGCAACTGGGCATTATGGACCGGATTAAAGAGGAAGGGAGCGGTAATGTAGTCCGGGAACTGCGGGAAGCGGACAAACCGGATACGCCGATCGTGGAACTGGCTGCCGGCAGGGAGGGAAAGATTGAATATGCTCTGGAGCTTAAGGCGGATGTAACGGCTGCTTTTCACATCAGTATCGAGTTTTTGTCCACTCAGGGAACCGGACAGCTTGTGGTGACGGCTTTGGATCAGGCCGGCCGGGAAATAGGCAGCGTCGGTTATGTCTATACCGGCACATTGGCTGCCGGAAGTTCGCAGGAAAAATGGCTGGACTACCGGAGGTGCGACAATTACGAGGGGCGTCCGGAAGTGATGACGGTTGAGCCGGAACTGCTGTTGAAAACCCATATTCCGGGATATAATCCGGCTGTTGCTGCCATCTACCGCCTGCGGGTTATCGTCGGGCAGGGGCAGCATACCTATGTGCGGGACATGTCGGGCTATGAGGACAAAACCAAAGCTTTCCGTTTGTCCGGGCCGCAGCAGCGCTATGACGTCAGTCTTGGAGACACGGTAGTACTGGAAGCCGATTTGACGAATATCAGCCGGAAGCCGCAGGAAAACATAGAAGCGGCCTTTAAGGAACCTGAAGGGTATGGGCTGCTGGCGGAGGGTGAGAACAGTCAAACCATACGGCAGCTTGCTCCGGGAAAGACCCAAAAGCTGATCTGGCGGATTAAGGCGCAGCGTCCGGATGCCGTGAATTTTAACCGACCCTGGCCGGTGGTGCTGACCGTCAATGACGTTGCCTATCAGGTCTCTTCTATTGCGGTTACGGATAAAGAACCGGGGAAAATCTATTATGTCATGACGGAAGATCTGGAACCCATTGATTCGGCGGGCTACCCGGTAGCCTGGGGCAATGCCAACGGCTGGCTGGACCCGGAGGAGTTCAGCGTGCAACTGCTGCAAAAATCGGAAAGATTAAATGCAATAGCCGAAACATATGGTGCAAAATGGACCCATTATACTGCCTGGCCGGCAATGAAAGGAGCCGAGTGGGCGGCAACCCGGTCTGTTAGCGGAGAATGGCCGCGAGTCATTGACCGGATACGCCGTTCGGTTCAGGAACAAAGCAAACACGGCCATGAATATGCCGTCCATCTGCATCTTGATTATGACCCTGCCCTGCCGGGCAATCATTTATCCTATGAGCCGGCTGTAAACGGGTTCTGGGGCAATCATCTGCACCACGGCTGGGCTCATTCGGAATCAACTGAAGGTGATTTTTCCGATTATGCCAGCCGTACCGGGACACTGTATGCGTACCAGCGGATTATGGACGAACTTTCTGCCGGATCGGGGCAGGGGCAGTTACTGTCGGAGCGTGCCGGGTCTTTTGATTTTGGTAACGGCAGTCAGGATGAACAGATGAGCATCCGGGCTTGCCGGAAGGTGGGGCTGTGGGGGTCCGGCGATGCTGACGGCAATATGGGCGGTCCTATTGCCGGAGATTATGGTAAAGAGATCTATTTTACTAAAACGGATGATATCAACACGCCGGCGGAAGAGTTTTCGCAGATCGGGATGGTGGAATTTAAACCTACTCCCCGGCAGTGGATCGCCTATGACAGGGACCCGGCGGCTGCCATGAATGAAAAAGCCGATCAGGGAGTACGGTATTTTATGGACGGTGGCAGCGTAAAACCGGGAGTGCATGCCATAACCGGTTTTACGCACGCTATGTTCATCATGGGGCAGAGTGGCTGGAAAAGTCTCGAAGGAGGCCAATTTAAAGCATTGGAAGACCATCTGGCCTATTTGCGCCGGCAGTATGCCGACCGGGGGATCATAACGTTTGCTACAGCCAGTGAATTGGTACGGGCGTATATTGATTATTACACCCCGGACCTTGAGGCCGTATATGGCGAGCGGTTGTCTGATTCTTTTGGGGTAGCCGAGTATGCTGTCCGGCTATTGGGAAAGGGAATCCCCCGGGATGCCGGTCACATACATACCGTCCGCATGAAATACCCCCTCTATCTGCGGGACAGTGCCTATCGTATCAGTATTTTGAAAAACGGCCGCTCGGTTTACAGTACCTGGGGGCTGCCGACTCCTTTCAATGATATAGAGTTTACAGTGGACAAAGATGCCGTATATACCATGAAGGTATATCACAGTGGGGCTGTCTATCAATTGCTGTCCTGGCTGCAGGGCCGCTAACAACATCATGTCCTCCTGCCGGTTCGCTGACTGAAGATACAGAAACTTTTTAAAAAATACAATTATTTCCAAATGGCGGAAGGATATTTGTCATTGAGTGCGAATAACTATAAATAATGAATATTTTAGTAAAATATGAAAATAGAGGCAGGGTGAAAAAAATGTCAGCAAAGACTGCGGCTAAGTCCAAAGTACTGGTTATTGACGACCAACCGGGAATCAGGCGACTGTTAACTGAAGTATTAACGGATGAGGGATATGAAGTTATTACTGCAGGCAATGGCTATGAGGGCGTGCAACGGGCGAAAGAAACCAATCCGGCAGTTATTTTGATGGACATGAAAATGCCCGGCATGGATGGAATTGAAACTCTTAAGGAGTTGCAATCCATGCATCAGGAAGAAAAAGTCATCATGATGACGGCTTATGGTGAACTGGAATTGGTTAATCAGGCCCGGGAGATGGGAGCTTATGCTTATATCACTAAACCGTTTGATATTGTGACGGTGTGCCGGATGATTGCGGATAATATAACCGGCAGTGCAGCAAGTGAACTTATGATTGGATAAGTGTGCTATCGTTAACAAGCCTTGTGACCGGATATGGCGTTTGGCCTTTATCCGGTCCTGTTTATATATTCAGGCAGGAATTTTAGCATTCTTGGCGAAGATGTAAGGCAGAGGAGGGGATATGGTGTGGTTATCCGTACAGTGTTCTCACTGGCGTTGTATTGTTCACGCTGTGGCAAGATTCATACGCACGATATTTCGGCGTTTGCGGTAAAAAAAGCACAGTCACGGGATTTGCTCTGCAGTTGTGGCCAGATACAGGCAACCATTACCGGTGTTTGTCATAGCCAGTATTTATTGAAAATTCCTTGTGTGGTTTGTGAAGTCAGTCATATTATTTGCCTTGACAGCAAAGCCATCGGGCGAAAATATACCGACAGGGACAGCGTTCATAAAATATATTGCCCCAATGAAAATATAGAACTGGGATTTATGGGAGAGCGTGAAGTGCTGGAGGCCATTATTGCCGACCATAAACAGGAGTTTGAGCGAATGATTCGCGAAAACAGCTGTAATGGGCTGGACAGTATGGACGGTTATGATGAAAATATCGAAAATCCTCAAATCTTATTTGAAATTCTCAATAAAATACATGATATTGCGGAAAAAGGCCATATTTATTGTCTCTGCGGTTCTACCGAAATTGAGGCTATCGTTCTGCCGGATTGCATAGAACTGCAATGCCGGCATTGCAGTGGCCATCAGACAGTACCTGCGGCTTCGGAAAAGGATTTGCTGCAGGCGAAAGAATTGGAAGTGATTGAACTCATTCCTTCCAAATGCTCGCGACATAATCAATAGCAAAAACGCAAAAAGTGTGAGTTCGGGTCTTTGTGAGAGAATACAGGCGGTTTACTTCTTCTGTGCAGGTTGCAGAAGTGGTGAACCGCCTTTTCGTATTTTCCGCTATCTGGATAATTGGGAAAATGGAACCAATTTTATGCATAATTAACCAACGTGTCGTTCATCATATACGAAGGAGTAAACTTATCTAAGTTCGGGGATGATCGTGATAATGCGTTACCAATCTTTACGCAGGATAAAAAAGCAGGCGATTGCCGCTATGCTGCTGGCGGCTTTATGTATGGGAACGGGCTTGCTTATACTCCATAGGGAATTTATGACTCCTATGACTCCGGTGCCGGCAAAGCAGCCATTAAAAGGCGAAGTCACGGCGTCGGCGGCGCCTGTACAAACAGCAGTCTCCGGCATAGCACCTATCCGCCGGCATATTGTTGTCCAGGGGGAAACCCTAAGCGGTATAGCCGAGCAGTATCATATTGATGTTGCTACGATCATGGGGGCAAATGAAAATGCCGGTGAAATCTTGCAGGTAGGCCAGGAATTGCTCATTTTACCGGATAAAGGGGTTATCCACACTGTCCGTTCCGGTGATACCCTGTGGGATATAGCGCATAGGTATGAAGCCGATCTTACGGCTATTTGCCTGGCTAATGGCAAGATCAATCAGGACGATACCATCACGGAAGGGGAACAGCTTTTTATACCGGGCGGCAGGCGCCCTTTGCGGCAGTTGCAGCCGGCCTCCAGAAGTCAGGGTATCCGCTTTGCCTGGCCTGTGCAGGGAGAAATTTCTTCACCGTTTGGTTACCGCTGGGGACAATTGCATGCCGGAATTGATATTGCCAATGATGCGGGGACTCCGGTACGGGCGGCGCTGGCAGGAAGGGTGATTTACAGCGGCTGGTATGGCGGTTACGGGAAGACCGTGATATTGGAACATGGACAGGGCTATACTACGCTGTACGGACATCTTTCCCAAACGGCAGTTGATCAAAAACGTTATATAGAGACAGGGGAACTGGTCGGCTATATGGGCAGTACGGGGCGTTCGACAGGACCTCATCTGCATTTTGAGGTGCGAATCAATGATGTACCAATTAATCCGATACAGGCATTGCCCTAATAGGCTCAATCGACAAGCAATTTAGGGCCATTGAGGCAAGTATAAAGTCTGGTCAGGCCGGACATAATGATAATGTCATTTTTAAGGAGAGGTAACGATGGCCTATGTGATTGCCGGTTTAATGGCAGGCTTAAGTTTTCTTCTTAATAAAGCGTTGCTGAAGCTGGTTGGGATTAAAACGGTGATTACCTATAGTCCCGCGATTGAAGAAAGTGCCAAAACCTTGCCGGCATTTTATCTGGGGGCCGACGTATTGGCCACACATGTTCTGTTTGGTCTCATTGAAGCCGTTTACGACCTGATGGCGGGCGGAACAAACCGCTACCGTGCGGCAGGCTGCAGTATTGCCGGACATGCTTTGTTTGGTCTGTTGACGGCTATGCTGCTGTTTCTGAGCGGGAATGTGTGGCTGGCGCTGCTGGGAGGAATAGCAGCACATTTAATATGGAATGCACAAATGGTAAGAAGGGTGTAGCTGCCCGGTATATATTGGAGGACGGTTGAGTGAAAATCTACTATAGCTGTGAATGCTGTGGTGAAGCGATTGCGGAGATAGAAGTAGATAAGGTGGATGATGCAAAGTTCGGTTTTGATTGCTTGACTGGGCAGGAACGCCAAGATATAATTAAAGTCGATACGGATGCCAACATCATGTATGTGCAGTCCCTGTGCGATAGCTGTATTGAAATGCTGGGTTTAAATGATGAGCAGCCAATCGCTAAGACGGTCAGATTGTTGCATTAGAAAATGATACATCCAAGCTGTTAATAGCCTGCATCTGATGAAAAAAAGATGCATATACTATTTAGGGCTTTAGCATTGGCTAAAGCCTCTTTTTGCTGTGGGACGAGGTGCTTATGAAAAAATTATTCGATATGATAAAAACAGATACGTCCATAGTTCAGGCCATAACCGGACTTACTGCTGCGGAAGGGCAAAGCCTTATTTACGGGGTTACGGCAAGCCAGAAGAGCCTGATGCTATCCGCTGCGTTTAAAGCCATGCCCCGGACTATGGTTGTGGTTGCCGGAACGCATGAAACAATAGACCAGTTGGAACGGGATTTGAGCACCCTGCTGCCGGATGTGGAAGTCGTTGAGATGCCGGTGGTTGATGTTGTCAATTTTACGGTGACTGCCAAGAGTACCGAACTGTTCGCCCGTAAAATGAATGTTCTGGGGAGAATTGCCCGGGGCGAAAACATTATCGTTTTGGTAACAGCGCAGGCGGCCATACAAAAAGTTCCCCCCCGCCGGGAGTTTTTAAACAGCAGGCTGACGTTGGGTGTCGGTGAAGAAGTTAACCGTGAACAGCTATTGGCCGGACTGGTTGCCTTAGGTTATGAACGGGTTGATCAGGTAGAAGGATTAGGTCAGTTTTGCGCCCGCGGCGGTATTGTGGATGTATTTGCCGTGAACCATGACCTGCCTCTGCGGTTGGAACTGTTTGGCGATGAAATTGATTCGCTGCGGGAATTTGAGCCTGCTACGCAACGCTCGGTCAACAATTTGCAGCAACTGGATATTTTACCGCTGGTTGAACCGGTCTATCAGGGAAAACCGGCTGCTTTTGTATCCTATCTGCCGGCTAATTCCGTTGTTGTTTTTGATGAACCGGCAAGAATTCGTGAGCATATCAGTCAGGTCGTAAAAGAAAATCCTGAATTGAAGCGAATTTTGTTTAGCTGGGCCGAGCTTGCCGGTGCCGCTAAAGTTTATCCCGTTGCCTATATTTCCTTAATGCTGCAGAAAACGCCGGGGACGGAACCTGGAAAAATCGTCGGTATTACTGCCAAAGCCGTCGCTCCCTTTCAAAAACAGATGGAAATGTTTGTGAGTGAACTGAGGACCTGGCTGGAGCGCAGATATTCCCTTGTTTTGCTATTGTCTTCACGTGATAAAGCGTTGGCTTTGCAGCAAAATTTAGCCAGGGAGAACATCAAGGCCGATTACGTTGAAAATTTGGATTCCTTTATGCCGGAAACGGTGGTAATCACAACCGGTTTTTTAACAGCCGGCTTCGAATTGCCCCAGGCCCGTCTGGCAGTGATTACCGAGCTTGACATTTTCGGACGGCAAAAGAAAAAACCGCGCCTTCGTGTGTCTAAGGAGCGCAAGATTACTTATTTCCGTGATATTAATATCGGCGATTATGTCGTGCATGTCAATCATGGCATTGGCAAATATGTCGGTGTGGAAACCCTGGATGTCGGGGGCATCCATAAGGATTATTTGCATATCCGTTATGCCGGTGAGGATAAACTGTATGTCCCTACGGATCAGGTGCATTTACTGCAAAAATATATCGGAGCGGAGGGAGAAATACCACGGCTGCATAAGATGGGCGGCAGCGACTGGCTAAAGACCAAAACCAAAGCCAGAGCGGCTGTGGCGGACATCGCGAAGGAACTGGTGGCACTGTATGCACAGCGGCAGGTTATGCCGGGGTTTGCTTTTGAGGCCGATACACCATGGCAGAAGGAGTTTGAAGACGCTTTTCTTTTTGAGGAAACGCCGGACCAACTGGAAGCGGTTCGGGAGATAAAGGCTGATATGGAAAGGCCTCGTCCAATGGACCGCCTGCTGTGCGGTGATGTAGGGTTCGGCAAGACGGAAGTGGCTATCCGGGCGGCCTTTAAGGCCGTTATGAGCGGTAAACAGGTGGCCGTACTGGTGCCAACTACCGTTCTGGCCCAGCAGCACTATCAAACCTTTAGTTCGCGTATGGCCGGATTTGGTCCAACCGTGGATGTGATCAGCCGTTTCCGCAGCCCCCGCGAACAACGGGAAACACTTAGCAAACTGGTGGAGGGTCAGGTGGATATTTTGATTGGTACTCACCGCCTGCTAAATTCGGATGTTGTTTTTAAAGATATCGGTTTATTAATTGTTGATGAAGAACAGCGTTTTGGAGTAACACAGAAAGAAAAACTAAAAAAATGGAGTGCCGGAATCGACGTACTTACCCTGAGCGCCACTCCTATCCCCCGCACGCTCCATATGTCGCTGGTCGGGGCCCGCGACATGAGTATTATTGAAACGCCGCCGGAAAATCGTTTTCCGGTGCAGACTTATGTTGTAGAATACAATGATGATATCTTGCGGGAGGCCATCAAAAGAGAGCTAAAACGTAGCGGGCAGGTATACTTCGTATATAACCGGGTGCAAACCATTGATAAAATGGCCCGCCACTTAAGCGATATGCTGCCGGATGCCAAGATTAAAAGTGCACACGGACAAATGCCGGAGGAATTATTGGAACAGATCATGCTGGATTTTTATGAAGGTGAGGATGACATCCTGGTTTGTACCAGTATCATTGAAAATGGACTGGATGTACCCAATGCGAATACCATCATTGTCTATGATGCCGATTACTTCGGATTGTCGCAGCTTTATCAGATGCGTGGCCGGGTAGGCCGGTCCCATCGTATGGCGTTTGCCTACTTTACGTACCGCCGGGACAAGGTGCTGACTGAAGTTGCTGAAAAACGGCTGCAGGCCATTAAAGAGTTTACCGAACTGGGGGCCGGATTTAAAATTGCCATGCGGGATTTGGAAATCCGCGGTGCCGGAAATCTTCTGGGAGCACAGCAGCACGGCCATATTGTGAGCGTTGGTTTCGAAATGTATTGTCATATGCTTAATGAAGCCATTCATGAACTGAAAACCGGACGGACTGTGGAATGGGTGCCGGAACCGGTACTGGAATTTAATATGGAAGCCTATATCAGCGGCGATTATATTAATGATGCCATGCATAAAATAGAAATATATCAGCGAATTGCCGCCAGTCGCAACGAACAGCATTTACAAGAACTGCTGGACGAACTGATTGACCGGTTTGGTGAACCGCCGCAGTGCGTCATGAATTTACTGACTGTTGCCCGGATTAAGAATATCTGCCGCCGGATTGGCATCCGGGCCATTATCCAAAAACCGAATTATTTTGATATTACTTTTCAGGATAAACCCAACGTGGAGATTGATAAAGTGTTGGCACTGCAGGAAAATCTACCGGGAAGGCTGCTGATATTCCCCGGGCCTCCGGAAAGCATGCAGATCAAAACCTTTAAAATAGCCGATAAGAATGTCTGCAAGTGGCTGTTAAAACAGCTGGAAACGCTGGCGGCGGCAGACGGCTCCGCTTAAACAGGCAAAATTTTCGATGGTAGTATCCAAGTGAATAAAAAAGTTATACCGGATATATACTATCACTGAAATGATGTAAAAAACTGTAGAAAAGGGGGGATACTGGTGAAAGCGACTGGTATAGTGAGAAGGATTGATGATCTGGGCAGGGTTGTAATTCCCAAGGAAATTAGACGTACATTAAGGATTCGTGAGGGTGATCCGTTAGAAATATATGTTGACCGCGAGGGTGAAGTCATATTAAAGAAGTACTCGCCAGTAGGAGAATTAGGCGATTTTGCAAAAGAATATGCCGATTCTTTGTATGAAGCTATTGGTCAGATTATTCTGATTGCCGACCGGGATAACATAGTTGCCGTTGCCGGTGCTTCAAAAAAGGAGTTTCTTAATAAGCCGCTGGGAACTGCAGTGGAAAAAGTAATGGAAGACCGTAAGGTTGTAGTGATTAACAATCCCGGCGAACATAAAAACTGCCAGGACTGTGTCACGGTCTGCGAAGAGGGGGAAACCTGTAAATTTACGGCAGAAGTGATTGCGCCGATCATCGTGGAAGGCGACGCTATTGGCGCGGTGGTTATCTGTTCGAAACAGCCGGGGGCGCAGATGGGGGATATGGAAACCAAACTGGCAGAAACGGCGGCAGGATTCCTTGCCAAGCAAATGTCACAATGAGATAAGTCTGAGCGAGTAGCGAACTTTGGTTCGCTACTTTTTTGTTAAAGCAGTAACCGTACCGGAATTTTTGTCCTGCGGGATATTTTTGTCATAGAATATAAATATATTATAAGGAGGTGGAAAGAGAAAGGGAGAATCATGTGAGTAGAGACAGCTTTTTACGCGGAGCGCTAATCCTAACTGCCGCCGGCGTCGTGGTGAAACTGATCGGTTCGGTAAACCGTATCTTTTTATCGCGGCTCTTGGGTGGCGAGGGGATCGGCCTGTATCAGATGGCCTACCCGATTTATTTGCTGGCCTTAAGCATTTCCTCTGCCGGTATACCGATAGCGATTTCCATCATGGTGGCGGAAAAAGCGGCAGTGGGTGATTATCGCGGCGCCAGCCGGATTTTTCGGATTTCCTGGTCCATTTTGGCAATTACCGGTCTTTTGTGCAGCAGTTTATTATATTGGAGTGCCGGCTGGCTGACAGAACACAATTGGGTTCGTGATGAGCGGGCGTATTATGCGATAGCGGCACTGGCTCCGGCTATTTTTTTTGTTACCGTTCTTTCCAGTTACCGCGGGTTTTTCCAAGGGTTGCAAATGATGACGCCGACAGCCGTTTCGCAGATTGTGGAACAACTGGTGCGGGTAGTGGTCATGGTGGCTTTAGCCTATATATTTTTGCCTATGGGACTGGAATATGCCGCCGCCGGAGCCAGCTTTGGCGCTGCTCCCGGAGCGGCCGCTGCTTTGGCCGTATTGATGGCGTACTATTGGCGAAGACGGTGTTATATACAAAGACGGATGCTGCCCGGTCCGGCAGTACCTCAGCAGTCCAGCTGGGCCATTATGAAGCGGATGATCAAATTGGCGCTGCCGGTATCGCTGGCTTATATTATGCTGCCGGTGGTATCCAGCATTGATTTGATTATCGTACCGGCCCGGCTGGAAGCCGCCGGCTACACCGTTCAGCAGGCGACGGAATTGTTTGGTTATCTTACCGGTATGGCAACGGCACTAATTAATTTGCCTACGATTTTGACCGGTTCTTTGGCCACCAGCCTGGTACCTTCTATTGCCGAAGCGTTTACACGTAAAAATCATGCCCTGATTTGCCGCCGGTCGGCTACCGCTATACGGATTTCCAACACCATTACCATTCCCAGCTTTGCCGGCATGTATCTACTAGCCGAACCGATTTGCCAAATGCTGTATGACGCTCCGGAAGCAGGAACAGCTGTTTCCATCTTGGCACTGGGAGTAATTTTTTTAGGAATTCATCAGGTAAGCACCGGCATTTTGCAAGGTTTAGGACGTACGGCCATTCCTTTTATCAATATGCTGGTTGCCGCTGCTGTAAAAATTATCCTCAACTGGTATTTGACCGCTATGCCTGCCTGGGGGGTTAAGGGGGCCGCCTGGGCAACCAATGCAGATTTTGCTGTAGGAGCGCTCTTAAATATGTTGTTTATCTATCGTTATACCGGATTCTGCTGGCGGATAACGGATACGTTAAAAGCAGTTCTGGCTACTTTCATGATGAGTGCTGTGGTATTATATGTATATGATACGGTCATGCTGGCAACTATGTATAACACGATAGCCACCCTGGCTGCCATTGTGTCAGGCTGTATCGTATATGCGTTTTCCCTGCTGCTGCTGGGTGGAGTGCAGGAGGGGGATGTGGAAAGAATACCAGGGGGGGGCGGCATACTAGTCGTCCTGCTCAGGCGATTGGGTATTTTTAAGAAAAAATAAAGGAGATTATCATTTGATGGGGGATATTACTATCATCGGGCTGGGGCCGGGGCCTTTTGGCCTTTTAACGGTGGAAACGCTGGAAAAACTCAAGGGGGCGGCCAGGGTCCTGCTGCGTACAGCCAAACATCCTACCGTGGACGAACTGGCGCTGCGCGGTATACGGTTTGACAGCTATGATTATCTGTATGAGGAGAAAGGCAGTTTTGCGGAAGTGTATGAAGCGATTGCTGCCGACTGCCTGAAGAAGGCGGAAAACGGGGAGCAGGTGTTATATGCCGTGCCCGGAAGTCCGCTGGTTGCCGAGAAGACGGTAACCTTAATCCAGGAGAACGCGAAAAAAGAAAAGATACCGGTGCACATTCTTCCAGGAATGAGTTTTTTGGAGGTGCTGTATACCCGCCTGCGGGTCGATCCTATTAACGGTGTTACCATCCTGGATGCGGCGGATATAAGTAATTTGCCGCCGGACGGTAAGACTGCCTTGGTGATTACACAGGTTTACAACCGGCAAGTGGCATCAGAGACCAAATTGTCGTTAATGGAGAGTTATGACGACGATTTCTTAATTACCGTGGTACGTAGCCTGGGGTTACCGGATGAAGAAATTGCCGTTATTCCCCTTTATGAGCTGGACAGGCTGCAGCAGATTGACCATTTGACCAGTGTGTATGTGCCGGCGCCTGCCGCTCCTGTACAGCGGTTTTCAATAGATCCGCTGGTGAAAGTCATGGCTACCCTGCGCTCGCCGGGAGGCTGTGTCTGGGACCGGGAACAGGATCATGCCAGCTTACGCCGCTACCTGTTGGAAGAGGTATATGAAGTACTGGAGGCCATTGAACTTAGGGATAGCGGTAAGTTGTGCGAGGAACTGGGGGACTTGCTGCTGCAAATCGTATTTCATGCCCGGGTGGCGGAGGAATGCGGCCATTTCGCCATGCAAGATGTCATTGACCAGGTGACCACCAAACTCATCCGGCGCCATCCGCACGTGTTTGGCGATATTACTGTAAAGGATGCTGCCGAGGTGGTTCTAAACTGGGATGCGATTAAGAAGGAAGAAAAAGGCCATGAACGAAAATCCGTGCTTGATGGAGTTCCGATACATTTTCCAGCGTTAGCGCGGGCGGCAAAATTACAGGCAAAAGCCGGTAAAGTTGGCTTTGACTGGGATAATATTGCTCCGGTTTGGGAAAAATTATATGAGGAGCTGGCCGAATTACAGGAAGCTGTGAAGCGAGGCAGTCAGCAAGCTATGGAAAGTGAACTAGGAGACATTCTTTTTGCCACAGTTAATTTGGCACGCTTTTTAGCCATTGATGCTGAAATAGCGCTGAATGTCACTAATAATAAATTTATTAAGCGTTTTTCCTATATTGAAGAACAGGTTGCTGCAAACAAACTTCAGTGGGACAAGCTCACGCTGGCAGAACTGGATAGCTTTTGGAATGATGCTAAGAAACGCGAGGTGGGAGCGGCATTTACAAAATAATATAAAAAAAAAGAGTTATTTATGGTAATTTTTTCTCGGCTAGACAGGAATAAATGTATGAATAGCGAATAATGCTATTCGTAACGATTTTCGTGAGGAGGATGGATTTGTGAATAAAACTGAATTAGTTGCCAGTGTTGCCGAAAAATCCGATTTAACCAAGAAGGATGCTGAAAAAGCAATTAACGCCTTATTTGCCACTGTGGAAGAAGCTTTGGCCAAGAACGACAAGGTTCAAATTATCGGTTTCGGTACCTTTGAGGTTAAGACCCGTGAAGAAAGAAAGGGACGCAACCCGCAGACCGGTGCTGAAATTACCATTCCGGCATCAAAAAATCCGGTATTTAAAGCTGGCAAAGGCTTAAAGGATGCTGTAAACTAAAATAGGATGTATAAAAACCAGGTCATGACCTGGTTTTTATTTAAATGACAGTCATTAGGAAGCCTGGCAGGGAGTAGGTGAGTGATATAATGATCGGTACGATTCTTGTGGTCGATGATGAAGTGTCGATACGAGAACTGGTAACCTTTAATCTGCAGAAAGAAGGATACACCGTCATTGAGGCTGATAACGGAATGAGCGCTGTAAGCATTGCAAAAACCAATAAACCTGATCTTGTTGTTCTTGATTTGATGCTGCCGGAGATGGACGGTTTGGAGGTATGCCGCACATTAAAGGGCCAACAGGATACAACCGCGATTCCGATTATTATGCTAACCGCAAAAAATGAAGAAATTGATAAAATCATCGGTCTGGAATTAGGGGCGGATGATTATCTGACCAAACCTTTCAGTCCGAGAGAACTGGTTGCCCGCGTCAAAGCGGTGTTACGCCGCAGTCATAAAGAATCAGCTCATACCGGTGAACTGACAGTAAGCCGGCTGCGGTTCAATTTTAGCCGTTACGAAGTGTATCTGGGCAAGACCAAACTGGAGCTTACGCCCAAAGAATATGAACTTTTGAAACTATTTGTAACGAATATCGGCAAGGTGTATACCCGCGAGCAGCTTCTGGAAAAGGTATGGGGATATGAATACTTTGGCGATACCCGTACGGTGGATGTGCATGTGCGGCATTTGCGGGCCAAACTGGCGGAAGATACGCAGATTGCCGAAGCCATTGAAACGATACGGGGTGTCGGCTATCGTTTCCGGGATATTTGAGAATAGCCTTTGCGGCAGTGTCTGCAAAGGCCTTTTTGCTTTTTTTAATAAAAAATTAACAATACAGGGTGCTGATCTGTGTTATAGTGCAACATATAGGCGGGCAGTATGGATATAAACGCAATAGCAGGAGGCGTGATTTACGATGAATTATAAGATTCAGGCCGATAAGTTGAAACTATATTATGGCGATACGCTGGCTTTAAAAAAAATCTCGATCGGTGTGGTGAAAAACAGTGTACTGGCGCTAATCGGTCCATCAGGTTGCGGTAAATCTACTTTTATTAAAACCATTAACCGCATGAATGATTTAATTGACAGCGTTAAAATAGAAGGCGAGATTTTACTGGATGGTGTCAACATTTTGCATCCCGATACCGATGTGGTCATGCTTCGCAAGCGGGTGGGTATGGTTTTTCAGCGCCCGAATCCTTTTCCCATGTCGATCTATGATAATGTTGCCTATGGTCCGCGCATTCATGGTATCAACCGCAGGGCGGTTCTGGACAATATTGTGGAAAAAAGCCTCAAGGGGGCGGCGCTGTGGGATGAGGTCAAGGACCGGCTGCATACATCGGCCATGGGAATGTCCGGCGGTCAGCAGCAGCGCCTGTGTATTGCCCGCCTACTGGCAGTTGAACCGGAAGTGTTACTGATGGATGAACCCTGTTCGGCGTTGGATCCCATATCGACGATGAAAATTGAAGAACTGGTTATGGAATTAAAGACCAATTACACTATTGTGATGGTCACCCATAATATGCAGCAAGCGGCCCGTGTGTCCGATCATACGGCTTTTTTCCTAAACGGAGAATTAATCGAACATGATAAAACGGATGCCATTTTTACCAAACCGCAGGATAAACGCACCGAGGACTACATCACCGGCAGATTTGGTTAGCAAAAATTAGTACAGTGTCAAGCTTAAACCTATAAGTATAGTGGCGAGGAGATTTTCCGTAAAACAAGGCGGAGGAGTGAGGCATACCGGATGTATGCCGATTGACGACAATGCAGTTTTACGGAAAATGTACCGCCAGAATACATAGGTTTAGGGTTGACACTTACTCAATAGGAGGGGGAAGAAATGCCAAGCACCAGGCAAGGTTTTAACTTGGAGTTGGAAGCGCTGCGCCAGGAGATACTGGCAATGGGTAATATGGTTATGAAATCAATTGATGAGGCAGTTTTGTCTTTGTCCACAGGGGATAGTGCACTGGCCCGCAAAGTCATGACCGGTGATGATGAAATTGATGCTATGGAAGTGGATATTGAAGATAAATGCATGATCTTGATTGCCCGGCAGCAGCCGCTGGCCCGCGATTTGAGAATTCTCGGGACAGGCCTTAAAATAACCACTGACCTTGAGCGTATGGGCGATCATGCCTACGACATTGCAAATATTACCTTAAAGATTCATCATGAGCCGCTGATTAAGCCGCTGGTTGATATCCCCCGGATGGCTCAAATGGGTAAAGATATGCTGCAGAATTCACTGGAGGCGTATTTAACGCTGGATGTGGCTATGGCGGAAAAAGTATGTCAGGCCGATGATGCGGTAGATGATTTATACCAGCAGGTAGTGCGTGAATTGTTAACGTACATGATGGAGAAACCCAATACTATCAGCCAGGCAACGCAGATATTGTTTGTGGCCCGTTATCTGGAACGTATTGCCGATCATGCAACCAATATTGCGGAATGGGTTATTTACCTGGCGACAGGCGAACGCCTGCGTAAAAAATAAACGCCATTTTTTTACTCGGCTGTCATTGTGAATTATGGGACACAATAACCATGAGGAGGTGATGTTCATGTTTGCCAGCAGAAAACGTCAATATTTTTCTCGCCGGGATTCCAATATAACCTCAGTCATTAAAATGGCGGCAGCAGGAGTTCTATTGTATACGGCGGCTAAGTATGTGATGGATGAATGGATGGATTGACGATCCTGAACACACACCTTCACCGGGACACCCTGGCATTACGCCAGGGTGTCCCTTTACATAAAATTACTAAAATTTCCAGGTTATGCTTGACTGGAAAATTTTTTTGTTTTATACTCTAATAAGAATATTCCTATTAACGGGGTTTGTTGATAAAATAAGACGAGGAGGATCATGATGAGAGTAATGCGGGTGATGAGCATTGCCGCCATCGTTGCGGCGAGCTTTATTTTATTGCTGGCAGGATGCGGTAAGCAGGTTGGCGGAGAACAGTCCGGCAATGCAAAGACAAGGGTAATTGCCACAATTTATCCGGTCTACGAATTTGCCAGGCAGGTAGCAGGCGATAAGGCCGAGGTAACGATGCTGGTTCCACCGGGAGCGGAGCCGCATGACTGGGAACCCAGCCCGAAAGATTTAGCGCGTATAAAAAACGCTAAGCTTTTTCTTTACCATGGAGCGGGAATGGAACCTGTCGAGAAACTACTGACTAAAGAGGTACTGGGTGAGGCCAAACCGGTAGAGGTCAGTCGGGGCATAGAGCTGTTGCAGGCTTCAGAGGAGGAGCATGAACACGGCCATCAAGACGAAAAAGAGACGGAAAGTCATGAGCACGGGCATGTCGATAGTCATGTATGGCTGGACCCGGTGTATGCCCAGCAAGAGGTGGAAAATATCGCCTTGGCTTTAATAGAAGCCGATCCGGTAAATAAGGAATATTACCGCCAACGGGCCGATACATATAAACAACAGCTGGCGGAGCTTGACCAGGCGTACCAGAGGGCTTTGGCCAATACGGCAAGAAGGGATATCATAACCAGCCATGCGGCTTTCGGTTATTTGTCCAAACGTTATCATTTACAGCAAATGCCGATTATGGGACTGAGCCCCGACAGTGAGCCTACTCCGGATAAAATGGCGCAGATCGTGGAGTTCTGCCGGGAACATCAGGTTAAATTCATCTTTTTTGAAACGCTGGTCAGCCCGAAGTTAGCGGAAACCATTGCCAAGGAAACAGGAGCGGGGCTTTTGGTACTGAATCCGGTGGAAAGTTTGGGTGAACAGGAAATGCAGGAAGGGAAAACCTATCTGTCGATTATGAGGGAAAATCTGGCTAATTTAGAAAAAGCGCTGCACTAAAGGTAACAGCCTGCTGTAGCTGAGTATATAATAAAGGGGGTATCTCGAAACAGGTTAAAAACCATTTGAGATACCCCTTTATTTGGATGAAGACACTGTAGTATTACAAGCGTATCGCCGCTTCGGCGGCAAGCGGGGAGCGTTCGCATTCATCGTGCTGCAGGGTGACCTGAAAACACAGGTGAGAGCCGCGCATTTTTTCACTGGCATAGGAAAGGCCATTGGAGCGGCTGTCCAGAAAGGGATGGTCAATTTGTTCGGGATCGCCCAGCAGGATAATTTTGGTACCTACTCCGGGACGGGTGATAACTCCTTTAGCCTGACGGGGTGTGGAGTTTTGCATTTCGTCGAGAATCATCCAGTACTTTTGCAGTGACCGCCCACGCTGGTAAGCCAGGGCCTCCGCCTGAACCGTCCGTTTGTCAAACAACATCTGGACGGTATCCTCCGCCTGGGCGATTTCCTTGGCTTCCGTCATATTGTGACCGGCCATTAATGTGAAAATATTGTCGCGCACGGCCCGCATATACGGATCAATCTTGTCTTTTTCGGACCCGGGCAAATAACCGATATCCTCATCCATGGGAATGTTGGGACGACAGATTAAAATATGATGGTATTCACGCGGCCGGCACTCCATCTGCTTATAAAGGCCTACTGCCAGCGAATAGAAAGTTTTGGCAGTACCGGCCGGTCCTTTGAGAATAACCAGTGGTGCTTCTTCAGCACTCATCATCAGGCATTCCTGCATGAAGATTTGTCCAATATTTCGCGGTGTAATACCAAACGGATTCCGGTGGGCATAACGCAGGTGGACAATTTTTTTACCGTCAAACCGGCCTAAAGCGGTGTGCCGGTCATTATCGGTTGATTTTATCAAGAGAAACTGGTTAATTTCCATAACCGCAGTGGTTAAGGAGTGAGTTTCATTATTATAAACCAGTACAGCATCCGGAGCTATGGTATGGGTATCATCATCATGAAATTGGTTGATCACCGCGGAGGAAGTGTATACAGTCAAGCGGCCGGTATATTGCTGTTCAATGCTCACGACCTGATCATTGCGGTAATCCTCGGCCTGTATTTCCAGGATGGTGGCTTTGACCCTCATATTGGTGTCGCGGCTGACTAAAATAGTGGGATGGCCATGTTCCATAAAACCCTTGCATACCTGAAGAATCCGGTTATCTCCTTTGCTGCGGTCCCAGTGCGGCGGCATGGCCGTTTCCAGGTGGTTTGTTTCCACACGCAGCATACCGCCAGATTCATTTAACGGGACACCGGCCAGCAAATTGCCCTGTGTCCGGAAACGGTCAATAATGCGGCTGACTTCGCGGCTGTTGGCGCCACGGTCACTGGACTCCGTTTTAAAGCGGTCTAATTCTTCCAGAACAACTTCGGGAATAACTACCATGTGCTCGTTAAAGGCAAATAGTGACTGGGGTGAATGGAGCAATACGTTCGTATCAAGGACGTAATACTTCTTCAATAAAATCCCTCTTTCCTAAGAATAATGACCTGCCTACTATTAGTATATGCGATACCTTTTGTCCATGAATTACGATTTCTTTAAGATTGCGTAAAAATGCAAAAAGCGAAACAAACTAACAAAATGTTTCGCTTTTTGCCTGTATATTGTCTAATCTATTTCCCTATCGCTTGTGGCTATGGATACAGGGAGAAAAAAGGTAAAGGCAGTGCCGGAGTTCACTGCACTTTCGACACTAATCCGACCGCCGTGCATTTCGACGATGAATTTGACGATGGCTAAACCCAGGCCGGTCCCGCCGCTGTTGCGGGTTCGGGCCCGTTCTACCCGGTAAAAACGGTCAAAAATAAGCGGCAGATCTTGTGCAGGAATTCCCAGTCCGGAGTCTTTGACCCGGATAAAAGCTCTGTCCGCTTCCTTCCAGTAGCATACACTGATCTTTCCGGACTTGGGCGTATATTTGATGCTGTTGTCGAGCAGGTTGACCAGTGCCTGTTTTAACCAGTCGGGGTGGGCTGAGACCAGCAATTCCTCTTCGCCCTCAAGCTGAATGGTTTGCTGCTTGTGTGCCGCATGAGGGGAAAGTTCTTGAATTACCGCTTCAATCAGCGGACGCAGGCTGGTAGGCGACATCGTAATATGCTGCAGGTATTCCTGTGAATTCAGCTTAGCCAGCTGCAGCAAGTCTTTGACCAGACGGTGCATGCGTTCCGCCTGGTTGTGTATAATAGTAACAAATTTAGTGCCGAGAGCGGGATCCTGGAGGGCACCGTCCAGCAGTGTTTCGGCAAAGCCCTTAATGGCGGTAAGCGGTGTAGCCAGTTCGTGGGAGGCGTTGGCAACGAATTCGGCCTGACGTTCGTGGATTTCCTGCAGGGCGGTGATATCATGAAATACGGTCAGGACGCCGGTAATGTCGTTTTCCGCTGACATGATAGGGGCTACAAACACCTGGAACACACGTTTGTTGCCGCCAACACTGGTTTTTAAATCAATGGACTTATTTTCCATGTTCAGAATGGTTTCCTGGATGGCTTGGCTTAATAAACCGTTGCCGATGACATGCAGATTATGTTGTCCCATCATGGTATTGGTGATGGTGAACAGGTCGCGGGCCATTTTATTGGCGGCCGTTACGCGTCCGTAACGGTCAAGCAGAATGACCGCATTATCCATATGCTGTAAAATCAGCGAAAGTTTGTGAGTTTCCTCCTGGGCTTCGTTGATTTTGTCATCCAGATTAGCTGCCAAATTATTTAATGTCTGTGATAAGAATTCCAGTTCGTCACCGGTACGGATATGGATGCGCCGTTTTAAATTACCATGGGCAATATCCAGCGCGGCGTCGGTAATCATTTCCAGAGGGGCGGTGTAATGACGGGCAAGGCGCAGACTGATGATGACGGTTAACAGGGAGATGAGTAATATGGCGGCTAAAACGGCGGATCTGATCTGACTGAAACCGGCCTCCACATAGGACAGGGTGCTGGCAGTCCGCACCACTCCCAGCAACTGCCCGTCCTGACGGATCGGAATGGCGGCATATAATAAATTTTGTCCGAGGGTGGTACTGTAGCGGATGGCGGTTCCCTGCCCGGTTTCCATGGCGGCGGCAATTTCCGGCCGCTGCAGATGATTTTCCATAACCTGCGGATCTTCCCAGGAATCGGCCAGTATGGTACCGTTGGCATCCATTACGGTTAAGCGCAGTTCATTTTTTTTGGACAGGTCTTTAATCTGAGGATCAATGGCGGCCCTGCTTTCCGGATCATGCATATAGTGCAGCAGTAACTGTTCGGTAATTTGAGCCTGGGTCAACAGGTGAGAGGTTAGGCTTTCCAGATTGTGCCGGTAAAAATACCAGAGTATGTATCCTCCCAGCATAGAAATGCTGACAATACCTAACAATAAGAATGAGATAAGCAGCCGGGAACGGATACTCCACTTCAGCATAATAAAAACCTCCGGAAAAGTAATAGTCAGCAAACATTATATAGCGCATTAAGACACTGTGCAATCATTTCGGCAGTAAGAGAGTATTAATTTTAAATTTACAGGGATTTAACACGGATTAATATTGCCTTAACAAGTGGTACAAATCATGCATGGTATGCTATGATTGTAATCATAATAATGCGTAATGTGAAAAATAAGGAGGGGCAGTACGATATGTCGGCAAGCATCAAAAACATATTGATTATATCGGCTTCCATTGGTTCGGGCCATGACCGGGCAGCCAACGCCTTGGCAGACGCTCTGCAAAGCCGATATCCTCTGGCGCAGATTACTGTGGTCGATTTTATGGATGGAGACAGCTCTTATCTAAATAGCTTTATGAAAGAAACATACCTGAAAATGATCCGTTTGTCACCCAATATTTATGATTTGCTATATCGCTGGTCGCATACCGGACGGCAGGGGACGGAGATGGGAAATTTGATGGCCAGGATGATGAAAGCCAGTATGAAAAAGCTGATAAAACGCTATCAGCCCGACTGGATTATTGCCACTCATCCCTTTCCCTGCGGGACAGCCGCCTACCTGAAAAAAACAGGGACCATTCATACGCCGCTGGCAGGAGTCATTACCGATTTTGCCATCCACCGGTTATGGGTGTATTCCGAGGTGGACTGTTATTTCGTCGCCGCCCCGGAAATGCGGGACGATTTATTAAAACAAGGAGTGAGTGCCGGGAAAATATGTGTGACCGGCATTCCGATTGATTCCCGGTTTTCCGCCAGCGTGGACCGGATGGCAGTCCTTCGTGATCTGGGCTTGACGGAGGACCGGTTTACCGTGCTGGTTATGGGGGGCGGCATGGGGTTGGGCGGCTTACAGCAAGCCATGGAAGCCCTGAATAGCATTCCGGTTAACCTCCAGATGGTGGTAGTGGCCGGTAAAAACCACAGCCTGTATCAGCAGCTCCAGGCTGTGACGGCTTCTTTTGTGCAGGAGGTCAGAGTGCTTAGCTACACCAACCGGGTTCCGGAATTGATGGCGGCGGCCCACGTTTTGATTACCAAACCGGGAGCGCTGACCATCAGTGAGGCATTAACGATGAAACTGCCGATGCTGTTATATGAACCGATTCCCGGGCAGGAAAAGGAAAATGCAGCCTATCTGGATGCCAAAGGAGCTGCCTTCTGGGTAAAGGATGAAGTGGAGTTGTGCCGCTTGCTCATGGAGATGATGGCAAACTCTCCGGTGGTGGCCGGTGTACAGGAAAATGCCGGGAAGCTTGGTCAGCCCCGGGCGGCGGAAAATATCGCCCGGATCATCAGCCGGCGTTTTGATAAACAGCGGGGTATCGTAGCCGGTTTTTGATCATTTCTGTGAGGAGGGACGAATTTGTTAAATGGAAGTACGTTTCCTCAGACTTCAGTGGAAATAGGAGCAAAACTGCTGCTGACCGTGGTGAGTCCCTTGCAGGGGATACTGGATTCCCCGGGAGTTACCCATGAATTTTGCAATCGTCAGGCAGTCACCATTTTGACGGAGGACGGGCTGGAACGCTGTGCCGCTTTTTTCAACTGCTATTTGCAGCAATTGAATGCAGGCGTATATTGGGCGGACAGCGGCTGGAAAAATATCAGTCATTACTTTGAGCCGGTGACGGCCAAAGGTCTATGGAAGTTTAAGAGCGCGATGGAAGAATTCCGGATTTATTATCAGCAGGCGCTGCAGTGGATGGATAAGCAAAATCCTGGCCGGGCGGTTTTTTTTCTGGGAGCGGCAGCTCATCTGCTGCAGGATCTGTGTGTGCCGCATCATGCCCGCAGCAAACTGTTTGGCGGCCATAAGGACTATGAACAGTGGGCGGAAAAGCACCATGCTGATTATGCCATAACGATGAACGGACGGTATGAAGAACTTCAAAATCCCCAGTTGGGACTGCTGAAGAATGCGCTTATTGCTGCCGATTTATGGGAGTGGGTGAATGAGACGGCAACCGGAGACTCTTATCACCGGGCTACGGCTATTTTATTACCGCTGGCACAGGCCTCCACCGCCGGATTGCTGCACAAATTTTTCGAAGCGAGCGGCGCCCGGAGTTTCCTGCCACGGAGCACTGGCTGAGGGTGGTTCAACGGTTACGGCACTTATATATAAGGCGGTTACATAGCGTATGGCGTTGATAATGGAGGAGAGCAGCGTGCTTGCACTAAAGTGGGAAGACGTACTGAATTCAACTAAACGTGCAGTAGATGACGCAGCAGACAAATTTATGATGACACCGGAAATAGCACAAGAACTGGACAGCATTTTAGATAATAAAAATATTAAGCCTGTTTTTCAGCCGATCGTATCCCTGACCGATGCGACGGTTATTGGTTATGAGGCCCTGAGCAGAGGCCCGCAGAATTCCAGTCTGGAGCGTCCTGATGTTCTGTTTCTGGCCGCCGAGAAAGCAAATAAAGTATGGGAACTGGACTTTTTGTGCCGGGCAAAAGCGCTGGAAAAGGCTAAATATCTGCCGCCAACCAAGATGCTGTTTATTAATGTCGACCCGAAAATTATGAATGACGGCCGGTTCGAAAAGGGTGTTACCAAAGAAATACTGGACGAATACCATATCGATGCCACCAACATTATCTTTGAAATTACAGAAAAGACCTCGATTGATGATTATAAAAGTTTTCGCAAAGTGTTAGATAATTATACCAGCCAGGGTTACAAGATTGCCATCGACGATACCGGATCAGGGTATTCCGGCCTGAAAATGCTGGCGGAAACCCGGCCGCAGTTCATCAAAATCGACATGGACCTGGTGCGCAACATTGACAGGGATACGCTGAAACAGGCCTTGATGCGTGCTTTTCAAGAGTTTGCCGTAATCACCAATATGAAGATCGTTGCCGAGGGCATTGAAACCATTAGTGAATTAAACACCTTAATTGACATTGGAATTCCCTATGGGCAGGGTTATTATCTGCAGAAACCGGCACCTGAGTTCCTGGAAATTTCGCCGGCCATCAAAAGCAGCATTTTAACCAAACAGGAACAAAAGAAACAGGAGTCGTTCCACACTCCGCTGACCATTCCCATTGGTGAAATTGCCAGGCGTGATCCCTGTTTTGAGTATGATACTCTGGGGTGTCAGGCCATGGAGTTTTTTGAACAGCATCATAATCTTATGGGTATTACCGTTGTACAGGATCAATGTCCGGTAGGGCTGTTAATGCGCAATACCTTTTTCGGCCAACTGGCCACGAAATACGGACTGGCGGTCTATATGAACCGACAGGTCGGCCTGCTGATGGACCGCAATCCGTTAATTGTCGATTATTATACCCCCCTGGAGCAGGTATCGAAATCGGCCGTTTCCCGGCCGGAAAAAAATCTGTATGATTATATTGTGGTCACTAAAGATGGTCAATATTTTGGCATTATTACTGTAAAATGCCTGTTGGAGAAGACGACGCAACTAGAGGTGAACCGGGCGAAACACTGCAATCCGCTCAGCGGACTGCCCGGCAATATTCTGATTGAACAAAAACTCAGGCAGGAGTTGGAACGGGGAGGCGATTTTTTCGTATTGTATTTTGATCTTGATAATTTTAAAGCCTATAATGATACGTACGGCTTTGAAAACGGCGATAAAGTTTTGTCAATACTGGCACAAATTCTTAAACAACAACTGGACGGCCCGGACGATGAGGACCGTTTTGTCGGCCATATTGGCGGCGATGATTTTATTGCCGTACTGAAAAAAGTTGATGTTGCCTTGTTATGCCAAGCAGTTATTGAGACCTTTGACATCCGAATCCGGGATTTTTATACCGAGGCCGATCAACTTGCCGGCTACATTACGGCAAAAAATCGGCATGGGGTGGAAGAACGGTTCCCGCTCATGACCCTGTCGATTGCTGTTGTCAGCAATACTTGCGGCCGCTTTAAAACCATCACGGCACTGGCCGAAGCGGCGGGAGTCGTCAAAAAACAATGTAAATTGCTCTGGAAAAGCTGTTATTTCATTGGCCCTGGAAACGGTTAGATACAAGCACGTTGAATTTAGTTTCAACGTATTTTTTGGCAGGTATGATTACCAGATTTAGCTTCCAAATTAACGTAAAGTTTACAAGGACTTAACACATGGGTGTTTACAATGCTTTACAATTTAAATGTGTTAAACAAAAAAATTAGGAGGTCTCAATTCGATGAAAGTAATTCAAAAATCGAAAGTGTTGGCAACTGCGTTGTGCCTGGTACTGGGGATGAGTTTGGTTGCAGGGTGCGGAGGCTCTAAGACCAGTTCGGATGCTAACAAAGAAGCTGCGGTAGAAGTAGAAGGCACGGTTACGGCTTCTGGCTCAACTGCTTTGTTGCCGCTTTTGAAACCGGCCCAGGAAGAGTTTCAGAAGAAACATGCCAAAGTTACTATTAACATTGCCGGTGGCGGCTCTTTCACAGGAATGAACCAGGTTGCGGCAGGTTCCGTTAATATTGGCAACTCCGATGTAGCGCTTCCGGCCGAATATAAAGATAAGGGGCTTGTTGACCACCAGGTTGCCGTAGCACCTTTTGTGTTTATTGCCAATCAGGACGTAAGCGTGGATAATCTTACCATACAGCAATATGTAGATATTCTTACCGGTAAGGTTACCAACTGGAAAGATGTTGGCGGCAAGGATCAGAAAATTACCCTGATTCACCGGGCAAAATCCTCCGGGTCCCGCGCCACCATCAGCGAAGCTGTTCTTAAAGGCGCCGCTTTCACCGACAATGCGGTCATTCAGGATTCCAACGGTGCAGTACGTTCGGCGATTGCCAGCACTCCCGGCTCTATCGGTTATGTGGACGCCGCTTATGCCGACAGTTCGGTAAAAGCGTTGGCTATTGATGGTGTGAAGTACAGCCCGGCAGCCGTTATCGACGGCAAATACAAAGTATTCGCTTATGAACATATGTACACCAAAGGTGAAGCTACCGGCGCAGTCAAAGCATTCATTGATTATGTTATGAGCAAGGAGTTCCAGGAAACCTATGTGGAGAAAAACGGATTTATTCCGGTAACCAAAATGAAAAAATAAATATGGCTATGGAATATAAGGGGCCGTGCCTGGAGGCGCAGCCCCTTGTTGTGATTTAACATAAACTTAACAAAGCGTTAACAAAATGTTTTTCGCAGATGTTTTATAATGGAACTTGTAGGGGGATTAAAAATAGAGGGTGTGAGGTTATGGAGTTGGCGGAGACTTGTACGAATACAATCGATAAGGGTCATAAATGGAAACTGATGTGTGACCGGTATGTCCGTTATTTATTTGTTGCCAGTGCCGGCCTGATGACGGTTATCATTTTATCAATTATCTTGTTTGTAGGGCAGCAAGGTCTGTTGACTTTTAAAGAAGTCGGTCCGCTGGAATTCTTTTTTTCCACCAGATGGGATCCGATGGAAGGTCATTACGGCGCGTTCAGTTTTATTGCCGGGTCCATATTGGTTACTGTCCTGGCGATCTTATTCGGAGCGCCGCTGGGGCTGGCGGGAGCCATGTTTATGGCCAAAATTGCTCCGGCCAAACTGCGGGAAGTTATGCGGCCGGCGACCGATTTATATGTTGCCATTCCCTCGGTAGTGTACGGGTTTGTAGGAATGACTATCCTTGTGCCGTTTATTCGTGAACAGTTTCATGTAAGCTCCGGATTTGGCTTACTGGCTGCGGCCATCATCCTGTCCGTTATGATTTTGCCGACCATTATCAGCATATCCGAAGATGCTTTACGGGCAGTGCCGCGTACCCTGGAGGAGGCGTCGCTGGCATTGGGCGCCACCCGCTGGCAAACGATTTGGAAAGTGTTGGTGCCGGCGGCACTGCCGGGAATTTTGACCTCGATCATTTTGGCCATGGCCAGGGCAGTCGGGGAAACCATGGCGGTGCAAATGGTGATCGGTAATACGCCGCAGCTGGCAAAATCTTTGTTTATGCCGACTTCGACCTTACCCAGTGAGATTGTTGTAGAAATGGGTAATACCCCCTTTGGTTCCGCCTGGGGCAATTCCCTGTTTTTAATGGCCTTGGTGTTGCTATTGCTTTCACTGGGCATGATTCTTGTCATTCGGCGCATTGCACGGGAAAGGGTGGGATGAAATGTCGTCCGCTTATTTGAAACGGTCACACATAGTGAATAATCTGGCGACCGCCGTCATGTGGTTTTCCGGGTTTGTCATTATGGGTATTCTGGTGGCTTTTTTGTTATATATATTGTACCGGGGACTACCGGTGCTGTCCTGGAATTTTGTCAGCGGCATGCCCAGTGATATTAATCCCGGAGGCGGAGTGGGACCGCAGCTTTTTAACTCCTTTTATATTTTGGTGCTTTCGCTTTTATTTTCCATTCCGGTAGCGGTGGGAGCCGGTATATACCTGGCTGAGTATGCGGCCAACAACCGGTTAACCGATATGATACGCCTGAGCACAGAAAGTCTGGCCACCGTTCCCTCCATTGTTTTGGGCTTGTTTGGCATGATTATTTTTGTCAATATGCTGGGCGCGGGCTTTAGTATCATTGGCGGGGCGTTGACACTAACACTGTTAAATCTACCGGTATTGGTACGGGTTACGGAGGAGTCCATCCGTACGGTGCCCAACGCCTATCGGGAAGCCAGCCTGGCTTTGGGGGCTACAAAATGGCAGACTATCTGGCGGGTAGTCCTGCCCAATGCGCTGCCGGGTATCATCACCGGCATTACGTTAACTGCCGGGCGGGCCATGGGAGAAACCGCCATCCTGATTTTTACCGCCGGTACGACCGTATCACGGCATGTACCCGACTTTGACGTAACGGCAGCCGGCGAAACCCTGGCCGTGCATATGTGGTACGTTATGGCGGTTGGGCTGGTCCCTGACCGGATGGACATTGCGAACGGCATTGGCGCTCTGTTGATTATCACGATTTTGGCGTTTAACCTGATGTTTACCATCCCCGGTAGAATACTGCAGCGAAAGATGGGAGCCAGCCGTCATTAAGCTGGCAAGGAAACATAAAACCACAGGCAGAAGTGTCGCCGACGCTTCTGCCTGTGGTTTTATGTTTCTATTAGTGACCCTGTTAAATTTCTGTTAATATCCTGTAAAATATGTGTTTTTGGTATATATATACAAAAAGAAAAATGCTACTATGTAAACAAAATATATAAACCAAGCGGAGGCGGATAATGGGCAATCGATTCGAGGTTTGGAAAAACAAACTGTTACGCTGCATTACAGGCTTGCCGAAAACATTCCACCGGGAGGCTTTGTTGCGGACTGTCCATTCCTTGGTAACAAGGGCAACAGGTTTTATTATTCTTACTTGTCTGATCCCCATGTTTGTGATTAGTTGGTATTTCGCCGGACAAACAGTGCAGAGTCTGACAGCAGCGGCTGTGGATAAAAATAATAAAGTGGCTGAGCGGGTGGCCGGGGACTTGGGGCGATATCTGCAGAATAAGCGGAATTTTATTATGGTTGCCGGCGGCCATCAGGAAGTTCGTACGCTGCAGCCGGCAGAGGTAGAACAGTATCTGGGTAAGCTGCAAGCTTATTATGGTGGCAATGATCCGTTGTTTGTGACCAGGAAGGATGGCGTACAAATGGGTTCCGGTAATTACCGGCATTTGGATAATATTACCGGTCAAAGTTATTTTAGCAGTGCAATGAACGGGCAAACCCAGTTTTCCGAGCCGGTGCGTACAGCCGGTGATCAGCTGAATATCATCCAAACCACGCCCATTTATGATACAAACAATCGTATTCAGGGCGTTCTGGGAGCTTTCATCTCACTTACTACCCTGCAGACCATGGTGGAGGGCATTTTAGCACAAAATCCGGGTTATGCCGTCATCATTGTGGACAGCAACCGGATACCGCTATTTTATCAGAACGATACAACCGCCGTTACAGAACGTAAGGTCCTGGAGGATGATTTTTATCAAAAGGCGGTTACGGAACAGACCGGAGATACGGTGGGCATTATGCGGGGACAGGAATATCTTGTATCTTACAGGCCTATTGCCGATACGCCATGGCTGGTTATTTCGGCCTATCCCAAGCGGCTGGCCCTGCAGGCGGCTGACGACATGGTCAGCAACAGCATTCTGGTGGCCGCATTATTAACGCTGCTGTGTATTGTGTCCGGCTTTTTTGCCATCCGCAAAACCTTGGCGCCGCTTAAAGGGCTGGTACGGGGGGTACAAAACGTGGCCCGGGGGGATTTGGCCTCCCGTCTGGATACCGGCCGTAAAGATGAACTGGGTTATGTGGCGGGTGCTTTTAACGGTATGGCGGATAACTTACGGCAAATTGTCCTGTCAGTTAAAGAATCTTCCGCCATGGTTCTGGATTCATCGGGTCAGGTGGCGGCGTTATCGGAAAATTCCAAAACGGCCAGTACGCAGGTAGCCGCCTCGATAAGCGACATAGCCGGGAAAATGACCGAGCAAAGCCGGGATACACAAACCACCAAATTGCTGCTGCAGGAGTTGGTCGATATTACGAAAGAAGTTACCGATAATATGGAGCAGCTGGCACATTCGACAGATATTTGTTCGTCAGCAGCGATGGAAGGGCAGTCGGTTATTGAAGAGACGGTCGATACCATCCATAATATAAAAGCGCTGGTGGACAAAACGGCCGGTACTGTTGACGTTCTAGTTGCCAGTACGCGGGAGATTGGCCAGATTACCCGCGTCATTAAAGAGATCGCGGATCAGACTAATTTGCTGGCGTTAAATGCGGCGATTGAAGCGGCACGGGCCGGTGAGGCCGGCCGCGGCTTTGCCGTGGTGGCTGACGAGGTGCGCAAACTGGCAGAGCAGTCAACCAAGTCGACCGGAAATATTTCCGACATCATCGGCAGAATCCATGAGGAGGCGGAAGGAGCCACGGCAGCCATGCAGCAAAGCCTGAACTACGTTGATAAAGGTGTGAAAATTGCCCAGCACAGCGGGGAAGCCTTTGAAAACATAGTGGAAGGAATTCGCCAGGCGCAGCTCCAATCGGCAACGATTACGAAAAAAACGGCCAACCAATTACTTCTTTGTGACCAAGCCATGTCAGCGGTGGAGCGAATTCACGATGTAGCGGCCGCCAACAGCAGCGGAGTTCAGGAAATATCCGCTATATCGGAAGAACAGACGGCATCGGTGCACGATATTACACATTCTCTCGGACAACTGAAAGTTTTGGCACTGCGGTTGGAAAGTATGGTACAAACATTTAAAGTATCGTGAAAGTCGCCAGCAATCCTAATTCTGTGATACTGACGATATTTTCCGTAACCCCGTGTTGCCGCAATCGGCATACGTCCGGTCCGCCTCGTTCTTCCCCACTTACAAGGGAAAAATCCTGCAATCTAATATAATGTTTTAAATGACGCATGTTGCTAGGCTAGAATAGGAACCGTTTGGTTAAATACATGCAAGTTTATGATAAATTTTCTGCATTCCTGCCATACTAATAGCAGTTATTGCTGAAGGAGGAAACAGGATGCAGAACAAAAACCGAAGATATGTACTCATGATGGCAGGGGTTATGGCCGTAATCATGGCCATAGGCGGGTGCAACTGGTTTAAAGGGCCGCAGCAAAAGCCGGAGAACAAACCGCCTGCACCTAAACAGCAGCAAGCCGGCAGCGAACCTGATATTTCCGTATATATGCATGAAACCGGAGAAAAAAAATCAATGAGGATGGAAGAGTATATCGCCGGAGTTGTGGCCGGGGAAATGAAAAACGACTGGCCGCTGGAAGCGCTGGCGGCTCAGGCGATTCTGGCCCGGACCTTTACTCTCCAGAAAATTGAAGAAGAAGGTGGCGTACCGGCGCGGGGAACGCAGGCTTCCACCGATATCAAGGAATTTCAAGCTTACAGTGCCGGGGATGTCAACGATAATGTCCGGAAAGCCGTGGACATGACCCGCGGTATGATTTTAACCTATCAGAATCGTCCCATTCGTGCCTGGTTTCATGCCAGTGCCGGCGGTATTACCGCTACAGCCAAGGAAGGGCTGGAGTTTAAGGAGGATGAACCGCCGTATATCCAAAGTGTTCAGTCACCGGATGATCTGGCACCTGACGATGTAAAGAACTGGACGGCGGAATTTACAAAACAGGAAGTTATGGAGGCTATGCGTGCTAAAGGAAAATCCGTGGAGGCCATTGACCGGATAGAAATACAGAAAAAAGGTCCCTCCGGACGGGTATTGAGTTTTCTGGTGAATGGAAACACGGAAATTTCAGGGCCTGAGCTTAGAGTCGGTCTGGATAGCACCAAGCTTAAATCCATGTTGCTGGATAAGGTGGATATTACCGGGGATTCGGTCCTTTTTACCGGTAAAGGGTATGGTCATGGTGTCGGGATGTCCCAGTGGGGAGCGTATCGGATGGCCAAAGAAGGAAAGAAACCGGAGGATATCGTTAATTATTACTTTAAGAATATCACGATTGAGAAGCGCTGGGAGTAAAATATAAACGGCAAATAGCTGTCATGGCTATTTGCCGTTTATATTTTATGGAGAGTTTGGTACTATTTGTCCGTCAACAGGCATATACATCAATAAGTTTATTGATAAACTGGGAGGGAAAGGCAATGCCGGTTGATAACAGAACGCCGAAATGGCAGCATCAGTTGCATCTGGTGGAAAGAGAAGAGTTATCTATAGAGGGAGTCGTCAGTTTGGGCAGTTATGATGAAACTGAAATCATCATGGAGACAGAACAGGGAATGTTGGTTGTCAGGGGTGAGCAACTGAATATAAAGCAGCTTAATCTGGAACAGGGAAGTCTTGTTGTGGAAGGAATGGTCAAGGGAATCAGCTATGATGATGCCGTACATCAGAAAAAGGGGCTGCTGGACCGGTTTTTGAAATAAAAGTATTGCTGAGAGGCAGGGAGGAATACCGTTGCGCCGTAAGTGGCTTACCATTTGGCGTGTTGGTGTGGGACTGTTGGTGGTGGAACTGGTTGTCTATGGGATGCTTCAGGTGTTTAGTTTCGGTTGCCGCAGCCTTGCCTGGAGACAATTTAATGCCGGAGTTAACAATGAGAAGCGTCAGGTTGAAGAGATTCCTTATGCTGAGCTGATCAATTATTGGTCGGAACAGGCCGGAATCAGTCCGGAACTGGTTGCAGCCGTAATTTATGCGGAAAGCTCTTTTCAGCCCAAAGCGGTGTCGCCGGCCGGAGCCAGAGGCTTGATGCAAATCATGCCGGACACCTGGCAGGTGATAAATAAAGAGATTCAGGCCTGTAAATTTCACCATAACGGTAAATGTACAACGGCATGCTATGAAGACGCCGGCATGAATATCCATATTGGGACGGTTTATCTCGGCCGCTTATTAGAAAGATATAACCAAAACGCGGTTTGGGCCCTGGCAGCTTATAATGCCGGCCCTGCTGCAGTGGAAAAGTATCAGGGAATACCGCCATTTACGGAAACGCAAAGTTACGTTCAGAGAATTATCCTGTACTGGTTTGACATACATAAAGCCGACAGCTTGCTGTATGAAATGGGGATGCGTGAACTGGATTCTGTCTATCATTATATTCGCGGAATGATGGCGGTCACCTTGAGTTTGGTGGCCTGCGCGCTCTGGCGTTTAGTCAAAGAATACCGTTCCTGGCATTGGTACTAACTATAGCATACCCTAAACCCATGTAAGTACTGTGGGATACATATTTTTGGTAAACTGCGCTGTCGTCGACCGGCATACGTCGGTATGCCTCATTGTTCCGCCGCGTTTTACGAAAATCTCTTCGCCATGGTACTTAACGTTTTAAGGCGGACACTTACCGGCACTGTATCAACAGGACGGCTCTAAAGAAGGTGACAGGATGGAACTAAGCGGACAGGCTGCGATCTTTGGCATTATGCTGGCAACAGGAATGGCTTTGGGAATTGTATTTGATTGCTATCGTGTCATGCGTGCCTTGCTGAGGCTGAAGAAGGTTGCCACGGCAATTGCTGATATTTTGTATTGGCTGTTGGCCACGGGTCTTGTTTTTTTGGTGTTAATGCTCAGCAACTGGGGTGAACTCAGGTTTTACGTATTTATCGGCCTCATTACAGGGGTATTTTGCTATTACCGGTTATTCAGCTCCGCCGTAATCCGTCTATTGATTCAGGCTACGCGAATGCTGGCCGCTGCCGGAAGATACGGTAAACTGGTTTTGGTTTTTCTGCTGATAAAGCCGCTGCGGCTGGTAGCCAGAGTGGTGTACTTTCCTTTTGGCTTTGTTGGCAGAAAGGTGAGGAATATCAAAAACAGCCTAAAGAAAAACTGGAACAATCACAAACCGCCGGACGGCAAAGAAATACCACCGCAATAGGCAGGGAATTACGGCCTAAAAGAAGGAATGTCGATATGACCGGCGAATTCATTTTACGTACAGATACTATGGACGATGGTGGTGCAGAGTTATGAAGCAGCGGCGCAAATACCGGATCAACTGGTTCCGTCTGGTGATGGTAGGACTGATAGCGTATTTTGCCTATTTATCTTTTGGACAACAGGCCCAGTTGAATATGATCAATCAGGAGGCTGAAAAAGCCCAGACCCAGTTGGAGGAAGCCAAACAGCTAAACATCAAGCTTAACGAAGAGCGCAGCCGTCTGCATGACCGGGCTTATGTCGAAAAAATTGCCCGCGAAGAACTGGGGTTGGTGAAGCCCGGAGAAGTGCCTTATGTCCCGGCCAAGGAGGAGCAGTAGCCGTTTATTAAGGATTTTTTAAATTGTGGCAGTATTTCTTGACACCTTTTCATGGTCAAGAGTATAATATGGTTGCAAAACGAGTTTTTAAGGAGGATAATTGTTAGTATGTCCATTGAAATTGGCAGTGTGGTAGAGGGCGTTGTAACCGGAATTACAAATTTCGGTGCGTTTGTTGAACTGCCTGGAGGAAAAGTTGGTCTTATTCATATTTCTGAAGTTGCTGATGTGTATGTCCGTGATGTAAAAGATTTTCTTAAGGAACAGGATAAGGTTAAGGTAAAAGTACTGTCGGTTGATGAACGCGGCAAAATCGGGTTATCCATCAAGCAGCTGCAGGTGCCTAATCCCAATCCGGTTGCAGGTCCCAAACATATGCACGCCAATGACAATCGGCGTCCTGCCAATGACAATCGGCGTCCCAACAAGTTTAACACATTATCTTTTGAGGATAAGCTCAGTAAGTTTTTAAAAGATAGTGATGAACGTCTGGGAGATTTGAAACGCAACACAGAATCAAAACGCGGCGGCCGTGGTGCTGCCCGTAGGGCTGAATAATCAGCAGGGCCTTCCCCCGTTGGGAAGGTTCTTTTTTTGTCGCGAAAAACGGGCCTTTCTCCGGTTATATCGACAATTTGCCGCGGGCTTATGTCCCCGGCGGGAAGAGTAACGGCGTAAGCTGTGTTTGTATTTGTACTTTTGCTTTAGGATATGTCGGAATATTTTATGGTGGGGCTGACTTGTTCAGACAAACATTCATTTCTGTTTTATGTAAAATGTTAGTACGATATAGTCCTTTTTCTGGACGGATAACAGAGGTGGATGATTTTATGTTAAAAGCAACAGTGGCTTCGTTGCCGGAAAAAACACCGGGTACGGTGGAATGTGTAGAAGAAATCCGACAGATGCCGGTCGTCAGGAAGCTGGCAGCCAAAGTGGTTGTACAGAAAATCGCCAGGCAGATTCTTGCTGTGATAACGCCTCAATATATACTGATTAATACGCTGGCCTTTCTATTGTCCAGAGTCACGATTCTGGGTGAAATATCGCCTTTCGGCCTGGCCTATTTTGCCGCGGTGGCCCAGTTCCTGCCACGACAGGCGGTGCCCACCGGTTTTTGGGTAGTCGCCGGAACCCTTTCGGGCGGGTATTATAGCGAAGCATTACTTTCGGTCTTTTCGGTATTGGTATATATGCGACTGGCAAAGCGCCTTACTTTGCTGCATAAAAAGCTGTTGGCCGTTCCTATGCTGCTCTTTGCCACCATATTGACGGGCGGATTAGTCTTGGCTCTGCTTTCTTCCGAGCAGTTTGTTTTATATCATATCCTGGAGGTTACGCTTAATGCCGCTATGGCCATGTTGCTGGCTTATGCATTCATGTATGCGCTTCCGGTGCTGGCATCGGCAAAAACTTCCGGGGCTCAGCAGGTGTCCAATGAAAACTTTATGTGTGTTGTTTTATTGGTTGCTGTGGCGATAGGCGGTTTGGAACGGATCGTGCTGTTTGATTTTAACCTGCAAAACATAGCCAGCAGCCTGTTTGTGATGGCCTTGGCACTGGCCGGAGGCGTCGGCCCGGGAGCTGCCGGCGGTGTTGTTGTTGGTTTAGCTTCGGCTCTGCTGGCGGGGGTGGACTTAAGTATCGGTTATTACGCCCTGGCAGGAGCGCTGGCCGGAATGTTTCATAAATTTGGTAAATTTGCCGTTATTTTGGGGTTTGAATTTGGCGCTGTATTGACGGTTTTATTTTTTGGACAAGCCGGTGAGCTCATAAAAGTGGTCAGTGAGTCCTCCCTGGCGGCCGGGCTGTTTTTTCTTTTGCCGGTACAATGGCTGGGCATATGGCCGGGACGTCTGTTTAAAAACGTGCACGGTCTTTCGGCTTCACTGCGGATTGCTGCGGCGACTGCCAAATTAAATGATGTTGCCGCCATGTTTACTGATTTGGCCGCAAGCCTGCAACAACAGAATACCCCCCGCATGGAGGGGCTGACGGAGGAAGAAGCCGCCAAAGTTCTGACGACAGTCGGCGAACAAGTTTGTTTTCATTGTACAAGAAGGGAAATCTGCTGGAAAACAGATTTTTATCGAACTTATCAGGCGCTGATGGATGTATGGCTGGCAGCGGACGGCCCCATAAGACCGGATGCTCTGCCGCAGCCTTTACGGGACAACTGCAGCCGCAAACAGCCATTGACCGACATGATGAATGCTGTCCTGGCGCATCATGGCTATTGGCAGCAGAAAACAGGTGATCAGCGGCGTCTGGTTGCTGACCATATGAGAGCACTTGCCGGTATTGTCGGCAATTTGGCGCAGGAGATAAACCAAGAGACCAACCGGGCCGAAAGGCTGGCAGAAACCCTTTCCGCCCATGCTGAAGGGCAGGGAATCGCTCTTTCCGGAATTGGTGTTATCGGTGAAGAAGAAAATCTGGTAATCCGGATCGAAAAACAACCTTGCCATGGACAGCATGAATGTCGTGAGTGCCTCTTGCCGCTTGCCGCCAATCTGACACAGGAACAAATGAGTTTGCATACACAGTGCGGCAATATCAGGCGCCGGCAAAACTGCCGTATTGTCATTCAATCCGCCAGGCGGTTTGAGGTTCAGTCAGGTATGGCCAGCGCGGCTAAAGAGGCCAGGGGGGTTTGCGGTGATACTTGCAGGGTAACTAAGCTGCCGCAGGGGAAAATACTGGTACTGCTTAGTGACGGTATGGGGATTGGTTATGCTGCCGCCAGCGAAAGCGGTACGGCGGTACAGGTTATGGAAAGGTTGTTGAAAGCGGGCTTTGCGGTGGATGCAGCTGTAAAAACAGCAAATGCCATGTTGCTTCTGCAAGAGCCGCAGGAGACTTTTGCGACAATGGATATGGCCATTGTGGATACGTGCAACGGAGAAGTGGAATTTCTCAAAATTGGCGCATCACCCAGTTTTGTAAAACGCGTACATGAAGTAGGTATGATCAGGACGGCTTCCTTGCCAATTGGTATTTTGCAGCAGATTGAAATCGAACCGGTGAAGGCACAGTTGGTAGCAGGAGATATTATTGTAATGGTCAGTGACGGGGTGTTTGACGTCCAGCCTTCTCAACCGGGGAAGGAAAGCTGGCTGGCTAACTTTTTACGGCGGATGGCCAGTAATAACCCGCAAGAAATCGCGCAGAGAATTTTAGCTGAAAGCCGGCGGTTGTCCGGCGGGCAGATTAAGGATGATATGACGGTGTTGGCTGTGCGGCTGGCGGAAAAGACTGTATAATGCCTTGCATTACATGGTCGTTGTTAAGGGATGCTGAGAGGAATCAGCATCCCTTTCCTGTGAGTTCTTTTTGATTAATAAAGGCCGGTAAAGGCTATAATATCCAATATTCGGTTTATGGCAGGATATTTAAAGCAGCAGGCGAAATGATAACAGGTAGGAAAGGTGGGAGCGGAAGTCTTGAAGTCGCAGTTGGAAAGTATTGCCCTACTGGCGGTGTCGGCCGGAGAAATTATGCTGAAGAACGGAGGCGAAACCAGGCGGGTGGAGGAAACTATGGAGCATGTGGCCCGTGCTTGTGGTGCGGCGAGGGTGGAGAGCTTTGTCATCCCTACCGGCGTATTTTTAACGGTAAGTGATGAAGCCGGGCAATCATTAACCATGATCCGGCGGGTACGTGACCGGACGATTAATCTGGACCGCATAGCGAAGGTCAATGAGCTTTCCCGCCGGCTGGTAGAGCGGCGGATGGATTATCAGAATGCCAGAGCTATTTTGGAACGGATTGCCAAAGAAAGAACGGGCTTTGCTCTTATGGGATCACTTGCAGCCTCCGGTGCCATCGGGGCTACGACTGCAGTTATGCAGAACGGCGGTATATTTGAAGTGCTGGGTGCATTTGCAGCTGCCGGGACAATACGTTATTTGGCTCATATCGTCTCCAGACTGCATGGCACAACGGTTGCCTACGAGTTTTTGGGGGGCATGGTGGTGGCGGCCATGGGAACGGCATTCTATTATGTCTGGCCATGGTTGTTACGGGATGTTATTATTATCGGCGGTATCATGCCGCTGGTGCCGGGTATGGCTATTACCAATGCCTTACGGGATTTTATGGTGGGCGATTTAGTCAGCGGGCTGTCGCGGGGCATGGAAGCTTTACTTACTGCCGTAGCCGTTGCTATGGGTGCCTTTATCGTATTAGCAACCGTTATGTAGCGGGAGTCGGGAGGTTAGTCATGCTGATTGTTTTTAAACTGATTGCCGTATTTCTAATGTCCTTTTCGGTGGGAATACTATACCGTATTCCGCGTAGCCTGCTGTGCTATGTCGGTGTTGTCGGTGTGGCTGCCTGGGGTGTTATGCATACGGCGGGTGCTTTTGGGGCCAATATGATACTGGCTAATTTTCTGGGCAGTATCGTAATTGGCGGTGGTGCCGAAATGCTAGCCCGGCTTTTAAAAAAACCGGCAACGATTTTTATCATACCCGGATTTTTCCCCCTGGTGCCGGGCGGGGAGGCTTATACCACCATGCTGTATATGGTTAAAGGGCAATATGTCGCGGGAATATCGATGGGCATGCGCACCCTGCTGACCGGGGGAGCCATTGCTTTTGGCATATTTTCCAGTTCTATGGCATATCGGTTGATAACGAATTATAAAATAGGAAGTAGCATGAAACATGATCAAAAAGGTTAAATTGTTTATTGACCGCTATCATTTGCTGGCGGCAGATGATATTGTGGTGGCAGCCTGTTCGGGTGGAGCGGATTCCCTGGCATTGGTGCATATCTTGTGCGAATTGCGTTCAAGCTATGCTATAAGGTTAATCGTTGCTCATGTCGATCATATGATTAGAGGACAGGAAGCGGCAGCCGATTCGGATTTTGTGGCGGAATTTTGCCGGCAGCGCGGTCTTAGCTGTTTCCGGACCAAAATTGATGTGCCGGCTTTTGTAGAGGGCAGCGGCCGCTCGACGGAAGATGCGGCCAGAATGCTGCGTTACCGTTACCTGCGTCAGGTAGCTGCCGAAGCGGGCGGGGCGAAAATTGCCACAGGGCATCATCTTGATGATCAGGCCGAAACAGTGTTGCTGCATCTTTTGCGTGGAGCCGGCGCTGATGGATTGAAGGGCATGCAGCCTTATTCGGAAGGCGTGATCCGGCCTCTTCTCGGTGTAACCCGTGAAGAGGTGGAGGACTACTGCCGCCGGCAAGGACTCTCGCCCCGTCTGGACAGCACCAATTTACAGACGGATTATCTGCGTAATTCCATCAGACTGGAACTTTTTCCCTATCTGGAAGAGCGGTATAATCCGGCCATCAAGGCTTCCTTGTGCCGCACAGCGGCCATTATCGGCGATGAACATGCTTATATCCGCCTGGCGGCACAGGGGGTTTGGCAACAGGTAGTAAAACAGGGGGAAAGTCCGGATAGCCTGCTTTTGGATAAACCTGCCTTTGTTAGGCAGCATGTTGCCCTGCAGCGGGAATTATTTCGCATGGTTGTCGAAAAAAAACAGGGCCATCTAAGAGGAATAAGCTTCTATCATGTGGAAAAAATGATAGAGATGATGTTATATGGCCGGGTGGGCAGCGAATGCTTGCTGCCGGGCGGATTATTGGTTCGTAAAACCTATGCCGGACTGGAAATAGGAGCGAAACCGTGCAAACAGTCAAGTTGTGTCTGGGACAATGTGCCGGAAATTCTCCTGGAAGTACCGGGAGTAACCGTAGTAGCTGAATTAGGTTGTATAGTTCACGCACGTTTTATAAAAGCTACTGTTACAGACAAAAATTTGGAATCAGTGGTGCTGGATGCCGATCAAATCACCCCGCCGCTGATGATCAGAACGCGACTTCCCGGAGACCGTTTTACTCCTGCAGGGATGAAGAATGGCAGCAAAAAAATTAAGGATTTCTTTATTGATGCAAAAGTTGCGCGCGAGAAGCGCAGCCGGATACCTATTGTTTGCGATGCGGAGGGGATACTTTGGGTTTGTGGTTTTCGTCAGGCTGAACGCGCTAGAGTAACACATCATACGCAAAAATTTTTACAGCTGACAGTGGAGAGACGGGAGGAAAAAGATGGCACAGACAATGGTTGATGATGTAGAAAGAATATTAATCAGCACAGAAAAACTCAGGGAGCGCATTGGTGAAATGGGCCGGCAGATCACCGAAGATTATGCCGGTAAAGAAATTTTGATGATCGGGGTGTTGCGCGGGGCCGTCATTTTTATGGCTGATCTGGCGCGGTCTATTAAAGTTCCGGTGGCAATCGACTTTATGGCTGTTTCCAGTTATGGAATGGGAACTGCTTCCAGTGGTGTGGTACGCATCTTAAAAGATTTGGATGAGTCAGTGGAAGGAAAGCATGTTTTGGTTGTGGAAGATATCATTGATTCCGGACTGACGCTGAATTATTTGCTGGATAATATCAAATCCCGCAAACCGGCCAGCATCCGTATGTGTACGTTGCTCAACAAACCGGAGCGCCGTAAGGTGGATGTCCATATTGATTATAATGGTTTTACCATACCGGATGATTTTGTTATTGGTTATGGACTGGATTATGCGGAAAAATATCGCAATCTTCCTTTTATCGGAGTGCTAAAACCAGAGGTATATCAACGTTGATTTTTTTACAAACAAACGTTTTTGCAAATTGTTAAACACTTGATTCTATGCTATAATGTTCTACTATGGAGGCATTTGACTTTGAGTAATAACGGTTTTGGCTCTAGTGAGAGGAGGGCGACTTTTGAATAAATTTTTTCGTAATGTCAGTTTTTATTTGTTGATTATCATTATTGCAATTTCGATAATTGACTACTATTCCTCACGTACTACCAACAAACAGGAAATCAGTTATACGCAGTTTCTGCACCAAATTGCGGATCAAAAGGTGGAGCATGTCACTATTGTGGACAATTCGATCCGTGGCAGGCTGAAAGATGGTCAGGAGTTTACGACGGTTACCCCCAATGACCCCACACTCATTAATACATTACGGGAAAAAAATGTTGATATTAAAGCCGAGCAGCCACCGCAACCGCCTTGGTGGACTACCATTTTTTCCTCGGTATTGCCGATGCTGCTGTTAATCGGAGTATGGTTTTTCATTATGCAGCAGACGCAGGGCGGCGGCAATCGGGTTATGTCTTTTGGCAAAAGCCGGGCGAAGCTGCACGGTGAAGATAAAATTAAGGTTACATTTGGAGATGTAGCCGGTGCGGATGAAGCGAAACAGGAACTGGAAGAAGTCGTTGAATTCTTAAAACATCCGAAGAAGTTTAACGATTTGGGCGCACGCATTCCCAAGGGAGTTTTGCTGTTTGGACCTCCCGGAACAGGTAAAACCCTGCTGGCACGGGCAGTAGCCGGCGAAGCCGGAGTACCGTTTTTCAGCATCAGCGGTTCGGATTTTGTTGAAATGTTTGTCGGTGTAGGTGCCTCACGTGTTCGTGATCTGTTTGAGCAGGCCAAGAAAAATGCTCCGTGTATTGTTTTTATTGATGAGATTGATGCTGTCGGCCGTCAGCGCGGTGCGGGATTAGGCGGCGGACATGATGAACGGGAACAAACTTTAAATCAATTATTGGTGGAAATGGACGGTTTTGGCGTTAATGAGGGCATTATCATTATTGCCGCAACCAACCGTCCGGATATCCTGGATCCGGCACTCCTGCGTCCGGGACGTTTTGACCGCCAGATTGTAGTGGATAAACCGGATGTTAAGGGACGTCTGGAGATTTTGAAAGTTCATACCAAAGGCAAGCCGGTAACCAAGGAGGTTAACCTGGACGTTTTAGCGCGGCGCACACCAGGTTTTACCGGGGCGGATTTAAGTAACCTGGTAAACGAAGCGGCCTTGCTTGCCGCCCGCCGCAATAAACGGCGGATCGAAATGTTTGAACTGGAAGAAGCAGTAGAACGCGTTGTTGCCGGGCCGGAAAGGAAAAGCAAGGTCATCAGCGACAAGGAGAAGAAGCTTACGGCTTATCATGAGGCCGGTCATGCCTTGATCGGTATGCTGCTTACGCATACTGATCCGGTGCATAAGGTCTCCATAATTCCGCGCGGCAGAGCCGGGGGTTATACTCTCATGCTGCCGAAGGAAGACCGTTACTATGCCACCCGCTCGGAACTTTTAGATCAATTAAAGACGCTGCTTGGCGGACGTGTGGCGGAAGCCGTGGTACTGTCCGAGATCAGTACCGGAGCACAAAATGATTTGGAACGGGCTACCGAACTGGTCCGTAAAATGATTTGCGAATTTGGCATGAGCGAGGTATTGGGACCGATTACCTTCGGACGGCGTCAGGAACAGGTGTTTTTAGGCCGCGACATTTCCCGGGATCGTAACTACAGTGAGGAAGTTGCTTCGGCTATTGACCAGGAGGTGCGCCGGTTAATAGAGGACGCGTATGCGAAGACGGAAGAAATGCTGCGTACGAATCTGGATAAGCTTCATTTGATTGCTCAGGCACTGATCGAACATGAAACGCTGGAAGGCGAACAATTGCAGCAGTTATTGGAACAGGGCAGTATTGATAAACCGCAGAAAAAAGAAGCGAATGCAAAACAGCCGGCTGAGGAGCAAAAAAGCAATGAACCGGAGGAAAGTACCGACAATAAGGGTGAAAGTCCTAAAATTGTTTATTTTTCGTATGACGGCGAATAGCATGTCCATGAGTTGCTTGCAGCTTAAATATCACTGTAAGAAAAGACTTGATTATGCAAGTCTTTTCTTACTATGTAGGGAGAGTTGAAACATGAGTGAGGAATTACTTTACTATACCCGGAGCGGTAAGGTGGAATGCATACATCGTGGCAATATTGCGGTTGTTGATGGTAAAGGCCGGCTGCAGTACAGCGTGGGGCAGGCCGAGAAAAAGATGTTTTGGCGATCGGCGGCAAAACCCTTTCAGGTTCTGCCCTTGATCGAACGCGGAGGCATGGAAACTTTTTCGCTCACCCAGCAGGAAGTGGCCATAATGACGGCCTCGCATAGTGGCGAACCCGAGCATGTGCAGCTGATAGAAAGACTTCTGGCGAAACTTGGCTTTACTACGGCTGATTTAACTTGTGGCAGTGCCCGGCCGATGAGTGGAAAAGCGGCCAAAGAACTTATGTGCAGCAACCTGCCTTATCAGGCAGTGCACAATCCCTGTTCCGGAAAGCATTCCGGTATGCTGGCTTTAGCTAAACTGTTAGGCGTTTCTGCCGAGAATTATGCCGCTCTGGAACATCCTGTACAGCAGCATATGCTGGAAGCGGTGAGCCGGGCGGCAGGACTGGAGTCGTCTATGGTAGAGACCGGTATTGATGGCTGCGGGGTGCCGGTCTTCTATTTACCGCTTAAGCATATGGCCCAAGCGTATGCCAAACTGGGAAAACCGGTGGAAAACGATTGGCAGAAGAGTACAGCGGCTGTCACCGTAATTCGTGACGCGATGCTCAAATATCCGCAGCTTGTGGCTGGCAGCGGCCGTTTGGACACGGCTATCATGCAGGTCACCCGGGGTCGTATTTTAGCCAAGGTCGGAGCAGAAGCCGTGTATTGTCTTGCTTTGCCGGCCGATGGGCTGGGAGTCGCGCTGAAGATCGATGATGGCGGCAACCGCCCGCTTGCTCCGGTGGTGCTTAGCCTGCTAAAAAAGATGGAGTGGATTTCGGCAAGTGAGTTTGAGACCCTATCCGATAAATTTCCCTTTACACAAAAAAACCACCGTGGCGATATCATCGGCACAGTGGAAGCCGTATTTTAGCAAATAACAAAGGCGATTTGAGCAGTCCGGTATGGACTGCCAAATCGCCTTTGCTGTTGTAGATTATTTTCCCTCATGCTCGGGATTGGCTCCGGGGCCACGATGATGCGGAAACAGACCACGAATTTCCTGCATATCCTGTTTTAGTGTATCTTGACTGACCCCCAGCGAATCGGCAACATCTTTCCAGGTGTTGTTGATTTTTTTCAAGTCCAACACATCCTGGATATTTTTGCCGGTATTTTTAGCCAATTGGGCAGCTACGGCAATATCGCGGGGATGGTAGCCCTGATTCAGTAGTGTTGTGGCGGTTGCCGTATCAAGTCCTGTTTTGGCGTTAATCTGACCGGCAAACATATTGATATGAGCAGTTTTTATCTGTTCTGTTGTAATGCCCAGTGTTTGCTGAACATCCTTCCAGGTATTGCTATTCGTTTTCAGTTTAATGACCTCTTCAAAAGGTTTACCGCTAAGCTGGCCGAAAAAAGCCGCGGTTACAATATCGCGAGTATCATAACCCGCCTGTTGGTATTTCAGGACAGTGTCTTTACTTATGTTGAATTTATCAGCGATATGCTGAGCTACCTGATCGGGATCCATTTTTTGCTGCTGCCGTACGGGACGATCTTTTGCAGCTTCAGCAGCTTGAACCAAAAGTGGACTGGCTGCCGCACCGGCTAACATGAAGGTGCCGATCACAAAAGCAGCGATTGATTTTCGTGACCATGTTTTAAATTCCATTCGATTCCCTCCTATTATATCCGGCCAGCTGTTACTGGCTGTTAAAGTCAGTATAAACAGGAGGTATGACAAATGTATGACAATTTTTAATATTGTTGCATGTAGTCTATTTTGCGGAACTGATCGGCAGGGTAAAGGTGAATAAGGTTCCCTTGCCGGGGGTGCTTTCTACGGTGATCTCGCCACCCATAGCTTCCACCAGCTTTTTGGTGATGGATAGCCCCAATCCGGTCCCGCCGTCGCTGCGGGCCCTCGATTTATCAACACGGTAAAAACGGTCCCAAATATAAGGCAGATCGGCAGGCGGGATACCATCACCCTGATCACGGATGCCGATGGCGATGAAGGGAGGCAGTGTGTGCGCCGTTAATGTGATGACTGCATTGTCGGGCGAATGGCGGATGGCATTGCTAAGCAGATTGGACAGTACCTGGGAAAGACGGTCGGGGTCAGCCCACACTTTGGGCAACTGTTCCGGTAGCTGCATGGTTAATTCTAAATTTTTATCGGTCAAAAGAGAAGTATATTTATCATTCTCACGAAGCAAAAATTGCTGTAAATCCAATTGCTTTCTTACGATGGATAACTCGCCTGCTTCTAGCTGGGCCATGTCCAAAAGATCATGAATCAGACGGTTGATGCGGTTGGATTCACCGACAATAGTGTGCAAATATCGTTCCTGTTGTTCAGGAGTGTCCGCCAATCCGTCCAATAACGTTTCGGCCAGTGCCTGAATGGAAGCAACCGGTGTTTTTAGTTCGTGGGATACATTGGCTAAAAATTCGCGGCGGTTCTGCTCCGCCCTGGCCAGAGAAGTAGCCATACTGTTAAAAGTACGCCCTAAACCGCCGATTTCATCATCGCCGGTGGCTTTGGTACGGCTGTTGAAATTTCCCTTGGCAAAATTACGGGCAGCCTGCGAGATATCGGCGATGGGGCGGGTCAAGCTGCGTGAGGTGATATAACCCAGGCCGACGGAAAGCAGGGCGCCGACCAGCAGCGAGTAGGACATCAGGCGTAAAAAGCCCTCGATTCCCCGGTTAATACTGGGAAGCGGTGCATATAAAAACAAAGCGGTGGGAATCAGCGTGTCGGGAATAGGAACGGCTACAACGATAGCTGATTCACGCTGATTTTTGCTGGGACTGACCCAGGATTGCGGTATGCCGTCAAATAGTTCGTCCATTTCCTCCCGAGTTTCAAAAAAACCACCATTATCCCAATGGTCGGGAGGAGTACCGGCTAATGCCGTACCGCCGCTGTCCATTAACCAAATGGTTGCACCGGCTAGATTACTCATGATTCGCATGGTAAGATCAGGCGGCAGGCGCCCGTCATATAAAACAGAGGACAGCAGGATAACCGTTGCTTCCCCTTTTTGCAGGAGTTCGCGGCGTTTATTGTCGACAAAGTGTCCTCTAAATAAAAAGGTCATTATAAATCCGAGAGTCAGCGAGCTAACAACGATAACTGCAATGTGAGAGATAAGAACCTTGCCGAAGATCGAACGCATCACTTGGTATTCACCTCGAATTTATAGCCGACTCCCCAGACGGTATGAATATAAGCGTAATGATCATTATTTACTTTTTGGCGCAATCGTTTAATGGTGGCATCAACCGTCCGGTCGTCGCCCTGAAAATCATAGCCCCAGACATTGGTAAGCAGTTGTTCGCGGGAGAAGGCGATTTTGGGATGGCGGGCCAAAAAGAGCAATAGCTCGAATTCCTTTGGCGTTAAGGTTGCCGCCTGGGCGTCGATTTCGATGGTTTGCGTTGTCGGGTTGATGATTAAACCGGGAAAATCCAGGGTAGAGCCGCTGGTTTGCAAGAGCCCGCTGCGACGCAAGACCGCTTTCACCCGGGCGACCAGTTCGCGTGGGCTGAAAGGTTTGGTAATATAATCATCGGCTCCCAGTGAAAAACCGGTCATTTTGTCGCTTTCCGCGCTTTTGGCCGTTAAAAATATAATGGGGACCTGCCGTTCGACCGTACGGCATATATCCCAACCGGACATTTTTGGCAGCATAACGTCCAATAGCAATAAATCGGGTTTTTTGGTAGTTTCTATTAACAGTGCCTGCTCACCATCATGAGCTGCAAATACAGAAAAGCCTTCTTTTTCTAAATATAATTGAATCACCTCGCAAATATTAACTTCATCATCGGCCACTAAAATTTTTATTGACATTTTATCCCTCCTATTGTCCGGTATTCATAAACGTGCTATCATTATGCTGCGTGCTTTTTAAAAAGCAATGCAAAGTTCTTGTTATATAGTTTATTTATTATCTTACTTCGCGATTATGCCAGGACATACCTTCCTATGGACTTTAGGAAAGGTTTTCCTGGTTGTAGTGGATTTTCCGAATGGGTGTACCAGCGTAGCGGATAGGAGGGGATGACGATGCGGGCAAGCATTTTAGGAATGTTGCGGCAGCATCAAGGACAGTTTGTATCAGGTGAGGAGATTTCGCGGCAACTAGCTGTTTCGCGCACAGCTATTTGGAAACATATCCAGACCCTGAAGCAAGAAGGTTACACCATAGAGGCACATTCCCGGCGCGGCTACCGTTTTGAAGCTGCTCCGGATTTGCTCTTGCCTGATGAAATAAAGAATACACTGAGGACTGAAGTGCTGGGGAAAGAGGTACATTGGTTTCGAGGTATTGAATCGACCAGCAATGAAGCGAAAAAACTGGCCGCCGACGGATGTCCCGAAGGGACGCTGGTCCTGGCTGAAACACAACAGACCGGGAGAGGGCGGCTGGCCAGGGGATGGTTTTCGCCGCCAGGAAAAGGGATTTGGATGTCGCTTGTTTTACGTCCGCCCTTTCAGCCTCAAGATGCACCCAAATGTACGCTTATGGCGGCGGTAGCGGTAACCAAAGCCATTCGCCGGACTACGGCCATTGCCTGTGGTATTAAGTGGCCGAATGATATTTTATATCAAGGGAAAAAAATCGTAGGGATTTTAACGGAAATGAGTGCGGAGATGGATGCAGTAAATTATGTTGTTCTGGGTATCGGGATTAATGTCAACATCGAATCCTGTGAATTTCCACGGGAAATTGCTCCAAATGCCGTCTCGCTGGCACAGATTTCCGGCATCAAGATATCCCGGATCGAATTACTGGCGGCTGTGCTTAGAGAATTGGAACAAATTTATCAAAACGTTGTCCGGTGTGGTTTTGCGGAAGTTTTTCAAGAATGGCGTAATTTTTCGGTTACCTTGGGGCAGGAGGTAACGGTTATTGGCTTGGACAGACAATTCAGCGGCAAGGCTGTTGATATAGATCAAAGCGGTGCTTTGCTGGTGCAAACGTCTGCAGGGATGGAAACAGTATTGGCCGGCGATGTATCCCTTCGTTCCGGGCAAAATTCTGTGTGAAAACGGTGTGCCGAAATGGGCCGGGTAGTTCATAAGATGGAGGATGAAGAATGCTTTTGGTTTTTGACATAGGGAATAGCAATATTGTATTAGGATTATATGATGGTAAAACGTTGTTGCAGCACTGGCGTATTTCGACAGACCGGCAAAAAACGGGCGATGAATACGGTATGCTGATTAATAATCTGTTCACTTTTTGCGGCAGGAGCATAAAAGAAATTCATGCCGTCATCATTTCGTCGGTGGTCCCGCCTTTAGTGGTCCCGCTCACGAAAATGTGCCAGAGGTATTTTAAGGTGGAGCCTTTGATTGTGGGACAAGGTATAAAAACAGGAATTTGTATAAGATATGAGAATCCCCGGGAAGTCGGGGCCGACCGTATTGTCAATGCGGTGGCCGCGTATAATAAATTTGGCGGTCCGCTTATCCTGGTGGACTTCGGCACGGCAACCACCTTCTGTGCGATAGCTGTAAATGGCGATTATTTAGGCGGCGCCATTGCGCCCGGAATTGGCATTTCAACGGAAGCACTCTTTCAGCGAACAGCTAAGCTGCCTCGTGTTGAACTGATTAAGCCCAAATCGGTAATTTGCCGTAACACGGTTGCCAGTATGCAATCGGGAATTATTTTTGGTTTTGTCGGTCAGGTGGATGAAATTGTGCGCCGGATGAAAGAGGAAATGGGACAGGATCCTTATGTTGTAGCCACTGGGGGACTAGCCAACCTTATTGCCCAGGAATCACGTACGATTGATGTGGTTGAACATTTTTTGACATTGGAAGGACTGCGGATTATATATGAAAGGAATTCATAATTGGTTTGCCGGTTAAAACTTAAGGATTTAGGATTATATCTGCCGGCACAATAACTATTTTTACCGATAAGTGTACAAAGCTCATCTTTGTACACTTTATTTTTGTTGTTTACGGTAAGTACGGTAAATTGGGAGAATAAAAATAGTGTTTCTGATTACAATAAAGCGTATTTTTATAAAAGTAAATGTAGAAAACAAATGTAAAAAGTAATTACAAGAAATTATAAAGAAAGAAAGATAAAATTATTCAAGAAATTTTAAGAAAATAAAAGCAATGGTTAAACTTAAAATTATTGACTATTTGAAAAAGTTAAACTATAATTAAGTCGGACATAATTAAAAATATTGAACAAATATAAAAGTCGTCAAGAAAAAGACTACCTAAAAAACAGGAGGGGATTCATGTGTTAGGCTTAAACACGAAATTGGAAGAACTGGAACAAACAGGACAAAGTATAAAAACGGCAATCATTGGAGCCGGTCAAATGGGCAGGGGGATGGTTGCCCAGATGATCTTAATGAAAGGCATGATTCCGGCGGTGGTTGTCGATATTCGGATTGAAAATGCAAAAAAAGCTTTTTTGAATGCGGGCATTGCAGAAACTAATATAAAACATGCCAAGACTCCGGCTGAAGCAGATGAGTTCTTGCGAGAAGGCAACTATGTCGTGGCGGATGACAGCAAGGTTGCAACCAACTGTCGGCTTGTACAAGCTGTTGTTGATGCTACCGGCGTTCCTGAAGTAGGGGCAAGGGTTGCATTTGACAGTATCTTTGGCAAAAAGCATATTGTTATGCTGAATGCGGAAACCGATTGTGTTATTGGGCCGATATTGAAGAAATTTGCCGATAATGCCGGAGTTGTATTTACCGGAGCGGCTGGTGATGAACCGGGAGCGGTGAAAGAATTGTATGACTTTGCCGTAGCATCCGGCTTTGAAGTCAGGGTGGTAGGTAAGGGGAAAAACAACAAACTGGATTATGACTGCAATCCGGACACCGTGTTGGAGGAAGCAACCCGCAAAAAAATGAATCCGCATATGCTGACCGCATTTAAGGAAGGCAGCAAAACTATGGTGGAAATGGCTCTGATGTGCAATGCCACAGGATTTGTTCCTGATGTAAGAGGCGGACACGGAATTGCCGGTCAAGTTAAAGAATTGCCGGAAAAATTTCTTCTAAAGGAAGAAGGCGGTATTTTAAGCCGGTATGGTGTTGTTGATTTTGTTAACGGTATAGCACCGGGAGTATTTTTGATCGTAACGAGCCCGTTGGCTGAAGTTCGGGCTGAGATGGAATATGTAAGCATGGGTCCGGGACCTAACTACATTCTATACCGTCCTTATCACCTGTGCAGCCTGGAGACTCCGTTGTCGGTTGCGAAAGCTGTTATTGACCGGCAACCGACAATTGTACCGAAAGCCGGCTTAGTGGCAGAGGTTATTACCATTGCTAAAAAAGACTTGAAAGCCGGACAGAATTTGGATGGGATCGGCGGTTATACCGTATACGGCTTAATCGAAAAATATGAAGTGGCCAAGAAAATCAATGCTCTGCCGGTTTGTTTAATTAACAAAGACACGGTGCTTAAACAAGATGTTAAAAAGGGCGATGTAATAACCTATGATATGGTTGAACTAAATGAATCGTCATTTTTGCTGCAGCTAAGAAGGCTGCAGGATAAATTGTTTAACTAGACTTTTCTATAAAAGGGTGTTTTGCCAAGAAGCAAAACACCCTTTTGGTTTTATTGTTATTTAATGTAAATGATAGGCAGGAAAACATGAAGATTATACGTTTTATCAGTATAAAATGATAATTTGTAGAAAAAACAGAATTATTAGATTTTTTCGTAAAAAAATCAAAACTAATTTTACAATATTGATTGACTATTTTAAAAAATTAATTTATAATAAATCTAACAAATGATTCCGATTGAACAAATGCAAAAATATTTTTTTGCATACCAGTGCGCGCAAAGTAGCGGAATTGTATAGTTGTGCATAATGAAACCTTTAGAGGAAAAGACATAAAGAAATATGCATATGACTATTGAATCTGAGTATTACCGGTTACTTTTAAAACATATTAGATCAAATGGTAACCGGTTAGGCGAGTAGGAGGTCGCAGTGAGTTATGCAAAAAATCGTTGATGACAGCCGATTAATTGTAAAATGCTGCAAGCTATATTATGAAGAAAACTATACACAACACGAAATTGCGAATAATTTAGGAGTATCAAGACCAACGGTGTCCCGGCTGCTGAAAGAAGGCAAGGATTCCGGCATTGTACGGATAGAAATTATCAATCCTCTGAGGAATAATTTCGATTTTTTAGAAAGGCAGATAGAAAAGCAGTTTGGTTTAAAAGAAGTAATTATCGTTGACGACGAAACGGACGATCGTCTGCAAACCATCCAAGCTGCAAAAGCGGCTGCCGATTATTTGATGAGAATTGTAAAACAGGGCAATACTATTGGCGTGTCCATGGGGAATACCGTAAAATGTATTTCCAATTATATTACCAATCAGGGAAAACTGAATTTGACATTTGTGCCTTTTATCGGCGGTGTGGGACAATCCCAGCGTGAAATTCATCCCAATGAAATTATTACCGATCTGGCACGGGCCTTTGGTGGAAGTTTTAAACTGTTGCATGCTCCGGCAGTGGTCAGCAATGAAAATATAAAAAAAGAAATCCTGAAAGAAAACAGCATTAAAGAAGTGCTGGATTATGCGAAATTATGCAATATTGGTCTGGTTGGTGTAGGCTCGCCTACCGACCCGGCCTCGTCGATGATGAGCAGCGGCTATTTTAATTTATATGATACCAGTAATCTTGAAAAAGCCGGAGCTATCGGTGATATCTGTCTTCGTTTTTATGATATCAATGGCAATACCGATAAGTTTGATTTTAACAAACGGGTAGTTGGTATTGAACTGGAAGACTTGAAAAAGATTGAGACAATGATTGGTGTTGCTTGCGGTGATAAAAAGGTCATGGCCATTATTGGTGCGTTGAACAGCAAGCTGATTAATGTATTGGTTACCAATTACAACAACGCAGTGGCAATCAGTGCCTATGCTGAGCAGCGTTAGAAAGGACGGCTGACCAATGGAAAGATGGATGTTGATTATCTTTTGCTTCTATGTATTGCAGATGGTATTGACCTACTTTCAAGTTAAAAATTTGCGAAAAACACTGGCGGAGTCAAGAGGCAAAGGAATTGTTGGTATGGGCAGCAAAAAACGCAAACTAAGTGCCGGCAATGTCGTCATTCTGATTAGTAATGAAGCAGGTCATATTATTGAAGGACGTATGATGCAAGGCATTACGGTATTGGCCCGTTTCAGGGAGATCGCAAATATCAAAGGACATACTGTTACAGAGCTAAAAGAAAAGATTCTAAGTCAATCCGCCAAGAAACAGGATAAAGCTATGCTTGAAGCCATAGAACAAATTGAAAAACAAATAGCCAAATTGAAGGGCAATCAGGATGCGCCTGAATGTACAGCCTAAAAGGATACCTAAGGTATAAGATATAGTGGTCTATATTTTATATAGTATTTTGCCAAGTAGGGTTTTCTAAAAAAAGGAAGGAGGGCAGCAACTAGAATCGACAGCAGATGCAAAAAAGGAAACTGTTAATTTGAGCAAAGATTACAAGGAGGTATAAGTACATGGAAGTATTAGCACATTTAGCGACAGGTTTTATTGCATTGTTCCAAAAAGGCGGTTCAGTTTTTACAGGCCTGGTCACAGGAATTATTCCAACCCTCGTTGTCCTTATCACGGCAGTAAATTCAGTAATTGGTATGATTGGTGAGGAAAAGGTCAACAAAATTGCCCAATTGTGTACAGGCAATATTATTTTACGGTATACTTTATTTCCCGTTATTGCGGTTTTTTTCCTTACTAATCCGATTTGTTACAGTTTCGGTCGTTTCCTGCCGGAAAAATATAAACCGGCTTTCCAGGATGCATCTATTTCCTTCGTTCATCCGATTACCGGCTTATTCCCCCATGCTAACTCGGCAGAATTGTTTGTATGGATGGGCATTTCTCAAGGTATCACCCAGCTCGGTCTTCCTCTTGGGGAGTTAGCAGTTAGATATTTTATTACAGGTGTTATCGTTATCTTGATTCGCGGTATCGTGACAGAAAAGGCGACTCTTTATATGTTCAAGAAAAATGGCATCGAAGTCTAAATACTTGGGGCAGTTTAGCTAACCCATAGTAGCACTATTTGTTAGACAAGCCTGGGTAATATCTAAACTTAGGAGGAATGAATAGCTATGTTTAAGACAGTTAGAATTGATAGAGGTCCGGCTGGTTTTGGCGGCCCGTTGGTAATTACGCCGACTGAACAAAGAAACAAAGTGGTTTGTGTTACCGGCGGCGGATTTCATCCTGTTGCCTTAAAGCTAGCCGAGCTGACAGGCTGCGAATTGGTTGACGGATTTAAAACAGGTTGTCCGGATGATCAAATTGCAGTAGTTGTTGTGGACTGCGGCGGTACGGCACGTTGTGGCGTTTATCCAAAGAAACGTATACCCACTATTAATGTAATGCCCGTCGGCAAATCAGGTCCATTGGCCCAATATATTACAGAAGATATTTATGTATCTGATGTCAAGGTAGAAAATATAAGCTTATCTGACGGTTCCGCTCCAGCTCCGGCTCCCAGTGCAGCACCGGCGCAGGCAGCAAGACCAGCTGCGGCAACTGCACCGGCAGAAAAAGGCAATTTCCTGGCCAGATTCGGTAAGGCCGCCGGTAAGGTCGTCGGCATATTCTTCCAGGCAGGACGTAACACTATTGACATTACCATTAAGAGCATCTTGCCGTTCATGGCTTTCGTAAGTATGATCATCGGTATTATATTAGAATCAGGTATCGGCAATATTATTGCTAATTTCGTTTCCCCGTATGCAGGCAGTCTGCCGGGGCTGTTGGTGATATCGGTTATATGCTCGCTGCCAATCCTGTCGCCTATGCTTGGACCAGGTGCGGTAATTGCACAGGTAGTCGGGGTGCTGCTCGGCGTTGAAATCGGAGCAGGACACATCCCTCCTTCCTATGCATTGCCTGCATTGTTTGCTATCAATCCGCAAGTTGGTTGTGACTTCCTTCCGGTTGGGTTGAGCTTGGCCGAAGCTGAACCGCAAACAATCGAAATAGGCGTACCGACCATTCTAATGACCAGACTTGTTACCGGTCCGTTATCCGTTGTTATTGCATACTTCATGGGAATCGGACTGTTCTAAGACTGGACGAGAAAGTTACTGTTTCATCATACGTAGAGTTAACGCGTGCTTTTTATCGCTTACATTTGCCGGCATCCGTTAACTTTACGTATTACTTTGCCAAAAAAATGAGAGGATAATGCATATGAAATATGAAGTTACAGTTACCAATGTAGGGGAAATCGCGTTTGATTTATTAGCTGATAATGGCTGCTTAATTATTTTTGATAAATGCCCACTAACGGAATTAGAAGAAATAGCTATTATGCACACGACCGGTGAGATTAAAGGAGAAATTCAGGTAGGCGATAAGGTTACTTTTGGAAAGCATCAATACGTTATTACCGCCATTGGTGATGAAGCATTAAAAACCCTGCATGATATGGGACACTGTACATTTTGTTTTAACGGCAAGTCCACAGTGGAACTGCCGGGACAAATCGAATTAAAAGGCGAAAATGAGCCTGAGATTGAAGTCGGTGATAAAATTATCATCGCGTAAATCCAGATGTATATAGATGTATATATTGGATATAAAGTTCTCTTTCGAATGGATTAAAGAATTCGAAAGAGAACTTTTGCTTTTGTTATTACCTTTTATTATAATGTATCTGGTTGTTTTTTTACAACTGTTTGCGTACCCTGTTGTAAAAATATATATAAATCTATACCAAATTAAAATCTTTAGGAGCGTTGGCATGTTAATAGGAAATGTCCGGTTGAGTAATCCGGTCTTTTTAGCTCCCATGGCCGGTGTTACTGACTTACCGTTTCGATTGCTGAGCAGGGAAATGGGATGTGGTCTGGTTTATTCGGAAATGGTCAGCAATAAGGGATTGCTTTATCAAAATACGAACACGGAAAGCATTATGCAAACCATAGAGCAGGAGCGTCCGGTGGCAGTACAGTTGTTTGGCTCTGAACCGGAAGGAATGGCCGCTGCCGCTCGTATTGTAGAAAAAGCGGGAGCAGCAGATATCATAGACTTGAATATGGGCTGCCCAACACCGAAAATTGTTAAAAATGGCGAGGGTGCTGCGTTGATGAAGTCACCGGAATTGGCTTTTCGAATCATGCAGAGTGTAGTGGCGGCAGTACAAGTGCCGGTGACAGTCAAAATCCGTAAAGGCTGGGATGAAAATTCGGTCAATGCGGTAGAGATGGCGGCATTAGCGGAAAAAGCCGGCATTAGGGCCATTGCGGTGCATGGGCGTACACGCGAACAGTTTTATACCGGTAAAGCAGACTGGGACATAATCAGAGCGGTTAAGGAAAGTGTTTCCATTCCGGTAATCGGTAATGGGGATATTCGCAGTCCCGAAGACGCACAAGCTATGATGATGCATACTTCCTGTGACGCGGTTATGGTCGGGCGGGCAGCACAGGGAAATCCGTGGATTTTTAAACAAATCACTCATTATTTGGAGCATGGCGATATATTGCCGCCGCCATCGATAAAAGAAAGAATAACTGTTTTATTCCGTCATTTGGACATGTTGCTTTATTACAAGGGGGATTATACCGGCATTCGCGAAATGCGGCGGCATGCAGCATGGTACACGAAAGGCTTGCCGTATTCAACGGAGATGCGAATGAAATTTAATCAAGCAGAATCAAGAAAAGATTTTGCAGATATCGTGCATTTCTATTTTTCAGATATGTAAGTGAAAGAATAATAGCTGCCACGAAATATAAACTAATATGAAAATATTATGAAACGATTGAGGGGATTTTTACCAGGCGGGGCTGATGCCCCGCCTTTTATTTTTAAATAAAGGGTGGATTTTCAGCAAAATGTGGTTACATGGCGTATGTGCACTGTATTGTGTACATATACTATGTGTGACTCCTGAAGTAAAAGCTGGTGGCACTGTAGTGAGGTAAAAGATATGCTGCTTCGCATCGGTTCGAAAATAATTAATGCAAACAAAATACATCACACTATCGATAATATTCTGGCCATGAGAAGCGGTGGTTCTTCCCAGCACGAAGCTGCGGTATACTTCGGTCTGGATCGAACGGTAATATCAAAACTGGAATCACTAGGGGAAGTGAGAAAAGGAGGAAAGGCGGCGGTAATTGGTTTTCCAATAAAAAATTGTAAAGAACTTGATCTGGTTGCTCAACAGGAAGGAGCTGATTTCTGTCTGTTAATGTCCGAGCAAGAACGAAGAGGTTTTGTTGAACATAAATCAGGAATGGTCTTGATGAACGAAATCATTGGGATTATTTCTCAGCTTCGCAGTTACGACAAAGTCATTATATTAGGATCTAATATGCGTATTAAGGCTCTGGAAAACTTGCTGGACAAAGATGTTGTTGGTATTCAAATTGGCAAATCACCCATTAAGGAAGATCAGTATGTAGACCCGGAAGAGTTGCGGGGAATCATGCGGCAGCTTTTTATATAGGGGGATCGTGAGTGAAACACATTATTAGCATAAGTCTGGGATCATCAAAACGAAATCATCAATCATTTGCATCCATCGCTGGCGAGACTTTTGCTATTTCCCGAATAGGAACCGACGGAAACAAAGAAGAGGCAAAACGCCTCATTCAGGTCATGGATGGAAGCGTCGACGTTTTTGGTTTAGGGGGAACAGACTTATATATTTATGCCGGTGGTAAACGGTATACATTCAGAGAGACTGCTGGTATTGCAGCGGCAGCCTTACAAACACCGGTAGTGGATGGCAGTGGCATTAAAAATACCCTGGAGCGGCGGGTAATTCGTTACCTTGCCGACAATGGGCTGGTGCAATTTCGTGACAAATCGGTTTTATTGGTTTGTGCCATGGATCGGTTCGGTATGGCAGAAACTCTGGTGGAACAGGGAGCCTATGTAGTTTTTGGTGATTTAATGTTTGGTCTGGGGCTTCCTATAGCCATAAAGACTTTGCCAGGGCTGGCAAACTGGGCGCGTGTAGTTGCACCGATTGTGACTAAACTACCAATTGATATTTTTTATCCGGTGGGCTTGCGGCAACAAGAAAATAAACCGAGATTTCAGAATTATTTTCAGTCGGCCGATATTATTGCCGGTGATTTTCATTATATCCGGCGGAATATGCCGGATACACTAAATAATAAAATAGTTATTACCAATACGGTTACAGCCCAGGATATCGAACTACTCCGAGAACGGGGGGTGACCATGCTGGTAACAACTACACCGGATATGGGCGGGCGGTCTTATGGAACCAATATTTTGGAAGGTATATTAGTTGCCTTATCAGGAAAGCCCCCGGGAACACTTTCTGTTCAGGAGTATGAGAATATACTGGATAAGATCAATATAAAACCCAGGGTGGAGACATTACTACATTAGAAAGGAGTACAACTATGGAACGGTTTGCCTTTATTCTTCATCCGCTTACCGCAAAAGATCTTGGCCGGAAATTTCCGTTCGTTAAAAACTGGCCGGATCATTTTATTGAGGGACTGATAAAATATATTCCACCGTTTAAAGTTTCCGATATTACAGGAATTCAATCACCTGGCAATGAGGCGGAAGGATGGTTTATCGGTTGTCCGCTGACTTCGAGGCAAATGATGGAGTTACCGGAAGAATATGTAATTAAGAAAATTATTAAGGCGGGTAAAATTGCGGAGAAGCTCGGTGCCAATGTTGTGGGGCTGGGAGCGTTTACTTCCATCGTGGGTGATGCCGGAGTGACGGTAGCCAATAATCTGAATATTGCCGTTACAACAGGCAATAGTTATACAGTAGCAACGGCTATTGAAGGGGTTCGGCAGGCTGCTAAGGTTATGGATATAAATATAGAGCAGGCAAATGTACTCGTGTTGGGAGCTACAGGTTCCATAGGTTCTGCTTGCGCCCAGATTTTAGCCAAGGAAGTGCGGTTTTTAACTTTGGCAGCCCGTAATGGAGTTAAGCTGGAAAGACTGGCCGGCTATATCTTTAAAAACACCGGTCTGGCTGTACGTGTAACGTCTAATATTAAAGCAGCGCTTAAAACAGCGGATATTATTATTGCGGTAACCAGCGCAGTGGATAGCCTTATTGAACCGGAGGATTTGAAACCCGGTGCAATTGTATGTGATGTAGCCAGACCCCGTAATGTATCCCGCCGGGTGGCAGAATTACGTAAAGATATTTTAGTTATTGAAGGCGGCATTGTTGAGGTGCCGGGACAAGTAAATTTTGGTATTAATTTTGGCTTTCCCGATAGAACCGCTTATGCCTGCATGGCGGAAACTATGATTTTGGCGCTCGAACGGCGCTATGAAAATTTTACATTGGGGCGTGAATTAACTGTTAAACAGGTGGAAACAATAGAGCAACTGGCAAAAAAACATGGATTTAAACTATCCGGTTTCCGTAGTTTTGAACGAGCATTGCTGCCAGAAGAAGTCAGTATGATAAAAAACAATGCTGTAGCGAAAAGTGAGACCTTGAGGAGGGAAATCATCTAGAAATTATTGACAAGATAGGCTTTAATGCCTATAATAAATGCATGATAGTGAGGGTATTCATCAGCCTGTTGCAAAGTGTCAAGTGTAACTTGGCACTATTTATATTGTCTGTCTGATTAGAGTTGCATTTTATTAAAAATGAGAATATGATGCACTACTTATGATTGATCATATTCACCAAGGATAATTTTAGAGGGATAAAGGAGAGCAAATCGTATGGCGGAAAAGCAGACTATCCTTACGCTAGAGGGACTAAAAAAATTAGAGCAAAAGCTCGACTATCTAAAGTCAGTAAGACGGCGTGAAGTGGCTGAACGTATCAAGCAGGCGATAGAGTTTGGTGATATCAGTGAAAACTCGGAATATGAAGATGCAAAAAATGAACAGGCATTTATCGAAGGTGAAATACTTACATTAGAAAAGACCTTACGCAATGCACAGGTAATTGATGAAGGAGAAATCAGCACCGATGTGGTCACAATAGGTGCAACGGTTCTTTTGAAGGATCTTGAATTTTCAGATGAGTTGGAATATACGATTGTCGGTTCTGCTGAGGCTGATCCGGCAGAATTTAAAATTTCCAATGAATCGCCGGTTGGTTCGGCCATTCTGGGACAAAAAGTCGGCAGTATAGTGGAAGTGAATGTACCGGCGGGTATATTAAAATATGAAATTTTGGATATAAAACGGTAGCAATAACCATAAGAGGTTTGTAATTATGCAACATGTAACATCATTGGGGGAGAAAGTGTAAATGTCGGATAATGAACAATTGACTAAACAACAGGATGAAGTTGCGGGCTTGAATGAATTAATGAGAGTACGCAGAGACAAGCTGGCAGCGATTAAAGAACTGGATATCGAACCTTTCGGTCGTAAATATGATTTTACACATCATGCCGCAGACGTTTTAAGCGGGTTTGAACAACTGGAAGGACAGGCTGTGAGGCTGGCCGGACGGCTTATGTCGATACGCGGACATGGCAAGACGTCTTTTACCCATTTAATGGATATGTCCGGGAAAATACAGTTGTATTTTCGTCAGGATGTTATTGGTGAAGCAGAATATGCTAAATTTCATCTTTTGGACATTGGTGATATCATTGGTGTAGAAGGTACCGTATTTAAAACGCAGCGCGGAGAAATCAGTGTTAAGGTTAGCAGCTTTGAATTTTTGGCCAAATCTTTGCGTCCACTCCCTGAAAAATGGCATGGATTAAAAGATGTGGAAATGCGCTATCGCCAAAGATATCTGGACTTAATTGTCAATCCGGAAGTTCGTCAAACTTTTGTTATCCGCAGCAAGATTATTCAAGCCTTGCGCCGCTTCCTTGATGGCAGGGACTTTCTGGAAGTGGAAACCCCTATGATGCATCCGATTGCCGGTGGTGCAGCAGCCCGCCCGTTCATTACCCATCATAATGCACTGGATATGAAGCTTTACATGCGTATTGCTCCGGAGCTATACTTGAAACGACTGATTGTCGGTGGCTTCGAAAAAGTTTACGAACTGGGACGGATGTTTAGGAATGAAGGTATTTCCATTAAGCACAATCCGGAATTTACTATGGTTGAACTTTATCAGGCTTATGCCGACTATGAAGATGTTATGCGTCTGACGGAAGAGCTGGTTTCGTCTACAGCTCAAGAGGTACTTGGCACAATGAAAATTACGTACCAGGGTCAGGAGATTGATCTTACTCCTCCTTGGAACCGCATGACTATGCCTGAGGCAATTAAGAAATATGCTGATGTGGATTTTAACAGTGTTACTACGGTGGAAGAGGCTCGTGCTCTGGCCAGCAAGCTAGGTGTACAGTATGAAGCCAAAGACGGTATTGGCGGCATCTTGAATCACGTGTTTGAAGAGGTTGCGGAAAAGCATTTGATCCAGCCGACTTTTATCACGGGGCATCCTACGGAAATTTCCCCGTTGGCGAAACGGAACAAAGAAAATCCGGATATCACTGATCGTTTTGAAGCATTCATTTTTTCCCGCGAAATTGCCAATGGTTTTTCGGAACTTAACGATCCGATTGATCAGAAGGGTCGCTTTCAGGACCAGGTTTCTCAACGGGAATCGGGCGACGAGGAAGCACATATGATGGATGAAGACTATGTTAATGCTTTGGAGTTTGGGCTGCCGCCTACTGGTGGACTGGGTATTGGGATTGACCGCCTGGTGATGTTTTTGACGGACAGTTATTCCATCCGTGATGTTATTCTGTTTCCGCATATGCGGCATAAATAAAGGGCGAGCGTCAGCTCGCTTTTTATTTATGCCTGTATAGGTTAATTCCGAAAGAGTGCATAGCTATTGCTTGTTTATTTTCAAGCAGGGAATATATTGACAGAGGATTTTCTCTATGGTAAAATATAAAAGTCGCTAAGTTACATGGCGATAAATAGCAAAAAATGGAT
>NZ_CYSP01000010.1 GCF_001298735.1 Propionispora sp. 2/2-37 | reverse complement strand
TTCTCCCTATGCGGGAGTACGCGGCGTGCAATTTGCTGTAATTCATCCCTTCCAATACCGCGTTGAGTAATCGCACCGAATCGTCTGACGGAATCATTTCGCCAATGTCCATGGGGATAACCAGTTGATATACATTCCCGTTTGTTGTATAATCTGGTTGTAATTTCTGGGTCTTCACAAACTTGATTTTACAACAAAAAACGGCATCCGGCACTAGCCGGAAGCCGTTTTTTGCTGTCGGAAGGGGCGGCCTTAGCGCGACAGCCCCCCTTCCTATAGTTTTACAGCTATGTATTGTCCTGCTTTTACGGGGGTTTTTGTAACATTGGCGCTCGGCAACAGGCCGGTATCTGTTAGAAACTTCTTGGCCCCGATATAAGCTCCTCCGTTAGTATGCCGGATAGCAAAAGCATTTAGTTCCTTGGCCTCAGTAGGTAAGACCCCAATTGCTTTGTTTTCTTTGTCATAAGCCAGCATACAATAAGGTTTGCTCTCTAATAAAGATGCGGCAAGTTTATTAAATACTATGCGACCATTGGTTTTTACTTCGGCCAAAGGTTCAACTTGTTTAGCCCTAGTTCTCTTTTTCGGCTCATAAGTCGTAAATTTGAATTCCATAGTTACCCTCCTATGTGATTCTATACATAGTATTCTCTTTATATCCATTATTTCCTACTTGGGTATTTTCAATCACTAGGATATTCAAAGTAGTACCAAAATTTCTTTGGTTGCCGACCATTTGCAGGTACGACTTCCGGAGTCGTCTTAGCCTTATACGTAAGGGCTTATCCCATAAACTCTCTGAATTTCTTAAAACTAAAACCTATCCCGTGGAAATTAGGTTCCAAAATAATCGAATCTACTATGGCTCTTCCCAATCCCTGCTTCTGTTCTTGGGTTACTTGAAATCTGTTTAAATCCTTTTTGTTTTGTATATCCTTAAAAATTGAAGTTATTAAAGGCATTACATCAGATGTACTCTTGCAACATTTTCTCAAGGGAATCAAAACAAATTTAAACTGTTCATTATTATCACTTAAGCTCCTTGCTCTTCTGGAACGATTCTTAAATTGATGTGGATTTGTTTTAGTAATCAAAATAGCAGGTAGTAAGTCCGTTGCATCTTCTCCATTAATACTATGCCAAGACAGTACTTCGTCATCAAAATGTCCCATATCTTCCCCAGTACCTATGATAACCGCAGACTTAGTCTTGCATGCTAAAGCTGATAATTTGTAAAAGTTGTCCCTAATAATATTGCACAAAGGCTCATCCCAACCATAATCAAGTACATAAACATAATACTCACGGTCAGCTTGAGGAGATAACATTTCTAAGCTATGAATGACTAACCCCATATTTCACACTCCATTTCCGTCAATCAAGGACTATTTTCCCAAGTCAGATAGTAGATCGACTCAATTTCATTAAATCAAAATCAGTCGCCGATCAGGCGTTATTTTTATTAAAAATATGAGTCAATCCCTTTCTCCTCTATCTCTTGAGTTAACAAATCAAATTCATATCTTTTGATTTCATTTGTTTTACTAAATTCATTAATCATCTCAGTCAATTTTCTTTTTCGATGATCTTTGGATAGTATCGTATTTATTGCCTTAATTTGAGAAAAGGTAGGTTTCTGGTTGTGAAGCCTAACCACCTCTTCTTTAATTGCTATCATTGGCCCTCTAGGTATAATATCCCAACAAATAATTAACCATTGAATTGCATTGTATAATTGTTTAGCTGTACTGTTCCATTTGTCCTCAATAGTATCTCCCCCGCCTGCACCACTGCCTCCCACTTCATGGGACTTTAGTGGGTCAAAAAGTGCTGGGCTTTCTTGACTTAATAATTGTAAAAAATGCTTTCCAGCCCCACTCCCGCAGATAATAGTTTCAATATTATTAACATTAGATTTTAGCTTACACTCAAAAATATAATACGTATCACTAAGATTTGCTTCGGCATCACTTCTTTTTGTTTGTCCATTTAACAATCTCAAATGAGCTATTGGTTTAACATAATAATTATTTACAATTTGTTGCCTACGTCTTTCGCCCCTGCAATTCATAAGGCCCTCTCCTCCAACTTTTCGCTTTCAGCAGATAATATACAAGAATCATCAACTTCTCTTCTCACTTTATAAATCCACTCCGTTATCTTCAAGTATTATTAGCAAACCGGCTATTGTAAATAAGCATTGTGAAACACCCATAGTCATTTTATAGAGGTTCCAAACATCTTCAGGTTTTCTAGATAGCATATACCATCCTATTTCTAAACCTATTTCTTGTTGTTTCATTTCCTGCATTAGGCTTTCTCTATCTTCAAAGACTAAAAACCGATGTTTAATTTTATTGTATGCTCGTACCAATACGCCCCGTGTTTCTGACTTTGGAGATTTTGAAGTATCCATTGCATCGCAAATTACGTAAGCATAATCTTTAGGGTTGGGAACATCTATTGCAGTAATTCCAAGGCTTTTATATCTTCTTGCTGCTTCAATGATTTGAATAGCCGATTGCTGATACAACTGAGCAAAGCCATTATATTTATTAGGGTCGCGAGCAAATTGCTGTTTCAGATCATCAAGGTGAGGAATATTAATCATTTCTGACAACTGTATGCCTTCATCAATGGAGTCTACTATAAACCTATGGAATTGCCCGTGTTCTGTCTCGCTCAGAACATACCGTTTAAAGATACTTTGTTTATTTCTGTGCTTTATCGCGAAGCATAATGCACCTAAATCCTCTAACCCACCTACAAATTCAGCTAATAATCTTGCAATGACTACAATTTGAACTCTGGCAGAGTCGCCTTCCTTTTTGGCTTTCTCTGTTGCCTTCTCTTCATCCAATAGCAAAACATGTTTATGTACCAGCATCGCCGTATCATCACATTCACATCCTGCGCGATACAGTCCTATGGCAGAAACTGGTTTCCCCATATATGGAAGGCTGACAAACTCTCGCAGAAAGGCTTTATCTACCGCTAGAAGCATATCTATCTTTCCTTCATCTTTTCAGGTTAATTTCCAATGTGTCATTCACTATTTTGAAGTCAGGATAAACTTTAAAAAGGTCAATACGTAGAGACCCCAGCCGCTGTGGCTGCTACTATTGGGGCATTAATAAATCTATCACCTATCCCGCCAAAATCGCCTATGCCGTGGGAATTGAAACTCACTAGAAATCCCGGCTTCACCGCATATTTCCGAAAATATTTTTAGTATTTCAGCACGCGTCAAATCAAACCAAGCACCTAATTGCCTGTCGTTAATACAGTAAAATTGTCGTTCATCACTTGTCGAACCCAGATGGATATCATTAGTCCTTACAGCTAGTTCATACCTTTCGCGTAATGCGCGTAGTAAATCGCCAATGGCGTCCATTTCCCTGCGCCATAATGGATTAGATAAATAGGCTTTCCCCTTTGATTTTTGAAGTACTCCCCCATCCCTTGCTCTTAGCGCCCCTGTATTAATAGCAGTGATAGTATCTTCTATAGCTTTATCAAAATTCTCCATTGACCCTTCTTGATCAAATGGATCTTGAAACGCTGGACGGTCTAAACATTGCGCAAAAAATTTAATTATTTCTCGATCATCTACAAGATTAATCACGCCATTATTTTGTATTTCTAACAGAGCAGCTTTTTCTGAGAGATGCTTCCATTCAAGCAAAATATCACTGGAATATAGTACTGGATCATTATCAATCAGTTTGGCACAATTTTGGCAAAGCCATATGCCATTGTCAATTGATTTTCTTTCTTCTGCGGTTAGCTGAGAATCATATCTTGGACCACCTAAAGATGCAGCGCTAATATGTGCCGCAACGCCAATATTAATTGATCCTGCTGAATCTATCTGCGGACCGCTAGTTAATTTTCTACAATTAGGGTTGGAGCATCTAAAGCCGACTCGTTTAGCAAGCGTTTCCTTTGTAGTCATGTCAAAATTGTCACGACTCATAATACTTCATCCTCCATCTATTTACTAAACAAGCTTTTTCTTATGCCTGATCATACTGCCATTTCAAATATACAATGTTGTTTTATAAAGCAAAAGGAAAAATTATCATTCTGGAGAAAACAACCAACAAATGTTAATTGTTAGAGGGGAGTAAAGATGAGCATAACCGGGATAGATACTTTGGTAAAAGTTAAACATTGGGCACAGTGGCCTACAGATTTGCATAACAAACCCGAACAAATAAAGAGACAGATTTCCGCGAACAAGGCTAAGCATCAACCATTAGAAGTTAATATGGAGACACAGACGGGTACCTTTGCTGGTTCCGGCAAAAAGCCCTATTCAACAACTTTAAGCAAGTGTAACTGTAATGATTTTGTGAAAAGAAAGTTGCCATGCAAGCACATGTACAGTCTTGCAAACTATCTTGGGTATATTGAACTTTATAAGCCAGAAACTGAATATGATGAGAGCATGGTATTACTGCGAGCATATGAACCAACCGACGATTGGGGCAAATGGGACCCTGGCGTACACAAGGTCTGGAGTCAAAAAGCCCGATATCATAGAGCATTTGAAGAAGAATTCGATATTGCTGACTTTTCGAAGGAAAATCAGTTTGCCAGGATTAATGGGTATTCAGTTTCACTCGAATCATGTTCATGCCCGGACTTTCATGAGCGCCAATTTCCGTGCAAACATATTTATCGTCTTGCCGCAGAACTAGAGTTGGTCGAAGAACCTAAAACAGCGTCCCGCCAATACGAAATTCCGGAAGGCGCAGCTATGATCACTATAAAGTTATAGCTTCCCTAATATCGGACAAACATTATCCCATAGCGATATTGGGTTTACAAATTTTACATGGCTTATTCCTTTTCTCAACTGCGTACGTTTCTCCATATGGTTTTATTTCCAATTGGGGATTTCTATTTTTGAAACGCCGGACTACTGGACACCCCACTAAATGATAGCAATGAGAGGAAGGCAGCGTCACAATACCAAGCTTACCCTGCAGATAATCAAAGAGCAGTATTAATTTCAGGGAATTGGTAACGGTACCATAGTCAGTATCACCACCATGAAGAATTGCATGACGACTTAAGAAAGATTTAGGTGTTATGCCATGTTCAAAGTCAACCAGAATGATATGAAAAAGAAACTCTTGTATTTTTTGATCAAATGAATATCGATAAGACTCATCCAGTAGTTTCTTATAATATTCTTTCAGCATTTTTCCAGGCATTCTGCCATTATGACAATATCCATCGACAATAATACCTTCAATCTGCGGTAAAATGGTTGGTACAGAAAGATAGTAATTCCCTGCGTTATGGGCAGTAACAGCTTGTCTTATAATAGGCATACGTTTTGCAAGCCATTTTTTCTTTCCCCACTCGCCTGAGAGCTTTTCAATTTCATCCGCATCAAATCTCTCAATGAATAATTGATCAACCTTTTCTCGTATTGCTTCTGGACCAAATCGGTTATACGCTCTAATGATCTTCTTCATCTCTGGAATATATAGTCCTCCATAAGGAGGCCATCCTAATTCGACCATAATAGCAGAATATTGCTGATTAATATTCCCAAATTCATTTATATTTCTGTGGAATTGGTTCATCATTTCCGTAATTCTAAAAACACCGTTTTCGGTCCAAGCTCGAAATATTTCTGTGGCTTGTTTTACATATTGCCCGCTTAAATATTGATAAGCTGAAGATGAATAGCTCATTTGGCTGAATCTATTTATTCTCTCGATAGTTTCTAGATAACGAAATATATTGTTATTGAACATCAGTTGCCTCCACACTAGCAATCTCCCTACTAATCTGATTTTTCATTAATTCATATTTTCCTGCAAATTACATCTAGACGCAGTTCATATTCATTCGATTATCATGAATTCAATGTACATCCTAGAAGGACATCCAATGAAACTGGAAATCCAGACCATTGACAAAAAGGAAAAAACCTGAACTGGCCTTCCCAATAGCGGAGAAGCAAATTCAGGGCCGATATGAGAAAATAGCCTACAAACCCTTATAAATCAAGGATTCATAGGCTCTCCTTCCAAGTCGGTTTTCATAGTTTTTAATACGTAAAACGCTAAGTCTGAAAACCTAATGTTTTCTAACCATGTCCGGGGAAACATATACCATCTTTTCCCACAACCCTTGAATCCTTGCTACACAAGGCTTCAAGGGTTGTGTTTTCTTTGCAGCCAAACTACACACTCAATGTGCCATTTGATAGAAAGGTGATACAAATACGCGAAATTGGAGATTCGCGAGAAGGTTTACCCCGGGGTATTTTGAAGATGCTGCATCGGATGCGAGAAACCAAATGCCGTGTAAAACCTTTTGCGGTTTGGTTATATGTCCCAAAGGATATTGGCATTTATGGCTTTTAGATGAAGCCCCATATCTTCTATATAGTTTGAATTGCATCATCATTTGCGTAATATCACAAAATCTTATCTTTACTACTTGATAGAATATCAAGGCTTGCTGTAACGTGCTCTGTTTGTTCTGCTGTAAGATACTCTTTTACTCCGCTCACCAAGCGCCTAAGTTGTGCGCAAGCATTTTTATTATCGGTTCCAACCGCTGCAAATATGTCGTCTATTTTACTTTTGTAGCCTGCAGGGTGAATATCAAATTTCTCTATCATTTTAACCGCTTTTTTTTCATTCAGACAATATTCCTTATTCAACGCAAATAGAACCTGATTGAGAGCCGATATTGACCGTACAATATGAGCGGTCACATAATAAATATCGTCTTTATCGATACTGTTTTCCGCCAGCCATAGAGAAAATTCGGCTTCAAATGAAAATAAGTGAATAAGCGCTTTTTGCAGTTCGACCGGATACTGCTCAGACATTAGCTTCATGGCAGATACATTGTTGCCCTTCTCCCATAATACTTTACTAATAGCTAATTCACCCATATACATGACATTGATATAAGCATGGGGGTGCCCTGGTTGGTAATGCGAGGAAACAACCCCGTTCCGGCCTTCCTCGATAGCCTTTTCCACTCTCGCTATATCACGTAAGATAAAATCCACAGGACATTCGTCAATGATAAGCCAGCCGCCACCGTTAACCCAATTGCCCCATCCTCCTGGTGACGCAATAAGATTTTCCCGGTGTTCATCATCGACCGCTTGGGTTGCCTTGTTCAGGATACCAATGTCGAGCGTCGGACTATCGTAATAGATGCCTATGTCAATATCCGAAGAAAGGGAATGCGTACCTCTGGCGCGCGAACCGCCAAGTACAATTGCTTGGATGCCCGGCACGGTTGATAAAACAGCCACAACTTTATCCAGAATGGCTTTGATTTCATTCATATAACTCACCTCAACTATTTATTATATTACAAATCAAATAACTGACCGTACTGACACTAAGATACCACCATTTCACAAATAGGATGGGTAAAAAACAACTATATTTTCATTTGTCATCAGCGGCTTAATTTTGCCAATGACGGCGATGTAAAATTACACATAACTGGCTATCATTTATTACGAGAAAGGCATATACATTGGTTCGGACTAAACAGCACAGAATAAAGTCTCTTACAACAAAGTTAGAGTTCAACAATCTTTGTTGCAATATTATTACAAAATTCACTGTCATGTTCGACAAATAACATAGTTGGCAAGTATTCAAGCAGTAATTCTTCTATTTGCATTCGCGAAATAACATCAATAAAATTAAGCGGTTCATCCCAAATATGGAGATGCGCTTTCTCGCAAAGGCTCCTGGCAAGCAGTACCTTTTTCTTTTGTCCACCGCTAAAATCAGATATGTCCTTTTCAAACTGAAGTCTTGAAAAATCCAATTTTCGCAAAATTGCTTTAAAAATACTTTCATCGATACCGTTAGCTATAGCGTAGTCGGTTAAGTTGCCCTGCAGATAAGAAGTATCCTGTGATACATAAGAAATTTTAAGCTGACTTGCTTTTCGAAAAGTACCTGTATAGTTTATAGCTTCTCCACAGATAAGCCTAATAATGCTCGACTTACCGGAGCCATTTCTACCGCAAAGTGCTATCCTGTCCCCCTGTTCAATGGTGAAGTTTATGCTTTCACATGCGGCCTTACTGCCATAGAATATCGATACTTTATCAAATTCTACCAAGCGGTCTGTATGAAAGTTCATTTGCGAAATTTTTAGTTTTTCAGAGTTCTCAATATTTTTGAGAAGCTTAGACTTTTTATCAATCGCTGCTTGTTGCCTTGTCTCAATTCCCTTAGAACGTTTCATCATCTTTGCCGACTTGTGGCCTATATAACCCCTATCAACTGAATCCTTGGTACCTACCTTGGTTTTTTCCACTTTGTCCGACCAGACAGCCGTACGTTTTGCAGCGGACTGTAGGTGTGTGATTTCTTTTCGCAGTTTTTCGTTTTCTACTAATTCAAAGTTATCCTGCCTTTCTTTGTTGGCCCACCAAGTTGAAAAATTTCCTTTTTGAATTTCGATATTTGTTTTGTTAATAGAAAGGATGTGGTCAACACAGTTATCAAGAAAAGCTCTGTCATGAGACACCAAAATAAAGCCACGTTTAGATTGGAGATAGTCACTGACAAGTTTTCTCGCCTTCATATCAAGGTGATTCGTGGGTTCATCAATCAGCAAGAAGCTATTCTCTTTAAGAAATAAAGTAGCAAGCAATATCTTTGTCTGCTCACCGTTCGAAAGTGTAGCAAATGGACGATATAAAACGTCCTCGGAGACTTGCAATAGCGAAAGCTCACGCATAACCTGCCACTGAAGGCACGTTGGATAGATGCTCTCAATTACATCAATAGTATTATTCTCGGAGTCAGTTACATCGAAAGGGAAATATTCAAAGTTTACATTGGCTGAGATAGTGCCACTGTATTCATATTTACCAAGTAGCAGCTTGAGAAATGTAGTTTTTCCTCTACCATTTCTTCCTGTAAAGCCTAATTTCCAATTTGTATCTATTTGAAAGCTAACGTTTTCAAAAATATTATCATAACTGCCTTCATGGGCAAAAGTCAGATTAACTACGTTTATTAATGACATGGTTATCCTCCTGTGTAAAAATTATGAGTTGCAAGAAAGTCAATTCTTGCAACTCATAAAAATACAACAAAGCCACGACCGCCTAACGGGCATGACATAATCATATTAGTTGAGAGAAAAGAATTAATATCTTTCTTGCACAAGCATAACAAAACAGGCGGTATTTGCCGCTCCCAGATTTTTATTATGCTATGTTAATTAGCAAGAAAGATTAATCATCTTTTCCACTCCTATATTTTTAATTATAATTATCGTATCATACCGTTTTTCAACAGTCAATCGTCAAACATATGACTATATAACAAGGCATTCTACCGTTACCAAGTTAAGCCTAACCGGAAACATAATTCTGACGAGACCCGTCGTCAAAACACAAATCAGCTAATTGTCGATCTTAAACCGGAAGCTTTCAGTAATTTTTTCAACATTTCTATTTTATTATTGACCGCCCATATGCAAAGGGGCACTAGTCAGTCCTATTTAGCATAGTAGACCCGCTCACCAACGCCAAATTTCTTTAAGTGCCTTCTCACTAGAACTTTTTTCGTGTTTACGTTCTCCAAACAATTCGTCATCTCTGGCCACCGTTGGATCAAACCAATCAGCTTTTTTCGTCGCCCAGTCAACCCATGCAGCCGTTTCCTCATTCAAGCCATCGTGTCCACTGGAAGCCTCTATAGCCTTGACATAAGCGCGGATTCTACACGCAGTCTCATAGTCGAGTGCGGCATTTTCCAGTTCTATTGCTCGCTCAACTTCCTTATTATATTTTTTTCGCCGTTCTTCCTTCCGGCGTTCAGCTTCTGCCTTTTTACGAGCTTCCTCTTCTCTTACTTCTCGGTCAAGGCGAATCACTTCAGATTCCTCATAAAGTTCTATCAACATTTCGCCAAGCCGAGATTCAATATTAATTTTATCCGTGTCTCTGAAATATCGGCCCTGCCGAATGCTTATTCTAAGCCTTCTGTTAAACACGTAATCATACTTACGGATCTGTGGCTCTGATGCCCATGAGCTACGACGTTTCTCATCTCTATACTTAATAAGGGCTTGCGCTTCCTGTTTTGTAATTACATGCTCGACCTTATCCTGGCCCTCAGCAATTTCAATACGTACATGTTCATTTCTGACACGAAGCGTAAGGTCATCATTGACCGAGCCACCCAGCCTTTCAACCTGGCGAAATAAAGCGTCAAGTATTCGGTACACTCGTGGAAGCGACTCATTAGAAATCACTCCGGCCAAAAAAGGCGGGTTATAATAATAATCTTTTTTCCTTTGTGCTCCTTCTTCTTTTCTGTCCTTTTGATTCCAACTTTTAACGACACTTCTGTAGGCAGCTATTTTCTTATGCAGCTGAGCATTTTCAACAGGCATCTCGATTTCCTTGACAGCGCTTAACACCATTTCCCTTTCGGTATCTGATAGAAATTCGAGCGGCTGTTTGGCAGGATCACTACTCTTTTCCCTGACTCCCTCAAAAGTTTTTGCGCCAGTAATCTGAGTAGGTCCATTAGTTTTGGGCAAGGGAGTTTTTGGCACTTTCGCCCCAGCGCTAACTTTTGCCCAATATCCTAACGGAGGGGTAGGAACATTTAACTTTTTGCAAATTTTATGGATCGCAACGTCTGACACTCCATATTGCGCAGCAACTTTAACAACCGGATTGGCCCAAACCTCTTTGTACAATTTTTCTCGGTTATAGGTATTGTGCTTGCCGCCCCAATAAGGAACACACTCGTCTTCAGCAGCATCATCGTCTAGATTCTCCCCATTTTCATCGCCAGTGTTGTCGTCACTCTCATCTTCCGGCGTTTTTTCCGTACCGTCTTCATGATCCAAATCTTTTTCAACACTTTTTTCTGCAACGGCCTTGCGTATGCGTTTCGGCTTGTCGTTGCCAGGAAGCGTAACTTCAGCGATAGTGGACTCCGGTAATGGAAGTTGCTCAACTGTCTTGCCAAACTTTAATTTTACCCAATATCCCGAGGGCGGAACCGGAATATCTGCTTCTTTGCACAATTTCAACAGATCATTATAGTCAGCGTTATACTTTTTCGCGACGCCAGTTACAGATATTTCCCAAATCTCATTATAAAGCTGCTCCCTGGTTATTTTAGAAGCTTGTTCCTCAGTCAATATCCTTCCCCCTTTTGTCCAGTATGGAGTGTAGGTACTGCTGCAAGTCACCATGAACGTAGTCATTATCCCATGAAAGCGAAAACGCGTATTCAAAAAGTCGTATATCGCCTACTCCGCGCTTTCGCTTAATATAAAAAGCAGGTCTTTTTTCATCTCCTCAAACTTAGAAATAATCGTTTCCAGGTTTTTCTCAATGTTTTGCACCTGAATGTTCGTTATCTTCCCATGCTTATACGCTATCAGCCGTTCATCGATAATGTGATAGCCCCAGCTTTCGGAATATCGATCTTCATGTTTAATCGCAAAGCCTATCGGCAACAAATCATTTCTCATGCCAAGGCCTACAGCCAAAGGAGAAATCCCCAAGTAGTCCGCCGCGATTTTTAAGGTGATTTTCTTGCAGTTTCTTATTTCATCATCTGAGTACTTGCCCACGCTTTTTGCCCCTCACTTTCCCGCATTAAATTCATTATATATTTCAGGCAAACAATCATCTACAAATTCTTCCATATTATTATGTAGAAGCCGCTCCATTGTAAAAAATCGCCTAAACCGAGGTCAAGGCGACTATATGATGTACTTATTGAATTAAAGCCGTTCCGCACGCCTTGCCGCGCTTAATACGTTCTAGGAAATTTTTCTTTGCCAAGTTGCCACAGATACTTATCAATTTCTTTTAAATTGTATGGTTCAAGTCTGTAATAGCTCGTAAACTGAATCAAGATATTTTTGAACTTCTCATAATCCTTTAGATCATCACTACTGAAACGAGAAAAACGATCTGTATCCCTAAAATAACGAAGCAATCGGTCTACATAACTATCATAAATAGGAAATTCTAGCGGCATGTGATGGCTACAGTATTTTGTTGCAAAAGAGTAGAAGTTTCTCACCGTTCCATTGTCCATTGTCACTTTTGCAATATCATTGACCAGCGTAACATCGCCTGCGACGAGTCTAGCATCAATGTTTAAGCTAATGATGTGCTTTGCTACCTGAAAAGGTGAGAATATGTTTGTACTGTAAAAGTCGTTTAAAGACGATACTTTTATCAGGACGTCGTCGATATTCGTGTTATTAGGGTAAGTTTGAAAAAAGAGCTTATTTAATGCACTCTCTTGCAAAGAATAGTTTTCCAGACCATCCCATCGCAACAAATATTTTTTAACCTCCCCACAACACGGCCGGGGAACAGACGCAACAGACGAACGAACAATTTCACTCTGTCTTGGCTGACTTAGACTAGAGTTGACTGCTACTTTATTACAAAATTCGTCTTCAGAAAGTTTTATAAATTTATCAACTCCGCCAAATTTATCGTCAATAAAACCTTTCAATATTTTTATCGAATTCATATATACTCCAGCGTCATTCGCTGGTGATTTTTTCTGACGTTCGTTCCTAAAGAATGATTCAAGGCGTTCTCGGCAACGTTTAATTGCTTCTTCACTGCTCAATATATTCCAAAAGTCTACGCCAATATCATGTCGAAGCGGATAAAACGCATCACTAAGAATAGTGCTTTTATCCTTTCGATGAGCATATTCTGAATTTAAATATTGTTTAAATCCCGCTCTTAGGAGACGAACCTTTTCTTCCGAAATATCATTTGGATGTTTTTCCACCATACTCCACCTCATGGTTTTATCATATTTATATTTGACGGCAATAAATCGCCAAATTCCCTAATCCATTTGTTCTTTCATATTAATTATCACAACAAAATAATTATAACATAGCTAAGTAATAGCAAACAGGCCGGTCAAGGTGATTACAGCTCACCCCAACCGGCCTGTTTGCTTCCTATTCAACTGTGCATTCTACCTCTGTGCCGTCAAGCAAAACCACCATCAATCTGCCTTCACCATGAACTACTACTTTTTCCGTCAGCGCAAAGTACAGTTCAACATCAAATTCCTTGATCCGTCCTCTATCCGCTATGATTTTTGCAAACTGCTTTGCTTTGTAGCGTTGAAGCGAACTATCACTTTCCCGCATTCCTTTCCATTTGTCGAGAAAATAATCCTTGTTTTCGGCCATCATATTGAACACATTTACAAATGTCTGATATAAAACTACATCATCGATATGCCTGCTTTCACAGCCCTTTTCGCCCTTTGCTGGATATTTGCCATTGCAGCGCCAGATAATCCGCCTGAACCGGTCATCGGTAGAGTTCCATACCTTCCTGCCAAAAATTTGGCCACAAGAACCGCAGATGACCCTACCAGCAAAGGGATTGCTGGTTGTCGCATACTCAAGCTTCTGAATGCCGTACTGCAGGGCGAAATTCCGCCTGCGTTCCATTTCAAGCTGGACTGCTTCCCACATTTCTTTATCAATAATGGCAGGATGGCTATCTTCCACATAATACTGCGGCACCTCCCCATTGTTGTCGGCCCGTTTTTTGCTCAGAAAATCGACCGTGTAGGTTTTCTGAAGGAGCGCGTCACCCTTATATTTTTCGTTAGTAAGCATCTTCCGGATGCTGCCTTCATACCATTTTGCCTTGCCATTCCAGTTTGGTACGCCGCTCAACTCCAAGTCCCTCGCAATCCGGTTGGCTCCTTTGCCGTCTAGGAATTCCTTATAGATACGCCTGACAATTTTGGCCTGCTTTTCATTGACGACCAGATTCCCGTTTTTATCTTTGTCATATCCCAAAAACTTAGTGTGATTAACATGCAGCTTGCCCTGTTCAAAACGCCGGCGGATACCCCAGGTCGAGTTCTCCGAGATTGACCGCGACTCGTCTTGCGCCAGCGAACTTAAAATGGATAAAAGCACCTCCCCCTTGCTGTCGAGTGTGAAAATGTTTTCTTTTTCGAACGTCACCCCGATTCCAAGGTCTTTGAGCTGGCGGACATAATTGAGACAATCGAGGGTGTTTCTGGCAAACCGTGAGATGGATTTTGTGATGATCATATCGATTTTTCCGGCTTTGCAGTCTTCGATCATCCTGTTAAACTGCTCGCGCTTTTTGGTGGTGGTGCCGCTGATGCCTTCATCGGCATAAATGCCGGCAAATTCATAATCCGGGTGCTTTTCTATATAGTTCGTGTAGTAGTTAACCTGGGCTTCGTAGCTTGATAGCTGCTCTTCCTGATCGGTCGATACCCGGCAGTACGCGGCTACGCGTTTTTTCCGGGGCTGCAGGTTTTCTGCAAGGCTTGTCCGGTTTGCCTTTGCTGGTATAACGGTAATATTTTTGGCCATGTTCCACAACCTCCTCGACTATGGTTTGGCTTTGTATGTTCAGCCTGCCGACTGTCATATCGTCAATCGATGTTCCCTGGCAGGCGTTTTTGCCGTTTTTAATGTAGTTGCTGCATTGCCATACAACTTTTTTGCAAGCGTATTTACTGTTCCAAATCCGCCGGCGCAGTGGCGCTCCGCACTTCCCGCACAGCAGCATCCCAGTCAGCGGATAGCGGTTTTGATACTTATTTTTTGTTTCCCCGATATTGCCTTTGGCCTTAGCACGCAAAGCGATCTGTCTTTGCGCTTCATCCCAGATTTCTTTGCTTACGATGGGCGGATGGTTATTCTTGATATAAAAGCTGTCGACCTCGCCATGATTGATGCACTTCTTTTTGCTGAGGTGATCCTTGCTGTAAGTCTTTTGCAGCTTGGCATCTCCTTTGTACTTCTCATTCTTGAGGATGCCTAAGACAGTACTGGAATGCCATCTGCCGCCGGCAATGGTTGGCACTCCTTCGGTGTTCAGTTCTTTGGCAATCACAAAGCTTCCCTTGCCGCTAATATAGTCAGCAAAAATCCGCTCGACCACTTTCGCCTGGACAGGGTTAATCACCAATTCGCCATGCTTGTTTTTGTCATAGCCCAAAAATCTTGTGGCATTGACGGCCAATTCACCTTGCTCAAATTTTCGCCTGTACCGCCACTTTAAGTTTTCGCTGGCGCTTTTGCTCTCTTCCTGGGCAAAAGAAGAGAGGACGGTAAGCATTAACTCACCGTCCCCAGTCAGGCTCGAAATATTGTCTTTCTCAAAAACGACTTCTACTCCCAGTTCCTTTAACTCCCTGACCACCTCCAGCACAAGCGTTGTATTTCGGGCAAAACGCGAGATGGATTTCGTTAGGATTAGGTCTATTTCCCCTGCCCTGGCCAAAGCCAGCATCTTCTGAAACTCCGGCCGCTCGTCCTTGGTGCCGGTGGTGCCATAGTCGGCAAAAACGCCAACATACTCATATTCCGGATTGGCTTCGATCAAGCTCCGGTAGTACGTCGTTTGATTTTCCAGCGACTCACCTTGAGCTTCGCTGGCAGAAGATACTCTGGCATAAGCACAGACCCGTTTGCGTTTGAGTGCGGGCGATTTTATGGGCTCGAGGATTCGGACTTTCATATGGCTTCTCCTCTCTATCAAAGTTCAGTACTATACATCGCTCTGGGTGGCGTATAAGTCAAGTTAATAGATGAAAAATTCATTGCCGCCACAACTGCTATTCCTTACCGTCATATTCACTTTCGGTTTCTTTCAATAGGCGGATAACCAATTCTCCCTGTCCTTCCTCGACTATAATCCTGGTTCCTTTTTCAAAGCCTAAGCTGTGCAGCCAAAGTCCCTGCAGCATAATGCAGGGAACGCCCGGTTTTGAATAAGCCGCTGACTGATATATTTTTAAAATTCGTTTTCCCATATGCCAGCCCCCTTGTAGTCTGACATAGTAACTCTGGCTGCGCCGGATGGCAAGTTAAATTTACGGTGTTTCCAAATATTATTAAAATCCACACGGGTACGGCTAACCTTTCCGCTCGCAAATCCCCTTTTCTTAAAAGCTGGTCATCAATACTGCTCCTCACCTTAAAACCGCCACACATGCTTGACCTCCCAGCCTGAGGTCTTTATTTTTCCCCTCGCCAGTTCCTCCGGCACCAGATGCACTTCCGCCGCCACGGCCTTATTCGGAGCATAGTTTTTCTGGACCCCAAGCGGTATATAGGCATCCCCCCGGTGGCTGCCTACCCCCGCGGAAAGCTCCCAAGCTTTGTCCAGATTAATCTTCAGCACGTCCACCTTATATTCCTCATCGTTTTTGACCACGACCGTCCGCTCGGTCTTTTCCAGTGCGGCAGGCGACAAGGCTGTATCCTGTTTATTGATTCTCTCCGCCACCTGCTCAGCTGCAAGCTCCAGCGAAGGTGCTTTGACGGTAAAACTGGCGGCAGGCGGCTTAGTTTTTAGTTCGTCATAAGCCGCCTGCAATTCCTTAGCATTCATCTGTGAAATATGAAGCGCTTTGCTTAACGCCTGAGTCTGCTCCATCTGCTCCTGGTGCAGCACCACTGCCTGCCGGTACTGTTCCTCTGCCTGCCGTGTACGCTGCCAAAGCCAGATAAGCATTGCGCTTATTAATAGGAAGAAAACAACGAGCATTATCAGCCACTTATTTTGCTTAAAGGCAGCTTTCCACGTTTGGAACACCTGGATCATCCCTCATCCCTCCAGCGTAGCTGCATAATCAGTCACTCCCCGTGCAATCGCTCTCGCATAGCGATCCTGCCATGCGCCGTCCGCCAATAATGCCGCTTCCTCATCGTTGGAAATAAACGCCATTTCCACCAGGCAAGCAGGAGCATCGGTATGAATGAGTACATAAAAGCGTGACTCCTTATCGGGATCGCCATCAGAGTAATCCGCCCTTCCTGCCCGATCGGGAAACTCGGCAGCAATTTGCTTATATATGCAGGTCGCCAGTCTGTCTCCTAATGTATCCCCCGGTGAAGTCCAGACCTCATAGCCTTTTGCGTTCGGGTTTGCCGCGCTGTTGCAGTGAAGAGAAATAAAAATATCGGCTCCCCACTCATTCGCCAGAGCTGTCCGATAGCTTAAATCATCCGTTTCTGCTTGTTCCCATTCGGTTCGGGTCAGCTTCACCTCATACCCTACGGCAAATAGATATTTTTCTACCAGTCGCGAAATTACTAGCGCGACATCCGCTTCCTGCAGGCCCGTTGTTCCATTTACCGCGCCAGGATCAATGTTTCGGCCCGCATGGCCTGGGTCAATTACGATTCTCATCTTCAAACGTCTCCCTCCTCAATTTCGGCTTTGGATTATGATTTTTTGACTTCCAATGTTCAAAACAAGCAACAAAAAAGGAACCTCAACATTGAAGTTCCCTAATGATCAAACTATCTCGCTATTTAATTCTGTTCACATTTTTCATTGCAAAACCGGGGCGAGACTCATTTACTCTCTAATGCCTGCTGAATTACGTTCTCAATATCCTTATGGCAACAAGTTCCTTTAGGATTATTGATTAGACATTTGCCGTTTTTCATAGCTCCTGTTGCCTTGGCAACATCACCAACTGTTTTTGCTTTGTTTTCCACTACGGCACGAACAATTTCTTCCTCGGTAACTCGATTGCAATAGCATACGTACTTGGGACTAGCTCCCTTCTTCCATGCAATTGGAACCGCAACATCCGCCTGATGAAATATAGCATTGGAACTAAAATACACCACGTCACAATCGGCTGTTAAACAAACGCCAAATTCACCCTCTGCCGGAGTATTGCCACGAACCATACTTTTGACTGTTTCAAAGGGTACAGACTGCCCTAAATTGTTGCAAACCGGACATACCAAAGCTGCGCCACAGCAAGAGGATGAACAGCAACAGTTCTCCATCAATAATCCCTCCCATTAATCAGAACATGCGTTAATAGTTATTATACCTCATTTTCACACACAATTCGTTATGAATAGAGCCTTATTTTCTGCATAATTTTATCTTTTTTTATGCAGATAACAGCGTCAATATGCAGATAAAACTAAGCTGTCAGCCATACGAAATGAAAAACTCATTAAACAAGCGACCACCTACGTGTTATTCCTGAAAGACTCTTTTTCTTCCCTTAGCCGCACCAGTTTCTCCCGGATGAAAGCGGGAATATATTCGCCATACCCCATACGGTCTAAGTTCTCAATAATGCTTAAGCCTTCATTTCCCAGATACGCAAAGATCACCATGGACCGGCAGGTGCTGACGCCAAAAAGTCCCTCATCAATCCAGTGAGCCATAATGACGATCACCAGCATAACGACCTTGCGCTTTATCCCTTCAAAACCCTTTTTACTGTCAAGCGCTGCCGTCTTCCATGCAGCGATCAGCCCAGTCACATAGTCAATCACAACAAAAATCAAAAGCGCCGTAATCAGCTTGTCGACACCGCCGACAAGAAAGGAAAAAACTGCGCCTATGGCGGAAAACAAGGCCATGATGCGCAGCTCTATTTGGGTGTATTCAATCATTTCCCATCCTCCTTTCATACCAAGCCATAGCTGCTCAGCGCCGCTTTTAGCGCCCGCACGTCATCGGCCAGTTTCTCGCATTTATCCCGCAGCGCCTGCACCTCGGCCTGCGAATAAGCCGCGCTGATGGCAAGCCCGCCGATTTCATTGTCCGTATTTCCAAAAGAAACTGTTGCTTTAACGACAGGTGTTGCACCAAAAAAACCGATCTTGCTTGCGGCTGAAAACTCATTTTGCCAGGTCGATCCTTTATAGACAAGTGGCTGGGCTGTTTGTTTATCCCAAACCCGCAGCCCCTCAAACGGTGTATAGAAAACCCAACTTCCGCCAATAAACTGGGCTAGTTGGTTATCTTTTCCAATCCAACCCCCAGTGGCTCCTGCCCCTACAATATACAAGTTCCCCTCGATACCAACAGGCGGGGCGGTAAGTGCTATAGTTTCTACTGCCGTTTGCGTAAATGCATCTAGGCGGTTGAGTCCGACAGCATGTGTGACTTCCTTCTGCGCCTGGCTTTGCACAATATAGGGCAATATTAATCTAGGTGTATTGTCGCTCAAATTACTTCCTCCCTCATAGTTCCTCGACCTCTCGCTTCGCTCAGCTGATAGATCCGAACTTTTATCAGGCTTTGCACACTGCCGAAATCGGCTATTTGCAGAGCTGCTGAATAAAGAGCAGATGATGTTGCAGTCCGCAAGGTTCTTTTCACGGCAAATCCACTCACCACATCAATTTCATACATTTCACTTTTCTCAGCGAGAGGAACGTCAACCAAGTCTTTCCAGCCGCCGTCTCCCCGTGTACGACGTATCCAGGAAATCGTGAGATTTCCCTCATCATCTCTAGCACCAGTTACATGGCACGGCGATAACGGAAGCGCCATGATTCCCTGTGAGGTAAAGCGCTTATCCTGATATAAATGATTTGTCATGGGGAGCGTCGAAGGCCCCACGCGAAATAACCGACTCTGAAACCAGTCTGAAGAAGGCACTGTCAGCCTGCCGAGTATTGTCGATGATAACAACACAAACCTTTCGCCCGCCACATGGGACGCTACTTTGTGTTCAGTACCAAGCCTGCCCCTTAGCAAGCCAGATAGTCGATAGGTGTTAGGCGCAATCAATACGGCGGTAGTAAACTGAATAATCTCCTCACCAACTAAAGCGGCATTAAATCCATTGAGTACATCCAGGGCTGGTCGGCTTTCTAAGGTTCCATAGCTCATAACTACATCCAGTGTATTAGCATTATCCCAATAAAAGGTTGTTCCACTTGCTAAGGTGCTGGCCGTTATCCCCATATAGGCTTGTGGTGTTCGATACAGACTTAATGAATAAGTCAGCCCCCCGTCGTTGGAGCGGAATATACTGGCTCCATAATACACACTAGCCGTTGAAGCAACATAAATGGTATCATCGGTCAGGCTGTTGTCACCCGGTAAACGAGGTATATCTAAAAATTCGGTTGTAATTTCGGTTGCCGGTTCTGCAGTCTGTGGCTGCGGTTCAGGATCTACGTCCCGAGTTACAAGGATATACGTGCTGGCGTAAGTTGACTCTGCCTGAATTTTTATGATTCCTGGTTTGCCATATGAGACCTTGCTAACCACGACTAAAGCCTTACGTTCATCGGGCAGATTCAGTTCCAAAATATCACCGGGAAGTATGTGAGCATATTTTGACCCAAGTGAAAACTCATATTTGGTTCTGCCAACCCACGCTTCATAGAGACGAGTATCTGCCAAGGCTTTCGCCTGCGAATCAGTCAAAACAAACTCTGTGTCGATTGTTTTCTCATTTCGGCTCAGTGTTACCTGTCGAAAGGCGGACATTACACCTTGCTGATACTCTTTGTCAGCAGACAGATATTTCACCGTAAGGCGCGCCGGCAGTTCTCTTTCATCCATTCGGGTGGCGGTATAGGCTTCAGAGGGCGGAGAGTTTTCATATGCGCCTATTGAGTCCAAGCTTATCGGTAAAACTTTCGTAAAATCCCGCTGCTTAAATACTACTTTGCCGTTTCTCTCCACTCCATCAAAGACATATAGCAGTTGGAGTTGTTCGATCTGGGCTCTGCGAGACTTTTCGCCGCCAGTCTTATAGCCCGGAACATCGATATCCGCCATACTCGACACGTCTATCTCCGACAAGTCTAACCCGGCGTCAACGCTAATTTCTTCCACAATGCTTTTAAGATTTGTAGTAGAATGAATGACCTCAAAGGACAGGTTAGGTATCCGATTTCCATAGTCAGTCACAAAGAAATTTTTAAATACGATGTAGGCCAGTCCACGGTATGCCGGAACCATACCAACTCCTTCGATACCTTCTATATAAGGATCCGGGGTCTGTGTTTCCGTACCGTAATAGAGGGTATAGTCATGTTTCGATAAATCAATCAGCTTGCCGTCTGCCCACACTCTGCCAATACCGCTGATTGGCCCCTGGCAGAGTCCAACCGCAAAGGAAACAGAATAGGAATAGCTAGTTGTAGTGACCTCTCCGCCACCGCCCCCCTTCCCGCCTCCCTGTTTTTCGGTTGTAACATGCTCAACATAATTGGTTCCCCAAATTACATTGCACTCTGTTCTGACCGTTCCATAAATCTTGGGAATGCTAGCCCCAAAAGTTGAAGTTTGTAGTCTAAGGTCATCTAATCTCGGTCCTTCCCTGCTAAAGCCAGGAGCAAATAAGGATTGGTCAATGACACTGCCTGCCATAGCGGCTACCCCGGACCAAAAGGCATTCCAACCGGCGTTCTTTGCTATGGTTCCTAAAATGAGCGTAGCCATTAGTCTAAAGCTCCAGGATAACGAAAAGCAGCCCGGATGTTTTTGGTCCAAAACTCATCCAGTCTTGTTTCCGCTACTTTGCCGACATCGGCCCATGAATGAATAAAAGTTTGTGGCGTTGCTAAAATACCTGCATGGTGCGCAGGACCTTTTCCAAAACCAAAAAGAAGCACATCGCCAGGACGCGCTTCTTCTACAGGAATTTCTTCCAGATGTTTTTTTACTTCGGTATATAAGCGTTCTTCCGCTTTAAACAAATGCCAGGTAGCAGGATAATCAATCACTACCTCCACCGTTTGACCGGTAATATGCTCATATACCCCTCGGATTAAACCAACACAATCAGCAGCTACGTTCTTTAGGCAGGCTTGGTGGACCCATTTGGTACCGATCCAGGCACGAGCCTCCGCCACTATTTCTCCACGCGTCATTTCTGATTCCCTCCTATCCACGTCTGACATCACTGCCTTCGGAAACAGTATTGCTGGAGCCTTGCCCCGGATATGCGGATTGATAATCATTACCCGGTATATGCGGCTCTCCTCTGAAATTTATCCCATTATTGAACTTTGTCCGGCAGGTTGAAAAGTTACCGTCGCAGCCTGGCGTTATTGTAAAGGTATCACCTATAGCTACGCTAAAAGTAGTTGGCAGGAAAAGTGTTAGTAACCCCTCGTCAAAGGTTTTTACTTCATACTGACAACCGCTATTGGCACCCGTATGAAAAGTCAGCACGCCGTAATCAAAATAACCTTTTGGATAAGAAAGATTGGTCTGTATTGTTCCATTAGAGTTTACTTGTGTTACTTGGCCCAATGCCGCTAACGAGCCAAGCTCTACTTTACAGCGTGAATCTCCAAGTTTTGCCCGGCAACTCTTTTGATACACCGTACCTGCTGATTGTTGATAGGCCTCAAGTAACCCCCGGACTTCTGCCTGGAATCCGTATTTGCCGGTTTTTATTTGTCCTGTTGTTCCTTTGCGGATAACCAATAAAGGATCTTTGGTATTTTGCCAGTTACACAAGAAGATCTCAACCTTAGCAAAATCAAACCGCCCGGCGGCAATATCCTCCGCCTTAATCCGGTTACTGTCTAAAAAGCCCTCGACCTCGAGATTGTCTACTGCCATATTATTTGCGGTTTCCACAGCAGTTGGGACAAACCCCGTGGAAGCTTCATACGTTACACCGCCTAAGATGATATCTTCATCATGATTGGTAAACCCAAATACCGTTCCGTCCCTAAGCGATAGCTTCCAGCACCATGCCGCTGTTGTCACTTCCTCTTGTAACCAGGGTACTCCAGGAGGTTGCTTGACTCTCCTAACTAGAGAAACCGTGTCGGTACGATAAACAAGCGTAACGCCTACAATGCGAAATATGTCGCCAACACTTTCACTGTTATTATTACCGTACGTCTTAAACTGAGCTTGCCACGTCAATCCGCCCGGGACCCAGATTCTCTGGATATCTGCCGAATACTCCGTTTTGTTATTGCCATAAGTTTTATATTGGGCTTGCCATATCAACCCGCCTGGAATCCAGTTTCTTTTAATATCAGCTGCAAACTCAGCCTGATTATTCCCGAATGTTTTATACTGGGCTTGCCAGGTCAAACCTCCCGGAGTCCAAATACGTATGATATCAGCAGCGTACTCAATATTGTTATTCCCATAGGTTTTAAATTGGGCTTGCCAGGTTAAGGTGGTAGCCATTTATACCTCGGCCTCGGTAAAGGAGATATTTAAGAGATTCCCAGCTTGATTTACGGCAGGGTATCCAGAATAGGCATAAACAGCAAGTAAAAACATGATGTTTACATTTAAAACGGTCGAAATGCTGCAACTCCAATTTAGAATATTACTCATATTTGAAAGCCCTTCCCACTGGGCTACCGTAGTAATCGGCCCATAAACATTGGCATATACACCTGTTATTCCCGATGAAACTGTCGATATTGTTACATTAGTTGCTTTAAATCCAACATCACACCGCAGGCACAAGGACATAACTGCTGCACTTACGTGTCCTGAAGGTATTCTGGGGTAAAGACCGCTTGCATCAATCAAATCCGTTCCCGGTATCAGCTCAATACCATCCGTTAGCCCCGGAGTTCCCCTCTTATACAAGCGTAAATGTGCCATTAACTTTGCCACCCCCAAGCAACTAAGGATACTGAAGTATCTGGTGAGGTTGATTCACTAGAAAAAGCTTTAGCAGTTACCACGAACGAAATGTTATTTGATGTTACCTTAGGAAGAAACAAGATAACTTGTGGGTTACCAGAATCATAGCCCGTGATAAAGCCGGATGAAGGAGAAGAATATTCAAAACGGGCAGATGTATTGCCTTTAAACTGCACGTTTACATCGCGCCAAGTCTCACCATCGTCGGCGCGAATAAAAATGGTTTTTGACACTTGTGATCCGCTTGCGCCTGGATACATACCGCCGAAGACAATAGGCGATGTCATACTGCCACTCGACACTAAGGTGCCGTCTTTGGCACCAACGGTTCCATTAATATAAAATTTTAATCCCAAAAATACCACCCCTATACAGGTTGATAGTAGTCTAGCTGCAAAGATACCGTAGTGTTATCACCATAATCTTCCTCATCGCCGACTACTGTCCGTAAAAAGAACAGACGGTTGATTGTGTCCACCTGGTGGATAAATAAACTCTGAGACCATGTAACGCCATCTAGCGATAACTGCACAGCCTCAGCGCCTTTTCCTGTAACTTTAATATTACATAAGAAATGAAGGGAACCAGTGGCTCGCAGCGCAAGATTCACAGTCTCGGATACCGTTCCTCTATCCGCAGACACGAGAATGGGATTATCTTGTGTTATAGGGTTTCCATCTGTACCTCCTGCGGTAACAGTGCCGTTATAGACGATGATAGCCACACTTTTTCTCCCTAAACACGTATTTCTACGAGGGGGATATTATCCCAGCCGTAGATATTCCAGTCTTTGATAGACTGAGGGCAATGGTCGGTATCAAATCGAACAGGCACGTCAAACTCAAAATCAGCGGTAATAACTGTGCCCTGAGCCGGTGCTGAAACAAAAGTAATAATACCGTTGGTAAAATTTACCGACCAATTGGCCTGCTGCTCAATGCCATCCATATACACCTTTACTGTTCCAACAACTGGCTTTCTGATTTTGCGTACATCCGTATACCCGCCATCGTCAATATAGGTTTTAATCAGCTGAAAGGTGGTTGTTTTGCCATCACCTGTACCGACATATTCTCCTTTTCCCCGAAAATCAAGCCAATCTTTGAAACGAAAGCCATATGCCTTACCGCGGCGCGCCCGAAAGAAGGCGAGCAGCCTTCTCATTTGGTCTTCATTTTTTACTCCATGGGCTGCCTGATACTTGCACCGAGCCTGGGACCAGTTTATGTTCCGCTGTTCATACCCGGAACCGGTAATTACAACATCGGTTGAATACTCAGGACCGCCAGTTACGCCATAGGAAATATCGGGCGGAAACTGCACTTCATGAAAAGCTTGCATATTACAGGTTTCTCCTTCCCAAGGCCAAAGCAGCGTTGGCCTCTGCTAATATTTGTGATTGGCTGCGGCGGAAACTGGCCGCATCCGGTGTCGTGATGTTCATATTAATGATCATCGGTCTGCTATTTTTTACTTCTGCACTTTGGCTCATAATTTTCTTTGTTTCGGCAGCGGTAAACACATGGCCGCCGCGATTAAAATGAATGAGTTCCGGCCCCTTTTCCCCTACTAAAGCAAGGCCACCGGGGTAGTTACCGCCAGCAGCATATCGTCTGGGGACTCCGGATATCCCGCCTTGTGTTTGGATCGGCGTCAATGCGGGAAACAAAGACATGGTAATTTGGCTCGCCAGCCACTCGGCCGCCATATCTGCGATAATTTTCATTATGCTTTTGCCTAGGGCTTGCCAGGCCTCACCGATGGATTTCGTACCGGTAAGAATGTCTGCGAAAAAGCCTTTCAGGCCCTCGTACGTACCGGCCATTTGCTGTGCCATAATCTCCATGGAGGATTTATGAGACCCTTTCCACACTTCATAGTAGGCATCAATGTACTGTTGTTTTCCGGCTAGGTCACGGGTAAACATCGCCTGTTCGGTAGTTAGAAGCTGCTGGAATCTGGCGACGTCGCCCTCTTCCCGCGCCCGGTCCAGTTCCTCCTGGAACTTGACGCGCTCATAGTGCAAGTCTTTTATGCGCTGGTTTTTCTCCGCTTCAATGGCGACCTGTTCGGCAGCCGCCTGGCGGCTGAAGTCCACCATGCCGGTTTCGGTAATGGCAAACTGGATGCCACTCTCTTCCCACGCTTTGCGAAACTGCTCCTGCTGGGCGGCTGTGCCGGCGGAATACTCGAGGGCAAGGTCCCGGTATTTTTTCTGCACTTCCTCGATTTGCCGCGCCGCGTCGGTTTCGATGTCAAACTTCTGCTTGCTGGCACCAGCCAGGCCAAGCCCGCCCAGTTTGTCGGAGAGACTCCGGGCTAGGTCAGCCGCCTGATCGGCAATCCGGTTGTTTTCCTTTTGCTCGTCCAGCAGAATCTTTTTCTTTTTAGCTGCGTAAATCTCATTAAGCCGCAGGACATCCCGCTCATAGTTTTCATTGGCATCTTTTGATTCGTTTAAGGTCTCCAGTTCGTCGGCATACCAGGCATCGAGGGCGTCCATCTGGGTGGCGGTCAGTTGCAGCCATTCTTTTTCAATTGCCTTGCTCGCCTGTTCCGCTTTTTTCTGCAGTTTCTCAAAATCTTTTGCCGCTTGATCGGTTCCGCTGCCGCTCGCTGGCGAACCGGCACTTTGAGCGGCATTTGTAAGTCCCGTAAACTTGGTGTTGGGCTTTGTCATCTGGGGAAGCAGGGCGGATATATCCTTGCGGCTGAAGCCAAAATTGAACTTACCCGCCACCGCGCCGATTCTGCCGATGCCTTCAGTAACCTTGTTAAACCAGTTCCCTACCGAATCAGGAATGAACTGGGCAAAAAAGCTTTTCAGCGGGCTGAGCTTGTCTACGATCCAGTTGATGCCTTGCGCAACCAGTTCTTTGATGCTGGCCCAGGCACCGTCGATATAGTCTACAATGCTGTTCCAGACACTCGCTGTGGCTTCGCCTGCCGCATTCCAGCCATCGCCAATGAACTGAACAACTGCCCCCAATGCGTCAGTGACCAGGCCGGTTATCCCATTCCAGGCATCGTTAAAAATATCCGTGACCGTAATCCATAAGGTACTGAAGAGTTCGGCCAGCGGCTCCCAGTTGTTCCAAATTTCGTAAGCCAAGAGCCCCACCGCAGCTCCGGCCGCAATAAAGGGCAGTAAAGGAGCCAGTGCTGTCCAAACTGCAATCCCGAATGCCACCATCGCCGGAACCGCCGCGCCTAAAAGCGCTCCGGACAGCACAAACACCGCAGCGATTGTCTCCGGCGGGATCATGCCTTGCAACGCTTCTTTCAACCCGAGCGCCTTCACGGCTGCGGCAAACTCTGACAGCCAGTCGGCAATGCCTTGCATTTTTTCGGGGAGATTCAGGCTTTTTGATATACTGTCGCCTATCTCCGCCATCACCGTTTTGACATTGTCCTTGATGGTCGACATAAGTCCGGGAATGGTTTTACTCATGGCTTCCATACCGCCCTGGAACCTCTCCTGCATGCCCATTAAGAGCGCGTTGATGCCGGTGGTGCTGTCAATCACCCCTTGCTCGGCCATTTTCATGGCCGTCGGAATATCGGTTCCAATAGCATCCGCCAAGAACTTCCACGCCGGCACACCGGCTTCGGCAAGCTGCATCATTTCTTCGGCGGACACTTTTCCTTTGGCCTCTATTTGGCCGATGGCGTTGGTCAAGCGGCTAATCCCTTCCTGTCCAATCCCTAACATCGCCGCCGCATCGCCGATCGCCGCCAGCATGGGTATAATGTCTTGGGCCGCAAAGCCAAAGGCCAGCAGTTTTTTCGATGAGGTCAGAAGACCTGGCAATTCAAAGGGAGTATCCGCCGCAAAGGTCGCCAAATCGGCGAGCATTTTTTCCGCGGCCTTGGCGTCGCCCAAGAGGGTGGTCAAGGCTTTGCGGCTGGCATCCAGGTCACCTGCCAGGTTGATGCTGGCAACCCCGAAAGCGGCAAGAGCAGCTGCTCCGGCGGCCAGGCCGGCGGCAATGCTCTCCGACGCTGCCATCGCTTCCGAGCCAAGCCCTTTGCGGAGTGCGCGCTTGGTGCTCTCCCACTTTTTCAAAAAATCACTGTTATCCCCGCCGATAAAAATTGTCATCGAAGCATTCCCGGCCATAGTCTCACCCCACTTTCGCGATAAGCTGTTTGACTTTTTTGCATACTATTGCTCAAAAACTATGCAAGAAAGTTTAGTCTTCCTATCCAACATCGTCATCCCACGCTGGATAAAAGCTCTTTCATGTCCGCCTTGGCTTGCTCTTGCGTTACTTTTTGTTTTTCTTTCGGCTCCCGGCCAAGCAGCATGTCCACCGTAACCGGCTTTTTCAGGTCGCGCGATGTGCAGGTGTTGATGACGGAAGCGACAAAACCCGCTGTCATTATCTGTTCCTGCTTGGTTCGCCAGTGATAGCCTTCCGCCAGTTCGTAAAACTCACCGAAGGTCAGCCGGCCAAATTCCCACGGCTTTAATCCCAACGGGCCGTAAGCCACCGGCGCAGCTTTTTCGATCCACTGGGCTACGGTGGTCACTCGTTTCCCTCGTCTGTCTCCTCCTCAGTATCTTCCTCGCCGGCCAGGCTCTCACCCATGATTTTCGATGCCTTGATGGCTTCCCCGATCCTGCCGGCCAGCTCCCCGAAACTGCCGCCGGCTTCCATGTATTCCTGCATCATCAGCCCCACCCGCTGCAGAGTGATCCCTTTTTCCGCGTGCTTGAGGCCACCCCACAGCAGAATGCGAATGGCCGAAAACCCTGCTGCCATGGGATTGCTCATCACATAAAGCAGGGATTTTCCTCCCATCAATTCTTCCATCTCTGCGGCTGAGTTAATATCGTATCGAAGGCGGCGCTCCTTGCCGCCAATCGTAATAAACACAGGTTTTGTCATCATCCATTCCTCCGTTTTTATGCCGCAGGCGCAACGCCCGGAGTAGTGTGGGTTGAAACCGGAGCCGCCGTCAAGCCGGCGCACGTCCCGTTGGCAATGGCAATGTTAAGCGTGCTGTCATTGGCCGCCGCAGTCAAAGCCGTCAACTCCACCTTTGTGCCATAGCCGCCCACGCTGAACTTTGCAGTCACTGCGCTGTCTGCCGCCAGTGCTTCACGGGCTTTTTGCGCTACCACAGCCGCCGAATCACCCAGCGCCACGGCCACGCTGATGGCTTTGGGCGAGCCGGTCATTCCGGCGGCAGTTACCGTAAATATGGCATTGCCGGCCGTCGTAATGGTGCCGACAACCTCTGCCGTTTCCACCTGTTTGGTGCCGTTCACTTCTTCCGGTGCGCCCGCCCCGGCCAAGGTGATTTTATACGTCGCCACGCCGTCATGCGGGGACTCTTCGCTCAAATCGGTAATGGCCGCATAGCCTTGGAATTTCGAGCCGTCTTTCCTGACATATCGCACATGCACCAGTTCGCGGTTGGCAAACACACTGAGAAGTTTGGCCCGACCGGCATCGATGCTCAGGCCCGATGCATCGGTCAGCAGCACCGCATCGGCGTCAATGCTCCAGGACATCATGCCGGGTACACTGGTTTTCCAGGCTCCCGATTGCTTATTAGAGGCATCAATTTGCTCCGCCGTCAAACTCAAGGTCGCGCCCCGCTGGCCGCCAATCACCGTCCAGACCGGCGTTTCGGCCGTCCCGGTATTCACTTTTAAGAGAAAATCCACGCCGTCGCTGGGAATTAAAGGCATCTTTCATCACTCCTCGGTGTCAATAATCGTAAACTTGAAGGTTACCGTCGCCTCGCGGTGCGTTTCCAAGCGTTCCACCGCATGGCTGTCCACGTTTGAAAGCACTACCTGCCACTCGTCAGTTAAAACCAGCGGCTCCCTTTGGATTGCCGAAATAGCCCTGTCGCAAAGCTCTGCCACTTCCTTGTCTCCCTGGTATTCGCTGATAATCTTAATGGTGGCCGTTACCTCCGCCCCGGATATAGTCTTTGTCGTCCAGCCTTGCGCCGCAGTATCGGTCAGCACCACATAGGGTGCTTTTTTGCCTGCCGGCACATGGTCATAAACCGGAGCGACCATCTGGCTTTTTAAACGCTCAAAGAGCGCCTTGTTTAGCGGCGACACTGGGGATCGCTTCATCGTCTCACCTCATTTCGCACCGCTGTCCGGATCTTCTCTTGGATACCCGGCATCAGCTCACGGCGCGCCCGCTCGGCGAAATGCTTGCCCTTCACGCCTCGTTTGGTGCCATATTCCTGCAGCGGCGCATGCGGCGCTTTGGCCCTGACCATGCGGGAGATGCCGTATTTCCCCTTGCGGTTTACAATGCTTTTGCGCAAAAGTCCGCTTTTAACCGGCGCCAGTTCTCGTTCCCGCTTGCGCACAGCTTTTGCACCTAGCTCCGTTTCCTTTTCAATGGCCTGACTGACATTAGTGGAAATGAGATCGCCAAAGGAAATGCATTGATCAATCCCGGTTACTCTAATCGTCGGCCGCATCGGCCACCACCTCCCGGCATTCAAGCCTTAAATATGCATGTTTTTCTTCGATATCAACAGGCGGCCCGATTTGCTCGAACTCCCGGCTGCCGTATTGAATCCTATCCGTCACCGCCACATCGCGGCGATAGCGAATGATGATGCGGTAGAGTATTTCCGGTGTCATTTGTTCGTATTGGTCCGTTGTTTTTGCCGTCACCGGCATGATCTTGGCCCATAGGGCAGCTCGTGACACATATTCGGTTTCGTAGCCGCCCTGCCCGTCAGCTGTTTTTACTTCCGCGAGCAAGGTAATGCGGCAGTTCAGTTCGCCTGGATTCATGTCATCTACCACCTTGACTCGCGGTAGGGCGTGAGCAGGGCATATACCACCTTAGGGATATCCTCGCCCGTGCGCTGCTCGTAAAAATGGGCGATTAAAATGAGTAAGGCCTGTTTGACCGGCATGGGTACCTCGCTTGGCAAAGGTGCTTGCAGGTAGTTTTCGCAGTGTTCTTTTGCCGCGGCATAAAGAGCGGTGAGCAGGGAATTTTCCTCCTCACCGTCAATGCGTAGGTATTCCTTTATTTCCGTCAGTGTCAGCACTTCAGCCATGGCTTTCTTCCATGAGGCCGGCGGCGCGTAATTTGGCAAGCAAGGCATTAAAATCCGTTACCATTTCAGCTACCGTTGAAGCGGTACTGTCGGCTTGCGCCGCTGCCGGTTTAAGCTGTGTACCCGCAAAGGTCAGCCTGCCTTCTCCGGTGATGGCAAGCGTACCGCCAATTACCGTCTTTTCCCCGCCTTGCTCGGTATAGTTTTTGACGTTACTCATCGTTTCCCACCTACGCTTTCATCTGCAGTACTTTGATGGCTTCAGGCAAAATGAGCTTACCATCAACACGCTGGGTGGCTTTAAAGCCCACTTGGCCGGTTACGGCGAACAGCTCATTTAACCGCTGGAAGCTTCGGCCCTGCCGGTCGGCTACCCAGTAGTAGCTGAAATCGCCAAAGGCAATGGTTTTGGCGCCTGAGGAAATGGTTGGTACATAGGCTGAGGTCTTGAGCGGGCGGTTTAAGATGGTATCCGGTTGGCCGGCGGTGACCGAAGGCTGCCAGAGGTACTGGCCGTTACCGTCTTTTAGTTTGCGAACGGCTTTGACGGTTGCGTCATTGGTAATGAAGACGGCATTTTTGCGGTACGGGGATTTTAGGGAATAGAACAGGTCCATGATTTCGTCGAAGGAGATGGCACTGGCGCTGGCGGTTGTGACTCCCACGCCGGCGCCGCCAGTTGCATGGAAAATGCCGGTGGGCTTGCCAACGCCGTCGCCGACAAAGAAGGCTTCTTCCTCTTTTGCCCCAATGCGCCGGGCAAATTCTTTCGCGATGTATCGCTCTAAGTTAAATACGCTGTCGTTTAAGAGTTCTTCGGACACCTTGATCATGGTGGCTAGTTTGTAGGCGCCGATGGAAACCTGACCAAAGGCGTCGTCGGCTTCAGGAATAGCCCCTTCTTCATCCACCCAGGCAGCGGTGCCTTTTGATGCCACTACCGGAATTTTTCGATCACCCGATGATGTGGTGATGATAGTGGCCAATTGCCGGAAAATGTTTTCTTCCTCCAAGGCTTCAATTAAAGTACGCTCAAATTCGTCCGGCACCAGGTAGCCGCCTTCGGAGTCGGTGCCGACCTGCAGGGCATTTTGCACATCAAAGCTGTTTTTGTTTTTCATCGCTTTCCAAAAAGCGGCTTTGTATTCGCCGGACGCCCGTCCGGTTTTTTCCGGCTCCTGGTGCTGGCTAGGCTTATTGGTAATGGCAGCAGTGGTTGGTTTGGACAGCTCTAAATCCAGCACCGCTTGGCGTTCCAGGCGGTCGATTTCTTTGCCCAGGTTCACCACATCGGCTTCCATTTTTTCATAGGTAGCCGTATCTTCGGCCGATAAGAGGCCATTTTCATTTCGCCGGGAATCTAAGAAAGCTTTGGCGCTGTCCCAAAGCTTGGCGCGTTTTTCACGCAGCTGGAGTATTTTGTTCATAGTAAGTTCCTCCCTCGTGTTTATTTCAAGAGTTCCAGTCTTGTCAGCAGCTCTTTATATGGCGTTCCCGCCACTGTCGCCGGCTGCTTGGCTTTTTCCCGGGGAAACTTGGCAAGCAGCGCGTTGGTGACGGTAAAGCGGTCAAAAATAAAACCCTCTGCCGCATCCTGTGCATCAGGCGCGTAGAGGATTTTATCGGCAAAGCCCAGTTCTACCGCTTTTTGCGCGCTGAACCAGGTTTCCGCGTCCATCATGCTTGAGATTTTGCTGCGGGGCAGCCCGGTTCGCTGTTCATAGGCGTTAATGATGCTTTCTTTGACCTCGTTAAGCATCTTGATACCGCTGGCAAGGTCGGAAGCTTCACCAAAGACCATCGTAGCCGGATTGTGGATCATCATCATGGCCACCGGCGACATCACAACCTCATCGCCGGCCATGGCGATCACAGAGGCGGCGCTGGCCGCAATGCCGTCAATCTTGACCGTAACCTTGCCCTCATACTCTTTTAGCATGGTGTAGATCTGGCTGGCTGCAAAGACATCGCCGCCTGGTGAATTGAGCCAAACGGTGATATCCCCGGCGGCGCTGTTTAGCTCGGCTTTAAATTTTTTGGGAGTGATATCGTCGTCAAACCAGCTGTCCTGGGCGATGTAGCCGTCAAAGTACAGGGTGCGGCCCGCCTCGTTTTTTACCCAGTGCCAAAATTTTTTCATACCCATCTCCTCATCTTGATTTTGAAATCGACTTACTATGTTAAGTTTTATTCTCACCACCTCCGTATTTGCTCGTCCACGCCCCGGCACTCGCCATATCTACAAAGTTGCCGTTGACCAAAAGCTTGTTGCCGCCCAGTTCTTCGGGTATTAGGTTCATTTCTTCCAGTTCGCGGATGTCATTGGCCGACATGATCCCGTTCTGCCGCATAGTTTGGTAAAAGGCTGCCCGTGCGGCCGCATCGCCCCGCAACCGCCCGTTCAGATTGAATTTGATGCAAAAGCTTCTCTTCTCAGTTTCCGAAAACAGCGCTCTTTGCAGGGATTGTTCAATTCTCGTCACCCACGGAATAATGGTGTTGTCGATAAAGCTGATGGATTGGTGCTCAATGTTTGAGAAGGTCGCCCGGTCAAGGCTGGCGACCAGATGGGGCGGCACGCGAAAAATCCGGCAAATTTCTTCAATTTGGAACTTGCGGGTTTCTAAAAATTGGGCCTGCTCCGGCGGTATGCCGATAGGCTGGAATTTCATGCCCTCTTCGAGTACCGCCACCCGGTGAGCATTGCCGCTGCCTTGGTACACCGCGTTCCAACTTTCCCGGATGCGCGCCGGGTCTTTGACCACACCGGGATGCTCGAGCACACCGCCGGGACTTGCCCCGTTAGCAAAGAACTTGGCGCCGTATTCCTCGGTGGCGATGGCCATACCGATAGCGTTTTTGGCCATGGCGATCGGCGAGTAGCCGATGAGGCCGTCAAAGCCAAGCCCCGGAATGTGGAGGACTTCATAATTTCTCAGGAAATATGTTTGGCCGTCTTTTTCGTATTGGTAGTATAACTGGCCTTGGTCGCTCCGGCCCACGACCATCTTATTGGGCAAAAGCGGATACAAACCAACCACTCTGCCCCGGCCATCCCGGATGATCTGGGCATAGGCATTGCCCCATAACAAAAGATGACCCATCAGTGTTTCGCGAAACACGAATGAGGTCATCTCCGGGTTGGGCTCGCTGTGAAGCAAGTAGTATATGGGATGGTCGAGGGCTTTTTCTTTACCGCTAACAGTATATTTGTAGGTGTGAAGCGGCAGGGAAGCGATGGTTTCGGCCAGTATCCGCACGCAGGCGTAGACCGCGGTGGTCTGCAGCGCCGTCCGCTCATTAACCGTCTTGCCGCTGGAGCTCGTGCCGAAGAAAAAACTGTAGGCACTGCCCCAAAAAGTATTCTTTGGACTGGCTCTTGTGGGGAAAAATCTTGATAAAAAGGGGATTTTCATGAGTCACCTCCTGAAAATGGGCGCAAAAAAGCGCCCCTATTTGGAGCGCTTATGTTTATTATTCTATTGACAGTTGATCAGCAAAAGAATATGAGATGATACAATTACCCTCTGTGCACTTATATGCTTCCTCTTCATGCATTCTGTCAACAATCTGATCGGTATTTAAATGACCAAATTCACTGATTACTTTATCAATCGTCTCAAGTTCATCCGCGGTAAGCCGCTTGATTTCTAAGCCGGGCGTTGGCTTGAACTTGTATCCAACATTATCACCATACATTACGGTATCAAAGCTAACTCCATCCAACATTACAATTTGCTCATGTCCCTCTGGTACTGCTCCCATAGGCAAAGCGCTATAAACAAGGCCTGTTATAGATCTTCCATGCCTTTTATAGTGCAAAATATCGGCATACCAAAGCAGCTTCATCAGTTTAACTTTGTGAAGGACAGAGACGTTTTGGGCAAGGTAATTAATTACTTCCACAACTTTATCAAGGTCCAATTCTACTGATCCAGTCTTGTCTTCCCCTTCAAACTTCGCGTAGAGTGCCTGAATAGAAGCAATAAGATATTGGTTTTTCTGCTTATTATATTGTTCACGAGCCGAGTGACAATATTTTTCAAATGTTTTCTGGGGCAGCTTATCCTTCGCCCGTTTTAATAGTTCTAAAAACCATCTTGGATCGGAATCAATTTTTCTTAAGATATCGTCATGAGCTCTATCCTGAACCTGATGATTTTCATATCTAGTGATCGTTGCCTTGCCCCAATCAAGAATCTCAGAAAGATCCTTTTGGCTAACCCCATACTTTTCCCGCAAGCTAATAATTTCTTTCGAAGTCAATAGGCCAACTTTTTTCCTATACGCATCTTTAATGGCAAGGCTGTTGGCATGTATCATGTCTTCATTTTCTAGATATTCATCAGTGTTCGAACAATACTCATAGATAGCGGGAAAATCCACTTCAACGCCTTTAAACACTTCGTGCTCCATTACTTCAACAATATCAACCTTGTGTTCTTCCATGCAGCTAAGACAAAGCTTAACCTCACTTTTAAGAACTTTCATTTCATCCACCTCTTTTCCGATAAGGAAAATCAGTCTCTACAAATGCTTTCTCGGCAAAATGAAAGGACATTACAAAAACATAATTATTACCCATCGAGCCAACAAGCTCCACTCGGATTTTAATATATACGTCTTCTCCCGAATATTTCTTTCCGAATACTCGCATGTCTGAGCGCTTTGGGTACCGGGTATCTTTCACTGTTTCTATATAGTCGTGTACAGTAAGCGTAGCAAGTTCTCGCTTTAATACTGCTACTACATCTTCATCTGGAAAAAGAGTATGCATAGTATATCTATTTGTATACTTTCTATCCCTTGCATCGTCAACCTGACGATTCATCTGAAAGCTGATCGTCGCACTGCCACTCTCAAGAGCATACTTCAAACGCTCCAGGTAAGTACTGACATCAAATTCGCTTTCAATTGTGCTTTTTTCATAGGATGCTTTCATGATCAGTATATCACCTCAATTTTTTACCGTCAAGAAAAATAGTATCAATTGATACTCGAAATATTTTCCATCTAGGTAAACTTCTACTGCTGACCATATTGTCATTCTACATGGCCACCCCTTTATCCTATTTAAAGCACCAATATCCCCCTCTCGTCATACACGCTCCCGCTATAGCCGCCATTTCGTATAGCTCTATCCAAAGCCATAATTAAAGCTACAGCACCGTCAATGCGCTCGGTGCTTTTTTCTTTGTCCGGCTTGATATTGCCGGCCGGGTCAGTTTTGACATAGATGTTGTCCATCATCCAGCGCAGCACCGGATTGCCGCCATGGGCAATTTTTCTTTCCAAGGTCAGTTTCATCAGTTCCTTCGTTGCCGGCGACATATCTTTGTAGCCTTGGCCAAAAGGCACGACGGTAAAGCCCATGCCTTCCAGATTTTGCACCATTTGTACCGCGCCCCAGCGGTCAAAAGCAATTTCCCTGATATGATACTTGGTATTGAGTTCTTCAATAAACGCTTCGATAAAGCCATAATGCACGACATTGCCCTCGGTGGTTTTAATGTAACCTTGCTGCTGCCAGATATCATACGGCACATGATCGCGCCTGACCCTTGTAGCTAGGTTATCTTCAGGAATCCAAAAGTATGGCAGCACGATAAACTTATCGTCTTCCGCAAGCGGCGGGAAAACCAGCACAAAGGCGGTAATATCCGTGGTGCTTGATAAATCCAGCCCGCCATAGCAAATCCTGCCTCTTAATCTTTCGGGATCAATAGGAAAAGCGCACTCGTCCCAGTGATCCATCTGCATCCAGCGCACCGATTGCTTGACCCATTGGTTAAGCCTAAGCTGCCTAAACAGGTTTTCCTCCGCCAGATTTTCCTTGGCGCTTTGAAAAGCAGCCCTGACCTTTTCTATGTCAATGGTATGGCCCAGGGATGGGTTGGCCTTATACCAGTTTTCTTCACTCGTCCAGTCGTCATCGTCGTCAATACCGTAAATCACGGGATAAAACGTCGGATCAATCTTGCGCCCCGCCAAAATATCTACTGCTTTTTGGTGTACTTCCCAACAGATCGAGTTGCGGTCGGTACCGGCGGTGGTAATGAGAAAAAATAGCGGCTGCGTTCTTGCATCCCCTGAGCCTTTTGTCATGACATCATAGAGATCGCGGCTCGGCTGGGCATGCAGTTCATCAAATACCACAGCATGCACATTGAGCCCGTGCTTGGTGTAGGCTTCGGCCGACAATACTTGATAGAAGCTGTTGGTAGGCTGATACACAAGCCGCTTTACCGATATGACTGGCTTGATCCGTTTTTTGAGCGCCGGGCACTGGTCTACCATGTCGACTGCTACATCAAAGACGATGGAGGCCTGCTGACGATCGGAAGCACAGCCGTAAACTTCAGCTCCCCATTCATTATCGCCGCAGGTCATATAGAGGGCTACGGCGGCGGCAAGCTCACTGTTGTGTGTTGGCACCATAGACTGCCCGGCCAAATAAAGCCTGGAGGGGCTATCTACCTGAATGCATCGCATCGGACAGGGTTTTGTTTTTTCGATCGACTTGATGTAGTGATAATGCGAACGGCTGTTATTGTTTCTTGCTTTAGCTCTCGTCTTTTTTCGGTCCAGTGCCGAAACATCTTGATCGTCAAATGCAGTAAAGCGTATGAGGTAGCACGTTTCACCGGTCGGCTCCCTAAACCGGGAAAGGGTTGTTTTTAAGGTGTTTTTTATCCCCAAAGACCATAGCAGGTTTTGAATGTCTTTTGCCAGCTCAGGCAATATGGTTACATAGATGGCCTGCCCTTTATTTTTGCTCACACATCCGTCCGAGTCCATTAACCCTTGCAGCAATCTTTGCCGTTGTTTAAGAGATGCACGCAAGAAACAATCCGGTATCCTTTTGTCGTAAACGTGGCCGTTTCCCAGCCAGTAACCGTAAAGATACGGGTCAATGGGCAATTCTTTTTCCGGCAAAATAAAAGCATCCGCTATCCGGATGCGAAATAGTGCCCTGTTATCTTTATTGCTTGCCTTATTTTGCTTTTCATACATCTCGCCGGTGGTCAGGATTTTTTCTCTTTTTCCGTTATTGGTTACTTCTACCCGCCAAAGATGCCTTTCGCCGGCAATAATTGTCGTGCCGTCTCTAAAGTTTATTTTGTATGCCTGTTCGGTATCGTCAATAGGGCTGATTGCGACTACATTGCAAATATTGCCCTTTTCATCAAAAACCTGATCCCCGACTTTTAGTTCTCCCATGGTAGTAAAGCCGGCCGGGGTAGGTATCGGTGTCGATAGGGCCAGCTGTTTTCCGTTTTTCTTGGGGATTTCAATATATGCCGTGTTATATTGCCGATAGCCACTGGGTTTTACCGTTCCGAAGATATCCCGGATAATTTTTTCCTGCCAGGGCAAAAGTTCAAACGGCACGCCCCGCCACTGGCCTTTGGTGTGTTTTAGGCAGTTGATAAACTGAATTGCCCGCTGCGCTTTTGTTTCATCATACACTCCGCTTACCCCCGTTTATTAAGATAAGCTCCATCGGATCGGATTCGTGCTCGGGATTTTCGCCTGCCGCTATCCTGCTTCTGGCCGAGGGTGTTAGCCCAAACTGCTCGCAGAATTTAAGCATGATCTTTAAGTTTGTCTGGGCGATGGACACCTGCGGCACCTGTTGTAGGTAGCCGTTGGGGGTGCGGATCATCGTACCATGCTGGGTGATGAATTCTTCGGCTTCCTTCCAGCGGGCAAAGGCTTGGCAGTATCCCGCAAAGGCTGCCATATCCATCTCGGTCAGAAGCCCCAGCTGCTCTAAAATTTTGCCCATGCGCTTCCATTCTTTTTTTGCTTCTTCCTCAAGCCAAGCCGGACAGCGGGGCGCTTTTTTATCCGGCTTGGGTTCGTTTTTATTCAGCGGCCGTCTGCCTGGATTGCCTTCCAGCTTCTTAATTGCAGTCGGTTTTGGTTTTCTTCCTCTTAGCGCCATCAGCCCCACCTCCTCTCATCGGCTTTGCTGGCATAAAAAAAAGACCTCCGAAGAAGCCTTGTGTCGGGCTATACGAGAAACAGCCCCCGCAAGGGCCGCATCTCAAAAATTTATTTCAGTTTATCTTTCTGCACAAATCTTCGCCATAGACCACGCTCAGGCTGCTGCCGTTATCCCAGGAAACCATAATGCTTCCGGCATCGTCTACACCAAGCACCGTGCCACGCGTACCGATGGGCGGGGCCTGTTCATCATCCATACGCACAAGCTCAACCCTTGTGCCGGCAGGATACTGCTTGCGCAGCTGCTCGACGATTTCTTTTTTAACAAACATCGCCATCCACCTCGCACGGTTTTTGTTTTTTGGCCAATAGCCGCGCTTTATGCTTTTCCTCATCTGCCGGGGTACGGAAGGCAGCACTGCCGGCAAGCCTTGCCAAGAGTACCTTGCGGGCTAGTTTAAAGGCGTCGCCATTCATGCCAAGCCGCAGCAGCCAAGTGCGCATGGCGTATTTGGGGTTTTCTTCTTGCGCCGGTTTGAAGGTAGAATGCTTAAGCTTTTTGGCATATTCGGTCATACAAACCGCCAAGTCGCGAAAAGCCGCCATTTCGTCCGGCATCGGATTATCTTTTAACAGTTTCATCGTCAGTGTCTGATTTTCAAAGTCTAGTTTTAATCCATGGCAGCATCCAGATTGGGATTCAGCCCAAAACACCTGAAAGGCCTTCATATCCGCGAAACTTCTCTGGCCAAGCTCCTCAGCCAAACTTGTCTCCATAAGCGGGCGTGGCAGGTCAAAGGCGCTAATTAAAAGCCGCTCTTTGCTAGCAAGCATATTGACCAAATTCCGCAGGCTAACTGTCGTATGCCCTGCCAGCGGCAGTTCGACCGCATATCCTTCAGCCGGTAGTTCACCCGGCTCGCTTGGCGCTGTTTCGCCATCTGGGGCTAAATCTTCCTCGCGCAAAAGTTCCTCGGCCGAAACCTCGCGCCCCTCCAAATCACGGATCACGCCGTCACGATCGATGATGAAGGTTCCCGCGCTGCATTTGAGCTCATAGTCGCAGCTTGGCATGCCCAGATATTTTGCTTTGGCTCCCCATCTTGCTTCCAGGGCTTGAACCAGTTCTTTGCGCGTCATGCCTCTCACCTCGCTTCCCAGGCCCATTTCATTGTGCTCACCATCTCTTCGAGTTCGCCTGTCGAGTAGATCAAGCACACTTCTTGGTCTGCTGCTGTCGGAGCAAGCACCCAGTTGCCACACCATTTGCCAACTACTACATAAGTTTGTTTGGTAATTGTTGATTGAAGCCGGTCGCCTTTTTTGATCGTCATTTGCTTTTCCTCCCTGTGTTTTTTCGGTAGTCTATATATCACTCTAAACACAGGAAATAGCAAGTGTTTATTTGGTATTTTAAGTTATTATTCTTGCTTACCTTCGGACCGCTCGTAAACCATTTTTAGCTGCAGCAGGGAATAAACAATTCTATCCATTAGCCGTTCGTCGCATTCGCTGACCGTAATGCCTTTGGCCATAGCTACGTTGTGCTTATCCACCAGTGTTTCCGCCACCAAAAACATCGCGGCATAAGGGTCCTGAGCATATATAGCTGGGTAAAGCCTTTTGGCTGTCTGGCGAAAATTCCAGAAGAGATCGCCGCTTGTGCCATAACCTTCATTTTTTCTGGCAAACAGTTTTTGGATTTCCTCGAATTTGTCCTGAATAAATATGACAAAGTCATTTCTTTGGGTTGGTTCCAAGGAATTACACCTCCTACGCTATTGTCGACGAACGCTTAACCTAACCATCGTTCATCCCTGCCAACACTTCCTGCCAAGTGTACATGCCGCCTTCTCTTTCCAGAAAGATATTTTTCGTATCGCCCACCGCTTCCGCATACCGCTTTACGATCACAGCTGCGTACCTTGGATCGAGTTCCATCAGATAGGCGCTGCGGTCTATCTGCTCACAGGCAATTAAGGTAGAGCCACTGCCGCCAAATAAGTCCAGTACAATCCCATTGACCTGGGAGGAATTGCGGATAGGATAGGCCACAAGCTCAACCGGCTTGGTGGTCGGGTGCAGCTTGGATTTTACCGGGCGGTCAAACTCCCATACGGTGCTCTGTTTTCTATCGGAATACCACTTGTGTTTTGCGGTGTCTTTGAAGGCGTAAATTATCGGCTCATGGCGCATCTGATAATCCATCCTGCCGATTACTAGGGAGTTTTTCACCCAAATACAGGTGGTGGAGTAATGAAAGCCGGCATTGACCGTTGCGTTATAAAAATTCACCTTTTCCGCATCGGAGTGGAAAATATAGATGGCCCCGCCATCGACAAGATGATTGTATGCGTTCTTCATTGCCGCAAGCAAAAACTCATAGAATTTTTTAGATTCCATGTTATCGTTCATGATGGTCATTCCTGTGCCGCCTTCATAGGAGCAGTTATACGGCGGGTCGGTGACGACCAGATTGGCCTTTTTCCCATTCATTAAAATTGCCACATCTTCTGCTTTGGTGGCATCGCCGCACATTAGCCGGTGTTTTCCCAAGTGCCATATGTCTCCCGGTTTGACAAAGCTTTCTTCTTGCAGGGCGGCATCTATATCAAAGTCGTCATCTTTGCAGTTTTTGTTATGCACGCGGGTCAGTATCTGGTCAATTTCCGGCGCTTCAAAGCCCGTAAAATCGGTATTGAAGTTGGCTGCCTTAAGGTCCACTAATAGTCCGGCCAGCAAATTCTCATCCCAAGCGCCGGTGATTTTATTAAGGGCGATATTTAGCGCCTTGACCTTATTCTCGTCTTTAATTTCAACTACCACACACTGCACTTCGGTATATCCCAGGTCTTTCAGAACCGTCAGCCGTTGGTGGCCGCCGATAACCGTCATATCGTAGTTGACGATGATAGGGTCTACATAGCCGAACTCTAAAATGGAGTTTTTGATTTTTTCATATTCCTTGTCTCCCGCCTTCAGCTTCTTGCGGGGGTTGTATGCCGCCGGGCGCAAAGCATCCACCGGCAACGACTGCCATTTCATTTCACTCATGGATTACCTCCTCCTCGTACCGGGCGGGGCTTACATACGGCTCTCTGCCTTCTTCCTCCCGCCAGAACCTGTCATGCACGTAACATTCGTGGCTGCAGTATTTTCTGTTTTTGTTGCCGTATACGGTGAATTGCCGGCCGCAATAAACGCAGGTCTTTTTATAAATGGCCGTTTCCTTTTTCTTTAGGTCCTCCGGATGGGCGGCCCACCACTGTCGCCGGCATTTTTCCGAGCAGAATTTCCGTTTCCGTCCCATGCCCGGCTGCTGGATAGTTTTGCCACAGCACCTACAAACGCCGCCCTGCTGCATTTGTTCTTGCTTGTTGACTGCTACTACGGGGCCATAGCCTTCTAAACCCTGGTCTTTGCAATAGTTGCGGACTTTGTCGCGGGAAAGGCCAAGAATGGCAGCAATGGCTTTATAGCCGATTCCTTTCAGGCGAAACTCCAGGATTTGTTTGGCTTGAGCGTCTGTCACTTTTTCACTTCCTTTTCGCGGAATTTTTGCATGAAAAAAGGCCGCAAAACCTTGCGTCTCAGCAAGTGTTTTACAGCCTATGCGTTAATTACCACGCAAAAAAGGCAACGGGAAACACAGATAACAACTGGTTTCCCGGCGTTTCGGGGGTATCCCCCCTATTAAATTCTGCGATTTTTCGCGCGAAAGGGGGCGGCGGCTACAACCCTTGTGGCACCTGGGTTTTTAGACCCCCTCCCCCTATAGGGGATAGTTTACCACCCATGAATGCGCAAACATATTGGATAGTGCAAACATATTCGTCAAAAAGTATATTCTGGATACTGGTCCTGCGTCCGGGTTTTCCGGTCATGACATTACACTTTAAATCACCCATTGACTTATATGTATCTTATAAGTATAATATAAGCATCTCATAAGTCAAGGAGGCTGTGTTCTATGACTCAATCCCGAGTTGTTGTTTTAAACGAGACAAAAATTGGTAACCCAGGTGAATGGAATCTGTGTTTTCAATATTGCCGATATGAGTACGGTGATGGCAATGAAGAAAATGGATATAGATTCATCTGGCGTAGACCTAATGGTAATCTTCAAGGCGCTAGAGGGCAGGCTCGCATACCTTCCATTTCAGACATACTGCTTTTAACAAGCAAAGCTATGGCCGAAGGATGGGGTTCTCACAATTGTGGAACAATAGGCTTTGACTACGCTGATGATTAAATATTAACCGTAAAAATAGGGACGTACAGAAAGACGTACAGTCCTTATTTTTTATATGTATACTCAATATATCTGTCTTTATTTCTCGTCTTTCTATCATGGCACTTTTTGCAAAGCGGCTGCCAATTGCTCTCATCCCAAAACAGCGTCGCATCTTTCCGGTGTGGCTTGATATGATCCACAACAGTTGCCGGGGTCAACTTTCCGGCCCGCTCGCACTCCGCGCAAAGCGGATGCTTGGCCAAGAACTGCTTTCTAACCTTTTGCCACCGGCTGCCGTAGCCGCGCTCACTGGCGCTTTCCCGGTCATGGGCATGCAGCTTGGCATGCAGTTCACAATAGCGAGTGTTCGTTAAACGCGGACAGCCCGGATGCTTGCACGGCTGTTTTGGTTTCATGGGCATAATCTTCAGCCACCTTTGCCTGAAAAAAGCCCTCAAAGCCTATTGCTCCAAGGACTTTCTTATCTTGCTTACTCTCCCATGATACTATTCTACAACGTCAAAATGCCCCAAAACGGACATTTCCGGACATTTTATAAAAAAATCTATGCGACAACTTCTATTCATCCAGAGTGTGCTCCGCACCAATTGCTAGGCAATATACCGTCATCAAATTTATTGCGTTTTCTTGGTTTCTTTGTTATTATTATTTTAGGGATAATTATATCTTTTTCGGCATACTATATATGGAGATGATTACTATGCTAGCAAAGGCCATGGAGCGTGGGCATATGGATAGAAAAATAATCAGCGTTTCAAAAAAACGCCAGATAACTATCCCGCTGAAATTTTTTAAGCAGCTTGGTCTCGAGAATGAAGTCGAATGCTTTGTACAGGATAACTCGCTTGTTATCCGTCCTATTCGCAGCGACCAGACGGAGTTCTCTGTAGAAATATTAAAAGACCTTATCGCTCAAGGTTTCACCGGCGACGAACTTATCCGTCGCTTCGAAGTGGAAAGTAAGAATATTAAAAGAGCTATCAGCATCATGATTGAGGAGTCTGAACGTATTGCTTCCGGCGAAACTCCAGCGGCTTCCTTTGATGACGTGTTTGGCAAGGAAAACTAACTATGTACGAATTGCTGTTTAGTCCCGCCGCAGAACGCTATTTTAAGAAGATTAAAGACAAACAATTGCTTGCCAAATTCAAGGCCGCTTTACTCCTCATTAAAGAGAACCCGTATATTGGACAAGCCAAGCGCGGCGATTTGTCCGGCATTTATGGCTACGATGTTTATTATGACAAGACCAACTATGAAATTGCTTACTCCATTTTTGAAATCGACGGCAAAAAAGTAGTTGTCTTGCTTGCCGGCACTCGCCAAAATTTTTATGAAGAACTCAAACGGCTAATTAAAAACTGATGCCCAGAAATAAAAAGTCCTTGAAGCAATGAAGCTTTTAGGACTTTTTCTCATTTTGCTTATTCTCCCATGATACTATTTTACACCGTAAAAATAGCCCAAAACGGACATTTCCGGACATTTTACAAATAATTTAGTTCTGCCGCCACCGAGTAGACGATGTACTGTTTCCAGCGCCGGATGGTGCGTTCATCTACGCCCAGCTTGTCTGCCAGCCCAGAGGTCGTGTACCGGCTTTTCCAGTATTCTTCCATGACAGCCTGCTTATCGTGGCACAGGCGCTGGTAGGTTTTTTCAATTGCGTTTTTGGTTTTTTCAAGTTCAACTATTTTCCTGTCCATGCTAATTTTGATAGCTTTGCTCGCCGTGCTGTTGCTTAAAGTGCTGCTTCGCTTTTCTTGTTTTTCCGGTGTTGCCAGGATAATGTCGTTTTTTAGGCGGCTGAGTTCTTTTAAGATGTTCTTATACTGGCGGATTTCTTGCTCGACATACTTGAAGGTGTTTTTACTCAGGCGATGTTTTTTGATGCAGATGGCCACGTATTCTTCATGGTCAATGTTGAGTCCGTCGCAAAGGGCCGCGCACCAGGCGGAATGGATAAACCGCTTGGCATCGCAGTGTTCGGCATCTATTTTGTTAAAGCCGCAGGTGTCTTTAAACGTACACCATGCCGGGCAGCCTTTGTCGTTTGCATAGTCGTCGCAGGCTTTCTTTAAAATACTGGCAATCAGCCTTCTGGCCCCGATATCATCTATACTCATTTTCGTCCCTCCCCATTCGTGCTTTTACAGCGCTTAAAAGTGCCGCTTGGCCGGCTTCTTTTTTGTCTAGCGCCGCCATGACGTCTTCATCAATGGTGTCTTTGGCAATGATGTGGTGCACCACCACGGTTTCTGTTTGTCCCTGCCGCCAGAGCCGGGCAATGGTCTGTTGGTAAAGTTCCAGGCTCCAGGTCAGGCTAAACCATACTAAAGCCGCGCCGCCTGTTTGCAAATTCAGGCCATGCCCCGCTGACGCCGGATGGATCACCGCTACGGGGATTTTCCCGGCATTCCACCGCCTGATGGAGTCGGCACTGTCCAGCGGCTCGGCAGGCAAGCGCTTATATATCCGCTCAAGGTCGTGTTTGAACCAATAGGCGACTAATACCGGTTTGCCGTTTGCCGCTTCGATGATGTCCTCCAGCGCTTCCAGCTTGCGATCGTGAATGGTTATGGCACTGCCGGTTTCGTCGTATACCGCCCCACTGGCCATTTGCAAAAGTTTGTTCGATAGCGCGGCGGCACAAGCAGCGTCAATTTCCTGGCCTTTTATGGAAAGCACCAGTTCGTCTTTGAGCGTTTGGTAATGCCGCCGCTCTTCAGACGACAGCCTAACGGCGATTTTATTCATCACCAGCGGCGGCAGTTTTAGGTAGTCGGTGTTTTTCATGCTGATGGCAATATCGGCGATCTGCCGGTAGATGGCTTGTTCGGCGCCGGGTTTGGGTTTATATGAAAATACCATCTGCTGATTTCGCTTGTCCGGTATGAAATAGGCACTCCGGTAATTGCCGATGAACCGGCCCAGCCGTGCTCCCAGATCCAATAGGCGAAACTCGGCCCATAAGTCTATTAAGCCGTTAGCCGCCGGGGTGCCGGTAAGGCCGATGATGCGTTTTATTTTAGGCCTTACCTTTAACAGGCTTTTGAACCGCTTAGCCTGATGGGATTTGAAAGATGACAATTCGTCGATGACAACCATGTCAAAGTCAAAAGGCAGCCCGCTTTCTTCAATGAGCCACGGCACATTTTCGCGGTTGATGAGGTAGATGTGGGCTTTTTTCGCCAATGCTAGGCGGCGCTTTGCTTCACTCCCGACTGCGACGGCATAGGTAAGGCCTTTCAGGTGATCCCATTTTTCAATCTCTGCCGGCCAGGTGTCCCTGGCAACGCGCAGCGGGGCGATGACCAGCGCTTTGCGGATTTGGAAGCTGTCTAAAATCAGGTCGAAGATAGCGGTAAGGGTAATGACGGTTTTACCCAGGCCGCAGTCGAGAAACAGCGCTGCCGTAGGATGGTTTAGGATATATTCAATGGAGTATTGTTGATAGGTATGCGCCACAAACTTCAGGTGGCATCACCCCCTCTCGTTATTGCGGCAAGCAGGCGGGGTATCTCTTCCTCATCGTCTAGGACATACACCCGGCACCCCAGCCGCCTTAAGAGTTCATGCCTTTTTACTTGCAGCGGCCGGGGTTTCAAGCCAGGCGCTTTCACTTCCACGAAAGCAATTCTTCCCATGGGTAAAACCACTAGGCGGTCGGGCATTCCAGCAAACCCCGGCGATATGAGCTTCATGGTAATCCCACCGGCTTTCTTGACGGCTTTGACCAGTTTTTGTTCGGTGTATTTTTCTCTCATTGTTCACTCCATGCGTTTTTCAGCTTTCATTCCCGCTGGAACTTGGAACACTGGGAACGCTTGAGTTCAAGACAATATCAATCAGTTTTCCTGACCCACACGATCTGTGGGCCGTAACCTTTTGTCTTTCCATTCGTTTGCCCTCTTAGTGATTTGACTTGTTCTTGTTCTGAGTTGTTCCCTAAAGTTGTTCCTGCTCGAAGCCTTGATTTTACTAGGCTTTGAAGGATTGCTGCAACAACTTGCACAAAATTTTCTTATACGCGCGTATACGCGTGCATACGCGCACACGCGCACAGGTAACATCTCTCTTATATATAAAAAATTTAATCTAATATAGATAAGTTGTTCACTTGTTCTAGACAACCGTTTCCCCTAGTAATTTCAAGCATTTTTAGCGGTAACAACTTTAGGCACAACTCAAGAACAAGCGGTGGGTTGTTCTGCGCGGACTGCTTATCGGCAATTCAACTAGGGCAAATGCCGAGCGCATCACAGTAGCTAGCGGCTTGAACTCATGATTTTACTGTGGATTGCCTATTCTAGTTTGTCCGATGGTAATAACGCTGTTTGCCGTAAATTGGCAGTGATATGTGTTTGCCTGTTTTCTCCCAGCCTTCAATCCGCTCCATAATTGCTGCAATTGCATAGCTGTCCACCGGTTTTAGGTCTTCTTGCTTTTTGCCAAAGCACTCGCACCAAATTTCAATATTGGTGACTGTTTGGCGGTGGGTTTTGCCTTGCGGCAATGTCAGTTCATCCGGGGAGTGGATATACTCTCGCCGCTCGTAAACGTTCATCGTCTCCCAGTTGTCGGGAAGCGGCGTGTCCAAGTATTTGCGCACCAAGCCCTCACGTTCATCCATCTCCATGGCTTCGCGCTGCTCGGCTTTGGCGAGTTTTTCTAATTCAGCATCCAGGTAGAGTTTTTCGCCGGCTTTCACATAAACAAGCGCTTCCGCCCAAATCTGCCGAACATCAGCGTCGGTTAACTGCCAAGTGCGTTTAATGCCGTTGCCTGGTGTTTTGACTGTCCAAAAGCGGCGGTTGCCGGTAATGTCACGGAGATATCCTTTCTCGGAGTTAGTCGTCCCAAAAAATACGCACTGTCTGGGATGAGAGGTAACGCGCCGCCCGAAACTAGCACGGTACTTATCGTCTTGACGCGAGATGAACGCTTTCACCTTATCGATGTCGGCTTTCTTCATCCCGGCCAGTTCACCGATTTCAAGGAGCCAGTATCCTTGCAATTTTTCGGCGGCGGTTTTGTCGTTCATATCCGTAAGCGACAGGCTGTCGGAATACCAGTCGCCGCCTAACTTGGCAATGAGTGTTGATTTACCCGCTCCTTGCGGGCCGTTCAAAACGAGGATGTTGTCAAATTTGATGCCAGGATTAAGCACCCGGGCAACGGCGGCGCAAAGTGTTTTTCGCATTACTGCACGGACATAACGGTTATCTTCCGCCCCAAGATAAACGGTTAAGAGCTTTTCTACCCGCGGCACACCATCCCACGGCGGCAGTGAGTTTAAATACTCGCGGATTGGATGGTATGAGCGGTCATCAGCCACTTTGGTGACCGCAATTTCATAATTGCGGGATGAGAATGTGCCGTAATTAGAGTCGATGTAGCTGATAAGTTGGGCATCATCTGCATCGCGCCAAAAACGGCTGGGATGTTTCCACGGTACTTCACCCTTGATTTCTAGGTTATCTGCAAGCTGGTTGAACACTATCCCCTGCAGGTTTGGATCGTTTTCCAAGATGAGCCTGATATTATGCAGATTATTTAGCAAAAGCCCGCTTTTATCTCGCTGCAAAGCCTTTATCCAATCAGTGTCTGCGGTAAATTCCAAGCCAGCCTGTTTTTTTCGCTCGGCAAGCAAAATGGCGTTGACCCGCTCGTCTTTAACGGCAAACTCGCACATCGCCTTATATGACGCTTTCTCGTCAAGATCGCCGAATCTGTGGATGCGCACAAGGTCAAACGCATTAAGGAGCCTGCCGCAGGCTGGGTCGGTGGCGTGGTGGGAATAGGCCCATTTGCCGTCATAGAGCACAACTCCGGCGGTGCTGTCGGCAGGAATGTAGTCATAGCGGCCGGTAATGGCTGACGGCTCGTAGATGTCGCTTAGGAACACCGCTATGGCATCTTCAATCGAATAGGCCCGGCAAAAGGCGCCGACGATGCCGGTTTTAGCCAAGGGGTCTTGCTGCTCGGCCTTTTCGCGCTGCTTTACTTCACTTTCCCGGGATGATAGCGGCCATTGGGTTACATCCCGCCAATCTTCATACATCGCAAGATAGGTATCCGGATTTAGCGGCTCGCCGTCATTTTCGGCAAAGAAGAAGTCGGCGTTTGCCGGGCAAGAGGCCCAGTACATCATGCGGTTAGCTTGGTAGGTGGTGTCGTCAAAGTAGTCCAGGCCAATTTGTTTGGCCACCATCCGCATGAGCGCCGGATACTCGTCTTCGGTTACTTCACGCCCCAGCCGGATGACGATCCGGTAGCGCGGCGCGGCGGGTGTATGGCTGTGGGTAGAGTAGATAAAATAATCGTTGCCGGCAAGGGCTTGTTTTACCAGGGCCGGAAAGTCGGTATCGGCTGGGATTTTGTCCGCATCGAGCGCCCCAAGGGTGCGGCAGAGGACGTTTCCGTTCTTACGGATGCCGCCCTTTAGCCAGCCACCCACGAAGCCGCCATGGTCTTTGGCCGCATCGCGCTCGGCTTTGGGGAGTTTGGGGTATTCTTCTGCCGTTTCCGAGGTGCGCACTGGGCTGCGGTTTCGTTCTTTCAGGTAACGCCAGGGCCGCTCTTGATTTTTGTATTTTTTATCCGTTTTGCGATTGCAGACGGATATCTTAACGAGATAGTCCATGGGGCATTACCTCCTCGCATCGGCTGTTCCAATACCTGATAGGTAGACCGCGTTTTCTAGCTTCGGCTATTTCCCGGCTCATGCCGTCGGAGATCCGGCTGCCAAACACCCATACCTCATTGCATTTCCCCAGCAAAACCAGCGCGAAAAACAAACCCAACTCGCGCTGCTGGCGGTCACTTTCGTCCATGAACTGCGGAAACAGGAGATGTGGGGCCAAAGGGATGCATCCCTTGCTGATTGCAAACCGGCAGTACCCCCGCGCACGACTGATGTTGTATTCAGTCTCACCGGCGAAAGGAGAGCAGATATAGACGAGCGGGCGGTATTGCTTGACCTTTTCCTCCCGCGCCACATTTGATAACGCTTCGGCGACGGTGGGGTCCGGATAGCCTTCGCTGTTACGCCTGTCCATCAGCCCACCCCCTCACAGCGCTTCCGGCTGCATTCGGCGCAGTAAACCGCCGTACCGTACAAGTCGCTTTCACCGCCCTGCAGCAGTTCCACAAGGTCGATGGCAAGTTCCCTGCCACATTCGGGGCATCGGGTAAACACGTTATCATCGTGGATTTCGGCAGTTAAATCGACTGCGTCGTTGATTTGCGTTTTGATATAAAACATTTTAATAGCCTCCTTGCGTTATGCTGTTTTTTCCATTAGCTTTGCCTTGTACCATTCCAGATAGCGTTTGCGCTGTTCATAGTCCGGTACGGCAACTAAAAGCCCGATATCGACCTTTTGCAGCGTCTCCAGCATCCGAACTTGGTCATCAGTTAGGTAAGGACGAATGCTTTTGCCTTTTTCCAGCCCGTGAGCTTCTCTGAACTGTTTTGCCGTCATTCCGGTAACGATGCGGTTAATCATGTCACATTCGTTGCTAAAGTGATATGGTTTGGGATTTTCATGCAGCAGCCGGATATTTTCCGTCAGCAGCGGAAAATCCTTACGGGCAGTAACAAGGGTTTGGATAAAGTTTTCCATCTCGTTGAAGCGTCGGATATACAATTCTTTAAACCGCATTGCCTTTTTGCCGGTGTACCCCATAACCAGCATGGTAAAACCGTCACGGGTCATCATGTAGCAAGGCAGTTTTCTCCCAGTGCTGTCCCGGTAAAAGGTCCGCTCAAAATTGGATTGAGTGAAGTCTTCGCTTAATCCAGATTTGGTGTCAGTGATTCTCGCTATGTCACGAAGAACGTGAAAATGCTCTTTCTCAAAATATTTGGCGACATACAAGCTATCTACCCGGGCGGTATCGTTGGCATCCGCAAATACTCCATATTTGTCTTTGGGAACGAGTTCTTTCATTGCATAACCTCCAATCTCGAAGGCATCGATGCCTTCTAATTATCAAAGGACAGTTCGCCGCTGTTTGAGTACCATAACCGTCATTTTTTTTTGTGCCTTTTTCGCTATATGCCAAGAAAAGGAGCAGAATCGGACGGTTTCACAAAATATTTTCTTAGTCTTTTTTATAAAACGGGCACATAAAGCCATCGGCACGTAAAATAAGTCCTTTTGCCCAGGGCGGAGTTTCAGCCATGATTCGGCACACTTCTTCTGGGGAAACGCCGTTTGTCACTTCAAGCACCACTTCATCATGCACGCTCATCACAATGGGGAAGCCCGCGCTATTAAGCCGCCCCATGGCGTGACAAAGGATGTCGCGGCTTATTGCCTGCACGATGTTTTCGACGAGTTTGGGGCCGTAGGTTTCGATGCGCTTCCACTTTTTCGCAACGCCCACCCCTTCATAGGTCACGCAGTCTGAGCCGAATTGGTTTATGCCAATTCGGGGCTTCACATAGGCAAGCCGCCGGCCGGATGGCAGGGTAATGAAAAGCATGCCGCTCTTACACTCAAAACGGATGCCATGGGTTGAAGATGTTGTCCGTTCCCTAACCGCGGTCATGGCCGCTTTATCTACACCCCACCACAGTTTTACGATGTTGGGATTGGCTGATCGCCACGCCGCCACCAGCGGCCGAAGTTCCTCTTCGCTGAGGCCCATGTCTAATGCCCCCATTGTTTTGAGCGCCCCGACCGAGCCGCCATATCCCAGGGCCAGTTCTGCAATTTTCCCTTTCTGCCGGAGCGGGCTGCCCTTGGTGATTTCTTCAATCGGGACGTGAAACATCCGGCTTGCTGATGCTTCATAGATTTTGCCGTGGGTAGCAAATACCTCATTGCGCCACTTTTCACCGGCAAGCCAGGCAATAACCCTAGCTTCGATCGCGGAAAAGTCTGCTACGATAAACTTTAGGCCCGGTTTGGGAATAAAGGCAGTACGGATGAGTTCTGACAGCACCGCCGGCACGGAATCGTAGAGCATATCTAGCGCGGCGAAGTTGCCGGACTTAACAAGGCTGCGGGCCTGTTCCAGATCGAGCATGTGGTTCTGAGGCAAGTTTTGTAATTGTATCAACCGGCCGGCCCACCTGCCGGTGCGATTGGCGCCGTAAAACTGGAACATCCCGCGAGCGCGTCCGTCGGCGCAGACGGCGTTTTCCATCGCCATGTATTTTTTGACCGATGATTTTGCCAGCGACTGCCTGAGCTCTAGCGCCTTGCCAAGCGGCTCCGGCGCAGTCTTCAAAAGTTCCGTCACTGCCTTCTTGCCCAGCGTGTCGGTTTCAAGTCCATGCTCGGCAAGCCACCGCTTCATCTGCGCCACCGAGTTGGGATTTTCCAGTTCCGTGAGTTCGCGCATCAGGCGGGTCAGTTCGGCTCGTGACCGTTCATCCGCTTGAATGGCGGACTGGACGAACGGCATGTCGAGAGCCACGCCACGGTCGTTTATCGCCTGGTCGATGTGGTATTCAGCCCATACGCTGTCCGGCACAGGAAACTTTGTCAGCTTTTCCTGAATGGACATCTCGGTTTCCACATCACGGCGGTTGTATGCCTTGAATGCGGCCCACTTGTCTGGAGCATGGCTCGGCAGGTTGCGCGTCCGCTGTCCGTTGGCGGCGGTGGGTTTACATGGTTGGCAGAAATAGCGGATGAGGTCTCTTCCCTCCGCAAGTTTCTGTTTCTCCAAGCCCAATACCATGCCAGACCCTTCGAGAGAGAGGGGCAGGCCCATATAGGCCGCCCATACCATCGTGCAGCGCCATGACCGCGGGTCTAGATATTGACCAGTAGGTAACCCCAGCCACTTTGACAGGCAAATTCGTTCGAACTGGGCGTTGAAAGCCCATTTCATCACGTTCTCATCTGTCAGTGCGGCGACAATTTCAGGTGGTATCGTTTCTCCATTTGCAAGGTCGACTACCTTAATCTCACCGCCGTCAATGGAATATCCAAAAAGAATGATTTCGAAGTCAAGTGACTCGACATATTTGTAAACACCTGATTTTCCAAGGTCGACTGACGAATAGGTTTCCAGATCCAGCGAGAGTGATTTTATGTGATTCACCGATATATCTTCTGTTTTGACAGAAGCCGCAGAGGGAGCGGCGTTTACTCCCTCTGCAGCAATTTGCCTGGACCTCACGACAGGAAGTCCTCATCAGGGTCGGTGGCGAAATCGTCAGCAGCGCTTGTCTTGCCGCCGAGCGGCTCCCCGTCGCGAATTTTCTGGATGTTGCCAAGACCGCAGGCGATGCCGCGGTTGCCGTTGGAATTGAAGGCATAGAAGTTGACACTGACCCTCGCGTACACGCCGGAGTAGACTTCCGAGCGGTTCAGGATAGGGTTGAGTGACTTGTCCACGATTTCCGGCGCTGTGCTACTGTTGGCATTCACGAAATAGCAGTTCGTGTAGGCTGCATCGTCGGGACGGTCAATATCACCATCGCGCAGCGGGAGTTTCAGAGCGGCCTTGTTCGGAATCTTGCCGCCAAATTTGCCGCGCCCTTCCTCAATTGCCGCATCAATTGCCTTTTGAATAGCGCTGATAGTCTTGTTATCCGACTTGGGAATGATCAAGCTTACGCTGTATTTTGGCGTACCTCCATTGATAGATTTGGGCTCGTGTACATTGGCGTAGGACAGGCGCACCACACCGGTGACGACCTTTGTTGGATTGACTCGACTTCCCGTATTGACTCTGTTGGCTGCATTCGACATAGTTCATTCCTCCATAAAATCAATTTTTGCACTTGATGCATTTATTGCCGGGCGCTTGTCCGAAAGCGGCACCAGCGTCGGCTTACCTGGCGGTCTTTCGATAAAAGCGCCGAGGATTTCCTGAAATTTAGCCTTGCCCATAAGCCGTTCCATCTCGGTGATGGTAATAAGGCTCTGGCGATAGATGTCGCGGTATCCGGCCGCTTTTGCCGCTTCCGCAACAGCATCTTCGTTAGCATACTTGCGGTTGGAGCGCCCCTCAACCAGCTTGAACCCGCTCCACTCCTTGCCGTAACTAACCGCCGCCTCCAGCGCGTAAGCCTTGATGTCATTTGCCCACGCGGTGAGGTCGTCCAGCTTGGAGAGGATCTCCTCAATCTCCCCGTCTGTTAAAAGCGGCGGCAAGGCAAACTCAAACCGGGCAAGGCTGAGTTTTTCCTCCGCACGGGCGCGGCACTTAACCGCCGCCCGGCAGAACTGACAGTATTCACCAGGAACGTACTCACCTTCACCTTTGAAAGCCTTTTCTGCCGTATGCTTAAGAGTATCCTCCGCCCATTGATACAGACTGTCCTTGTTCACCTTATGAGTGCTGATATTCTCGCGGCGGGGCTGGTAGATGGTCATAGACACCGTGTCGATGTCATAGATGTTGTCAAATAGTTCCAAAGCACCGAGGGCATACAGCTTCATCTGTGGGTTGTCCTCAGCTTCCACCAAAACGCCCTGGCCGTGCTTGTAGTCCACGATGTGGAGCGTTCCGTCCGCAATGATCACGCAGTCGCCGGTGCCGAAACCGTCCGGCACATACTTGGAAAAGTCCAGACGCTGCTCAATTAGCACCTTGGGGTCAGGGCAGGTTTGTTTTGCCTGTTCGATAAGTTCCAGCACGAACTCTACGTAACCATCCGTGTAGCTGTCCATCTCGTCGGAGTCGTACTTGGAGACGGGTTTTTTCGAGCGCATCTTCAGCGCGCGCCGCAGCTTATGTTCCGCAAGTGCATGGGCGGCCGTGCCTTCGGCTGCGGCTTCTCCGCTATTATCATCAAACTCACGCTCCAACCGCGCGGATGGAGTGCAATTCAGCCAGCGATGCGCGCCGGAAGCGGACAGCAGAGCATGTTGTTTTTCTCCGTTCATTTCAGGCGCTCCGCATCCGCCAGCAGCGCGGCATAGTTCGCCGGATCGATCTGACTGAGTTTTGGCGCACCGTACTTCTCCAGCAGCATCCGCACCTCGGCGGTATGACCCTGCTGGCTTTTGTCAGCCAGCACCGCACGAACCTCTTCCAGCGTGACCGTCTTTGCCTTCGGCTCCGTTTCCTTCGCGGATACTGGCGTTTCCGGTTGAGCCGCTTCAGTAGGTCCATTGTCCGTCATTGTATCAGCGACCGCCTGAATGCTGGCCGCAAGGGAACGCAAGTCACGAGCCAGGTTTAGCAGCAGCTTGGGTTGAATCATAACTCTCACCTCCTTCTTCAATGATTGATAGCGCTTTTACGCTGTCCCCAGGGATAATAACCGTCAGCCGCCGCTTGTCGCCAAAAAGCATCCGGAGCAGCTTTTCCCGGACGGTGACGTGCCGACAACCAACAATCCCGCCGTCTTTCGGTTCCTTGGAAACACTGATTTTGAGCATGTGCTTCATATGGATCACCTTGCCTTTCCGAAGGCTGATTATGTGTGCCTTCTAATGTAAGCCTTGGGAAAGGTCAATTTCGGACGATCTATTCTAAACTTTTCTTCATTTTGTTAATTGCTCGATTTACAGCATGGCGAATAGCGGATTCGTCCTTGCCCTCCAGGGCGGCGAGATCTGTATACGACCAACCTTCCAGAAAGCACTTGCGTATTAGGTATTTCTGCCGATCATTAAGGCAGGACATGACGTGGCTGACGACTTCAGATTCAATAAGATCTGCGAGAAGGTCGGTACCATCGCTGAAATAGCGGATGTCCTCGTATTCAAAGGTGGATAGCTGTGAGTGACGATCATGGCGCGAATTCTTGCGATCGTTCTTTTTCTCCGCTTCGATTGACTCCAGATAAAAGGTTCCGACTTCCTCGGACACTTCTAGTTCAATGATTTTGCCGTTGGCATCTTTGTAATTGATTAACATTGTTTTCCTCCTGCGATTTTCAAAAGTTGGCTTGAAAATCCGCAGGAGGCCGATGTCTCAAATCCGTAGAAACAAAAAGAAACGGGCGGGAACACCAGTGATTGGTGTCATCCTGCCCGTCTCGCGGTTCTGCGGATTTTCGCTATTGACTTGTATTTAGGTTAAGCGACTTCTGTGTTAATGATTTCTGCCGTGCCATCCGACTTAAAACGAATCAGCGTCTTACAGCCTTTATATACGATTTCGACAATTCCAGCTTTTTCGTCTAAACGACAGACCAGCTTGCCTTTGCTGTTCCTTATATCTCGCACTGCATTGGCTCTCCTTTTCCGAAAAGTACGGCTTGTCTAACCGTCTATGTAAATTTTAATGATTGCGCCTTTCGAAGTCGTATCATGCAATGTCAGAGCAAAACCGGCTAATATAACAGGTTTTGCAGTTTTCTGGATAATGGCTGATTTTGTAGATTGGTACAAATTTGAAGTATCTGCTGTATCCAGCTCGCTTGAATTTCTGACATCTCATGTCAAAGACTTTTGAAAAAAAGCAAAAAAAAAACCGTACACCTTTTCAGATGTACAGCATTCAAAGAATTTTCCTGTCATCAAGCTGTCCTAAGAGGCAACTTTCCAGAAGGCTCAATTTCCAGCGATGCATAAGCTGCGTTAAAATCGTGTACGGACATAATTTTGTAGGTATCGAATATAAGGCTATAAGCAAAATGTTTTGGAGAGTTTTGCAGCTTGTGTCCTGCCAAAGCCAATAATTCCTCTCTTTCCATCGAACTCAGTTGCAATCCAATGCAAATAGCCAGCACTGTTTCAACGGAAGGATGATTTGTCTCATTACGCATTATCCGATAGTAGTTGTTTGGTTCCAGTTGAGTTCTTTCTGCAAAAATAGTGGCATTCCATTTTTGGGCAGCCATATGTTCTGCGGCGCGCTGCGAAAACGTTTTTGTTGTAGCAACAAAGCGGGCATACTTTTTCTCAAACTCCTCCTTAAAGGTCGCCGCATTTTCAATTACAAGATCGTTTTGTACGTTATGTGTATACTTCGGCAGTTTCTTGCTTGAAGTTTCAACACGGGTTAATAACCCCATCATATTTGAAGGGACTTTTCCCGCACTTCCGAAGTCAAGGTTTATAGTATATGTAAATATTAAGGTGCACTCTTCCGGGTGCTGTCTTGCATATGGAGTAAGTCGTAATTCTCCATCGTCATTTTTGTAAACATATTTCTCATTATCAATGACAAAAGCATTCTCTACATAACGGAAGCGCCCCCGCTGGAGTGTTTCGCGGAATTGCTCATTTTTGCTGTATTCATAAAAAGCATTACCCATGTTAATACGGCGCGTGAGAGGGCGGTCGCTTGATTTAACCGTAAGCGGATGCGTGTCAGCATCCCACTCAAAAGCACCGTTGTTATCATAATTATAGATTTCCAGAGAATCTTCATAACTCATGAACCCTAAATCAACCATACGGTATTTAGCAGATTCTTTTGACACACGGAAAAACATGGCTAATTCATCTACAATATCAGTTAGTACTGCTATGCGATTCGGATTTTCTGTTGAATAAGAATGTGCAACAAAAAGCTCTTGCAGCTTTATTTTTGTCGTTATTTTGGGCATGAGTATCCGAGGAGCGATACCCCTTGCCTGATTTTCCATTCTTTCCTCGTCGCGCGACAAGTCATCGTTACCATTAAATCCGCGAACTGGACACCGGAATGCAATATCCGAATCAACTGCTTTTTTGCGTAAATTGCTAAAATAGTTACGATGAATAAACCAATGAACGCATTCGTGCGCCATTGTGTTATTTTCGCGTCCCTCATTATTTATAGTACAGTCGATTAAAACTGTGCCTCGCTTAACATCAAAGGCAATAGTTCCCTTTGTGCCAGGATCATAAACTTCGATTTGGCCATCAAAAAAAGCAATAGTTCCTAATACATCGCGGTTTTCGGAAAGTTGCTCAGTATCAATAACCGTCAATTGGATTTTCTTCCTGGCGATGTCGAATATCGGAACAGCCATTGGCATCGTCAAAGCTTCCGGGCAGTATTTTTTCAAAAAGTCTTCTGCAACTTCGTCATAGTTGTCCCTATAGACGTTAATGGGTACAAAAGACTTCGGATCATAATAATAATTCATATGCCCCTCTCCGTAACAATTCGAGAATTTTTTCGGAACGAGAGACAGGGCGGCGCTGGATTGCGCACGACCCTGTTATTACCAGCTTTTTGTCTCTAATTTCCTTCTCTCAGTGTCCGATAGATTTCTTCCATAAACACATTTGTAATGCGTTCACGCAGTTCTGCGTTTCCCAAAAGCAACGTATAGAAATCTACATTCTGCTCATATCCCGCAACAAGAGCGTCAGAAACGCTGTCCTCATAGATAAATTTGAAGTCAGAAAGCGGGTTGTTTTTTGCGCTCGCCTTCAGCCGCTCGTCCTGAAGCAGGAGGTCGCGAATCTGCAGCGCTGATTTTGAAGCAACACCTGGTTCGTATTTGTTGCCGTATATGGCGTTTATCTCATCTATAATGACGGAGAGCATTTTTAGCTGCTGTATTTCTGGCTCGGCCGCTTTTGGTTTTTTCATTTTGACTTCCGGCTTAGACTCAATGTCCGGGTTTGTATTGACCGAAGTCTGTTTCTGCTCAAAGTCGCTTACCGTTATCTTGTCCGCAATCTCAAAGTCATTGCCGCCCCTAACTTCAATTTCTTTCACCAGATAGGAAAGGAAATTGTACCGCTTATGCAAGTCTACGTTTTCATAGCAGGTTGCCTGAATAAGGAAGCAATAAGACTTCAGAAAACGGCGGATCGTTGTACGGATAGCGCCCTGCTCTTGATCAGGCTTTTTCCTAACCTCCTGCAGGGATTTATCAAGAAGCGACCACATCCGTGCCTTTTCCTTTGAGGTACGCTTCGGCAGGTAGAGCAGGTCGTTAAACTCGTCTATATCTCTTTCATTAAGGATGTCATAACGTTCGATTTCTTGTTCCAGTTCCCGTATGTCGGACGGGGAGACGGTTTGGAACAACTCCGTATCCTCGTAATACGGTGAAAATGCACTTTGGATATCTGCATACTCATTCTTGAAATCCAGTACAAACGTCCTTTTGTCATAAGGCGGGCAGATTCTGTTGAGCCGCGACAATGTCTGCACTGCTGAAACGCCTTTCAGTTTTTTGTCAACATACATCGCTACCAGTTTCGGTTGATCAAAGCCCGTCTGGTACTTATTCGCCACCAGCAGGACTTGGTAGATGCTTTTGTCAAATTCCTCGCGCAGCGCTTCTTCGCTGAAAGCATTCATAGAAGCCTCTGTGTACGATGTGCCGTTTATTGTTACCTTGCCGGTAAATGCTACGAGGGCACGAATGTTCGTATAACCGTGCAACTCAATGTATCGCTCGAATTCCTTTTTATATTTAACCGCCGCTTCCCGTGATGACGTAACCACCATAGCTTTCGCCTTGCCGCCAAGGGAAGGCGAAACATTACGCCGGAAATGCTCAATGATAATTTCAATCTTTTGCGAAATATTGGTATCGTGCAGATCGATAAATCGCGCAATTTTCTGTTTTGCAGTAATGGACTGTAATTCCGGGTCTTCCTCAATTGCTTTATTCAAGGTGAAGTAGGTTTTCCAAGTGACATAGTTGTCAAGCACATTAAGTATATATCCTTCCTCAATGGCCTGTCGCATGGTGTAAAGGTCGAAAGCTACCTTTTTACCCTTGTCGTTCAGCGTGCCAAAAAGCTGTATCGTGCCAGGCTTTGGTGTTGCGGTAAATGCAATCATGGACACGTTTGGCTGCTTGCCGCTTTTCTGTATCTCCTCAATAATTCTATCTTCAACGGTCTTCTCATCGTCGTCATCCGGATCAACATCGTCTATGCCATCAAATTTTACTCGTTGTGCCTCGCCGCCGGACAGCGTTGTAGTGACCGCTTGCATAAGCATTCCTTCGGTGGAGGAATGCGCCTCATCTATTAGAACGGCAAATGTCTTATCCTTCAGACCGCCGAGCAGATTATTATCCATGATGTAAAAAAACTTATGCACCGTTGTGACGATGATTTTCGTGTTACCACGGAGCGCATCGGCCAAATCGCCCGAATCGCAATTATCATCCATAACTTTTAACTGGCCGCTTTTATGTTCTATCCCCATAACTGCGTCCTGCAGTTGACGGTCAACGATTATACGGTCAGTTATGATGATAATGTTGCTAAAAACATTTTTGTCGTTTGTATCATGCAGGGAAGCAAGGATGTGGGCAAGCCATGCGATGGTGTTCGTTTTTCCTGAACCTGCCGAGTGCTCAATTAAATAATTACAGCTAGTACGGTTCTTGCGGATATCCGCTGTCAGTTTCTCAATAGCTCGAAGCTGGTGAAAGCGTGGAAATATCAGAGATTCCGGTCGTGTAACTTTGCCGGTGTCCGGGTTTTTCTTCTCTTTTTTCTCTATGAAAATGAACCGCTCAATCAACAAAGCGATTTTATCTCTTGTCCATATGTCTTCCCACATATAGGAAACGTTGATGCCGTTTTCGTTGTGGGGATTCCCTTTGCCTACCGAATAGGGCTTGTCCTCAGCTTTAGGCCGCCCCATATTAAACGGCATGAAAAAGGACGATGTACCTTTTAGCTGCGTACAGAAATATACTTCGTTTAAGTCCATAGCGAACGCCGCAAAAACACCGCTTTTGAATTTAAATAGGCGGGTATTGTAATCGCGTCGCTTGTATTGATTTATAGCGTCCTCATAGCTCTGACCGGAAGTATTGCATTTGAGTTCCACTGTGAAAATCGCCAGCCCATTGAGGAACAATACAAGGTCGATACGCTCGCCCTCTTTGTGCCAAACCTCCTCCATAACCGAAAGAATATTCTTTTTGTAGAGTTCGGTCTGTTTTGGGTTGTATGAAGTGGCAGGACGGCGGTACATAAGTTCTATCTTGACGCCGTTGTCGAACTCCACGCCGTTCTTAAACACATCGACAAGGCTACGGCTTTTTTTATTTATTTCCTGATTAATATAGTTGATAATGGTTTTTTCCGTCCTGTCGCCGTAAAACTTGCGCAGCTTTTCCATTTTATCCGGCTGAGTATTTTCCAGAAAACTGAACAGCAAACCGATATCCATAGCGTAATCGGCGCTGTAATCTGTTTTGGAATTACGGATTACAAAACCGTTTCGGTCGTGCAGTTCTTCCAAAATCAGCTTCTGGTAATCCTCTTTTTCCCTTAGCTGGTCTGCTCTTACCGGCATGATTATCTCCTCCTGTGCTTATAGATTAATGGGTAACTCGTTTTTTGCCCGTGACATATTCATAAATCAGTGACTTCTTGTATTGCCGCATTGTATCAATGGAGCGTTGTTTCTCGGCAATGAGCGCATCCGTTTCAGCGCACTTGGCATCGAGCCAATTAGCAATAGCTTTTTGCTCCTCAATCGGAGGATAAGTTATGCGGAACTTTCTCAAACTGTCTGCCGCAAGGTTGGGTTGTGCTGTTCCATTGTCATAAAAAAATCGTTGCTCATCGTCTAATACCGAATTGAGACAATAGAACGCATACTTTGGTACACAGGCAAAGCACCTGATTGCTACGAGCGAAGATGCTACCGTTCCCTCGTCGAAATCAACTATGGCGTTTTTACCTATACTTCCTCTGAGGCAATACAGTATGTCGTTGCGCCGCAGTTTTACACCGCCCATAAACTTGTATTTGTCAGGCGTAATAAAATCCATATTATCAAGTGGGACGCGACCATCGGTCAAATGACCTGCGTTGATAAAAGGGATACCCTCGCTAACGATTTCGGTTGATAGCGGATAATTTTCCCCTCTATCTCCGTTGTGGAAGGTTGCCAAGAGTTTTAATTTTTTCAAATCCCAATGCTTCGGCACCTCGCCAATCCAGTCAATCCCGCTGTTCTTCATCGGTACGGACTTATCCAGCCCTTTAGTCACCGTTTCTGTGATGAGGGCTTTTTTGTATTTCTGCAAAATTTCCACCTGACGCTCCATGTCGGCAACTATGGAGTCGATTTGAGAGCAGCGGTCGTCAAGGAACGCAACTATCCTTTGTTGTTCTTTCATATCAGGTGGAATAGGGATAGTGATATCGTTTAAGTTCGCATTCGTCAGCTGGTTTATTGTTGAGGTTAGATACCGGTCAAGATAAAAGCTGAATATATGCGATAGCATAACATAGTGGATAAACTTGTTATATTTACTGCGGAAAACACACATGAAAGCCCCATATGTGTTTCCTGCCATCTGCTTATCAATCAGAGCACATTTGCCTATAAGGTCACGGCTTCCGTTCCTAGAACAAATAAGCAGGTCGTCTTCTTGCAGAACAAGTTCTGAAGGTATTCGCATCTGCACATAGACGTTATCATCAAACGCCAACGCATTATTTTGTATATTAGATGAGCGCAACACAAGAACACCATCATCGTGTACATCTTCGGGAGCGTAAGTCAGACCATTCCGTGCTGTCCCCAGATACTTTAACCTTTTAACTTCCCACGATGCTGGAATATCCCCAATCCACGCAATACCGCTGGGTTTCATTTCATTCGTCATTTTGCACCCTCACTTCCCAGTAGAGCCGCAACCTTGCCGGACAGTCCCTTCTCAATCTCAATAAACTGAGCCAGTAAGTCGTCCGCTTTTTCCGGCTCTTTATACTCATAGAAATAGCGGGTGAACGGAAACTCAGCGCCGAGTTTTTCCTTGTTGCTCGCGCTCGTTTTCTTATTCGGGTCGTACTCGTAGAAATACATTGCATCAGGAACATGTGGGTAGACCTCTCGCCGAAAATATTCCTCCACGTCAGTTTTCAGCCCAACAATCTCAGTGTCTTTCGTAGTCGGGTCAGGAATGAGGTTGCCCTTTTTATCTTTTTGCACCACAGCGGTCTTATCCATAACCGAAAGCTCCATCGCAATAGAGTTCAGACGGCTGGCGCTCATACCATCCACATCGCCGATGAGTGTTTTCAGCTTCTCCGTAAATATAGCAAAGTCTTTATATTCCGTATCGCTGACGTTCTTTTCCAGAATCGCGATAACTGCATCAATAAGCTCCTTGCCTTTTTGGTATTTCTGAAACTTCTTCTCGTCCTCCGGCCCGCGCGGGTTCATCTCCAAAAGTTCCTCGTATTCGGCTTCGTTAAAAAGATTGCCATTTGCTGCGAAAAAGGCGCTGGTTTTGAGCGCAGCAATATTTGCAGCGGAAAGAGAGCCTGTCCGCTGCAAAGGCTGGTAGACGGCGTATTCCTTATACATGAATTCTTCGTTGTCAAAAATCTTGCAGTACGGGCCCGGCTTGAATTCCGAGTAAATCTCGGTAATGCGCCGCATATCGTCACGGGATATTTCTTTGCGTTTTTTGCCGAGCGATTTGCGAAGCGGCTTCCAAAAATCCACGGCGTTTATAAGCTGAACTTTCCCACGACGCTCCGGGCGTTTGTTCTTCGAAAGGATAAAGGCGTAGATGCCTATGCTTGTATTGTAGAACAAATCGGTAGGCAGTGCGATAATGGCTTCAATAAGATCGTTCTCTAGCATATACCTTCGAATCTGGCTTTCGCCGCTTGTGGTATTGCCGGAAAACAGCGGAGAACCATTGGTGATGATTGCCGCGCGTCCGAGTTTTCTGTCCATCTTGTAAATAGCATGCTGCATGAACAAAAGCTGCATATCGCTAGACGATGGCAACCCTGCGGGGAAACGGCCGGCCATTCCTTTTTTATGCTCGTCCTTGACGGCTTTCTCAACACCATCTGCCGCATCCTTTCCACCCCACGAAGCTCCGAACGGCGGATTAGCAATGACAATCCTCATGGACTGTCCTTCAAAACAATCCTTTTTCATGGTGTCTTGCAAGCGAATGTTTTCGGCATTCTCACCCTTAATGAGCATATCAGCAAGGCATATGGCATAGGACTCCGGGTTGATTTCCTGACCGAAAAGACGAACCTCCGCATCAGGGTTCATGCGCGTTATAAAATCAAATGTTGTCGACAACATCCCTCCAGAACCACATGCCATATCCAGTACTGTTGCTACTCGGCGCTCGGCAAATAAATCATCACAGCCTTCCGCCAAGATAATGTTTACTAACAGCCGGATAACCTCACGCGGAGTATAGTGGTCGCCAGCCTCTGCATTTTCAGAAAACCTGCGGATAATCTCCTCAAACATATACCCAGCCTTGATACCGTCGATGGTATTAGGATTCAAATCCAGTTCAGAAAACTTTCTGACCACACCCAGCAAGCGGTTATTCTTATCCATCTTGTAGATTTCTTTTTCAAAGTCAAGGTTGCGGATAATGCTCTGGACGTTTGCTGAAAACCCTTCGATGTAGCTGATAAAATTAGTAACAATGTTATCAGCATCGTTCAGCAGTTCTGCAAGGGTAAAACGGCTTGTGTTATAAAATTTATAACCTGATATACTTTCCAGTATTTGCGCGGGTGTGTTCCGATTTTTCTCAAATGCCGCAATAACCGCGTCCTTTGTTTCCGCGAGCGCACATTCAAAGCGGCGAATGATTATCATCGGGATAATCACATCTTTGTACTTGTCCGGTTTATAAGCGCCTCTCAAACTGTTAGCAATTGAGAAGACCAAATCAACTTCTTTACTGACATTTATACTAGTATCGTCCAGCATAACTTCAGTGATTTTTGCTTTAGCCATAGCTTAAGAGCCTCCCAATTAGTATTCATTAATGTCAATCCCGGCTTTCAGAAGCCTCTCGTAGCGTTCGTTTGACATTACAACCGCTATAGGCTTGCCATTCTTTAAAACAAAGGCGGTTTTGTCCGATTCCGCCAAAGATGTAAGAATCTTCGAGGACTGCCCGCGAAGGAAATCACCGATGTTATGATGTTCCATTGGCATTTTCTCTTTTGTTTTTTTATCCGCCAAAACTAGCGCCTCCTTTGTCAACAATATCCACATTATAGTATAATACAAACCAATTACAATTTCAGTATCTATTTATAGACTTTATTAAACTGTAAAAACAGTTACTTCAGTGCGGAAAGTGGCAGCAAATAGGCCTTAAAAATAAAAAAAGCCGCTTGACTGCAAAGCAACAGCAAACGACTACTACTCCAATTTGGTAATTTTTAAATGTATCTCTTTTCTCTATTTTCCATCCATCCCGCAAAACTCTCCTTACTTACGCCAAAAAGTTCCGTTTCGCGTAAACTTTACCCCCGGGGGTAAAAAATCGCCCAGACCTTACGTCTAGGCGAACATAAATCACACATATCAAATTATCATCAAACCCGCAAAGCCTTATATTTCAAGCTACTTCCGCTCTATCAACGCGACTGTCTCAACGTGGTACGTATGCGGGAACATATCGACCGGCTGAATTTCCTGTACAATATACTGATGTTCTGCCAAAATGGCTAAATCTCTTGCCAGGGAAGCAGGGTTACAGGATACATACACAATTCTTTGCGGCTGCATATGTAGAAAAGTTTCTAAAACCGTACGGTCACAACCGGCCCGGGGGGGATCTACGACAATCACTTTAGGGCGAACGCCGTCTTTAAAAAGGAGGGGCATCACTTCCACTGCATCCCCAACAATAAATTCGGTATTGTCAATATCATTCCGGCGGGTATTTACTTTGGCATCCCAGATGGCCGGGGCAACTACTTCGATACCATATACTTTTTTAGCCCGTTTAGCCAAAAACAGGGTAATGGTCCCCGTTCCGCAATAAGCGTCAATAACAATTTCCGTACCGGATAAACCGGCATATTCCACAGCTTTATTGTAAAGAATTTCCGCCTGTGCCGTATTTACCTGAAAAAAGGACCGGGCCGAAATAACAAAAGAAAATTCCCCTAAACGGTCAGTGATGGTGTCCTGCCCCCAAATTGTCTGCGTATCATCACCCATAATCACGTTAGTCTGTTTCTCATTAACATTCTGCACAATGCTCATCAGACCGGGAATATGCTCCCGAAGGCTTTGAATCAGCTTTTCTTTATGCGGCAAATGCTTTTGAGCGGTAACCAGCACTACCATAATCTCTCCGGTGGCTACGCCTACCCGGCCTACCACATGTCGCATAATGCCGGTGCCGCTTTTTTCATTGTATATACTGATACCCAGCTCATCAATGGCCGAACGTACAGTCCGTACAATACGGTTGTTAGCCTCCTGTTGAATTGCACAAGTCTCGGTAGGAATGATGGTATGCGTGCCTTGCGCGAAACAACCGATCACAACGTTTCCATTTTCTTTGCCTACAGGAAACTGCATTTTATTACGGTAATTCCAGGGGCACTCCGCCCCTAGTGTCGCACGGACCTGCACCTCCGGCAGCTTCCCGATGCGGGTCACGGCATCAACCACACTTTGCCGCTTATAGATTAACTGCCCCTCATAGCTGAGGTGCTGCAGTTGGCAGCCGCCACACACATCATAAACCAGACACGGCGGCTGCACCCGAAAAGGCGAAGGCTTTTCCACAGCCAATAATTTTGCTTTCGCATAATTCTTTTTCACTTCCATCACGGATACCTGAACTTTCTCTCCCGGCAGGGCCTGCGGTACAAATACGGTAAACTCCGCCAAGCGGCCCACGCCTTCTCCGCTATGACCTAATCCAACAATCTCCAGTGTATATCTACCGCCCTTTTTTACCGGCGGAATTAAAATCTGTTTTGACAAAATACAATCACCTTTCACCCAAAAACTCTATCCATTATGATCCGTCATAACTTTTTGTGCTATTTTTGTTCACTTTCGACACTTTTGCCGATTTTGATTAACGTCTGCATGTATTCATCCAATTTTTTGGCCACCAAATGATGCACCGTTCCCTCCGGATAACTTCCGTCTGGTGCTGCCTCACCTGCTGGAACGCCGGTCAATATTTCAATTCCTTCATCAATGGTTTTTACGGCATAAATATGAAACTGACCTTGCCGCACGGCTTCGGTTATTTCTTCATTAAGGGTAAGATCATCAGCATTTTGCCAGGGAATCATCACCCCCTGTTTGCCGGTCAAGCCTTTCATTTTACATACTGCAAAAAATCCCTCGATTTTTTGTGTAGCGCCGCCGATAGGCTGAATCTCACCTTTTTGGTTCACCGATCCGGTAACGGCAATGTATTGTTTAATAGGCAGCCCGGACAGGCTGGATAAAATGGCATATAGTTCCGTACTGGAGGCACTGTCGCCATCTACGCCGTCATACGTCTGTTCAAAAGTGATGCTGGCTGTCAGCGTCAGCGGCTGCCTTTGGGCAAATTTCTCTCCCATATAACCGCTAAGAATCAGAACTCCCTTGGTATGACTGCTGCCGCTCATTTTGGTTTCCCGCTCAATATTGATCACACCACTTTTACCTAAATAGGTATTGGCCGTAATGCGTGACGGTTTGCCGAACATATACTCGCCTACCGCTAATACTGCCAAGCCGTTGACCTGGCCGACTTTTTCCTCTCCTGTATCCAGAAGGAATTTTCCTTCGGCAAACATCTCCTGCAGACGTTCTTCGTATTTATTGGCCCGGTACCGTTTTTCCTCAACGGCCTTTTTTACATGCCGGGATTGTACAAACTCACAGTTATCCAGAGCGGCCCAAACGTCGGCTTCACATAAAATTTCTACCACTTCGTTAAAACGGGTAGTTAATTTTTTTTGATTGCCGGCCAAGCGACAACAATATTCCACTACCTGAGCAACGGCGGAACGGTCAAAATGTTTAAGCTGCTTCCGTTCCACTGTAGAGCTGATAAAGCCTGCCAGTTTTTTCACATTGGCTGGGTTATTATCCATTTGCACATCAAAATCAGCATGTACTTTAAATAATTTACGGAAATCTTCATCATAATTATATAATAAATAATACATTTGCGGACTGCCGATAAGCACAACTTTGACATTGACCGGGATAGGCTCCGGCTTTAAGGAGGCCATGGCCAGCATGCCATACTGCTCACCCAAATTTTCAATAAACAGTTTTCTGGTTTTCAGTATGCGCTTTAACGCTTCCCATGCCCCGATATTCGTGAGGACATCACGAACATTCAGAATCAGATAGCCGCCATTGGCCCGGTGCAAAGCCCCTGCTTTTATCATGGTATAATCGGTGCTGACCATCCCCATGCGGGTTTCGTATTCAACCCTGCCTACTAAATTATAGTAGGTGGGGTTGGTTTCGACAACAACAGGTACCCCCTTGGTATCACTGTTGTCAACAACTAAGTTGACCTTGTACTTATCCTTCCCGCTGTCCTGCATATTTCTTCTGAATAACAGCAGCGGGTTTTGCTCTTCATCTATCTGAGCCGGTTTAAAATCATTTATATTGGTAACGATATCATTTTTTACTGCTTCCAGATATTCCGTAACTTCGGCAAAATCTTTATACTTGGCTGCTAAGCTTTCGATTAAATGCCCAACCGCAAATAAACCAATTTTCCCGTCCAGGCTTTTTAGTTCTTCACGCACCTCACGCTCTAGAACCTGCAGGCGCCGGATTACTTCCATTGCTTTTTCATGAACGGCTAAGGCGTTTTTTTCAATTCCTTCACGTTCTTCCGCCCCCAGATTTTTAAATTCCTCCTGAGTAATCGCCTTACCGTCAACCATGGGCAACCCGGCGAACCCGGTGGTCGACCATTGGGGCTGTATCCCCATTTCTTCGGCTTTTTTATTAAAACCCTCAATGATCAAGGTACGTTTATCCTGAAAGGTTTTTGCCAGATCCGCCTTCGATTGTTCGTATTCTTCCCCGCTGAACACTTTGGCAATATCACTTTTTAATTCCTCAATCAGTTTCTTCATATCACTTTGAAATTGACAGCCCATCCCTGCCGGCAAAGACAATGCCTTAGGCTGGGCCGCATTATGAAAATTATTTACATAACACCAATCCAGCGGCAAATCGACCCGTTTGGCCGCCGTTTTGGCAACGGCGGTTTTAGCGTAGGTGATTTTTCCGGTTCCTACTAAACCGGAAATAAAAATATTATATCCGGCATTTTTGGTATAAAGGCCGAATTCCACTGCCTTAACAGCTCGTTCTTGTCCAATCATAACATCCAGAGGAGGTACGGTGGCTGTTGTATCAAAATTTAATATACTTTCTTCACAGATAAAGCGAAGTTTTTCCACAGGTAGTTCATTCCATTTTGTCATGCCTTTATTCCCCTCTTCCTCATTCTTGTAAACTTTACCCATAAAACACTTCTGGTTTGCAGGCCCTTCTTCTTCAATATATTGCTGATTGCTGTATAAGGTTCGCCTCTACCTATGGTAAATCCTTTTCCCAGCTAATTTGCTGACTGCCACAATAAAAACAGGTATCAAAAAATTCCTGCGGTTTGGCATTGGCGGCATTAATGGTTTTTTTATCAGCACCCAGACTGGTCACTTGCTGCAATGTTTCATCGGCAAAATCTGCGATTAACCCGGAAAGCGGTCCATTGGCATACTGCGATGCAGGAGACACAACGCTGGAAACAAAGCTTTTGGTATTCCCGCAGTCCAAACAGCGCGGCATAAAAAAACCTCCCTTACCGATGGTTTATACTCAGACCGGTGATATTCCCCAAAAAATCATAAGCATTTTGCTTATATTCACAAAAGCATGGGCCCATATGGCACTGATAAGCGAACCACGCCAGGAGTACAAGAGCGCAAGCCCCGTACCGACCACCATCATTTCTCCTAACCAGTAGACGTTAAAATGCATTAAGGTAAAAATAGCGGCACTGCCAAATGCTCCTCCCCATACTCCCCAGCGTTCCTTAAGCGGCAGAAAAGTGAATAAACGGTATAAGATTTCTTCCGATACCGGAGCGGCTATACCGGCCAGAAACAGCGGCGGCAGCAATTGCTGCCAGGAACCCGCATATTGTGCCTGCAGGGCTAAAGGGTGAGGTGCCGGAGTCAGCAATAACCAGGTGGTATAATATTGCTCACTGAAGATACTGGCGAAAAGCAGCAATACACCGGCAGTTACTCCCAAGATGCTGTTTTGGACAAAATATCTAACCGATTGGAAGGCTAACCCCAAATCGCTGAATTTAGCCTCTCCTCTGGAAATAACCAGCCATACAAGTAGGATAACAATAATCCGGTCGGTCATTTCCACCATAAAACTGGTAACCGTCGTAAACAAAGGATAGATGGTCTGTACGATGAGCAACCCTAAAACAATGCGCAAAACATAAACGGCAATCAATGTTTTGATATTCCAGTTTACCTTTTCCGGCAGCATCTGGTTACCTTCTTTTGTTCTACTCTATTTACTACCATTATGCACGAGCCTATTTTGTTTAATGCCAAGATATTTTTTCCGTTTTTCCGTTATTCACACAAAAAAAAGAAGCGGTCACCCGCTTCTTTTCCTCTATAACCTTTCCCGCAATAATTTATTGACCAGTTCGGGATTGGCCCGACCCTTGGTCTGTTTCATAATCTGCCCGACCAGGAAGCCGATGGCCTTGTCTTTTCCGGCCTTAAAATCCTCTACAGACTGCGGATTAGCCGCAATGACCGCTTCTACAATGCCAACGATCGCACCTTCGTCCGTAATCTGAACCAATCCTTTTTCTTTCACAACCGTGTCGGCATCCTTTCCGGTTGACCACATTTCTTCAAATACTGTTTTGGCAATTTTCCCGGATATCGTTCCCTTTTCAATCAAGGCAAGCATTCCCGCCAGCCGAGCCGGTGCAACCGGACACTCTTCAATTGACAGGCCCGCAGTGTTCAGGTGTTTGGATACCTCGCCCATCAGCCAGTTAGCCGCCGCTTTGGCATCAATTTTATGGCGTACCGTTTCATCAAAATAATCGGCCATGGCTTTACTGGCCGTAATTATACCGGCGTCGTAAGAGGAAAGGCCGTAATCCCGGATCAGCCGTTTTTGCCTTGCATCCGGCAGTTCGGGCAAATTGTCCCGTATCTCTTCCACTTTGGCAGGATCCACAACAACCGGCACCAGATCAGGTTCGGGAAAATAACGGTAGTCATCGGCCTGCTCTTTGCTGCGCATCGTCAGGGTAACCCCTTTTGCTTCATCCCAGGAACGTGTTTCCTGAATCACGCGTCCGCCCTCCTCCAGTACTTGTTCTTGCCGCAGGGCTTCATATTCTAAGCCCCGTTGTACCGAACGGAAGGAATTTAGATTTTTAATTTCCGCTTTGGTGCCAAACGTTTCCGTTCCCCGCGGCCGGAGAGAAATATTCGCATCACAACGTAAACTGCCTTCTTCCATTTTGCAGTCGGATACGTCAATATACTGCAGTATGGCCTTGAGTTTTTCCAGATAGGCTTTTGCCTCTTCCGGCGTGCGGATATCCGGTTCGGAAACGATTTCGATCAAAGGCACACCGGTGCGGTTATAATCAACCAGGGCATAGTCGGATTTATTGATGGTGCCGGAATGCACCAGTTTACCGGCATCCTCCTCCATATGAACCCTGGTAATGCCAATGCGTTTTACCTGTCCGTCGACTTCAATATCCAGATACCCCTTCACGGCAATCGGTAAATCATATTGTGAAGTTTGAAAGTTTTTCGGCAAATCCGGATAATAATAGTTTTTCCGGTCAAATTTGCTGAACGGCAAAATTTCGCAATTAAGCGCCAGTCCGGCACGGATGGCGAACTCTACAACCTTTTCGTTAATCACCGGCAATACACCCGGCAGTCCCAAACATACCGGACAAACATTAGTGTTTTGCTCCGAACCGAATTGTGTGCTGCACCCGCAGAAAATTTTCGATTTTGTTTTTAATTCGGAATGAACCTCAAGACCTATTACAATTTCATAATCCATATTCTAACCTCCCACCGGCGCAAAACGCTTATGATAATCATTACTCTGTTCAAACGTATACGCCACACGGATGATTGTTTCCTCGTCCAGAGGCTTGCCGATAATCTGCATGCCTACCGGCAAGCCTCCGGCAAAACCGCACGGAACGGATATTCCGGGTACACCGGCAAGATTGACCGGAATAGTGCAGATATCCTGCACATACATAGCCAGCGGATCGTTGGTCTTTTCGCCGATTTTAAAAGCGGTTGTCGGCGCGGTCGGCGTAACGAGTACATCCACGTCTTCAAAAGCCCTGTCAAAATCCTGTTTGACCAAGGTACGTACCTGCAGTGCCTTGAGATAATACGCGTCATAATAGCCTGAACTTAATGCATACGTTCCCAGCATGATCCGGCGTTTGACTTCCGGGCCAAAAGCTTCGCTGCGCGTTTTTTTATACATCGCGACAATATCGTTGCCAGGTTCACGGTGACCAAACCCGACGCCGTCATATCTGGCCAGATTGGAGCTGGCTTCGGCCGGCGCAATCAGATAATAAGCGGACAGGGCATATTCCGTGTTCGGCATGGCAATTTCCTTGCATTCAGCCCCTAAAGCCACCAGTTGTTCAATCGCTTTGCGCACAGTGTGCTCAACTTCCGTATCCATACCGTCAACAAAATATTCCCGGGGTATGCCGATTTTAAGTCCCTTTACATTCGGTACCAGGGCTTGGGTATAATCCGGTACAGCGGCGTTAATGGATGTCGAATCCTTGGGATCGTAGCCGGCAATGGCATTCATCACCAAAGCACAATCCGTCACGTCGCGGGTAATCGGTCCAATCTGATCCAGCGAAGAAGCAAATGCCACCAAGCCATAACGCGAAACCCGGCCGTAGGTGGGTTTCATCCCGACCACACCACAATAAGCTGCCGGCTGGCGAATGGAGCCACCGGTATCCGACCCCAGAGCCCAAATCGCCTCTCCTGCCGCAACAGCCGCCGCCGAACCGCCGCTTGAGCCGCCAGGTACCCGGTCCATATCCCAGGGATTGCGCGTGGGAAAGAAACCGGAGTTCTCCGTGGAACCACCCATGGCGAACTCGTCCATATTGGCCTTGCCGGTCATAACCATTCCCTCTACCGCCAATTTTTCGATAACGGTCGCATCATACGGCGGGACGAAATTTTCCAGCATATGCGACGCACAGGTCGTTTTAATTCCCCTGGTGCACATGTTATCCTTAATGATTCCCGGGATACCGGCTAAAGGCACAATCGTTTCTCCCCTGGCCAATTTTTCGTCTACCACCTGTGCCTGCCGGAGAGCGGTATCACGTGTCTGGGTAATGTATGCCCTGACCCGTTCTTCCACCTGATCCATCCGGGATAATACCGCTTTTGTAATCTCAACTGCCGATATCTCTTTATCAATTAATTTCTGATGTAGCTGTTGTGCTGTGTATGTAAATAGTTCCATACTTGTCCTCCCTAAAGGCTGTCCGCCTGTAAATTCACCCTGTATTTTCTTTACCCTTCTATAATTTTAGGCACTTTGAAATAGCCGTCTTCCTGCTCCGGAGCATTTGACAGCGCCAGTTCACGCGGCAAAGAAGGTTTTACTTCATCGGCCCGCATGACATTCTTCAAGGGAAGGACATGTGCCGTTGGCTGAATACCAGTAGTGTCCACCCTGTTGAGTGAATCGGCATATTCTAAAATAGCGTTTAATTGCTCGGTAAATGCCTCTAATTCGCTTTCCGGCATTTCCAGTCTTGACAAGAGTGCAACCTTTTCCACGTGATTTCGCGTAATCTTCATTTCTTCACCATCCAAACTAAAGTTTCACAATTATTCCCTATTTGGCTTTATCATACCATAATATTATACCACGGCTGGAAAAGAATGAAACGGTTGATTACAGAATATCCTGCAAAAAGAAAACACAGGTTGCCATACAGACAACCTGCGCCTTCTTTTTATCTATTTTTATCTATAGTGAGGGGAGAAGTGTTCATCTTTCATACTTAAATTATGACATAATACGGACATAGTATTGTTAAAAAGAAGTAAAAATCGTGTAAAATAAATCGAATTGCCCATCGCTGAAAAATACAAAAGTCTTCTTTACCGGCTGAAGGATAAATCAGCGGTGATCATGAAATAAATAAAAAGATGTACCTGTCACTTTTTTCAATGTCCCCTCCTATTGTTTAAAGTCAGGGAATCAAACTATGTGATAAAAACAAATCTTAATCACTGGGAGTGATGTCTGATGCGAAATTTTATTCTCAGCTTTTCGTTTGCTTTCCTTCTTCTTTCCGGCAGTTTCACCACCTGTTCGGCTGCAACACCGCAAAAAGTAGCCATCCTACCGGTACTAACCTCTGCTCATGTGGCATTAAGTCCTGAGATCGAGAGCATCATAGCGAATGGGCTCCATAAAAAATTCCATACATCCCTGTCTTCGATCGTACCGGTTTTTGAAATTTTGCCGGCAGCTACGGTAAAAGAGGCAATGACTGTGCTGCAGCCTGAAAAAAACAAGCTGTCGGTTAATCGGAATATGCTTGCTGCCATTGCCGAAAAAACTTCTGCGGACATTGTCATCGCCGCCGAGGTAACTTCCTATCGGGACTTTAGCTACACCCGCTGGGACGGCGAACAAATTCAGGAAACCAATGTAGCTATACGCCTGGCCAGCTATCAGCGGGCTTCTCAGAACTATATTGAGGTTCGCGACAGGAAATCCTACCATGGCGCTGCCATGCCGACGGCATTTCCGGACTATATCACCGATGACATGATGTATTATCTGCTAAAAAAACTCCCGAATTACCGTGAAGGCTGATGGCGTCCATGCCATTATCCATTTCCTTTTATGCTAATTCGTTTTTCCAAGCTATAAATATCCTCTATCTTTTTACTCATCAGCGCATGGGCATCGCTTAAAGCCTGATTATACAAATGGGGGCCAATCTTTTTAATTACGAAATCCAGAATCATATCCGCCTGAAAATCGCTTAATTCTTCGTCCCGTTCTTTGCTGAAAAACTCTTTAAGATAACCCATTATTTCTTGCCGGACTGCCTTTTCCAACTGAATGTCCTGCATAAAAATCACCTCTTTACCCGTTTCTACTATAACGACGCAATTATCATTTCAATTTTATGGAGGAGTACAATGATCTACTTTTTTCTAGCCTTTTGTGCAGGTCTTGCCGTAACTTTCCAGACGGGCGTCAATACACAGCTGCGCAGTGCCCTGCAGAACCCGGTGGCCGCTTCTCTTGCCAGCTTTACCGTCGGCACCTTGGTTCTATTTCTATGTATGTACTTCTACAACGGACCGCTCCCTTCACTTGCTTCGTTAAGCCTTGTCAGTTGGTGGAAATGGACCGGCGGCATCCTGGGAGCATTTTTTGTCTACGCCGTTATCGTACTGACCCCCGAAATCGGCCCTGCCAATATGCTCAGTTTGGTCGTTTTCGGCCAGCTTTTTCTAGCACTGCTGCTGGAACATTTCGGCCTGCTCGGATTTACCCTGCATCCGGTCAGCCCCTTGCGTTTAGGCGGGCTTGTCCTGTTGGTGGCCGGAGTATACCTGATACAAAAATATTGACTTGCTTCATAAAAAGACAGCCTTACTTGACAGGCTGTCTTTTTTTACCGCTACAATCCATTATGTAAGATTCATAATTGCCGCAACTTGCCGTAAGGCAATATCCAGTTCTCCGGTATTCTTCACAACATGGTCAGCAATTTCCCAGTTATTAAATTCCCCGCGTTGTTGAGCATACTCAATGGTTTTATTGATAACTGCGGCATCATCTCCCCGCAGGATATAACGGTTAATGACCGTATCTTTATCTACCAGGAGATAAATAGCGGCAACCCGTTCTCCCAGTACCTTTTTCAGTTGTTCAAAGCCGGCCAGGGTGATATCTACCACCGAAACCGGATGTACCCCCACTTTATTCACCACTTCTTCTTTGCTCAACCCATAGAAATACCCCGAATAATTTGCTTTTTCCAAAAAAACGGTGCGGGAAAATTCTTCCTCGCCGACAAAGTAATAGTCTTTTCCCTGTTCTTCCCCGGTCCTTGGCTGACGTGTCGTATGGCTGACAAGAGCCGGAACTCTGTATCCGGCAAACAACCCCTTTACAATGGATGTTTTTCCGGAAGCCGGAGGTCCAATAATGGCATACACCTTATGCATAGTCACCCCTCCTAGTTGCAACTGATCGGTCGACCAACTCGTATCTGTTCTATGCTTATCATACCATGATTTGCCACAGAAACCTACCCACAAACCGCGGATTGAGACCTTAGTCCTATTCCACCAATTGGCGGAACTGTTCCTCAGTCAAAATTTCAATCCCTAAATTCCGGGCTTTATCTAATTTGCTCCCGGCCTCACTACCTGCTAAAACATAATCTGTCTTTTTGCTTACCGAACCGGTTACCTTTCCTCCCAGGCGCTCAATCACGGCAGTAGCCTCCGTTCTGGTCATGGTTGGCAAGATACCTGTTAATACAAAGGTTTTTCCTTGAAGTAACTGACTGGCAGTTTGCTGCGGTTTTTCTTCCGTCATCACAACTCCAACAGCTTCCAGTCTCTCGATAAATTCCAGATTTTCCGGAACAGCAAAAAAAGCGACAATACTTTCAGCGGTTTTTTCACCAATTTCGTTCAATTCAGTCAGTGAAGCAAAACTCGCTTCCCTGACGGCTTGCATACAGCCAAAGTGTCTGGCAATAATACCGGCCGCTTTCACCCCGACAAACCGGATGCCTAGAGCATATAATAATCTGGCTAAACCCGCTTGTTTACTGGCCTCAATCGCCGCTAGCAGATTCTGCGCCGATTTGTCTCCCATTCGTTCCAGATTGATAATTTGTCCGGCAGTCAATGTATACAAGTCAGCGGCACTGGTTACCAGTTTGGCATCAATCAAAGCCGTTAAAATAGAAGGGCCCAATCCCTCTATGTTCATAGCGTCACGTGAGACAAAATGAATCAGCCCCTCACGGAACAGCGCCGGGCAGTGCGCATTGGTACATTTGTGAGCTGCTTCCCCCTGCTGCCGGACCACCGGCCATCCACATTCCGGACAAGCGGCGGGCATTACAAAAGGCTGCTCTTTTCCCATACGTTTTTCCACAATAACCCCAATAACCTCCGGAATAACTTCCCCGGCCTTATGAATGATAACGGTGTCACCAATACGGATATCCTTCTCGTTAATAAAATCCTGATTGTGCAGCGTAGCCCGGCTAACCGTCGAACCGGCCACTTTCACCGGCCGTAAAATGGCTGTCGGCGTTAACACACCGGTCCGGCCGACCCCGGTAAAAATATCCTCGACCACGGTAACAGCCTGTTCGGCAGGAAACTTATAAGCGATCGCCCACCGCGGGTCTTTTGCCGTAAAGCCAAGCCTTTCCTGACCGGCTAAGTCATTTACTTTTACAACCATTCCGTCAATATCATAGGCTAAGTCTCCACGCTTCTGCGCCCACTCCGTACAATATCCGACAACATCTTCAATCCGTTTAAACACCCGGTACAACGGATTAATCTTAAATCCCAGTTTTTGTAAATATTGCAGCATTTGCGTATGTGTTTGGATGTCGACTCCCTCATGGATCCCGATTCCATAGATAAAAACATCCAGCGCCCGTTTTGATGTCATTTGCGGATCCAATTGCCGCAAGGAACCGGCAGCAGCATTACGGGGATTGGCAAACGGCGGCTCCCCCGCAGCACTTCGTTCCCTATTCAGCCGGTCAAAAGCTTTGCGGGGCATGTATACTTCCCCCCGCACCTCCAGCAGTGGGGGGATAGCCAGGCTTTCGTGCTCCAAAGCCAAAGGTACCGAACGGATAGTTCGGATATTACCGGTTACATCTTCCCCCTCATAGCCGTCGCCACGGGTAGCCCCCCGGATCAAACGTCCATTTTCATACACCAGATCTATAGCCAGTCCGTCAATTTTTAATTCAACCACATATTCAATGTCTGCCGTTTGTGCCAGACCATTGATGACCCGCTGATGAAAGGCCATAAGCTCTTCCTCTGAAAAGGCATTGCCCAGGCTGCGCATCGGCGTCAGATGAGCGACACGAAGGAACCCTTCCGCCGGTGCCCCCCCTACCCGTTGCGTGGGTGAGTCCCCGGTTATCAATTCCGGGTAAGCCGTTTCCAGTGTAATTAAACGTCGCATTAACAAGTCATACTCTTTATCTTCAATATCCGGATTATCCAGTACGTAATACCGGTGATTATGATAATTGATTTGAGTCCTTAATTCTCGAATTTCTGCTTTTGCCGCTTCTGCGTTCTCTGGCAAATTACTACTCGGCATAACATCACTCCCGGAAAAATGATAAGGCTGATTACACTTTATTGATGGGTGCAAACTTAACCATGAGTTGTTTGATTCCCTGATTGGGAAAAGCAATTCTAAGCTCCTGGCTTTCGCCCGTCCCGCGCACTTCCACAACTGTTCCCACTCCCCACTTGCCATGCCGGGCCTTATCGCCAGGACGCCAATCGGTACTATGCGGGGAAGTGTCAGTCGCCTGACTGTCCCTTCCCTGCGCCATAGATCTTGGCAAAGCCGTTTTTTGCATACCAAAGCTGCCTGTTCTTGGGCTAACAGAATAAGATTCACGCGGTGCCTGGTACCGTTCGAGCAGCGAAGTTGGAATTTCCGTCAAAAAGCGGGAAGGCGGATACATAGATGTCCGGCCATAGATTGTTCGCATGCGGGCATGGGAAAGATACAGCTTGCGTCGTGCCCGGGTTATCCCCACATAGCAAATACGGCGCTCTTCCTCGATTTCAGCTTCATTCATTAAGGTTCGCGCATGCGGGAAAATCCCCTCTTCCAGGCCGGCGAGAAAAACCACCGGAAACTCAAGTCCCTTGGCCGAATGCAATGTCATTAATGTAACCCGTTCATCAGCCAGTTCTGCCGTGTCGATATCTGATACCAGGGAAACATGACTGAGGAAATTCTCCAGGGTATTTTCTTCCTCGGCGGCGGCAAACTCTTTTGCTACCGTCAACAATTCACGCAAATTCTCCAGCCGGGCTTCGTCCTGAACGGTCGCTTCTTTTTCCAGTTCTGCTATATAGCCGGTTTCTTTCATAACCCTTTCCAGCAGTTGTACTACCGGCAGGCTGCCGGCAGCCGCCATCAGATTAAAAATCAGTTCCGCCAGCGATTCCAGCGGCCGTTTGGCTCTTGCCTGTAAATCAAGGACTAAATCGGGATTGCTGATCACATCGAACAAAGTCATATTGTTCCGGACGGCAAAATCGTTCAGCCGGCCAATGGTGGTATCGCCAATACCGCGTCTGGGGACATTGATAATGCGCAGCAGACTCATTGTATCCGCCGGATTGAAAATAACTTTCACATACGCCAGTATGTCTTTTATCTCCTTACGGTCGTAGAATTTCAGGCCGCCAACCATGGTGTAGGGAATCCCCTGCTTCATAAAGGCTTCTTCTACAACCCGTGATTGTGCATTGGTGCGGTACAGAACCGCCACGTTCCCGTATGATGTATTATATACCGTATTCAATTTCGTAATCATTCCGGCAATAAACTGGGCTTCATCCCGTTCGTCCTGCGCAAGATAATGGGTGATTAATTCACCTTCCGGGTTATCGGTCCATAATACTTTGGGTTTACGCTCACTGTTGTTCTCAATAACCGCGTTTGCAGCATCCAGTATGACCTGGGTTGACCGGTAGTTCTGTTCCAGTTTTACGATAACGGCTTCGGGATAATCCTGCTCAAAATCCATGATATTCCGTATATCAGCACCCCGCCAGGCATAGATACTCTGGTCGGCATCACCAACGACACATAAGTTCCGGTGCTGTTCAGCCAGAAGACGGGCCAATAAATATTGGGCACGGTTGGTATCCTGGTATTCATCAATCATAATGTACTGAAATTTCTGCTGATACCGCTGTCTCACCTCCGCATTCTGTTCCAGCAGTTGCACGGACAACATCAGCAAATCGTCAAAATCAAGCGCATTGTTATTGAGAAGCTTTTGTTGATACAATTCGTAAACCTCGGCAACTTTTTTTGCATGGAAATTATCCGCATCACGTGCAAAGGCCCGGGCATCCAAGAGTGCATTTTTGGCATTCGAAATCGTAGACTGAATGCCATGGGGTGCATACTGCTTCTCGTCTAAGTTTAACTCCCGTAAACATATTTTCACCAGTGCCAGTGTGTCGCCGGCATCGTAAATGACAAAATTCTTTTTATATCTTCCCAGGTATTCAATTTCCATTCGCAAAAAGCGCGCGCAAAAAGAATGAAAGGTGCTGAGCCATATATCCCTGGCCACCGCCCCCACCATATTATGCACACGTTCTTTCATTTCCGCGGCCGCTTTATTGGTAAACGTAATAGCCAGAATATTCCATGGTTTTACACCTTGCTCCAACAGATAGGCTATACGGCAGGTCAACACTTTGGTTTTTCCTGAACCGGCTCCCGCCATAATCAGTAATGGACCGTTACGGTGAGTGACCGCCGATACCTGAGCCGGATTCAATTGATTTAGCATACTATTCATGTATTCCTCTCCAGAACTATAATATAAGATTCTTATCCTTTTTTCTTCATTCGAACTGTTTTTCCTGTCACATCACACTAACTTTACCCGGTTATGTCATAAATTGCGCCGAAGGAAATGAAAACTCACTCCCTTCGGCGCATCACTCCGCAATCAAGATAAAGCGACCCCTACAAAGATTTTTCCCGTGCCGCTTCCGACAGCGGAGGAATAATTTGTTTTTTGCGCGACATAACCCCCGGCAAATATAATACCCCGTCATCTTCGCTGCTGCCAAACGCTTCGGCAATCAGCACCTTTTGTTTTCCACCAAATAACAGATGAGTCCCTTCTTTGATGATATCGGTAATCATAAATAAAACAATGTCATAATTATTCCGTTTGCACATATTTTCTATGTCCGCCTGGATTTGTTCCCTGGCCGCCAAAAGTTCTTCCGGATCAAGAACCGACAGCTGAGCTACCGCAACGCGATACTCACCAATCTGGAACTCTTTTACATCATAATGAAGAAGTTCCGTCACCGTCATATCTCCCAGCCTTGTCCCAGCCCGCAGCATAGCCATGCCAAACTCTTCCAGGTCAAGACCTGCCAACATGGCTAGTTTTTCTGCCGTATCCCGGTCCTTAGGCGTTGCCGTCGGTGATTTAAACAGCATCGTATCCGATACAATGGCAGCCATCAGTAAACCTGCAATTTTAGGCGGTATTTCAATATCCCGGTGCCATAACATGTTAGCCACGATAGTGGCCGTGCAGCCTACCGGTTCATGACGGATAAAGATGGGTTCGCTGGTTTGCAGACCGCCCAGACGATGATGGTCGATAATTTCGATAATTTTTGCCTCTTCAATACCCTCTACCGCCTGACTGTGTTCGTTATGATCCACTAATATGACCTTTTCTTTTTTCTTGGTAAGTAAATGATCCCGGGTGATATACCCCACCAGTTTACCGTGATCTACAACCGGATAACTCCGGTAATTGGTGCTGGCCATTACCTTTTTCACGTCACTCAATAAATCGTCAGACCGGAAGGACACCGTCTTCCTTTGCATCATCATGCTAACCGGAATACTTTGATTAATCAGCCGTGCACAAGTGTAGGTATCATAAGGAGAACGAATAATAATCACGCCTTGCTTGTTGGCAGCTGCAATGACCTCTTCTTCGATGGCCCGTTCGCTCGTAACAATCAAACAGGCAACCCCTTTTTCAATACACGCCATTTGGGCGTCAAAATTATTTGATACCAGCATAATATCACCGGGCTTGGCAATATTCAGGATGGTAAAAATCCGTGCCGCAGCAATCCGTACTTCTCCTTGTACCTTGCGTTCCAAATTTTTGCCGCATACCACTTCGCCGTCCAATGCCCTCTGGACACTGTAAAAGTCGACACCGGCCTGTGCCAAATCCTGCATTTCAATTTCTTCAAAATACCGGTTTGCCAGATCACCAACCGACACCACGCCCACCAGTTTTTTAGTTTCCTCGTCGATGACGGCAATGGATTTCATTTTATGCTGTTTCATGATACTGCCTAATTCGCGCAGCGTAGACCGGGGGCTGACGGCCACCGATGTATAATTCATGACGTCTTTTACGCGTGGATATAAATCACTGATTAACGGTGGTGCTTCTACGCCAAGCGCTTCCAGGACATATTTGGTTTCCGCGTTTATCCTGCCGGCCCGGGCGGCGATCACATTAGCCCCCAAAGAACGTTTCAAATGCGCATACCCAATGGCTGAACAGATAGAATCCGTGTCCGGGTTGCGATGACCGATTATGTAAATTGGTTTCGACAAATATACCACCCCGTCATTATATTCATAAAACCCTGTCAATCATTCTCAGTACAAATTCTTACTAGTTTTCCTGTATACGGTACGATTATAGCAAAAATATTCGGTATTTTTACAATGCTACTATCAGTATACCTTGCCACTGTCCTGTAAAGCAACACCAAACAAATGTTCTCCAAACACTTGTTTTACTTATCCGCTATTTGTATAATAGTAATAAAGTACAATACGCAGCACAAAAAAGGAACTGCTTTATGCAGGTTTTATTCATACTGGCAAGCAAGGAGTTAACAAAATGGATATTTTTGATAAGCTGCAAATCTTAACGGATGCGGCGAAATATGATGTTGCCTGCACCTCCAGCGGTGTAAATAAAAAGGCGGCGCCAGGAGGTATCGGCAGTGCGGCTGCCTGCGGCATTTGTCATAGTTTTTCCGCGGACGGCCGTTGCATCTCTCTGTTAAAAATCCTGATGACCAATATCTGTATTTATGATTGTAAATATTGCGTCAACCGCCGGTCAAACGACATTCCCCGTACCGCTTTTACCCCACGGGAATTAGCCGATCTGACCATCAACTTTTATCGCCGCAATTACATTGAAGGGCTGTTCTTGAGTTCCGGTGTGCTAAAAAACCCGGATTATACCTGTGAGCAAATGATCATGGCACTCCGGATACTGCGCGAGGAATATCGGTTTTCCGGCTATATTCATGCCAAAGCCATTCCCGGAGCGGACAATGCGCTGATCACCTGCCTGGGTATGCTGGCCGATCGCATGAGCGTGAATATTGAGCTGCCGTCGCAAAACAGTCTGCAGCTTTTGGCACCTGATAAATCCAAACATTCTATTTTTGCCCCCATGGGTCATATTCAAAACCGCATACAGGAAAATTCACGGGATATAATTACCTTTCGCCATACGCCAAGATTTGCCCCTGCCGGACAAAGTACACAAATGATCATTGGTGCCACACCGGACACAGACTTCCAAATTTTGAATGTAACCGAGGGTCTTTATAAAAAATACCAGCTAAAACGGGTCTTTTTCTCCGCCTATATGCCCATTACGGAAAACAGCCTCCTGCCGTCACTGGGTACTAAACCGCCGCTATGGCGCGAACACCGGCTTTATCAGGCAGATTGGCTGCTAAGGTTTTACGGTTTTACCGCGAACGAACTCCTGGATCAACAACATCAGAGCTTCAATCCGTATTTAGATCCTAAATGCACCTGGGCACTCCAGCATATGAATTTTTTCCCGGTCGATGTAAACCGGGCACCATACCGCGACCTGCTGCGGGTACCAGGTATCGGCGTCGTCAGTGCCAAACGGATTATTGCCGCCCGTCGTACCGGAGCACTCCACTTTGACGGTCTGAAAAAACTGGGCGTTGTCCTGAAACGAGCCCAGTGTTTCATCACCTGCGAAGGGAGAACAGCAGACGGTATAAAAATAACGGAAAATACCATGCTCCGTTCTTTATTATCGGCAAAAACGCTGGAATTATATCAAGCCAATGTATCCCTGCAGTGCAAACAGCTTTCACTTTTTGAACAGACACCGTGACAGGAGGATAGCAGCAATGCCTGTGCAATCTGAACTAATTTATCGCTACGACGGAAGTTTTGACGGTTTGCTATGCTGTGTGTTTGAAAGTTATGAGAAAAAGGAAATTCCGCTGGATATTCTCCCGCCGGATGCCGCCGCCTCTCTTCTTTTTCCTGCAAAAGCAATTCCGACAGACGCGCAAAAGGCCAACCGGGTATTGATTTCCATTCCCGAAAAGCTGGGGAAGGCAGCACTGCATGTTATACGGCACGCCTTTTTAACCTGCCTTGCACAAAAAGAATTATACATTTTACTATTTTTTCGCTTGGGATACCGCCATGGCCCGTCCGTAGTGAACATGTTAACCAACAACGTTGTGAATACACTCTTTAAAGCGGTTAGGCATCTGGAACGGGAAAGTCATCTGTTAAAAGGTTTTTTGCGTTTTTCCATTGTCAATCAGGTTCTTATCGCTGAAATAGAGCCCCAAAATATGGTACTGCCACTGCTGGTACAGCATTTTTGCGAACGGTATCCCCAGGAAAGTTTTTTCATCCATGACAAAACACATGGTATGGGCTTAGTCTATCAGCCCTACCAGGCTGCCATTATTCCTGTTGAACAGCTCGAACTGCCGGGAGCCGACGAGCAAGAGCAGACTTATCGCAAACTTTGGCAGTTGTTTTATGATACGATTGCCGTTGAGGGGCGTTATAATCCCACCTGCCGGATGAGTCATATGCCAAAGCATTACTGGCAATACATGACCGAATTTTGTCGTACTCCTAATACCCGGTCTCCATTACTGCCCAAAACGGGCAACAGATGTCTGAATACCCCTCCAAAGGAAATTGCCTCTGATACTAGTTCACAATAAATCCGCTACAAATACAAACTTGATCCCCCTGCCTTCCAGTTCCGGGATCATTTCCCGCAAGGCCTGGGCAGTAGTCATTCGCGCATGGCCAATCACGGTAACACTGCCCCGTTGTATTGCCCTGTCCCCGGCATTCCGCAACTGCTTTTTTATGGCATCCACAGCATTATCATTATCCAGAAACAGTGCATTTTCTGTTGTCGGCACTCCCATCTGCCGTGCTACCTTCATAGCCACCGACCGGCTGCTGGTACGGCTGTCAACAAAAAACAACCCGGCATCTTTCATTACTGTAACCACCTGTTCCATCACCCTGCCATTCTCAGTTGCCTTTGATCCCTGGTGGTTATTTACTCCGATAATGCCCGGCACAGACTGAATGGCTTCCTTCACCGCTTTCTGTATCTCCTCATTGCCCATATTCACGGTAATGGTTCTGGCTTCCGATTGCATCGCCGTATCTATAGGTTCCATGGGTAGATGTAGTATAACTTGGTGCCCTGATTGCAAGCCGTTGACAGCTGCTTCATTAGTAAAAAAACGATAGGGCAGTACAGCAAAGGTAAGCGGACGGTCAATTTCGCTAAAAGCCTTGATCGGCTCCTGATGATAACCAAAATCGTCAATAATGACTGCCATTAGTCCCTTTTCCCCTGTCTTCCTCACTTGCTGTTGCGCCCCTGATAAAATCCCGTTCTTTTTCAGCAGAAATATCTGGTCCGTAACGGCTGTTATGTCTTCCCCCTCCAACTGCTGGCGCAGGCCTATATCTATCCGCACCGCCTCCTGTCCTTGGTAAGCGGCTTTTTCGACAGCTAAAACCTTAATTTCTGTAGCCAATGGCATTTCTTCAAACGCTTGCTCCAGTTCCTTTACTGCCTGCCCATCCAGTCCTTTTAAACTTCCCTGACGCATATGCCATTTTACCAGGCCCTCCATCCCTGGTTTAGCAACTTCCTGCTCCAGCTCTTTCTGATTTTCCAGAACCAATTGCTTCTTACGCAGCACGGTATCCACCGCAGCATGAATCTCACGGGAAACTGCCGTAAAATCAACCACAGACCCTGCACCTGTTTTTTGGATTTCATAACTCTTGTCAGCATTAGGCCGGTACCCCTGCCGGTAAAAGCCGTATAGCACGGCAAATCCCGCTAAGATAACAGCCAAAAACCAAACAAGAGATTTACGGTATTGTAGCATAGCGTCTCTCCTGTTTTTTAATTACACCAATCCATAATTTATCATAATTACGTTATTATTCTTCCCTGAAAAAAAAAGAAATCCTGCCTGATGGGTTTGCGAAGTTCCTCTTCTCCCAGTATATAAAAGAGCCGTCGCAATTGCGACGGCTCTTTTATATACTCCAGCCTATTTACGTTTTACAGTAAATTTCTTTCTCAGAAAATCTCTGACCTCATCAGCATCGTTCATCGCCAGCACTTCATCAAGGATTTGTTGGCACTGTTCCAGCGAAAGCTTCCGTACGATTTCTTTCACACGAGGAATCGCCGGGGCACTCATGCTAAGTTCGTCCATACCCATAGCCACCAATAAAGCGGTCGCCAGCGGATCACCGGCCATTTCCCCGCACATGCCGGCCCAGATGCCATTGTCATGCGCTGCTTTGATGGTATTGGCAATTAACTTCAGCACAGCCGGATGGAATTGATTATATAACGGGCTTACCTGTACATTGCCACGATCAACGGCCAGCGTATACTGAACTAAGTCGTTAGTTCCGATGCTAAAGAAATCGCATTCTTTAGCCAGTAAATCCGCAGTAACCGCAGCTGCCGGTGTTTCAATCATGATACCTACCGGAACCTTATCGGAGAATTCTTTGCCTTCCTTGCGTAATTCTTCTTTAGCCTGTTCAATAAAGGCCTTAGCCCTACGAATTTCGCTGATACTGATAACCATCGGCAGCATAATGGCCACACGACCGTACAGGCCGGCACGCAATAACGCTTTTAGCTGTGGAATGAATACATCTGGACGCTGCAGGCTAATACGTAAAGCCCGGTACCCCAGAAAAGGATTTTCTTCTTCGCCGACCTGAAGATAAGGCAAGGGTTTGTCCCCGCCGATATCCATGGTACGGATAACGCAGATATGCTCACCGCATTTTTCCGCAACTTGTCTATAAGCGTTAAACTGCTCTTCTTCGGTTGGTATATTTTCACGTCCCATAAACAGAAATTCCGTACGGAACAGGCCGATTCCCTCACAACCGAATTTCAAAGAATTATCCATATCGCCAGGACCGCCAATATTGGCAGCCAGCTGAACTTTTACGCCGTCGGTAGTCATAGCCGGCAATTTAACATTCTCCAGGTCACGGCGACGTTGTTCTTTTTGTTCTTCCAGCATAGCCATGTATTCATCCAGCTGGTCTTTACCGGGTGAAAGCACAACCTGACCGGAATAACCATCAAGAATCAGTTGCTCCCCGTCAGCAATGTCGCCCAAAGAATCCGCCAAACCGACAACAGTTACCAAACCACGCGATTTAGCAATAATGACGGCATGAGAAGTTGTGCTCCCTGTTCCCAGGATGACCCCCTGCACTTTTTCAATGGGGATATCCGCCATAACGGACGGCTCAATTTCCGATGCGCATAAAATAACCGGTTCATCACCAAATTCCATACCCTTGATTCCAAGAATATGCCGGGTAACCCGTTTACTTACATCCCGGACATCAGCTGCCCGTTCCTTAAAGTACTCATTGTTCATGGCTTCAAACATCGAAGCATATTCATCACCAGCGGCCAACATAGCACGGGGTGCCGGCATCGACTTGTTGATTCTGTCGAAAATGCTCGTTTCGAAGACAGGGTCATTCAGAATCTGAATGTGAGCTTCCATAATGGCTGCCTGACTTTCTTCCCCGGAACCGTTAGCTTTATCGACAATTTTTTGTATTTCTTCTATTGCTACAGCTAAAGCAGCTTTCAATTTTTCGATTTCTTCAGCAGGAGTACCCGCAGCATAACTATCAAGATACGCGGATAAGTCAGTCGCTAATACTTTCGCCTGACCAACTGCAACGCCTGTTACTACACCTTTACCATGTAAGACCTTTGCCACAACCAGACCTGCCTTTCAGATAATAATTATCGGGAATGATTATTCACCAAAATTGCTGTCAACTAATTTTTTTAATGCAGCCAAACATTCTTTTTCATCAGCACCGTCAACCGATACGGTAATGGTAGTTCCCTTGGTTACCCCCATAGCCATAACGGATAAAATGCTTTTTCCATCAGCAGTTTTGCTGTTAGCTGCAATTTTTACTTTGCTCTTAAAGCTGGAAGCTGTTTTTACAAATTGTGCAGCCGGTCTGGCATGCAACCCTGCAGGATTATTAATTGTCATTTTTGATTCAACCATGATTATCATTTCTCCTTTTATAAAATATTTAGCGTTAGCGGATAATGCTGAGAGAGTGTTTTTCCCTATCCTCCCTCTCGCCACTCCAATACTACATGCAAAATCCATGCCAATTATTTAAAGCCTTATTTTTATAGCCTAGGACTAAATTCCTATTTCATCATTGGTAAAAAGTATCAACCTTCTAAAATCGTCTTGATATTTTTTACCACACTATATCCTTTTTTCCCAAAATACATTTTTTTCAATACCGTATTTCTGCGCTTTAGCCGCCACAGTTTTATGGGTGAGTCCTAACACTTTGGCAGCAGCATTATAACTTCCATACTTTTTCAGGGCTTTTTGGATAATATGTTTCTCATACTCTGCCCAGGGGAGAATGGTGTCCGCTATCTCCCGGCCATCAATCGGTACAATTTGCGAAGAACCTGTTTCCCTTACATATAACGGCAAGTCACGGCTTTCGATATATTGGCCGTCAGTCAGCGTCACTGCCCGTTCAATGACATTCTCCAATTCCCTTACATTTCCCGGCCAGCGGTATTGCAGCAGTATATCAAGCGCCTCCTGTTTAATTCCTTTTATGTCTTTATATAACTCACCATTTACTTTATTAATAAAATGCTCGACCAACATCGGAATATCTTCTTTTCGTTCCCGTAGTGACGGTAAGAAGATGGGAATAACATTCAAACGGTAATACAAATCTTCACGAAATTCTCCATCGGCTACCATTTCTTCCAGATTTCGATTGGTTGCGGCAATAATCCGAACATCCACCTTAAAAGTTTCCTCACCGCCAACCCGTTCAATTTCTTTATCCTGAATCACCCTGAGCAGCTTGGCCTGCATGCTTTTTTCCATTTCACCGATTTCGTCAAGGAAAATAGTCCCCTTATTGGCTAACTCAAATTTTCCCAGTTTTTTCTTAATCGCTCCGGTAAACGCTCCTTTTTCATGGCCAAACAGTTCGCTTTCCAGTAATGTGGCCGGAATAGCCGCACAATTCACCCGGATAAACGGTCCGCTCAAACGCGAGCTGGAACAATGAATTCCCTCGGCCACCAACTCTTTTCCCGTTCCGCTCTCACCGCGGATCAGCACTGTAGACAAGCCCTCGGCAGCTTTAGCCGCAATTGCCAGAGCATCCAATGCCTTGCCGCTTCTCCCGATAAACCGTGAAAAAGCACGCGACGGCCTTCGAATGCGCCATAACTCCTGTTCCAGATATTCTGCCTTGGCCGAAACCCGGTTTAGCTTTTCCACCAGCCCCTGTACCTCGGAAACATCTTTGACAATCGATACCGCACCTTCAATCTCTCCGTCCACGACAATGGGGTTGACGTTAGCTACAATGGTTACCCCGTTTGGTTTAGTACTAATGCTTCCCAGCACCTGCTCTCCGGTTGCCAGTACTTTATGGCGCGCGCCCTGCGGTGAAATCAGCTCAATACTATGGTTAAGCAAATCTTCCCTTTCTTCACCGACTATGCGCAAATACGCCGGATTCACATAAGTAATAAAACCTTCTTCATCTAAAACGCAAATTCCGTCATGTACCGACTCTAAAACCAGTTGTAGCTTTTCCTTGAGTTGTTTAACCTCCCGCAGTTCGCCTGCTGTCTTTTCCATGGCTGAAATATCTTCAAAGATGGCAACGACCCCTTTGGCCTCCCCATTAACAATGATGGGGCTGCGGTTGGTGACAATGATAGAATTGCCGATGAGCTGCCGGCAGCCAAGTTCGGGAACCATGGTTTTATTAACAATATGCATGCGTGAACCCGGTATAACGTCGCATGCCGGCTTTCCCACAGCCTCCATCGCCGCAATACCCATAATCCGTTCCGCCGCCGGATTAAAAATAGTGATAATATCATTTTCATCGGTTACCACCAAACCGTTGGCCATACAGTGAAAAACCTGTTCCGCAGTAAATGTATTTTCATGGAGAAGGTCATCCACCTGCGTAATCGTCCGGAAATCCGCCATGGGAAAATCACTTTCCAAAAAGGACACCATTTCGCCTACTGCCGTTTCGGACCGCTCGCCCTCACCGGATACCCAAACCTCATCACCCTCTTTGATTCTCAGCGAAACGATCAGCATCAAACTGCTGGCAGTTACTTTTTCCCGATCCTGACAGTGCAGATACAATGAGACGTCATATTTTTTTTTAAGTTCATAGGACTTTTGTACGACCATGGCTGCAACCCGTGCATGAAGCCCGTTTTTATGCCTGATGACCGCTTTCTTTATTATACGCAAAGGCTCCACCTCCCATCCGCCGCAGTTTGTTTTTATTATTCTCCCGGCAAAAAAACTGTCGGCGAATTACAATCGCTAAAGGTGTAATTTCGACAACATTTCCCGCTTTCCTCTAAACAAATTCCGGTAAGTAATGCTACATAAAAAGTGCGGATTTTTTAATATGTCCGCACTTTACCGGTCCTTTATTTTCTTCTTTTTTGTAGTTCGGCCAGAAGTTCGCCCGGACTGATATTATGATAGCCGAGCAATACCAGACAATGATACCAAAGATCAGCCATCTCATACAAAATCTCTTCTTTGCTGTTGTTTTTCGAACCGATTATTGTTTCAGCACACTCTTCGCCGACTTTTTTCAAGATCTTATCCTGTCCTTTGGTAAACAAATAGTTGGTGTAGGAACCTTCCTTCGGATTTAGCTTGCGGTCCATAATCACATCATATAATTCGTAAAGTATGGAAGAAACTGACTGGCTGTAAACTTTTTCCGCATCCACAACCGGCTCGGCCTGCCATTGGCCGTTTCCCAGCTTACGGCTAAAGCAGGAGTAGGTGCCCTCATGGCAGGCGGCACCTACCTGTTCCACTTTGAGCAGCAAGGTGTCGGCATCACAATCATAATAAATTTCCCGCACTTTTTGGATATGTCCGGAAGTTTCGCCTTTTTGCCACAGCCGCTTGCGGCTGCGGCTGTAAAACCAGGTTACCCCGCTTTCAGCAGTCTTTTGAATTGCCTCTTGATTCATATAGGCCAGCATAAGCACTGCATTTGTTTTTTCATCCTGAATAATGGCGGGTACCAGTCCTTGTTCATTAAAATTTATATTGCCGATAGTCATCATAACCTAACCTCCACACCTTTGGATTTGAGGTATTCTTTAACCTGCCGTATGGTAAACTGCCCATAATGGAATACCGATGCTGCCAGCACGGCGTCCGCCTGTCCTGCAGTTAATACCTCGAAAAAATGCTCAAGTTCACCGGCTCCGCCGGAGGCAATAACCGGTACGTCAACAGACTGCGAGACCGCTCTGGTCAAGGGAATGTCATAACCATCCCTGGTTCCGTCCTTATCCATACTGGTAAGCAAAATTTCCCCCGCACCGAGCTCAGTCCCCTTCTTGACCCATTCCAGAACATCTATACCGGTAGGAGTTCTGCCGCCGTTAACATAGACTTCCCAGTTATCTTCGCTTATGCTTCTGGCATCTACGGCAAGCACGATGCACTGCCGTCCAAAGCGCCTGGCCCCTTCCGCAATCAATTCAGGATTTTTCACGGCAGCCGTGTTCAGGGATACCTTATCCGCACCGGCTTTTAACATTTTGCGGATATCATCAGCCGTCCGGATACCACCGCCAACGGTAAAGGGAATGAACACCTGCGCCGCCGTATTTTCAACAACCTGGACCATCGTATTGCGCTCCTCATGGGAAGCCGTTATATCTAAAAAGACCAGTTCATCGGCAAACTCGCGGTCATATACCTTGGCTAATTCCACCGGATCACCGGCATCACGCAGCGCTACAAAATTGGTTCCCTTAACCACCCGTCCGTCTTTCACATCCAGACAGGGTATGATTCGTTTTGTATACATGAGTTTACTCCCCTCGTGCCGCTTCGATCGCCTCAGCCAGCGTCAATTTTCCTGTATACAGAGCTTTTCCTATAATAACGCCTTCAATCCCGTCACCTTCTGCTGCTTTTACCTCTGCGATATCGTTTAGGCCGCTGACACCACCCGAAGCAATCACCGGTATACCGCAGGCTCTCGCCAGTGACCGTGTGGACGGAACATTGACACCCGTCAACGTCCCGTCACGGGCAATGTCCGTGTAAATAATGCGTTTTACTCCGGCTGCAGCCATTCTTTTCGCTAATTCCTCCGCTTCGATGCCGCCGCTGACGCCCCAGCCTTCCACGGCAACCTGTCCGTTGCGGGCATCTATGCCTACGACAATACGGTCTTCGTACTTGCGGCAGGCCTCTTTTACCAGTTCAGGCTGCCGAACGGCAACGGAGCCCAGAATTACCCGGGAAATGCCCTTTGCAAGCAAGTCTTCAATGACAGCCTGCGTGCGGATACCGCCGCCTAGCTGTACCGGAACCGTAACCGTTTGTGCAATAGCGGCAATCATTGCCAGGTTCACAGACTTTCCTTCCAGAGCACCATCCAGATCAACAAGATGCAAATACTCTGCGCCTTCCTGTACCCAGCGCTCAGCCACCGCCAGCGGATTATCGTCAAACACGGTCTCCCGGTCAAACCGGCCCTCCGTTAAGCGCACACATTTACCACCACGTATATCAATCGCCGGAAAGATAATCACAATATCAACTCCTTATAAAAAACTACTCTACAGCATTTTTTGCAACGCTAGCACCTTGGATTGAAAATTCCGGTTAGATTGCGGAGATTTTTCGCCCTGCAAGGCGGAGGAGCCGCGCATATCGGCGACGGCAATAAAGCAGGGTGAGAAAAAGCTCCGTAAGATAAACAAAGTTTTAATCCGACCAAGGTACTAGGCCTTCATCTGGACAAAATTCCGCAGCAAGTCAAGGCCAATACTGCTGGATTTTTCCGGATGAAATTGCACGGCCTGAACATTACCGCGGCCCACTGCAGCAGTTACCGGACCGCCGTAATCAGTTACCGCAGTCACCACTTCCGGGTTCTCAGGCACCGCGTGAAAACTATGAACAAAATATACATAGGCTGTTTCCGGGAGACCGGCAAATAGTGGAGTTGAATTGCGGTAAAGCAGACTATTCCAGCCCATTTGGGGAATTTTCATGCCGGGAGCAACAATTTTCCGGATCATTCCGGGAAACACGCCCAATCCTTTTACTCCCGGATCTTCTTCACTGCCCTCAAATAAAACCTGCAGGCCCAGGCAAATACCCAGAAAAGGTTTTCCCTCTTGAATGACCTTATGAATCACCGGAACTAAATGGCATTTCTGCAGATTATCCATACAGTCCCCAAAAGCGCCAACCCCTGGCAAGACTACCTTTTCCGCCGCAGCAATAACCAGGGGATCGCTGGATACGGCAACTTCGGTTCCCAGTTTAACAAATGCTTTTTCCACGCTATACAGATTGCCCATCCCATAATCAATAATTGCAATCATACATTTCTCCCCTCTAGAACTACAACATTCCCTTGGTGGACATCACACCAACGATCCGTTCATCCTTCCGGGTGGCTTCACCCAAGGCCCGGCCCAGTGCTTTGAAAACCGCTTCCACAATATGATGGGCATTTTTCCCGTATAAAACGCGCACATGCAGGGTCAGACCCGCATGAACGGCCAGCGCACGCAAAAATTCTTCCAGTAATTCGCTGTCAAATTCGCCAATGCGCACCGGCGGCAAGGCCACCTCATACACCAGGTAGGGACGGCCGCTGATATCCAGCGAAACCATCGCCAGCGTTTCATCCATGGGAACAAAAACCGTACCATAGCGTTTGATGCCTGCCTTATCGCCCAGGGCCTTTAGCAGGGCCTGCCCCAAAACAATCCCGGCATCTTCTACCGAATGATGCCCGTCTACTTCCAGGTCACCTTGAACCGTAAGCGTTAAATCAAACAATCCGTGCCTGGTCCACAAGTTCAACATGTGATCAAAAAATCCTATACCGGTGACAATATCCGCCTGACCGGTCCCATCAATATTGACCGCTGCTGTAATAGCGGTCTCCGCTGTATTACGCGCTACTGTCGCTGTACGCATAGCATAACCTCCTTGTACCTTCTTGTTGTAAGCTTCTCACCGGTCCCGGACCCTGACTGCATTGGCATGCGCTTCCAGTCCTTCGGTATGCGCCAAGCGGATAATATCCTGGCTTACCTGGTGCAGTGCCTCCTGGGTATAGGCAATAATGCTGGTTTTCTTCATAAATGTTTCCACATTTAATACGGAGTAAAACCGGGCGGTACCTCCGGTAGGCAGAACGTGATTAGGACCGGCAAAATAATCACCCAGAGGTTCCGGCGAATAAGCCCCCAGAAAAACAGCTCCGGCATTTTTTATATAAGGCAACAGGGCAAAAGGTTCGGCAGTCATCAATTCCAAATGTTCCGGTGCCGAAATATTGGCGAGTTCCACAGCCTCCCGGATCGTACCGGTAACAATAATCAAGGCGTTTTTTAACAAGGCTTCCTCAACAATGTCACGACGCGGCAATTGTATTACCTGTTTTTTTACGGCCTCAGCTGCTTTTTCCGCCAGTCCGTGACTATTGGTTATTAGAATGCTGGAGGCCAACACATCATGTTCGGCCTGACTAAGCATATCGGCGGCAACATAGTCCGGGTCTGCCGTTTCATCGGCAATAATTAAAATTTCACTCGGCCCGGCCAGCATATCAATATCACAATACCCGTAAACCGCTTTCTTGGCTAACGTGACAAAGATATTGCCAGGTCCTGTAATTTTATCAACTTTCGGTATGGTCTCCGTACCAAAAGCCAGTGCAGCGACCGCCTGAGCACCACCGACTTTAAAAATCCTGGATACGCCGGCTTCCCGGGCTGCCACCAGATAATACGGATTTACACACCCGTCACGATCAGGCGGCACCACCATGATAATTTCCGTTACCCCTGCTACTGTAGCCGGTACCGCATTCATAATAACCGAGGAAGGGTAGGCAGCCGTCCCCCCCGGAACATAAATGCCGACACGCTCAAGCGGCAAACATTTTTGTCCCAGCATTGCACCGTGCTCACGTTGTGTAAGCCAGGTTTTAGGCAACTGCTCAGTATGGAACTTACGTACATTCTGAGCGGCGCGCCGCAGTGATTGAAGCGTATCCCGATCCACCTTTTGATAGGCGTTTTCCACTTCCGCCGGTTTTACCTCGATGGTGGCGGCGGTAAAAGCAACGCCGTCGATCTGTTGTATATACTTAAAGAGAGCTGCATCCCCCTGATGCCGGATTTCATTAACGATGACCTCCACTACCTGCGAAGCCGTCATGTCACGCCCAAATGTTTCTTGAATACGCCTTTTGGCCTTCTCTCCTAACTCCAGCTGGTCAAATGCAGGTTTTGTCAGCAAAGCCGTCATCTCATCTTTTGTCATCTCGCCGGCAATAACTGTCCTCATCGCTCCTCCCCCCTGCCAAGAAGGTTCTTAAGTTCTTCCGTTAACTGGTGAATACGGTCAAACTTCATTTTAAAACTCACCCGGTTGGCAATCAAACGTGCCGTGGCAGGCGCAATCTGCGCTACTTCAATTAACTGATTTTCTTTTAAGGTTCTGCCTGTTTCCACAATATCGACAATCATTTCTGCCAATCCCACCATAGGCGCAAGTTCTATTGAGCCATTCAATTTAATAATTTCCATCTGAATCCCCTTACTACGAAAAAAACGTTCGGCAATCTTAGGAAATTTAGTTGCCACACGCATATGGGCATAATCACTGAAACTATCCTGCTGCAAAGCCTGCGGGACGGCGACCATCAGACGGCAATAACCGAATTGCAAATCCAGCAACTCATAAACATTTTTTTCTTCTTCAAGCAAAACATCTTTGCCGATAATGCCGATATCGGCAGCCCCATACTCGACATACGTGGGTAAATCGGCGGTTTTGGTAATAATAAATTTTATTTTTTTGGTTTCATTAACAATGACAAGCTTGCGTGACTTTTCGCTTAACCCCTCGGCGGTATAGCCTAATTCAGCCAGCATCCTTGCCGAATAGTCAAACAATTTGCCCTTCGGCAAGGCTACTGTCAGGTAATTCATATCGCTGGACGTCATACGGTGTCCCCCTATATGCTTTAGTTATTTAAAGTACTAATATGCTAATATATTAGCATCTTATTCTTGCCGTCGTCAACCCTAATTCTCCATAAATTGCTTCTTAACTCTTATGTCTTAATTTGCATAGGATTTTGTTATGCATATGTCGAATATCTTTTATTGATACTATTTTTAGAAAAGGGGGGTCTTTTGATGCCCGATTATACCATTCTGGTTTTAAACCCGCTAAAAAAACACCATATCGCAGCCATCCGCGATATTTCTCCCAACAGCACAATCATTACTGCCGACATGGATACAGCTACACAGCATATTGCCACTGCTGACATTCTCGTAGCCTGGGGTCACCAGGATATTCGCCCGCTTTATTTATCCGCACCCAAACTCCAATGGGTTCATGCTCTGAGTGCCGGTGTAGAAAACTTCCTTTTTCCCGAAATGCTGTCCGGCAGCACGGTATTGACTAATTCGAAAGGTATTCATGGCATTCCGATATCCGAACATGTGCTGGCCCTCATCCTTGCCTTTACCAGAGGCTTGTACCCGCTCCTGCGCCAGCAACAGGAACACAAATGGAAACGAGTTTTTGTGGATGAAGTACATGAAAAAACCATTGGAATTGTCGGTCTCGGAAATATCGGAAGAGAAATTGCCAAAAAGGCCAAAGCGCTGGGTATGCATGTTACGGCTTCCAAACGCGAAATGACAACAGAACTCTTTGTAGACACCTTATATGCACCACAGCAGCTTAAAGAAATGCTGTCCGTCTCTGACTTTGTCGTTGTCGCGCTGCCACTGACCGAAGAAACCGCAGGGTTGTTCGACCTGGAACATTTTACGGCGATGAAAAGATCGGCGTATTTCATTAATATAGCGCGTGGCGGTGTTGTCAATGAAAAGGATTTGATAAGCGCTTTGCAGCAGGGTCTTATTAAAGGGGCCGGACTGGATGTTGTAAGCGAGGAGCCCCTGCCGGAAACCTCCGCATTATGGAATATGCCTAATGTCATCATCACACCTCATTTGGCCGGTTTATCTCCCAGCTATCTTGATCGGGCCATCCCGCTGTTTGCCGACAACTTAACAAGGTTTCCCCGGTATAATGAAATGCTGAATGTTGTCGACAAACAGAAGGGATATTAACTGTGCCGTTAGTTGGCTGCATCAGCTTTACGCAGAATAATAAGCTCCGGCGGGTCATCACCCGCCGGAGTTTTATGATGTTTTTGAACAATATCAATAATCCGCGCCTCTGTTCCGGCATCAGTCAAAAGCTGTGCTGACCGCTGCGGATGATAAAAATGGACGTAAAAAGCATGCCGCAGATTCTGATAGCGGCTGCCTTTCCCCGGCTTTCCCCAGCTTTGTGCCCATTCCGGGACAAAGGAGCTGACCAGCACCGCAATAATTTTATCAATAGTGCTGATATCACCGCTTACCTTCCCCACATCATGCAACAAAGCGCACCGTAACAAAAGAGTAACGGACACGGCGTTGGACTCTGCCAGTCGTAAGGCCGAATAAGCTACATTCAAAGCATGGCGCTGATCGGCTACACTCATACCCCAAAAGAGCTGCTGTTCATTTACTGTCAGATATTGATTTATCCACTGCCTTTCTTCCGCACCGATCCGGGCAGTTAAAGCGGACATGACCTGTCTGATTCGGCTCAGCATACTGGCTCTACCTTCTCCTGCTACTCAATGTAGATTAGTTGTTTACAACCATGTTTTAACTGCTTTTCTTCCGCCTCTTCCCTTGACTGGGCAATGAGGGCCAATTCAACGGACCGGCCGCTATGCCGCAGCTTTGCTGCTTCTGCAATAGCCTCTTGCAGCTTTCCCTCACGCCAGCCAACATAGCATTCTCTAAAATCAGCCGGGATGCAGATTCCCTGGCGTTCCAGCGCCAGCAAAATCCGCTCTATACCCAGTGCGAAGCCGGTGGAAGGGCATTCGACCCCAAAAGAGGACAGCATATGATCATAACGGCCGCCACCACAAACCGGGAAACCTAAACCCGGAGTATAGCCTTCAAACACCATTCCGGTATAGTAAGAAAAATCACGAATAATACCCAAATCAAAATTAACGTACTGCTGTACGCCGTAACTCTTTAACAGGCGGTAAATATCCGACAAATTATCCAGTGCCATACGGCTGACAGGATTTTTCACCATGGCATAGGCTTTTTCCAACAATTCTTCCCTGCCATACAACAACGGAATCTGCCGCAGCAGATCCTGGACCTCTCCAGCCAGTCCGCTCGCTGCTAAAATCTCGCCTAATCCTACCAGATTCCTGGCGACCATGCAATATTTTACTTCCTGCCGCTGGTCCAGCGATAAGCGGCTTTCATCCATAATGCCGTTAATAAACTCAACCTGCCCGATACTGATCTGAAAATTGCTCAATCCCGCATCCAGCATCGACTGCACAGCCAGGGCAATCACCTCGGCATCGGCTGCCGGGCCCGGCACTCCAAGCAGTTCGACACCGGCCTGGTAAAACTCGCATTGCCGGCCGGCCTGTGCCTGCTCATAGCGAAACACATTGGTTAAGTAAAACAGCCGGAGCGGCAGACTGTTTTCCTTTAACCGGGTAGAAGCCACCCTGGATATGGGAGTTGTCATATCCGGCCGTAATGCCAGGATATGATTATCTTTATCAAAAAACTTAAACATGTTTTGATCCATACTATCGCCGGTACCGGCTGCCAGTGTCTCCAAATACTCAAAAGTGGGAGTAATCACTTCGTCATAACCCCATTTGGCAAACAATGCTGCCAAAGCGCTTTCGACACTGCGTTTATATTTTGCTTCCCGTGGCAGGAAATCTCTTGTTCCATAGGGAATTTGCGGCACAAATTCATTTTTTTTCATAAATCCGGTACACTCCATTCTTCAATGTTCAGTTTTGAGATTAGCTTTTTCGGACTCTTCCGTTTTAGTAATACGTGACAAAATCAGTTTGTAACCATCAGCACCATAATGCAGGCAGCGTTTTACCCTGCTGATTGTCGCAGTACTGGCTCCTGTTCTTTCCACAATATCATCATACGTAAATCCCTGCTGCAACATTCTTGCAACTTCAAGCCGCTGCGCCAAGGATCTGAGCTCCCCAATCGTACAGATATCTTCAAAGAACTGATAGCATTCTTCCTCATTCTTCAATCGCAAAATAGCCTGAAATAACTGATCAGTTAGTGTATCTTTCAGCTTTGGATTAGCCGACATGATATTTCCACTCCTTTTCCGGACTGTATCTACTCTGATATTTAGTATTCGCTTCCTGTTTCTTTTTTCCTCCCTTTACTTCTTTCATTCTTTACTTTGTGAAAATTTATTTGTTCTTTCTGTAAAGAAGCAGGCGATATGAATCCTCTTGACACACACTCAAAAAAATGCTACGATTTTCTAAAATATGATATCTCTTTTCATCAAGAGTTGGCTGAGGGACTGGCCCAATGAAGCCGCGGCAACCATCCAAACGGGAACGGTGCCAATTCCTCCAGGACACAGGTCCTGATAGATGAGAGTGATCTGGATTTTATCTGCCGGTCTCTTCGTCTGTGGAGAGATTTTTTATTTGCACGGAAGGTGGTATATCCCTGATGATTCAATTAGACGGCATTGCAAAGACGTATCACAGTCAGTCCGGACCAGTCCCTGCTTTACGAGGAGTAACCCTTTCCGTTAAAGAAGGCGAGATTTTCGGTATCATTGGTAAAAGCGGTGCCGGTAAAAGCACGCTGATACGCTGTATCAACATGTTGGAACGCCCTTCTGGCGGCACCGTCATGGTGGACGGTCAAAATATAACGGAATTAAATGAAACCGATCTTAGAAAAGCCCGTAAAAAAATCGGCATGATTTTTCAGCATTTCAATCTGCTTTCTTCCCGTACGGTTTTTCAAAATGTCGCTTTTCCCCTTGAGTTAGCCGGCTATGACAAAGCGCATATCCGGCCAATAGTTACCCGCCTGTTGGCCCTGGTCGGACTAGCCGAAAAACACGATCAATATCCGTCCCAGCTAAGCGGCGGACAAAAGCAGCGCGTCGGTATTGCCCGCGCTCTTGCCAATCAACCTAAAGTACTGCTTTGTGACGAAGCCACTTCAGCGCTGGATCCGCAAACAACCAAATCTATTCTTGAACTTTTAAAAACCATCAATAAGGAATTAAAACTGACCATTGTTCTGATCACCCATGAAATGCATGTGATTAAAGAAATCTGCGACCAGGTCGCAGTCATGGAAAACGGCATTATCATCGAACAAGGTGCCATACTGGATATTTTCACCAAGCCCCAGGCGCCAACTACACGGGAATTTATTGCTACCATCATGAATCATGATTTGCCTGAACGGTTTCGTCATGCGGTCTATTCGGCTCATGCATCTGACAACAGCAATGTCATTATACGATTATCTTTTATCGGCGTGACAGCCGAAGAACCGGTTATTGCCGGACTTATCCGCCGTTTTGATATTGATGCCAGTATTCTATACGGCAATATTGATCACATAAAAGACACCTCGTTTGGTACGTTAATCCTCGAATTATCCGGCCGGCAGGCTGCTATGAACAACGCTCTGAACTATTTGAAATCGCAAGATTTAGGAATCGAGGTGATTGGCTATGTCCCCGGACATACTGGCACTACTGTTTGAGGCCTTATTAGATACCTCTTATATGGTTGCTGTTTCCACGGTTATTTCCATCTTATTCGGTATCCCTCTCGGGGTTGTTTTAGTTACTACCGATCGCGGCCACATCCTGGAAAACCGATATCTTAACCAAATTCTAGGCAGCATTGTAAATGCGGCCCGCTCTACTCCGTTTATTATTCTTATGGTGGCCATTATTCCGCTAACCCGCTTGCTGACCGGCACTTCCATCGGTACGAACGCGGCTATTGTTCCCCTGAGTATTGCCGCAATTCCCTTTGTCGGGCGCGTTGTGGAAACCGCTCTGAAAGAAGTTGATTACGGAGTCATCGAAGCCGCTCAGGCTATGGGAGCCTCTCCCTGTGCTATTATCAGCAAAGTGTTAATTCCGGAGGCACTTCCTTCTATCGTGTCCGGCATTACCCTGACTATTATCAATTTGATCGGTTATTCTGCAATGGCCGGAGCCATTGGCGGCGGCGGTCTCGGGGATGTAGCTATCCGTTATGGCTACCAGCGCTTCCGTGGAGACATCATGCTGGCCACGGTGGCCATCCTCATCGCCCAGGTCCAAATCGTTCAATCAGGCGGAGATTTTTTATCCCGTCGCCTGAATAAGAAATAATTGCAGCTCAACTACGGTTTTATTTTCCATATATAAATATATATTATAAAAACTTTAGGAGGATTTTATTATGAAAAAGCTAGCATTACTGCTTCTTTCCCTTCTGGCATTAACGCTATTATTTGCCGGGTGCGGCAGCAGCGACAAAGAAACAGCCAGTACCGCCGCTAAAACTACGCTAAAAGTGGCCGCAACACCTGTACCGCATGCCGAAATTTTACAAGTGGTAAAACCGCTGTTGGAAAAAGAAGGCATTGATTTGCAAATTGTTGAAATGAATGATTACGTGCGGCCCAACATGGCTGTCGCTGAAAAGGAACTGGATGCAAATTTCTTCCAGCACACCCCTTACTTAGAAAAATTTAGTGCCGAACACAATTTGCAGCTTGCCAACGTAGCCGGTGTCCATATTGAGCCCATGGGCGTCTACTCCAAAAAAATTAAAAGCCTGAATGACCTGACTGACGGTGCGCAAGTAGCCATTCCCAATGATCCTACCAACGGCGGGCGTGCTCTGGCCTTACTGGAAAAAGCCGGTGTTCTTAAGTTAAAAGAAGGCGTGGGTATTAACGCTACTGCCAAGGATATTGTTGACAATCCGAAAAACCTGAAAGTAACTGAACTCGAAGCTCCACAGCTTCCCCGTGCTTTGGATGATGTGGCGATAGCCGTGATCAACACGAACTATGCTTTGGAAGCCAAATTAGTTCCAACCAAGGATGCCCTGTTTATCGAACAGAAGGATTCTCCTTATGTTAACATTTTGGTTGTTCGTAAGGGAGATGAAAATCGCCCGGAAATTCAGAAACTGGTAAAAGCCTTAACATCAGAAGAAGTTAAGAAATTTATCAATGATAAATTTCAAGGGGCAGTTGTTCCTGCTTTTTAGTAACCTCTTCTACTTAATAACGGCTCCCATTCAGTCATTAAACTTTTTAATTATTATATATTTATCTTTTATAAATAAGAAACTCACATGCCTAGCGCATGTGAGTTTCTTATTTGACTTTGCATAAAGATTGGTTATCTGCCGTAAACGGCATTTTTCCCCGCCAGCCTCTTGTTACGTTGAGTGCTTTTTGGGTATTGCCCGGAGCAGGATATTTCTCAGCCACGACAATAATGAATGGTTTTCAAAAAACAAAAAGATAATGGGTATACCAATCAACGTAAAGAAGGTAGAGGAAATCAGTCCGCCAATGACAACCCAAGCCATACTGACCCTGGTCTCAGCCCCTGCCGTTATAGCCAATGCCGTCGGCAACATTCCTGTTATCATCGTCAGGGTAGTCATAAAAATAGGCTTTAATCTGGTCTTACCGGCTTCAATAATCGCATCCCGCGCGTTCATCCCTTTGTCGATCAAAGTTAAAGTATAATCCAGCAGCAGTGTTCCGTTTTTTGCCACCACTCCGTCCATTACCAATATCCCAATTAAAGAATACAGGTTAATCGTATTGCGGGTGACTGCCAGAAAAACCAATGACCCGATTAAGCCAAAAGGGAGCGAAAACATTCTGATGAAAGACGTGGAAAGTGATTCATATAGAGTGGATAACAACATATATACCAATATCATCGATAATCCAAGCGCCTGAGCCATTTCCGCAAAGGTACTGCTCATATTCTCCGCCTGACCGGTAAAACGGTAAGTTACATTGGTTCCTAGATCTTCCGGTTTTATGCTATTCCTGATATCTTGCAACACTTCCTGCAGGGGGCGGTCAGTTACATTAGCGGCAATATTGATGGATTCCTGTTTATCAACCCGCCGCAACATAACCGGTCCAACCTCATCCTGCAAACGGGCCACGTCGCTCAGTTTCACCAATCCATTACCGGACTGGACCGGTATGGAGCTTATATCGGATGCCTTAAATCCGTCACTATTTTTAAGCCGTACGTAAATATCGGTGTCCTGGCCGTCATTGGCTGGATCGTTAGCATAATAACCGGCCAGTGTTCCGGCTACTGCTCCCGAAAATACATTATTTACCTCATTAACTGTGGTATTGAAAAATCTCAGCCGTTCCCGGTCAACTACCAGTCTTATTTCGGGCATGCCTTCACTATAGGAACTCCGGATATCTTTTACACCGGGGACTTTGGACACAACATCCTGTATTCGATATGATGCCTTAACGAGATTGTCCAAACTGGCTCCTCTGATTTCAATTTGCACAGGAGAATTATTAGGCCCTCCTCCGCCGGTTCCGCTGCCTCCCGATACACCGGCAATGGAAGACTGCGTTTCACTGACCTGCACCGTTGCCTGCGGAAAATTTTGATGGAGATGCTGACGCACCTGGTCGGTAACCTGCCAAATACTCCGGTTTCGCTCCTTCCGGTCAATCATTTGAACGCTGACGCTGCCATAATTGCCCGCCGGAGTGCCTACACTGGACAGATAATTCGTTACCTCCGGTATTGTCGTAAGATACTCTTCTATTCTCCTTACTTCGGAATTGGTTTGATCAATATTCTGTCCTACCGGAAACTGCACCATGATCCGGAAACTTCCTTCATCGGTCTTCGGCATGTATTCAGATCCGATAATTCCCAATGGAACAAAGGAAAGGGAAACAATAAACAGGATTGTTATCGTTGTAATCACCCTGACCGGATGATCCAAGCTCCAGCGCAGCAAATTTTCATATTTCAGAATAGTCCCTTGCTCCAATCGGCTCATAAAAGCCCAGAGCCTGCCCCTCGGTTCTGCCATTCCGTTTTTATAGAATCTTGATGCCAGCATCGGTGTTAAAGTAAAAGAGACAAAGAGAGAACACAAGGTAGCAAAAACAATAGTAAGACCAAATTGCCGGAAAAACTGCCCGGTCATCCCGTTCATAAAGGCGATCGGCATAAAGACCACTACATCACACAATGTTATGGCCAGAGCAGCCATGCCAATTTCCGTTCTACCTTCCTCAGCCGCTGTCCTGGCATCCTTGCCCATTTGAAAATGGCGGTGAATATTTTCCAGCACCACAATGGAATCATCCACCAGGGTACCGATACATAAGGACATTCCCATCAGTGACATCATATTAAAAGTAAAACCAGCCATATACATAACGAAAAATGTAGATATCAATGAGGTAGGGATAGCAATCAAGACCGCCATTGTGGAACGCCAGCCCCGTAAAAACAGGTATAGCACCAGACCGGTTGTAAACAGTCCTTCAATAAGTGCTTCCAGCGTATTATGCAGGGAATCCTGCACATAACGGGAAGCATCAGTAATAACGATAAATTGATAATCAGGATACTCAGCACGTAATGTATCCAGTTGTTCTTTAGTCGCGTTGGCCGTATCCACCAAGTTAGCATTGCTATTTTTGTAAACGGTCAGCGATACTACATCCTGCCCGTTGGTCCGGGCATAGCGTGTAACCCGCTGATCTTGCTCTGTCACCGTTGCCAGATTGCTCAAGGGTATGTTTACCCCTCTGGCGTTGGTAACATGAATGCCTGCCAATTCTTCCGGTGAAGCGTACTGCGCCGTCAAACGCACATTTGTTTCCGTCTTGTCATCAAATACCGAGCCTGCCGGGGTTAAAAGATTCTCCTGCTGAATCCGGTTAACGATAGAACTTAAGGAAATATTGTAATAAGCTAATTTATCTTTGTCAACTTCAACGGCAATCTCCTTATCCCGGCCACCAAACAGGGAAACATCCGATACTCCGCTGGCTCTTTGCAGCCGCTCAGCAAAAACGTCATCGGCCAAAGCATATACCTCTGACAACGGTTTGCCGGAAACGACAGAAATTTCCATAATCGGTGCGGCATTGATGTCCCGCTTGATAACAGACGGCGTTTTGACCCCTGTCGGCAGTTTACTCATTGCCGCATTAACATACTGTGTTGCATCAACAGCCGAAGTGTCCACATTGGCCCAGAATTCGAATTCCAGCGTTATCTGCGCTTTTTCCGGACGAGCCACCGAGGTAATATGCTTCAAGTTGGAAAGAGAGGAGAGGGAATTTTCCAAAGGCTTGATAACATCCTGTTCGACTTGTTCCGTACTGGCTCCCGGATATTCTACTGTTACTGTGACATAGGGTATATTAATTGACGGTAGTAATTCCACGCCAATACGGTAAAAACTAAATAATCCTAATACGACAAACAGCAGGACAATCATCGAAATACCGATCGGTTTTTGAATGGAAAAGCGGGTTATGTTCACTGACTGTCACCCCGATTATCCAGGGCAACCGGATTAGCCTTAATTTTCAGACCTGACCGCAATCGCGAAAGATTGCTTACCGCAATTTTTTCTCCTTCCTGCAAACCCTCTAATATTTCCACATTTTGATCGCCTCTTGCCCCGATCTCTACTGCACGTTCCTCCGCAACATTTTGGTCATCAATGACAAAAACGTAACTTTTTCCGTTTTTATCCAGTATCGCTGTTTTCGGAACAACCAGCACCCGGGGTCGCAAAACACTCTGAATAACGGTCCGGGCAAACATGCCTCCTTTGATATCCGGAGCCGGATTGGTAAGATCAATACGTAAAGAAAATAACAAATTGGAGCTGTCGCTTGCCGGACTGATATAAATAATTTTGCCAGGAAATTCCCTGCTTAAAGCTTCGAGCTGCACATTTACCTCCATACCTGTCGACAAAGCAGGCAAATCTTGTTCTGACACCTGGCAATCCACAAAAATTTTACTATTATCCACAACGGTCATTAGCTTTTGCCCAGCTGTAACCATAGAGCCAATTTCTGCCTGGCGGTAACCGATAACTCCGGAAAACGGCGCCCGCAGGATTAGATCATTCCTTTGTTTTTCGGCTGCGCTTACGCCATGTTGAGCCTTTTCTGCAGCTGCACGGGCGGCTTCTACAGTAGCCGGTACAGAATGGGCGTTCATTTGATTGACCAGAGAATCCAAAGTTGCCTTGGCATCAATCATTTGCTGTTCATTTGTGTCAAGAGCGTCCTTTGCAATGCCGCCGGCCTCATATAGGGTCTTGTAGCGCCGGTAGCTGGCCAAGGCCCTGTCATAATCGGCTTTTGCCCTATTATAATTGGCTCTAAAAGCTACATCGCTATTTATCGCATCGGCAGTTGCCTGTTGATAGGCCGCCTGATTTTGCGCAATAGCCAGTTCGGCATCACCGGTATCTTGTTCAATCAATACTTGCCCTGTCGTTACCGGTTGACCTAACTCCGCATTAACCGCAACAATTTTCCCCTGATATTTTGCGGATATGTCCACCTGTGCTTTCGGCACTGTCTGTCCTGTCAGTGAGATGCGTTTTAGCAAATCAGTACGTGGCACCGTCAACACATCTACCATTGTTTGCGGTATCTTATTACTATCACGGCTACCGGAAGAACTATGTACAAGCCGAAAAACAACCAAAAGACCTAAACATAAAATGACCGAAAATCCGGCAATCCATAAAAATTTTCCCCTTTTGTAACTTTTAATAAGCGGTAGCATAATTCACCCTCTCCCAAATATCTGCCGAAGCCAGCAATAAGTGTTTTCCTGCTATTTAGGCATTATAAATTATTATATTTTAAAGCTATGACAAAAATATGACATCACCATATGTCACCGTTCTATTAAAAGAAAGGCTTGAGTTTTAATTAAACTCAAGCCTTCTAAGTTATTTAGACCAAGCAGTTTTCAAGCGCCCTGTCACGAGACCAATCCTTCATTCTTTACTTGGCATGGTTTGAATCATGGCAAGCAAGCCTTTGGCCGATTCCTGAGGCCCTTTCTGCTCCCAGCCTTTTATGCTCAAACGGGTACGCATTTGCCCAACAAATACATCTTTTTTGAAGAATTGCGCAAAGTATTTCTGTGCAATGACTTCATGCGTTTCACGGTATTGAGGCGGTCCAAACACATTGGCAAAATAAGTATGAACCAGACCGGTAGAAGTCGTGGTCCCCTTACTCATAACCGCCCCGGAACGGAACACCTTAATCGCTTCCTCCGGCGAGGTAAACCGTTCTATAACCGGATGATCTTCGTCAATTTCTTCGAAGTTATTGCAATACAGAACAAAATCAATCTTGTGTCCTTTAATCACATTATCATAGGATGTAACCGGTAAGATGGTACGGGCGTTTTTCTGACTGGGATTCATGATAATAGCCCGGTCAAGCTGACCGAAAGCATAGCCCGGATTCAAATCGTCCAATCTTACATAAGCGCCGACTTCTGTTCCATAGGCAATAATATCGCCATGATCATCAATAGACAACGAACCCATATCATCCGCAATAACAATAATGTCCTGAATGAATTCCTGGCCAAGCACGCGAAAAGCTTCTAAAGTTTCCGATTTGCCCGCACCCGAATCCCCCATAACCAAAACATTAGCTTCTTTATTGCCTTTTAATACAATTCTAAACATAGCGCCGTGAAACGGCATTTTTCCGGCACGCATCATACGGATATTATGTAATGTCAGCGCCATTTTCTTCAGATAGCCGAAATAACCGAATTGATCACGATTGGGAACAGCAGCAACAAACATGTCATTTTCTTCATCATCAAAGAAAACAGTTGGTAACGGTGCCAGTTCATCCAAAACATCACCAGGCACTCCGAATAAATAAATGGCATCGGGCTTCTTTTCCAAATCAACATCATTGGCAATTTCGAATAAATTGCACAGCGAAAATCCTAAATCGTAAAATTTTTCATGAAAATAAATATTAATTAAAAGAGGACCCACTTTAGCTGGAAAGCAAAGCCATTCATCAGTATTAATATCCACCAAATCCAGAGGATTTTTGTATACCCGTTCAAATTTTCCCGTTCTCTTGTTCATTGGGGGATCTAATACCAATGGAGGATTTAACAGTATTTGCCGGATAACAGGTACCTTGTCCAGTTTCTTATAAATATCACCGCTATAAGGGATGTCCTTACATTTACCGATTGCCGCCAATTGGGCACCGGCTTTAACCTGACGGAATACGTTAGGATGCTTTTTCGCCACATTATCCTGCAGATCCCGGTATATTTTACGCACCAAATTAGTCAATTGATCTACTGTAGTATTAAACGTACGATATGGACGCTTATCCAACTCATCATCATCGGAGTTACAAATAACAAAGCGGTCAAAATTCCGCCAGAAATTGTATAAATACTGGATAAAATCATTCAACAGCATCGGGTTTTTGGCAAATTGCTCAGAACCTTTCACCACGTTGACAACTAAATCAATCGGCATTTTGGAAGCATAAATCAGCGTGTCAATTAACAGCCTAATATCTTTGTCTGTGATATCATTTTTATTGGTGAAAATATCCAAAAGAATAGAATTTCTCTTTGTCAGATCTCTAATTGCCATTTTTACTACCCGGGCAAATAAATCGCTTGACAATAACTCTTCCGGCGTATCACATACTCTGTCTTTCACTTTAATTATAACTTTCTTCTCAAATATTTTACTTGAGATAATATTCATAACCTAATCGCCCCTTTCCATACGGCAGCCACTTCACTTATAAAGCAGATTAACCCTATTGTATATTTTAACCCCGTTTTTCAGTTTAACACATTGAAATCTAATGCTCAAGAATTAATCTCAAAATCATGCACAAAGATGCATAAATATCAGCAGGGTAAACCGGCAAACTATCTTCCTTGATTTAAGCAGGCCTGCCACCGGATTAGCTTATCCCGCTCTTACCCTGTTTTAGTTGAACTCATTCTTTTGTCGAATAAATTGCAGCAGCCACTTTAGCAGGGGAGGAACAGCCAAAAGAATAAAAACCAGCCTGAATATTTGATAGGCTATAATAACCGATAAATCGGCATGCAGTATCATAGCTGTCAGTCCCATCTCCGTCATACCGCCTGGCGCCGTACTCAAAAAAGCAGTCACTAAAGAATAGGAATGCTGTGAACTAATCAGATAACCTAATACTAAGGAAAACAGCACCACGCCAATGGCCCCCATAAGCGTATAGGGGAAAATACTCTTCCAATTTGTTAAACTCTGTAAATTCATACCGGTCCCCATGTAAATACCCACTGCCAGCTGGGCAGGCAGTACGACCTCATCAGGCGGCAAAGGTGCAGCAAACCCTGCCAGCACAGTACAAGCCGTACCCAGTAGAGGGCCCAGCATATACGGCGTCGGCAGCTTAAAAAAGGCAGCCGCAACAGCACTAACCAGACTGACTGCAGCAAATAATCCATAATCTCTTTCATCGGCAAATGCCGTATTAACGGTAACAAAAGTACTCGTATCCGTGCCTGGGGCTAATCCATGTATCGCAAGAAAAGGAACAATAAATACAACGGATAACAAGCGGACAGTCTGCATAAATGTAACCACCGTAATATCGGTATCGGCAAGCTCTTCGCCAAGCACGACCATCTGCGACAATCCTCCTGGGACACTGCCGACAAGACTGCTTGAAAGGCTGATACCGGTCTGACGCGCGGTAAAATAGCCGATACCCATACTTATAAAAACGGTAGCCAGCGTTGCCGCCAGCATTGTTGGAAGCTGCAGCACGATTTGCCGCCCGGTCTCCAGAGTAAACGGGCTTCCCATAATAAACCCTAATACAATCAGCCCGGCATTTCTAAGCTTCACAGGCCAGTAGACCTTTCGTTTAGCCAGCGCATTCCAAAGCATTACAGCTGATAAAGGCCCCAGCATCCAGGGCAGCGGAATATGAATATAACTAAAAAGAACGCCGCCCATTACAGCAATAAGCAGCGTCTCAAAACTGCGACCCAGCATAAATCCACCTATTTTCTGCACATCCCATGAATAACAGACAAAACCTGCAGTATTCGTTATCGTTTGGCCACCCCATGAAGAAACAAATCGGCTATCATCCGGGAACATTCTTCGGTGTCACCGGCAAGTTTTTGGAAGACAAGCGTAACAATGACACTGAACAGGCCGTACGCACATTTAACCACATCGCACTCCCTGATGACCCCCTTATCGATCCCCTCAACCAGCACTTTCTCAAGCATCCCGATCGTATCCTGAAATTCTTTGTGGTATTTTTCACTTTGTTCCGGTGTAAAACCGGTATGGCTTTCATTACCAAAGCCACGAACCTCATGCATCATAACACGCCATAAGTCGGCATTTACTATATAAAAATCCAAAAAAACTTTAATCATTGCTTCGATCTTATCAAAAGGCGTCTTCTCCGAACAAACGATTTCATCCAGCTTTTTTTCAAAAGGCAGGCTGCGTTCCTTGATTAGGGTATAAAACAATTGCTCCTTATTAACGAAATAATTGTAGACCGTTCCCTTCCCCGTATCTGCCAAAGCAATGATTTCATCAACAGTTGCACGATGATAGCCATTGCGGGAGAAAACTATATAAGCAGCATCAAGAATCTGCTGACGTTTACTGCGCGTATCCGAATGTGATAGTACTGCTTCTCGATTATAACTCATAGTAGCCTCCATACCGACTGACTCAAATTGAGCGGACAAAACTTAACCCAGCACCGTCATTCATCAACCCCGCCCTTTCTATTCTTTAACTTCTGCATAATCTGTTAAATTCCCTTCTTTCCGCCCTGTTTAAACAGCCAAATGGCCCCGGAGGTTGAACCAGGGCCATTTGGCTGTTTGCTTGCGACATAAAGATGTATCTGTACACAACTGCCACTACCGGTTCATGGCCCGATGAGCAATATCCGTTCTGAACTGCATGCCATTAAAACCGATACACCGGACAGCCTCATAAGTTTTCGTTACGGCAGCGGCAATAGTTCCTGCCGTAGCAGTAACTCCCAGCACCCGGCCGCCATTGGTGACAACAGCATCCTTAACTGCCGCCGTACCGGCATGGAATACGTAAGCTCCCTGCTGTTTTGCCGCTTCCAGGCCGCTGATGGGATCATGTTTGGCATAATTTCCCGGATAACCGCCGGCAGCCATAACCACACAAACGGCAGCTTCCTGCCGCCAGCTAACCATATTTTCTGAAAGAGTTCCTGAAGTACAAGCTTCCATAATATCGACCAAATCGCTTTCTAACAGCGGCAATACCACCTGGGTTTCCGGATCGCCAAAACGGGCATTAAACTCAATGACTTTAGGGCCCTCGGCCGTAATCATCAGTCCGGCATACAGGCAGCCGCGATAGAGCCGTCCTTCGGCACGCATAGCATCGACGGCAGGCTGAAGAATCTCATGCACGATTTTCTCCTTCATAACAGCCGTTACGACCGGTGCCGGTGCATAGGCTCCCATTCCGCCCGTATTGGGTCCCTGGTCTCCATCAAAGATCCGCTTGTGATCCTGGGCCGCCACCATAGGCACAACTGTTTTCCCATCGGTAAAAGCCAATAAGGATGCCTCTTCACCGCTTAAGAATTCCTCAATTACAATTTGACTGCCTGCAGTACCAAATGCCTGCTCACGCATAATTGTATCCACAGCTTGCAGCGCTTCCTCCACTGTCATAGCTACAATAACACCCTTGCCGGCGGCCAGACCGTCTGCTTTTACAACAATCGGCGCCCCCTGCTTTTGTATATAGAAAGCCGCTTCATCGGGGTTATTAAAAACAGCAAAACGGGCAGTAGGTATATTATATTTCTGCATAAGCCCTTTGGCAAAGGACTTGGAACCTTCCAGTTCTGCCGCGGCCTGCGTAGGACCAAACACAGTTAAGCCTTGCTTATGAAAATAATCAACAATCCCGTTAGCCAACGGCGCCTCCGGCCCAACAACTGTCAAATTCACCCCATGTTTCTGCGCAAAATCCGCTAACGCCCGGTTGTCCTCCATATTCATGGAAATACATTCGGCAAGCTGGGAAATTCCCGGATTGCCGGGTATGGCATAGATCTTTTCCACCCGTGGACTCATTTTTAATTTCCAAACTAAGGCATGTTCCCGACCACCGCTGCCAATCACTAAAATTCGCACAATTTCACCTCTTGATACTGATCACTTAAGTTTGGCTTTATCCATATCATGATTAGTGTTTAAAATGACGCATTCCGGTAAAGATCATGGCAATACCGTGTTCATCAGCTGCCTGAATTGAATCGGGATCTTTAACGGAACCGCCGGGCTGAATAATGGCCGTAATCCCGGCAGCAGCCGCTGTGTCCACGGTATCACGAAACGGAAAAAACGCATCCGAAGCCAGGACAGCACCTTTTGCCTTCTCGCCTGCCTGGGTCAAGGCAATGGCAGCGGCACCGACACGGTTCATTTGTCCGGCGCCGACTCCCAAAGTCCGGTTACCGGCAGCTACCACAATGGCATTGGATTTCACATGTTTTACCACCCGCCAGGCAAGCATGAGCTGTTCCCATTCCGCCTGTGTCGGCGGACGCTTGGTGACCACTTTCATATCTTCCAGAACGGCATCCCTGGTATCCTTATCCTGTAATAAAATACCGCCGGAAACTTTCTTAATATCAAATTGCTGGCTGTCTGTTTCGGGCAGCTCTGCTGTCAGCAAACGGATGTTTTGTTTTTTGGTTAAAATAGTTAAGGCCGCATCGCTGAAAGACGGAGCGATAACCGCTTCGATAAATATCTTGCTGATCTGTTCGGCAGTAGCTGCATCGACTTCACGGTTCAGACCGACAATGCCGCCAAAAGCAGATACGGGGTCGGCTTCATAGGCCGCAGCATAGGCATCGGCCAAGTCTTTGCCAATACCGGTTCCACAAGGATTGGTATGTTTGATAATGGTTGCCGCCGGGTGGTCAAATTCCGACACAATCACATAGGCCGCCTCCACATCAACGATATTATTAAATGACAACTCTTTACCATGCAGTTGTCTGGCATTGGCAATACCGGAACCGTTAACATATTTTTCCCGGTAAAAAGCAGCCTGCTGGTGTGGATTTTCCCCATAACGAAGCCCCTGCACCTTTTCATAGACCGTATGCAGCGTAGCCGGGAAAGGCCCTTCTCCAAGCTGCTGTGCCAGGTACCCTGAAATGCAGGCGTCGTATTCCGCCGTATGATTATACGCCTCCTGGGCCAGCGCCATGCAGAACTCCGCGGAAATTTCACCACCTGCTTGCAGCTGCTTTACAATATCTTCATAGCGTTCCGGATTAACAACCACTGCTACATACTGGAAATTTTTAGCTGCCGCCCGGATCATCGCCGGCCCGCCGATATCGATATTTTCCACCGCTTCTTCCAGCGTCACACCGGCCTTGGCAATCGTCTGCCGGAAGGGATAAAGATTGACGACGACCATGTCAATCCCCTGAATATGATGGCGTTTCATGGCTTCAACGTGCTCGGGATTGTCCCGGATGGCCAATATGCCGCCATGAATATAAGGATTTAAAGTTTTCACCCGGCCATCCATAATTTCCGGAAAACCCGTTACATCACTCACATAAGTAACCGGTATGCCGGCTTCACGCAAGGCCTTCATTGTCCCGCCGGTTGAAATGATATCGACTCCATGTTGATGGAGTTGGCGGGCAAACTCAACAATACCGGTTTTATCAGAAACGCTGATCAACGTCCGTTTAATCTTCATAAAGTTCCTCACCTTTTTCTAAAATGATGACCCGGCGGCCTTCTATTTTTAAACGGCCCTCACAATACAGGGCAATAGCCCGCGGGTAGAGTACGTGTTCAACATGCAAAATACGCTCGGCCAATATTTCCGCTGTATCGTCACTTTCCACCGGCACGGCCTCCTGTAAGATAATCGGCCCGGTGTCCATGCCTTCGTCGATAAAATGTACCGTACAGCCGGAAACCCGCACTCCGTAACGAATAGCCTGTTCCTGCGCATTCTTCCCCGGAAAAGCAGGCAATAGAGAAGGATGAATATTCATAACGCGCCCGGACAACAAATTAACAAAATACGGACTCAAAATACGCATAAATCCGGCCAATATGACCAGTTCCACCTGATGTGCGTTCAGTTCGGCCGCAATGGCGGCTTCCCACTCTTCTTTCGCGGCAAAGTTTTTTCTTTCGATACAGGTCACCGGAACATCCGAATCGGCTAAACGTTTGAGAACATTGGCATTAGGATTATCGCTAATCACCACTCCGATTTTAGCGTTCAGCCTGCCGGCATCAATGGCATCCACTATTGCCTGCATATTGCTGCCACGGCCTGAAGCCAGCACTCCTAATACCTTTTTATTCACCAAATACGCCTCCTTTTAATATAACTTCCCGTGACCCCGGGATAACCCGGCCAATCCGATAAGAAGCTTCTCCCCGTTCGGTTAAATTTGCCTGTACCCTGTCGGCCTGTTCTTCCGGCACAACCAAAATCATACCGATCCCCATATTAAAAGTCCGGTACATCTCCGTCCAAGCAACCTGCCCCCATTCCTGCAGCAAAGAGAAAATAACCGGCTTGGGCCAAAGAGTGGTATCGATTTCCACTGCACAATGGTTGGGCAGCATCCGCGGAACGTTATCATAAAAACCGCCCCCGGTAATATGCACCATACCCCGGATATCAAAGCTCGCAAGCAACGGCAGGCAGGCTTTCGGATACAGGGTAGTCGGCACCAGAAGTTCTTCGCCGATGCTTCTTCCCAGTTCCGGTACGGCATCATCAACTGCCAGTTTTTTGACATCAAAACAAATTTTCCGGACTAAAGAAAATCCGTTGGAATGCAAACCGCTGGATGGTAAACCAATTAATACGTCTCCCGGTGTAATCCTGGCACCGGTGATAATTTTTGATTTCTCCACCACACCTACCGCAAACCCGGCAATATCATATTCACCCTGTTGATAAAAGCCGGCCATTTCGGCCGTTTCACCGCCAATCAATGCACAGCCGGATTCCCGGCAGGCATTTGCTACACCGCTGACAATATCGGCCACCTTTTCCGGTTCCAGTTCGCCTACCGCCAGATAGTCCAAAAAAAACAAAGGTTCCGCTCCCTGTACCAGGATGTCGTTGACACACATGGCAACCGCATCCTGCCCAATGGTATCATGTCTGTCCATCATGAAAGCAATGCAAAGTTTGGTACCCACACCATCAGTGCCCGACACTAGAACGGGCTCGCGGTATTTTGCGGTGTTCAAACCGAACAAGCCGCCAAAGCCGCCAATATCTCCCAGCACCTCCGGGCGGTAGGTTGATTGCACCTTTTTTTTGATTAAATCGACGGCACGGTTTCCGGCATCAATGTCAACACCGGCCGCACGGTATGTTAATGCTCCTCCGGCGGTCAATATATCCGGATTTGAAGCTTTTCTTTCACCCACACTTATCCCTCACCTATCTTAAATATACCAAATTTCCATCATACCAATCAGCGGTTTCTGGCAACCCGTTGTTCAAAAACAAATTTATTACTGCCGCATGAAGATTCCCCAGGTATGCTGGCAGGATAACAGCTGTTAAAACAAGCATAACACATCTTATCATAATGTATATTCTGAATGGAACGATATAAACCCTCCAGCGACAAATAGTGCAAAGAATCAGCGCCGATATATTCTCTGATTTCTTCCACTTGTTTGCTGGCAGCAATCAGTTCTTTCCGCACCGCCGTATCAATCCCATAATAACAGGGATATGCAATGGGCGGAGAACTAATACACATATGCACGGATTTGGCCCCTGCCTCTTTTAACATCCGGACTATTTTTCCGCTGGTGGTGCCACGCACAATGGAATCATCCACCATAATAACCGATTTGCCTTCAACCACTGCTTTAACGGCATTCAATTTAATCCGGACTCCCAAATCACGTTTCTTCTGCTCCGGCTGGATAAAGGTCCGCCCAATGTAACGGTTTTTCATCAACCCTTCGGCAAAGGGTATTTCCGCTTCCCGGCTGAAGCCATGAGCCGCAGTAGTTCCGGAATCCGGGACGGAAATCACAATATCGGCCCGGTAGCCGCTTTCCCGGGCCAATTGCCTTCCCATTTCAAAACGAGCCTGATACACACTCTGTCCGTCAATCACGCTGTCCGGACGGGCAAAATAAATATATTCAAAAATGCATAACGCTCGTGTATCATTATTAGCAAACCGGTGAGTATGCAGCCCCTCTTCATCAATAACCACCATTTCACCGGGTTCAACATCACGGATCAGTTCAGCACCGACGGTATCCAGCGCACAGGATTCCGACGCAATGACCCAGCCGTCATGAAGCTTGCCAATACACAGCGGTCGGAATCCATGCGGATCCCGGATACCGATCAGTTTATTTTCGGTCATAATTACCAAACAGTAAGCGCCCTCAATATTGGTAAGGCTTTCCATAATCTTTTCCTCAATAGTGGACTTGCGCGAACGGGCAATTAAATTAACAATCACTTCACTGTCAATGGATGTCTGAAAAACACTGCCGGTCTCTTCCAGTGTTGCGCGCAGTTTTTGCGCATTGGTCAGGTTACCGTTATGGGCCATCGCAATATGCCCGCCGGAATAAGTAACCATAAGCGGTTGCGTATTAATCAGCAGACTGGAGCCGGTGGTAGAGTAACGCACATGCCCGATAGCAATACGCTGTCCTTCCATATGAGGAAGCTGGTGGCGAAATACTTCATTAACCAACCCCATTCCCCGGTGTACATCCATCCAGGCACCATCGGTGATAGCAATACCCGCGCTTTCCTGTCCGCGGTGCTGCAGAGCATACAAGCCCCAGTAGGTGCTTAACGCTACATTATCCGCAGCCGAGTAAACCCCAAATATTCCACATTCCTCATGCGGTTTGTCGCTTTCCACTATTTCGTACATCATGCGGTCTCTCCTGTAAGACGCTGTAATACTTCTCTATATGCTTCTTCCACATTGCCCAGATCGCGGCGGAATCTGTCCTTGTCCATTTTTTGGCCTGTTTCGCTATCCCAGAAGCGACAGGTATCCGGTGAGATTTCATCACCAAGAATAACCTCTCCCTTATGAACGCCAAACTCCAGCTTAAAGTCGATTAATTCCAGTTTTTTTTCTTTTAAATATGCAGAAAGAATTTTATTAACTTTAAGAGCATACTCCGACATGGTTTTCACCTGTTCCGGCGTAGCCAGCCCCATTGCCTGGATGTGATACTCATTAATCAGCGGATCACCCAAATCATCATTTTTATAGTACAGTTCCAGCACGGTGGAAGGCAGTTTAGTTCCCTCTTCCCAGCCAATGCGTTTCGCCAGGCTTCCTGCCGCAATATTGCGAACAACCACTTCAACCGGAAGAATTTTAAGTTCCTTTACCAGCATTTCCCGGTCACTGAGCCTACGGATGAAATGATGGGGAATGCCCTCTTTCCCTAACAGTTGGAAGAAGAAACTGGAAATTTTGTTATTCAGTACGCCTTTATCCGCAATAGTTCCCTTTTTAAGGCCATTAAAGGCAGTAGCGTCATCCTTATAATATACAATATATTCATCCGCTTTATCGGTAGCAAAAATTTGTTTTGCCTTTCCTTCGTACAAAGGTTTTCTTTCCATGAATACTCCTCCTAGTTTATACAGACTTTTTTGCCAAAACCTTAACAGCCTTTTTTTCTACTTCTGCAGCCATATCCCGGCGATGCTGAACAAGTTTATTTTCTATATCGCTTTGCGAAATTCCGAGGATCTGTGCCGCAAATATGGCCGCATTTTTTGCCCCGTTAATGGCCATCGTAGCCACCGGAATTCCGGACGGCATCTGCACGATACTGTACAGCGCATCCACGCCGTTAAGTGGTGTACTGTTGATGGGAACGCCAATCACCGGCAAAGTGGTAAAACTGGCAACAACGCCCGGCAGATGAGCGGCTGCCCCCGCCGCCGCAATAATAACTTTTACACCGCGTTCGCGGGCGGTTGCTGCAAAGGTGTGCACTTTATCCGGAGTACGATGTGCGGATGCCACCATAACCTCCGTCTGTATGCCGAACCCCTCCAACATGTTAATTGCCGGCTCCAGCACAGGCCAGTCGGAATCACTACCCATAATAATGGCAACTTTCATTTTATATCTCTCCTGTTTTTTAGTATCTAACTATTGAATTTATGATATATTTAATTCAGTTTTTCTATATAAACATCCGTTATTTTCAATTAGTAAACCCAGACAGCAGTCGCCCGCTGTCTGGGTAATTATCCTTCCTGCCATTATTCAGACAGGAATACAAAACGCGCCAAAACCAGTACGGCTAACATATAGACAACCCAGTGTACTTCACGTCCACGACCGGTAACCAGTTTTAACAGAGGATATAAAACTAACCCTGCCGAAACACCGTTAGCAATACTGTAGGTAAACGGCATCATAGTAATCGTAAGAAATGCAGGCATGGCTTCGGTAAAATCGGAAAAGTCGATATGACGGACCGATTCCATCATTAAAACTCCTACAATAATAAGAGCGGGAGCTGTTGCCGCATTAGGAATTAAGCCCGCCAAGGGGGCAAAAAACAAAGCAGCTAAAAAGAGTATGCCGCAAACCACGGCAGTTAAGCCGCTGCGCCCACCGGCACCAACACCGGCAGCACTCTCCACATAAGCGGTAATGGTACTGGTCCCCAGCAACGCCCCGAGGCTGACACCTGTAGCATCCACCAGCATGGCCTTGCCTATACCCGGGAAATTCCCTTTTTTATCCATCAAACCGGCTTTCGTTGCCGTACCAACCAACGTCCCCATGGTATCAAACAATTCTACAAAGGTAAAAGTAAAAATAATGGTCAGAAGCCCCATGTGAATAGCCCCCATGATATCCAGCGCAAAAAAAGCATTTTGACTGAAATCGGGTATGGCCACCGGGCTAAAACCTGCGGGGACCTTTACAATTCCCATAAGAATACCAAGCACCGTAGTAACCAATATGCCAATCAGCATTGACCCTTTAATGTTGCGCGCCATCAAAACACCAATAAATAAAAGTCCGAAAACCGCTAATAATACTTCCCTGTCCGCCAGTTTGCCCATCTCAATAATGGTTTCAAAACTCAATGGCGTACCATTGCCGTGGCCGGCAATAATTTTTTCCAGGGTCGGCGGAATCAGCGATAACCGTACGCTCATAATTCCGGAAAGCTTTAACCCGATAATGGTAATAAACAAACCAATCCCCACGCTGATTGCGTGCTTTAAGGACGCCGGCATCCCCTCAACCAGAAGCTGACGCACTTTTGTAACGGTAAGAAGAATGAAAATAAGACCCGAAATAAAAACGGCCCCCAGTGCTACCTGCCAGGAAACCCCCATCCCGATAACTACGGTGAAGGCATAAAACGCATTAAGCCCCATACCAGGCGCCAAAGCAATCGGATAATTAACAAAAAGTCCCATCATGATCGTGACAATTCCGGCACCGAGAGCCGTTGCCAACAACACGGCATTCTTATCCATGCCGGCAGACCCGAGAATACTGGGATTGACAAATAATATATAGGCCATAGTCATAAAAGTGGTAATACCGGCCATCACTTCGGTGTTTACATCGGTTTTGCGCGCTCGCAGCGCAAATAGTTTTTCTAACATATTCTTATTCTCTCCTTAACTCAAAATGACAATACCTGCAATATACTAAGTTTCACCTCCATAAATAAAAAAGACAGGGAGATCGCCTCGATAAACGAGCGAAACTTCCCCGTCCGGGTTTTTATCCCACGGTGTGGCACTACCGCACTGAAGTGCCTGTACCACTTGGTCACAGCCATGCCTGCTCATAGAGAAACCCTCCCCGGCACGCGGAACCCTAGGTACAATTTCACTCGTAGTCAGGTAATTTACGGTCGCCTGGTAGAAACTTTTGAGCCATATCCTCAAATTTATACGAGCAGTATGAACTTACGCTATCATTTTAACAGTTGCCGTCAAAGTGTGTCAACTAAAATGTGAACTTTAACGATGTCAACCACAGTAACGTTCGGATTACGCTAAAAAGGCAGCACATCTCTTTCCAAAGTCCACAGGTGTTTAAATAATCCATTCCGCTGTATAAGTTCATCCATTGTGCCCCGCTCCGCCACTTTCCCCTCATGGATAACCAGAATTTCATCCATCGCTTCCAGCCCCGTAAGCTGATGGGTTATCAGCATACAGCTCCGCCCTTTTATTGCCTGCTGCAAAGCGCTATATACCGCTTTACCCGTCACGGTATCCAACTGTGCATAAGGCTCATCCAAAAGCAAAACCGGTGCATCCTTCAACAGTGCCCGGGCTATGCCTACCCGCTGCCGCTGCCCCCCGGACAGAGCTTGTCCGTGTTGTCCGACTAAAGTGTCATACCCTTGCGGTAGAGAGTGAATAAAGTTGCTTAACGCAGCCTGTCTGACGGCGGATTCCAGTTCACCGTCACTGGCCGACGGTCTGGCCAGCAAAATATTGTCCCTGATACTGGCATTAAATAAATAAACCTGCTGCGGTACAACGCTGAAAAACTCACGGATAGTTTTATCCGGCAGGGTGGCACTATCCATTTCACCGAGAAAAACCTTACCGCCCTCATACTGTCCGAAACGCAGTAAAGCCGCGATCAAAGAACTTTTACCGGCACCACTTGGCCCGACAATGGCTATCTGCTTACCTGCCGGTAAATAAAATGAAACATCTTTTAAAACAACCGGCAGACCTTTTTGATAGCGGAAGTTGAGATTTTCTACCAACAGATCGGTTGCCCGCGGAACCGCTGTCGTCAGGTCACCGGTCGTTACCGGAGCCGGCGGCAGCGAAACCAGCCTTTTGCCCGCCGCCACGCTGTCCGGTAAAAACCGGGCTGCCTGAACCAGCGGACTCACGGCTTCGAAACTGCTTTGCAGGCCTAAAACCAAAGCCGCTACATACACACCGGCAAGTTGTCCTGATTCCACCAGGCTGACGGCAAGCAAAAGAATTCCCCAGACCGATAGGTGTGTAAAAAACACACCGGCAGCCTCTGTTGCGGCAGTAAGCATAGCCGACCGTTCCTGCAATTTGGCTAACTGGGCGCCATAGCTTTCAATCCTTGACAAAATCTGCTCTTTATATTGAAACGCAGTCAATTCGGTCATTCCGTTAATGCTGTCGACCAGGTATCCGTTAAGCCGTGCCTGGGTAAAAACATACCGGCGGCCCTGCCGCCTGTTCCACCAATAGACAGCCAGAGGACAGACCACACCGCAAACCAGATAAGCGGTAATCAGGATATATACCATCGCAGACTGCCCTCCGCCGAGCAAAACACCTGCCCCTGCCATTACTAATACGATCAGCGCAACTACTGGAGGCGCGAGCAAGCGCAAATACATTTCTTTTAAAATTTCGATATCCTGTACAAGCATTGTTAATAGTTCACCGTTTTGTATGGATAAACGCTGCGGCAGTAAAGGTTCCAGTCTGGCATAAACCCAAGTTCGCAAACCAGTCAGAAGTGAGAGGGTTGCCGCGTGGGCGGCATAGCGTTCCAAATAACGTAGTACCGCCCGTGCGAGACCAAAAAACCGTACTCCAACAATGGCTGTCGATAGGGCACTCAGCGGCGGATGCAAGGCAGCCATGGAAATCAAAAAAGCAGACACCGCCAAAAGCGCCGCATTAGCGGCAATCGACAGCACTCCCAGTAAAACTGCCAGGACCATCAGCATCCACGCCGGACGTACGTACATAATTAGCTTCCACAATATTTTCATCTATTTTGTCCCCCGGAATGCAGTGACCATCTGATAATAGCTTTGCCTTCGTTCCATCAGTTCCTGGTGGTTGCCGCTTTCCTCCACCTGCCCCTGCTGCATAACCAGAATACGGTCGGCACGTGATACTGTCGAAAGACGATGAGCGATGATTAACACCGTTCTGTCTCTCATTAAATCGGTAAGGCTTCGTTCCAGCCACTGTTCATTCACAGGGTCCAGGCCACTGCTGGCTTCGTCCAGAATGAGCAGCGGCGCATTTTTCAAAAAAGCTCTGGCAATAGCCAGCCTCTGTCTCTGTCCGCCGCTTAAACTATACCCGCCATCCCCTAGCAGAGTTTCATAACCGTCAGGCAATTGCCGGATAAATTCATGCGCGCCGGCAGCTTCCGCGGCTTTCATCACGGCAGCTAAAGAGGCCGTGCTATTGCCCATCCTTATGTTATCGGCAACCGAACAATGAAACAAATGCGGTGATTGCGGTACGACGGCAACAGCCTGCAGCCATTGATTCAAGGAAAGCTCCTGCAAAACCCTGCCATTTACCCGGATAACGCCTCGCTGCGGTATAATAAATCCGAGCAGCAGGTGAATCAGCGTACTTTTTCCGGCTCCACTGGGTCCCACAATAGCGATCCGTTCCCCGGAACGAACGGAAACCGATACATTCTCCAAGGCTGGAATCATTCTCCCCGGATAAGAAAAGCTGACGTTTTCCAATTCAACATTCAGTTCTTTCGGAAAAGGAAACTGCTCTTTGCCGAACTGCGCCGGGGGATGTTCCTGGTTAAGCAACGAAAAAATCCGGTCGGCTGCCGAAACTGCGGTTAAACCGGAATGAAAATGACTGCCCAGTTGCCGTAACGGCAAATAAAAATCGGGAGTTAATAACAAAACAAACAGAGCCTCTCTAAACTGTATCTGCGAATACAATAGCCGTAATCCAATACCGACAGCCACCAAGGCCGTACTAATCGTAGCCACCAGTTCCAGTACCAGAGCAGAAAGAAAGGCGATCCGCAGGACACCAAGTGTTATTTCACTAAACTCCCGGCTCATTCTGTCAACCACCTTCACCTGTTCTTTACTGCGTCCGAACAGCTTGAGAGTGGCCAGCCCTTCCAAAACATCAAGTAAATGAGCGCTCACCCGTGATAAAACACCCCATTGTTCTGCAGCCTTTTGTTGCGCCCGTTTGCCAATTAAAACCATAAACACAGGAATTAACGGCGCTGTCGCCAGCAGAATACCTGCCGTAACGGGATCGCGCACCACAATAACCGTTAAAATAGACAACGGAATCAGCACAGCAATACAGAGTTGTGGCAAATAACGCGAGAAGTAGACTTCCAGTTGTTCGATTCCCTGGCTAAGCAGGGTAACCAACTCTCCCGTCCGCTCCGGCCCGCCGGAAACAGGACCCATACTGAAAATTTTATCCAGCAGCCGTCGGCGCAGCTCTTGCTTAATCCCCGCAGCCAAACGGTGGCCGACGAACTCCAGCAGCCATACAATGACGGCCCGGATAAAAATAAAAAACAGAAGAATGATCATCCAGTGCCGTATTTCCACTAATCTTAAGCCGGTTAAGAACACCCCGTTTATTACATTTGTCAGATACCATGCCTGTACTATGGCTGACAAACCACCGGCTAAGCTTAAGCCAATCAGTATATATAACAGCCAGCTATATTGCTTTATTTCACGGGCAAGCCGTTTATCAATCATGACAATCCTCCAAACAGACAAACTAGCAAAAGCACAAACAGGCTATATCCCGGTTCATCCGGCAATATAGCCTGCAGCCTCTGCTGAGCAATAAACTTAATATTCCAAGCCCTTTGCGGTTACCCGTTTTCTAAATATCCAGTACGTCCATATCTGATAGACTAAAACTACCGGTACCAACGTCAAAGCGGCTATCGTCATTATTTTTAACGTGTAGGCACTGGATGACGCGTTATGGATTGTCAAACTCCATTCCGGATTCAAACTGGATACCATAAATCTAGGAAATAAACCGGCGAAAAATGCCACGGTTGTTAAGATAATAGATAAACCACTCAAGGTAAAGCCCCAACCATATTTACACCGCCAAGCCAGCAAATAGCCGCCGACAAACAACAGGGCAGCGCCCCAGAAGGCTGTTCCCGCCAGGGAACTGTTAAACAAATCGGTATGTATATAGCTCAGCGCCAATAAACCTAAAAAAGCAACAGCAGCCGCAAGCCCAACCGTAACAGCCGTTTGCCGTACCGGCTCGACCAGCCGTTCTTCCACTTTTAAGGCGAGAAACAGAGCGCCATGAAATAGGAACACCAGCAGGAAGGCCAGACCTCCCAACAGCGTATATGGACTCAGCAGATCAAAAAAAGTTCCCACGTAATGCATATTTTCATCAATTGGAACTCCCTTAATCAAGTTGGCGACAGCCACTCCCCATAACAGTGCCGGCACAATACTACCGACAAAAATCATCCAGTCCCAGGTGTGCCGCCATACTGGATTGTCGTCTTTACTGCGGAATTCGAAGGCAACGCCGCGGACAATCAAAGCCATGAGCATTAAAAACAAAGCCATGTAAAACCCGCTGAACAAGGTGGCATACACGTGAGGAAAAGCTGCAAACAAAGCTCCTCCAGCCGTAATCATCCACACTTCATTACCATCCCAAACCGGTCCGATTGTATTAATAAGGATACGCCGGTCGGTATCATTCTTTCCCAGAAACGGCAGCAGCATACCTACTCCATAATCGAAACCCTCCAGAAAAAAGAAACCGGCAAACAAAACCGTGATGAGCACAAACCACAGCTCGTTCAATTCCATAATGCCGCCCCCTTTGCCACTTGCAGCGTGATGTTCTCACTTTGATCCGGGCCCTTGGCTACAAATTTACATACCAGATAAACTGCAGCAATCGCCAAAACACCATATAGCAGTGTAAAACCAATCAGTGAAATCCAAATTTCAGCGGCGGACACATTTGGCGAAACGGCCTGACTCACGCGTTGCAACCCATAAACAATCCAAGGCTGGCGTCCTCCTTCTGTAACGAACCAGCCCGTGGAATTAGCCAGATAAGGAACCGGCAAACTCCATAACACGGCCTGCAGCGCCCAGCGGGCAGACTCCGTCCGTTTCCAGTATAACAGCATGGCATTAACCGCTGCCAGGAAAAGCATCCAGATTCCCGCTGCAATCATGATCCGAAAACTCCAAAACAGAGGAGTAACGGCCGGTATATAGTTACCTGGTCCGTATTTCTCTACGTACATCTGTTGCAGTTCCTTAATTCCCTTGATCTCCCCGGTAAACGAATTATGCGCTAAAAAAGATAAAGCGTAGGGGACTCCCAGCTCCAGCGTATTTTTTTGATTTTCTTCGTCAATGGCCGCGGTTATGGCAAATGGTGCCGGATCGGCAGTCTCCCATAAGGCTTCAACCGACGCCAGTTTCATAGGCTGGGCTTTGGCAATAAACTGTGCTTGCAGATGGCCGGTTCCCATGATTAAAATACAGCTGATCAGCGTACAGGCAACACCAATTTTATAAGAACTGCGAAAAAAATCAAGATGAGTTCGCTTCAGCAAATGATAAGAACTAATCGCCATAACAAATATCCCTGCCGTAACCAGACCGGATACTACGGTATGCGGGAACTGGCTCCATACGTAGGGATTGGTAATCAGTGCAGAGAAATCGGTCATTTCCGCCCGCCCGTTACGCAACGCATAACCGACCGGCGACTGCATAAAGGAGTTGGCCGATAAAATCCAAAAAGCGGATAAATTGCTGGCAAAGGCCACTATCCAGATACAGGCCGCATGCAAGGGTTTTGACAAACGGTCCCAGCCGAAAATCCACAATCCTAAAAATACAGACTCCAGGAAAAAAGCAGTCAAGGCTTCCAAGGCTAAGGGAGCGCCAAAAATATCCCCCATAAACCTTGCATATTCCGACCAGTTCATCCCGAAATGAAACTCCTGGACAATTCCGGTTACTACCCCTACCGAAAAATTAACGAGGAATAGTTTTCCCCAGAATTTTGCCTTCTGCTTGTACTGAGGATTTCCCGTCCGTACATAAGCCGTCTCCATCAGGGCAACCAAAACTGATAATCCAAGAGTCAGAGGTACAAATAAAAAGTGATATACGGTAGTAATGCCAAACTGCCATCGTGCTAAGAAGATCTCGCTCATCCTTTAACCTCCTTTTACATTTCTTACAATATTTACTGTAATATTAATCAATTTATTTGTCAATCGTTTTCTGTTAATAGCAATTATCATTTATCAGGATAATCCTGTATTTTTTAGCTCTATCCCTCTTTTTTATCTATTTGCTTTAACACAAAAGATCTCCTTGCACAATGAGCAGGAGATCTTTTGTGTTAAAGCAATTTAAGCCAGGGCTTTACGGCTGTCCTTACGGGAAATAATCAAACGCTGTAAAACAATAAAGATACACAGTAAAGCGGCAATCGCAATTTTCGTCCACCATGAACTTAGCGTTCCCTGGAACATGATTAGAGTCTGAATCACGCCCTGAATTAACACGCCAAACAACGTACCGGTCATGAAACCGGCACCGCCGGTTAATGGAGTGCCTCCGATAACGGCTGAAGCGATTGCATCCATTTCCAGCCCTACGGTATGAAGGCCGTACCCGGAAAGCATATAGAAACTGAATACAATACCGGCCAGCGTGGAACAAAAACCATTGAGCGCATAAACTAATATTTTTGTTCTTGCTACAGGCAAGCCCATTAAAACAGCCGACTGCTCACTGCCGCCAATCGCATAAGCGGTACGGCCGAATTTCGTGAAATTAGCCAGATACAATGCTCCTAAGAGCGTAAGCAGGGCAATCAGCACACTAATGGTAATTGAAGTATCAAATGGCAACGGAATTCTGTAAGTGGAGACCATCTGATAAAATGGATCCGTAATCATAATGGTATCAATACTGATAACATAGCAAAGACCCCGCGCCAAGAACATTCCACCCAGCGTAACGATGAACGGCTGTATTTTAAAATAATGAATCAAAACTCCCTGTCCTAAACCAAAAAAAACTCCCAGAAGCAACATTAACGGAATAACAATAAACGGGCTTAGCTGAACATGCTCCAGCAGATGTGCCGAAAGCATGCAAACCAGAGCAATTACGGCCCCAACCGACAAGTCAATGCCTCCAATAATCAAAACAAAAGTCATTCCCAGTGCCGTGATAATCAAAAAAGCATTGTCAATCAACATGTTTAGTAAAACTTGCAGTGAAAAGAATCCCGTATATAATACAGACCCTGCTGCAAACAGCAATGCAAATAGTAGAATAGTAATATATAGAGAAATAAATTTATAATTTAGCTGTAACTTTTTCATGCTGATTCCCCCTGTTCTGGGCCAATTTACTGAATACCAGTTGGCGAAAATGATCCGACTGCAACAAACAAATAGCAATAACTACCATGGCTTTCACCACCAAGGTTACTTCCGGCGGCACGCCGATAGCGTAAATCGTTGTAGTGATGCTTTGAATCACCAGGGCACCGATTACACTGCCCAGCAGTGAGAACCGTCCGCCATCCAGAGAATTGCCGCCAAGTGCTACTGCCAGAATGGCATCCATTTCTATGAATAGTCCCGCGTTATTCCCATCAGCCGAACTAACGTTAGAACAAATGATGATACCGGCGATTCCGGCACAAAGACTGGAAAAAACATAGACGGAAAAGATATACTTTTCCACATGGATACCGGAAAATTTGCTGGCTGCGGCATTGATGCCTATGGACTCCAGGAATAATCCAATTGCCGTTTTTCTTACCATATATAAGGTGATGGCAAGTGTAGCCGCAACGATGAAAATGGCAAACGGCAATCCCAGCAAATACCCTGTGCCGATATAACTGAACGGCTTATAATAAATCGTAACAATCTGACCTTGTGTGATTAACTGGGCCAGCCCTCTGCCGGCCACCATCAGGATCAGTGTGGCTACTATTGCTTGTATACCCACTCTGGAAATGAGAAAACCGTTCCACATTCCAAGTAATGCCGAAACCGCCAGTGCGGCCAGAATAGCCAGCGGCATCGGCACATTGGCCACCATGTTCTGCACTCCGTCAATATATTCCAGATGGCCGCCAATTAGCGAAGCGGCTGTCGCCCCGGAGATCGCAATGACCGATCCCACCGAGATATCAATCCCCCTGGTAGCGATAACCAGTGTCATGCCTATCGCCAACAGCATCAGCGGCGCCGCCCGGTTTAAAATATCAATCGTAACGCCATAGAGGTGACCGTCTTTTACTTCAATGCTAAAAAAATCTTTCGTATAAATTAAATTAAAAAGCAGCACGATTACTAACGCTACTGTCGGCCAGATCAGCTGTGATTTACTGAATTCCTTCCACTTTTCTTTAATCAGTTCCATATTTTACACCCCTGCTATTGTCTGCATGACCGTTTTTTCTTCAATCTCTTCACCGGAAAGTTCCGCTACCTTCATCCTGTCCCGCAAGACAGCCATACGGCTACAGCACCGAAGTGATTCATCCAATTCGGAAGAAATAAAAATAACTGACATTCGTTGATCGGACAGCTCCAAAATCAATTTTTGTATTTCGGCCTTTGTCCCAATATCAATTCCACGGGTAGGTTCATCCAGGATCAGTAATTCCGGGTTGATCAGCAACCATCTGGCTAAGATAACTTTTTGCTGATTTCCACCGCTTAGGTTTTTGACCCTTTGCTCCGGCCCGGCAGTTTTTATATTCAACAGCTTAATATACTTATCGGCAAAATCTTCTTGCTTTTTACGGGAAATATATTTATTCCATCCTAGCTTGGCTTGAAGAGCCAAGATAATATTTTCTCTGACCGAAAGATCAGCAATAATACCTTCTGTTTTTCTATTTTCCGGACAAAAAGCCATTCCACTTTTAATCGCATCCGCCGGGGATTTAAATTTAGCCTTTTTAGCTCTGACCATCATATCACCGGTATCCGGTTGGTCAATTCCATAAAGAACCCGCGCCATCTCCGTCCTGCCGGAACCTAACAATCCCACAAAACCAAGTACTTCGCCTTTATTAACATCTAAATCAAAAGGATGTATCGAACCCTGTTTTCCCAAGCCTTTAACTGTCAGGAAGGTCTCAAGTGCCTTTTGACCTGAATATTCATCTGTTTTGCTGGTCTTTTCCTTAAATCCGTCAAATTCTTTGCCAATCATTTTGGCAATTAATTGTACCCGCGATAATTCCGCGGTGTTATACGTACCGACTAATTCTCCATTACGCAGTACCGTAATACGGTCTGATACTGCATATACCTGATCCATAAAGTGGGTCACAAATACAATTCCCATACCGTCATTTTTTAATTTGCGCATTACATCGAAGAGTTTCTCTACTTCTTTCGCGTCCAAACTAGAGGTCGGTTCGTCCAAGATGAGCACTTTTGCTGATACATCCAACGCACGGGCAATTGCCACCATTTGCTGAATAGCTACAGAATACCGTTCCAGAGGCTGAGTAACATCGATCTTTAAATTTAACCTCGATAGTAATACTGCTGAACGCTTATTTATTTCCTGCCAGTCAATATGTCCAAAACGTATCGGTTCCCTGCCAATGAAAATATTTTCCGCTACCGACAAATTGGAGCATAGATTTACTTCCTGATACACGGTGCTGATACCTAACTGCTGCGCATTATGCGGTGAATTTGGTCTGATACTTTTACCATCAAGCGTAATTTCTCCGGTATCTAAAGTCTCCACGCCGGTAAGCACTTTTATTAAGGTAGATTTTCCGGCACCATTTTCCCCCATTAAGCAGTGTATCTCCCCGCTTCTTAATTCAAAATTTACGTTCGTGAGTGCCTTGACCCCTGGAAAAGATTTAGAGATCCCTTTCATTGTCAATATTGTTCTATTATCAGCCATAACGTACTATTCACCTCCAAAAATTGAATACATCCTTTCGCAAAGGCCAGTTACGCTTGATTAAAAGAAACCCCACTCCATCAGGGACTTTCCTTGCGGATAGCCCCTGATTTTCTATTCCTCACAGAATTACGGAGTGGCATAAAGTTCGTTATTCTTAATATTTACGGTTAGGTAATTCTTTGGCTGCTACCTCAGCCGGAAAAACCCCTTCCTGGGTTAGGATTCTTTTTTCCAAAGTTTTTCCTTCAGTCAGGGCTTTTACTGCCTCTACCAATTGTGGCCCTAAGAGGGGGCTGCATTCGATTGTTGCATTTAATTTTCCTGCAATCATTGCTTCAAAGGCACCTTTGACCCCGTCAATAGAAACAATAATAATGTCTTTGCCCGGTTTTAGCCCGGCTTCTTCAATGGCCTGTATCGCCCCGATGGCCATATCATCATTATGAGCGTACAAAACGTCTATTTTCTGATTTTCCGCTTTAGCTGATTTTAGGAAAGCCTCCATGACTTCCTTGCCTTTTGCCCGCGTAAAATCACCGGTCTGGGATTTTATAATCTTGTAATTGGCATGATTTTTGAGCACTTCTTCAAAACCTGTTTTGCGGTCAATGGCCGGTGCGGAACCGACTGTTCCCTGCAGTTCCACTATATTGACAGGTTCAGTATCCTTTTTCATAAATCCGACCAGCCAGTTTGCTGCCCGTCGTCCCTCTTCAACGAAATCAGACCCCATAAAAGTGACATAGTACTCTTCCGGATTGCCGCTGCTTAATTTAACCGCTCTATCCGTTAGGATAACCGGAATTTTAGCGGCTTTGGCTTCCTGCAAGACTGCATCCCAGCCTGTTTCCACCACCGGTGAAAAAGCGATAACATCAACTTTCTGCTGAATAAAAGAGCGGATAGCTTTAATTTGATTTTCTTGTTTTTGCTGTGCATCAGAAAATTTTAAATCAATACCCGCTTCCTTCATTGCCGACTTAATGGATTCTGTGTTTGCGGTACGCCACTCACTTTCCGCACCAACTTGAGAAAAACCGACTGTAATTTTTTTACCGGCGTTTTTCTCACCTGCCGGCGCATTGGCTTCCTGTTTTGCGCCGCAACCGGCCAGTGCCAGCATCATGACACCGGCAAGTATCCCGGCAATGATTTTTCGGGATTTCCTCATAACCATTCCCCTCCCTAATATAATTTTGAATCAATTAAGATTATAAAGCACTTTTACCGATAAGTATTTTAAATATTCATAACTTTTTTATGATTTTACATACAAGGTTACTTAAAGAAGCAAGCGACCGTCATTTCCCCTCCGCCTGTATACCAACAAGGCACGGACAAAATAATAACCGCAGCAGGTCTCACTGGCCCCCTGCTGCGGCTTCTCCCGCCATATTCTGCTGTTATCAGTATTTGCGTTTTTTATATTCCTGGCTAGCCACCTCCTGCGGAAAAATACTTTCCGCAGCAATAATTTTAATAGGCAGTTGTTTGCCGGACACCCTGTCTTTTGCCGCCTTCATCAGTTCCGGCCCTAAAAGCGGATTGCATTCCACCGTACAATTCAGTTTTCCCTGCAGCATCGCCTCAAAGGCACTTTTGGTAGCGTCAATCGAAACAATCATAATGTCCCTGCCTGGCCGCAAATGATACTCTTCCAGGGCTTCAATGGCACCTAAAGCCATATCATCATTATGCGCAAATACTGCCTGAATATCGGTCGTCTCCCTTGCTAATATATCCTGCATGATTTTTTTCCCGCTGGCTTTGGTAAAATCCCCAATTTCCGAGTAAACAATCCGGTATTTTTTATTGTCCTGAATGACCTCCGCAAAGCCCTGCTTGCGGTCAATGGACGGCGCCGCCCCCAGCGTTCCCTGCAGTTCAACAATATTGACACTGGCCAGCTCTTTTGTATTGTTCATCAGCCAACGGGCCGCCTTGCGCCCTTCTTCCTGAAAATCAGCACCAATAAAGCTGCTGTATAATGAATCGTCTTCGACCTTAATCGTTCGGTCCATCAAAATAACAGGGATATTAGCCTGCTTGGCTTCCTGCAGTACTTCATCCCAGCCCGTCTCTATCACGGGTGAAAAAGCGATAATATCAACGCCCATGGCGATAAAAGAACGGATGGCTGCGATTTGCCGTTCCTGCTTTTGGTCGGCTTCCTCAAAAAACAACTCCACCCGCGCATCGGCTGCCGCCCGTTTGATCGAATCTGAATTTGCCATCCGCCATTCGCTCTCCCTGCCTAATTGCGAGAATCCAATACGTATCTTCCGGCTTTCATGGCTGGGATCTTTCGCCACCTGCCGTTCATTTTGCAAATACTCAGCTAGATTATCGGCAGTGATTTTGTTGCTCCGTAAAATAATTTTTTTAGGAACTCCCTTTTCATGGTTCAGTATATCGATAGCGTAGCGTACAGCTTCTTTTCCCCCGGTAGAGCAAGTATATGTTCCCTTCAGAACACCGTCACGCACCAGTTGTAATCCCCCGCCGGGGCCGCTTAACCCATCAACGCCGATAAATTTTATTCCTGGAATTCCCCCCGCCTTTTTGACTGCCTGATAGGCACCCAGTGCCATCGGATCGTTATGGGCAAACACAATGTCAATATCCCTGCTCCGGGTTAATATCTCCGCCATCTTATCTTCCGCTTTATCCTTTTGCCAGTCGGCTTCCATCGTCTTGACAATTTCTATCTGAGGATAATTCTTAAGGACTTCACGGAATCCTTCACTTCTTTCGCGTACCGGAGGTGAACCGGCTAAACCCTGAATTTCCACTACCTTTCCCCCGCTGCTGCGCAGCAAATCCAGGACATACCTGCCGGCTTCCTTACCGATAAACTTGTTGTCCGGTCCGATAAAGAGCGTGTAATCAGCTCCCTCCACTGCCCGATCCAATACGATAACAGGTATCTTTTTATAGGCCTTCGATACGATCGGTGTCAATTTCGCCGAATCATTAGGCGAAATAATCAGTAAATCGATACCTTGCTGCAGTAATGCTTCCACATCCCGAATCTGCTTGTCTGAACTTTGTGCCGCATCGCTAAAAACCACCCGTACATCTTTATAGGCCAGGGCTTCTTTTTTTATTTCCTCGTTCATGGCCACGCGCCAGGGTTCAATTAGATTAGCCTGTGATACCCCAATCAAAAATTTCACCGGACTGCTGCACTCCTCACTGCTGCTACGGTTTTGCCAATATTGCATAATAGAAAATACTGCCAGGGTCACGACTGCCAGCACGATTATATATTGTATATACCTATAGTACACGGTCTTCAACAATGCTGCGGCCTCCCTTTCCGATACTCAACAGGTGAGACGCCAAAGGCCTTTTTAAAAGCTGTACTAAAATAATGCTGACTGCTATAACCCACACGCTCTGCGATTTCATATATTTTGATCCCCGGGTCACCCATTAACTGAATGGCCTTACTGACTCTCACATGAGTCAGATAGTCAATAAAAGACAAGCCTGTTTCCTGCTTTAACAACCTGCTTAGATAGGTAGCACTAATTTGCATATGATCGGCTACCTCTTGCAAAGACAAATCTTCTTTATAGAAATTACTCTCGATATATTTTTGCGTGAGCATCACAATAGGGGTACAATTGGTTTTATTGTTTATATCTGCCAGCAAGCCGGCATACACCACTGCAACCTGTGCCAGCCCATCAATACCCTTCTGCGCGACAAACACGGTTTTCTTTAAATATGTTTCCACCATAGCTTCAATTTTTGCTCCGTATGTAAGCCAGACACTCATCTGCGTGATCGCCGTAATAGCGATCACATGGCCGGATTTATCGTGAAATACCATAGTACCCGAACTACTCTCCAAAATTTCATTCACGATATTTTCCACAGCAAACACCAGTACCTGCTTATCCCATTGTTTCACCGTTTCGTCTCTATTGATTTTCTCCATAATTTTTATCACTATCATACCGGAAGGTTCCCGGTACTCCAAATGAAAAAAGCTCAATTGTTCTTTAATTCCCGGCTCTGTCAACCGGCCGCCGGTCCAATCGGAAAAAAACTGCTCTTTAATCGCCGGTAAATTTCTACACATTTGCTGATTGGCCCATTGAAGAAAATGTTCCCTGTCCCCGCTCCGGGCGATCTCGCCTTTAGCCTTATTGAGAACAGCCAGCAGATGTTCCCTGCATACGGGTTTTAACAAATAATCAAATAAATGCAAGCGAACAGCCTGCTGCGCATAAGAGAACTCATCATGTCCGGTTATGACTATCACCATACATTGCTTTGCTGCTACCTGAGTAAGCAGCTCGGCCAGCTCCAGGCCGCTGAGAAAAGGCATGCAGATGTCCATGAGCAATATATCCGGCTGCAGCGCTTGAACCTGAGCCAAAGCCATTTCACCGTCTTCCGCCTCACCCACGACCTCCAGACCCAGATCCTTCCAGTCAATTAAGCCTCTCAGCCCTCTACGAATAATCGGTTCATCGTCAGCAATCAGGACCTTATACATTCAGCTTCACCCTTTCATAAGCGGATGTATTATCTTTACTACCGTGCCTGCCTCATATTCGCTTTCAAATTGCAAACCGTACTCCACACCAAAAGATAACCGGATGCGCTCATGAACATTAAACATGCCATAACCTGACTGTTCAGGCGACCTATTGGCTCTTAACATCTCCGTTATCTGCTTTATTTTTTCCGGAGTCATCCCTTTCCCATTGTCACGAACAATAAAACAAAGATTCCCCTGCTCTTTACCGGCGTAGATGCTGATTTTACCTTTGCCACGCTTAGCATGGATACCATGGTAAATGGCATTTTCAACAACGGGCTGCAGAATCAGCTTGATTACTTCGCACTCCAATATATCTTCTTCAAAGCTAATATCATACTCCAGCTTTCCCTCATATCTAACTGTCTGAATAGTCAGGTAACTATTGACATGTTCCAACTCCTCCCGTACCTTGATGACCTCCCTGCCACGGCTCAAAGCAATACGGAATAGTTTCGCCAAAGCGTTGACCATCTTGACAATATCCGCCATCCCCTGCGCTTGTGCCATCCATTGAATGGTATCCAGTGTATTATACAAAAAATGTGGTTTTATCTGCGCCTGCAAGGTTTTCAGTTCTGCTTCACGCTTGCTTTTTTGCTCCTCATAGACCATATCGATCAGCTTGCTGATTTCTCCGATCATTCTGTTAAAACTATTGCCTAACCGTCCAATTTCATCGTTGTAGCGGCTATGGAACCGTACGGAAAGATCTCCGTCTTCCGCTCTATGCATAAGCTTGCCAAGTGCAAGCAGCGGTTTGGCAATGGATGCCGTAAAAAACAGGGATGCGATCGTGGCCAGCATCAGCGTAATTAATGCAATAAAAAAAGAATAATACCGGTTTTGAGCTACCTCGCCCAGCGTTTCGTTCAGTGAAAATACGCCGACAGTCTTCCATTTTGTATAATCCGATTCTTTATACATAATCTGATAACGGTCATCTTTTATTTTTTTTACCGTACTGCCAGACTGCTCGCCCAGCCATTCATAATTCACACGATAGACAATCGGATTAATTGGAGCATAAACAATTCCGCCATTTTCATCCATAATATACAAAAATCCTTTTTTCCCCAGCGTGATACCATCAATCAATTTCTTGATGACCTCCAGCTTCATATCAATAAGAATGACTCCCATACATCTGCCAGTAAGAGGATTTTTAACCGCTTTGGCAACCGCAACAACATCATCCGCACTATAGTTAATATTGGTCATGATATTGCGCCCGATAGGCTTACTGAATAGCTGTACCGTATTGGCTTCAGCAACAGAACGTTTGTACCACATCTCGGCAGTAAGCGGATCTCTGGAAATTGTCGTCATTTCATTACTGGCATACCGGTCATTTTCACTGACCACCATAATTCCGGCAATCTCCGGATGAATGGATTTATAAGTTGCTAAAACCTTGTAAACTTCGCCTTTTTGCTCATTGCCTGACTGCGATAATTCATTCTCTGAAGCATTGAGAAACTGCTTAACCCGGGGATCATTCGCCAGATAATAGATTAAGTTTTCCATATCATGAATGTAAAACTCTACATTATCGGTAACTTTTCCAATCATTTGTGCCGTGTGAGTATTCACTTCCTCCTCCATGGCCTTGCTGTAAATCACATCACCGATCATTCCCATGGTAATAATAGGCAGTAAAATCAGAGAAAAAAAATATAACTGTAATTTAAAACGGATACTCTTCCCCTTCAAGAAGGAAGTAAGCAAGGGTTTGATCACCTACTTCGCCTGCATCTTGGTTTTCAATATAATTATAATTTTCTGAAACAGCCAAGTCTAGAAATAAATGGAATTTTTGTTATTTTTCTTCTGACGGCTGTTTATCACTATTGAGTCAATGATTCATTTACTTCTACAAATAGCTAGCAACTCCTCTATTCTTCAAAACATAAATTAAATATTTAATTTATGTTTATTCATATTTATAGCGGCCTCTGTATAGAAAAAATCCTGTAAAACCTCAATTTACAAGGTTCTACAGGATTTTACGCTGGGATTACTCCCATTCAATCGTAGAAGGCGGTTTGGAAGTGATATCATATACGACTCTGTTTACACCTTTTACTTCGTTGACAATACGCCGTGAAATAGTATCCAAAACTTCATACGGCAGTCTCACCCAGTCGGCTGTCATACCGTCTTCACTGGACACGATCCGCAGCCCCACCGTATAGGCATAAGTACGTTCATCACCCATAACACCAACGCTTTTCATTGCCGGCAATATCGCAAAAGATTGCCATACTTTCCGATACAGGCCTGCAGCCTTTATTTCCTGGTGTACAATCGCATCGGCGTCCCGTAAAATCTCCAGCCGTTCTTCAGTAATTTCGCCAATAATCCGGATGGCCAGTCCCGGCCCGGGGAAGGGCTGACGCCAAACGATATCTTCCGGTAAATTCAACTCTCTGGCCAAAGCACGAACCTCATCCTTAAACAATTCGCGTAAGGGTTCAACCAGTTCAAACTGCATATCCTCCGGCAAACCACCCACATTATGATGGCTTTTAATAACAGCTGCCGTTGCCGTGCCGCTTTCAACCACATCCGGATATAACGTGCCTTGCACCAAAAAATCAATTTTGCCTAGTTTGGCGGCTTCCGTTTCAAAAACGCGAATAAATTCTTCACCGATAATTTTACGCTTCTGCTCGGGATCGGTTACACCGTCGACCCGTTTCATGAAGCGGTCTACCACATTGGCATACACAAGATTCATTTTAAAGCCGTCACGGAAGGTTTTTACCACCTGTTCCGGCTCACCTTTACGCAAAAAGCCATGATTTACAAACACACAAGTTAGCTGGTCACCAACGGCACGGTGCACCAGCACGGCAGCCACGGACGAATCAATACCGCCGCTCAGCGCGCATAAAACCCGTTTATTGCCTACCTGCTCCCGGATTGCCTGGATGGCCTTATCCACAAAGGACCCCATATTCCAGTCACCGGTACATCCGCAGATGTTAAACAAGAAATTGCGCAACATCTTCATGCCTTCGGGCGTATGCACTACCTCGGGATGAAACTGAACGCCATAGATGCGTTTCTGCTCATTGGCCATAGCCGCTACCGGTGTGCTGTTGGTATGGGCAGTAACGCTAAATCCGGCTGGTGCCGCTTCGATGTAGTCGCCATGGCTCATCCAAACTTGCGTTTCATTGCTGATTTCGGTAAATATTCCCTCATACCCGTCAAGATACAGGCGGGTATTGCCATACTCCCTGGTAGCGGCATGAGCCACCTTGCCGCCCAGGGTATGTGCCATAAACTGCATACCGTAGCATATTCCCAAAACAGGAATGCCGATTTCAAAAATTTTCGTGTCACAGACAGGTGCGTTATCACCATAGACACTGGACGGTCCGCCCGAAAATAAAATACCCCTGGGATTCATGCCGGCAATTTTTTCAATTGCAGTATTGAACGGCACAATCTCACAGTACACACCGCATTCGCGGACACGTCTGGCAATTAGCTGGCTGTATTGGCCGCCAAAATCCATGATGATGATCAATTCACTATGCTTCATAAATATTATTATCCCTCCTGCTTTGAGCGTAATATATCATATCCTGCTACTTATTGTAAATAGTTTTCAGCAAGGTTTCTTTTCTTAATTCACGACAGCCGCATTTTCCCGTCGCCGCCAGGTCCCGGATGGTATTGATAATAATGCGGCCAATCATGGGTGCGTCATCGTAAAAAATGTCTTTAAGCTGCTGGTGCGACCAGTCTTTCACCACGCCTTCACCATAGTTAACCACAAAGTACAGCCCTGCGTAGCAAGCTCCAATTTCTCGTGCCAGATAGACTTCCGGACACAGGCTTTGGCCGACAATATCGGCATTTCCCCGCATCATGGCAATTTCTGCCGGGCTTTCAAAGTGCCTACCTTCCGTCACTGCATAAATTCCGCGCTCAAAAATACGTCCTGTATACTGTTTCCTGGTATTCTGCAGAAGGATATCACGAATTTCCGGACAAAGAGCATCCCGCATAATCAAAAGATATTTTCCCTCCAGCCCTACGTCCTTCCGGAGAGACATGTCGATATAATCATGCGGAATAACAAAGTCGCGCGGATCAAGCAGATGGTTGACCGAACCCACGCCGCCCTCCGCTATAATCCGTTTTACACCGGCCTCACGCAAAACCCAGAAGACCTGGCGTGAAGCATCGGCGCGACTGATCCCGCTGCGCCAGCCATGCATACGGCAGGTAAGTACCTGCCTGCCGTCAACGCTAAATAAACGAAAGGCCGGACTTAGTCCATAAGGGGTTTCAAACTCCAGTTCATCAGCCAGCAAGGTAACTCCTGCATCGTCAATCCCCTGTGGAAAATTACTGGATAATGTCCCCGAACCGCCGATAACTGCAAATTCCGTTGTAAGTAAATTCATCACTACACCTCAGAAAACAATTTGATAATGTTATATTCCGTATCACGCTGTGCAGGGCGCCTACCCGCCGCACGAATCAGTTCCTTCATTTTATTGATCGACATTTGATATTGTGTTCCCGCTGCCCTTACAACGTTTTCTTCCAGCATAATACTGCCTAAATCGTCGGCACCAAAAGCTAGGGTCAGCTGCCCAACCCGTTCACCCTGCGTTACCCACGATCCCTGAACATGGCTGATATTGTCCAGATACAGCCTGGCCACTGCCAGAGTACGCAAGTATTCCCAGGCCGATATTTTCTCACCGCCCAGCTCCGTGTTGCCCGGTTGATAGGACCACATAATAAATGCCCGGAATCCCCCGGTTTGATCCTGAAGCCGGCGGAGTTTTTCCATATGCTCGATCCGTTGTTCCGTTGTTTCTCCCATACCAATTACCATGGTAGCCGTTGTTGCCAGTCCGGCACGATGTGCGGCTTCCATTACCGCAAGCCAGTCCCCTGCACTGATTTTACCCGGACTAACCTGACGGCGCACCTCGTCTACAAGAATTTCGGCCCCGCCCCCCGGCAGGGAATCCAGGCCTGCTTCTTTTAAACGGATTAATGTCTCTTTTATTGACAATCCTTCTCTTTGTGCCAGATAAAGTACTTCGGTCGGGGTAAACGAATGAATGGTAATCGCATACTCTTTTTTTATTGACTGCAATAAATCAAGATAATAAGAAAATCCCAGTTCCGGATTCAACCCTCCCTGCAGCATAATTTGTGTACCACCGGCATTCATGGCTTCCCTGATTTTTTCAAGAATAACTTCTCTAGGCAATACATAAGCATCCTTATGACCGGCAGGGCGGTAAAATGCACAGAAGCGGCATTGGCTGACACATACATTGGTATAATTAATATTACGGTCAATAATAAAGGTTACCACATCGCCAGGATGTTTTTCCCGGCGCACCGCATCGGCAGCCTGCCCCAAATCCAGGATATCCGCCTGACACAATAATTCAGTGCCTTCTGCAGCTGTAATCCGCTTATTCATGGCCCACCTCGGCAAAATCCAGCACAGGCATCCTGGGAATTATGGCAAGTTCATAGGCACGTCGGTAAAATGTCAGCAAGGCTTTCTTATGTGCTTCGGTAAATTGATAATTGAGCAGGGATAGATAGGTAACAATCTGCCGGGCGTCAAACGGTGACGTATGCTCGGCAACGGCAGCGGCCTTTTCTATACGTACCAAACCATAGGAAAAACCGCCTGTCACCTGAAGGTAAATCCGCTGTAGCAAGTCAGCCTGTTGTTCAGCAAAAGAACGGTTAACCGCCCATACCGCATAAACCATAGATAAGCCGGTTAACTTCCGCCACTCCTCACCCATATCATAATGATAGTAAGGCTCTTGTTGATGAAGATAGGCATGCAGGGCATCGTCGCCAATAAACAAAACGGCATCTGCCGTTTCCAGCACCCCTTCCGCTAAAGACAGTCCACTGATAAAATAATCGGCCTGCACCTGGTAAGCCTGTTGCAGCACGATTTTGAGCAGGGCATGCGAGGTCGCCGACTTGGCTGTCAAAGCTATTTTTGCTCCGTTTAACTCGGCAATCGGCCGTTTCGATACCAGCAAAATACTTTGGAGTCCGGCAGCGGCACTTATGGATACATCAGGCAGGATCAAAAGCTCATCCGCATGCAAAGCGTAAATAATAGACGATACCGGGCTGACGTCCAGTTCTCCCTGAAGTAAAGCTTGATTTAATCGCGAAGGGACTTCCGGATAGATGTACAGGCCCTCATTAAACCCGCCTTGCTTAAAACCATAATCTAATGGCAAACAATTGATAAAGTTAATATGTCCCAGTTTCGGCTGTATCATTGCCTGATCCATCCTTTCCATAAATTTTTACAGGATGGTAGAAAGTATCACGTTCTACCGGAATAAATCCGGTCTCCCGGACTAACTTAATAAGCTCCCCTTTGGTGATGCCTTTTTGGGTACTGGCTCCTGCGGCATGAATAATTTTTTCCTCCACTACAGTACCGTCCAAATCATCCACCCCAAAGCTAAGAGACAACTGAGCGATCGGCAAAGTAAGCATCATCCAGAAGGCTTTAATATGCTCAATATTATCCAGTACCAATCTGGCAATGGCAATCATTTTTAAGTCCTCCCAGGCACTCGCTCTTGCCGTTTGTCCAGCTAATGCCGTATTATCCGGATGAAAGGGAAAGGAGACAAAAGCCTGAAATCCCCTCGTCTGATCTTGTATATCCCGTATGGTAAATAAATGACGGATTCTTTGCTCAACCGTTTCAATATGTCCGTATAACATGGTTGCATTGGTTGGTAAACCCAACCGGTGCGCTGTTTTCATGACTTCACACCATTGCTGAGTCGTGGCCTTGTTCGGGCAAATTCGCCGGCGTACTTCATCATCCAGTATTTCTGCACCTCCGCCAGGAAGTGAGTCGAGTCCGGCTTCCTTTAACCTGCAAAGGACGGTTTCGATTGAAATCTGGGCAATGGTACTAAAATGTATAATTTCCACCGGTGTAAAGGCTTTTACATGAATAGCAGGCAATGTCCGTTTAACCGCTTTTACAATATCCAGATAGTATTGAAACGGCTTGTCCGGATGCAAGGCACTTACCATGTGTATTTCAGAAAGATCCGGATATTCATTGGCTGCAGCCCGCACCAGCCTCACAACCTCTGCTTCATCCATAATGTAGCCGGCAGCATTTTCCGCTTTGCAGGCAAAAGCACACAAAGGGCAGCCGGAAACACAAATATTCGTCAAATTAATATGCCGGTTTACATTAAAAAACACCTGGCTCCCGGATTTAGCCTGCTTCACCAAACGAGCCAGTTTAGCCAGATGTACTATATCGTTATGCTGGTATAAAGCCATTGCTTCAGAAAAATTCAGCCGCTTACCGGATAAAATCTTTTCTGCAGCAGCATCAACAGTAACCATGGATTCACCTTCACTTCTGTTCATTCCCGTAACATAATATGTAACCTTTTTACATTCGCCGGCAGAATCGCATTTCCTGCCTGTTCGTTAAATGTCTAAACATTAAGAATACGGAGCAGTTTTTGACTGCTCCGCACCGCTAATGCTTTAGTAGCCCTTTTTCACTATAATTTTGCAATAATTCGCCAACCGTCACAATCTTATAGCCTTCCGCTTTTATTTTATCCAGCAAAATAGGCAGAGCTTCCGCTGTTTGAACCGGTGTGTCGGATGCATGCATAAGAATAATGGCTCCAGGCTTAAGGCGTTTCATTACGCGTTCCACAATCACATCACGTCCCGGATTTTTCCAATCCAAAGAATCGACATTCCAGATAATCGTCTTATAACCTAACTCATCCGTGACCTTCAGAGAATTTTGCGAATAATGGCCGTTAGGCGGACGAAGCAGTGTTGGTTCCGCACCGGTAACTTCTTTAATCAGTTCATGTGCTTTTTGAATATCTTCACGCACCCATTCAGTCGGCTTATCGCCATAGTTTTCGTGCCGATACCCATGACTGGCGATTTCATGACCGTCAGTCACCATGCGTTGTGCCACTTCCGGAAATTTTTTCGCCCAGGGTCCCATAATAAAGAAGGTAACTTTCACATCGTTTTGTTTTAGCGTATCCAAAATAGAGGGCGTAAATTTATTGCCCCAGGAATGATCAAACGTTAAAGCCACTACCTTTTGTTCTGTCCGGGTACCGGCAATGGCCATAGGGCCGTTTGCAATCAGCTCGGCAATCTCTACGTAGACTGTGCTGATAGCCAATAACCCAATCATACTATAAAATAAATGCCGATATGTTCGAAAACGCCGCAGATTAAAAACCATGCGCATACCTCCCTACTCCCTAACAAACTGTAGTAGTACTTATGCAAAAAGGAGAAAGAATATGCTCCAAGGGAAAAAGAAACAAGAGGCTGCCACAAGTTTAATTTGCCAACTTTCAGTGTTTGCGAAGAATGAAAGAGAAAGCCTCGCACAAGTTCTCTCAACTCGTGCGAGGCCTCAAATTTGTTAGCAATATGTCAGCATTGGGTATTCCCTACCATGGAGGGAGACCCCTTGATTTCTGAGCTGTAAGGTGTCCTTACATCATGCCGCCCATACCGCCCATGCCACCCATACCGCCCATAGCGGCAGCGGCAGCAGCACCACCATTATCTTTTTCCGGTTTATCGGCAACCAATGTTTCCGTTGTCAATACCATAGCCGCAATACTTGCCGCATTTTGTAATGCGGAACGGGTAACTTTGGCAGGATCAACAATACCGGCTTTAATCATATCAACATATTCTTCAGTTAATGCATTGAAACCAAAACCTTTACCGGCTTTTTTAACACCTTCGACAACAACGGAACCTTCCAGTCCGGCATTGTTGGCAATTTGACGAACCGGTTCTTCAATAGCACGTTTAACAAGTTCCATACCGGTTTTTTCATCACCGGTAAGAGCTAATTTTTCAAGTACGGTTTGAATATCAATGAAAGTAGTACCACCACCGGCTACAATGCCTTCTTCCACAGCCGCGCGGGTTGCATTAAGAGCGTCTTCAATACGCAGTTTCTTTTCTTTCAGTTCCACCTCGGTAGCGGCACCCACCTGAATGACAGCTACGCCGCCGGCTAACTTAGCCAGGCGTTCCTGCAGTTTTTCTTTATCGAAATCGGAAGTGGTTTCTTCGATTTGTGCCTTGATTTGATTCACACGGGCTTTAATAGCGTCGGATTCGCCGGAGCCGTTAACGATGGTAGTTTCTTCTTTGGAAATGCGAACTTGACGGGCACGTCCGAGATCGGTCAATTCAACGCTGTCCAGTTTGCGTCCCAATTCTTCCGTAATAACACTACCACCGGTAAGAATGGCGATATCTTCCAGCATAGCTTTACGGCGGTCACCAAATCCGGGAGCTTTCACCGCTACGGCTTTAAAAGTACCACGGAGTTTATTGACAACCAAGGTAGCCAAAGCTTCGCCTTCAATATCCTCAGCAATGATTAACAATTCACGGCCCTGTTGGACCACTTTTTCCAGTACGGGCAGCAAATCAGCAATCGCGGTAATTTTACGGTCGGTGATAAGAATGTAAGGATCGTTCAAAACAGCTTCCATCTTGTCAGCATCGGTGATCATATAGGGAGAAATATAACCACGGTCAAACTGCATACCTTCTACTACTTCAAGGTCGGTACCCATGGTTTTGGATTCTTCTACAGTAATAACGCCGTCTTTTCCTACCTTTTCCATAGCTTCGGCAATTAGTTTACCGATTTCATCGTCGGCAGCAGAAATCGAAGCCACCTGAGCAATAGCGTCTTTGGTTTCCACTTTTACAGCATTTTTCTTAATTTCATCAACAAGAGCATCAACAGCCCGTTGAATACCTTTTTTCAGGATCATCGGGTTGGCACCGGCTGCTACATTGCGCATTCCTTCACGAATCATAGCCTGAGCCAGCAGGGTTGCAGTAGTCGTACCGTCACCGGCTACATCATTGGTCTTGGTAGCAACTTCTTTCACCAGTTGTGCACCCATATTTTCAAACGGGTCTTCCAGTTCAATGTCACGAGCGATAGTTACACCGTCATTGGTGATCGCAGGTGCGCCAAATTTTTTATCCAGAACAACATTACGACCCTTAGGTCCTAAAGTAACTTTTACAGCATTGGCAAGAGCGTTTACGCCTCTTTCCAGCGCACGGCGTGCCTCTTCATCAAAAATAATTTGCTTAGCCATTATGTATGACCTCCCTTTATTATTCTACAATAGCCAGAATATCTCTTTCGCTCAGGATGAGATAATCCTGCCCGTCAACTTTAACTTCAGTTCCGCCATATTTTGCAAAAATAACTTTGTCCCCCTCTTTGACATCCAGGGCCACACGTTGACCGTTATCCAGCAATTTGCCGGTGCCAACGGCTACAATTTTGCCTTCCTGGGGTTTTTCCTTGGCAGTATCCGGCAGGACGATACCGCTTTTTGTTTTTTCTTCTTTTTCCACGACTTTAACAACCACTCTGTCGCCTAACGGCTTAATCATGAAAACGACCTCCCTTTATAGTGTTTGTCATTTATAATTTAATTGTTAGCACTCACTGACGTCGAGTGCTAATTCCATAAACTATGATATATAATTTGGTAAAAAAAATCAAGACTTTTCATGGGAAAAAACTAATTTTTTTTGTAAATTTTATCTCATGCATTGTATTGTTTTCTGCCACTGGAAAAAATATTCAATAATCCCGGAATATTTTCCAGTTTTCCAGAATCTTATTAAGCTTGGTTAAACCACTTACTGTCTCAGCCTATCCATAAAAATAAACCCAGCAAAACAGCTGCTGGGCCCTTCTTACCTTTTTTTTGTGACCGATTCCACAATAGCCTCGGCTACTTCCCGTATGGATTTCCGCTTGCTCATACTATACTGCTGGATACGCCGGTAAGCTTCACTTTCAGTTAAATTATAGGCATCCATCAATATCCCCTTGGCACGATCTAAAATTTTCCGTGTTTCTAACGAGGTTTTGACACCTTCCAGTTCCTGTTCCAGGTCCATAAATTCTTTAAAACGCGACAGAGCAATTTCCATGGCCGGGAATAAATTGGCTTCTTTCACCGGTTTGACCAAATATGCCATAACGCCGGAATCTTTGGCTTTTTCTACAATTTCCTTCTGACTGAAAGCGGTAAGTAATAAAACCGGAGAAAGTTTTTCGTTGGAAATAATCTTTGCAGCTGTAATTCCATCCATTTCCGGCATTTTTATATCCATAATAACTAAATCAGGACGCTCCCGCCGCACCAAATCCACAGCTTTCAGACCGTCTGTCGCCTCACCGATCACAGTATGTCCGGCTTCTTCCAGAATTTCTTTCAAATCCATTCTGATAATCGATTCATTGTCGGCAATAACAATTCTAAGCCGTTGCATATTATTTCCCTCCCTCCACCTCACGGGGAATTGTAATACAAGCATGAGTACCCTGTTCACTATATAACCGGAAATTACCGCCAAGATCTTCTTCAATCAAAGTCCGTACAATTTGCAAGCCCAGACTATTGGACGTTTGCACATTAAAATCAGGTGGTAAACCAATCCCGTTATCATATATTTCAATCTGGTAGGTAGCCTCTAAAGTGGCTATATCCACACCGATTACGCCTTCTCTGCGGCCGGTAAAGCCATGCTCAATAGAATTTTGAATGAGTTCATTAATCACTAATGCCAGACTGCTGGCTTTTTCCGAAGCCAGTATCACCGTATTGCCGTTGAAAATAGTCTGCAGATTAAAATCCGGTTCCAGCATATTTTGAATAACCATATCCAGTATATTCCTGGCCACTTCAGCCACATCAATAAATTCGGCATCCTGTTGCGACAAAAATTCATGCACCACAGAAATGCTGAGGATACGGTTCACACTTTCCCTTAAGGCTGCCTTGACCGGCTGCGATTTGGTACGGCGCGCCTGTAATCTAAGCAGGCTAGCAATGGTTTGCAAATTATTCTTTACCCGATGATGAATCTCCTGGATGACAGCCGCCTTTATGGATAATTCCTTTTCCTTCTTCTTGATTTCCGTGACATTGGCAACAATGACAACCACTCTCATTAATTGCCCTGTATCATTGACAATGGGAATGACACGCTGTACCAATGTCATTCCGCCGGCTTCGATTTCCACTTCACTCGGTTCCTTGCTGCGAATTGCCTTTTGCACCAGCCGCATATCCACATGCCGATCATAAAAACGCCGGCCGACAATATGGCTTACACCCAATACTTTGTATATACTGATAGCTGCCGCATTAGCAAAAATGATCTGCCCCATTTCATCGATGATTAAAATACCGTCACTTGCCGAAAGAGGCCGAAAAAGTTTACGATTAGATACGCCACGCAAAATTAATTGCAGCATATACGCACTTTCTACCAGAATGCTGTGTCCTTCAGCCCGGACCTCATCGGAATTCGATTCAAAACTAATGACAGCAATGATATTGCCCTCATTATCCAAAACCGGATAGGTCCACATTTCCATCCACATCCCCAATGCCCATTCACGCTGACCGCAAATGGATTCACCGGAGACAAAAGTGCGAAAAATAAGTGGTTCTTCGGCAATCGGAAGAGTAGAACCCAATAAACTCGGTTTTCGCTGTATAAAGCTAGTATGTGGCTTTACCTGTGCTAAAATAACTACAAAATTTTCATCACGGGCTCTGGCATATACAGTGACTTGTGCATGCGCTAAATCAGATACAATGCCCAAATTCACCGTTATGTTTTCTAATAGCTCAATCTGCGCGGACTGCAATCCACTTATTTTCCTGCATATGTCTCCAGCAACACTCATAGCCCCCAATTTCCCTCCAGAAATGTTCAAATTATAGTTATTCTACTGAAGACGTAAAAATTCCTTTTATAACAATTGTTAAAATAACACATTCTCATACTTTTATCACCAACTCACCGTCAAAACAGCTATCCAGACATTATCCCCGAAGTTATCCACACAATCCACAATTCTATCCACAGGGAAATTCCTGATAAATAATTATTTCTTTATTATTTATTCACACTATCCACAATTGTATGACAAGCATTTTCACCAAACATATCGCGTATGGACTATTTGGTCCCCAACTGTAGTGCCGGAACCGCATTAAGATGTAAATCAGCCAGATCACCGGCCAGGTATTGGTAATAGGCCCGGGAGGCAATCATGGCTGCATTGTCGGTACAAAGTATTGGCGGAGGAAAATACAGCTTAATTCCTGCCTGCCGGCACCGCCCTTCCAGTTCCCGTTGCAGATAGCTATTGGCCGCTACCCCTCCGGCAAGGACAACCTGGTCCACCTGATTATTTTGAGCCGCCCGGACCGTTTTTTCCGTTAGGACATCAACAACTGCAGCCTGAAAACTGGCAGCAATGTCAGCAGCTTGAACTGTCTCACCGCGTTGTTCGGCATTGTGCAAAAAATTAACAACTGCTGACTTTAGGCCGCTAAAGCTAAATTCAAAACTATTTTCGCCGGTAAGCGCTCTAGGGAAAGGAAAGGCATGTGGATTACCAGTCTTAGCCAATCGATCAATGTGCGGGCCGCCCGGATAGGGTAATTTCATTACCCTGGCGATCTTGTCAAAAGCTTCTCCGGCGGCATCATCTCTTGTTTGGCCCAATAAAGCAAATGAATTATACTCACGGACATGAACCAGGGAGGTATGTCCCCCGGATACCACCAAGGAAACAAAAGGCGGCTGCAGCTCTGGATGAGCCAAAAAATTAGCAAACATATGCCCTTCCAGATGATTTACCCCTACTAACGGCAAATCGGCGGCAAAGGCCAGAGCCTTGGCGGCCGACACTCCGACTAAAAGTGCCCCGACCAATCCCGGTCCATAAGTAACCCCGATGGCAGCCATATCCTGTAAGACAGCACCGGCGGTATGCAATGCTTCATCCACCACTCCAATAACATTTTCAATGTGCTTGCGCGACGCGATTTCCGGCACAACACCGCCAAATTTTTGATGAACGGAAATTTGTGAGGAAATAATATTGGACAAAACCGTGCGTCCATCGGCAATGACGGCTGCGGATGTCTCATCGCAACTGGTTTCCAGCGCTAATATCAAACAGCGCTGCTGTGTTCTAACTTTCATAAATGGACTCCCCCGTATTACTGGTAATTGAGCAGCTTACACTCCACTTCAGTAAAATGAATCAGACAACTGCAAGCCACATATTTCATTTCCTGCATTGTTTTCGTAACACTTTCTGGCCGGGCATCATATTGTAAAAGGAACAATCACCCTTTGACCACGCGAGTGGTCTTTTTTTATAAGCGACGGCACCACATGATGAGTGCGTCCTCCGCAGTGTCCGTATAATAATTGCGGCGTAACCCGCACCGGACAAATCCCAGCTTTTCATATAAGCTCCGCGCCGCCCGGTTGGAAGGGCGCACCTCCAATGTCATACTGGCCGCCCCCCGTGCCGCGGCAGCCTCCTTAAGCGAGGACATTAGTTTCTCACCAAGTCCCCGTCCCCGGTATTCAGGCAGTACGGCCACATTGGTTACATGGGCCTCGTCCACGATAATCCACATACCCGCATATCCGATTATTTTCCTGCCTTCGCACAACACCAGATAATAGGTTAATTCGTTTTTCAGCTCCGATTCAAAGGCCTGCTGTGACCAGGGAGTGGAAAAGGATGCCTGTTCAACCTTCATAACGGCCTCAATGTCCAACATTTGCATACGCCGGATACCTATTGGGTTCATTGCACCGCACCACAGCGTTTTTCCCACAATTCTTCGGCTTCCGATCTACGAATATAAAGCGGCTCTAAGGAAAATACATCGTGGTACACTCCCTGCTTTAACAGCCGGTGTGCCAGCATGGCAATACTGCCGGCACGCGCCATAACCACATGAGGTGCCGCCATCATGATATTAGCACCCCGCGCTTCAATTTCACGACGATGCGCCACTGCTGCTTCGCCCAGTAACAGCACCGGGTGTTCCCTAACTGCCAGTTCCTCCAATGCGGCTGCAAAAGAGATGACTCTGGGTGGGACCAGTTCGGTAAGTTCCGCATTCTGCCAGGTATATAATGCCTGATATACATTCCCCTTTTGTGCATCCAATACCGGTGATAAAATGCTTCCCGGTACAGGGCAGTTAAACGCCAGAGCCGCCAGGCTAGGTACTCCGATCAGAGGAATATGAAGCGCATAGGCCAAGGCCTTGGCCGTAGCCAAACCAATTCTAAGACCGGTAAACGAACCTGGTCCAATGCTGACAGCCACTGCCTTAAGTAACGACTTTTCGATTGTCGCCATCTGTAAAATTCGATCAATATGCGGCATCAATAATTCCGAATGTGTTTTTTTGGTCTGTAAAGTAAGTTCAGCTACCAGCGTATCCGCTGCAGCAAGCGCTACGCTGGATACGAGAGTAGCTGTATCAATGGCAAGAATCGGCAATCTTTCTCAACTCCTCTTCATAGTCTGCATAACGTTTTCCATGTACCTGAATAGATAATACCCGTTCATCCGGGTTTTCACCCGCTGAAAGGATAATCCATATATTTTCCTCCGGCATATATTCGGGAAATTTATCAGGCCATTCAATGACGGCTATGCCTTCAACATGTGAACCGGTATATTCATCAAAGCCGATATCCTGCAATTCCGCGGGATGTTCCAGTCTGTAGATATCAAAATGGTACACCGGCAACCGTCCCTCATATACATTCATTACGGTAAACGTCGGACTGGTAACAGGACCAGCAGCTGGCAATCCTGCCGTTATTCCCTGTACCAGGAGCGTCTTCCCTGCTCCCAGATCGCCTTCAAGGCACAGAACATCGCCACTATGTAATAAACCGGCCAATTTTTTCCCGAAAGCGAAAGTCGCTTCCGGGCTCTGTGTTTTACATATGATCATATTGAACTTTAACTCCTTGTCACTTTTCCCTATCCTGACGCGTCATTCGAAAACAGAAAAATTAAACCTGTTACTGCTCACTATAATGTCCACGCACTAACGAAAATGGTTATATCCTTTGGGTTCGAGCGGCAAAATCCTGCCGTCAGGCATAACCAGTTTAACCCCTTCTTCTTTCCTGGTAACTTTCCCAATCGCCGTAACTTCAACTCCGATATCCATCTCGGCTAATTGCCCCCAGCGGCTCGGCTCCGCTGTAAACAACAGTTGATAATCTTCACCACCGTACAGCGCATAGTGGAGCGCTTCGGTATGCAGCAAAGCCGCAGCAGCCTTCAGTTCACCTGCCAAGGGGATCTTATCGGCAAAAATATGCATTCCCACTTCGCTGGCAAGGGAAATTTCATGGGCTTCACTGGCCAGCCCGTCACTGACGTCATTTAAACTGGAGACGCCCATCCCGCCTAAAAGCTGCCCGGCCTTCACCTGTGGACGCGGCGTCAAATGAGCGGTCACTAAAGGCCAGGCAAAATCGTGTTCTTCCCAATCTCCTGCCAGCAGTAAGTCAAGGCCGGCCCCGGAATTGCCTAATGTTCCGGTAACAGCCACAATATCCCCCATCCCGGCACCCGAACGGCGCACGATACCGCCGGGCTCTACCTCGCCTAGTACGGCAACGTTGATGGTCAACGTCTGCGGCGTGGAAACCGTATCACCGCCGACAATGTTTACACCGAATTCCCGGCAAATCTCCTTCATGCCTTTATATAAATCAACAACAAAATCAGCCGGCGTAGTTTTCGGAATGGCTAATGAAACCAACGCCTGTTTAGGATTACCGCCCATAGCGGCAATATCACTCAGATTGACGGCAACCGCCTTGTAGCCAAGCTGCCAGGGCGTAGTTGTTTTCAAATCAAAATGAACACTTTCCACCAGCATATCCGTAGTTAAAAGCTGCAGTTGGCGGGGAGTCGGCAACACAATGGCCGCATCATCGCCAATACCGGCAATTACGCTGCTCGGATCCTGAATGGTATCCTGTTTTATCAGATCAATTAAACCAAACTCGCCAAGGTCTTTTAACCCACTATTCATCATGAAGTAGAGACACCACCATGTGCTTTTTCATAAACTGTAATTCTTGGCAAATATCATTATTCCTGCATCCTTAGTATGCCACTTCCGTGAAAAAATTTGTAAATCAGGAACTAAAGTTTTACATTCCGGCATAACAAGAATAGCTGATAATAGCTTTTTACCATCGTCATACAAACAACTCCGGTTGTAAGCTACTATCAGCTACTGACTACTCAGTTTTTCTTTATCATGCTTTCCGAACGACTTAACGGCTGACTTATATCCATATGCCCGTTAATCGTATCAATCAGTTTACCCTCAACCAAAAAACGCACCTTATCAATCTCCGGAAATTCTGTCAAGGTATTCACCACCGCACCTACCAGCAGCATTTCCGAAGCCGACCCGCCCTGATTGTTTTTTATCAGTTGACTACTGAAATCCACATAGGCAGTATGATCCTTTATCGACAAAGAACGCAACTGGGTATCCGGCGGCATAACGGCAACCAGATCTTTGTTTTTAGTACCTGCTATTAATAGTTCAATGGCCGTTCTGGCCGGATGAGCATTAAGCGGCACCACGTGAACCTCCGGTACGAGATACTTAGCATCTTTGGTCGCCTGATAGATTACGATCTGTATCGTATTTTTTTGTCCCGCCGGATGATTATCCGGGGATATCTGCTCTTCAGAAGCTGCAGCAGTGGTCTGCTCCGCAGGCTCGGTAATATTGCCTGAGGTGGTTTGTTCCGAGCAGCCGGTAACCAAAAGCAACGTCAACATGCTTAAAAGCAACGCAAGCAGAAATTCTCTTAAAGTTCTTGCATTCATTCTATCGCCCACCTCCTGTTACGGCAGCAGCTTGCGCAAAAAAGCTTTCCAAACCGTCAACAATACTACGGGCTGCTTCCTGCTGAAACTGAAGTGTGTTAAGCAGTTTTTCCTCTCGCGGATTAGATATAAAACCAAGTTCCAGCAAGGTAGCCGGCATATCCGCATGCTTCATAACATAAAACCCTGCCTGGCTGACACCACGGTCCGGAAAATCGCCGGAAACCGTTATTAATTTATCCTGTATATTCTGGGCCAACATCATATCATAACCGGTCTTGGGATAATAATAACTGGCGATACCACCAACGGACGGATCGGTAAAGGCATTAATATGAATACTGACAAACACATCCGCCTTACGCTTATTGGCAATCAAGGTCCGCGCACCAAGCTCGTCCACCGCACTGGCATTCAGTCCAAAAACATCCCTGTCCGTGTCCCGTGTCATAATCACTTGGGCTCCCGCCTGAGTCAGCAATGCCTGAACTTTCTGTGCCACAGCCAGTGTAACGTTTTTTTCCTGGGTTTTATTATTGCCAATAGCCCCCGGATCACTGCCGCCATGACCTGGATCGATCGCTATCGTTTTTCCCTTTAGTCCCGGCGTAAAAGAGAATACAGGTTTCGGCACCGGTTTTTCAATATCCACAACCACACGATTGGTCTTTTTGGCTCCCGGGTCATTCTTTAAGGTAAAAACCCGGTACCCATTGTTGTTGATTACGGTCGGCAGATCAATGAGGATACGGCTGTTTTTGCTGCCAACAGCCAAAAAACTCACTTTTTCAGCAATGGTGCCATCCAGCACCATGCTTTTCTTTAATTTGCCAAGCGCGGCCCCCTTTACATCAACGATGAGCCGGGGCGACGGAGAATTAATCATAGTACCGCTCGCCTCAATCGGTCCTGAAGAATCAATGACCAGCCGTAATGTACTGCCGCCCTTCACCGCATCGTTATGTATGGCATAACGTACATTTAAAAGTTCTGCAGATGCCGATTTGCTACTCACTTGCTGCATGTTCTTTGCAGTACCCTGAGAAGGTTTTGCCGCTGTCGAAACAACTGCTGCGTTATTCGCGGCAGCCGCAAATAATATTTGCGGGAAAATCAAGAAAATCATAAAAAACGCGAAAACCAATTTGCGCCGCACAACACACCTCCATATTACGACGTGCCTTACTAAAATTCGCGTTTTTTGAGAAAAATCCTGCAAATCATCAATAAAAATCACAAAAAAACTGTTTATTCGTCCTTTTTACCGGATTGCAACAATTGATTCAGCAATTCCTGAGCCTCCCGTTTCGCCTTTTGTGTAGCCTCGGCATCGAGCCGGAGGTCAAACTTCAGTACATCCTGCTCCCGACAGCCCTCGGGCAAAAAAACAGAAGGCCAGACAACCCGAACCTCTTCAGCGCCTATAAGCAGGACCGCCTGTTGGCCCTCAAAACGATCAATAATTGCCTGAATGATCATTGGTTGTTTTTCTCCTTTCTCACCTGATAAGACTGTCCGTCACTATATATGGTTATGGTGCCGTCTCGGTCGGTACGGTATACCTTGCTTTTCATCGCCCCATATTTTTTTAGCGTCGACGGGTGAGGATGATGATATTCATTGCCGGCTCCCACCGAAATAACGGCGACCTCCGGCCTCACTTGCTTCAAAAAAGAACTGCTCGAGGAAGTATTACTGCCATGATGACCGCTTTTCAAAACCGTACTGTGCAAATCCTCTCCATAGAGTTTGACCAGTTTTTGTTCCGCTTCTTGCTCAGCGTCGCCGGTGAGCAGCATGGAAAAGTTCCCATATACCAGTTTCGCCACAATCGAATTGTTGTTTAATGCGTCCGGCCCGTCAAAATAAGGCTTACCCGGCGAGAGAATATGCAAAACGGCTCCGTCGCCAAGTTCGAGGGTCTGCCCGCCAGTTAAAATAGAGAAAGGGATTTTTTTGTCTTTCACTGTAGTTAAATAACGCCGGTATAAACCGGTTGTTGTAGTTTGTCCACTGTCATACAGCTGTTTCACGGTAAAATGCTCAAGGACAGCAGGCATTCCCCCCAAATGGTCGGCATGAGGATGAGTAATAATGACCTTATCAATAGTGGAAATTCCCTGTTTTTTTATGTAAGACACCAGTTTGTCCCGGTCCGGTACGTCGCCTGTGTCCACCAGTACATTCTCCCGGGACGACGAGATCAAAATAGCATCCCCCTGCCCGACATCAATAACATGCACCGTTATACCTATAGCCTTTTCCGGCGCTTGTGTTTGGACACTGCAACCGGGCAGGATAAAAACAGCGGCACAAAGCAGTGCCATTATACCGGCCAGTAAAGCTTTATGAAAACTGCGCGACAATATCATACATCCTCTCCTGTTTTGGTTATAAACTAAAAATAGGCAGTTGCCCGCCTATAGCCGAAAATTGACTGTTCTGTTATCATAGTTGCACCAGCCCCAGACTGACCCGTACAGCTTCATCAATTTGTCCCATAATATCTTCGCCCAGATGGGTTACCTTTTCTTTTAACCGGCGTTTATCAATAGTCCGCAACTGCTCCAGTAGAATAACCGAGTCCTTTTCCAAATTATATTGTTTAGCGCTCAATTCAACATGTGTCGGCAGCTTGGCCTTGGAAATCTGTGAAGTAATTGCGGCAACAATAACGGTAGGGCTGTATTTATTTCCAACATCATTTTGAATAACTAAAACAGGGCGATGCCCTCCCTGCTCCGATCCCACCACCGGACTCAAATTGGCATAATAAACATCCCCACGTTTCACAATCATAGCCTATTCACGCTCCGCCAGCAGAGTAGGCATTTCAAACATATCCGAATCAACCAGCAAGCCTTCTTCGGCCAGCGACAAATTAATAACAGCCATCTCCTGGTAGCCCTTCCGCATCATATCACGAATAGCTTTCTTCTTGCGATCTTCAATATACAGGCGCATCGCTTCGCGCACAAACTGGCTGCGGCTTAGCTTTTCCATGGCAATGATGCCATCAACTTCCTGCAATAAAGTGTTGGGAATACTTATCATAATACGTTTCAACTCAGCCACACCTTCACCCCCGCCAGTCTACACATGATCCATATATTAATTATATCTATCTTTATATACTCAAGTCAACGTTTTTATATACTGTCAAAATCAACTATATCATAACTAAGTATGCATTAGCAATAAACAAATTATGCCTACTATTGCCATCAAAATATAGCCGGCTAGTAAAACCGGCACGATGCTCGCTAAAATAGTTTACCACCGTTCGATTTACTATGCTGAATGCGGTAAATAGCCTCCGGTAAGGCTCTCACGATATCGGCAGCCATCATTCCGGTAATACCGCGCTGCGCTGCAATATCCCCGGCCAGGCCATGCACATACACCCCACTGACAGCCGCATCGTGAGAAGATAACCCTTGGGCTACCAAGCCGGCAATTACGCCTGTCAGCACATCCCCGCTTCCGGCTGTCGCCATGCCGGCATTTCCGGTAGTATTAATAAATATTTCCCCATCGGGAAAAGCAGTAACCGTCGGAGCTCCCTTCAAAACGACAATTGCCTGCCATTCAGCAGCTGCCATTCTGGCAATATCCGTTTTATTTTCATTAATATCACTAATACTTAGCCCGGTCAATCTAGCCATCTCTCCCGGATGAGGAGTAAGGACAGGCAAGGCTTGCGCTTCAGCCAGCACGCCGGTATTCCCGCTAATGGCAAACAGCGCATCGGCATCAAGAACCAGCGGGCATTGCGCTTGCTTTATGATGGTTTCAACCAATGCCTGCGTAGCCTCATGCCGACCTAGCCCCGGGCCAACAGCCAGCACCTGGCACCTGGCAGAGAGCAGGCTGATCGTTTCCCAGGCTTCGTTTCCCAATACCCCATCGGTGTGCTCCGGCAAGGCTTTGGTCATCACTTCCGTCAATTTTATCGCCAGCACGTCATTCAAACCGGCGGCAATCCCTAACGTTACCAAGCCGGCACCGGCACGCATAGCAGCTTCCGAACACAATACGGCGGCCCCGGTAAGCCCTGGTGATCCGGCCACTGCCAGGACATGACCGCATATTCCCTTGTGAGCGGCAGGATGGCGCGGCTTAAGTGTGTCCGTTACCTCCTGCTGAGTAACCATATTCTGCTTAATTTCCGGATCAACCAACAGCATACCGGGAATTCCGATATCAGCAAGCGTGATTCGACCGGCATATTCACAACCCGGATGAAACAACAGCCCTGGTTTATATAGACCAAACGTAACCGTATGCCGGGCCCGTACCGCAGTCTTTCCCACCTGCCCGTTATCCGCATGGACTCCGGAAGGAATATCAGCAGCAACAACGATTTTTCCGGCAAGATTTATCAGATCAATAACCTGTGCCATATTGCCGGTAATTTCCCCTTTAAAACCGGTTCCCAATAAAGCATCCACTAAGCAGTCGGCGAAAGAAATTCCGATCTTTACTTTATCCCAATCGCGAATCCCGGTTACTTCAACAATATCCACCCCCATCCGCAGCAGAACTTGCAGGTTAAGTGCGGCATCACCGGAAATTTGATCTTTGGGGCAAAACAAAAATACTTTTATTTTCGCCCCACGGTTGCTTAAATGCCGGGCAGCCACAAAACCATCCCCACCGTTATTCCCCTTGCCGGCAAAAATACAGACTTTTTTTTCATTGACCCCGTACAAAGCGGCTTCTATGGCTTCAGCCAGTGCTTTTCCGGCATTCTCCATGAGCACAATGCCGGGAATTTTATATTGGTCCATCGCCAAATTGTCGATTTTTCTCATCTGTTCAGCTGTTGCCGCTTTCATCAAGGCTCCCTCCCCCATAATACAGTCTGAGCAGCGGCATATTCCTGTGCATGGGTTAATGAAATATAAATTTGCACGAGATGCAACTGCTGCGCCCGTTCTGCGAACATTCCCTGCAAAACCACCGACGGGCGTCCGTTTTTATCCACAACAATCTCAATATCCGTCCAGTTCCCGCCTGCCAAACCCGTTCCAAAAGCTTTCATAACAGCCTCCTTCGCGGCAAACCGTGCGGCATAGGAAGCGGCACCTTGTTGGCCACGGCTTTCACAATAGGCCTGTTCCCCCCTGGTAAACACCCGCCGTACAAACCTATCCCGTTTAACAGCGGAACGAATCCTCTCTATTTCAACAATATCAATCCCTATCCCGACAATCATCAGCCCGTCTCCTTAGTCTCTTTTCCTTTTGTAATTATAGCCTTCTTCCATAGGGTTTGCCAAGCTGCAGTTCTTCCCGTATCATTTGGTCAATAAATAAATATAAATATTTTTATTTATATTTATTTATTTTTCCATAATAAAAAACCCTGCATACAGGATGCAAGGTTTTTCTCAATGACTGATTCTTATTGTAAGCGGTAATTACGTGCAATCAAAACTTCAACACGGCGGTTTTGAGCCCGCCCCTCCTCAGTATCATTGGAAGCTACGGGGCGAAACTCTCCATGCCCGGTAGCACTGAACCGTCCTGGGTCGATTTTTTCCTGAGATAATAAAAATTTCACGAAATTAACCGCCCGTTTTGTACTCAAATCCCAGTTGGAAGGAAACGCCCCCGTATTGATAGGGACATTATCCGTATGCCCTGATACAATAATTTTTTGCGAAAGCGGTAACAGCATCTTGGCTATTTCCCCGCCGGTACGACGCGAATCCGGCAGCAGATCCGCACTGCCTGAAGGGAACAGGGCATTATCTTTAATTCGGATCAAAAGGCCCTCATCGGTAAGAATAGTCTGCAGTTCATTCGTCAGGCCATTATCCTGAATATACTTATCCAGAATTTGTTTTGTGCGCATAAGCTGTGCACTTTCTTCCACATACGCCTGTTCCTGGGCTGATTTTGCGAGGCTGTCGGCGGCAGACGGGTCATCGCTGGACTGCGGATCTACCCGCATACTGTCAAAAATGGCCGGGCTACCACTGCCAAAAGCAACGCTCATTGATTTGGAAATCTGTTCAAACTTTTTTTGATCAATTTGCGATGAAGCAAATAAAACAATAAATACTGCTAAAAGCAAAGTCAGTAAGTCAGCATAAGGAATCAGCCAAGTCTCATCCATATGTTCTTCGTGCTGCTGGGCATGATGCTTTTTCTTAGCCATTTCTTGCCTCCGCATTAGGCTTTAAAAGCGCCCTTTCCTTTTGCGGAATGAATACCAGCAGTTTAGCTTCAATCGCGGTTGGAGAGTCGCCTGCCTGTAATGATAAAATCCCCTCAATCATCATTTTTTTATTTTCGACTTCCAATTTGGACATAAGCTTAAGCTTATTGGCAAATGGATGCCACAACACATATCCGGTAAAAATACCAAGCATTGTGGCTATGAATGCAGCTGCAATCGAATGACCCAGCTTTTCGATATCATTTAAATTGCCCAACGCCGCAACCAAACCTACAACGGCTCCCAAAACCCCCAGTGTCGGTGCATATGATCCGGCCTGAGAAAAGATTAAGGCACCGGTGCGATGCCGCTCCTCCATTCCCTGTACTTCCGCATCCAGTACATCACTCACAAAATCGGGATCCAGGCCATCAATAACCATAGACAGGCCATTGCGCAAAAAAGCATCCGGTATCTCCGTCACCCGGCTTTCCAGCGCTAAAATTCCTTCGCGTCTGGCCGTCTGCGACAATTCCACGAACAATTTTAAAAGCTGTTCTTTAGGGAAGAGAGCGGGCTGACGGAACAACATTTTTATCAGCGTGGGAAACTTCTTAATGTCTTCCATGGGGAAAGCATTAAAGATACAAGCCACCGTACCTACGATAATAATCAAAAATGCAGCAGGGTTGTTTAGAGCTGACAGGCTGGCACCCTTTAATACCATCCCGACACCAACGGCTAATAAACCAAGAATAATACCTATCGCTGTTGACTTTTCCAAAATTCGGCCTCCTAACCACAAAATAAACCTTCATAAACTGCAATAAATACATTTATGGTAACAAAATGAACAAAAACCCTCAACGGGCGTATAGCTGACTAAACTTTGCTGCCTGGAACATGTTATGTAATGAGACGTATGCACTACTCCACTTTAAATACCGTATTCAGTCTGCTCAATTCAAATAGTTCTTTCACCGCACCACCCAGTCCGCATATGATAATTTCACCCGAAAAATACAGGGCTCTCTTCTGTGCCGCCACCAGAGCTCCCAGCCCGGCGCTGTCAATATAATCCACATGATCAAACTTAAGGCTGAAACGACTATACCCGTTCTCCATGTATTGCCACAAACTCTCCTTAAGCATGTCCGCTTCTTCTGCATAAATACTACCGCCAATTGTTAGATGGACAATGCCGTCAATAATACACACTTCCTGGTTCATATAATCAGCGGCCTCCCTAACCTTAAGAAACACTTTTATGCTAATTAACAGTTCTTTTTTTTTTGTTATAATCCTTCTAAAAATCACTTCTTTTGTCGATATTTATACAAAATATTCTATTTCGGCTGTCGGAAAATGCCGCAGTAATTCTCCGGCCATAAAATCTTTTATATCCTGCCTGACCTCTTTACCATAAATATATTTACCATAACCAAACTGTCCGAATTTAAAACTGCGTACTCCCTCATCCAACAGCAGCCGGGAATTTGGATAAAGTGCCAGAATATTATTTTTGGCCCGCTTGGTAAATCTATGGGTAATCAGTTCAAAAGTAAGGTCAGCCGCCAAACTGCCCGAAAGCCGCTTTTTTATCGCTCATTCGGGACAAACTGAGAAAAGCCCGGAACAGTTATAACTGTTCCGGGCTTTTCCTGTTCCTGAAACCGGCATGCTGAGCGACACTTCTGCCAATAGCCGCAATTTTGCCGCCGATACACTGGCGACAATGAGCCGGAGTATCATTAATACAGATTTTTCCTGGATAAAGCATATATAATTCCCGATACTCCCCCTCGGTTACGTTGGGCATCACCACATTAGCACCACTTTGAAGGGCAATAGTCCTACCTTGTTTATTCAGTGCTTCCATGGCCGTAGTTGCCGGTATATTGCTGTCCGGTAACAACAGGCGGGTAATGGCCATAACTTTAAGTGCCAGAGAGAATTCTCCCCCGCCCGCTGCTTTAAGCGGCGTATCCGGATTGGAAATAAAGGGTCCCAAACCGATCATATCGGCATTGATCGCTTTAAAAAACAGAATATCCTGCGCCAGCGACTCCAACGACTGCCCAGGTAAACCCACCATAATTCCGGTACCTACTTCATAACCCAATTCTTTCAAATCCTGCAGGCAGCGCAGCCGGTTCAAAAAATTCATCCCCGGATTTAACTGTTCATACAGCGCCTGATCCGTTGTTTCAATCCTGAGAAGATAGCGGTCCGCCCCGGCCTCCCGGTATGCCTGATATTCCTCCCGCGTTTTTTCGCCAATACTAAGTGTAATTGCTAACCCCAGGGTTTTAATCCTGAGCAGAATTTCCTGCATCATTGCTAGCGAATAGTAGGGATCTTCCCCCGACTGCAAAACCACTGTTTTGTAGCCGTAGGTTTGTGCCTTGCGTGCCAATTCAACAATCATATCCGGCATCAGCCGATACCGCGTAATCTTTTTATTGTCTCTGCGCAAGCCGCAGTACAAACAATTCTGCTTACACGTATTGGAAAATTCAATCAAGCCCCGCAAATGGACTTCATTGCCGACATACGCTGCCCGGACTCTGTCGGCCGCTGCAAACAAATCCGCTGCAGTTGCCTCGTCTTCAAGTAACCGGACAATATCTTGTTTTTGCAGTTGATGGGTACTTTCCGCATGTTTTAAAACAGCTTGCATCAAAATCTTCTACCGCCTTTTTAAGCTCCGCTGAAGAGTCGGCAACCGTTTTGGATAATTTGTCGATCAACATACTGTTAAAATCATTTGCTAATTCGCCGATTTCGTCGCGGGAAAAAGTCCTTCATGTATACAGTTAACTTGAGATTACATTTCTATATTTCAGGCTATAATCCTTTTTTCGTCAAGCAATTGCAAAAACTTTATCAACCACGCCAGTAAAACCAAATAATCATGCTGTAAAGACAAGGTTTTATTATCTTCGCCTTCAGGCGTAAAAAAGTATAAAGCTTACAAAGCCCGAAACTGATTATTTCGGGCTTTGTAAGCTTTATACTTTTTTATCAGGATCAAGTTCTCCCACCCCATTGGCAGCTTTGGCCATGGCCACTTCTTCCCGGTTTAAGCTTTCCCGGACGGTGGAACCTACCTTCCCGACTGTGGCGGCATTGCCCATAGCCGCCACCTTCTTTGCATATTCTTTGCTACTTTCCTGATTAACCCTGGCGTTTTTATCAGAACTTTCATGCTTCACCTATGTTCCCTCCTGCTTAATTGTTTACTGCATTTTACATTAGTATGGGATAGAACATGCTATACTATTCTTTTATTATTTTTGACTATTTAATTTATAATAGAAGGAGAAATTCTAGAAGTAAAAGAAATGATGTCTAATCTTAGAAAAATTTATCTAAATGTTAGAGGTTTCTTTGAAAAAACAAATGCATTTCAAAGAAACCTCTAATAAAATAGAATATGTAAAATAATCCAGGGACGGACAATTTTCTACAGGGCTGTGTTATTAAAGGAGTTCGACATGAAATTATTGTTAGTCGAGGATGAAAAGAAGCTGATTGAATCACTATCTCACCTACTGAAAAAAAATGGCTATGTAGTCGATGCGGCACTGGATGGCGAAACAGGCATCGAAATAGCAGCCAGCGGCTCTTATGACGTCATCATTTTAGACCGCATGCTGCCTTCACTTGACGGCCTTTCCCTGCTCAGGGAAATCCGGGCTTTAGGGCTTGATACCCCGGTATTATTCCTGACAGCCAAAGACAGCACCCACGACCGGGTGGAAGGGCTGGATGCCGGTGCCGACGACTATTTGATTAAACCGTTTTTTGCCGAGGAATTATTAGCCCGCCTTCGGGCCTTAACCCGCCGAAAAACCAAACATTTAGTAGACGACTGCCTCAAGGTAGCTGATTTACTTTTTTATCCCTTGCGCTGTGAGGTAGTAAAAGATCATCTGACGATTCATCTAACCACCAAGGAATCCCAGTTATTAGAACTTCTCATGATTAACCAGGGACAGGTACTGACCAAAGAACGGATTATGGAAAAGGTGTGGGGCTACAATTCTGACACCGAAATCAGCAATGTGGATTTATATATCCATTATTTACGCAAGAAACTCAAAGTTCCTTATATTAAAACGGTGCGCGGCGTAGGTTATTTTTTACAGGACGATACTCATGTTTCAGCAACTGCGCTTTAAGCTTACACTAATTAATGTTGCCGTTACTTTTTTTCTGCTTGTCGTATTAACCGGCGGTACCTATTATTTTATGCAGGCCAATATGAATAACCGCACCGAATTTGGCGCTCGTAAATTAATCGCCGATATCAAATCCGGTAAAATGGACGAGCTGCTGCCGCCGCTGCCGCCCCCCGGTCCATTACATACTATTTTCTTTGTCAAAACCGATCCAGGCGGCAATATTATCTTTAAGCCGGACGCCGGACGCATGACTGAACCGGAATACTTAAACGTGCTGGTAACGCAAAGTTTGCAGGCTAAAGCTTCGGAGGGGCATGTCCAGGCCGGTGATGTTGAATATTTTTATATGAAATCCCCGCTGGAAAACCATACGGGAACAGTCATTGTTTTTGAGGACATGACTATGGCTCGAAACACCCTGCGCGGCTTACTTACGGCGCTATGCATTGTCGGCATTATCTGTTTGGCTCTTTCCTTTTTCAGCAGCGCCTTTATGGCCGAACGGGCTATGATTCCCATTCAAAAAGCCCTGCAGCAGCAAAAAGAATTTCTATCCGATGCTTCCCATGAACTGCGAACGCCACTGGCAGTTATGCAGACCAATTTGGATATCGTCCTGAACACGCCGTCCGGTACGGTTGCCAGCCAAAAACGCTGGCTGGACAACATTCAGGAAGAAGCTACGCAGATGACCAAGCTCATCAATTCCCTGCTGTTTTTAGCCCGGATCGATTCACAGGAACAGCAGATGGAAAATAAAGCCTTCGACTTGGCTTCCACGATTATCCAGTCGGTACGTTCCTTTGAACCGCTGGCAGCGTCCAAGGGCATTGCCTTGCTGGTGGATGCCGGTCCCCAAGTCATTGTACAGGGGGATGAAGGTAAAATTAAACAGGTCGTTTGTATCCTTATGGACAACGCCCTGCGCCATACACCGGCCGGCGGACAAATCACCCTGCGGCTGACACCCAAGGGCTCCCGGACACTGCTGACAGTGGCCGATTCAGGAGAGGGCATTGATCCTGCTTACCTTGACAAAATCTTTGACCGCTTTTATCAGGTCGATCAATCCCGTTCCAAAGGCGGGGCCGGGTTAGGACTGGCCATTGCCAAATGGATCGTGGAAAAACACCGTGGCATCATTCAGGTTGCCAGTACGCCGGGAATCGGCACTACCTTTACCATCCAAATCCCGAGCAAATGCAGCTAACACTGCTATATTATGGTTTCAAAATCAGCCGCCGGCATTATCTTTCCGGCGGCTTTTCTACATCTTTAAACAAAATTCTGTATAAAATGGCAAAAAAAATAAAATTGTACCGATATTTTACAAATTCAAAGATTCTTCAAAGATTCCCAGCCGATATATAGACATACCAAACGAAAGGAGGTTTACGTTCGGTATAACAGAGGTTTGTCTGTCTGACCTCACATGGAAAAGTAACCCGAGCTAGGTTGCTTTTCACAACATGGCAGACAAAATTGTTAATTTCCAAAAGCGGGCAGGGATGCCCAGCACACAAAACTCAAGGAGGAATTTTAGTATGGGTATGGTAATCAACACAAACATCTCGGCGTTGAACACGTATAACGCGTTAAGCGCCAACAGCAATGCGTTAACAAAATCTTTGGAAAAACTGTCTTCCGGCTATAAGATTAACAGTGCATCCGACGATGCCGCCGGTTTGGCAATTTCCGAAAAAATGCGTTCACAGATCCGTGGTCTGGATCAGGCCAGCGAAAATGCACAAAACGGTACTTCTCTGCTGCAAACAGCTGACGGCGCATTAAGCGATACCGAAGATATCCTGCAGCGTATGCGTGAGTTAGCCGTACAAGCCTCCAGTGAAACTAACACGGACAGCGACCGTACAGCCATTCAGGACGAAATCGATCAATTGACCACCCAGATCAACACCATTGCCAGCACCACGACCTTCAACACCAAGAACTTGTTAAACGGGACTATGGGCGTCAACGCCACTACCGATTCGACCGATGCTCTTGGAATCGGCAGTGTCAGTATTAACAGCGCCGATATTGCCAGCGGTACCTATTCCGTAACCTTAACCAGCGCTGCTACAATTACTGCAACCGCTAACACCAATTCACTCGGATTGGCAGATGACGGCACTGATTTCACAATGGATGCTACTACTGCAATTTCCGGCCTTAACTTAGGAGATTATACACTTACCGCAACCTCTGCCGGAGTAGATGGTAGTGGAGTTGCCCTGTATGACCTCGAATTAACCGACGCCGACGGAAACGTAGTGGCTTCGGCAAGTGCTACTAATACTGCAGCAACTGCAATGACAGGCACAGCAGCAGACGGAACAGCCGTAACGTTTACTCTCGACGCCTCTAAAATCACCTCGGCTGGCAGCATGAACTTCACGCTTGGCGCTGACCTGGCTGATGCCGGCGCCCTGAAAGTCACCAATGCGACAACGGGCGTCAGCGTATATTCTTCCGCTGCAGATACGTCGTTGACTTCAGATACCTTAAATGCTAACGGCTTTACAATGACAATGGATGTGGACACTCTTCTGTCAGCAGCTAATACGACATCTGCCGTCACCGTCAGAAATAACGCCGCCACTTTGCAGATAGGCGCCAATGAAGGCGAAACCATGAAAATCTCCGTTGGCGACATGAGTGCATTGGCTCTGGGCGTTGACAGCCTGGACCTGACCACAACCGACGGAGCTTCCTCTGCTCTTTCCTCCATTGATGACGCTATTTCCACCGTATCAAAACAACGGTCGGCATTAGGCGCTTATCAAAACCGGTTGGATTACACCGTCAGCAGCCTGACTACCGCCAGTGAAAACTTAACCTCTGCTGAATCCCTGATCCGCGATACCGATATGGCTTCCGAAATGGCCGAGTACACGAAACTCAACGTACTCACGCAAGCCGCTACTTCCATGCTTGCTCAAGCCAATTCTCAGCCGCAAAACGTATTGTCCTTGTTGCAATAAATTTTGCTCTAACTTTAAAAATACCCATTCTTCTGAATGGGTATTTTTTATGCCTTATTCGCACTCCTGTCGAAAAGCTGTAGAGAAAACCCTTCTACTTTTCCAACAATGCCGCCAAATCCTTGCATAAATTAAACGCATAGAAAAGCACTTGCTATAGCAATATAGCAAGTGCTTTTCTTAGCCTTTTCTGTTAATCCGTCCGCCTGACTTAAACTGTACCTGTTCCCAGGATCGCACATAATGCCTTTGCAAATTTCTCCCCAGCCGGATCTGGCGAAGCTCTGTGGCAATTTTCTCCCGCTCGGTCCGTGCCTCGGCAATAGCTTGGGTACTGTCAGCCAACACTTCGCTTTGCCTGACAGTCATAGCATCCAGCACTGACTGAAAGTGCTTCTGGCATATACCGTCACCTGCTTCGTGCAAACTCCGGTTGACAGCAGCTAATTCCTCAAGCAAGGTTTTGCGCTCCCGGATCACCCGCCGCAGGCCGCGCATTTCGCGGCGACGGACAAAAATACACTGCGTATTGGCATTAAAGGCCAGTTTCTCCAGCAGTTCCTGTTTTTTCGACAACCACTCCTGCCACTCGTCTATGCTAACCATACTGTATCAATCCGAGCCGAGCAAAGACTGCAACGTGGCCAACTGCTGGTTCATTTCTTCCAGATAAGTTTCCAGATTGGTGTATTTGGTATACAGGCTGTCCTCGTAATCATCCAGCCGGTCTTCTTCATCAGCAATCTCATCTTCCAGTTTGCTGATTTTAGTATAATACGTATTATCCGTAGCGCTGGAATCATCATCAGTGCCGGCCAGTTCAATCAATAACCCCTTATCACCGCTGCTGTCAACTTTCGTAGCAACATTTTTGGTCAAAATATCGTAGAACCGCCAGGCAAGCCCCTCCTCGGAATAACGGACACTCTGCTGCTTGGAGGTCAAATTGCGGGCATCACTGGTAGAGCCGTAGGTCTCCGACTTTTGCGTAAACAGGTTCATAATGGCTTCCGGGTCACTCTCAATAGCATCCATCAAGGTATCTTCGTCAATGTACAGTTTCCCTTTTTCATCATAACTGCCGCTACTAATACCAATACCAAAGATACTTGTCGATATGCCGGAAACCGAATCCGTCAGCGACTGTCGCAAATTCCTCACCAAACTCTTCAGTGTGCTGTCATTTTCCAGCAATCCGGTCTTGGCTTTACTTTCCCATTGTTCAATTTCATCGTCGGTCATCTCTTCTTTTTGGTCGTCGGTAAGCGGCGCATAGTCGGAATCATAGTCCTCGTCGAGCGCTGAATTAATGGTGTCAATCAGATCGTTATAGGCATCGACAAAATTGGATATTAGGTCATAAATTGCCTGCGAGTCCTGGGTAACGGTGATATTGGCCTTCTCGGAAGTTTCGGCCGTAACTGTATATTTTACACCATCCACCGTAAAGGTATTGGAACTGCGGGTCAATTTCACGCCGTCAACCGTAACGATCGCGTCCTTGCCGGAAGCCGTCGCCGTGCTGCCGGTAATCCCGAAAGCAGCCTCCAGGAAGTTGCTGCCGTCGCTTTCGGTAACCGTCAGCGTATTGCCCGCACCAGTGTCATTGGCCGTCAGCGTCAGCTTGCCGGACACCTCGTCATACTTCATGGTGGCCCCGCAGTCGCTGGAGTTGACTTTACTAATCATTTCACTTAATGTATCATCCGAATCAAACTGAAGAGTTGTCCCGTTTATCGTTAGTTCAATCTGCCCCAGGGAATTAAAGGTCAAGGTACCGTTGGAAAACTGATCAGCCAGCGCGGACAGCTTGGTAGATATAGTTAATCGGTTGGACAGGTTGGCGTCACTGCCAAACCCCAGTTTACTCAGTGCGCTGGTTCCCGAACTGGGAGCACTGATTGCAATTTCCTGTACCCCGCTGTCATCGGCTGCAGTAATGCTTAACACACCGTCGTCGTCTTCGCTGACCACCACCTTCCCTTCGCCAACAGCGGCGTCAATGGCCTCCTGCAGCGAATCAAGATCGCTGACATTATCCAGCGACACCGTTCGTGTGGCATCATCCACCGTAATGACAAAGCTTGTGCCGCTCAGACTGGAGTAATCTGCCGAAGACGAACCCTGAACCTCTTTGGAAATGTTCGTGCTATTTGACAGCGTAGCCGCTGTCGCCAGTTGGCTGACAGTAACGGTATGCGTCCCTGCACTGGCAGAGCTGGTATAGGTTGCCGTAACGGCACTGCTGTCGCTGCTGACATCAAACTTCAGAAAGCTCGACTGCAACATTAAAGAACTGCTCGAGGTCGTACTAAAATAGGTATCGTAAAATTCGGTTATATCGTCAATGATGTCCTGGTAAGCTTCCTGTTTCCATTCGGCCAGCTGCAAATCCTGGTTCAGCGAATTCAGTTTTGTTTTCTCCGCCGTCATCAGGCTTTCCACGATGGAATCCACATCCAGGCCGGAAGCCAGGCCGGTATACCGGGTTGTTCCATTGACCGTACTGATTCCACTCATTGCTTATACCTCCTCTCATTACTCAGGCAAGGTAATCCACCAGCGTTTTGCTGATAACGCTCGCCCCCACCGTCAGGGATGCCTGGTACACATATTCCGCCGTAGCCTGTTCGGTAGCCGCTTCGGCAATATCCACATCCTCATTGTCGCTCTTGAACTCTTTGTAGGTGGTTAAATCATTCGACAACCGGCTAGTTACCGTACTGGTATAGCTCATCCGCGCTCCCAGATCGGTCCGCGTCGTCAGCAGCCGGTCTTCATTGGTCTGCAGCTCGGTCAGCAGTTCGTCGGTGGTAAAGGAGACCGTCTCTACCTCACCGGTCTCGCTGTTATAGGTCTTATAGCTGGTATCCCCATCCAGCGACAATAACAGCTTGGCAACGGTATCAAACAGATTGGTATCGTCAGCCCCGGTGCCGGTAATGTCCTGGCCCTCCACATTGACGGCAATTTCAATCCCGTAGCCGATATTATATTTAATGGCCTGTGTTCCGGAATTGGCAGCGTCATATTCCACGCTGGCGTTAGCCGTATAGTAACTGATAATATCGTCGTCGCTGACCGAGGAATCCACCACGCCACACAGGCTAAGAACCTGCCCCTTGTACGTAATCGTACTGCCAAGCGAAGAATTGTTGACCGTAAAGGTCATATCCCCGGTAGTCACCCCGGTAGTACCAGCCAGCGTAATTGATTCATCATCCGTTCCCGTCAGCGTCACTGCCGTGGTGGTATCGGTAATATTATCAACAGAGGCCACTATATTGCCGTTGGCATCCGTCAAAGTATAGCTATAGGCGCCCGCATACGCTGTACTGTCGGCAACCGTAAGCGTATAGCTGCTTCCGGCCGTCAAACCGGTTATCCCGCCGATACTGTCTTCCGTATAGCCGGTGTCGTCCGTAGTGGTGACATCGGCCGCAGTATAGGTTTGCACCAGGGCATAAGGCGCTTCGCCGGTATCATAGCCGGCAAATACATAGCGTCCGGCATAGCTGGTATTTAAGATATCCACGAGCTGCTGCTGCAGTTCGGTAACCTCCTGCTGCAGCGCTTCCATATCGGTATCTGAGGATGTCGCCGTACTGGCAGCCTGCGTAGTAATTTCCTGCAAACGCTGAATCACGTCGTCCAGGTCGTCCATGGCATCGTCGGTCACCTTCTGCCAGGAAGTGGCGGCACTGGCGTTATCCTGGTACTGTTCGATTTTGGCGACATAGTTGCGGTATTTGATGGCCCGCGCAGCGACCGTCGGGTCATCCGAAGCTTCATCAATCTTCTTGCCGCTTGCCACCCGGTCATTGGCTTCCGACAAACGCTTGGTATTATTGTTGATATTGGCCAGCGTTTGTGCCGTAACCATACTGTCAGTAATCCGTAGCACCGTTATCCCCCCCCTTAATCATCATTGACCATATTAATGGTCGTCGCATAAACTTCATTCCACATACTGACCAGGCTGGCTGACGCTTCATAGGCTTCCTGGTAGGTAGTCATATTGATTGTCTCTTCATTGGTAGACACACCGGACACAGAGGAACGGCTGGCCGTTAAAAAGTCTACTATGGTGGACTGCCGGTCGCTCTTGTTCTGGGCCGACTCGCTTTGCGAGCCCAAAATGGCGACAATGGAAGCCATGGCGTCCTCCGCCGTACCGGTGCTGAACATCCTGCTGTCTTTGCACAAATCCAGCAGGGCATCCACATTTTCATTATTGCTTTCTTCCCCGCCCTCGGAGGCAGCGGCAATTTTATTAACATCGTCCTGTACATCGGAAGACAGCGATATATTGGCAGCCGTAATATTGGCATACACCGCATCCACCCCGCTGGTGGAGATAAGACTGGCCAGCTCCTCCGACGACAGTCCGTTATAGGAAAAGAACCTTACGCCGGTATCCCCATCAGCATCATACCCTCCGGCATGACCGGCATAATAGGTTTCCCCGTCGGCAAATACGCCTTCATTGAAGGCTTTGGCAAAGGTCTGCGCAAATTCATCCAATTTGTTGGTATAATAGGGAATGCCCTTGTCCGTACTGCTTGAACCATCGCGGAGGCTAAGGTAGGTGGCCAATTCTCCATCGTCCACGCTGAACTTGGCCCCGTTGGACCAGCCCACATCATACAGACCGTCCCCGTCGGTATCGTCACAAGTCAGTTCATTGACATCGTCACCATACACCAGATTAACGCCGTTAATGCTAACCGTCAATTTTGTCCGGTCGCTGCCATCCGCATTAGTCCCGACGACCACCTCTCCGACCGTGATGTCAGCCAAGCTGGAGAGCTTGTCCAGCAGGGCATCCCGTGAATCCTCCAGTTCGTTTGTAGAGGCACCCGATGTCTGGGCCTTGCTGATTTGATCATTAAGCGCCGCAATCTGGCTGGCGTAGGAATTGATCTGTGTTGCTGTCGTTTTTACTTCCGTATTGACATCACTTTGCAGTTGGGACAAGCCTTTGGATATTTCATTGAGATAGTCACAAATTGCTTCTCCGGCTGTTTGTAGAGCCGTACGTGTTTCCGAACTACCAGAGTCAGTGGATACATCTTCCAATGCTTCATAGAAGTCATTCATCAGGCTAGAAAAGGTATCATCCGCATCCCCCATGACCGCTTCCAGCTCTTCCAGATAGCTGACGGAAACTGTAGTGGCACCCAGGGTGGCATTCTCCGTCCAGTACTTTTTATCCAGTAGCGAGTCGGAGACCCGTGTCACCGAATCCACCGAAGCCCCTACACCCACCGCGCTGCGGTTATATACAGCCGCGGGTCCAATGGCGCTTTGAATCAACACCTGCCGGGAATACCCGGTCGTATTCACATTGCTGATATTATTGCTGGTCACAGTCAAACCAGCCTTGGAGGCCGTTAAGCCGTTGGTCGAAGTAACCAGACCCGCAAAAGTCGAAGCCATATCTTTCCCTCCTTTATCCGCCTATTTGATCAATCATATCACCGATCAGGCTGTCTATCGCACTCAACACCCTGGCACTGGCCGCATAAGCATTCTGAAATTGAACCATATTCGCCATTTCTTCGTCCAGTGAAACAGAAGAAACTTCCTGCCGCGCAGAATCCACAGAAGATACCAGCGCCGCCTGCGTATCATACGAACTGTTGGCATCGTCCGCAGCAGTCCCCAGCCAGGAGGTGAACGTAGAATAAAAGGTCGCGATGTTCATGGACGTGCCGTTAAACTGGAACAGTTCCTCATCCTGCAATGCATATATGGCGTTGGCGATGGTATTGTCGCCCTCACTGCCATTACTGGAGGCAACCACCTTCTGGTAGCCGTCGTCTTCCAGCAGTTCGGGGTTAACCTGAATATTGCTAATGCTAAGCGGCTGGCTGTCATCAATCTTGGTAAAGAAGGCAATACCGGTATCCCCGTTTAAATCCGTTCCCGATGTGCAAAGCGAATTTACGGTTACTGCAACAGTCGTGATCATAGTGTTTAATGCTTGGCGCATGGTATTGATTTCACTCAGCGAACCGGTCGTAAAATTATAAGGCAGGTCCGTTCCATCCAGCGCATCCAGGTCCACCTGTTCCGACTCTTCCAGATAGGCGCCGAGCGTGCCGCTGCTGATATCCGCTTTCTGGCCGGTATCCGCCCAGGAAATCGTGACCGGATCACTGACCGATCCGGTACCGGACACGACCAGTTCTTTAACCTTATCCTCATTAACCAGATTGATACCACCGATACTGACGGTTACATTCCCGTCCGAATAAGTCGTAACCGTAAGCTGAGCATAATTCGACATCTCATCAATCAGGCTGTCACGCGCATCTTCCAAGTAGCTGACTTCCCCGCCGTTTATCTTGCCCGCCATAATTTGTTCATTCAAATCCGCAACCTGCTGTGCCAGGCTATTCAGCGTATCAACACCTTCACCGATACGATCACAGGCGTCTTCCTGTAATTGCCGCAACTGGGCATCCATATCGCTCAGGGCTTCCACCAGGGATACTGCGCTTGATACGGCAATTTCCCGGCTGCTCTGATCGCTGGGATCGGTCGCCACATCCGACCAGCTGTCAAAAAAATCCTCCAGCAGCGTCTGCAGGCTGGTCTTAGTGGTTTCATCATCCGACGAATATTCATATTCATTGACAATCTCCTGCATATATTCCAAATCGCCGCTTTTTACCGTCCAATAACCGGCATCGGTATTTTCATTACGGTACGTTTTGTCCAGGAAAGTATTACGCGCCCGCGTAATACTTTCCACATTAGCCCCCATGCCGAGGGACGTGCCGTTGCTTGTTTCCACCATGCTGATACGCTGACGCGAGTAACCGGTGGTGTTCACATTAGACAAGTTATTGCTGACCACCGTCAGAGCTGCCTGATTGACACGCAAACCGGAAGTGGCAATACCATAGCTGCCAAAAGTCGATCCCATAACCATCCCTCCTTTTCATAAAAGCATAACCATTATAGCCCTTAGATCATATTAATCAGGGTTTGCAGGCATTCATCCGAAGCCGTGATCACTTTAGTATTCGCCTGATAAGCCCGTTCGGTAATCATCATTTCACTAAACTGTCCCGACAGGTCCACATTGGACATTTCCAGAGTTCCTGTCGACAAAGTCCCCGTTCCGCCGGCACCGGCAGCTACGATCTTAAAAGTTCCGGTATTGGCGGTTTGAACATATAAATTGTCACCAATTTTTTCAAGTCCACCCTCGTTTTGGAAGGTAGCCAAAGCAATCATAGCCAACGGTCTGGTCTCCCCATTGCTGTATGTTCCGGTAATCACCCCGTCGGAACCAATACTAATATCCGTCAGCGTTCCCGCCGCACAACCGTCAACCGACGAAACAGAGACAATCATGTCGTCTTCGTCATCCTGAGTCTGTGATAAAAGGCCCGACATATCCAGTGTCATGGTAATATCCGAACCTTCGTCAGTCGCTACTGTAATCGAAGGAGTAGTGCTGTAGCTGCCATTATCCGTAATCAGTTTGCCATCGGAATCGAACAAAAGATAGCCACTGCCCGTTACCGAGGTCACCCCATCAGATGTCGATGTTACATCATAGTACCAACTGGTCGTACCGGTAGTAGAATCATAGTAGCATTTTGCAAAATTGACACTCAAATCGTAAGAAGTCCCTTTCGAATCATAAGCCGTCACGGAGGTCGATGTCGTCCAATCAGTGGCACTCGTAAATTTCATCGTGCCTGCCGTAGCACTATCCGACGCCCCCAGCACAACGGTTTCACCATTCGTCCCCGTCAAAGTCGCTCCATCGCTAAGGTCTTCATCGGTAAGAGTAGCGACGACATTGCCGTCAGCATCCGTTAAAGTGATATCAAAGTTACCACTCGTAACAGTGCTGTCCTTCAAGGTTACGGTATACACACTGCTGTCGGTCAGCCCGGTAGTCGAAGAAACGCTGGCTCCGGTGGAATTGCTTTTAATTGTGGTCGTCTGCGAAAGTTCGCCTATAGAATTCAAGGCCGTTGCATTGGAGTTGGCATCCGCGCTTGGATCAAGGGTACCTGTCAATGTCGCCTTTGTTGTGGCTTCAGCTGCAAGCTGCGATTTATCGCCATTATAGATATCCGAATAAATATTAATTGCCGATATATCTTTACTGGTATCGTAGCTGTAAGTGCCGTCCGCATTTTCTGTATAAGAAAGCCAGCCGTTGACCAGATAGCCGTTTACCGTCAAATTGCCATCTTCGTCAACATCAAAACTGCCGTCGCGGGTAAACTGATATTTCCCTTCCGTTCCCCCGCTGACAATAAAGAAACCGGTGCCGCCTATGGAGACATCCGTACCCACCCCGGTTGACTGCGCGGTGCCGGCAGTAAAATCAATGCTCGTCGAGGCAACAGCCACCCCGAGCCCTAATTGGACCGCATTGGTGCCGCCTCTTGTGGCGCTGGAGCCGGTGGCACCGCTAATTGTCTGACTCAGTAAATCGCTGAAAGTGACATTCTGCTGCTTATAACCCGTTGTACTGACATTGGCAATATTGTTTGCAATTACATCCAATTTGGTCGCCTGGGCCGAAACACCCGAAACGGCCGAATAAATTGATGCCATCATAATAGAATCGTCCTCCTGTTAGTTACTATTTCTTCCGTCATTCAGAAATAGCCCTCAGCCCCCGTTAACGGTCCGGCTGAATGCATTTTTATAAGCTTAAGCAGTTGTGGTGGAATCTGAGGCATCTGCCACCTGGTATACCGAACTGAGATCCACCTGGGTACCATCCACAATCAAATACACACTGCCGCTGACAGCTACAACCGAATCCACCGTACCTGTTGCCGATGTCGTATTACCGCTCGAATCGGTCGTCTGATAAGCCACTTCCTTGCCGATTAAGCTGATGGCCTGTGACGTGGCATTCAGAGTATAGGTGTTGTTCAATTGTTCCAGTGATTCAATCCCGATCAATTGCGACATATACTCCGAAGTTTCTACCGGATCTGTTGGGTCCTGGTTTTGCAGTTCGGTTACCAGCAGGGAAATAAAATCTTCAAAATCAATGGTGGTGTTGCTTGTGCTGGTAGTAGTAGTAGTCGAGGTGGTACTCGAATTCAATGAATCGACAGATACTGACGTGCTCATAAAAAATCCCCCTTGTTTTTGTGTTTTTGCATGAGGCTATGCCTATACCACTGTAATTTTACAAAGCAAATTCGGAATAATTATGGGATAATTGTGGGATTTTGTATTTTTTTGTATTAAAGTAAAAAAATAGCAACATATCACTCTGAAGCGACATATTGCTGTGTTCTATTACCGTCAGGATATGATCCGGTAACCATAGCCGTATAAGGTTTCTACTCTGAGCCGTTTCATTTTTTTGCGCATCCTTCTTATTAAATCATCCACCGCCCGGTCGGAACCAAAATAATTCTCGCCCCAGACAAAACGGATAATTTGTTCCCTCGAAAGAGCGATACCCCGGTGTCTGGCAAATAACACCAAGAGATCAAACTCTTTGGTTGTTAAATCGACATAGCGGTTATTTAAAAGAGCCATACGGCGCTCTATATCCAGCAGGTAATCCTGCATCCTGACTAAATTCGTTGCAGTATTGACAGCCCTTGTAGCGACTTCCAAGCTGACGCTCCTCCTTTTCTTTATCACAACTTTCTTTACTTAATTGTCGTAGATGTTTATTGGAGTTTCTTTGGAAAACCTCGTAAATTAAAATATTTCGTCGAAATTAGTACATTAGTCCTATTATTTACATAAGCTGAATAAAAAAAGGTAAAGCCTACCTGTCGCAAAATCAATATTAAACATCCATTCAACTTGTACGGTTATGCCTATTAGATATAATGAACCTTTTCTTGACACATTTGACTCAAAACGTTATGGTAAAAAGTAAACATACTACATTTGCGGAGGTAGGTTCATTGATCTTCAATACACAGCGGGAAACTTTGTCCCCGGCAGAAAAAGAAGCGCTGCAAAGCGAACAACTGCACGCTCTGCTTACACGGATTGACCAAAAAAACCGGTTTTACCACGACGCTTTACAAGCTTCCCATGTGACCCCCAATAACATTCAAACAATTGCAGATATCAGAAAACTGCCGCTTATAAATGCCAACGACCTAATGCTTAATTTCCCCTACGGCCTGCTGACCATCCCGGTCAGCGGTATTGTCCGTTTTCAGCAGTCGGCTCCCGCCAAGGCGACAGGTCTGACACAGCGAGACCTTGCCAACCAAACTGAAATGCTGGCCCGTTGCCTGATCGCCGGCAACGTCACGCTGGCCTCTGTGGTGATGATCCTACCGGCCGGTCTCGATCCGGCAAACGTCTTGTCGCTGCAACAGACAGCCGAAACCCTGGGGGCTACAGTCATTACCGGTTTTACCATCAATGCCAAAGACCAGTTGAAAACCATGCTGGAGTTTGGGGTAACTACACTGTTTGCGGCTCCTTCAACCTTAATTGAACTAGCTCAAGTGTTACACCATTTAGGTTTTTCAACCCATGACCTGCCGGTGATCCAGCTATGGTGCGAAGCAAGGCAGTTAACCCCCGAGCAACGGACCAACCTCGCCGCCCACTATACGGTACCGGTCTACGCGTTGTATGGTCACAGCGATATCATGCCTCTGGGAATAGCCGGCGAATGTCACCTAAAACAGGGACTTCATATCCATGAAGACCATTTCTATGCGGAAATTATCGATCGCGATACGCAAGAAGTACTTATGGACGGACAGCCCGGTGAATTGGTGCTTACCACGCTTTCCCGCGAAGGTATGCCCCTCATTCGCTATCGCACCGGTGACATGGCCGTTCTCGACCATACCCCGTGCCCCTGTGGCCGGACCTCCGCCCGATTACACTGTTTACACCTTTAGTTCCTTGAACTTGATGAAATAAAAAAGATATCCGTACCAAACGGCACGGATATCTTTTTTATTTCATTAGCCATCTATCGTTTTTTATCCATTACTGTTTGTAGCGGCAATGGAAGGAGGTACAAACACTCTGGTACTTAATTCTTTATCCATATACAATATATCCACACCCCGGTCGCCAATAATCGCCAGTTTGTCCAGAATCTCAGTCGCATTGGCTTCTTCCTCAACCTGTTCATTCACAAACCACTGCAAAAAGATTTGTGCGGCAAAATCTTTTTCCTGGATCGCCACTTCATAAAGCTGATTAATCAAACCGGTAACATGCCGCTCATGTTCCAGTACTTTGGTGAACACTTCGGTCAGCGTTCCAAAATCGGCTGGCGGTGCTTCAACTTGCGCCAACTGCACCTTTCCTCCCCGCTCTTTTAAATAATCCAGCAGCAAAAGGGCATGCGCCATTTCTTCCTGATATTGAACCCTGAGCCAGTTCCCGACCCCTTTAACCCCTTTAAGCTCACAGTAAGCCGACATAGATAAGTAAAGATTTGCGGAATACATTTCCGCCTGAATCTGCTTGTTGATAGCGTCCTGCATTTTTACACTAATCACGTAATCTCCCCCTTTGTCATACGTCCGGATATTATTGTTTCACTTCCGACCAAATCCGGTCAAAAATCGTAGTCGCCTCGCCCACGTCTCTTAAATGTTCTCCTTTAGCCAGTTCTTCCTTGGGCGGATACACCGCTTTATCTTCCATAATAGCCTTGTCAATCAGACTATGTGCAGCCACATTGGGATTAGCATAAGGAAAGGCCTGCGATATCTCCGCACTGATTTCCGGTTCCAGAATAAAATTAATAAACAGTTCCGCCGCTTTTTGATGCGGTGCCCCCTTGGGAACAAAGAAATTATCCTGCCATAAATACATGCCCTCTTCCGGGAACACCACTTTAATATTTTTGTTTTCACGGGCGGCCAGTGATACTTCGGCACCCCAAACCAAAGCCGCTTTGGCCTCGCCGTTAATTAACAGCGTTTTGGGACTGTCACTGTCAAAAGACTTGATATTCGGCATCAATTTCTTTAGCTCTGCCTTAGCCTGCTCCAGTTTTGCCGGATCAGTTTCATTTAAAGAATATCCTAGTTTTTTCAAAGCCGCCCCGATAATTGCCCGTTGATCATCTAGCACAACCAAAGAATTTTCAAATTCCGGCCGCCATAAATCCTTATAGGAGGTTACCGGTGCTTTGACCTTTTCGGTATTCACAGCAATGGGTACCGCCCCCCACATATACGGCACGGTGTACTTGTTGCCCGGATCGGCTGCGATATTTTTAAACTCATCGCCGATATTTTTAAAGTTAGGAATATTGCTTAATTCCAATGGCTGCATCAGTTCCTGCTTATGCAGAATTTCCACCATATAATCAGTAGCTACCGACAGATCATACTGAGAAGCTCCGGCTGAAAGTTTGGCCAGCATCTCCTCGTTGGACGAGTAAGTCGTATAGTTGACCTTGATCCCGTATTTTTTTTCAAACTTGTCAATAACCGACTGCGGTATATACTCCGACCAAATAAACAAATTGAGCTCGGTATCTTTCTGCTCCGCAGCCTGCTTGTTGCCGGCACTGCCGCCACAGCCTGCCAGCAAAAACAGGCTCATAAAAACGACTAAAAGAACCACAAAAAAACTACCTGGTATTTTTTTTGACATTTCCATCCTCCTAAAGAAATCTTTGTATTGCATTACCTGTTGTTATGCCGCAATCTTTCGGCAATCAGGGCCAAAGGGATCACAATGACCAGCAATAAAGTAGACAGGGCATTGATTTCCGGGCTGACACCCGCTCTCACCATGGAAAATACTTTCAGCGGCAGTGTCACATTGGCCGGTCCGGCTACAAAGAAGCTGATAATGACATCATCCAGTGATAATGTCAACGCCAATAACGCACCGGCCACAATGCCCGGCAAAATAATCGGGAATGTCACCTGCATAAATGTTTGCCAGGGATTGGCGCCCAAATCCATGGCCGCCTCTTCCAAAGAAGAATCAAATCCCTGAATCCTGGCACGGACTACCAAAACAACAAACGGCAAACAAAAGGTAATATGCGCTATAATCAAAGTAAGCATCCCTAAACTGATTTTAAACAGGGAAAAAAGTGCCAAAAGGGCTATACCCAAAACAATCTCCGGGATTACGATAGGTATGTACAGCAAGGCATCCAGCGCGCCTTTCCCCTTAAATGCAGACTTATACATGCCTACTGCCGTGACCGTTCCCAGCATGACAGCAACGACCGTACTCACCAAAGCAATAATCAGACTATTCTCTGCCGCCTCCAACACGGCCTGATTGGAAAAAAGCTGCATATACCATTTAAAAGTGAACCCTGTCCACACTGCATTCACTTTAGAATCATTAAAAGAAAAAATAACCAGCATAATAATGGGAGCATACAAAAACAAAAAACCGAAAAAGAGATAAACGGCAGATGCCCATTGAAACCGTTTCTGCTTCAACTAAAACACCTCCGGATCTTTTTCTTTTCTTAATACACGCATGTACAGCGCAATTAACGCCAAGGTCAGTACAATTAAGACAATGGATAATGCCGAACCAAACGGCCAGTCTCTGGCTGTCAGGAACTGATTCTTAATCATATTGCTGATCAGCATAATCTTGCTGCCGCCCATCAAATCCGGGATAAAGAAATAACCTAGAGTCGGCACAAACACCAGCAAGGATCCGGCAACAATGCCCGGCAAAGTTAAAGGCAGCGTTACTTTAAAAAACGAATAAACCGGATTGGCCCCCAGATCGGCGGCAGCTTCGAGATAAGTCCGGTCCATCTTTTCAATGGACGCATACAGGGGCAGCACCATAAATGGAAACAAGGTATAAACCATCCCCAATAAGACAGCCTCCTGATTATACAGCATGGCCAAGGGTTTATCAACAAACCCCAATGCCAACAAATACGAATTGATAATGCCCTCTGTCCGGAGCAGCATAATCCAGGCATACGTTCTAACCAGAGAATTTGTCCAAAAGGGAATAATGGTAAGCATCAACAGAAAAATACGGTAACGCTTGGGGGCACGCGCTATAAAGTAAGCAAAGGGATAGCCCAGCACCAGGCATAAAACGGTTGTCGCCAAGGATACAATAAACGAACTCCAGCCTATATTAAGGAAAAGCGGGTCAAGCATTCGGCTGTAGTTCGCCAGCGTAAATACATACTGGATCTCGCCATAGGCACTTCGCTGACAGAAACTTACAATGAGCACTAACAGTAGCGGCGCTGTTAAAAAAACGGTCATCCAAACCACAAACGGCGAAAGGGTTAGTAACGGCATTTTCTTATTCAGTTTTTATCACCACCGCTGCCTGAACAGGCCAGGACACATACATTTCTCCTGCTTCTATAGGGGTATGAGCCGGCTCGCTCACCACCACTTCTTTACCTGTATCTAAAATGACGACTGTTTTTAAGGCCGTCCCTACAAAAATACGTTCCTTTAGTCTGGCCCGGAAGGCAAAACCAACCTCGGTCGGTTGACCGGTAAGCTGAATACGTTCCGGCCGCACCGATAGGCAGATTTTCTCTCCGGCTTTCAGTTGCCGTCCATGTACCGGTATTCTTTGGCTTTCCACTTCCACCCAGGCAGTTTCTCCCTCTACGGAAGAAATCACCGAATGAAACAGATTGGTTTCACCAATAAAGTCGGCAACAAAAACCGTAGCCGGGTTATCATAAATTTCATCAGGTGTACCCAATTGCTCCAGCCGCCCTTGATTCATAACCCCAATCCGGTCCGACATAATGAGTGCCTCTTCCTGGTCATGGGTAACAAAAATAAAGGTGATTCCCAGCTTCTGCTGCAAATGCTTCAGTTCCAGTTGCATCTGCTTGCGCAGCTTCAAATCCAGCGCTCCCAGCGGCTCATCCAGCAATAACACCTTGGGATTGGTAGCTAAGGCCCGGGCAATAGCCACCCGCTGCTTTTGCCCCCCGCTTAACTGATCGGGACGCCGTTCACTATACTCTTCCAACTGCACCATTCGCAGCATATTGTCAACCTGTTGTTTTATTTCCGGTTTGGGAATTTTCTTCATTTTTAAGCCAAACGCAACATTTTCCGCAACATTCATATGGGGAAACAGCGCGTAATTTTGAAAAACGGTATTTACAACACGCTTGTAGGCAGGCTTGCCGACCACATTCTCACCATCAAGGAATATATCCCCTTTAGTTGGCTGCTCAAAGCCCGCAATCATCCGCAGGGCGGTTGTCTTACCACAGCCGCTGGGTCCGAGCAGGGTTAAAAACTCCCCACGCCGGATATCAATGGAAAGCTGGTTTACGGCAACATTATCTTCGAATTCTTTTACTACATTCACAAGTTGCACCATATTATCAGGCAAATACTATCTCCTCCTGCCACGCCAAGAACATAAAAACATTCCAGTTTGTTTAGTTACTTAGAGTATATCCTTTTTAACTTTGCTAGTATTCGCTGTATGCTGTCAAAATCCTTTATCATCCGAGTAAACATTATCTTAATTTTACATACGCCATTCCAGCTTTTAGTATGTCCTATTACAACGCTTGATAACTTTTTCATTGTCTTTATTACACAAAACCTCTGCATAGAAATTATATTTTGTCTCCTCGGAAAACTCCTGGGGATTACCGGAAAATGCGGTTGATATCGCATTACCGGCCAGCATACCAACAGGTGCTCCTTACGATCCTGCGAGGAAATAATCTAACAACAGTAGCGCTACTATTCGCGATCAAAGATAAAAAGCTCAACTGGATGAATATATTTCAAACTAAAACCGGAACCTTTCACAAATACCCATGTGAAGGTTCCGGTAATTTTATAAATGAGCGAGTTTGAGCGACACACAAACCATTTGCCGCAGCAATATTCTTTCTTCAGCTTTACTACAAAACTTATTTTACCTCATACCTGTATCGCCGGCAGACAGCAAGGCCTTAAGTATCTTTTCACATATATTGACCCAATGGAAATGGTTATAGGCGTATGCCTGGATACTCCCACAAACCGACCTGGGAAATTCCTGGTTATTGCAAAGTGCAATCAGATGCTGTGACAGCTGATTGGCATCGCCAGCCTCAAAGAAATATCCATATTTGCCATTATCGGTAATATCATTGGCTGCCGAGACTTTCGTGGTAACAACAAAGCAGCCATTTTTTATAGCCTCAACAAAAACCAGCCCAAAACTCTCGATGATGGAAGTCATGCAAAAGATCTTAGCTTTTCGGTATTCCTGATCTAACATTTGTTTATTAGAAATTTCACCGGTAAAAATAACTTTATCCACCAAGTTAGGATTCTCGGCAAAAAAATGATCAATATAGGCTGTAAATTCCTTTTCTACAGGGCCAATAAGCTTTAACTTCCAGTCAGGGATAAAAGAAGAAGCCAAGTTAAAAGCCTGAAGCAATACTTCATTGGCCTTTACGGGGAGCCCAATGCGGCCTACCGTACAAATAATATTGTCTTTTTCTTCCCATCTGACATTTCTTTTCTCACCAAAATCGTAGAAACCATTGGGGATATACTCCAGCTTCAATGGCCATAGCTTGCTGAGTTTTTGATACAATTGCCTCGTTTCCACACTAATCAGATCGCATAAGCCTAATATGTGTAAAACTGCATGGTCCAGTTCCAGACCAAGTGCTCTAATGTTCGCATCTAGTTTAAGATATACCTTGCCTTCCGGGTTCAAGGATTTGTATTGAGTTATCCATTGTAACGTTCTATTTTCCAGGTGAAACAGATGTAATATGTCAATTTCCGCGGCATGCTTTGCAATATAATCACACCCATCGCCGGCAGAATCTTTATAATAGCGGTCCAGAAAGTCAATCTTCAATCCATTTACTTCCTGGCTAAGGTAAGGATAATCTCCATTCCGGTAGCAAACCAGGACAGAATCGTAGCCAAAATGTTTATACAGTACAAATGGAATCATCCCGACATCTTTAGCCAAATGAACATTCTCTGCCTCCGGAAATAAAGTGACCATACGTTTGCCAGATGCATGACTGATCATTTTTGTTGTTCCCCTGGCAGCAGCCTTTTTCTCTTTTACTATTTCTATTAAAGACTGGACTGTTTCGCTCTGATTTACAATTTGATCCAAATAACGTAGTGACAAATCATACTCTTGCATCATAAACAGAACATAACCAAGATTATACAAAGTCTCGGCATCAGTTGGATTACCTTGTAAAGCCGCATGCAAATAAGGAATAATATACTCATAAGCCTTGAGAACATAATTTGTAGTTGCTATGAGGTTCAGTACTTTAAGCTTATCAGTACTATAAAGGCTTATGTAATGTAAAACGGATTCGATTTTATAGTGATTGACATGTTGAACATTTTCTTCAGTATGATTCCCCTGCTCAATTTCCAGAAGCAATGCTTTTAAATCATTTCCGGGAAAGCCTTTTTTAGCTTTGACAAGATATTGATATGCTGTATACTGAGGTTTCATTTTTTCCTGGGTAATAGCTGCAAGTGAATTAATAAAATTCTTATCCTCTTCCGATAATTCGGTGTGGGTCGCTCCAAACTGAATATCCGAGAACCCGCTCGCGACAAACATTTTCCGTATTTCATCCAATGTAAAAAAGCGTAAATGAGTTTTATCCAGTATGCCGGCATCCTCATAGGTCCAATGTCCGTTGATCATGTGCCGGATAACACTAAAATGCATTACATTGGGAATGCTGGCTAACAGCTGACCGTCCGGAGTCAGATATTCATAAAGCCGCTTCACAGTTTCCCACGGATTGCGCAAGTGCTCCAAAACATCTGCCAGAATAATATAATGAAAAAAACGTTTAGGATACTGCAATTCAGCATTTTCAATATCTACCGCTGAAATTTCAGCAAAAAGGCTGGCATCCTTTGCTGCATTTTCATTTAGCTCAATCCCAAACAAAGAAGCGTTACCATACTTGTTTTTAATCTGCAGCAAAGTACCGCCGCAGGCACAACCGACTTCTAATACCCGAACTGAAGCTTCGTTGGGAGCATCCATCCAATTAATAATTTCATTGCGGACCATCATGGAATATTCTGCTCGATAGCCCCATTTTTTTTCAAACAAATCACCATTGTGACGTAACAGGTCTCCATAAGCATCTGCTTTATCTCGAAAAGAAATATTACCAAAATGATGAATAAAAGTATCACGACAAAGCAGTAAATGATACCCTGCCCGCCTGATCCGTACCGAATAGTCATCATCTTCAAAATTGCCCGGAGAAAACATTTCGTCCAATAAGCCCACACGATCCATTACTTCTCTTTTTAATACCAAGCAAAATCCTATGAGTTTTAACCTTTTATCCCATCGCATCGGATTAGAAATATTATACTCTTTAGCAAAGTTTTGCATTTGTTCAATAGACTTATAGTTAACATTAATCTTTTGCCCATAGGAACTATTGTTTGTGACCGGACCGACTGCGCCAATCTGCGGATCACTGTATAAGGCTTTCAAGAGATTGTCAAGCCAATATTGAGTCACAATCACATCATTGTTTAGCAGCATGATATTATTGCCACGGGCGACTTCCATTCCTTGGTTGCACCCTTTAGGGAATCCTTTATTTTCCTTATTGAATATCACCCGGATATCCTGTTGTTTTTTCAGCCATTGTACGGTTCCATCGGTAGAGTTATTATCAACGACAATGATTTCATAAGTCCCCGGCGTAGTATACGCACGAATGCTTTCAATACATTTTTTTGTGTACTTTAGCTTATTGTAAGTTAAAATAATAATACTTGTTTCCATTTTCGATATTCCTTTTGTCATTTTCGTATGTAACTATTATCCGTTTTCAGTATGTGACATTTTTCTTTTATAACCTCATTATCACATTGTTGATACACCCACTCTAAAAATTCAAAAATATCATGATTACGATATCCATACGTTAATGCTTGTCCAAAACAGGTTATGGCCCCTGAAAAATCTTTTAATTTATAGCAGCAGAATCCAGCCTTGCAGTAATATTCTCCACAAGGATACTCTCCTTGAACTCCTCTATTTATTTGAAATAAATACATATCAAGTGCGTAATGAACAAAACCTTGATACAACAATATGTCTCCAGCCTGCGTAAAATCCACATCCTCTGAAAAATTCGCTTTCAATTGCAACAACCGCTCTAATTGATCGGTACTGCCGAGGTAAGCCAGTTCGACCATTAGGTCACAATAACATGAAAAATCATCTGACGATAACTGAATTCCGGCTTTTGCCCGATAGAAAGCGGCACTAATTTTTTTTAAAGAAATTTAATCCTGCTTTTGCTGTTACCCAGCCTGGATTACTACTGATAAGCGCCGCCAGCACTGCAAATAATTGTGCACCATAATCACCGGATTTTTGAAAAGAAACGGTAAATATCTCGAATGCCTTTTCAAACTTCTCGTTAAGCAAGAGAATCATACCGACAAATTCATTATGTCCATACTTTTCATACCAAATTTTATGGTAATAATCTACTACCGTTCTCACCTTCAATCTAGACAGCCTTGAAACAAGAAACCCGATATCTTCTTCATTTTTAATATCATATAGCGTATTCAAAAAATAAATGATATCAACTGGAGCCTGTTTTCTAATTAAAGATATCAGACCATCAAAAGCGGCCTTATTCCGCTTGTCTAGCTGTAGGGTTTTAACATAATATTCAAGAGCTTGAGCCGGCCGGTTCATCATAGTGTACATTTGGGCAATGTTTATAAGCGCCCTTGGATACTCCATTGACGGCAGCTTGTAAAAATCACTGTTTAAACTGTCATTACCGGATTTTTCAACCGATTTCAGGAATAGTCCTAAAGAAAGTTGGTAATGGCCTATCGACCGGTAGTAAAGTGCCTGATACATTGTTACCTCGGCATGATGGGGAAAATTCTCTGCCGCCTGTTCACAAATGGCTCTAATTGTCTCCTCACTATATTTTCTTAATTGGACCATGCTGTGGATTAGTATAACATAAGGTTTATAAGCGAGCGGATTATTGGCTACCTTATGTTCAAGTGCATGCCAGGCAAACTCTATTGCCTGTTCATACTGCCCAAGTATCCAGTAAGCGTCACTTAGATAGTAATAAGTTAAATCCCGTACAACACCATTGGCCAATTCCTCCTCCATTTGAGCTGCATAACGCTGTATTTTGGCAGTTATTGTTTTTTTGGTATAACCGGTATGGCAAATAACAATTAAACGTTTATCGTCCATGATGGTTTGCACAGGTTTTCCGGAATTAAAAATACTCTCATGGATACGGCCCTCGTAGCGAATTGACTGCAAATTACGGAATATTCTTACTGTCGGATTGGAGGTTCTAACTTGCCCGTCAACCCCTTCCAGATTATCCATCCGACAGGTAATGGATTGAACGTTTAAACTAGCATGAATATTTTCTACAAACGGTCTCACATTTTTAATCTTGCTTGGTAAAATATACTCATCAGCATCAAGAAAGATAATCCAGTCTCCCTTTACCTTATCTAAGGCAAAATTACGTGCCGCAGCAAAATCATTCTGCCAGGTATAATGAAAAATTTTAGCACCCATCTCTCTTGCAATTTCAACCGTATCATCTGTGGAACCCGTATCTACAACGATCATTTCTTCGACTATCTCTTTCACGCTTTGCAGGCAGCGGACAATATTTTCTTCTTCATTTTTTGCTATTACACATGCCGAAACGGTAAGCATCATAAATTCTCCCAATAATCACAGTTACTTTTCTATCGCAATATTCATTTTGAAATTCCTTTGAAATGCCCATAAAAAATAAAAAACACCTACACAAATTCTAAGGTGCTTTAATAAATATTCCTCCCATGCTCAACCCAGACAGCGGCATAATACATAACATTTTTTCTACCGAACGCAAAAAGCACCCACAAAAGTGAGTGCTTTTTCTCC
>NZ_CYSP01000009.1 GCF_001298735.1 Propionispora sp. 2/2-37 | reverse complement strand
CACTTCGTGTCAACCTGTTTTTTATTGGTCCTTTTGGCAGTTTTTGTCGCTTATTGCCGCGACCTTTTACATGGTATCATAGCTTTGATTCCACGTCAATCACAAATCTACTGCTACTCATTTTTCTGACAACATCTTTTTGCACAGCTACAATTACAAACCGGTTCTTCCATTTGTTTTTGCGCCCATTCCTCTGCTTCTCTACTATTATAGAAAACACCTTTTCCCATTTTATTCCGCAAATTCTCTGCTGCCTGCCGACTGTAATTACCTAAATCAATCTGTTCCACCAAATAATCGGAAAAACTGCCGTCTTCATCAATCCCAAAACTGACAACCCACACTAATTCCTTGGTATTTACCATAAAGCCTCCTCTAAATATTCAGTTTAAATAATCAAACCTACTGCCAAATAATTTGTAAACAATCACATTATTATAAGCAGGACGAATTCCTATTAACAATGTGATCGTTTTATCTGTATATCGCCCCGTTATACAGAGCCTGAACGACCCCGGGAACTAATCCGGCCGGATCATTGGCCAAACTGCCGGATACTTTTGATACCAGTTCAGGAACATTTTTTTCTGACAAACCAAATGTGCGCAATGTATAATTAGCACCAATTTGATCAGTAAAACGATCAAAAGCTGCCAAAACCTCTGCTTTTCTTTGACAATTACGCCCGGCCAAAACCGAAAATAACTCATTAAACGTTTGACTGGAAAATTCATATGTATGTTCAAGCCAAGGTTTGAATAAAGAAATTAATCCTGCACCATGGCTGGATCCCGTTTTTATACCAATTGGATATTGCAAACGATGCGGCAAGCAAGTCGAGGAATTAGCCAAACTAGCCCCCATTAACATACTTGCATAATGCATCGCTGTACGGGCAGGTAAATTATGTCCATCCTGTATAACCTGTGGTAGATTGTCCCTAATTAAGCCTATGGCTTCCAGCGAGTGCATTTTTACCATCGGATTAGTAGCTTTTGATACAGCTGTTTCAACAGCATGTGCAAAAGCATCAAAACCAGTTTCCATAGTAACGGCATTTGAAAGAGATATAGTTAGCATAGGATCAATAATCGCTATTTGGGGGAAGAAACCTTTATGACGAAAACTGGTTTTTATTCCGGCAGCACTATCGGTCAATATAGCTGCCCAATTTAACTCCGCCCCGGTACCCGCTGTAGTTGATATAGCAACAAGCGGAATCGTAACGTCCACTTCGGAAACAGCTTTATTACCCACCAGATAATCTTCAACGGATTCATTGGTGGAAAATCCTAAAGCAATCCCCTTGGCAGCATCAATTGCACTGCCTCCTCCTAACGCAACAATCACATCCGGATTCCAATCTTTAAATTGATCGACACAGTCGTTTACCTCGGAAGTATGCGGTTCAGCACTGACATTGGCAAACAATGCTGTTTGAACACCTTGCGAGCAAAGTCCTTTCTGCAGTTTTTCGGTATACCCTAAAGCCTGCATCGCTTTTTTTCCGGTTACGATTAACGCACGTTGTCCTATTTTGCTAATCCTGCCGGCAGCATTGTCAAATTCACCACAGCCAAATATAACTGTCGTTGGCATGTAATACGAAAATTTCATTTCAAATCCTCCCCAGTTCATTTTTATCACTTTAAACCAAGGCCCTATGTTATCAAGACCATGATAAATTTAAAAAAATAGTTATAACCATTCCAATCCCTACAATAAGCTTAATAATCATCCCTAAAATTTGACCTGACATAACACTCCTGGCTACACGCCGGGCTTTGTCCAGGTCAGCCTGTTTGCTATATTCAGCTAGATAGCTTGCAATAAAAGATCCTCCTATAGCACCAAAAATGGATCCCAGTACCGGCAATACGGTTGTTCCGACTATCCCCCCGAGAATAGCACCTACCACAGCGGAGACAATGGCCCGCTTAGAAGCCTTTTCTTTCTTTGCACCTAGTGCACCTGCAACAAGTTCTATTAATTCCCCTAATACGACTGCTCCCAATAAAGCGGCAAGGATAGTAGTATTGATATGAACAAATCCCTCATAAAAACCATAAACCAGGGCCACGATAAACAAAAACGTATTCCCCGGTAAAGCCAGAATGTTTAGCCCCAAGCCGCCGATAAGTAAAGCACACACAAAAATATTGACAGCTATATTATAAAATTCCATATTTCCTCCTATTGCCCCAGTCTTTGCATATCCTTTCTCTTCTCTCTTAAGTATTTCCTGCATTGTATAAAAGAAAACGGTAAGACAAACAAGATTTGTTTATATAGACCCCTACTCGTAAATAATAGGCATGTTATTGAGAAAAGCGCTTATGCTACTATTACCTTAAGTATGCTTTACCCCATAGCCACCACTTGACGATAATGTTAAAATAGTATTGGCAAAATATGATGTATCATACTATTTTATCGTAGGTTATGTCATTTGTTATGTTAGTATATTACATAATAGTGAGGGATATTGATGAGTATTAAAGCTTTGACTCCGCTTGAAGGACGCTATGAGGCAATTTCAAAACCTCTAAGCGAATTTTTCTCCGAATGGGCCTTAATGAAGTACCGGACTCACGTCGAAATTGAATGGTTGATCACCATGGCGACTAATCCTGTTTTTAAGGAAGTACGCTCCTTAACTACTGACGAAATTCAAATTCTCCGCAACATTGTAAATAGTTTTAATGAAGAAACAGCCAACCGCATTAAAGAAATTGAAAGTATCACTAATCATGACGTAAAAGCCGTTGAATATTTCCTACGCGAAACACTGAAAAACACTTCTTTATCCGACATTATTGAATTTATTCATTTTTCCTGTACTTCTGAGGATATTAATAATTTGTCTTATGCACTTATGTTAAAACATGGCATTCATAAAGTCTGGCTACCAGCAGCTGAAAAACTGGTCGCCGAAGTAACGGCTAAAGCCAAGGAATTAAAAGAAGTAGCAATGCTGGCCCACACCCATGGTCAGCCCGCTTCTCCTACCACAATAGGAAAAGAACTTGCTGTATTTGTATATCGCTGGAATCGACAGCTAAAACAGGTTAGGAATCTTGAATATCTTGGAAAGTTCAATGGTGCGGTAGGAAATTTTAATGCCCATCAGGTTGCTTATCCGGAAGCAGACTGGGAAAACATAGCAAGAGTTTTTGTAGAAAGCCTGGGGCTTACCTATAACCCTCTAACCACTCAAATTGAATCTCATGATTATGTAGCAGAATGTTTTCATGTGATCAACCGCTTTAATAACATAGTCCTTGATTTTGACCGCGACATGTGGATGTATATTTCTCTTGGCTACTTTAAGCAAAAAACCGTTAAGGGTGAAGTTGGGTCTTCCACTATGCCACATAAAGTAAACCCGATTGATTTTGAAAATTCCGAGGCGAATCTGGGCTTGAGTAATGCATTATTGGATCATTTAGCCAACAAACTGCCAATCTCTCGTCTTCAAAGAGATCTTAGTGACTCATCAGCTCAGCGTAATATTGGCGCTGCCATAGGCTACTCTCATCTGGCACTTATTTATACAACAAAGGGATTCGCCAAAACTTCCGTCAATACTCAGGCTATTGACGCTCACTTAAACATGGCCTGGGAGGTGTTATCTGAGGCCGTACAAACAGTAATGCGCAAACACGGTCATTCCAATCCGTACGATAAACTTAAAGAAATTACGCGCGGCAGAGCAATTGGCGAGAAAGAAATCAAGACATTTATTGCCAGTATTACATTGCCTGAAGAGGCAAAAAAACGCCTCTTGGCTCTATCACCGCAAACTTATACCGGTGTAGCACCCAAACTCATTAAACATATAAAATAATTATCAATTGGACTATCTCGAAGAACCTGTTTTAAAACGTAATTCATGTTTTAAAGCGGGTTCTTTTTACTAATTACAATATAACTCTTGAAAAAGATTTTAGGCACAAAGTGTCAGAAAGTGTAACTGTCCGTTTGAGTTATGGTCTGAAATCAATAGCTACAGGCAATAAGACATGAAAAATACTCCCTCCGGCCTTACTGTTTTCGGCATATACTTGCCCGCCATGATTTCCAACCAATTGTTTTACAATAGCCAATCCTATACCCGATCCACCACTTTTCCGATCCCTCGACTTGTCCCCTCGATAAAAATGATCAAACACATAGGGTAAATCTTCTGGGGAAATACCTGGTCCTTCATCTTTTATCGATGCTTTTAGCCATTGTCGCCCCTCAAACTCTACTATATATGTGCGGATTTCAATTCGACCCTGTGGTGGAGAATAACGGATACCATTGATTAATATGTTGTAGAAAACCTGGCTTATCCGATCGGCATCAACGGTTAATTCAGGTAAACTTTCTGTTAAAGAACATATTATTTCTATTTGTTTATCATCGCTTATGGGCTTTAACATAAGCACTGTACGCTTAATGATTTGGTTGATATCTGCCGGCATTTTCTCCAGTGCAAGCTGTCGAACTTCCGCTAGTGATAAGTCCCGTAAATCTCTTATTAATCGATTTAAACGAACTGCCTCTTCATGCAGTGAACTAAGCTGCATTTTATCAGGCGCAATTACACCATCAATCATACCTTCCAGATGCCCTTGGATAACAGATAACGGCGTTCGCAGTTCATGGGCGATATTTGCCAGTAATTGCCGCCGAAGTTTTTCACTAGCTGCTAGCGTCTGGGACATTCGATTGAAAATCATAGCTAGGTGACCTACTTCATCACTGGTTTCAACAGGAACGTTCTGTCCTAAATTTCCTTGTTCCATTTGTTCGGCTGCATGGCTTAATTTACGCAAGGGAACGGTAATACTGCGGGCTAAAGTATAGCTGGCAGCCAGCCCCACTACCATAATACCCATTCCGACCCATATGAGCGATGTATGAACAGAAGCCAAAAATGTCTCTTCCAATGGTCCCATGACAAGGGTCACACCAGCTACGCCTCCGTTTTGCTGTCCCATTAGCCCATGGCTAGTTTCCATTCGCTGAACAACTAAATACTCCCGAAACAATTCAATCATCTGTTCGTCAGCCAAATAAATCAGTAAAAAAACCGTTATGGCAATGGAAAGAAACATCAGCCCGGTAATTCGGATGGTAATACTATTGAATTTCTTCATGTCTATCACCCTTAAATTTATAGCCGATTCCGTATACAGTTTGTATAAACCGGGGATTTTTAGGATTTATTTCTAGTTTACGCCGCAAATTTTTAATATGAGCATCCATCGTCCGTTCATATCCCTCAAAAGTATAACCTTGGGTTTGCTCGACAAGCTGTAAACGACTAAATACTTTCCCAGCATTGGCCGCCAAGGTCTCCAATATTTTGAACTCAGTTGGCGTTAACTCGACTAAACTACCATCCCTTATAACCTGATGCCGTTCCAGATCAATCGTTAGACCCCCTACCTTAATTGGCTCTTTTTGTACTATTTCCCTATGAATTCGCCGCAAAATAACCTTGGCTCGCGCAACGACTTCTTTAGGACTAAACGGTTTTACCACATAATCATCTGCTCCGATTTCCAGCCCGATCAGCCTGTCACTTTCTTCGTCCCGGGCAGTAAGCATAATAATCGGCACATCACTATCCCGGCGCAGCCTCCGGCATACTTCCCAGCCATCCATCACCGGCAGCATTAAGTCTAATATTATAATATCCGGTTTGCGAGACCAGACAAGCTGGATTGCGGTCAATCCATCACCTGCCGTATACGTGATAAATCCTTCCTTGTTAAAATAAAGCTGCAAAAGCTGAACTAGCTTTGCATCATCATCAACAATGAGTACAGAATGTTTGATCATACGGTGCTTCCTTTCCTGTTGTTTACCTATTCAGTCTGCCTTTTTCAATTTTATAGTATCCAACGTAAGAAAAAGATTTTTAAATTTAATAATAACCGTAGATTATTCGTTTATCTGGCTTCGCTGCTTTATCCTTTATATCCTGCCCCAACAGCCGCGGCTCATAAATTTCAATAGCTCTTTTTATATCTCCTCTTTAATTATAGAAAGAACCACTCTATGAGTGGTTCTTCTAAGACAAAGTTTTCCTAATGTTTTATATGCTGCATATGCCCTCCGGTTATATCCGGATTCCATCCCATTATGGTTGGATCAACCATACCAAAAACCATGGCTACATGAGCTACAACAAGAAATACTGTCAACAAGATAAAATGGAGTTTTAGTTTCGCGTCCTCGGACTTCGCTTTGCCAATGGCACCAAGTTCTAATAAAGCAATACTAAACAGAGGTATTACACCGCTAAGGTAGGCTCCGACGGCAAGAATATCAGCAATACCGCGCCATTGAATACTAGGAATAACCGTTGCCATTAAATTAAGAAAGATACCTAGAAAATAAAAACCGAGGATAATTCCTATCCACTTATTCCATATTCTCCAGTTTCCGGCATTGGAACCGCGTAGATATACTGTAAAAAATTCTGTTGCGACAAGAGCCTCTGCTAAAGCTACCGGAATAACCATGTATATAATCAAATTCCATGGCTGATTGACTGCCAGCAACTCCATATAATGTGTCATAACCATATATACTTACCTCCTCATTAAGGTTTTGTATATATCATTATAAACAGCAATTATGAAGATTTTATGAAGAAATTGTGAAAATCTGATAGACATTTAGTTAGGATAAAACCAGAGACCTCTTCGTCAAACTTTCTCAAAGCCAGAATAAAAAATGTCTTTACTACATTCGCTACACAATCCTTTTAGGAACAAAAACAAAGGATCTGCATTTCTGCAGGCCCTTGATTTATTTGGGTTTTATAAGGTTTTTACTTGGTCGGAGCGACTGGACTTGAACCAGCGGCCTCTACCACCCCAAGGTAGCGCTCTAGCCAAACTGAGCTACGCCCCGACTGACAAAAAATATTGTACCTTTTTTCAGATGATATGTCAACAGAAATCCTAAATAAGAATTTGCAATTAAGAAATTATTTTAGCCCCCTCAGCATCTATCGTCAATTCATGATATGACGCTGTAATCTGATGTTCAGCAAAAGCTTTCAGCATGCCTTCACCAATACGCTTCATATTGGTTTCAGTAAATGCAATCAAGCATGGACCGGCTCCACTTAAAGCTACACCTAAAGCACCATTGTCCATAGCGGCATTAAAAACCGCATCCATTCCCGGAACCAATTTCTTGCGATACGGCTGATGCAATCTGTCTTCCAGCGCGTAGCGCAAGTATTCAAATTTCCCCTGACACAAAGCCCCAATCAAAATGGCAGTCCGACTGATATTAAACACAGCGTCCTGCAAAGGTACCGCCTGGGGTAAAACCTGGCGCGAGGCCTTGGTGGACAACGTAAAATCTGGGATGGCCACGACCATTTTCAATAACGACGGCGGAATAAAACGGAGACAATGTGCACGGCGAATGCCTTTATCCGAGGTTTCTACCGCACTTAAGGCTATACCACCAAAAAGAGCAGGGGCAACATTATCCGGGTGCCCCTCTAACGCTGTAGCTAAATCCAAAAGCTGTTGATCCGACAGCTGATTTCCACAAATCGCATTGGCCGCTACAAGCCCCCCGACAATGGCTGCCGCACTACTACCCAGCCCACGCGCCAGAGGAATACGGTTATTCATTATAATTTTAATTCCCTGACAAGGATAACCTACTTTTTGAAAAACCGTCTTTACCGCCTGCCAGACAATATTTCTTTCAGTAGTAGGAATAGCCTGTGCCCCTTCACCGTGAATTTCTATCGTTAACTTTTTATTATAATTTGCATAAAGTTCAAGTTCATTATAAATCGTACAAGCAATACCAATAGCATCAAAACCCGGGCCACAATTAGCCGTTGTACCCGGAACACGTACTTTTACAGTATTTAACATAAGTCCTCCAGACTATCTAGGTGCGCTTCTTTTTTATTTATTATCCAATCGTTCCTGCCTCCACGCGAATTACGCTGCGGATTTGATTTACTACCGACATATCCTTTAAAATACTGATTGCTGACCGCAAATTGGCATCGGAAACCCGGTTAGTGATCAAGACAACCTCTGCACAACGATTTACCTTACGTTTTTGAATTACTGAATTCAAGCTGACCTGTTCAGCCGCAAACGAACCGGCAATAGCCGCAAAAACCCCTGGCTTGTCGTCTACCAATAACCGGACGTAATACTGTGCCTCCGTTTTTTCTACCGGACAGATACTCTTCTGCTCGAAACAAGTACAAAGAATTCGACTGGTAACGTGATACCGAATGTCTCTAGCGACATCAATAATGTCGGCAACGACTGCACTGGCTGTCGGCAGTTCGCCGGCACCACGGCCATAAAACATAGCTTCTCCCACCGCATCGCCTTTGACAAAAATAGCATTGAACACATCCTGTACAGCAGCCAGCGGATGAGTTTTCGGAATAAAGGCCGGATGGACGCGCACATCAATCCCTTTTCCATCTTCCCTGGCAATGCCTAACAGCTTAATGACATAACCAAATTCCGTGGCATATTCAATGTCTTCCTTGGCAATATTCGTAATTCCCTCCACATATACATCGTTTAAACTCACTCGTGCCCCAAAAGCAATAGACGCCAAAATAGCAATCTTCCGAGCGGCATCCAAACCACCAACATCAGCAGTCGGATCAGCTTCTGCATAACCTTTTTCCTGCGCTTCAGCCAATACTTCATCAAAATCCAGCCGTTCATTGGTCATTTTGGTAAGCATATAATTTGTTGTCCCATTAACAATGCCCATTACCTCACTAATTTTATTCCCGGCCAAGCATTGTTTTAATGGACGGATAATGGGGATGCCACCACCAACACTGGCTTCAAACATCAGATCCAGTCTGTTAACTTCAGCGATCTCAAATAGCTCACGTCCATACTTTGCCATGACATCTTTATTGGCTGTTACGACATGCTTTCCCGCCTGTAAAGCCCTTAGCATATATTCTTTTGCTGTGGTTTCACCACCGATTAATTCCACAACAATGTCAATTTCCGGATCATTGATAATATCATCAACCTTTGTCGTGAGCAATTGATCAACAGCAACATTACGGCGTTTATTCGGATTGCGAACCATAATTTTTTTTATATGAATTGGTATTCCCACTTTTTGTGCAATATTCTGAGCATTATTAGCAAGAACTTTTACGACACCGGAACCAACAGTTCCCAAGCCTAATAAGCCTATGTTTATTGAATTTTTCATGCACTTATGTCCCCTCTCTATTCTTGGCCCAATACTTCCAAGCGTTTTACCCCTTCAACCATGCGTAATTTATCTAAAAGAGCCTCCAAATCAATGGATAAATCAGCGGTTTCTAAAGATACGGTGGCATTAGCCACTCCTTGTAAAGGAATTCCCTGGTTAATGGTCAAAATGCTGCCATGCTCTCCGGCAATGGTATTTAACACTCTGGATAAAACACCCTGCTTATGTTCTAAAAGTAACGCTAGCGTGACAATCTTTTCCCGGCTGGCTTCATAAAAAGGAAATACATAATCTTTGTACTTATAATATGCACTGCGGCTGAGTTCCATCTTTTCAACAGCCTCGTTGATAGTGCGTGCTTCACCACGTTTGAGCAAATCTTTTACCTTGATGGTTTTCTTTATCGCTTCTGGCAAAATTTCTTCCCGTACCAGAAAAAAGCCTGATTTCTGTCCTGCCACTGTTTTCCCTCCAGTACCCCGTCAAAGGATAAATATCTTTTTATGGTAGACATTATATCATCTTTTTAGCACAAATTACAAGAGAAAATAAAAAAATCAGTCAGCCCTGACAGACTGACTTGATAAATTAAAATATGATACAGATTAAACCACCGCTACCTTCATTTACAACCCGTTGTAATGTATCCCGAAGTTTAACCTGAGCAGACTCCGGCATACCGGAAAGTTTGTTCTGAATACTTTCACGAACCAAAGAATTAAGCGATTTACCAAATAAATTGGTCCGCCAAATTTTCTCCGGTTCTCCCTCAAATTCGCGCATCAAATATTGAATAAGTTCTTCACTTTGTTTTTCTGTACCGATTATCGGCGAAATTTCCGTTTGAATATCGGTCTTAATAATATGCAAGGAAGGTGCAGATGCTTTTAAGCGAACACCAAAACGATTGCCAGTGCGGATGATTTCCGGTTCCTCCAAAACCATTTCTTCAAGCTGCGGCGGTACAATACCATATCCCGTATCCCGTACCTGCTCCAGAGCATCAGCCATTTTATCGTATTCCCGTTTTGCCACCGCCAGATCCTGCATTAGGCGTAGTAAGTGGTGCTCCCCTGCAATGGTAAACCCGGTAAGCTCTTCAAGCACTTGATAAAAAAGATCACCACGTGCCGTAATCTCAATGACGGCAATGCCATTGCCCAGATCCATATCATGCAGAATTACATCAGCAACAAATTCATACCCGGACAAATCATCAATTGCTCTATCAATATCCCGTAGCCGCTTAACATACTGAATTACTTCTTCCACCGCACCAGTAAATTTCTCTTTCAACCAATGTTCCGTATCCAACTCCTCGATCCATTTCGGAAGAGAAATGTTTACCTCTTTTACCGGAAATTCATACAATACTTCCTGTAAAACAGCATAAATATCATCTTGATTTAGCTGCGCACAATCAACGGGAATCACCGGAACATCATAGTTATTCTCCAATTTAGCCACTAGTTCACGGGTTTCTTTGGTAGTTGGCCGGTTCGTATTGAGAATGACCAGAAAAGGTTTTTCCAATTCTTTCAGTTCGTTTACAACTCTTTCTTCCGCTTCGATATATTTCTCTCTGGCCAAGTCGGTAACACTGCCATCGGTTGTTACGACCAAACCAATAGTTGAATGTTCGGTAATGACTTTCTTTGTTCCCAATTCAGCAGCTTCCTGAAATGGTATTTCATTATCAAACCACGGAGTTAAAACCATCCGCGGTCCTGTTTCTTCTTCATAACCTAAAGCACCTTCTACCGTGTAGCCGACACAATCCACCAGGCGTACCTGAACACTGACATTATCATTCACACTGATCTTTACTGCTTCATTCGGAATAAATTTGGGTTCAGTAGTCATAATTGTTTTGCCGCCGGCACTTTGCGGCAATTCATCTTTTGCCCGTTCTTTTTCATAAGGGTCCGTAATATTCGGTAACACCATGTTCTCCATAAAACGCTTAATAAACGTCGACTTACCGGTGCGCACGGGTCCTACAACACCAATATAAATATCGCCGCCAGTACGTTCGGCAATATCGCGGAACAAATCGAATTTTTCCATTTTTCTCCCTCCCCATTGCTGCTTGTTTTACCTGGCAAAATAACACGTTAGGCGGCAACCAACTCCTCTCCCACAACGTACTGCGACGGCTTTCAGCACAAACTATTTTTATACCACGCCTGTTTAATAGTCAAACAATGAACACAGCTTGATTAATCATTAATAAATATATGACATGCCGCTTAGAATATTACTGTATAGAAAAAAGAGTGGGAAGTTTTCCCACTCTTTTTTCTATCACTACTTATCCTTAACTTTTTCTTTTGTACTCGCGATATGGCTATGAGCTTTAATTTTTAATTCTTCTCCCCGCAATAACCGTTTTATATTATCTTTATGGCGGATTACCACAAAGGCTGCCGCTATGATACCAAAGAAAAAAAACTCTGTCCTTTCTTTTAATCCCCACATAGTAATCGGTACCATAACGGCCGCTACCACCGAAGCCAGTGAAACATAACGTGTAGCAAAAACAATAACTGCCCACAAAAAAAATACTATTACAGTAACATTTGGTACTAATACCGCAATCACACCCAATCCGGTAGCAACACCTCGGCCACCTGTAAACCGAAGAAACAACGACCAGTTATGTCCGGCCATAGTTGCAATCCCGCCGGCCAACATGGCCAGCGGCGTTGCTAGAAGGATTTTCCCCAGGATAACCCCTGCAACCCCTTTAAGCGCATCTGCCAAAAAAACACACAAAGCCGGCCAAGGCCCTAACACACGAAAAGCATTGGTTGCGCCGATATTTTTACTGCCATATTGCCTTAAATCAACGTCTTTTAGCAGTCTACCAATCAGCAATCCGCTGGGGACAGAACCAACTACGTAACCAAGCATGATAACAATCATATATTCCATTCTCTTCACCCTATGTAAATAAATTATTCGTCTTTTTCTTTTTTACCACGGACCACCAGTTTAAGTGGGGTTCCCTCAAAGCCAAAACTCTCCCGTAACTTATTCTCCAAAAAGCGTAAATAAGAAAAATGCATGGTTTCCGGATCATTGACGAAAAAAATAAAGGTTGGCGGTCTAACATCCGGCTGTGTAGCAAAATAGATTTTTAATCTTCTACCATGGGCTGATGGGGGAGGGTTGATTGCCACAGCATCTTCAATCACTTGATTTAACACACTGGTGCTTACCCTCATACTATGCTGCTCGGCAACAAACTTTGCTAACTCTGTAAGACGGGTTACCCGCTGCCTGGTTAATGCTGAAGTAAATACGACCGGAGAATACTGCATAAACCCCAATTCACTCCGAATACTTTCTGTATAACGCAGTGAAGTCTTGCTGTCTTTTTCCACTAGATCCCATTTATTTACAACAATCACACTGGCCTTCCCAGCCTCATGGGCATACCCTGCAATTTTTTTATCTTGTTCAGTAATCCCTTCTGCAGCGTCAATAACGACCAGAACGACATCCGCTCTGTCAACTGCACGCAAGGAACGAATGACACTATATCGCTCCACCGGAAGTTCGATTTTCCCTTTGCGGCGCATACCAGCCGTATCAATCAAGACAAATTTTGTATCATCCTTGACAAAATGAGTATCAATCGCATCTCTGGTAGTACCGGCAATGTCACTAACAATAACACGCTCTTCTCCAATCAATGCGTTGACAAGTGAAGATTTACCCACATTGGGACGGCCGATTACCGCTACTTTAATTTCATCGCTTTCCTCTTCCGTCTCTGCTTGCGTCGGTAAAGATTCAATGACTTTATCCAACAAATCGCCGAGGTTTAAAATATTAGCTGCAGAAACCGGTATAGGATCGCCCAATCCCAGATTATAAAACTCGTAAATCTCGTGATTATCCTTAATGGTATCTACTTTGTTAACAACCAACAATACCGGTTTACGTGTATTGCGTAATATATTACTAACCTCTTCATCCGAAGTCGTGACGCCGGTTTTACCATCAACAATAAACAATATCACATCGGCCTCTTCTATAGCTAACTGTGCCTGATGCCGTATCGCCGTCAATATTCTGTCATCTGTTTCCAGTTCAATTCCTCCGGTGTCAATCATGGTAAATTCGTGCCCAAGCCATTCCGCATCCAAATAAATACGGTCACGGGTCACTCCCGGCATATCTTCTACAATGGACACTCGTTTTTTCCCAATACGATTAAACAATGTCGATTTCCCAACATTCGGACGGCCTACAATCGCAACAATTGGTTTATTCATTTTATCACCTATATTAATCAAATTCTATTCGTAGCCTTGCTCAACGCCAAGCAGTCAATAAATTATACAACTCACCTGCACCATGAGCAATGCGCACAGGCACGCCTAAGGAAGCAACAATATCTTCCGGTGTACTGTCATCTAGAAATATATTCTCACCTTTTCGCAAAGCTATCCCTGGAATAATAACACCTGTCCGTGGTCCCGTCAAGGATTTAAGTTCTGAAATAATATCTTTACCCGTAAGCAGGCCTGTAACTGTAATATCCGGACCAAAAAAATTATTATTTACAGCTACCAAACGAACATTTAAATTTTTAATTTTCATTTCGTTACACAATGATTGTAAAATAGGCTTCGCCGAAACCCCGCAAACTACATCAATACAATGAGGTTCTAAGTAACCGTTCTTTTCTTCCCGGACCGCCTCCCGCCATTCCTGCAAAAAATTACGTACCAATCCGATACCATTTTCTAACTGGGGAAATCCATCATAAACATCGTATTCGGGTATCTCACGACCGCCCGAAAGATAAAACTCGTCCGCTAAATATACGAACGAACTGCCGCATTCTCGCCTGCATTTAATTTGCCACGTATGGATGCTATCAATAATATATTGCGCCTCTTTTGGGGAAAATTTACCCAAAGGATAGCATCTGTCCCGGTACCGGCTAAGGCCAACTGGAACAATTGCCAAAGAAAGTATCTTAGGATGCAATGCGTATAACTCCCTGATCGTCTGTTCCAGAACCTGACCATCATTGATTCCCGGGCACAGTACGACCTGAGTATGCAGTTCTATCCCTGTTTCAGTCAATGAATGAATTTGTTCCATGATTTGCGCGGCACGGCGGTTATTCAACATACTTTGCCGTACGGTTCCATTTGTCGCATGTACAGAAACATATAATGGCGATAAATGCAAATTACGAATCCGCTTTATATCATTACTTCCAACATTGGTTAAGGTGACAAAATTTCCATATAAAAAGGACAGGCGATAATCGTCGTCCTTGACATATAAACTTTCTCGCATTCCCGGAGGCATCTGATCAACAAAGCAAAAGATACAACGATTGGCACAGCGTCTTACGCCATCAAAGACCGCACTTTCAAATTCGATCCCCAATTCTTCGTCATAGTCTTTCTCCAATTCGATAATTTCCTGTTCCCCATCTTGTTTTTCAATCACCAATTCCAGACTCTCATCAGCTAGTGCAAAACTTAACTCTATAATATCTTTGATTTTCTGTCCATTTACACTCAGTAGTTTATCTCCTGATTGCAATTCTAACTCCGCCGCAATACTACATGGAATCACACGTGCAATCACACCTTTATGTGACACATCTTTCACCTCATTACTACATATTCCGTTATCGTACTTGCTTTTCCTGCAAAATAAAGAAAGAGTGATGAATAAAATCACATCACTCTCCGTTTTTCCTCAATTTTTTATTCCTTATTCTCTCTGTCCTTATCGTCATATTTCTGTTTATTTTTACGATAAGGAGCTAAAAAGTTAGCAAACTCCGTACCGGTAAACTGTTTTAATTTGGCCTTAGCTTCTTTCATACTGCCGGTACTGAGAAAAAGAAATGCAGCAGCACCTACAATTAATAATCCGACAATCCAGCCGATCGATTTACTCGCGCCCGATGGACCCGCGGCAGCAGTCCCTACTCCCGCTTGCCCGGCCTGATTGGCCGGATTGGCTCCCGTTTTATTCAGGACAGCCGGAACAATATCGGCAAATAAAGCTACTCCTCTTTCTGCCGCAGTCCGGTCATTACTATGAGCACCAACTTCAATTAACATAGAACGCGGATGCAAATCCTGGTTATAGTCACCACCTTTAGCAAAGAATATCCCTTTAATCAGTCCTGGGTGCTTTTGGTCAGCATTAGCTTTAATTTGTAAAGCATAATCTTCAATTTGTTTTCCTGTAGGACCATATTTGCCCACAACTAATTGCAGCTTGGTTACATCTTTACCCTCAATTGTTCCCTTGTAAACTTCCGGTGGAGTAGAGTCCCGATGCACATCAAATATGGCATCCGGCTGCTGTTTGATCAAACTGGCGGCCGTACGACGAGAACGTTCATAGGCCATATCATCATGAGGATCATGCTTGGCATCGGAATGAATAACTTCCATTCCCTGTGCTTTAAGAGCACCAGCAAAAGCATCTCCAACCTTGTATATTCCTCCATTACCATAAATACTATCAGTACCATCAGTCGGAACATAAGATTCATCGGAATGAGTATGATAAATTGCAACTTTTCCTGGATTTTCTGCGTGAACCCTTCGAAACTGCAATATTTGGGCCAGCCATGACTGCTGCTCTTTTTCCGGTAAATATTGTGTAATATTAACACTGCCAATAAAACGAGCCTTAGCCTGGTTCCCGGCGATGCTTTCAATCTCGTACCGTTTATTTTGATCTGTTAAAAATTGATCACCAACCTGAATGCCCCAGCCAGTGACATAAACCACATCGCCATTTTCATCAACGATATTATAATAAACAGCACTGTTATCACCAACTACCTGCGCAGTTGCTGGTAGTTGCTGTCCCAATAAAAGAAGCCATAGGAGTGCAAATATTAATAACAATCGCCTATTCATCATCTTCACCCCTTTGTTCCGGTTTTTTATCCGCTTCATCATTCTTTACATTTTTATAAGGGGCACTTTTTTTTGCATTATAAAATAGTTCTTTACTGAATTCATATAAACCTTCCGGCCGGTTTGGACCTAAAACCGGTCCCCCCTGTAATTTTTCTCTTGTCTCGCCTACCAATTCCGCTACCATGACTCCTACAAAACCGGCAATCATAATCACATCAAAGGCACCAGCCCCGCCTATATTGGTGGTACCGGCAATTCCTGAACCAATTAAGGTAAACAAATGTATAATGTCACTCAAAATAATTCCCAAAACCCCGCCTATAAAAGCATTCCTCCGGGATCGTCCGGCCAGGTAGGAAATTAAGCCCGCTGTAACACCATAAATTAATTTCGGATCTAGAAACATATTCTCTGGCTCATAAGGTAAATAGCGCGATCCCAAAAAAACAGCTCCTGCCACTAAAACAGTGGCAATTACCGCTCTGATTTTTTCTGCTGCCTCATCGGCTTTGAAAATAAGCCATAAACACAACAATAACGGCAGCAAGCCTCCTCCCACATTTATGCTCAGTTGGACCGGTGAAGACATTAACGGGATATCAATAAAGCTACCGATAATGACTGCTGCGATAAACCCTAATGCCTGTTTATCCGTTAATTTCATTCTATCTAAAATTCGCTGCGCTAAGCCAAAATAAACCAATACAGCCACTACTATCAATGTTATCATGCCTATAGGCATTCCCATCTTTTTATCCCCTCTCATGCCAAAATGTATTAAATTTTCCGTTGTTTTATCTTGCCCTTTTTAACACAAAATAATACAATCTCATGCTATACAAATAGAAAGAGGCGAGGATTTTTATCCTCGCCTCTTTCTATTTGCATATTGAATTATATCTATCTTGCGTACTGTCAACCACTCACGGCTAAATCCGCTCAAAACAAAAGGTATTTCTTTTAACCCGTTTCGGTCTTTGGCGCCGCTCAATAACATTCCTTGTTTAACCAAACATAATACATTTTCCAACCATCTAACAGCTTCATCCGTTCCTGCGGTGAACATCTGCCTCATTAACGGAGATGCAATCCCAACCGCGGCTGCTCCGACAGCTAAGGCTTTGATCACATCAAACGCGCTCCGCACACCACCGGATACGATTAAATCAACCTTACCAGATAAAACAGATGCAACCTCAATGGCACTGATAACCGTAGGTATCCCCCAATGCAGACCATCCTTAACGGAACTGCCGCTTCGGGCTGCCTCAATAGCGATAAAATTCGTCCCACCGGCCCCGCCAACGTCAATGGCCCGTACTCCAACCTCTTGCAAAAGTTCGGCCTGTTCTCTGGCTATTCCACAGCCAACTTCTTTTACAATCACCGGAACCTGAACATGTTTCACTACTTCGGCTATAGCTGCTAAATATCCCTTAAACTCTCGGTCGCCCTCAGCCATAAACAATTCCTGTGCCGTATTAAGATGAATCTGTAACGCATCAGCTCCAACCATGTCCACTGCCTGCCGTGCTTGTGCCGCAGTAACATAAGCACCTACATTGGCAAAAACAATGCCATCGGGATTAATCTGGCGAACGATTTGATAAGACTCGCGTACACTGTCATCCTCTAAAGCTGCAAACTGTGACCCTACGGCCATCGCGGAATTCGTTCTTTTTGCAACTTCAGCTAGCCCGGCATTCACGTTAACAACATCCTTGGCTCCACCGGTGATAGCATTAATCAGAATAGGATGGCTAAGCTTTATACCACAGACATCAGTGGCAAGGCTTATATCTTGCCAGGACAATTCCGGTAAACAGTTATGTATTAGTGAAATATCATCAAAACCACTATCTACCGGTCCGTCAGGCAAGGTTAATGCATACTTAATATGATCAAGCTTACGTGACTGACGCACTATGCTTCTCCTTAATCCTCACGCTTAAATAAATGGCCTAGTTTTTCACCAATAGTAACTCCAAAAGAAGTCTGATTACCTAGATAATCCTGATATTCCGCTCTTTCAGATTCCTCTCGCGCCTTACTGGCACTTAATGCAATTTTTTTACTTTTGAGGTCAATGCTCAGGATCTTAACATTTAACTCCTGTCCAACAGTAACTGCTTCTTCAGGTTTTCCAATATGATGATCAGCAAGTTCCGAAATATGAACCAAGCCCTCCACATCAGGTTGTAATTCCACAAAAGCACCAAACTTGGCAAGTCTGCTTACTTTCCCTTTAACAATACTTCCTTCAGCCAAGGTTGCAGCAGCATCCACCCATGGATCACGCTGAACTTGTTTCAGACCCAGGGAAAGCCGTTTTGCCGCTGAATCTACTTTTAGAACAATGACTTCCACCTCATCGCCGACACCAACAACCTCTTCTGGTGATGCTACGCGATGCCAGGATAAATCAGAAATATGAACAAGTCCATCCACACCGCCGACATCCACAAATGCACCGAATTTAGCAAGCCGGGAGACCACGCCCTTTAATACCTGTCCTTCTTCCAACTGGTTGTATAACTCATGTTCTTTCCGTTCCTGCTCTCTTTCAAGCAATACTCTGCGGGAAAGTATAATACGGTTTTTCTCTTTATCTAATTCGATTGGTACCACAGAAACAGTTTGCCCTAGGAATATAGACAAATCCTCAACAAACTTTAAACTTAACTGGGAAGCGGGTATAAAACCGCGCAGCCCAGACACTGAAGTAACCACACCGCCTTTTACCACTTCAACCACCTTACTTTCCAACGGCTGATCGTGGTCTAAAGCCTGTTGTAATCTATCCCAAGCAACCATTTTATCGGCTTTTATTTTTGATAGTTTTACACCGCCATCAACCGTCTCCTCATCAAGTACCAGCACCTCAATTACATCATTAACAGAAACAATATCTGCAGCATTGTCCGGTACCGGATAAGCTAATTCGGCTAATGGAATGATTCCCTCCGCTTTATACCCAATATCCACAAACACTTCATCTTTGTGGACACTAACTACCTTTCCGGTTATAATACTTCCCTTTTCCAGTCGTGCTACTTCCTGATTCATCGCTTCATTAAAATCTTCCATGATATTTTTTACCTCCTCTATAACCCAGTCAGGGGTTGATGCTCCGGCAGTAATGCCAACGTTTTGTACCTCCTGAAACCATTCCTGCCTAAGCTCCTGAGCTGTTTCTACATGATAGGTCTTACAACCCGCTTCTTGACACAATTGAGCTAAACGAGTAGTATTGGCGCTATTTCTTCCGCCCACGACAATCATAACCTCAACCATAGCCGCCAGTTCTATAGCCGCTTTCTGTCTTAGTTCGGTAGCGTTGCAAATCGTTCGCTTTACTTTCAACTCATTAGTTTTTGTCTTCAAAACTTCGATAATATCCTGGAACAATTCACTGGCAAAAGTGGTTTGAGCAACTACTCCCATACGAGGCATAAAAGCAATGTGTAGTGCCTCGGCTAAGGATTCTACTACAACTGTATTTTCACCTGACCAGGCGACTATACTTTTTACCTCGGGATGATGCTGCTCACCGATAACTACCACCTGATATCCTTCTTTTATTAACTGCCATGCCGCCTGTTGTGCTTTACGGACATGCGGACAAGTAGCATCAACAAGATGCAAGTGTCTTTTTTCGGCTTCTTTATATACTTCAGGGCCTACGCCATGCGAACGGATAATAACGGTGCCGTCAGTAATCTCCTGTAAGTGATTGGCTACTTTAATACCTTGATTTTCCAGCCGCTCTACCATCTGCGGATTATGAATGATCGGTCCAAGAGTGTAGGCGCTGTCATTTGGATTGTCTTTCATACAATTACAAGCCAAATCTACCGCACGTTTTACCCCATAACAAAAGCCACAATGTTCGGCTAAAAAAACTTTCATTATATCCTCCTAATACTCTGCTACGATTATGCGCTATATCTTTGTTCCTATTCCCTATACATGTCAAAAATTCCTTTCCCCTCCACTAGATTTTAGTATACCGCTTTCAATTAATCCTAACAATCCAAAGGAGGAATACAAAATCGAAAATTTGCCATCTATTCCAATACTGCTAAATATACGCAGTTCTCCTGATTTATCCCTCTGCAGAAAATTCCTTCTGCTAAACTACCAGATGACCAAGTAAAAACAGGATAAACCATCTCGATTCATCCTGCGCATGACTGTAATCGAATATTTCTTCAAGTAACTCCTCTATACTGCTGCAATAGGCTGCCAATGCTTTGCATAATCTGCTGACTGTATGCTTCTATTTGTTCCCGGTTAACTTTGCCTTGAGGTAAAACAACGGGATTACCGAATCTAACTATTAGTTGGGGAAATATTCGGGGAAATTTCCCTATATCCTTTGTTCCCACAATGGCAGCAGGTATAATTGGCACACCCGCCTTGGCGGCAATCATAACTACCCCCGGTTCCGCTGTTCCCAGAATCCCGGAACGACTCCGCGTTCCCTCCGGGAAAAGCCCCAATACCTTTTCTTGCTCAAGCAGGGTAACTGCAGTTCGAATAGCATTGCGGTCGGCCGCTCCTCTTTTCACCGGAAAAGCTTTTAGTACCAAAATAATCTGCCGAAATAACGGGATATTAAACAATTCTTCTTTTGCCATAAAGTGAATATGCCTGGACATGGCACAGCCAATAACCGGAGGATCCCATAGACTCACATGATTAGGTGCAATAATAGCTCCACCCTGCCTAGGTATGTTTTCAATCCCTTCAACTTTTAAACGAAAAAAAAGCAGAAAAAAACAACGGCAAACAAAACGAATCAAATTATACACGACACATTTTTCCCTCGCAAATCTTTAAGATTTCGTTAACCGTCTCATCGATCGTCAGCGCAGTTGTATCAACTAAAATTGCGTCCTTGGTTTGAACTAAAGGAGAATTTTCTCGTTCATAGTCCTTTTTATCCCGCTCAGCAATCTCCTTGCTGAGATCTTCCAAATCCACGGCATACCCCTTCGCCTTTAGTTCAACCCAACGGCGTCTGGCACGTTCTTCAATAGAAGCCGTTAAAAATATCTTTACGTCAGCATTTGGCAAAACCCTTGAGGCAATATCACGACCATCCATAACCACACCACCTGAACCGGCCATATTACGCTGCAACTTAAGTAAAGCTTCTCTCACCGCCGCAATCTGGGACAGCTCTGCTACCATAGCAGTAACTTCCGGTGTTCTAATTTTAGCAGTGACATCCTGCCCATTGGCCAGAACAATCAACTGCCCTTGCTTAGTGTATTGTAAATCAATCTGGCTAGTGGCGGCTAAACCTCCAATCGCCACGATATCCTGTGTATTCAGATTAGCCTGTATGACCTGCCATGTAATCGCCCGATACATGGCCCCGGTGTCAATATAAATATATCCCAAACGCTGTGCCACAATTTGAGCAACCGTACTTTTCCCTGCTCCAGCCGGCCCGTCTATCGCAATAACAATTTTTTTCATGCTAATTTCCCGCCCATCCTACTTTGGTATTTTACCATATACTTAAACTACGCAAAGTTTCAAAAAAATTGGGATATGAAATGTTAACACAGTCTGGTTCCATGATTCCAACACCGCTTCCAGCCAGCCCGGCAATCGCCAGAGACATCGCCATACGGTGATCGTCATAAGAACGGCATACTGCAAACTGCAATTGCTGACGGCCTTCAATAACCAGTCCGTCTTCTTTTTCTTGCAAAACAGCCCCCATTTTCCCCAATTCGGTAGCTATTGCCTTAAGCCGATCGGTTTCTTTAACCCTCAATTCTTCCGCTCCGCTGATCACCGTACGTCCTTCAGCAAATAGCGCTGCAACTGCCAATGCCGGTATTTCATCCACCAGACGAGGAATCATCTCCCCGTTAATCTCCGTTCCCTTTAGAGAAGCTGATTGCACCGTAATATCGGCAACAGGCTCCTGTCCGCTGACATGTTCATTTTCAAGAATAATATTCGCTCCCATGCGCTTAAGTACATCCAAAATTCCGGTACGGGTAGGATTGATTCCCACATTTCGTAAAATCAGCTTGCTATTGGGAATAATTGTGCCTGCAACCAGCCAAAACGCTGCTGAACTAATATCTCCCGGTACATCTATCACTTGCGGGGCGATTAACGAATCAACAGCCTGTACACTAACAGTAAGTCCTTCCCGTCTTACCTGCACTCCAAAAGCCGCTAACATGCGTTCGGTATGATCGCGTGACAAAAATGGCTCAGTTACTGAAGTAGTCCCTTGAGCAAACAGTCCTGCCAATAAAACAGCCGATTTAACCTGAGCGCTGGCCATCGGCATACGATAATCAATCCCTGTTATCTCCTTACCCGGCATTAGTGCCATGGGAATAAACTTTGACTGCTGACGGCCAGCTATCCGGCAACCCATCTGCGATAACGGGCTGATCACCCGACCCATTGGACGTTTGCTTAGGGAGGCATCGCCGACAAACACACTAAAAAAAGGCTGGCAAGCCAGAATTCCCGTCAAAAGGCGCAGGGTGGTTCCCGAATTACCGGCATTTAAAACTGTTTCCGGCTCTTTAAGCCCGTGCATCCCGTTGCCTTGGACACATAATTCTTGATTAGACAGCGTTTCCACTTTTACCCCCAATGACTGCATGCAGCTAATAGTTGAACAACAATCTGCCGCAAAAAGAAAATTACGTATAAGTACTGGAGTATCCGCTAGCCCGGCAAACATAACACTGCGGTGGGACACTGATTTATCACCAGGAATCGTCGTACTTCCTTGTAGACATTTACAGGATTCAATTTTAACTTGTTGCATAGCATCCATCCTATCTACTTATTAATATTAAACAGCAGTTACTGATATTCTTCACAAAAACTACAATCTCCTTCAGTGATCATAACTTTCTAAATCGTTTCTACTTAAACTTAATTTTTCCAATGGTTAGCACAGTACTTTTCCCTTCAAGGATCAATCCATCAACAGGAGAATACACCTGAGCTCCTGTAATATGAATAACAAACTGTGCATTGCGTTTCACATTACTGGCATCAATCTCCACATAGTCACCATCATATACTTTGCACTCCAGTTGTCCCTTGCGGTTAAGATTTCCCGCATTCTGTCCATTAACCGTAACGAAAACCGCTTCTTTACCGAAAGGATTAACCCACCTGATAGTTAACAAGGCACTGTCCCGCATTGTCCAACGACTAAAAACCGGATTGTCAGAAAATAAAGATCTAGATCTATTTTGCGAATCGGTAGGCGAAACATGAGTAATCCGCTCGCCTTCAAGTCGGTCAACTAATGATAGATAACTACGGGTCTGATTTCCTAACAAAAGTCCCTGCACTATGATAAGCAGGCCCACACATCCAATAGAAGCAAATAACAAAAACGTATCTCCACTAATCGTACGCCGCCGGTCGGATCTTCTCAATATTTTCCACCCTCCGAGATGTCGTTTTTCGTTAGTTTCTATATATTAATATTATGTCCGTTTTACTTACAATATAGCGCTGCGTTCTGCGTTTATCAAGTAGCGGCACTGCGCCCGGCTACATATCCGGTAGAAAATGCAGCCTGCAGGTTAAATCCACCGGTATAGCCGTCAATATCAATGACTTCCCCGGCTAAATATAACCCTTGCACCACCTTGGAAGCCATAGTACCGGGATTGATCTCTTTTACACTGATTCCTCCTGCTGTTACTATAGCTTCACTGATCGGCCTAGTGGCTGTTATAGTGAATGTCAGGTGTTTCAATTGCTGTAGCAGCCGTTGCCTCTCCACTTTGCTAATCTGATTAACTGGTTTCTCAGGATCAAGAAAGGCCAGATCAATAATGACCGGAATCAATTTTGACGGCAAAAGTTCATGAAGCGAGTTGCCAATCTGTCTGCGGGAAAATTTTTCGAAATCCCGCATTATGCGGCTATCCAATTTTTCTTCCGATAAGGCCGGCTTTAAATCAATTTCCAGTAAAACCTCATTATCTTCGTTTTTCAATAATAATTCCGATACTTTTTTGCTAAGCGACAAAATAATCGGACCAGACAAGCCATAATGCGTAAAAAGCATTTCACCAAACTCCGCTTCCAGCCGCTTCCCCTTAAACATCAACGTTGCAGTAACATTTTTAAGTGATAAGCCCTGCAATTCTTGTATCCACTCTTCACTTACCTCTAGGGGAACTAAAGATGGTTTCAGAGGTACGACCGTATGTCCAACTTTCTTCGCCATGACATACCCATCACCGGAAGAACCTGTTCCCGGATAGGAAGATCCGCCAGTTGCCAAAATTGCCGCGTCACATTTATGAATTTGCTGATCCACCGTGACCACACCATAAATCCGGCCCTCTTGAACCAGTATTTCTGTTACCGTCTGAGAGGTTTTTATTACTACTTCCGCTCTTGCCAAAGCCTGTAAAAAGGCCTGTACAACATCCCGTGCTTTATCACTGACGGGAAATACACGTCCGCCCCGTTCTACCTTAGTCTCCACTCCCTGTTCAGCTAAAAAACTGATCATTTCCCGATTATTAAATAAATGAAAGGAACTGTAGAGGAAACTGCCATTACCCGGTATATTTTTTATCAAAGCCGGTATATCCGCAATATTAGTAACATTGCACCTTCCCTTACCGGTAATTAACAGTTTCCGGCCAACTGTAGCCATTTTTTCTAAAATAGTAACCGCAGCACCATGTTCCGCCGCACTAACTGCCGCCATAAGCCCTGCTGCACCACCACCAATTACAACGACGCGCTTCATGTAACAAATCCTTTCAAATGAAATTAAACTTCTGTAACATATGTAAAATCTATCAGCAAGTAAGGTAGTAGCTCCTTTACATTTTACTATATTGTTTAAGTTCTTTTACTTCCTCCTCCGTTAAAAACCGGTATTGACCACGTCGTAATCCATCTAGGGTCAAAGAAGCAAACTGCACCCGTTTCAGATTCTTGACAGGAAAGCCTATAGCTTCAAACATACGCCGTATTTGTCTGTTTTTCCCCTCATGAATAACCACTTCCAATGTAGTTATTTGCTTCTCTCGGTCAATATCGATAACCTGAATTTTCGCCGGAGCCGTCTTTCCGTCGCTTAAGTTAATACCTGCCCGTAATTTATCCAATTTATCTTCTTTCGGAAAAGAAGCTACTTTAGCAATATAGGTTTTATAAATATGGCGGCTGGGATGAAGCAAACTATGCGTAAGTGTCCCATCATTTGTCAGTAGGAGTAGCCCTTCCGTATTATAGTCCAGCCTCCCGACAGGATATATCCGCTCAGAAACAGCGGCAAGTAAATCAATAACGGTCTTGCGCCCCTTGGGATCATGCCGGCTGGTTATAATCCCTTTAGGTTTATTGAGCAAAATATAGACATATTTTTCACCCGATATAACTTTTCCGTCTACTGCTACTTTATCTTTTCCCGGAATAACTTGCGTTCCCAGTTGCGTGACCATAATTCCATTTACCTTAACCCGCCCGTTGAGAATCAGTTTCTCCGCTTCACGCCTTGACGCAATACCAGCTCTGCTAATCACTTTTTGCAAACGTTCTGCCATAAATAACTTCCTTTCTATTATTACCAATTCCTGCTGTCTACTTTATTTACATATTTTATTATAATATCATAATCTAGCTGTCATACAATATACCAGCAACTATAAATATATTGTTTTTCTCAATTATAATAGGCACAAAACCCAAGGAAATGTTAAAAAAAAAAAGGAATTTTAGATAACTTGATTCTAAGTATGGTCCTCTAAGTACGGTTTGATATATAATTCAAGATATGGCAACTGCATAATAAAAAGACATAGCATAGCGATGTCTGAATTTATAATAGAGGTGTGATTATTTTGTCATTAAAGTCTAAAATGAGAAAATTTGACATAAACGTAAAAAAACTGGCAGCCAGCTGGGAAACTTATCATGCCCTTCGTGAGATTATAGCAAATGCTTTAGATGAACAAGCCCTCACTCAAACGAAAGATATTGACATGTTTGAAGACTCCGGCGGAAACTGGCACATCAGAGACTATGGGCGCGGTATACGGTCTGAGCACTTTACACAAAGTGAAAATGGTGAAAAATTAGTAAACCCCAATCTAATAGGGAAATTCGGCCTTGGTTTAAAAGATGCACTAGTAACCTTCTGTCATAAAGGTATTAAAGTAATTATTAGTTCACGCTTTGGAATTTTCACATTTTCTCAATCACCACAACATGAATTTGACGATATAGTTACACTACAAATGTATGTATATCCTGCCAAAGATACCTTGTTTGCAGGAACAGAGTTTATTTTCAGCGGACTTACTAAAACAGACATAGAACAGGCCAAGAATCTTTTTCTAAAATTTTCCGGTAATACGGTGTTAGAAAACAATAGTGCCGGACAAGTATTGGAGAAAAATGCAAGCAATGCCATCATCTATGTTAATGGTCTGAGAGTTGCCGAAGAAGAAAATTTTTTATTTAGTTATAACATCACTTCTCTGGATAGTAAGATTCGCAGGGCCTTAAACCGTGAACGTATTAATATTAACCGAGCCGCATACTCCGACAGAATAAAATTACTTTTGAAATCTTGCCATGACCAGAAAATTGGACAATTACTGATTGCAGATATGTCAAATCATTCCCATGGTACACAGCATGACGAATTGAAATGGCTTGACATTCAGGAACATGCCGCCAAATTTCTAAATGTCCTTGCTAAAGTTATCTTTCTTACTTCTGAAGATCTGTTGAAATCTTCCGATTTAGTTGATCAGGCAAAAAAAGATGGTTATGAATTGATCACAATTTCTCCTGCTTTAATGCATCGAATCCGAAATACTACCGATATGGCTGGTAAACCGCTACGAGATATCCGACAAATCTATAATGAGTACCCGACAGAGTACGAATTCAAATTCATAAGTCCGGGCCAGTTATCCCCCCAGGAAACAACAATCTACGAAAGTACGGACAAAATATTGGCCTTAATCGGTGGCAAACCAGCTGAAGTACAACAGATCAGGATAGCGGAAACCTTGCAAAAAAAATCTGGTTCCGACCAAGAAACAACCAGTCTGTGGAACGCCTCAACCGGTACGATGATCATAAAACGCAGCCAGCTTAATAAACTGGAGGACTATGCAGCCACTCTCCTTCATGAATTATCGCATGTTAAGAGCGGTGCACCTGATGTCACCCGTGATTTTGAAATAGAACTTACCCGTCTACTAGGGCAGGTAATGACTCAACTGCTGATAAATCACCAGCCGCTCGAAAGCCACCGTTTTTGGAAAAAACTATTTTGAATAAAATAATTGTCCTTTAGTCCGACTCCAGATAATTTTTCGTCTTTTGTATTGCCCTTTTCTCAATCCTTGAAACATAAGAACGTGAAATTCCTAATAATTTAGCAATATCGCGCTGTGTTTTTCTGCTGCCGTCCGGCATACCAAACCGCATCTGCAACACCCACTTTTCCCTGTAACTTAGGCGGTTGATATGTTTACTGAGCCGTTCTTGTTCACACTGACTTTCCACGGCTTCGCCAACAACGTCCGGTGCTGTCCCTAATACATCAATCAGGGTGATTTCGTTCCCCTCTACGATTTAGACATATTTTAAAAGAGCAGTCCCCGCCTGATTTTGACCGAGCGGGGGATATTTCTTTATCTTACCTTGCTTTTGTCCGTAGTCTAATATATTTCACTCTTTCCTCATTCTCCTAGCTGTGTAAAATAACAAATAAGCGAGAATAAAACCACCTGTAAACCACGATAATATATTCACATCATCAAAATCCGTAGAGACTATCCACAGTACAAATATAAAAGCCATACTATTGTCAATCATTTTACCTTTGTTTTTCATATTGGTTATAATGTGATTAAGAGGTTGGGAACGGTTTAAGTGCTATCCTTTCGCCACTAACGCTTCTTTCGCTCGCAAGGCCAGGGGGGAGCTTCTTTATTTTGTCTAGTAATTTCCTGAATACCACTTATAAGTAGTATAAAGAAATTATTAGGCTTTTTATTACCTCTATCCAATCAATCACATTGTTTTCACCTCCTTTTTATATCTTTATTATACTATATACAAATAGATTTTTGGAAAAATTTGATAAAATATATAAAAATACCCATTTGCATACATTTCCAAAGAAAGGCTTTCTTTTTAATACCCATAACCAATACGCTATTACAAACATATTATGTAATGAGGTATATAAATAAGGAGTATGGTATCCTTGAAAGAAATAATTAAGGAAACTCCAGAAATAATCGATTGGGGCAAAACAGAAGATGATCGGCAATCATGTCAGCCGTCCTGTTTTCCAACCTGTTCGCCATTTTGCTATCCTTCGTGTAATCTTTCCTATAAGCCCGGGTGCAATCCTTCTTCAAAATACGTTTGTTCCCCATTTTATCGTAAATGACTGCTAAATAAAAAATCTGACGCTATTTAGAGTTTATTTTTCTATAAACCATCTTCCTTCATCACAAAACAAATATACTTGCTTACCGGCAATCCGGCAAGTGTAACGAAGACCTTGCCCACCACATTTTAAAGACGCTGCCTGTCGCACATCCAGAATCCGGTCAACTGGTAAAACACGGCCATCAAGCCACTTTATCGCTACCGGTTTATGCGACCATCTTGATTGTGTTCTGCCATAACACATATAAAATTTTTTTCCATACTTACAACCACCTACTTGAAAAAACTTACTGTATGGATAACATGATCTTCTTTCGGATTAAATCCGGTCAACTTTCTATCCAATAGCATAGAACAACGCTGCACACTATAATGCCCAAAGCGCTTACGTAGGATGTCAATCGTTCTCTCTAAATCTTCAACCTCCGTTTTACCACCATCAAACAAGTCTATCTGGACATGACCGTCTGCCGTTACTAGGTCGGCTCCACGCACTCCAATGCTGCGGATTGGCTTATCCCAACAATAACTTGAAGTAAATAACTCCATTGCCCTTTCTGCGATATCGTCAGATAAAAATGTTGGAACATGTAACTTGCTTTGTCTCTCAAGGGACAATAGTTCATTGCTTCTAACACTAATAGATACTGTTGTACATTTTAGGCCATGCTTTCTTAACCGAGCTGCCACTGATTCAGCCAACACAAAAATGATTAACTTTACGTCCTCGTTATTTTGCAAATTCCGCACGGTTGTAGTGCTGTTACCAATACTTTTGACGATGCCTTCTTCTCCTGCTGGCCGGACTGGGGATGTATCAAGTCCATTGGCAAAAGTGTAAAGAGTTTCGCCCCAAACCCCCAGCAATAAGCGTAGTTTATTAATATTACGCAGGGCAAGATCGCCAATGGTAAATACCGCACGATTGTTAAGTTTATTCCGGGTAGACCGGCCAACATACAGCAATTCACTGACAGGTAACGGCCAGACCGTTTCGCGAAAATTGTCCAGCGTGATAACCGTTGTTATATCCGGCTTTTTCATATCGCTACCGAGTTTCGCAAATATTTTATTCCAGGAAACACCGACAGAGGCTGTCAACCCCAGTTCCTCGCGAAACCGCTTCCGGATAATATCCGCAATGGTTTTGCCATCTCCGAATAGACTTGTAGAGCCGGAAACGTCTAGCCAGGATTCATCAATGCTGAAACTTTCTATCTGATCGGTATACTCCGTATAAATTGCTCTGGCCATTCTTGAGAACCGTAGATATTTACGAAAGTCTGCAGTACCAATGCCAGACCGGGACACTTCTGCCTTGCTTCCCAAATAGCTTCGCCAGTTTTTATGCCAGCCTCTTTCGCGGGATAGTTTTTGTCCAGTATTTCCAATGACATTTAGGACACTTATGAGGAAATTCGAAACCACACTTCGGACAGTCCATATAAACGGTTCACAGAATTCTAAATCAAAATCCATTTTTTTATCAATCTCCTTTGTTATATTCATTGCGTACTATGTTACTTAATAAAAAAATGTTCTTTATAATGTCTCCTCTATCTATCACATGGATAAAAGAAGAAACCCGGCAAAGCTGCCGGGCAAGCACTGAAGGTAATGCTTTTATAGGGATTGGAGTTATCGCTACTATTTAAGTATAAACCTTAATTATCGTTAAAACATCGTGAGAATATTTTATTTATAAGATAAAAATAAGCTCCCTACTTCCATAGGAATAGAGGGTTATTTGGTTTGAAGGACTTTATGGCTGAAAACCACATTCCTTTCCTGTGGAATACTCTTAAAGCGGCAAAAACAAGCTCAAAAACAAGACCAGAAAAAACAGAATACTAAGCAAAATAAATTAGCAAAGAAGATATGTCTAAACATGCAAAAGCATGTTACAATCGCCATAAAAATGATAACAATAGGCAAGCTCCAGTACAGGTGGTTAAATCCCGCGCTAAAGAATTAGGATTTGATGCAAACCGCGATTCTTTTTCTTTAGCAAGAGAAGGTTCCAACAAGGGACAGTGAGTAGTCTCTTCGATGGAATAAGTCCACTTAAAGATATAATATACTTATCATATAACCATGTATCGCCTAAGCGATACATGGTTATATATTACACTTATAAGATTGGAGTTATCGCAGTTTTGTATCCTATTGACATGCTTTGTCATAACATGTACTATGATTAGAGACAAATAAAGGATTTAGGCAAACCTTTTGAAAAAAAGGGACGCAAAGCTATGGGTCTAAAGATATTTAATCTATGATTGCCAGGTTGCATCAGTATATAACTGAAAGCATCTGGCATTTAATATTTTGAATAACGATGAACAAACTGTTTTCCACTGCTTAAAAGGGAGTTCACATGCCACACTTACATAAAATATTAGAAAAAATTGAAGAACTTCGTAAAAAAATAAACGATTTAGGTACCCTCAATCACCTTACTGATCCTGAACTTCTAAAAGTCAGCCAAGAACTAGATGCTCTGTTAGTTAAATATCAAAAACTCCTAGGCAAAACACAACAAAATAAAAAAAGCCCCTAACCTGGCAATAAGCCGAATAAGGGCAAACTTAAGAAGATATGGCTCCCTGCACTACAGTATTATTTTTATTCTGCGAAACTGGAATCAGCCATTGTAACCCTTAGTAGTCCTTGTCCAGCTTCCATCGTTTCTTCTTTCGGCATAACAGAGGCTCGGGTTGAATTTCTACTCTTCCCATCTTCAGTAATAACGGTAACTACATAATAAATAAGTGGACTACCATACATAGTAGATATAGCACTTTCTACTATGTATAATTTAGTCAAAACAGTAAAGTATAATGATGTAAGTCAAGATATTATAAGGAGGACCTAATATGACAGTAAAAAAAGATTTAGAAAAGGCCTTAGCGGCTGCTGAATCAGCCAAAGGAACTTATGCAACCTTTGCTGCAGCTACCGATGATCAGAATGCTCAGCAAATGTTCCAACAAATGTCTCAGGACATGGAGCGTCACATTGCCAATATAAATAGCCGTATTAGCTCCACTGCTGAAAATCGACTAGACAATTAAAGAATAGCAGCAATAAATACTCGAACTACTACGTGCGAGTATTTATTATTTCACTCTGTCTATTATCTACCCATATCTCCCTCCCATAAAGTTACAACTCCTTTATAACCAACAAAATAAGCCCGGCAACCGAAATCACCGGGTGAACAAAAAATTTATAATTCTGGGGAATTACTCTATAAGTATAACCCCTAATTATCGTAAAAATATCGAAAAAATATTTTATTTTATGTAAATAAAAGCCGGCAGCCAAAGACGCCGAAAAAACAACAGCCTTATTTGCAATAGAATGAGGGCTGTTAGAAAGTATATATACTTTCAAAAGTTATCTTTATTATAATGCTTTTTTGTTACAAAATTGTGACAATCATATTAAATTTTTATAACATAAACTCCTATCGAAGCATGCGCGAACCTCTACTACAGTGAGGAAATCTGCCTGTTAAGGCTATTTTTTATCCTACAAATATAAAAATAAAAACCCCCACTCCGAACGGAATAGGGGTGATCTGGGTGGAAGGACATATGGCTGAAAACCACATTCCTTTCCTGTGGAATACCCTTAAAGCGGCTAACTTCAAGAGTCATTTTTATTATAATCCTTAATTATCGTAAAAATATCGTGAGAATATTTTATTTACAAAATAAAAAAGTCCGGACAGCGAATAAACGCCATCCGGACTACAAAGTTAGGAATTTTTGTTACGTTGATTACCTCCATTATGGTTCCTTTTTAGACCATGCCATGAGATACTCTTTATATCCGGAATCTTCATTTAGCTGCTCTGACGTAATTACAAAACCACAGTATTTATAAAAATTAACAGCGTTTATGTTTTCTGTATAGACTGCTAGTTCTAAACTGGAATATAAAGATTTACAGTAGTCAATTAGCTTTAAGCCTATGCCTTGACCTTGATAGTCTTTTGCAACAAATAATGCTCCGATAAATGCATTATCAATAATACTGATAAAAGCTTTAACAACTGCATCCTCCTTGTAAATAAAGGTTTTCGCAATAGGCATGTAATGTTTTTTAACTGTATCATAATTATCAAGCCAATACTGTTTTGGCATAAAACCATGGGCAACAATATTAGTCTCTAGCCAGATATCCATAACTTCATTAATTTCAAAATTATCCATTTCCTTGATCATACTAATTCTTATATACCCCTTTTGTATTTTTAACACATTAGCTCATATTTTTACTATCAAGAGATCTACCAATATAGTAACATTATATCATGGGATACACAATTAATAAGCCCGGCGGCCGAAGCCACCGAGCCATTGGGGTAGCAATATATAGAGTTGAAGTTATCGCTAGCTATTAAGTATAAATCTTAATTGTCGTAAAAATATCAAAAAATGTTAAATTATAAGATTTTTGTTTAGCCCTAACTAGAACTTATATGCAATGCTTATAAAGGAGAGGATGATGTAAATGAACGACTACATATTTGCAGGTATCGCTATGATGTTTTGGGGTATAGCCCCAGTTTTAGGGAAAATAGGATTAACCGATCTCCAACCATTGGTAGCATTGACTATACGCAGTATGATTGTGAGTATACTATTAATAATTGTGGTTACTATTAGAGGGCAGTGGGGATTTATCGTCGGAGTCACTACAAAAGATATTGCATTTATTGGTTTGGAAGGAATTTGCGCCGCTCTGCTGGGCCAATTTGCTTATTATTATGCGCTTAAATTTGGCGAGGTAAGTCGCGTATCCCCTATTGTTTCGGCCTTTCCTCTTGTCTCCCTGCTACTAGGCATAATATTACTGGGAGAAAAGGTAACGATTTCTAAAATCACTGCTGGATTATTAATCATCTCGGGAATAGTACTTATGAAGTATTAAAGAGACCGCACCCTAAAGGCTGAGTAGGGCCATACTCTTGCTCTCTACAGTTCAGCAGAGTTAATAGCTGCTTGGTTAAGACTTTCATTCCTTGAGATTTGAATAATTATTATTCATCAGTTATTACACATAAAAATTTATTTTGAATTAAAAGATTGCCGACTTTGAGTTTCCTGAATAACTTGTTTCCATTCAGCTAAGACATAAGCCGGCACATGCCAATCTAACACTTCATCATTTTCAAGAATAAATTTTATTTCTATATTTTCTGCATGCAGAATGCTGTCTATTGTCGGTTGTGAGGTATCCCCGGCATCAAAGATTGCTGAAATAAGGAATTTATTATTTTGTATTTCTTTAACTTCTTTTTTCATTATGGAAAAATTCTCTGCTTTATCATCAATAATAAACTCCGCTTGATCTTTAAAATTTATACCTGGTTGTTGCATAACAGCAAAACACTGAAGTGAATAAGTATAACTACCGCTTTCATTCTTATTACCAGCAAAAACCACTCTTAACAAAGGATCGACATAAGTAATTTTACTGACTATTCCTTGATTATTATTTATCACAACCCTTGCAGTTGCTGTGGAGCAATTAAAATAAATAAATATTGATATTATTAGAATAAATGCTACCTTAATATTCATTTTAATAACTACCCATCTCCCTTTTATCATTATATGTAAGTGATGATAATAGACATAGATATATTCTTAAATATAACTTTTAACTGTCGTTAAAACATCGCAAAATTATTTTATTTTCAGAACAAAAAAACCAGCCGAAGCCGGGGAGAATCATGGAAATTATTGTTTATTTTGATTATAGCAATTCTTACAGAATTACAAGCATGTCACATTTTGTAATAAAAATAAAAATCCCGGCCTGAAGTCACCGGGCGAAATCTCACTTCTCCTAAAGCAAGGATATTCTATAACGAATATTTGATTGCCAAAACACTAACGATTACAGTCAAAATAACAATCCACCAAAGGTTACTCTTCTTACGTCTGTATTTTACCTGTTGTTTTCCTAAACCGAAACTAATCCAAGACATAACATCACCTTTAGATTATTCATATGACTAAAATTAATTCTGTAAATCCCTATAAAATCCTTGAGTATTTTCACCCATTTTCTTAGGACAATTGTCTTATTTATGCCCAATAGCCAAGACCGCCGGAATTTTTATTCCAACCCTAACTATCGTAAAATATCATGAGATACTTTATTTTATATAAAAGCCCGACAGCCGAATCTCACAACTTCATATTTTAGGTGGAAAAACAGCGCCGAAGTTATCGGGCTTTTTGTATAAAATAAAATTCTAACCGTTAGAGGCAGCATCACGGCATCTTAAAAAATTTATACGATAATGTTCCCATCGTAATAATACCGCAAAACAGCATAAAATAAGTTAATGCAAGCATATAATTATCACCGCCTCCATAAAATACTATGATGGGTTAGTTTATGCAGTAAGAAGATTTATAGTTACAAAAAAGCCCTGCCAGCACCAGCCGACAGGGCGAACCTAATACAAGGTTATTTTTTATTCTGGCGGCAGATCCCAGCCAAGGCCGGGAGCAAATCAACCTAATTAAGCAGTTTTCATTATATATGCTAGCGCAAAATATGGAGGCCTGTTACTCTATAGAATGTATTAAAATCCCTGCTATATTCTGTATAAATAGTCGTAGGAACTGAGTAGCTAGAAAAAGAACTAAATTCAATCTGACCATTGATAATAATAAACTCGATCCTGCCATATTTGCATCTATTAAGCTTGTCCTGTATATCTGCCAATCTGCTTCTCTATTGGCTCTGCCTACCCGATCACCTCGAATATTCTTTTATGGTATTTTTTGTAACATTCCCCCTATAGCTGCTAATACTTACTTTCCCGTCAAATCATGTAGTTATTTTTTAGACACACATTACCTCTCCCCTGCATAATATATTATGTAACCTTCCTTTCCTTCTTTTTTATTCTAAGCCAGCGGTCCCATCCGACTGGCCTGTTTCTCTTTTTCTGTATAAATTCTGCCTATTCGCACATACTAACTGTGCATTATTTTCCTCTCTAGGCCAGTCCTTTTAAGACTGGCTTGTTTTTTTATTTGTGCAGCACGTAAGACTTACCCCGGGTTTTAGCTAGTTATCATAGTGACCTTTATTTGTTGACAATTTCCATAATATGGATTATCATAATAATATCCCCTTTCCAGGAAAGGTCAGCTCTTCAGCTGGTCTTTCCTTTTTATATTAATATTCAGCCAGATGAAATATTTTCTTTCTCCAAAGGTCAGCACTGCCGGCTGGCTTTTTTTAATTCGTATTCTTTTTCATTATTCGCGCACTATCCTGTATAAAATTATCAAGAATAGGTAATAATTATATTGTTTACTTACTCTCCTTTTTACAAGGTCAGCTGTTACCCGCGGCTGGCCTTGTTGTATAGTCCTTTATTGAGTCATCTTTTATTAATTGTGAGTAAATCAAAATAAACTGCGCACACTTTATTGGGAGGTGTATAAAATGAAGAGTGAAAACATCATGGAGGAAAAGATCGATAAAGGTAATACCAAGATAAAAAAGAAAATTTTTCCTGATACCGAGGAAGCATTAGATCAATTTAGCGCAGATATCAACGAAGCAAACGCCATAAGTAGTGCTAAGTCAGTAAAAAATGCAAAGAATCAGTAAAACATCCAGGCAAAACGGACTGCCTTCATTTTCTTTATTCCTCTTTACCGCCTTTCCCTCTCCATGTATAAAATTTTCTTAAACTAGGAACACTAACCATGTGAGAAAGTAATTTCTCCTCTCCCACTTAGGCCAACCACCCCTTAAGGTTGGCCTGTTTTTTTATGTCTCTATCACGTTTAGTCAAGTTTCGGAATAAGATATTATGTAACATTCTCCTTCCTTGGTTCTAGGCCATTGAATGGGCTATTGGCCTAGAACCACCTTCCTCTCATACGTCTTTTTCAGTTCCAATAAGCATGTATCTCTCCCATTTAGGCCAGTCACCCCCATAAGGCTGGTCTGTTTTTATGTCACAATACTATCAAAATAACAATATTCCTAACGACTCCCTTATATCTCCTTGCTTACGGTATTCGTTGTTCTGCTATTTTTTGCAGTAATCTGATGTTTCAAATCCTACATATTACGTCCCCTAATTCAAATGCCGTTACCACCGTTGCCCCTGCTCCATAAAGGGTCTAATATCACGCCATTTCTGGGACAACCGGCCAATATACAAGTCTTTATCAAATCTGGCGGAAATGTTGCAAAATACGCCTCCTCAAAAGGTTTTGTTACTACCGTCCGGACAGTACGCTTGTTTCTTGTATTTCCTTTCCACGTGAAGGAGTAGCCCCGCTTTTCTCCTGGTCTGCTAAAATCATTACCGTATTTACGTTCTTTGTTCTCTGACCTTGTAACTCGATTTCCAGCTTGTTCATATTTAAGGAATGATATTAAGTATAGCCAAAGTCATCCGCCGATATTTATTCAGACTGTCTGGCAGCTTCGTGCATAGCATTGATTGCCAAGCGTCGTTCAACAGGCAGAGCATTCCAGCCTTTTAAAAAGTGACGCCGATATTCTTTTAGTATCCGTTCCTTTTCCGCTTCCGTTATTGGCAGTGGGGCTACTATGTTAACAACCACTTTACCCATCCGGTATGTAACAGCATACTTCATCAGGTCATCACCTCAGTTAATCATATGAAATTGATCCTCAAGGACGACCCTTACAGGAAGCATATTTTCACCCCTTTCTTATCTAGCCCCTTACCTAGTGTTAATTTACAGTGTATCCTCCAGATAGATCTCACCGGGTTTGCGATTGGCAAACACACTGTCGTAATTAAGCTACACAATACTCTCCTGAAACTCCCTGATTTCGCGAATCCGCAAGTATTTACACCCATATATTTCCAGGAAATATTCCAGGCTCATCTCCTTTTGAACACCATATGGCTCTGTCCCGGATTCTTGGCCTTGGCATCAGTGGATCCGGTGATTACTACTACAGCTAAAGCAATAAAACACCCAGGCGTATTGCGCCTGGGTTTCGTCGCTCGAAAATTGTTTGTTATAATTAGCACATAAAGCGAATATGCCTGTAGTATCTAAACTGGAGGTAACATTATGAAGCCCAAAGAAATACTATTTCAATGGATTGATGCATTTAATAAGGCAGACGTAGAATTTAAACCTAACTATAGATATCAACGTAAGAGCCTCCTGCTGTAGAAAATTACGACAGGAGGCTCTTAAATGCCGATATAAACTACTTTTAGGCATATACGTGTTGTTGGTCTATTCTAGCCTCTGGCGAGGCTAGTTTAACGTAGGCATATATATCCGTGAAATGGTTAATCACCATGTCCCTCGATATACCTACCGGTGCATATACGATAAAAACAACATCCTTGGTATCCGGTAAAATACAGGTACGTAAATCCGGTCCGTATATAATGCTTGAAATAATATCTGCAGCATCAGAAAGTATCATATCTTGCGGTTTTACTGCCTGTTTTTTCCCATTTATCAAAGTATATGTTTCATTTCCTGTTGCTACATCAAGTGTTAATGGAAGGTTTAATGCAGCATACTCATGTCCAGCAGTCAGCAGGCCATTTTTCAATTCCGCCATAAACATAGATTCAACAACTGGCGAAACATCAGGAATTGATTTCCCCTTAAAAATTATTGATTCCAATTGTTGAAAAACATGGTACGTCTTCTTATATCTCTTATAATATTCGCTATAAACCGAAATGGGAAAAGACTTAGACAATTCTTCTTTACTGGTAAAGGTCGCTCGGAGTACTGCCTCTAGATCTCTTTTACAATCCTGTAGTGCTTCATATTGTTCTAAAGAAGATACATTCTTAACAACCATAAGCCCTAAGCTAGCGCCTTGATGGATCTGCTTCCATCGCTCTGTAACAGATAACATCTCAAACATCTCCTATAATCAGTAAGTTTTTAAATATAGTTGCCTTTATTTTAAAACCCTGCCAGAGAAAATTATTGTATGATATTGCTATATTTTTTAGGAGTAATTCCGGTAATTTGCTTAAATTGCTTGGCAAAGTGGCTCTGGTCCGCAAAACCTGTTTCTTGAGCAATAAATGACATGGAGAGCCCTTTAGCAAGAAGCTCTTTAGCCCGTTTTATCCTAACTTGTTTCAGATATACATGTGGAGGAATTCCAACACTTTCTTTGAATATACGAATCAAGTGAAACGGACTAAGATTACAAATAACGGATAACTTTTTAAGAGATAAATTTTGTGTATAGGTATCCTCTATATATTCACGTGCTAAGCTAACCGCCTGGTTGTCCTGCTTTGCGCTTTTTACAGTTGAATATTCATCGGCGTGACGTAAAACAAATTCCGTTACCATGGTTAATAGAATCGATTCTTGTTCGATTAGCGGGGTAGCTGAATTCTCTAGTAAAAGGTGAAATTTCCTAATGAAATGCGCCATATAATCATCTTTGATAACCCCCTCGGCAAAAAACGGAGGTTTTCGCACCTTACCTGATATTTCATAAACAGCTTGCTCTAGGATCTCCGATTCAAGATAAAACATCCGATAGGTCCATCCCTCATCAGACATAGCTGTACCGTCATGGGCCTCTCCCGGAATGACCAAATTAATACAGCCCGGGCCAGCAATAAGTTTTTTGCCTCGATAGGAAAACTTAAGTGCTCCCTGTTCAATGACGCCTATAGCAAATCCTTCATGAATATGTTTCGTAAAAGAATGATTTATATAGGTTGCATGCAATAATTCCAGATTGTTTAGTTTTGGTAGGATCCAATACTTTACCTTTTCTTTTTTGTCCATATCTAAATCAACGGCCTCCCTATCAGCAACTTTCAATGACCTATATATATTGCCGCGTAGCTCCAATATGGTTTAAACTGCATTGTCTTTGTTCCTCAGCAGCATTTTAACCTTTTTGGTAAACTACAAAATTTACATCCGTAAAAATGAAACAATTTTAAATTTGGTCTTCACATCGACTCTTTATTGCAAGCTACAGCCATAATACGAAAACGTGCATAATTGAAATTTTTAGTTTCATAGTGCCAGACAGCTCCGACTTCAGTCGGATTTTGATACCATTATGCTCTTCATAGGATCTATAATACGCGGTCCATTTTTGATTAAACATTATTATTCCTCATAAGATATGAAAATTTCTAATTTATAATAAAAATCTAATTGAACCTCTCCCTCTAAAATTCTGATAAACCCACAAAACACCTGCTAAATCCATACAAGTTTTAACAGGTGTTTCCTTAGTTGAATATAACTCATAGAAAGATTTTAACAGAGAATTATATATTCCAATTTTTTCCACGTGAAACAATTTTCCAGGTTACATTAATATAAAATGAACCCATTGACAATTAATCAACTATACCTTCAAATAATAAATTAGTAGGTGTACAACTATGTATACTAAAAATAAAGTAAACTATAAAAACCTTGAGCCGGCCTGCGCTTACCTCCGCAAATCGCGTGAAGATCGCGAGGCTGAGGCCCGTGGTGAGGGTGAAACGTTAGCACGCCATAAAACCGCCCTCTTAAAGCTTTCTAAGGAATATGGAGTCAAAATTACAAAACAGTTTGAAGAACTCGAGTCTGGCGAAAGCATTATCCATAGACCCCAAATGATCGAACTCTTGAAAGAAATTGAAGCCGGCAAATGGAACTCAGTCTGGTGCGTAGCCATTGACCGTCTTGGCCGCGGCGACATGGAAGATCAAGGAATTATCCTAAAAAAGCTAAAACAATCGAACACCCTAATCGTTACACCACGCAAACTTTATGACTTAAATGATGAATTTGACGAAGAGTACATGGAGTTTGAAGGCTTCATGGCCCGTAAAGAGTTGAAGCTGATCACCAGGCGTCTGCAAAGCGGCAGACTAGGCTCTGTCGAGGAGGGTAATTATATCGGCACATACCCGCCCTTCGGTTATCTTATTGAAAAAAAAGACAGGCGCCGCTATCTGGTTAAAAATCCGGATCAGAGTGCCGCTGCTGAACTCATTTGGAAACTGTATCCGGAAATGATGGGTGCTAATAAAGTAGCTATCCAGTTGAACACCATGGGCTATCCCTCCTACTTCCCTGAGAAACCTTGGACTGCTTCCGCCGTGCTAAATATACTCAAAAATCCCGTTTATGCCGGCGTCATTGCCTGGAAAAAGAAAGAGATTAAAAAGTCCACCCTGCCTGGAAAGAAAAAAGCTACTCGATCCCGCCCCCGCAACGAACAAATCTGGGTGCATAATGCTCATGAACCATACGTCACATTAGAAGAATTTTACCAAGTTCAGGATATCATCAAGACCAAATATCATCCTCCCTATCAACTCATTAACGGTCTTACCAATCCCTTGGCTGGATTAATTAAATGTGGCGTATGCGGTCGATCGATGGTATTTAGGTCATACGGAAACAGGGCTCCCCATATTATGTGTTATGGCAAATGCACCAATAAAAGCAGCCGCTTTGATTACGTCGAAAACGCCTTATTAGAGGGCTTGTCAAATTGGTTAGACCAATACCGCCTGCAATGGGAAAATGAGCTTCCTATGGAAGAAACAGCCCTATTAGATGCGAAAAGACATACCCTGCAGTACCTGCAAAAAGAACTACGTGAGGCTGAACAGCAAAAAGACAGGCTTCATGACCTTCTGGAAAAGGGCATTTATGATAAAAAAACATTCGTTGAACGGGCAAAAAAATTAACTGACCGGATCATAGGCATTACGGACAGCATCGAAGAAACCAATACAATTTTAGAAGTTGAACTAAAAAAAGAAAAAGCCCAAAAGGATATCATTCCAAAAGTGGAGAAACTACTAGACAGCTATTATGAAATTGAAAATGCTGAAACCAAAAATAAAATGTTAAAAGCTGTCTTAGAATATGCCACTTACACAAAAGAAAAGAGCCAAAATGGAAAAGAATTCACTATGGACCTCTTTCCAAGGCTCCCGAAGTAGCGGAAACATTGATACGTCTAAACCGTAGAAAGGAACTCGTTCCCCTCCTTATCTACTCCAATAGGATCATATAGACTCACTTCCGAACGCATCCGGCGTGTACTTCGAAGGTGCATTAGTATCTCATTTTCAATACAGCGGGCCGCATAAGTAGCCAATCTAATTTTTTTTGCAGTGTCAAAGGTATTGATAGCTTTAATCAGGCCAATGGTTCCAATCGATATTAAGTCATCAACATCTTCACCGGTATTATCAAATTTCTTAACAATATGCGCTACCAATCGTAAATTATGTTCAATCAACACATTCTTTGCTTTTTCATCACCATTTTTGAGTTTTTCTAAATAAATCTGCTCTTCTTTTTCGGACAAAGGCAAAGGAAACGTATTATTTGTTATATAGGATACTAATAATGTAATTCCCTGCACTACGGCTGTGGCCAAAACAGCAAAAACAGATAACAAGCTGATCCCTCCCGTCAATCTATCTGTTCATTCTATGGAGAAAGAGGCACGATTGTGCTTGTCAGTCTGTGATTTCTTGCTGAGAAAATTATCCAACAATGTTACATAAAGAAACTAACCATCTGGCTAATATACGCAATCATGTAAAGGCGGTGAATAGTATGCATGAATACATCGGTGATTTGGGGATTCTTCTTGCTATTGTCCTAATCAGTATGTATATGACCTGGGATCAACTTTTCCGAGACTAAGAAGACTTGGCGGTATGGGCTTGTATCGCTTCCTGAGGATATTGTTGTAGTGCGGCTTGTAAAGCACGGCTGATGATCTTGCTGATGTTTATTACCATGGAAAGTGGAGTCGTCTGCAAATTGATATATCCCGATGCACTTCCTGAATTCACCACACCAATAACGGAAATATGTCCAACCGGCGGAAGTTGATTTCCTACCGCACTGCCTGCCCGTATACTGCCTTCCCATACTTCGATATTTCCTACTTCCGCCTGTTTCCCCAGACAAGCGTCTACAGCAATAATGACAGGATTCCCATATTCATTCTCGATTCTATTGATTACTTCCACCAGATTTCCGGCATGTACGGGATAATTCATGGTACCAAAAACGCGAAAAGCATTTCTTTCTTCCAAATAACTTCCAGTTAAAGGTCCTAAAGCATCGCCTGTATAACGGTCTGAACCAATACATAAAACAACAACCGGACGAATCATACTATCTAGTTGCCTTTTTAAGAGCCAGACTATTTGTTGATATACTTTTTCATAGGCGTCAGCTTCATATAAATGAGTCTTTACTTTCAGGAGATTCCTGTCCATATGCTCTCTCCTTCTCTGCAAATACTAATTTATATGCCGCCCGTCCACATGATATTTCTATAAAAGCAGCAAGCTTGAACCAAATTTTGGATGCAAGCTTGCTGTTTTTATACTTAATAGTTTTTCGATTGTTCTGCCTAACCGTCAATAGCCAACATCGATATTGCAGCTGTTTAACAGCATTAGCCAAGGCTATTTTTACAAATTCAATCGCTCCTTCATATCGACCCGCATATCATTGGCACTGAGCAGAATAGTCCCCCGGTTAACCGCTTTGGCAAACGCCCTGTCTTTCATCTTTTTATAACTGATATCACTTCCAGATTGTCCAAACTCTTGTCCGGCTGACTAAAGCGCAAGCAGTGATAAAACCGGCAAGCTCGTCAACAGCCAATATGTTTTTTACAAAAATCTACTCGTTATTATATTCTCTACAACAAATTCATACAGTGTAAAAGAAAAAAACGGAGGTATAATATTTTGCATATTCTAATTACTTTGATAGTAGGGATTAGCCTGTTGCTCAGCGGGATTTTCCTAATGCGCTTTAGTTTACAGCATTTATTTTGGCATCGAGTACAACAAATCCTGCATAAGATGACAATAACACCATGGCGCGGGATGGTACTAGGTACAATTGCCTCCGCTTTGATGCAAAGCAGCAGTGCTTTAACACTAATTACGATCGGGCTGGTAAGCGCAAACTATTTATCTTTTTATCAAGCTCTGGGGATTATCCTCGGTGCCAATATTGGTACTTGTTCTACTGTACAGTTGATGACGCTGACCCTCCCGGAAAACCACACCCTGCCGGCATTGGTGCTAACAGCCTTACTCATGATCCTGGTAAAAAAATTGCGCTACCCATGCATGTTTGCCATAGGAATGCTTAGCTTGTTTATCGGACTAAATCATTTATCCAATGCCCTGAACCGCCTCACTGAACACACCCTCCTTATGCAATGTCTCGCCATTACACAGCAGAATCCCGGATACGGTATTCTCGCAGGCATACTCATTACTATTTTGTTTCAGTCGAGCAGCGCAGCTACAGGAATAGTCATGGCCCTAGCTGCAGATGGTTTCTTGTCTTTGGACAGTGCTGCTTATATTATTTACGGCAACAATATCGGCTCCTGCTTTTCCTCTCTGCTCTTGGGAGCAGCTTCTCCGCTGGCGGGACGTCGTGTAGCTGCAGCACATCTTCTCCTAAATCTTCTCGGCGTAGTTGTTGCCTTGCCGTTTACCAGCACACTGACTCTCCTAACTCGGTTGTTTTCCGACAATTTTAGTGTACAAATTGCCTATATCCATACTCTATTTAATCTAATTTCGTCCTTATTCGTTTTACCGTTTACCCGCCAATATGCACGATTGATTATCTTTTTGCTGCCCGATAGAAAATAGCATTATTGCCTGACACTCCGGCTCTGCCATGCCTGAATCATGCCGGTGACTATATATAAAGCAATTGCCGTCATAACAATAGTGCCACCCGGCGCAACATCCAAATAAAAAGAAGAAGTCAGCCCCGTTACTACCGATAACACTGAAAAGCATACCGCCCATACCGCAGTAGTCTTAAAACCCTTGTGAAGCAGGTGTGCTGCTGCCACAGGCACGATCATCAAAGCACTAACAAGCAATATTCCTACAATAGTCATGCCAACAACTACAACTAAAGCCGTTAATATACTAAACACCATACTAACCATACCAGTGTTGATTCCGGACACTTTCGCTATATCTTCATTAAAAGCCGCCAACAGCAATTGATTGTATCCAAAATATAAAATGATACAAATAACGCTACCCGAAATCGCAATCAAAAGCACATCATTACCGGTAACGGTAACAATACTGCCAAAAAGAAAACTTAACAATCCTGAACTAGGAATTTTAGTCATTGTACTCAAAATAATAGCCATTGCCACACCTGCATAAAAAATAATGGCCAGACCCATATCGGAATACTGTGAGTGTCGTCTCCTTATTAATTCAATGCCCACTGCTCCGCCCAAAGTCAAAAGCAATGCACCTACGATGGGATATATGCCAGCCATGTGACCGGCAGCAACTCCGGCAAAAGCGATATGCCCTAACCCATCACCGATTAGCGATTGCCGACGGACAACTACAAAAATACCGATCAGCGGACACACAACCGCGGTAATTAAACCAGCAGCGAAAGCCCGTTGCATAAAATCATATTGCAAGAATTCCAATACCATCACCTCACCTTCTTTTTTGAGACTAATACCATAAGTGACGGCCCTGTTCATGAGTTATACGAAATTCTTCACTATTTCCGCGGAAACATAAACCACGATTTATACAAGCCACACTGGTGGCCCAAACAGCTGCATTTTTTATATCATGAGAAATCATAATCACAGTAATTCCCAAATTCTTGTTCAGCGTACCCAATAATTCATAAATTCTGTGACTTGCCGCGTAATCAATACCGCTTGTGGGCTCGTCCAAAAGCAATAATTTAGGATTTTTAGCCAATGCCATAGCAACCATAACTCTTTGCTGCTGTCCGCCGGACAGTTCTCCTATTCGGCGATCCCGTAAATCAGCGGCTTGCACCAATTCTAACATGTGTTCGATTATATGCTGTGATACTTTCTTTCTATATCCATATGAATATTTTCCCGAAACCAAACCTAAAGCAACGACTTCAGCAACTGTAATCGGAAAATCAGACGTATTTTTCCCATAATTTTGAGGCACGTAACTAATCATTCCGTTCCGCCTGGCCTTCAGGAGTTCTCGTTCGCACACCTCTATTTTCCCCTTATCTGGAAGTAAAACACCGGCAATAATTTTAAGCAAAGTACTTTTACCGGCACCATTCGGCCCAAAAACGGCTAAAAATTCGCCGTCTTCTACTGTCATGGTTATATCTTCAAGTACCGGATTACTTCCATAGGAAAATGAAATATGATTTACTTTCACACCGTTCATTCTAATGCCCCTTTTGTATTCTGACAGACAGCGCATACACCAAAAAACTCAACTGTGTGACGGATAAGATCGTAACCGGACGCATGCACTATATCCAGCAAATCTTGATTAACCGGACAATAGTCAATGCACCTGCTTTGTCCGCATTTTACACAAACAATATGATGGTGGTGTGCCGAATGGACAAGTTCATAGCGAACTCCATCTTTTCCGGCACTGCCAATGGGAATTAGTATCCCCATCTCAGCCAGTACATTAAGATTGCGATAAACGGTATCCAAACTAATATTAGGGTATTCCTGACGCACACTCTGCCAAATCAGGATGGCTGTCAAGGGCTCCGCAGCCTCAGTCACCCTTAGTACAATAGCTTTGCGTTGAGATGTCAGTCGATACCCCTGTTCTTTTAATCTTGCTATAATTTCGTTCATCTGTATTTATCATCTTTCTGTTCATTATTATGTGATAAAAGGTTAATACTGTACAGTGAAAAACAAAGAGGGAAGCCCGCGCCTCCCTAGAAAATAATTATAACACTCGACGAGCTCCGATATAACGGGCTCCCCAATACCCGCTTCCCAATGGATCCACAACTACACCACGACTGGTTGTAGCACTAATGAAGGACCCGTTTCCTAAATAAATCCCAACATGAGAAGGTCCAGGTGCATATGTACTGAAGAAAACCAGATCGCCCGGCTGGAGCCGGCTATACGAAACGGCCTGTCCCCTGGAAAAATCCTCATCGGCTGTTCTGGGAAGATACACGCCACTCTGTGCAAAAACAAACTGCACAAAGCCCGAGCAATCAAAGCCGCTAGGAGATGTACCACCGAATCGATACGGGACACCGGTATAACCTAAAGCTGTCTGTATAACCCTTCGCGTCATAACCGTCGATCCGTCACGACTTACCGGGATGTCACGCCCCATTAACAAACGATATGTTTGCGATCCGACAATGCCGTCATCTTCAATTCCCCGATCCCGCTGAAAAGACCGGACAGCAGCCGTTGTCTTTGAACCAAAATTGCCGTCAACCGCTCCCGCATCATAGCCGAATTCATTCAGCTTAGACTGAATCTCCGACACCTCCGGCCCCATATCGCCCTGCTGGTAAGCCGCAAAAGCATAGGTAATGGGAAAAACACAAAACACCAACAAAAACAACACAAAAACACGAAAAACTTTACCCACTCGACTGCTCCTCCCATAGCCTCCGAGGTTAGCTGACGGGTTAGGGTTGAGGTCCCCCTACTCATAATGAGTTTCACCCCTGACAAACGGTTCCCCCGTACCTGAGCTGGATTCGGCTTAATTGCTCAAACACAGTAAATATTCAAGATTTTTACAAAAAATCCTGCCAGAAATCTGCATATTTTGTATATTATTTTATTTTTTTCCACTTTTATATTCATCACGAATCCAATACAAAGGTCGTTGTTTAACTTCCTCAAAAATTCGCCCTACATATTCACCGATAATCCCCAGTCCCAGCAACTGTATCCCTCCCAAAAGCGAAATACTGACTGAAGCCGTGGTCCAACCGGGCACAGCTTCTTCGGTAAACATTTTAATATATACAAGATGCATGGTTAGGGTAAAACTGAGAAAAGAAAAAAGCAATCCTATATAGAAAGCAACGCGTAATGGTAATTTGGAATAGGCCGTAATACCATCCAATGCAAAATGCAGCATTTTTTTTAAGGAAAACTTTGATTTTCCGGCAAAACGTCTAGGAGCTACAAAATCAATCTGTACCTGCCTGTAGCCAATTGCCCCTATCATACCACGAATAAATCTTGCCCTTTCCCGAAAACAGCGAAAACTTTCGACAACTCGTTTATCCATCAGACGAAAATCAGAGCCACCCTCCTGCACACGCACCTTGGACATTGCATTAATCATTTTATAAAAAAGTAAGGACGTGATTTTTTTTAATCGGGATACGCCTTCTGTATTTTTACGAATGGTCTGAACAACTTCAAAGCCGTTCTCCCATTGTTTTATAAGGGTAGGTAACAATTCAGGAGGATGTTGCATATCTCCATCCATAGTAATCACTGCATCTCCTGATGTATGATCCAGTCCACAGGTTAAAGCAATTTGGTGGCCGAAATTACGGGCCAAAATTAAAGCACTCACCCGTGAATCTTGCTGACTCAATCTTTCTAATAGAATCGGTGTGGCATCACTTGAGCCATCATCGACAAAAATGAGTTCAAACTCATGCGTTAACGGTACCCAGACATGACAAAGCTCCCTGTAGAAATTCTCAATGTTATCTTCTTCATTAAAAACCGGCACTACTATTGAAATCAAAGACATACCATCACCTAATTCATATAAGAAATTGATGCGTTACAAAAGGCACACCGTCTCATTACGCTGTGCCTCTTCAATTATATCAAGATGTTAGATCCTGCCTTAACACCGTCGCCCCTTTTAAGTATAAATGTTTAACTAAATGCTGTGGAACCTGTGTATTCCATAAGATTAACACCCGTATACAGCGTGGTACCCCCTCCGGATTATCAATTTCCAGCGTGCCAAACAAGGGTACATCCGACCATCCTAATGCCCTGGCACCAGCTGCAGGAAATGCAGCATTAATATCGGGCGTGGAACTAAATATGACAGCTCCGACATCTTCTAAACAAATATTATTTTCCTCCACAAGACCAGTTAACAATTCAGCAACACTGGTAAAAATCTCATCACGTTTATTTTCTTCTACAGTCGTAGCTCCTCTGACACCGCGTAACAAATAAGTACATCCCCTTCCAACTGCCTCTTACACATATCTTATGCATTGACATTTTTAGTTCGGCATGGAATAAAAAAATCCTTTTCCCTCTGTAATGCAAAATAATTCTGGTATTATTTTTCCCGCTGGTTTCAATAATATAGCAGCTTGAAGTCGTTTTGCTTGTCTAATATTATATGTTTACTTGATATTTTATGGTATAATAACTTGGTATTCCTGTGATGGGTCATCGTATTTGAAGGAGGTTGCCATACTCGCTATGTATAATGAACAAAAGGACAAGCAGTCCAAAAGCCGACGCACTTCAAAAAAATTTTTATCCAGAATAGCGGTAATTGCAATAATTATATTTGTTGTTATGGTTGCCGGTGCCGGCATTGGTTTTTTGACTGCCAGTATTCAAACAATGCCGGGATTAAAAGGAGACATTAGACCTGCTGCCTCTTCGCAAATTTTTGATAGTCAGGGCACTCCCATTACTACCATTCATTCCACCGAAAACCGTTTGCCTGTATCCATTAACAAAATTCCTAAAAATCTGCAGAATGCTTTTATCGCCACCGAAGATTCCAGATTTTATCAACATATCGGTATCGATCCCAAAGGCATCTTACGGGCTGTGTGGGCCAACATTACTAACAGAGGCGTTGCTGAAGGCGGTAGTACTATCACCCAGCAATTAGCCAAAAATGCGCTTTTAACCCAAGATCAAACCATAAAGCGTAAAATCCAGGAAGCTTTTTTAGCGTTACAGATTGAACAACAATATACCAAGACTGAAATTCTCGAAATGTATTTAAATCATATTTACTTTGGTCAGGGTGCCTATGGCGTCCAGTCGGCAGCTCAGGTATATTTTGGGAAAAATGTTGAAGATTTGACGCTGGCTGAATGTGCCATGCTGGCCGGTATCCCCAAAAGCCCGAATTATTATTCACCTCTAAATAATCTAAAGGCGGCAACACAGCGCCAAGCCACAGTCTTAGAACAAATGGTAAAATACGGCTATATTGACGGTAATACAGCCGCCAAAACACAAAAAGAAAAACTTGTTTTAGCATCAAAATCCGGGCAAAATTCGGTCTCCGATGTCGCCCCCTATTTTGTTGATTACGTACTGCAGCAGCTAATTGACAAATACGGTGCTGATGCCGTTTATAAAGAAGGACTCAAAATTTATACCACGCTGGATACTCATATGCAGGAAGCAGCGGAAGCCGCCATGCAGCAATTGCCCACCGTAAAGACTGACAGCAGCGGAATTCAACAGCCACAGGGAGCTCTGGTGGCAATTGATCCGCATACCGGATATATTAAAGCCATGGTAGGTGGCCGGGGAACTGATCAATTTAACCGTGCCGTTATGGCTGAAAGGCAGCCGGGATCAGCGTTTAAACCCTTTGTTTATTTAGCCGCTATTGAAAGCGGAATGACCGCATCTACCATTGTGGACGATAGTCCGATCAGCTTTGATAACTGGTCTCCGGTAAACTACGACAACAAGTTCCACGGAAAAGTTACTTTACGCACCGCTTTGGAAAATTCTTTAAATGTCCCTACCGTAAAACTTGCCAAGCAGTTGGGAGCGGATAAACCTCTTTATTATGCTCAACAAATGGGAATTTCTACATTAGTCCTGGACGGCGGTACCAATGACCGCAATTTAGCCATGGCCCTGGGCGGCTTAACGCGCGGCGTCACCCCTCTGGAATTGGCCAGTGCCTATGGAGTACTTGCCAATCAGGGAGTACGTGCTCAACCGGTTGCTATTTTAAAAGTGGTCGACCGGAACGGGAAGGTACTGGAAGAATATACGCCTCATGAAAAGGCCGTTATCAATGAACGCAGTGCCTATATTCTAACCGATATTTTAAAAGGAGTCATCTTGCGCGGCACTGGCACAGCAGCCGCCATCGGACGTCCTGCTGCCGGTAAAACCGGTACTACCAATGACTATAAGGATGCCTGGTTCGTGGGCTATACTCCCGACTTAGTTGCCTCTGTCTGGATGGGTAACGACAATGACGGGTATCTTAATGGAATTACCGGTGGTACCATCCCGGCAAGGATTTGGCATACCTTTATGTCTAAAGCGTTAACCACGGTTCCAGCACGCGATTTTCCTCGCCCCAGCGGCATCATATCGGCAACAATTTCTACTGAAGACGGGCTTTTGGTGAACGATCCCAACAATAAAGATGCCAAAAGCGAAATTTTTATTGAGGGAACTCAACCAAGCAAACAATCTGCCTCTAGCAGCGATACCGGCAAGGAAAAGGATAAAGAGAAAACAAAAAACAAAACCGGCGAAGTACCATCGGACAACGCGACAGAGCCCTCTGCCGACAGTAACACTTTACCGCCGCTACCGAAAAGAGAAGAGGACACTGCTCTGCCACCTCCGCCATCGCCTTCCTCTGAAAGAGACAAAAAAAATATTCCATAGAAAAACACGCGTAAAAACGCGTGTTTTTCTATACTCCTGCATATATATATTAAACAAGGGTTTGTTAATCAAATCCTTTGCTCTCCATTAAGATACAATAAAATTTGAGGAACATACAGAGATATGCTCCTCAATATAAAGCAATCGGGTTAACAAAAAAATGGTCCATCATCAAAAAAGAAAAGCAGTAAAATAATAATAATGATAATCCACCAAGAACCATTACCACCCCAGCCGCCGCAATTTCTTGCCATTTAATTACCTCCTTATTATTGGTCACTTGAGAACAATCAGCCGAATATGTATTTGTACATCCTTGCTGTTGCTCTTCCCTTTACTTCATAATATGGAGCATTGTTACAAGATGTTACAGTTCGTGGTATTTAGTTAAGTGGTTTCATTATTCTAAAAGTTTACGAATGTGTCTGGGTGCCTCGGCTGCAGACTTTAGGGACTCCATAGAATGGTTAACGACTTCGGTGACATTTCGAATTTTGTCAATCGTCGAAGTGATTCCGTTTAAATGACGATCCATTGGCACGTTATCCCCAAGCAAAGTTAAGAGAATAATAACTATCTGAAAGCTAAAATTCGGATTATTGACTATTTTTCTCACCAGTGCTGCCGGTGAATTTTTCTTAATTGTTGTTTCTATCTGATTGGCTTCTTTCTGATCTATTTCTTCCGGTTTAACTTCCTGATCTTCCCCGATATTTTCTTCTTTACTTGTAGAAATATCATAAGTATGACGGAATGTTTTATGGTGTCGCCGTAAGCGCATAACACTGCCTCCCTACGATTTTAAATTGGCTAGTGTAATATATGATATTTAAGTCCTATCGGGTCCTTTTTATTTTAACATTGACGCACATTTTTACTGTTTCTGCATAAAGTAGCATATAAATATAGCGGAGGTGGGAGTATGTGGGAAAACCTAGGGAACATGATGGATGTTGTTAAAAAAATTCAACAAAATGTGGATATGATCCAGGAACAATTAAAGCAAGAACGAATTGAAGTTACCAGTGGAGATGTGATAAAAATCGTTGTTAACGGCCAGCAGGAAATCGTCACCATAGAATTAAATACGCAATATCTCAAGCCGGAAAATATTGCACTGCTTCAGGATTTACTAGTGGCCACCGTAAACAATGCGTTAAACAAATCACGTGAGCTGAATCAACTGGCAATGTCCAAACTAGCCGGTGACTTAAATCTCCCCAAAATTCCCGGCCTTTTTTAAAGGGGTGGTTATATGGCTAATGAAATCACGGATAAGTCGCTTCTACAGTCTGTCACACGACTCTTAGACAACTTATCCCAGGAAAGCAACAATTACGATACTTTAATCAATATTTTGTCCCTTCTTTGTCTGGTTGCGATACTCAATCGCAGTCAAAATATCCGTGCGCCTATGCAAAGCGCTAATTCCGGCAGTGAAAACCCCTTGCAAAAAATACTCAGTGAAATAGCAAAAAGTGACGGCGGCAGTCCTTCTCCGGATTTACTTATATCACTCCTGCCTTTACTAAACAGCCCGCAACTCAAATCCAAGCTAAATGCCGCTAATATGTCGGCTGTACTTGGCCTTATAAATAATCTTGGTGGCAGCAGTCATAATGACAAACAACACGACAACCACACCAAACAAGAAAAAGCTGTGCCTGATACTTCTGATATAAAAAACAGTTCATCAAAAGAATCGGCAGCAGCCACCACTTCTCCCGACCCGTCTCCGCCACAACCGGAAGTAGCTAAAGCCGTAACTAACCCGGACGAAAGCGAAAGGCGTATTTCCAGCCGGTCATTAAATTGGAAAAGCAATTTTTAAATAATAAATGAATTAGAGGTGTGATTCCACACCTCTAATTCATGACAAGCGGACGACAGTTGCCCCGTCACCGCCTTCTGTTACTTCACCAATACTTATATCTTTAACATGATAATGCTGTTTCAGATATGCTCTTATCCCCTTACGCAGGGCACCCGTCCCTTTACCATGGATTACAAGCACTTGAGTCAAACCGGCAACGACTGCATCATCCAGATATTTCCCCAATATCATTTCCGCTTCTTCAACGGTATTTCCACGGATATCAATTTGCCGCGCTACTTCCCGTCTCTGGCTTACATCCAACTTACGACCGTCTGAACTTTTTCTACATTGTCTCTCCCCTTCGCCCTTCTGCTCTGCAAGGCGGCAAACCGCAAGAGGTACATTGACTTTCATAATGCCCAATTGTACAGTCAATTCCTCTGAACCGGCCGACAGAATCGTGCCTGTCTGCTTTAAAGTTGTAACAAAAACACGAAGACCTGGTCTTATTTGTTGCGGAGAAAGATGCGGCAAATGATCCGGTTCTTCTGAAATATCCTGGAGGTTTGCACCAGACTCCTGCAAGCGTTTTCTCGCATTAGTTACAGCTAACTGCCGCTCCCGCTCATCCTTAACCGCAAATTGTGCTTTAAGCTCTGCAATCACCTCTTCAGCCTCTCTTTTCGTCTGACGCAACAGCGTAGCCGCTTCCTGCTGAGCTTTGCGCAACATTTTGCTTTTCTTTTCCATAAGGTCGCTATACTCTTGCGTCACCTGGGCATGTTTAAGCTTCAGTTCCCGTTCAAGTTTTATAATTTCTTCATTACGGCGGCTATATGTTACTTTTTGTTCTTCCAGGGAATTAAGTACATTTTCAAGCTCAGCGTGTTCTCTTTCAATAAGCTCCTGTGCACGGCTGATAATAGTGCCAGACAGGCCTAAACGCCGGCTAATGGCAAATGCATTGCTGCTGCCCGGGATACCGATTAACAAACGATACGTTGGTCTAAGTGTTTCCACGTCAAATTCCACAGAGGCATTTTCAATCCCATTATGGCTATACGCAAACGTTTTTAATTCGCTGTAATGTGTTGTTGCAACCGTTTTGACTCCTGTTTGCAGCAGGTACTCTAATATAGCCATAGCCAGCGCAGCACCTTCTTCTGGATCAGTTCCCGCCCCGATTTCATCAATCAATACCAAATCACGGCTGGACGCTTGTTGCAAAATCTTAACTATATTAGTCATATGCGAGGAAAAAGTACTTAGACTTTGTTCAATACTTTGTTCGTCTCCAATGTCAGCGAAAATATTGGAAAATACGGAAATGGCAGATCCACTGGCGGCCGGAATGAATAGTCCGGCCTGCGCCATTAGAGCAAAAAGTCCGATTGTCTTTAGAGCTACTGTCTTGCCTCCGGTATTAGGTCCGGTAATCAGCAAAGTATTAAAATCCCTGCCAAGCCGAATGTCAATCGGCACCACAACATCGGAAGGAATCAGAGGATGCCGAGCACGCTGTAAATGAACATAACCTTGCTTATTGATTTGGGGCATTTGAGCCTCCATCGCAAAACTCAAACGGGCTTTAGCAAAAGCAAAATCGATTTGTGACAACATTTGACAATTATGAATGATGGCTTCACTTTCTTTGCCTATCTGGGCACTTACCGTAGCTAGAATCCGCTCTATCTCATTTTTTTCCGCTGCCGTAAACTGTTTGATATCATTATTCAAATTCACAACCGCCATCGGCTCAATAAATACGGTTGCTCCGCTTGCCGACTGATCATGTACAATTCCCGGGAAATGTTGCCGGTACTCCTGCTTAATCGGTATAACATAACGATCTGACCGAATGGTTATCAAAGAATCCTGAACAAATTTTTGATACTCCCCCGACCGCAATATATGATCCATTTTATCCTTGATACTTGCCTGTGTATTCCGAATGGCACGTCTCAGCCGTAAAAGTTCAACACTGGCATCATCCCTGATATTTCCCTGTTCGGTAACAGTATTTTCGATTGTATTCTCAAGTTGCCGTTGTACCGCAATCTGCTCCACTAGCCCGGCTAAAATAGGTACTGGCTTCGTTAATTCATAAAAAAAATGTTTTATTCTACGGGATGCATAAAGAACACTGCCAACAGCCAGCAAATCGGCAGGCTCGAGTATCGCTCCCAGTTCGGCACGTCTAATAACGTGTCGGATATCACGTATTCCCCCTAAGGGTACGCTGGGAACCAAGGACATAACTTCTCTCGCTTCCGAAGTTTCAGCAAGCCGGGCTTCAACCTGTACCATATCACCCGTCGGTAGTAAAGCTTCTGCCAGTTCCCGCCCCATCGTCGAAGTGGTGTTACAGGCCAGCTGTTCAATGATTTTGTGATACTCCAATATATGTAAAGCTAAATCATTCATTAAGTATTCTTTCTCCTCCAACGCTTATATCGCATTCATAGCCCGCCGTAAGCTATAAAACCCCGCGGAAGTAATGCCCCCTGGTGATGTTCTCATGCTCAAGCTGATTAATTTTATCCTGCAGGCGGTCAGATGAATCACGCTCTTGTTCAAGGCACTCGCGGTACAGCCGGACAAGCCTTCCCAACTGCACCGGTCTATCATTTTTCCCTTCAATACGTATTCTGTCAATACCCATTTCGTAAAAGCGGTAGATATACGGCAACATGCTGAGTTCTTTCGCATTTAAAATATGCATACGGCAAAATTGATCGGTAACCACCGGAAAAATTTCCTCTTTACGGTCTTTAAGCCAGTATGTCCCCTTCAAACAAGCCTGTGAACACGATCCGGCATGTAAATTACCCAGAAAACTTCCCAGCATACAATATTCCGATATCATCAGTGTCAAATACCCGTGAACTAAACATTCCACCGGTAAAGTGGACAGGCTGACGATTTCCTCCACTTGTGAAAAATTAAGTTCCGGTGACAGCGTAATACTGTCCAACCCCTGTTCTTGTAAAAATTTAATGGCAGCCCAGTTATAAATATTCAGCGGATAGTCGCCATGCAGCGGTATATCAGTCAATTCCCTGGCCATATGCAATACGCCGAGATTACTCACCGCTACAGCATCAGGAGTCAATTGTCCGAATAACGTCAGTTCCTTCTTTATCTTGTCCACCTGCCATTCTTTTACCAGACGGGGAGTACTTAAGATGATCTTCTTCTCTTTGGTCCGTACCATATCCACCACTTTACGATACTCATCAGTCGGAATCATGCGATGATTCATGGTTTCACCGCCAAACAAGATCACATCGGCACCATGATCAAGAGCCTGCTTTACCTTCTCTACACTATCCACATGAACAGTCAGCTGCGGCATCATCCGCTTTTTTTCTCGAATTACGGGGCCGGCAATACGCGGCAAAACCACAGACTTTTCCCTGGACCGTATAAACCGGTCCAAACGGGCCTGTTCTAATCCGTCGATTGCCCGGCGCCTGGCATCATTGATTTCACTTACCGGTACCATAACCTCGCCTTGTATCTGGCAATTCAACGATTGTACGGCAAATACCGTATTACCCATCCGTTCGATTTGCCTGCTGATCGTTTCCGCTGTCAACGGCCGGTTACGGGCTTTTTCCGCTATGAAATGTGTAGCAGCCTGGCCGGTATAACCATCGGTATCCTCTATACAGATTCTTAATGGTTCTCCTACAGCGACCTCTACCAACACTTTGACGGGGATACGTCTGACCGGTGCTACACCGGCAAAAAATTTACGGGCATATTCCATCAAACGGGCATCAAAGACCTTGAAAACCCGGTCATTGGATTTGACCGGAGAAGGTACAGGAACGGCAACTGCTGTATTGGCAGGAGCCTCTAATACCGGCTCGCCATCTATAGACATGGAATTGACGGTTATATTCACCCGCCCGCCGACTTTAACCCAAAACTCAATAATATCACCCTTGTAGAGCGGTTCATCCAAACGGATGACCGCTGTCTTACTGTTTGCCCGGTATTCAAGTACCCGGCCGATGCGGACGCCACGATTATTGGGACGCCGGTGACTGATCATTTCACGTCCGCTATGTTTATATAAATAAGCAGTGGTAAAATCACGGTTGAATACCTGTGCCAAATTCTTATGATCACCTAAACTAGATGCTCTTTTACCGTTTCCGGCTAAACAGGCATCTAGCGAGCGGCGATAAGTATCCACCACAACAGCTACATATTCCGGACGTTTCATCCTGCCTTCTATTTTTAATGAAGTTACTCCGGCCGATAGCAATTCCGGAATGCTGTCTATTGTATTTAAATCTTTAGGACTTAACAGATATTCTCCGGCATCCTGGTCGTCAAGGGCATTGCAGCCTTGTTTATCCACCAGAGTATACGGCAACCGGCAGGGCTGCGCACAACGCCCGCGATTGCCGCTACGCCCACCGATGATGCTGCTCATCAGACATTGCCCCGAATAAGAAATACATAACGCACCATGAATAAAAATTTCAATTTCAATAGGAGAATAACGGCAAATGTAGCGGATATCCTCCAAGGACAATTCCCTGGCCAAAACTGCCCGGGAAAACCCGTTTTTCGCCAGAAACAGAACGCCGTCCAGATTGTGAATAGTCATTTGCGTACTGGCATGCAGCGGCATTGAAGGGATAACCTGGCGTGCGATGTCAGCAACGCCAATATCCTGAACAATAATGGCATCGACATGGATACGGTCCAAATACTGCATATAGGAGATTAAATCCTGAATTTCCTGATTGTCCACCAGCGTATTAACGGTAACATAAACCAATACGCCACGCAAATGAGCCAGTTTTACCGCCTCAGCCAGTTCTTCCTCATTAAAATTATCAGCGTAAGCCCGGGCGCCAAATAGCTTCCCGGCTAAATATACGGCATTGGCACCGCTTTCCACAGCTGCGACCAAAGCTTTTTGACTGCCTACCGGAGCCAAAAGTTCCAACCCTTCCATCTCCTTCTATACCTTATCTACAGCCGCCAGAACAGCCGGTGTCACATCGACTAAAGAATTTATTTTTTTAGCGATTTCTGTACAATGTTTGCCAAACAAAATAGTGGGAACTTGATTCAACGTATGTTTTTTAGTACTTAGATCTTCAAAGTTTCCGTGATCACTGGTTATCAACACCAGCATATTTTCCGGTAACGAGCAATAAATCTCCAGCAAAAAACGACCCAATATGCTAATAATCACTTCAGCCTGCTTCCAATTCTGTTTATGGCCGCACCGGTCCGTTTGAAAATATTCAAATAAAGTAAAATGATGCTCCCCGGCAAGCTCCAGCAACCGTTGCCCTGCCAACTCCGGAGAAACAACCGGTATTTCTTTAAAACCGGATAATTGCAACATTTCATTCGTAATATCCTGATATACCGCTTTTCCGTCAAGCATATCCCTGATGAGCGCAGAGGCTGTCCGGCTGTCAGGACCACGAGAGTAGTCGCTGCATGCCGCCTTTTACGTGCGGCAACCAAATTCATATAATCCGGTGCATACATATTGGCAGATGTTACCTGAAATCCCCGGGCAAGCAAACGTTTCATAATGCCCGCTTCTGCAATCAGCTCAGCCAGTCGTGGCCCGGGAAAAGCATGCACATGCATTCCCATTACCCGTGCAGCATTAATTCCGGTAAACAAGGTAGTTTGTCCTGAAGCACTTTGCGGTAGTCCGGTAACACCCAGTCCCGCATCGGTAGGTACTAAACAACCTCCGGACTGTATCACTTTTCCCAGCGAGCGGGTTAAAGAACCACCAAATATCTTCTGAAATAAAGGCATACTATAACGGGCAAAAGGATTTACAGCGGAATTGTTTTCTCCTAGTCCCACCCCATCAATAAAAATCAGTAATACATGCATAACCTTCTCCACGCTTGCCGGAATGACAAATTTATGCCTGAAAAAAGAAGGGCCGCCCCCTTCCCCTTTAACGCAACTCTTTTTCTAGTTCCTGCTGCCATTATCGTTGTTGGGGCAAGTTTCGCTCTGGGCTGTATATTGCCGGATGCCATCAGCAATAGTCTGTAAATTCTCCATTGCCTTCTCCATTTTTACCATATGCGCCCCTAAAGGGCTTAACGGATTGTCAAACAAGCTTTTGATATAATCATCCATATCTTTCTTAGTAACAGGTTCAGCTTCCGGTGTTTTAATAATAGTAAAAACCCCGCAACTTTCCAAACGGCCAATTTTAATATCTTTTAAATCAGTTATGTCCATTCCCTGCCGATGCAACTCCTGTCGCAAATCATCATAATTAAAGTAGGTACTAGAAAAATTTTCCTTAATAACTTTCCCGTCTTGAATCAATAAGACCGGCGTACCTTCAAACCATTTGCGCAGGGTCGTGCTTTTTAAAGACAGATAAGATAGTAATTGCTGTAAAAACAACAGCGCTAGCAAACCTTCTACTCCGGACAACAAAGTCAAGGATTTATCCATGGCTGCACTGACAATAATATCACCAATACCTACCATAATAACAAAATCGAATGGGGAAAGTTGCCCTACCGTACGGTTTCCCATCAATCGAACCACAATAAGCGCCGCAGTAAAAAGAAGAATGATATGAAACATTACCTGCCCGATTTCGCTGCTATCAATCATAGTATCCAAACCGAACAACTTAACCACCCCCTGGTCGTATTATTCACAAACGACTGTAGGGTTATACTGTATGGAACCGGCCAAGACTACTTCTCGTCTTTTAATAATTCCAACAACTCTTGATAATCTTTTTCTAATTGTAAATACTCATCTGCAATATTTAACGCAGCCAATACGGCAATCTTAGCAGGTGAGAGCCTAACATTAGCCTGAGCAATTTTATGCATGCGTTCATCAACAAAAGCAGCTACTTTGACGATTCGTTCCGCCTCAGCATCTCCTTTTAACGCGTACGATTCACCAAAAATCTCAACCGTAACCTTGCTCTTTTTTTCATTCATTGCGCGTTTTTCACCAACTAACCTAATTTGTTGAATATTGCAACAGTCTAACTTTCTTTGCAAATTCCTCTTGTTTTACATTCTATCTTCTTTTAATTAAATCCTGCCCCAAAAAAGAAGAAAAGATTTGACCTAAACGCCAAATCTTAAATAACAATATTGGTTAGTTGCGAATTTTGGCACCAAACGTTGTTTCCAGCGCTGCAACAATTTTCTTATAAGGAATTTCGACCTCTTCATCGGTCAGAGTTTTTTCCACCGAACGGAAATATAAAGAAAATGCCAGACTGCGCATGCCCTGCGGAACTTGTTCACCCGTATATACATCGAACAGTTTTACATCACTAAGCAATTGCCCTGCATTGCCGAGAATAGCCCGATATACATTATCAGCAGGGATATCAACCGGCAATATCACGGCGATGTCACGATTAATCCCCGGAAATTTAGGCAACGGACGATACGTACTGATCAGACGCGTATGTTTGGCAAGTAATTCTACATTCATTTCAAAAACATAGACTTTACGGGTAATATCAAACGCATCCAGTACTCCGGGATGTATTTCCCCTATAATCGCTAAGGCATCACCCTGTTTAGTGACTATTGCGGTTTTGCCCGGATGAAAAGAAGGGTTCTCGGCTGGTGTAGTCAGATAATCATCAATTCCCAAGGAAGTCAAAATTGCCTCAACCGTACCTTTAGCATCGTAAAAATCTACCGGTTCTCTACTGTGATTCCATGCTGCCTCTTCGCGGTTACCCACTAGGGCTCCACATAAAACCAACGGTTCCTGCGGCAGCGAATCAGCATCCAGCGGCAGTTTTTCCGGTAAATAGACCGCGCCAAGTTCATAAATACGCAAATTTTCATTCTTACGTGATAAATTTCGCACAATGGTCTCCAGAATACCGCCCAGTAAAGTCGTCCGGAGCAGGGGAAAATCATCAGTAATGGGATTGAGAATAGTGACTGCCCTACGCCGATTATCATCTTGCGGTATATTTAGCTTATCCAAAATGGAAGGATGAGTGAAGCTGAAAGAAATGACTTCGGAGAAGCCGATTCCGGACAAACTATTTTTAATTTTTTCCGCAATAGATTGTAAAACGCTTTGTCCGCCACGGACCATATTACCTTGGGGAGTTGTGGACGGTATATTATCATAGCCATATATCCGGGCTATTTCTTCCGAAATATCAGCCGCTCTGGTGACATCCCCACGCCAGGTGGGAACATTTACCGTAATAGTATGACCCTCACTAGTAGAATCCAGTTCAAACTCCAGGCGTTTTAAAATGTCAATCATAATTTTGGGCGAGATATCGGTTCCCAGGTGGTCATTAATTTGCTTAGCAGTAAATACAACCTGCTTAGGAAGTACCACATTGGGATAGTTATCCACAATGCCCGGACAAACCTCACAAGCGCCCATATCTTCCAGCAATTTGGCGGCCCGGTCCAAAGCCCGGATTATATTGGCTGTATCTACTCCCCGTTCAAAACGGCCGGAGGCCTCGGAACGCAGTCCTAATGCACGGGAAGTTCGCCGGATACTGGCTCCGTTAAAACAAGCCGCTTCCAGTAATATATTTTGTGTATTATTGGTGACTTCGGTAGCCAACCCCCCCATCACCCCTGCTATCCCCACAGCCTGTACTGCATCGGCAATTACCAGCATATCGCCGGTAAGTTCACGTTTTACACCATCAAGTGTAGTTAACCGTTCCTGGTGGTAAGCTTTCCGGACAACCAAGGTATGCCGGGACAGTAAATTATAATCATAGGCATGCATCGGTTGCCCCAGTTCCAGCATAACAAAATTGGTAACATCGACTACATTATTAATTGAACGCATTCCGGCCGCTTGAAGACGGTGTTTAAGCCAGTCCGGTGACGGACCAACCTTTACATTTTGCAGAACCCGCACAGCAAAGCGGGAGCATAATGACCTATCCTCAATCCTAACCTGAACAAGAGCCGACGCCTTTTCTTTTCCCGTTTCCCTGAGATTTAACATCGGCTTTTTGACACTGCCGCCTGTCAATACAGCAATTTCACGGGCCAATCCTAAGATAGAAAAGCAATCTGCCCGGTTGGCGGTAAGTTCAAACTCTAATATTGTGTCATCCAATCCCAATACAGGTCTTATATCCATGCCAACGGGCGTCGCCGGCGGCAATATGTAAATTCCCGCTTTGGCTTCCTGCGGCAGCAACTTGCTGTCAAGCTTTAGTTCTTCTGCCGAACACAGCATACCGTTGGACAGAATACCTCTCAGCTTACTGGGTTTAATGACCATTCCATTCGGCAGCTTAGCCCCTACCAGCGCTACCGGCACCATATCATTGGTTTTAATATTGTTGGCACCCGTTACGATGGTAAGAGGCTCTTCTGAACCGGTATCAATTTTACATATTGATAATTTATCCGCATTGGGATGATGCTCAATAGCAAGAATCTTCCCGGTAACGATATTTTCAATATCTTTTCCCAAATATTCCACAGTTGCAACCGGAACACCGGCCATCGTTAGCATATCAGCCAGTTGTTCCGGTGTTTCTCTAAAGTCTACATAATCTTTAAGCCATTTAATTGATGCGCGCATATATCAGACCCTCCTTAAAACTGCCGCAAAAAGCGCAAATCATTATCATAAAAGAGACGCAAATCATCAATGCCGTAAACTAACATGGCAATCCGCTCCACACCCATGCCAAAAGCAAAGCCACTCACTTTATCCGAATCAAACCTGCTCATCTCCAGCACCCTTGGATGCACCATGCCTGATCCCAGTATCTCCAGCCATCCTGTTCCCGAACATACCCGGCACCCTTTACCGCCGCACATTACGCAGGATACATCGACTTCAGCACTAGGTTCGGTAAACGGAAAGAAACTGGGACGGAATCTTACCCGAACATCGTTGCCAAAAATTTCATAAATAAACAACTCTAGCGTTCCTTTTAAATCGGAAAAACGAATGCCCCTGTCAACCACCAAACCCTCGACCTGATGAAACATCGGAGAATGAGTTGCATCATAGTCGCGGCGGTATACTTTTCCCGGTGCAATAATGCGGATAGGCTGTCCGGGATCGGCCGCCTGCATGGTACGTACCTGCACCGGTGAAGTATGGGGTCTGAGCAAAATATCACTGGTAATATAAAAAGAATCCTGCATATCGCGCGCCGGGTGATCCTTCGGCAAATTCAGCGCCTCAAAACTATAATAATCGGTTTCCACTTCCGGTCCGTCTGCTATATCAAACCCCATTCTCATAAATGTATCCTTAATACGGTCAAGTGTTAAAGTCAGCGGGTGCCTGCTGCCGATATTGGAGGTTCTTCCCGGCAAGGTGACGTCAATCCGCTCCGAAGCAAGGCGTTTATCCAGTTCCGCTTGCTTCAGTTCATCGCTTTTATTGGCAATTTCCATTTCCAACTGTGTCCGGATGGCATTTACAATTTGCCCAATACGCGGTCTTTCCTCCGGCTGTAAATTACCAAGTCCTTTTAACACCCCGGTCAAACTTCCCTTTTTCCCTAAATATTTAACACGTAATTCATTCAACACACCCAAAGTATCGGCTTCTTTAAGTTCCTGAAGTGCTGCCTTTTTCAAGGACTCTAATTGTTCTTCCATAGCTAACCCAACCTCCTAAAAAATAAAAACTTCCGCCCCTAAAGGGGCGGAAGTCATACTTCCGCGGTACCACCCTACTTATCTACTCCGATTCCTTAACGCGGAAAACGTCCGGCCTACATGAATTTTCAGCCCAGATACTCAGGAGCGAACTTCTGCTATATGTCTCCGGGCCGCTCTCAATCTATGGCAGCACCCTCCCTGTAGGAAACACCCCTAACATACTTTCTCCGTCATCGCAATGCCACACTGGCTTATTGTATCATTAATTGTCGATAGGATAAATACGCAGCAACAGAACCTGTAGCTTTAAACAGTTTCCAAAAGAATTCGGCGGTCAACACAAGAGACCACACCCTCCCTAATTAGTTATCGGAATTTGAATATTTACGCTTTTTTATTGTAGCATAAGAATCCGTAATTTACAAGTTGCTTCACGTCTTTTCCCCCCTCCGGCAGCATCAGCCCATGTACTGTCGCTGCCGGACAGCTTCGTACAAAATAACAGATGCTGCCGCAGTTACATTTAAAGATTCCGCTTTCCCCTTAAGAGGAATATATAATCGTTCATCCGCCTCTGGCAAAAGGCTGGCAGTAACCCCATTTCCCTCGTTGCCAAAAACAATAGCAACAGGACGGGTAAAATCCACATGGAAATATACACGGGCGTCAGACAAAGTTGTTATCATAATATTAATCCTGTTATTTTTACACACTGCCAGAAAAGCAGGCAAATCAACATTCTCCAAAACCGGCAGATGGAACAGAGAACCCATGGTGGAGCGCACGGTTTTGCCAGCGTACAAGTCAGCACATCCACGGGATAAAATCACTCCGGTACAACCGGCCGCATCGGCCGAACGTATGGCGCTGCCCACATTTCCCGGATCTTGTAGATGATCCAAAACAAGTAGCAGGGGCAACTTTTCGGACGCAAGCAAATCGGAAATATCCGGCTGAAACTTCTCCACTAAAGCCATAATTCCTTGTGGTTCCTGTGTATCCGTCACCTTATGATACGCTTCGTTTGAAACTGCCAATACACGGGTTCCCGAATTTTTAAACCTATTTAAAATATCTTGTACCCGCTTTTGCTCCAAGGCTTTGGGAACATACAGACACGTATCCACTCGATAATGAGACCGGGCCGCTTCTTCAACCAACCGTACTCCTTCTACTGCAAACAACCCGGTTTCTTCACGGTATTTCTTTTGTTTTAATGCTGCAGCCAGTTTAATATATTTATTTTGCAGACTGGTTATACATTCTGCCATACCCCTTCCCTCCTTTTTCCGATCTGTACGTTCGGCAAGGCAGGCTCTTTAACTGAATTACATTTAGTTTTCACAGAAAAACAGGAAAACTACTCATATTACAAATTACAAAAAAAGTCCGGAATTTTCCGGACTTTTTTGCGCAGATTTAACGCAACTGTTCTTTAGCAGCAGCGACCAATTTGCCAAAGGCAGGCATATCGCTTACGGCTAACTCGGCCAGCATTTTACGGTTGACCTCAACTCCTGCCTTTTTCAGGCCATTCATCAACTGACTGTAGGAAATACCATTGATACGGGCAGCTGCATTGATACGAGCAATCCACAGCTTACGGAACTCGCCTTTTTTGGCACGACGGTCGCGGCGAGCATAATACAGAGCTTTCATTACCGTTTCATTTGCTTTTTTAAACTGTTTGCTCTTAGCGCCTCTATAACCCTTCGCCAATTTTAAGATCTTTTTATGACGTCTATGTGCAGTCACGCCTTTTTTAACTCTTGGCATGTCATTTACCCCCTGTTTAAATATTAATTTTTAAGCGTAAGGAAGCATTTTTGCTACACGCTCATGATCAGACTTGCTTACCAAAGCGGCTTTACGCAAATTACGTTTGCGTGACGGAGACTTTTTCTCAAGAATATGGCTCTTAAAAGCCTTGGCGCGTTTAAATTCGCCTGAGCCTGTAACTTTAAACCGCTTAGCGGCGCTTCTACGTGTTTTTATTTTAGGCATTTGTGGGTCCTCCTTCTAATTGTAAGGCTTAGCTATGTGATTTAGCTGCCAAAATCATAATCATATTTTTACCTTCGAGTTTAGGCTCACGCTCAACAATGACCATGTCTTTCAGTTCATTGGCCATTTTAACAAGCACCTGTCTCCCAAGCTCCGGATGGGAAAGTTCCCGGCCGCGGAACATAATGGTTACCTTAACTTTGTCGCCATCCTGTAAAAAACGCTGCGCATTTTTTAATTTGACATTAAAGTCATGATCTTCAATATTAGGACGTAATTTTACTTCTTTTACTGTAACCACTTTCTGTTTCTTTTTGGCTTCTTTTTCCCGTTTTTGCTGTTCATATTTGAACTTACCAAAATCCATAATACGACATACGGGCGGTTTCGCCGTCGGAGCCACTTCCACTAGATCAAGATGCTGCTCTGCAGCCAAACGCAAAGCCTCTCTGGTCGCAAGAATTCCCAACTGCTCTCCGTTATGACTTACGACACGAACCTCTCTGGCACGGATTTCCTCATTAATCCTTAAAGTCTCTTTGCTAATTGCCGCTCACCTCCTGTTATTTTTGAACTAAAATAAAAACGGATGGCACATACATGCCACCCGCTAAAAAGCACAATCAAACCATGCCCATATTAACCTTACTAGCTAAAGCCGCAAGGTGAGAAGCGGATGGCTTCCACTTAATAACTATTAATCGTACTTATGAATAATATCATCTAATGATTCATAAGTCAAGTATTTTTAGTTAGGAATTAACCTTTTCATCAATTTCTTTTCCTATATCCTCTATAAACATTTCCACTTTCCGGCTTCCTAAATCTCCCTGCCCCCGCTTACGAACAGCAACACTCCGGCTTTCCTGCTCTTTATCGCCAATAACCAGGGTATAGGGAATTTTTTGAACCTGTGCTTCCCGAATTTTATAACCAATCTTTTCATTACGGTCATCGACTTCGACCCGGATATCCGAATTCTGCATCAGCTTAGCCACTTCTTGTGCATAAGCAACATGCCGGTCGGTAATCGGCAGAATTTTAACCTGTACCGGTGCCAGCCAGGTCGGGAAAGCTCCGGCATAATGCTCAATCAGTATGCCGATAAACCGCTCCATACTTCCATAGGCAACACGATGAATCATAACCGGACGATGTTTTTGTCCATCTTCTCCGATATAGGTCAGGTCAAATTTTTCCGGCAGCAGCATGTCTAATTGTATCGTACCGCATTGCCATGTGCGGCCAATGGAATCTTGTAAATGAAAATCGATCTTTGGTCCGTAAAATGCACCGTCGCCTTCATTCACTTTATATGACATACCATAATCTTCGAGTGCTTCTTTCAAAGCAGTTGTAGCCAATTCCCAGACGGCATCATCGCCCATCGCTTTTTCCGGCTTCGTACTTAATTCCGCATGATAAGACAAACCGAAAGTGCTGTAGACTGTGTTAAAAAGATCAATAACACCCTTGATTTCTTCTTTTATTTGCGATGGCAGCATAAAGATATGAGCATCATCCTGTGTAAAGCTGCGAACCCGCATTAAACCATGGAGCGCACCTGACAATTCATGCCGGTGAACCAACCCCAGTTCTGCCGTTCTGAGCGGCAGGTCACGATAACTATGATGCTGAGTACGATATACTAAAATACCGCCCGGACAGTTCATCGGCTTAATAGCATATCCTTCACCGTCAATTTGGGTAAAATACATATTTTCACGATAGTGATCCCAATGACCGGATTGTTGCCACAAAGTCTGACTTAAAATAATCGGCGTCTTAATCTCCTGGTAGCCAAACTTAATATGCAGCTTACGCCAGAATGCCTCCAATTCATTGCGGATAACCATTCCCTTGGGATGAAAAAAAGGAAAACCCGGACCTTCATCCTGAATGCTAAATAAATCCATCTCACGGCCAAGCTTCCGGTGATCACGTTTTGCCGCCTCTTCCAACATCAATAAATAAGCGTCTAATTCCACTTTTTTTTCAAAAGCAGTTCCATAAATGCGCTGCAGCATTTTCCGTTTTTCATCGCCCCGCCAGTAGGCTCCCGCCAGACTCTGTAGTTTTACAGCCTTTACCCTACCGGTAGACGGTACGTGAGGACCGGCGCATAAATCGACAAAATCACCCTGACGATAGAGCGAAATTACTGCGTCTTCCGGCAATCCTTCAATCAGTTCCACTTTGTAAGTTTCTCCCTGTCCGTCAAAAAAACGGACTGCCTCCTCCCGGCTCATTTCCATTCGTTCGATTGGTATATCTTCCTTAATAATGCGCTCCATTTCCGCCTGGATACTAGCCAGATCTTCAGGAGTAAAATTGTTTTCCGCATCAAAGTCATAATAAAATCCATTGGTGATAGCCGGTCCGATTGCTATTTTGACATTCTTATATAAATGTTTAACCGCCTGAGCCATAATATGCGCAGCACTATGACGCAACGCAGCTTTTCCTTCCTCATCTGCAAAAGTCAAAAATTTAACTTTGGCATCTTTCTCCACTTTGCGCTGTAAATCACATACTTGCCCATCTACTTTAGCGACTAATGCCGCCTTACCCAAGCTACGGCTAATCGCTTGTGCCACCTCAGCTAAAGTAGTCCCGGATTCCACTTCCCGAACAGCACCATCCGGCAATTTAATTTTTATCTTTTTCATTTCAGCTTCCTCCTTCAGAAAAAAATAAAACTCCCATCCCATAGGGACGAGAGTTTACCCGCGGTTCCACCCTGATTAGTTAAAAAACTCATCTTGACTATTTGATAACGGGAACAAACTCCCGGCACGGCTTACCAATTAAGTCTTCAGCCGCACAGTTTAGAGGTGGTAACAATAAAGAGTTACGTAAAGATGCTCACAGCCTTAGGCATCTTTTCTCTGCAACGCCTGACAATACTGCCATGTCCTCTGCATTACTTTTTTCTGTATACTTTTAAGTATTGTAATATAGCTTTCCGGTCTTTGTCAATTAATCGGGAGTTATGTTCTCAAAAATATTTGCCCGGCAAACGGCGCAGCCTTTACAAGTCATAACCCTGCCTTCAAAAATATTTTTGATAATCTCGACTGTTTCCTGACCATCTGTCGGATCACTGCCATGCAGTATGATATGTTCCGGTGCCATGGTAATCAAGGCGGTAACCAGCAAATCACCATAGTTGATTTCTTCTACGCTTTGACTTATATAATTCTCCAGATACTGATTGTGTATAGCTTTTCCGGAGGTGTCAATAATTTTGAAGATACCTTTTTGATTCATCAATATATGAACTTCCTCTATCTGTGATTCCTGAATATCCACGAAGTATCGCAATACACGGATAAATTCTTTATATTCCAGTTCCATCATAAAGTCATCAACTACTTTATCAACCACCTGCACCAGTTCTTTACGGTACTCCTTCAGACGAAAATTGACAAAACCTTCTACGATCAATTCATGGTGATTATCCAGGTAATCAATTAATTTTGTCAATATTTTCTTTCGCCGGTCGGTAATATTAAACTCATTGACAATCGCGCTATTGCCATTTAACACTTTCAGCGTATTATCATAAACTGCCTTACGCTCCTCATCACTAAAATAATAATAATTTTGCCGGATGATCTTGCGGATTATATCTTTCTCTTCCTTCACGATAATCACATCGGAAAGAATGTTAGCTACGTAAATTTTTAACAATTGTTTAATATGTTCATAACTACGAAAGGACAATTCACCTTCCAGCACGTTGCACCACAGAAAAGTATAATTTCCCTTCGTTATCTCATCTATTGCAATCCGAAATCCTTCCTGTGCCAATGTACTGCAGTTCTGCTGAAGCTTTTCCCGAATTTCTTCTGTTTCTCCGCTCAAGCCGACAGAAAGCAATTTCAATAATATCACTCCCTTCCTTGCTGTATTATATGTATTAAAAAATATTTGCATACAGTCAGCTAACAGTTATGGCTCTTATAAAAAAGATTTCAAGAGTTGCTTGCAATAATAAAATTACTATGGTACTATATTGAAAAATAAGTTAAAGCGATGATAGGAATAGTAGGTACAGTACTTCTTCTGCAGAGAGCCGGCTGAGGTGAAATCCGGCGGAGAATCTGTTACTGAATGCCCTCCTTGAGCCGTGTGCTGAATTAAGAGTAAGCATTGCCGTATCCTGGCGTTAACAGGATCAAGTGAGCCGTATGGCTAATTTAGGTGGTACCACGGGAATCTAATCTCGTCCTTTCAGGGACGGGATTTTTTATTTTTAATCAGGAGGTTTTTTTATGAAAGAATTGCTGGAATTATTGGAAAAAAATCACACATTGCCCTTGGAAAAACTGGCGATTATGTTAAACAAACCGCAAGAAGAAGTTGCCAGCCTTATTAAGCAATTGGAAAAGGAAAAAATTATTGTTAAGTACCATACCATCATCAACTGGGAAAAAGCCGGCGTTGACAGCGTTACTGCCATCATCGCCGTAAAAATAACCCCACAGCGCGAAGTGGGGTTTGATGCTATCGCGGAACGGATCTATCGCTTTCCGGAAGTGCGCAGTTTATATCTCATGTCCGGCGCTTATGACTTGCAGGTTATGATTGAGGGCAATTCGTTAAAAGAAGTAGCTACTTTTGTTTCAACCAAACTTTCAACTATTGAAGGTGTTGTAAGCACCACCACACACTTTATGTTAAAAAAATACAAGGAAGCGCATGTCATTATGGAAGATCGTGAAGAAGATCACCGGCTGGTGATATCACCATGAGCTGGTCGGAACGCATATCTCCCAGAGTGCAATCCATCCCGCCCTCAGGTATTCGCCGCTTTTTTGACATAGTCTCGGAAATGGAAGATGTAATCTCCTTAGGAGTGGGAGAACCTGATTTTGTAACCCCCTGGCATATCCGCGACAGTTGTGTCGACGGTCTGCACCGCGGCTATACTTCCTATACCTCCAACTATGGCTTATTGGAACTGAGAAAAGAAATTGCCCTGTTAAAATCTAATGATTTTGGGATTTCATATGATCCCCGTAATGAAATATTAGTCACTGTCGGCGTCAGCGAAGCACTTGATTTGGCTATGAGGACCCTGCTTTGCCCAGGTGATGAGGTATTGATTCCCGAGCCATGCTATGTCTCCTATAAAGCCTGTGTCACTCTAGCAGGCGGTATTCCGGTCACTGTACCGACCAGTATTGCGACGGAATTTTGCGTCACGGCCGAACAGCTAGAAAAATACGTTACGCCATGTACAAAAGTGCTCATCATTGGCTATCCCAACAATCCCACCGGTGCTGTTATGCCGCATCGCGAGATGGAAAAAATAGCAAAATTCGTAAAAAAATATGATTTAGTCGTCATTTCCGACGAAATTTATGGAAAGTTAACCTATGACGGGCAACATACCTGCTTTGCCAGCTTGCCGGATATGAAAGACCGGACCATACTGCTAGACGGTTTTTCTAAAGCTTATGCCATGACCGGGTGGCGCATTGGCTATGCTATGTCCAATCCAGAATTTATTGCGGCTATGACTAAAATCCACCAGTTTACTATGCTCTGTGCTCCTATCACCGCTCAAATTGCAGCACTTGAAGCTCTGCGCCGTGGTGATAAGGCCGTACAGGAAATGGTCTCGGAATATAACCACCGCCGCCGTTTAATGCTAGAGGGATTTCGTAGCGCTGGACTATCCTGTTTTGAGCCCAAGGGAGCTTTCTACATTTTTCCTTCAATTAAAGAAACCGGCCTGTCTTCGTTGGCTTTTGCGGAAGAGCTTTTGAAAGCAGAAAAGGTAGCTCTGGTGCCCGGTGATGCTTTCGGCACCTGCGGTGAAGGTTATGTCCGCTGTTCCTATGCCACATCCAGTGAAAATCTGACACTGGCCTTAGAACGCATCGCCCGTTTTGTAAAAAAATATTTGTAGATTAATAAACAATAACAATAATAGCGCCGCAGATCTCTGCGGCGCTATTATTACAATGTCAGTTATTCATTTGGTATTTAATCCCTTTCCCCAGCTATATGGATAAATACACATAAGCCATGTATGCCTGTTCTTACTCATCCTTACATTCTGTTTCTGCGTAAAATCTGTACATATCAGATCCAGGCTTAACTATCTCTCCCATAACTTTTCGCACGTCCTCAATATAAGTCTTCACAAGTTAGTTTTATTAAGTCATCTTAAAAGGCAGAATGGGCACTTAGTGAAGTAAATGAAATTTGCTAAACCCAATCTTTTATATACTGACTAATCATTCCGCTATACATTTCGCAACCGCATGTCCACCAAACTGATTGCGTAATGCAGCTACTACTTTACCGGAAAATGTATCTGTTTCCAGGGAACGATATCGCATCAAGAGCGACAATGCAATCACCGGGGTACAAACAGAATTATCAAGTGCTTCTTCAACCGACCATTTACCTTCACCGGTCGAATACATGACCCCCTTGATATTACTTAAAGTATTATCTGCACTTAATGCATTTTCCAATAACTCCATCAGCCAACTGCGAATGACCGAGCCATGATTCCACACACTGGCAACCTCCTTGAGATTGTAGGCAAAGCCACTTCTCTGCAGTAACTCAAATCCTTCAGCAATGGCTTGCATCATTCCATATTCAATACCATTGTGAATCATCTTGCAATAATGGCCGCTACCGCTTGGGCCGGTGTAAATGCATCCATCAGCAAGCGACATGCTGAGAAACAAAGGTGCACAGTAATCATATATTTCCCTATCGCCGCCAATCATCAAACATACCCCTTGTTTAGCACCACTTATACCGCCGCTGGTGCCGCAGTCAAGATAATAGATGCCACGCTCTTTCAACATTGCATAACGACGCACGGTATCTTTATAATGTGAATTACCACCATCAATGACGATATCCCCCATACTTAGGTACGGCACCACTGCCTGAATCGTCTGTTCGACCGGATCGCCAACCGGAAGCATTAAATAAATAATTTTAGGTGCACGAAGACCATTGACGAGTTCTTCTATCGAACCGGCAATATTTGCACCTTTTGTATCCAGTCCTTTCATATTGTCAGGATTAATATCATAGACAATAAGCTCATGCCCTTTATCCAAAAAATTTTCTGCCAGATTATAGCCCATCTTCCCGATACCAATTAGCCCCAGTTTCATATATTTCCTCCTAGACTGTGTTGACGCACTTTGACTACGTCTTTTTAGCTTAGCATTAAGCTCCGTCCTCCGTAATTTTCATCATTGACTTTATCAAATTACGATAATATTACAAACCCAGATACTGTTTTAACGCTGTTTCCACACCTAAATGATCATTATCTCCAATAACTGCATCCGCGGCCTCTTTGATTTCTTTACAGCCATTGGCCATAGCAAGTCCGATACCGGCGCATTGAATCATCTTTACATCATTGCTTTCATTGCCAATAGTCAGGATATTTGTCATTTTAATACCATAATATGCGCCAATTGCGATCAAAGCATTTTCCTTGCCAGCCCGCTTATCAACCAGCCCCAGTCCATTCTTTCCTTCCGTAAATACTTGAAGCTGCGGACAATTTTTTTTAAATTCAGATAAATAAAGCTGCAATAATTCGTCAGTAATTTCCAAAGCAAACAAATTATAGGCAGATTCCGGCATAGCCGTCAGACTTTTGCCTTCCATAGACCGACCGGGTGAGTGGTGAGTTTGCGAAAAATTTCTTGTCCGTTCATCCATTTCCCGAGTATAGAAGAAATTCCTGCCGTAAACTTTAAAATAAGTCTGATGCTGTTCCAGCAATCGTACTGCATAATGATAATCGTTTAAGGACATCGGCTGATCATAAATGATTTCATCGCTGGATGGGATAAATACATAACTTCCCCCCAGAGCGATCATCGGTGTCCTAAGCCCCAATTGCCTGTAAACCGGCAACGCACCTGGTGGCATTCTGGACGATGCCAGCACCACCTTGATGCCTTGTCCGCTTATGTGGCTAATATACTCTGCCGTACTCTCAGGGAGCCTTTTGGCGCTATCCAGCAAGGTACCATCAAGATCAAGGGCTACCAATTTTATATCGTTATGTTGCATATATTCCCCCTCAAATTCACATGCCAGTAAATCTTAACCTCTTGACTTAGGCGCAATGAGAGCAAACCAAAACATTACGTTTATAGGATAAGGTTCCATATACTTGCGCATTATAAAATGATCCGGGACCGGTAACAAATAACTTTTGAGCCAGCAAGTTTCAAAAAGCAAAATTCCTACCTGCCCCGGATCATCTATCAAAAATCCAAATTAACTGTTGTAACTTTAAGATATTGACTTTAATCCACTTTCAAAACTAACCAATTTGGTATCCGGAACTGTCTGGAAAAATATCTTTACCCCCTTGCCATTTAACTCCTTCAGTATTTCAACATCGCTTGAAAGCAATGCTACGCTGTCAATTACAAACTTTGCATCTTTTTTCTTGCTGATTCCGCCCACATTTAAATTATCTATCGGCAATCCTTTTTCAATAGCTTGTTTGACGGCAGCAATGGTTTTAAACAGTAAAATGGCTCTGTCGTTTTCAAAATTAGCTTTTTCCCAATACTCTACGGCGCCATCTATAGAAAATACTTTAATCGTCATTCCCGAGTTGGCAGTCGACATGGCATAGATATCTTTCATAAAAGGATCTTTTGCTATTTCGTCATCCACAACAAAAATTGCATTACTGTTAAAACCACCCTTTGACCATTTTGTCATAACCTGACCATGAATTAACCGATCATCCACTCTGGTTAAACAAATTGCACCCATTTTATCATCCCTCTCTACTTTTTTATTGTGGAAATTGTTTTATGCCTTCCACTCCGGTGCTAACCACGGCCGCAAGAAGCTCATCCACCTCTTTGGACTCCCGGGAAGAAAATAATTCTATGAGCATTAATATATTAACACCGGTAACTACCTTGACATCATGGGCCTTGGCCATATACAGGGCAACATTGGACGGACTGCCACCCAATAGATCGACAAGAATAATAACATCTTTCCCTGATTCTTTTGCTTTTCTGACAATTTTTTCGGCATCATTACGCAAATCATCCACATCGTTACCTAAGCACAGTCCCAATGCAAAGGCATCTTGTTGTTCACCAATAATCATTTCAACACTTTTTAGTAATTCTATGCCGAATTTTCCGTGTGTAATAATTAACACAGCCGTTTGTTTCATAAACTCACCTCATAATTAACATGACCAATCCATCCTAGTTAACGATATAACAGGACAACCTGTTATTATCGCTGCGTGATCCAATCCTACAATATGCCAACCGCTGCCAGAACTCCTAAAATAACGGACGTTCCTACAAGTGCCTGCGTTATTTTTAATCCCTTTTTGGTGAAATACCAATATATTCCCATAACAGTAATCAACGGCAGCAACCCGGGCAGGATTTGGTCGAATATCTGCTGAAGGGCAAACTCTTTACCGGATATAGTCCACTTCAGGCTGCTTCCCACTTTTACATAAGAGGCTGCCAAAATCCCCATCATAAATATCCCTAACACGGATAACCCATTGATAATCCTCTTTATATTTTTACCGCCAACAATTTCACTGACTGCTGCCCGGCCTAATCCATGCCCTAATCTTACAAAATAAAAGCCATATAGATAGGTTAAAACCACAAAAGCAAGCCAGGGTATCAACGCTCCCAGGCCACTCCCTGCCTGTGCCCACGGCAAGAAAATGGCCAGTAAAATATACTGAACCGTACCAGAGTCAATGGCATCCCCGATACCAGCCAGCGGCCCCATCAAACCAACTTTTGTAGCATTAATAATTCCGCTCTCTTCACTGTCCGGATCAACACTGCCATCAGCCAATCCTTTGGCTCTGGCCTCTTCCAGCGATATGGTTATCCCCAGTATCGTTCCTCCACCCCAGATCGCCTGCGTATTATAAAACTGCGTATGCCTTTCGTAGGCTTCTTTTAAATGCCGCTCCTCTTTATATAATTTTCTTAATATCGGCATTAATGCCCATAACAATGAGGGAGCTATCATTCTGTCAAAACTATGCGGAATTTCATTGGCGTACCACCACCGAAACCAACTCTTGGCTAAGTCTTTGGTCGTAATTTTCTCCGGAGGAGCAATATTGTTTGTCTGTTTGTCAACAAATTCTTCACTCATGGTCATTCACTCCTTTTAGCGTTCAACATTTTCATTGGCAAAAATTGTATACAGATACGCAATAATACCACCAAAAATGGCGTAAGTTACCGTATTGATCCCTAGGCTTTTAAAACTTACCGCCATGAAATATGCCAGCAAAAAGAACACAATAAACTGAGTTTTTCCAATTACCTTCATAATCAAAGCAATACCTAATGCAGCAAGTCCACCGCCAACAGCCCCTAAGACATGGAATACGGTTCCTCCTGAAAGCTGAGAAAGGAAGGACGCAATGACAGGAGCCCCTGCATAGAGACCCACAAACAGTAATGGAAAGAACAAAACCATACTAACAGCTATCGGAAGAATGATAATAGCAAAAGTCAATCCCTTGTCATTCGTTTCCGCAGCATACTTATCCATCAATCGAACAATAAATGAGTTAATAAAAAATCGAAAAGAATAAATGTAACTGCCTAAAAGGCCAACCGGTACAGCTACCGCAATCGCTTCTGTAGGTGCCAAACCGGCGAGCATGGCAACCGGTACCGCTATCGCGGTTGCGACGGCCGGTTCGCTTGGCATGGCACCACCGGGCGCTATCATGCCCATATAAATTAATTGAATAGCCGCCGTAATTGTCATAGCCAACGGTACATTACCTAAGACGATACCGACAACTAAACCTGTCATCATTGGGCTAAACCTGAGCATTAACGTTGAATAACCTAGAGCACGAGCCTGAACTACCGTTACCCACAGCGCAATAAGAGCCGCCTGGGTTACACTTATTTCTCCCATTTCCCACACCTCTTTTTCATAAATTTAAATTATTAAACAAAAAAACACAAAACGTTACTGTATGTCCATCCTCTAACCATAACTCCGGCATTATCTGCAGGATAAAACTTCTGTATTAATAACATTCTCCGGAATCTGACCGGCAAGTACCCTTTCTACATCAGTAACAACCTTATTCCCCATACCATATAAGCATTCATAGGTATAGGCAGAAGTATGAGGAGTAATGACTACATTTTCATATTTGAGTAAAGGATGTTCTGCTGTAATTGGCTCACCTTCGATCACATCAAGACCAGCCCCTGCTATTGTGCCATTATCTAAAGCATCAATCAGCGCATTCTCATCCATTAGTTCCCCGCGGGCAGTATTGACGAGAAATACCTTCTTTTTTAGAAGAGAAAATTGTTGCGCAGAAAGCAAATGATAATTCAGGGGAGTTACACAGGCATTCAGCGAAATAATATCTGCTGTGGAAAGCAGTTCTTCCAGCGTAACGGGTATTGCGCCTCTTTGTTGTATCTTTTCTGCTGATAGTTCGGGGTCATAAGCAACCAGTTTTGCATTAAAACCATATTTTAATATTTCGCCGACTCTGCTGCCAATATTACCAAAACCGATAACACCCACTGTTTTATCTTTAATCTCATTGCCAACGAACCTTGCCCGTTCTGCCCACTTACCCTCCTTAGCCTCCCATGAAGCTTCCCGCACTTTGCGCATCACGGTCATCAGTAATGCAACCGCATTTTCGGCTACGGCTTCCCTTTCAATCAGACTGGAAACCTTGGTAACCAGGGTGCCTTTCTCAGTAGCTGCTGTAACATCAATATTGTTGTAACCAATACCATGCCGGGAAATCAACAGCGTCCTATCTTTATGCTCAAAAAATTCTCTGTTATATAGTGCCGTCACACTAGCTATAATAACTTCATGACCCTTCAGGCATTCCGCCAGTTCTTTCCCTCCCAGGTCTTTAGGCAAGGTAAATTTTTTAATCTCGCCCAGAGCTTCCAGCCTTTCTATATGCTCCGGAAAAATTTCTCCAAAACTGCTGGAATTGACTATGGCAATTTTAGTTCTCATGTGCGTATTCATCCTCTCCTAAAAGGTAAATTCGAAATCATTCATTACTACCGTTAACTGCGGGCCGATTTTACTGCGGCAATAAATTTTTTGGCATTTTCAGTTACACCGGCATAATCACCCTTAGCTGCAGGCCCGCTTAATGCCCCGCCGGCTCCGATTGCTACTGCTCCGGCTTTGATCCATTCCGCGGCATTATCCGGGGTCACGCCACCGGTCGGCATGAAATTAGCCTGTGGCAGCGGTCCCTTCAAGGCCTTTATGACTTTCGGTCCGTATAATTCCCCCGGAAATACCTTGATCACGTCGGCACCGGCTTCTAAAGCCTCCACCGCCTCTTTGGCAGTCGCTGCACCGGGCATTACCGGAACATGGTAACGATTACACAACGTAACCGTCGGCAGCGACAACATGGGCGTTACTACATAGCTGGCCCCGCTTAAAATAGCTATGCGGGCAGTTTCAGGATCCAGTACAGTACCTGCACCTAATATCAACTGCTCCGGCGAATACATCTGCGCTAAACTTTCCATAACTTTATGTGCATCCGGCACAGTAAATGTCATCTCAATGGCAGTGACACCTCCCGCTATGCAGGCATCCGCAATTTTCTTGGCCTGTTCTTCAGTTTCAGCGCGAACAACCGCTACCACACCGACATCGATAATCCTTTGGACGGTCTGATATTTTCTTAATAAATTCGACATTTTTCAACCTCCTAGCTTAATCTATCCTTAATGAGTCACTGGAAACAACGGTTTTTCCCCGCGCAACACCCTTAATACCTCTTCGGCAGCTGTCACACTGCAGCGCACTACAGCTTCCCGAGTATAGCCTCCACAATGTGGAGTAATTACCACATTGGGGAGATCTAAAAAGGGATGCCCCTTTTCCGGCGGCTCCTGAACGGTCGTATCGGCACCATAACCTGCAATTTTTCCGGTCTTCAAAGCAACCGCTAAAGCCTCTTCATGAACTAAATCCCCTCGTGCCGTATTAATTATGATTGCAGAGTCTTTCATCGATTGTAAAACTTCTTCATTAATCATACCCATTGTCGCTTTCGTTGCGGGAACATGTAAGGTGATCATGTCGGCTTCTTTATAAAGCTCCTCCAGGCTAACATACCTCGTCCCGTATAATTCCGACAGTTCTGCCAGAGGATACAAATCAAATGCCAGCGTTCTCATACCAAACGCCTTAGCCCGTTTAATAACCTCTGTGCCAATATGGCCGGTACCAATGACCCCCAGTGTCTTACCAAACAATTCTATGCCCTGAGTTCTTTGCCATCCACCGGCACGGACCACTTCGTTTTGCCGGACAATATTTCTCCCTACCGACAAAAGTAACCCAAAAACCAGTTCGCATACGGAAATATTATTGGTTCCCAGACTCAAGGTTACTACTACCCCATTAGCCCGTGCAGCCTGTACATCTACCTTGTTATAGCCGACTCCATTCCGGCTGATTACTTTCAAGGTAGGCTTACCGGCTGCAATAACCTTGGCACTTACCTCATCAACGCCGGCGATTACAGCGTCTACCCCGGTTATGAGTGCAGTCATTTCATTTTCGCTCCGCGGTGCATCACCAGAACCATCAATCACCTCACAGCCATTTTGTTTTAATAAATCAAGGCATTCCCCACAGTGCGCAGCCGAGCGGGCGGTAATTAGTACTTTGTTCAAAGTAACTCCCTCCATTATGGATACTAGACTTAGATATATAAATCAAATTAAAACGATGTAAATGACAGATATTCAGCCTATTGAATATCAGAAAATTTAGATATATTTTAATTTGACTTATAAACATTAAAAAAATGTATATTTAGAAATTTCAATATTATGAAACTGTCAAGTATTCAATATCAATAATATTAAAAAAATACAGACTAAAGATAGTACTACTTCATTTAAAATAATATTTTTTGATAATTTCTTTTCATTTGTTTTAATTGTATCCTAAATTCGCAAAAATCACAACACTTTTTTGATGTAGTTATTGCATTTTTTTTATAATAAATGATATACTTCTATCAACAATAAGTTTTACAAGCCAATCAATTATTCATAGGGAGGATTGGTGACATGGAAAACTCCTCACCCAATCTACTGTCTTTTTTAGTTCCATATTATAAAAACTTCACCAAATCAGAGCAGAAATTGGCAGCTTATATTTCAAACTATCCACAACAGGCTATGAAGCAGACCATATCGGAAATAGCCGAAAAAACGAATACATCGGAAATCACCGTATCGCGTTTTTGCCGTAAAGCAGGTTTTAGTGGATTACAGGATCTTAAGATATCGTTGTCCGGAGAAATATTTACTCCTTTAGAATCGGTGTTCCAAGATATCAAAGTCGACGATTCTGTTGAATACATGGCAAAGAAATTATTCGGCAATATTTGCACTGGCCTGCAGGATACATTAAAGATTCTTGATTTTTCTGCCATGGAAGCTGCCGCCGAAAAAATCAACTCCGCCCGCAAAATTGATATTTACGCTCTGGGCATGTCCAGCATTGTAGCTCACGACATGGAAAATCATTTGATACGCCTTACCAAATCGGCACATTCATTTTCCGATACGCATATGCAAGCTATTTCAGCATCCTTGCTTACGCCGGAAGACGTTTTGATTGCCATTTCGCACACCGGTTCTAATATCGACTTATTAAATTCCGTAAAAGTTGCCAAGAATTCCGGCGCTCCCATTATTGTCATCACCGGTTACCCCAATTCACCAATAACTAAACTGGCTGATATTGTTCTAAGCGGTATGGGCTGCGAAGTTACCTATCGTTCCGAATCAACTGCTTCTAGACTGGTTCACCTGGCTATTGCTGATGTGTTATATACCTGTATCATTATGAAAGATCCCGACAGCTATATAGAAAACCTGAAGCAATGGCGTCGGGAAATCGCTAAGCATCGATTATAAATTTAAGCAGATTTGTTTTTTTGAAAGAATTATAGACACATGTCTTTAAGCAATAAAGCCCACGATTCGTAGACACGTCATATGAGGCACTCACGCCACTCTAGAACTCCACAACACCAAGTTTCTAATAATAAAGCATAAACTATTGCCATCTTCAACACATTTACACCATGACAATAACAAAAATCAAATTAACTATGGTAATTCGGGAAAATAGAAAACACGAAAAACGGCTTCACAGATAGCCTACAAAGCCACGTATTACCGGCGGGGTTAAAGGAACTCGAATCTCCGACCTCTTCGATGTCAACTTGGCTCACAGGTCTAGCGGACACAACCTGTTCCGAAATACCGAACTTGTCCGTAATAGCGGCATGTGTCTGAATGTCAGCGAAAACCGATCGCGGAATGTATGTCGCCGGAGAAAGTTGCCTCGGTTCGCGACTATCCCACAACTCTGGTACCCCCAAAAAATAAGCCCGGCAGCTAAAAGGGCTTGTTGACAAAAGACTTTTTCGTAAAAAAATGGCATTTGAGAACCCGTGAAACTACTAGGGTTTTAAATGCCATTTTTTGTGAATTTAAGGGTTTAGAAGCAGTTTGTCAACAGGCCCTAAAAGCCGCCGGGCAATAATCTTACAGGCGTTCCTTAAGGCGCTATCATCTTTGAAGAAACATCCTGTTCCTTATATATATCATAAATAATATTGCTTCGTTTTTCTTTGGTCTCTATTGCAATCAGCTAATGTAAATATTACCAAGTTCATAATCTTAATCAATACTAAACCGCCTTCCAATAAACTTATGCCCTTACACCCTTTCGACTGACAGACGATAAAAGGCTATTCAAAATCATTCCAAAGATAATAAGCAAAATTCCAACCACCCCCCAAAAATCAGGGAATGCATCACCTAGTAACAGAATACCGCCTAAAAGAGAAAAAACAACTTCACCTGACTGTGTCGATTCAATGACAGCAATCCATCTCTGATTTGATTTCACATAATCGGTGGCCTTGAAAAACAGCAAGGTGGCGATACTCCCCGAAAACAAAGCAACACAAAACGATTGTAGCGTTTGTGACAAAGAAGGTAATCCTACTTTTACCACACCCCAAAGGGACAATATGAGCCAGAAAGGAATACTGGATAATATCATTCCATAAACACGCTCTATCGTGGACAATTGATTGCCACAAACCTCCATCATCTTCCTGTTTCCAAGTGGATAGGAAATGGCCGCGACAAGTATTGGTAGAACCGTTAACAAGATTGTATGTATTTTCAAATCCTCTAAATTGCAGAGTTGCAATAAAAAAACGCCCATTAGTATAATCCCGGATGCACATAGATTTTTAACGGGAATTCTTTTACCGAATAAAGGTGTCATGAGTATCCCCGTGACAATTGTTATTTGCCATGATGCCGCAATCAGCCATGCCTCTCCATGGTCTCCGGCATAGGAAAGTGGCGCGTAAAAAAGTCCAAAGCCGATGGTGCTCCATATTAGCCACTCTTTATACTGCTTTTTAATCGCCTTATGGACATTTTGAAATCCATATCTCTTTTTGACAATCAATGCCATAATCGGCAGGGCGAACAAAAAACGGAGGCTCGCACTCCATATCCAGCTTCCCCCGGACAAATTCATGCTTCTGTTTAAGACAAATGTGAATGCAAAAAAGAAAGAGCCTGCTATACCTAGTAAAAATGCTTTTTTCATATGGAGTCTCCTATATGTTTATAGACATGGCGCCCGGATAAAATATAATATTTAAAATGGTACACGGATCTTGCGTTAAATTCACATAGCTGTGTGGGATATCTCCTTTAAATCGAAAGCACTGTTTTTCGAAAATCCTAAGCTTTTCCTGCCCCAGGCGCAGTTCCAGACTTCCTGTCTGAACAAAAATATATTCCTCTACACCATCCATGTGTTTTGAGGATTCATGTACACAGCCTTGATCGAATTCAATATACAGCATTTCAAAGTTTTGGACAGGATTATATGGGAAAAGCGTATATGTCCGCATCTTGCCGTTTTCTTCAAAAACCGGCTTCGATTGGGAATAATCAACTAAAGTATAACTGCTTTTTTCCTCTTCCAAAAAATACGTAAGCGGGACCTTATATCCCGTGGCAATTTTCCATAATGTTGTAATAGTAGGCATTGACTGGCCACGTTCAATCTGACTTAACATAGCTTTGCTGGTTCCTGTGATTTCCGCCGCCTGATCCAGACTCAATTGCTTGTTGTATCTGATCATTTTCATTCGTTCTACAATGATAGATTTCAAATTGTCCATAACTGCTCCTCCACTATAACGAACAATATATAATATAACATATTCTTCTTGGCAAATCAATTCTAAATAAACTGGTGTGGCCCGTATTTATACGTTGTTGAATTGCGGTATTGGCAATTTACTGGAATTTATCCCACTCAAAAAATAACATCGGCCAAATCGACAATTTGCGGAACCTTTATAGAAATTAAAATGAGGGGCTATAGCTGAGTTGATTAGCAAGACTAGAAAACGCAAAAAAGCGGGTTCACAGACAACCTGCAAACCCGCGTATTTACTGGTGGGGTTAAAGGAACTCGAATCCCTGACCTCTTCGATGTCAACGAAGCGCTCTAACCAACTGAGCTATAACCCCTCAAAACAATATATACTATATCATGATCAAGTAAACTCTGTCAAGCGAACTGAATAAGTATATTTACAGAAGATATTTACTTCAACAGCAAATAAGCACCAATAGCCAGCAGTGCTAAACCCGCCAGATCATTCCATTCCCAGGATGCCTGCTCCATACCAAAGGCACCGAGATGATCAATGATAATCGCAGTCAGTACTTGCCCGACAATAATTGCCGTAGTGGCATTAGCCATGCCTGCCTGCGGAATGCTGGCGGCAACCAGATAGATGATAAAGATACTGATCACTCCTCCTAAATAGGCATACCAAGGAGCGTCAGTTAAAGCATACAAATTCCCGCGACCCAATTTTAGCAAAAACAGGATAACAATCAGCAGCACTGTTCCGATAAGATGAACAATAAATGTTGTTTCCATCAGCCCAATTACTTTGCTTAATGCTGCGTTCAACGACCCCTGTACTGCCATTAAGATACCGGAAAGCAAAGCCAAGCCTAATGCCATAATGTGATTTGATATATCCAAAAATAATGCACTCCTTAAAACAAACATGCCCTGAACTAATGGAGTTAACAGGGCAATTCTTCTAGTTAAATTTATTATGGCATTAGTCTCGGGTTCATATACCACCTTTAACAAACAGAATGAAGCCATGACAAAATGACTTTCGTGCTCTCGGCATAAAATTTATGCAGTTGGTGATCACCACCATGAATGACATGGATCTTTTTGGGTTGCTTTGCACTCTGATACAGCAGTTGAGCCTGCTGTACAGGAACAATTTCATCCTGATCACCATGGAGTATGAATACAGGGACATTTAACTGCTTTATGGATGACAATAACTGATAGTTAGCAAAGTCCTGGATAAAATCCGGTTGTAAGATAATTGTTTTATTACCGGTGTCTATACCTATAGTTTGTCCCATCACCAGTTTCTCATAATCCTCATGTAAAACCAGCCGAAAAGTTTCTCTTAAATCCCATGGCGTAGCCCACAAACAAATACCGGCAATGTGGCCATATTGAGCAGCATAAACCAATGCAGCACTGCCTCCCATACTACGCCCCAGCAAATAGATTCTACGCCTTTCAAGTACCTGCCGGCAGTAATTTACGACGGCACTAACTTCCTCAACCTGTCTGGTAATATTTCCCAAAGGAGTAAAATCAAACCGTACTACTGCTATTCCCAGGTTTGTCACTTCGTTTGCAGTAAAACGGCTCGTCCGCTCCCATCTTTCGAACCAAGAAATCCATGGCAAATAATCAGAACCTTGTCTGACACAGCCTCATGTAAAACGGCAGCCAATAAAATATTGCTTTCTCTAAGCCAGAATTCTTTCACAGTATTTTTCACCATCCTAGCAACTTACTAATGTGCTCAAAAAAATAAGACAGGCAAAAAGCCTGTCATTCTAAAATATAAACAGTAACTTGCTGTCTTCCGAATTGGATAGCCTCAGCGTGACTATCAAAAGCAAGATCAATCACATTGCCTCGTATAGCACCGCCGGTATCATCGGCAATGGCATAACCATACCCGGGTATGTATAATCGAGTTCCTAGTGGAATAACATTGGGATCAACTGCAACTAAGCCCCTGCGCAATAAATTCCCGCGAGCCGTATAACTGGAATTACCAGGATCATAAGCGCTATAGGCCGATGCTTTCATTACTAAAGACCGGCTATACCGACTCGAATTGGAATCACCACGGTTCAAATAAGCAAACGTCTCCCTGCCGGCAATACCATCCACAGTTAGCCCATTACTGATTTGAAAATCCATAACTGCACGGAACGTACCATTACCAAATATACCATCAATTGCACCATTATAAAAACCAGCTTCAGTCAATAGTCTTTGCAATACCTGCACGTCATCACCACGTGCACCAACTTTAAGTGACACGTCACCCGGAGCTGCAAAAACGACGGTACTTGTCAGCAGTAGTAAACAAGTTAGCACTGCCATGAGGAAAAATTTCTTCATTTTGTACCACCTCTCTTTACTCAACCACATCCGCACTCTTATGCAAGCAAGCAACAAGGCAGGATTGTGGCATCTCAGCCTCCGAGGTTAGCTGTCGGGTTAGGGTAAAAGAGAAGATTAGAGAATAACCCCTCCAAAAAAATCTGGATTCACCCCTATATTTCTATCGGTTCCCCCGTACCTACAAGGATTCGGCATTATAGATATAATAAGACAATTTTTCAATTATGTCAATATACCTGCTGTTATTATTCTTTTTTCATTTATCCGGAAGAATGCATATGATTTTCTTCTCTATAATTACGATATTTATCATAGATAATTCGGATCGTTGTGATGAGTGATTTTTTAGCTCCCCCCTGATAAATCCGGTCAATCAAATGCACCAGATCTTCCATACCTTGATTCAAATTATAACCGGTCAAGGCATCCGCAATATGCCTGCGGGCCAGCTTGGTAGCCAAAGTGCAATCCGCTTCAACAATCTCGCCTGTATTAACGTTGACAAGTACAACGATGCCTACAACTTTATATATTTCATTCGCGGTAATCCCAATTGGCAGTTTAGCATATCCAGAGAACAAAACCATATGCTCCTGAAATGTCCTATCCATTTAAAAACACCACCTAGTTTCACTCTAAGCTCAAACGTTTTACAGCTATATTTACTTCCTTTACCAGTAACCCAGTCATGAATTCCACCATATTTTTAATACGGCACTGAGCATTATACACAACTTCCCGAAGAACGCTGCCATAGATTACGGTAACATCTAATGATATTGAAATTCCTTTTTCTTTATCATGTGAATTTTTTATATTGATTTGCCCGGTCCTAGTAATATCCGTTTCATGGACGGCAACAAAGTCGACAATGGAAGCAATGGCTGCATCAGAGATTAGCAATTTTCCGTAATAGCTGAAAGTAGGTCGGACAATTGATTTTTCTCCTAGTTTATTTCTCCGTTTGGCCTGCGGTTTTTTAAAAAAGATTTCCAATGGATCAATCATGTAGCCGGAGAAATGTGGTTTCAATTCAATTGTAGGCACAGGGATAATATGCTTGCCTTCCTTCAACCTGCTCTCACGCGCTTTTGCTATTTCTGCTCTCGTCGCTATATCTTCAATATGAATCACTTTGCTAATTCCGGGGAGTTGCAGGGCCTCTACGATTTTTTGCACCATGTTTTCCGAAGTGCCTAGTACCAATACCCGTACCGGCATGACTTTAGCAATGGCTTCCCTAACCTCACTGGCGTGGTCGGGTTCCATAAAAATAGCCCGTCGTACTGCCTTTATTTTACTAGGTTCCTTTTTGGCAGAGTAACCAGCAATTATTTTGCTGTCTTTGATAAAAATACCATCATCGATAATTGCATCTGCAGCATACTCATGAGCAACAATCAAAGCGCGGTGACTTTTTCCGGTTCCACTTGGTCCTACTAGCGCGATCACATCCATTGCATTGACCTCCACATAATTGCATTTCTTATACATAAAAAATAAACACCCGGATAGGTGTTGTCAAGTAGGCGTAGACCCGAATCTGACACTTATTAGTATACTATATTTAACAGCACTTTGAAACTCCTATATTTGCTTTTGGCAAAGGCCTTGTAGCAGCGAACGGGGGATACTCATCATACCCAGTCTTTCAGGAAAACGACCAGCAATACCGTGAAAATCCGATCCACCAGTTATCAACAGCCCATGCTGTTGTGCCATTTCTAAATATTTCTGGGTATCTCTGGCATCATGCCTGGGATGATATACTTCCAACCCATCAATCCCGGCATGAATCATAGCTAAAACCACACCATCATCACCCACCAGGCCCGGATGTGCGAGCACTGCCTTTCCACCAACCTGGCGAATCAATTGTATAACGTTGTCAGGTGACAATTTATAATGGGGTACATAAGCAGGTCCGTTTTTTTGTAATAGTCGTTCAAAAACCTCGCCAACTGTGTTAAAATACCCCTTCTCTACCAAAGCTTTCGAAATTTGGGCTCGGCCAAGCGCCGCGTTCTGACCGGCAATTTTTACAACTTGCTCGTAATCAATATCATAGCCCAGTTGATTCAGCTTTTCGATAATACGCCGGGTGCGCAACTGGCGGTCTTTTTTAAGAATGGCTAGTTGCTCCTGAAATGCACGCTGATGTATATCAATATGGTAGCCAAGAATATGGACTTCGTGCTGCGGCAAATCGGTACTAAATTCTATACCCGGAATTACTGTCAAGCAAGGTGATCTCTGCAGCCTTCCCTGCCTAGCTAAAGCAAGCAGTCCATCCACTGTATCATGATCGGTAATGGCAATATGCGTAAGTCCTGCCTTTTGCGCCTGGACTATGATTTCTTCAGGAGAGTAGCGCCCGTCAGAAGCAGTGGTATGTATATGCAGATCAATGCTCATCCATTGCCACCCATAGCCTTCGCCAAATTTACCAGTGTACGTACTCCCACGCCAGTACCGCCTTTTATATTATAACCTTTGGTTTTACTAGTATCCGAGGTTCCGGCAATATCAATATGAACCCAAGGCACCTTGTCGACAAAACAACCGATAAACAGTCCCGCTGTAATCATTCCGGCCATTCTGCCGCCCGAATTCTTGAGATCGGCAATCTCACTTTTAATTTGCTCTTTGTATTCTTCCAGGTTGGGCATTTGCCACATCACTTCACCGGCTTCAGCAGCCGCATTGAGCACTTCGTCACACCATGTTTGATCATTAGTAATCACCCCCGATGCAACATCCCCCAGCGCAACGACACAGGCTCCGGTCAACGTCGCCAAATCCACAATTTTGCTAGCGCCCTGCCTACACGCGTAAGTAATGGCATCAGCCAAAATTAGCCGTCCTTCTGCATCGGTATTTACAATTTCAATAGTTTTTCCACTCATGGAAGTAATGATATCTCCCGGTTTCAGTGCCGAGCCGGAAGGCATATTCTCCGTACAAGGAATAACCCCGATAATATTTACCGGCAATTTCAGACGGTTTATAGCTGCCATAGCCGCCAGTACAGTAGCTCCTCCCGCCATATCCCCCTTCATTTCCTCCATATTGGCACTGGGTTTAAGGGAAATTCCCCCACTATCAAAGGTAACTCCCTTACCGACAAAAGCAACGTATGGCCTGTTGCGGCCGGCACCTGTATATTTTAAAATGATACATTTGGGTGGCTCACTGCTTCCCTGAGCCACAGCCAACAAAGCATGCATGCCTTCTTTTTCCATTGCTTTTCTATCCAGAACTTTTACTTCTATATCCCCCTGCCGTGCTATTTCTTCGGCTTCAGCAGCCATCTGAGCAGGCGTCATATAACACGCCGGGTGATTAACCAAATCCCTGGCCAGATTTACACTGTCGGCAACTACTTGTATCTCGGCTACCAGTTCTTCATAGTCTGCTATTTTGTCAATTTGGTGATGAAGAAAAGCAAGAGTTTCGATGCTTTTTGTTTTCTTTTTATCACTTTTATAATAATCAAATGAGTAAGTTCCTAATATGCTTCCTTCAATAACAGACCGTAAGATCACAGCCTCTTGCGCTGTATGCAATACCGATACCAGGGAACGGCAATTGGCTTTTTTCGCTGCCCGTACTGCTATACCTGAAGCTATACGCACTTTATCCGACGACAATTCTTCCCGTTTACCCAACCCAAGCAAAATCACTTCCCGTGCAGCAATTTTCCCCCAGGTATGGATAAAATTAATTTCACCGAACTTCGTACACTCCGGTTGTTGTTCTATTAACTTCCCAATATAGCCTGACAGAGCCTGGTCAATCACTTGCAAGGTATCCGGCAATACTACAGTTTTTTCAAACACTCCAACAATTAAACCGTCACAAATTGTATTAAGCTCCGAACTTGCTTTTATCTGGACTTGCATATCTTCACTCCTTGAGTATACTCTATAATAGGCGAGGGCCAATTTCTTAGCTCCATATAAATTAGTATGCCATATCTTACAAAGATAAAACAGTAGAACCTGCTCTGTTGAACAGGTTCTACTAAAAATATTAACGCGGTTCTACGATTAATTTCATAGCGGTACGTTCTTCACCATCAATAAGAATGTCAGTAAAGGCAGGGATGCAAATTAAATCGACACCATGCGGAGCTACAAAACCTCTTGCAATTGCTACTGCTTTCACCGCCTGGTTGAGTGCCCCGGCGCCAATGGCTTGGATCTCCGCGCCACCACGTTCTCTCAGCACTCCAGCCAAAGCTCCTGCTACAGAATTGGGATTAGACTTTGCTGATACTTTCAAGACTTCCATGTTTTAAGTACCCTCCTTTAATAAAAGCAATGAAATATATCTGTCTTAATTGGGTATTCGTTATCCGGCCAAATAATTCCTTTTTTTCAATTGGAAAATTTTTTATAATTTAGTAAATTCATCATAATAGAAAAGGGCACATATGCCGGATAATAGCATAGCCCTTCCTCTATCTTTCTTTTTATTTATTAAAAACTAAAACCCGGCCATCTTCCCGTATGGCAATAAGGCTTTGGACTGTCTGCCGCTGCTTCATGCTTTCCAACATATTATCGATCAATTCTTCCTGAAGGAGCAAGTCTTCTTCCTGCATCGACTCATTATGATCGGTAATTAAACGCTCCCGCAATTTTTCCCTCAGCAAAGTGATGACTAAAGCAATTTCTCCCTTAGATAATGTATTAACATCACGTACTATAGTTAACATAGCCACCTTATCATAACTGCTTAACTGGATATCTATTATAGTCCCGGTTACGCCTTCCAGCATCTGATAAGCATAAACACTATTGGATAACAGTTGCCGAATCGCTTCAAACTCTTGGGGCGAAGGTATCCCAGAGAGCAAAAATGTCATTTTTAAATTATCATTTTGCGGATCAAAACTAATTGTGCCGATTTCTGGATAACGCACCAAAATGGAAATAAGTAAATTGACGCCATCGGAAAGTTGCTCATCATTCTGCTGATATTTAGGCATAATCCAGGTCACCATCCACTCTACTGTAAATTATCTATCATAGTGTAACAATCCAATTCGCATATCCTCCCCTGCAAAGGAACTATTTTATGTCTTAGAGAAAATATACTTAAATAATATTCTCTAAGAGCAAACTAAATCCTTCTTTTTCACTATCTCAATTACTGGAAATCCACAACTATGAACAACAAATAGAGCTATTAAATTAAAAACGACCCGGTTAAAGGTCGTTTGAGTTTACTTATTTAGCATAATCAACTGCGCGTGTCTCACGTATAACGGTAACTTTGATCTGTCCAGGGTATTCCAGTTCATTTTCGATCTTTTTCACAATATCCCGTGCCATGCGTACGGAAGTCAAGTCATCAATTTTATCTGGTTTAACCATAATGCGGATTTCCCGCCCTGCTTGAATTGCAAATGATTTTTCAACACCTTCAAAAGCATCAGCAATTTCTTCCAAGCGCGTTAAGCGTTTCAAATAACTTTCCAGACTTTCCCGACGTGCTCCCGGGCGGGCAGCAGACACAGCATCCGCAGCAGCTACCAACACCGCCTGAACGGTCTTAGGTTCTTCATCCCCATGGTGAGCACCGATCGCATTCACCACTTCAGCAGACTCGCGGTACTTCTTGGCTAAATCCGCCCCAATGGTTACATGTGGCCCTTCCACTTCATGATCGACAGCTTTCCCAAGATCATGCAGTAATCCGGCCCGTTTGGCCAGCATCACATCTACACCAAGTTCGGCAGCCATAACTCCAGCTAAATGCGCTACTTCAACTGAATGCTTAAGCACATTTTGCCCATAACTGGTACGGTACTTTAGGCGTCCTAATAAACGGATAATCTCTGGATGCAAACCATGCACACCGGTTTCAAAAGTAGCCTGCTCGCCAGCTTCTTTTATTTTCTGTTCCACTTCTTTTTGCGCCTTTTCAACCATTTCTTCAATGCGTGCCGGGTGAATCCTTCCGTCAGTAATCAGTTTTTCCAGAGCAATGCGAGCTACTTCCCTGCGTACAGGATCAAAGCCTGATAAAATAACAGCTTCTGGCGTGTCATCGATAATGAGATCTATCCCTGTCAGGGTTTCTAAAGTCCGAATATTACGACCCTCACGACCGATAATGCGTCCTTTCATTTCATCATTTGGCAAAGCCACCACCGATACGGTGGTTTCGGCCACATGGTCTGCAGCACAACGTTGAATAGCCAATGAAATAATTTCCCGTGCTCGTTTATCCGCTTCCTCTTTGGCCTGTTGTTCCAGCTCTTTGATCATCATAGCTGTCTCATGTTTTATTTCCTCTTGCGCATTAGCCAGTAAAAGGCTGCGTGCCTCCTCTGATGTTAAGCCCGATAAACGTTCCAGTTCAGTTAATTGCTTAGCATACAGTTCATTAATAGTTTCTTGACTTTTATCCAACTCAGCCTCTTTGCGGCTAAGAACCTCTTCTTTTTTTTCAAGCGAGTCGATCTTCCTGTCAAGATTCTCTTCTTTTTGCAATAACCGTCTTTCCAAACGCTGAAGTTCTGCGCGGCGCTCCCTGGTTTCACGCTCCAATTCACTGCGATGCCGGTGAATTTCTTCTTTTGCTTCGACCAGTGCCTCTTTCTTTTTTGCTTCGCCAGCCCGTTCTGCTTCTACCACAATCTTCTTCGCAGCTTCCTCTGCTGAAGCAATTTTAGCTTCCGCAATTCTTTTTCGTATTACATATCCCACGCCAGATCCTAAAACTGCTGCAACAACTGCTATAAATAGTATTTCGAAAATATTGATGGTATTACACCTCCTTCTTTAAACTATAGTAAGGGCAAAGCCGAGCAATATTTACTCGGCTTTTAAAAGTTTCTTCACCTTTTTGCTCCCCCTTAGCAAAAGGACTCTTAAAAGTTTGGCTAATCCATAATGCCGCAAGATTAAGCACTTTTATTGTAAAGCTTTTTGAAATTAGTGTCAAGCCAGCCAGCCCTTAAATAACGCGCATTGAGTATAAACTTACTGAATTTGATCAAAAATTCTGGCAATAATCGAATCAGTAAATCCTTTTCCGTTTAAATAACGGACAATTTTTTGTTTTTGTCCATCCCAATTCAATTCACCAAACCTCTTTTTTATTAAAATATATGCTCTTTCCTGCTCTGCATCCAAATCATATCCAGCCATCATTTCTTGTATCATATCTTCGGAAAATCCCCGTTGTTTTAATTTATATACGATAGATTTTAATCCGAATTTGCCGCTGTTTATCCATTTGCTGTACAGTGCATGGCAAAGCGCGGCCTCATTTAGATAACCGCGCTCTTTTAATCTACGAACAGCTTCGCCAACTGCCAGTTCATCATAGCCTTTGGCCTGCAGACGACAACGCAATTCGTACTCACTATAATCCCGGCGTGCCAGCAAACTCACCGCTGCGGGTAACGCTTCCCGTTTATTCCTCACTCAAACTCTCCCCCGCTTCACTATAAGCCGCTGATTTAACTGGCGCAATTGCCAATGCCTCACGGATTTTAGCTTCTAATTCATTAGCTATATCGGCGTTTTCTTTCAAAAATTCCTTTACATTCTCGCGTCCTTGTCCGAGGCGATTATCACCATAAGAATACCACGCGCCGCTCTTATTGATAATTTCCAGGTCAGCAGCCATATCTACGATACTGCCTTCGCGGGAAATGCCTTCACCGTACATAATGTCGAATTCAGCTTGTTTAAAGGGAGGAGCTATTTTGTTTTTAACCACTTTTACCTTGGTCCGGCTGCCGACGACATCATTCCCTTGTTTGAGCGGTTCTCCCTTTCTTACTTCCAGGCGCACGGAAGAGTAAAATTTTAGCGCCCGTCCACCTGTTGTGGTTTCCGGGTTACCAAACATGACTCCGACCTTTTCCCTGATTTGATTGATAAACACAGCCGTAGTACGGGATTTACTGAGAATACCGGTAAGTTTGCGCAATGCCTGTGACATGAGACGTGCCTGTAAACCAACATGGGAGTCTCCCATGTCACCGTCAATTTCCGCTTTAGGTACTAATGCCGCCACCGAATCCACGACAATCACGTCAATAGCATTACTGCGTACCAGTGCTTCGGCAATTTCCAATGCCTGCTCACCATTATCCGGCTGGGATATCAACAGATTGTCAATGTCAACTCCCAGTTTACGTGCATAAACAGGATCGAGAGCATGCTCCGCGTCAATAAAAGCGGCGAAGCCACCCGTCTTTTGTGCCTGAGCGATAATATGTAACGCCACTGTAGTTTTCCCGGAAGATTCCTGTCCATATATTTCCACAACCCGGCCACGCGGTACTCCGCCTACCCCCAGAGCTGCGTCGAGAGACAGTGAACCGGTGGGAATGACTTCTACATTCATCTTAGCCACCGCTTCCCCCAGCTTCATGATGGCTCCCTTACCAAAATCCTTCTCCACCTGTTTGACGACGCTTTCTATTACTTTCAGCTTATCCATTCCGCACATCCTCTCCCTTGCTTACATTTTTATTTTACAAACACTTGTTCGATTTGTCAAGTATTAAAAAGGAGGGTGATCAGCCCCCCATTTTAACGTCCTTTTGCTGGTTCTACATTAATTTTATAACCCTTAATCGTGTTTCTGTGCATAACGGAAATGACCCGTTCCGCCACATCCTCCGGCACTTCCACAAAACTGAACTTTTCATAGATATTAATTAAACCGATCCGGCTACCCGGGATATCCGCTTCACTGGCAATCGTGCGTACCACATCTTCAGCCCGTATTTTCTGGGCTTTACCAGCATTCATAAATAACCGCACCATCCCTGGCTGACCGCCTGTATTAGCAAAATTATTTCCCTCTCCACTATCCGGTTTTTCCTTAAAACCTTCCTGGAAAAGCTTTAGAGCTGCTGCAGCAATATCCAGTGGATCGTAATCAGCTGCCAGCTCGGATACTATCGTATGATAATCACTGAAACCGCCCTGTTCAACGGTATGGCTTAAGCGGCTCTTCAGTAAATCCCGCTGCCGTTCCAGCACATCTGCCGGTGACGGCAATTGCTTGCGGATAATCCGTGTTTTGGCCAAAGTTTCGATGAGCTTCAACTGCCGATATTCACGCGGGCCGATAAAAGTAATGGCAATGCCTTTTTTCCCGGCACGGCCCGTTCTGCCGATCCGGTGGACATAGGATTCATGATCCTGTGGTATATCGTAATTTATAACATGACTCACATGATCAATATCAAGTCCCCGTGCAGCCACATCGGTAGCGATTAAAATTTCCAGCTTGCCATCCCGGAATTTTTTCATAACTTTGTCCCGCTGCGACTGACTTAAATCGCCGTGCAACCCATCGGCCATAAAGCCTCTGGCCTGCAGCGATACAACTAGATCGTCCACACCCCGCTTGGTGCGGCAAAAAATAATCAGTTTATCCGCTGTTTCCAAGTCTAGTACACGGCATAAGCCATCCAGTTTATCCCTCGTTTCGTAATAAATCTGGTCAATCAGCGGTACCGTCAGTTGCTCTTTGCTAACCGTAACGGTCTTAGGATTTTTCATATATTTTGCTGCCAAAGCCGCAATGGGTTTAGGCATGGTCGCCGAAAATAGCAGGGTTTGCCGTCCCTCAGCCGGAATATTTTGCAAAATAGTTTCAATGTCATCCACAAAACCCATATCCAGCATTTCATCGGCTTCATCCAGCACCAGCATATTGACAGCATTTAATTTAATTGTATTGCGCCGAATATGATCCAGCAGCCGTCCCGGGGTCCCGATCACCACCTGAACACCGAATTGCAATGCCCGTATTTGCCGGTCAATAGACTGGCCTCCATAGATTGGTAAGGTTTTAATGCGACGAAACTTACCGATTTTAGCTAATTCTTCCGAAACCTGAATAGCTAACTCCCGTGTCGGTGTAAGCACCAGTGCCTGTATTTGCCGCTGCTCCGTAAGGCGCTCAATAACCGGGATGCCAAAAGCAGCCGTTTTACCGGTTCCTGTTTGAGCCTGCCCAATAACATCGTGTCCTTCCAAAACCAGCGGAATAGTTTTCGACTGAATCGGCGAAGGCTCTTCGAACCCCATAGCCGTGATAGCCGAACACAGCTTTTTACTCAATGGAATATCGCCAAATAAAGTATTATTGTCTTTCAATGATTATATCCTCCCTATGATAACTCTCCAACATACTGTCGCACTAGATTAAGAGTAGTTTTTGCGGTACGATCTTTAATATAAGTACGTTGACCGCTAAAATTTAATTGATAATGCTTTAGTCCCAAAGGGCCGTCAATCGCAACAAATACCAGTCCGACAGGTTTATCCGCACTGCCGCCGCCCGGACCGGCGATCCCGGTAATACCAACACCAATATCCGACTTAAAAGTATTACGAATTCCCGAAGCCATCGCTTCGGCCGTCTGATAACTGACAGCTCCATGCGCAGCAAGTATCTCCGCCGGCACACCTACCTGGGAAATTTTTATGCTATTATCATAACATACAATTGACCCTAAGAGATAGTCTGAGCTGCCAGCCACATCGGTCATCCGGCTTGAAACCAGTCCACCGGTACAGGATTCCGCAAACGAAATTTTCAACCGTTTCGCTGATAAACTCTGACCCACAACCAATTCCATACTTTGTCCATCCACTCCGAAAATAAATTCACCAATGCGTTGACGAAGTTTTTCTTCTAAACCGGCAATAAGAAGCTTTGCAGCTTCCGCGCTTTCTCCTTTGGCCGTAAGACGTATGATAATTTCACCGCCCTGGCGCACCAATAAGGCCAGGGTAGGATTGCTCTGCGACAGTATAAAATCCTTAATTTGCTCTTCTAACACGGATTCACTGATCCCGTAAGTATGCAACACCCTGGAGATGATAGTTCCTTGCAGGCCGAAATGCTTTTGCAAGTAAGGAAGCACCGAATGCTGAAACATAGATTTCAGCTCACTCGGCGGCCCCGGGAGATTAACGATCATTTTGCCGTCAATCTCTAAAATAACCCCTGGCGCAGTTCCCTTGTCATTATTGACAACAACTGCGCCTTCCGGAATCATCGCCTGCCGAACATTACTTTCAGGCATAGCAACCATCCGACGGGCAAAAATCTCTTTGATGCGTTCCAGGCTGGGTTGGTGCAATTGCAGCTCTCGGTTACATATCTTGGCTGTCACTTCTCTGGTTATATCCCCCTGGGTAGGTCCTAAGCCACCGGAAGTAATCACGATATCCGCCCGCCGTAATGCATGAAGCAGGACTTCCTGCATTCTTTCCCTATTATCTCCAACTGTTGTCTGATACAATACATCAAAGCCAAATTCATTAAGTTTTGCCGCCAAATAGGCCGCATTACTATTAACAATTTGTCCGAGTAATAACTCCGTACCCGTAGTTACTATTTCAACAATCATAACAAGCCCTCACAGTATCTATCAAAATAGGCTGTCTAACACCGCAACCAACCTTTTGGAAAAACTCCCTGATAAGCAAGAAAAAGAAAATAGTAGGACAATGCCACTACTATTATGCCAATTCTCCGTTGTTCGCTATACCTTCTCAGGAAGCTTTTCTGCTACCAGATCATACGTAAAACCCTGTACAACTTTGGCTTTAATCAATTGACCAATCCGGACACCTGCTGCATTCTCAACAAAAATCTGCCCGTCGATATCCGGTGCCTCACGGTACGAACGTCCCGCTACTGTAGCCGGCTGCTGTGAATCAATGCTCTCTACCAAAACGTCAAGAGTAGTGCCTTCCATGCCATGATTCAACTCTTCGGATATCTGGCACTGAAGCGCCATTAGTTCATGATAACGCTCCTGTTTTACCTCATCAGGCACTTGCTCAGGCAATGTAGCAGCCGGGGTTCCCTCTTCACGGGAATAGGTAAAAACACCTACCCGTTCAAATTTCTGCTCCTGGATAAACCGTTTCAAATCTTGAAACTGTGCATCCGTCTCGCCGGGAAAACCGACAATAAAGGAAGTACGGATGGCAACTCCCGGAATTCGCTCACGTAACTTTTTCAGTAAATTCTCCAACTCACTGCGATTATCCTTCCGGTACATAGCCTGCAATATATCGTCATGCACATGCTGCAGCGGTAAATCAATATATTTGCAGATCTTAGCATTAGCAGCAATCATATCAATCAATTCATCAGTAAAATATTTGGGATAACAATATAATAAACGAATCCAGGCAATATCTTCTACTTGAACAAGTTCTTTCAGTAAATAGCTTAAATAAGGTTTATTATATAAATCCCGGCCATAACTGGTCGTATCCTGAGCAATAAGATTAATTTCTTTAATGCCGCGCGCAGCCAAGTTCTTAGCTTCCGTAATAATAGATTCAACCGAACGGCTGCGAAAGTTCCCCCGTACCTGAGGAATCACACAGTAAGAACAGCAATTACTGCAGCCCTCCGCGACTTTAATATAGGCACTATAAAAAGGAGTGGCATTAATCCGTGGCATAGTTTCATCATAAATAGTATTAATTTTATCAGCAAGAACCACCCTTTTACCCGCCAGTACGGCCGCAACGGCTTCATTTATGCGGTGCCATGCCCCGGTCCCTATAATGGCATCGATTTCCGGCAGTTCCGCTAAAAGATCCTGCCGGTATCGTTGCCCTAGGCATCCGGCAACAATTAACCCACGGCATCTTCCGTTTTTTTTATATTCAGCCATCTGCAATACGGTTGAAATAGATTCTTCCTTAGCCGAATCAATAAAACTGCAAGTATTAACAATTAGAATATCTGCTGCCTGGGGATCATCGACAATCTCCACTTGATTGGCCGACAGCATCCCCAGCATCACTTCCGTATCAACAAGATTTTTAGCACAGCCTAGGCTGACAAACCCGGCTTTTAACATGAATTCTCCTCCTAAACTTCTACAGGGTTAACCACTACTGTTTTGTATTTAAACGCACTGTCGCTACCCACCGGTCAAGCAGTTGGCGTTGCTGCTCCCGGTCATTCACGCGATTCTCTAACAATTTAATATTCTGGGCTTCATATTCCTTATAAGCCTGATTTGCCGGATTAGCCGGGATAAAATACAACTTATTTTTCTGTAAGACTGCCTGCGCATGATCTTGTATCAGCCATTCAAGAAACTGTTTGGCTTCCGCACTATGGGAAGAATCCTTTACCAGAGCCGCTCCTGTCAACAGATAAGCGGTCCCTTCTTCAGGATAAAGAATGGTCAGCGGAAAATTGTCCCGTACATAACGCATGGCTTCACTTTGAACAGCAATGGCGATATCCACCTCACTCAAAGCAGCCATTCGAACAGGAGTAGCCAAAAACTTGGCATATTGTACAATGTGCGGATGAAGCTGCTTAAAAAAGGCCAGTGTCTGATTTTCTCCGTTAACCGATACTAATGTATATAACAAATTCGCCGAAGCCTCCGAAGCCAGAAAATCAGTAATTCCAACCCTTAGATTATTAACTGCGGCTGCTGGTTTCGTTGCTAATTTAGCATCCGTTGTTGTTCTATCAGAAACATGAACATCCTTGTTATTGTCAGGTTGACTGGCGGGATTCGCTTCATTTTCATGGCTGGCCGTATTGACATTCGCTGAATCGGATGCCTGTACTAAATTTGTCCATTTCGTAAGCGGTTGCGGCATTTTTTTCAGGAAATCCCGGTTAACGGCAAATACGATCGGATCATACCAAATGCCTGTCCAATAATTATCCTTATCAACAAAGCGGTGAGGAATAATGTCTGTCTGTTCAGAGGTGTAAGGCAGCAGTGCTTTAGCAGTCTTTAACTGTTCCAGCACCGACTGATTCGCTAAAACTAAATCCGCCTGCGGTGTACTTTTTTCACTATTTACCCTTGTAATCAGATCATTCTCAGACAAAGGTACAATATTGACCCGAATACCCTGACTGCTTTCGAAATCCTGAGCCAAAGGCTCTATTTGCTCCAGAGGCAATGCTGTATATACGGTAATACTTTTGGCATCTTTTTCTTGTTGTTTCCCTGCTTGTCCAGACAGGTAGGTGCTACCCGAGACGACTGCGATGATCAATAAATAGGAAACAAATAAGACCCATAAATAACGTCGCATATATTCCCTCCAACTAAACGTAAATACAAAACAATAATACTATACCTTTTATTCTTTCGTCATGCAAGAAAAATTTCCTACTAAGAAATGACGCTACTGCTTTGATTCTACTAATTTTCATAACCATAAAGAAAATAGGAACCATCCACAGATGACTATAATGAACCTTTGGAACAACCGTACTACTGGCAGGATCCATTTATGCTTCGCTACAATCATTGTTCTATTGTTAGTATAGCCTAGATCCGTAATGTTATCAGCGTCGCTTCTTTCGTACAGCCTTTTTCATCCTTGCATCCCCCACAGAAAACCGGTCAAGCCGTTTGTTTGAAAAAGATAAGTCTGTACTTATTCCCTTCTGCCTAGGCTGACTATGCTGTTGCGGACGAATAAGACATTTTGGTCCGAAACCGATCAGATCCTGCCGTTTGGCTTTAGTAAGTGCTTCGTACACCAGTTGATAATATTTAGGATCACGGTATTGCAGTAAAGCTCGCTGCAATTTTTTTTCATGACGATCTTTAGCCACATATACTTTTTCACCGGTTAATGGATGGATGCCGGTATAGTACATACATGTTGACAGACTTCCCGGTGTGGGAATGAAATCCTGCACTTGCTCGGGACGATACCCTAAATCACGAATAAACTCCGCCAGTTCGACCGCTTCTTTTAGTCCGGCCCCTGGATGACTGGACATGAAATAAGGTACCAAATACTGCTCTTTGCCAATTTCTTGGTTGATGCGTTGATAGTCTTTCATAAATTTAAGGTAAATACTTTTTCCTGCTTTGCCCATAAGCCGAGTTACTTGCGGCGCAATATGCTCAGGAGCAATTTTTAGCTGCCCGCTTACATGATACTTACAAAGTTCCCGTAAAAACTCTTTATTATTTCCAGCCAGCAGATAATCGTACCGCAATCCGGAACGGATAAAGACCTTTTTCACCTTTGGCAGAGACCGTATTGTTCTTAACATATCCAAATATTCCGAATGATCAGCATTCAGTCTGCTGCATGGCTCCGGGTGAAGGCATTGCCGTCCCCGGCAGGAGCCCCGCTCCAATTGCGTCTGGCAGGAGGGCTGCCTGAAATTTGCCGTTGGTCCTCCCACATCATGGATATAGCCTTTGAAGTCAGGCAGCGCCGTAATCAGTCTGGCTTCTGTCACAATGGATTCCTTACTGCGGTTCTGTATGATTCTTCCTTGATGGGAAACAATGGCACAAAAAGAACACCCGCCAAAACAGCCACGGTGGCTTACAATACTGAACTTCACCTCCTGAATGGCAGGCACTCCACCGACTGCTTCATACACCGGATGATAGGTCCGTTGATACGGCAGGCCGTAGATTTCATCCATTTCTACCGTAGATAACGGGAGTGCAGGGGGGTTCTGTACCACATACTGATTATCGAACTGTTGAACAATAATTTTCCCCCGAATCGGATCCTGTTCCAGATATTGCACTTTAAAAGCCTCTGCAAAACTTCGTTTATTCGTACTAACAGCGCTATAGTCCGGGACCTCAATAAAATCCCATAAATGTTCCAGATCAGGTGTGCGGTAGCAGGTTCCGCGGACATCGCGGATATTTGCCACATTAATACCTTCTGCTAACTGCCTGGCAATTTCAAGACTTTGTTTTTCCCCCATGCCATAAATCAACAGATCAGCTTTACTATCAATCAATAAGGAACGGCGTACGCTGTCCGACCAATAATCATAATGGGCAAAGCGCCTAAGGCTGGCTTCAATTCCCCCTACGATAACCGGGACATGTTTATATGCTTCCCGTATCCGGTTGGAATAAACAATTGCGGCACGATCAGGCCGTTGCCCCGCTACTCCTCCGGGAGAATAACTGTCCGTGCTGCGGTATTTTTTTGCTGCCGTAAATTTATTCAGCATAGAATCCAAATTGCCGGCAGTGACCAAAAACCCCAGGCGCGGTTTACCCAGCTTTTTAAAGTCAGTTACCGAACGCCAATCCGGCTGAGCAATGATTCCCACCTTATAGCCATATTTCTCTAACAGCCGGCCGATGATGGCCGGACCAAAACTGGGATGATCAACATAAGCATCTCCGCTTACCAGGATAAAATCCAACTGTGACCAGCCCCGTTTTTTTACATCATCCATCGATATTGGTAAAAATCTATTCATTATATTTAACTCCCAAAATAAAAAAGCCTGAATAGGCTTTTATTGTTTTGCATTAAAGATCTTTGTTACGACTTCACCTTTATTTCCGAGTTTTCCCACCGCTTGACCGTTATATACCCAGTCTACGCCACCGGCATTTCCCAGTTTTACTGCAATGCTCTTCTGCGCATCCCAAGTCATGGATTCGCCTGCCTGAGGAATACCCTCAAAACTATTTTTCCCGTCAATAGTTACAGATATCCAGCTTGCCTCGGTAAATTTTGCCGTTACACTAACAGGTTTAGCCTGGACCGCAGGAGCAGGTGGAGCTTGCTGAGTCGGAGGTGTAACGGGAACCGGTGCAGGAGCCGGAGCGGCTTGCTGTTGTTTATTAACCGGCGGAGGTGTTGCCTCCGGCTCCTGAGTTCCACCAATAAACCACCATGCCGCTCCACTGGCCCCTATCGCTAAAAACAGAATAATTACCCACTTTAGTATTCCCGTAGATTCTGTTTTTTCGCCAGAAGTGTCCGACGGTTCCGCTGAAACACCTTTAGTCTCTGCAGAAGCCTCTTGAGAAACAGCGGGATTTTGCTCTTGACGATATAAATTTACCATTTCCTGACCGTTAAGCCCCAAATAGTTGGCATAATTTCGAATGAATCCTTTAAGATATACTTCCCCCGGAATCACCTGAAATTCACCTTGTTCAATGGACTGTATGTATAGGGCTCTGATACTTGTTGCCGACTCCACATCTTTAATTGATAAACCTTTTTTTTCCCGTTCAGAGCGTAATATTTCACCAACGCTGTTCATGAAACATCCTCCTTACTCATGCTAATAGTCATTATTTACTACTCATCTTTAAAGTAACGCGCAAAAATCTGATCCGAAGTCATCAATATTTCACGTGCTTTACTGCCCATATTGGGTCCGACAATATGCATTTCTTCCATAGTATCAATGAGTCTGGCAGCCCGGGTGTAACCAATACGGAATTTGCGCTGCAGCATGGATACGGATGCCTGTCCCGTTTCCAGCACCATTCGCACAGCTTCTTGCAGAAGTTCATCTTCATAACTTTCCGTTTCTTTGTTCTCCTGCGGTTGATTTTGACTTTCACAGGTCGTAATGCCTTCTGTGTACTCCGGCTCCGCCTGATGTTTTATATAATTCACCAAATTTTCTACTTCATCATCGGAAATAAAAGCTCCTTGAACACGCAACGGTTTAGGCGCTCCAACAGGATAAAAAAGCATATCCCCTTTTCCCAAAAGTTTTTCCGCCCCGGCCATATCTAAAATTGTTCGGGAATCAATCTGTGAAGAAACCGCAAAAGAGATACGGGAAGGAACATTTGCTTTAATAGTACCGGTAATAACGTCAACAGAAGGCCGTTGAGTGGCCAAAACCAGGTGTATACCGGCTGCCCGGGCCTTTTGTGCCAGCCGGCAAATAGCGTCCTCAACATCAACCGGTGCCGCCATCATCAAATCAGCTAATTCATCGATAATGATCACAATCAGCGGCAAACCTTCCCCTTCTATCGTTTCATTATAGCGACTGATATCACGTACACCGGCAGTGGCAAAAACCGCATAACGCCGTTCCATTTCCTGGACAGCCCAGTTCAACGATGACGCCGCTTTTTTCGCATTGGTAACCACCGGGGTCATTAAATGGGGTATTCCGTTGTAATTTGATAGCTCAACCACTTTGGGATCAATAAGAATAAACTTCGCCTCTGTTGGCTTTGCCCGAAACAGAATACTGGTAATCAATGTATTGATGCAGACACTTTTGCCTGACCCGGTGGCCCCTGCCACTAATAAATGCGGCATTTTAGCTAAATCAGCCCAAATCGGTTGTCCGGCAATATCCTTTCCCAAAGCAACTGTAAGTTTGGAAACCGTCTTTTTAATGACTTCACTTTCTAATACCTCACGCAAATGCACTCCTGCAATATCTTTGTTAGGTACTTCAATGCCAATAGCGGCTTTTCCCGGTATGGGAGCCTCAATCCGAACTCCCGTTGCCGCTAATTTTAAAGCAATATCATCCGCCAGACCAACAATTTTACTTACCTTGACGCCTGGAGCCGGTTCAAGCTCATAGCGCGTTACTGCCGGTCCCTGACAGGTATTGATAATTTTTGCGTTTACCCCGAAACTTGCCAATGTTCCTATAAGAATTTGGGCATTTTCTTCTATTTCTCTGGAGGCTCTTGGCTGCTTGTTTTTTGCTATTTTCTTTAAGATAGACAAGGGGGGCAAAACATAAGAAGCGTCCTCCTTTGCATTCCCGTTCAAATCTACTTCCGCCGGAGTTTCATTCAATTCAGCAGACTGTGGTTTACGCTCCGGCAATTCATCCGGGGTTTTATCGGCAACATACCGTTTGTCTTTTTCCTGATTGTAAAAGGACCGTGGCCGAAACATAGGGCCACTATCCTCCGGCTCTTCCCAGAGTGTTTTTTCCACTAAAGTATCACGAGCAGAGGCAATTGCCTCCCTCGCGCTCTCCAAGCCTTCTGAGGCCTTTTGTCTGGCCAGAAAAAGAGTGCGGTGAATCGACCAAGTAGTTGTTCCAATAACAGCACAAACAGTCAAAGAAATCAGCACTACCAAGGAACCGTCAACTCCGAAGAGTTTACGCAAAAAAAATAAAAGCATTCCACCGATAATACCACCGCCAGGTATTAAACTTCCGGGCAAAATTTCTTCACCGGCTGGAATCTTGAAATGATGGAAGATAGCTAACAGAAGTATGTATAATAAGAACAAGCCCCAAAACTTCAAGGAATAGACAATAGGAAGCCGTGTCCAAATATAACGCAAACCAATGGCCATTACGACTACGGGAACTAAAGGCGCACCAATTCCACATACATACCGCTGTAATTTGGCTGTAAACAGTCCAATAGGGCCGGTATGCAAACCAAGGAGACTGAGAAATGCCAAAACGCCTGCAGTAAATAAAATAATGCCTAACAACTCATACTTTGTTTCCGGCGTCAGTTCCGAAAAAACTTTAGGCAATTACATCACCCCTGAACTATTTTTTTCTACGTCCTACTATAAAATCCTTTATTTTTTGTAAAAAAAGCGCTCTATTATCTGAGCGCCTCAATGAACGGGTAATACTCCACTATACTTCCCGGTTGTAACTCCGGTCGCAAAAACTGCATGGGATCGGTCGCCAACAAACGGACAATCTTGCATTGTGTAGCATTTATTCTCTCAACCAGCAAACTTGTACCATCCATTTTTACTTCCTCGTAACAAGGCTGATATCCTGCCGTGTCAAAGATTAGTTCTGTCGGCATGACTGTCCATAAAATCATTACTGTTTCATCCCCTTACTGTCTTTTTGTACACTAATGAGCTGCTGTAGCTTTTGTTGCGCCTGGGCCACTCCCCCCACTTCATTAATTAACCCATAATGAACGGCATCTTTGCCAATAACCGATGTCCCTATATCTCTGGACAATTCTCCTGTTTTGTATAATAACTCCTTCCATTTTTTCTCTGTAATCTCTGAGTGAGAAACAACAAATTTATTAACCCGTTCCTGCATTTTTTCCAAATAATCAAAGGAGCTTGGCGCTCCGATAACCAGCCCTGTCAGTCTAATGGGATGTATTGTCATGCTGGCGCTTTCCACAATAAAAGAATAGGTTGCCGAAACTGCAATAGGTGCGCCAATACTGTGTCCACCGCCTAAAACGATAGAAACCGACGGTTTCGACATACTGGCAATTAATTCTGCAATAGCAAGTCCCGCCTCCACATCGCCCCCAACTGTATTTAGTAATAACAGTAAGCCTTCAATCTCCGGGTTCTGTTCTATAGCCACTAATTGAGGCATAATATGTTCATATTTTGTTGTTTTATTTTGTGGCGGCAGTACCATATGCCCCTCAATTTGCCCAATTATCGTCATGACATGAATATTGCTTTTCGCCGTCGGAACTTCGGTCGATCCCAGTTCCTGAATATTTCCGGCCGTTTCCGCCGCTTTTCTTGCCCGTTTTGTTTTCTTTTGTGGCTCAGGTGTTGCCGGATGATCCGGTGTCTCCGGAGTCTCTGGCATAGGAACTACCGGATTGTCATTTTCTAGCATCACATTACCTCCCATATGATTGATCACTTATAGTATTGACGTTGAATAGACTTTCATACCCTGCAATAACGACACATAAAAAACAACCTTAACACAAGGTTGCTTCCTACACCTCCATGATGATCGGCAAGATCACCGGGCGGCGGCGAGTCCGTTCATACAGATATTTACCTAATATGTCGCGAACTGTATTTTTTATTGACGCCCATTCCGTAATGTGGCTTTTTTCGAAGATTTCCAACGCCTGCTTTACTTTTCCTTTAGCTTCTTCCATAAGCTGTTCCGATTCACGCACATAGACAAATCCCCGCGAAACAATGTCCGGTCCTGAAACTACCGTTTCACTTTGCTTATCCATAGTAATCACCACAATCAATATCCCGTCCTGAGATAGCTGTTTTCTATCCCTAAGCACAATATTGCCCACGTCACCGATACCAAAACCATCTATTAAAATATCACCGGACGTTATCTTTCCAGCAATTGCGGCCGAATCTTGCGAGAATTCCAATACCTGCCCGTTCTCAACAATAAAAATATTTTGCTTAGGCATTCCAACTTCCTCCGCCAGTTGCGCATGCCTTTTTAAATGACGGTATTCCCCATGAACAGGAACAAAAAATTTAGGTCGAATCAGATTATGCATCAGTTTTAATTCTTCCTGGCTTGCATGGCCGGAAACATCAACTTTTGAAATGGTTCCATATACAACATCGGCTCCCTGGCGCAGTAAGGAGTCAATGGTACGTGCCAGCAGTTTTTCATTGCCGGGAATAGGGGCAGTTGAAATAACAATAGTATCACCGGGAATAACGTCCATTTTACGGTGATCCGGCATCATTCTTTGGCTTAATGCAGCCAAGGGGTCAGCCTGGCTGCCGACAGTAAGGATCACAATGCCGGAAACCGGATAATCACCAATCTCATCCATTTCAATTAGTACACCGTCCGGTACATTAAGATATCCCAGTTCCAGCGCAACTTTGACCACTTCAACCATGTTGTATCCTAAGAGGGCAACTTTTCTTTGATATTTACAGGCAACATCAAAGACTTGCTGTATGCGGTGAATATGAGAAGCAAAAGTTGCGATAATAATGCGGGCACGGGCCATGCGAAAAATTTCATCAAAGGTCCTCCCTACCGTTTTTTCACTCCTGGTATACCCCGGCTTCTCAGCATTAGTGCTGTCAGATAAAAGGACAAGCACACCCTGATCCCCAAGATCGGCAAACCTGTAAAAATCGGTAACCTTTCCATCCACCGGAGTCTGGTCCAGTTTAAAATCTCCGGTATATACAATGGTTCCCGCGGGAGTCCCGACAGAAACCGCCACATTGTCGGCAATGCTATGGCTGACTCGGATGAAACCAACCTGGAACAATCCAATTTGTCGTTGATCACCGGGCTCTACGGGAACGAGCGTAGAATGTATAAGTTTATTCTTCTTTAGCCTGCCGGCCAGAATTCCAAGTGTCATTCTTGTGCCATAGACGGGAACATCTAATTTCCGTAAAACATATGGCAATGCACCAATATGAGCTTCATGCCCGTGGGTCAAGATGATGGCGCGCACTAAATCCTGATTATCAATTAAATAAGAAATATCCGGGATAACCGAGTCGATGCCCGGCATATCCTCTCCGGGAAACATCAGGCCGGAATCAATCACAATGATATCATCACCATAACGGATAACCATCATATTTTTCCCGCTTTCTCCCAAGCCACCTAAAGGAATAATTTGCAATTTTGGTGGTATCTTCGTCAAAAACAAGCACACCTCCGTATATATAAATTAGCCGCATTCTTAATTTTCGCAACCAGGTAACGCTGTCTGCCATTTCCCATTTTTACTCATCCTGAAGCGATTTGCCTTATTATATGCATTTTAACAATATAAATACAACCCCATTCAATCGGAATGGGGTTGTATTTATATTGCTCCTTTTTTATATTACCTGCAACTGTTGCATAGCAGCCTTAATCTGTTCCGCCTCAGCTGCCGTCGGCGCTATCAGCGGCAAACGCAGCGGTCCTGCAGCATATCCTAATAAGTTTACAGCGGTTTTAACCGGTGTAGGGTTGCTAGTGATAAACATCATCTTAAAAAATGGATAAAGACCTTGATGAATGCTTTGCGCCTGACGGATGTCACCCGTTAAAAAGGCGGTAATCATCTCTTTCATACGCTTGCCGACAATATGACTAGCGACGCTGATAACTCCTGTTCCGCCAACCGACAAAATAGGTAATGTCAGACTGTCATCGCCGCTGTAAACCATAAAATGTTCCTCGGTACTGCGCAGGATATCAGAAGCTTGATCAAGAGAGCCACTGGCCTCCTTAACTGCCACGATATTTTCCAATTCAGCAAGTCTGGCGATTGTCGCTGGTTGAATGTTAGATCCCGTTCGTCCGGGTACATTATATATAATCAAAGGAAGATCTGTGCTTTCGGCAATTGCTTTAAAATGCTGGTAATAGCCCTCCTGAGAAGGTTTATTATAATACGGGCCTACCAGCATGGCGCCATGTACACCCAGTTTTTGAGCCGCTTGCGTCAATGTTATGGAAGACTGGGTATCATTCGAACCCGTTCCTGCAATAACCACGGCGTCATTTCCTACAGCTTCCAAAACAGTACTGTATAGTTTTAGCTTTTCCTCTTTCGTCAACGTTGGCGATTCACCTGTCGTTCCTGCCACGACCAAACCATCCGAACCATTAGCAACCAAATACCGAGCCAAATTGGCAGCGGCAGCATAATTGACACTACAATCATCATACATAGGCGTAATCATCGCGGTAAGGACCCGGCCAAAGTTTTTCACAAATTCCCCTCCTGTTTTTCGATTCCCATAAAAATCTTGTTACAGTTTAACCAGCTAAACCGAACTTTTCATGCAGGGCTGTCACGGCAGCCTGTACGTCTTCTTTTTTTACCAACGCCGATATTGAAGTATGCGAATCCACCGTCTGCAATATAGGAATATGTTTTACCGCCAAAGCCTCAACAAAATTTGCCATAACGCCTGGCACTTCTCTCATACCTCCGCCCACAACGGATACCTTGGCACAGTCGTAAGTTACAGCTGCTTGATAGCCATGCCTTTGTAATTCAGCAGCTGCTCTTTCCACCACCTCTCCAGATACGGTAAACATAATCTGGCCGGGATGTACATTGATTAAATCAACACTAATATGATTATCGGCCATCAATTTAAATACTTCGAAGCTTGCCGTACAAGATTCTTCCGGATATACATCTATTCGAAGCTGGGCAATATTATTTAAACAAGTAACACCGGTAGCAATCCGGTCAGTAACAATAGTACCACCATGGTCACCCTCTGATATATTGGTGATAAGTGTACCCGGTTCATCTGAAAATGTAGATTTTACCATCAGCGGAATATTTTTTTGCATGGCAATCTCCACTGCCCGGGGGTGAATGACTTTCGCCCCCTGATGTGCTAACTGACATACCTCGCCATAACTTATACAGTCAAGAATTTGCGCATTAGTGACCATACGCGGATCAGCGGTCATAATCCCGTCCACATCGGTATAAATCTCAATCATTTCTGCCATAAGGGCTGCTCCCAGTGCCGCCGCCGTAGTATCGCTGCCACCTCGACCGAGGGTGGTAAATTCCCCATCAGCAGTAACCCCCTGAAAACCACAAACTACAGGAATCTTCCCGGCTTTAACCAGGCTGCTGATTCTTTTAGGATCAATTTTCAAAATACGGGCCCGGTTAAACTGATCATCGGTAATGATTCCCGCCTGGCCGCCGGTGAGCATAACTGCGTCCATACCGGAAGCTTGCAGGGTACTGGCCATGATAACAGCCGAAATCATTTCCCCGCAATACATAATATGATCAAGTTCACGGGCGGCAATATTCTTATTGGCTGAACGTGCCAAACCAATCAGAGTATCGGTTGCATAGTTTTCCCCCTTACGTCCCATGGCTGAAACGACAACAACAGGACTATACCCCTGTTCTCTCACCTTCTCAACTTTTCGTACGACCAATTTCCGGACTTCTTCATTTGCAACCGATGTCCCGCCAAATTTTTGGACAATTATTCGCATTCATCACACCTCAAACTAAATTATGTCCAACCATGTACTCCGCAATTTGCAACGCATTTAACGCGGCCCCCTTACGGATTTGGTCGCCAACAACCCAGATGTTCAAGCCATATGGCACCGATTTATCCTCCCGAATCCTTCCGACCGCTACATCATTTTTTCCAGAGGTAAACAACGGCATTGGATAAATCATTTCCGCTGGATTGTCCTCAACAATTACGCCAGGGAAAGCTGCTATCAACTCTCGTGCCTCCTGCACAGACAAAGGTCCCTCCAACTCAATATTGATGGCTTCCGAATGGCTGCGGTACACAGGTACTCTTACCGTAGTCGGCGAAATACCGATCGTATCATCCTGTAAAATCTTATGTGTTTCGTGCACCATTTTCATTTCTTCTTTGGTATAGCCACCATCAACAAACACGTCAATCTGCGGCAAAAGATTAAATGCAATCTGATAATGTTTGGATAGGCTGGCTCCAGGCAAAACATTGGCTTTAATCGGGCGGTCATGAAGATAGTCAATCACCTGTTCATTCAGTTCATCAATAGCCTCTTTGCCGGCACCGGATACTGCCTGATACGTAGATACAACCACTCTTTTTATTTTGACTTTATCATAGATGGGTTTTAATGCCATTAACATGATAATGGTAGAACAATTAGGATTGGCAATAATACCTTTATGCTGCTTTATTGCTTCCGGATTGACCTCGGGAATAACCAGCGGCACCTCCGGCTCCATCCGAAAAGCGCTGGAATTATCAATTACTACGGCACCATGTCTAACTGCCCCGGGAGCCAAAGTCTTACTGGCTGCTCCTCCGGCAAAAAGAGCAATTTGAACATTTTCAAAAGATTCCGGTTTTGCCTCTTCAACAATATAGGTTTTCCCCATAAAATCGATCTTTTTACCTGCAGACCGCGAAGAGGCTAATAATTTCAGTTCATTAAATGGAAAATTGCGTTCTTCTATCAAATTCAAAAACTCTTTACCAACGGCTCCAGTAGCTCCCAATATTGCCACATTATATTTTTTCATTCTATTCGCACTCCCTTTCCCTTGTCCGTAACAACTTCTATTTTACATGTAATCTGTCTAATTTAAAATATGTTCCAGTCCGCAGATTAATCCATCTAGATTTATAACCTTTTTGCAAGCGAACACCACACCCGGCATAAACGATTCACGGGAGATAGAATCATGACGAATAGTTAATGTCTGCCCTAAGCCACCAAAAATAACTTCCTGGTGAGCCACATAACCTGGTAGTCGCACACTATGAATGCGGATGCCTTCATAATCACTGCCTCTTGCTCCTGCTAATTTTTCAACTTCCTCCGGATGCCCTTGTCGGAAACTGCCACGAGTTTTGGTTATTAATTCAGCAGTCCGTAATGCAGTACCTGAGGGGGCATCTAATTTTTGATCATGATGTAACTCTATAATTTCCACATGAGGAAGATATTTTGCAGCATCCTGTGCCATTTTCATCATCAACACCGCTCCAATCGCAAAATTAGGAGCAATCAGTGCACTCACCTGTTTTTCCTTACACAACTGTTTGACCTCTTCAATATTGGACACCGACAAACCGGTTGTACCTACCACCGGGCAGACGCCATTGGCGATAGCGCAGCGAATATTGGGCATTACTGCATCCGGATTGGTGAAATCAACCATAACCTGCGGTTTTGTCGAGTGAATTACTGTTTCCAAATCATTACCGACAATAACTCCTGTTTTTCCTTTGCCAATCAATTCACCAATATCGGCAAAGCCGGAATTAACGTCCATAGCCCCCACCAAATCCAAATCTCCATCATTATACACAGCTTTTAACACTTCACGGCCCATTTTCCCGTAAGCGCCGCACACCATAACTCGAATCACAGCGTTCGCCTCCTAAATAATAAAAAGACAACCGGTGAAGCTTATCTCACCGGCTGTCTTCTTAACTATCATAAAAACAGCCTAAACATGACATCAGGAAATACAACAATATAGTATTCCTGCCGTCGATTTGAGATAGCGCTCCACCAAAATAATTTGATGACAGTCTTAGACCTGTTCGATGTAAGACCAGTGTAAAAGGCTCGGTAACCTATCACACTTCGGCAAACAACCCTTTCCTTTCAGATCATTGATACCACTCTTACTGAAAGTACTCTTTTTGTTCGCACCTCTACTCCACCCCGCGCAGGATGAGGTCTATTTATTTTACGTACATTGTATACTAATGGTTCCTCCAGTGTCAATCTTTTTGATGGAAAAAATTCAAATTGAAGCCAATCAGCCTATTTGGCAACGTGGCTTTCGACTTGGCTGGCACCGTTTTGTCTGAGAATCTGAGCCGCCATATTTACTTTCCCGGCACTGGCACGTATGACTGCCAGGGTATTCCCCTGTGCCACACTTTCCTCATAACGATGGCTGGCTTCCGAAGGGATTCCCCAGTCAATTAAGCCTCCGGCTATGCCACCGGCTACAACTCCGCTAATCGCCGCTGCAATCGGACCTGCCGCAATCACCGGACCAATACCGGGAATTGCCATCGCACCGGCTCCCAGCAGCAATCCGCCAATTCCGCCTAATGTTCCACCGGTTAAAGCCCCATCGGTAACATCATCGTCATAAAATCCACGTTCTGAATCTCGTCCTTGTTGTTTTTTCGTGACCAGATTAATTTCTTCTGTAGTAAAGCCCTGCTGCCGCAGTTGTTGAACCGCTTTTTCCGCACTATCGCGCGATTTAAACACTCCGACAACACTTTGTGCCGTGCCGGAAGCCGCTTGCCCGGACTGTGTTGCAGAAGTCATAGTGTTGTTTGCGCCTTGTGCCATTGCCGCATTATTTCCCTGGGTATTCTGACTACCGGCTGCATTTTGATTCTGCTGCCCCTGCATACCACTTGCCTGTGCATTCGTATAGCTGCTTGCAATTGCGCTATTAGACTGCTGTTGAAAAGATTGGTTCTTATTGGAACCTGCCATATGGACAAACCTCCTAACATGAAATGTAAATTGGTTATAACCAATTTCACTACAATTAGTTTGTCCATAGTCCCTGTTAATATGTATCGTTAAAACGGTGTAACAACCTTTTATTCGTCTGTTGATTAAGATAATTCAAATCAATAATAATGACATCATCACCAATTTTTTTTATACTTTTCCAGGGAATAGCCGCTACTTTACTTTCACCTAAAAAGCTCATCAATCCCTGGCGTGTAGGCAATAAAATAGCATCAACTTCACCTGTTGCTTCATTAAATGTCAGTTCACATTCACTAATTATCCCCATTCGTGCTCCATCCCCCAGATTAATGACTTCCTTCCCGGATAATTCACTCAAACGCATGCAGCATCCCCCATCTCACTTTTTGTAAAACAACCGCAAAAACAAAGGCTGAATTATGGCCAATATAATGGCGGTACAGGGCAAGGGATCAATCCCAACACCGAAAATAACGGTTTTTTCCGGAATATCTATTTTAAGAAAAGAAATCAGCATCACCAATGATAAATAGATTCCCCCGGCATTGGCGAGCAGTTCCTGCACCGCTAATGACAAAGGTGATGCCCGTACCTCCATCTTTTCCGATTGCTGACGGAACCAGCACACACGCAGCCAAAGTGAAACCGGCAAAACCAGTGACAGTATGATAACGGCCAATACCGTGAACATGATCCGCCCTCCACGATACTTTTTGTTTATAGATATTAGCCACGAAAAAGAAATATGTATCATAAAATGGAAAACCTCCGAAACATTTCGGAGGCTTCAAGTGACGGACACTATTTTCCGGTACTGCCAATCCCTCCGGCCCGTAATCCCTGCCCGGGATGGTCAGTGTCGGCTAGTAAATACTTGTAGAAAATTCCCTGCGCAATACGATCACCGGCGGCAACCTCTACCGGTCTTTCATTATGACTGAAAACGGCAATCAGGATATGCCCTTCATTATCCGGATTATTATAATAATCTGCGTCAATAATGCCCTGCCCATTGATAAGAACAAGCCCCTTCTTAATCGCTAAACTGGAACGGATATGAATACCAAGATATTCGTCAGGTTGCATATATACTTTTAGTCCGGTTGGTATTACCGTAATAGTCTGCGGATGTATCGTCATAGCCTCTGCCGCAGCTAAATCATAACCGGCACTTAAGGACGTTTTCCGTTCCGGCAGTTTTATCTGCGTATGCCTATACTGGCTGACTATTTCAAACCCTCTTATTTTCATCGCTCTCTCCTAATTCTTTAAGTCCAAATAGTCTCATCAACCGGCCCCAGAGCCGTAAATGCCATTTGCAGCGGATCAAATATTCTGCCTGCGATTTGCTGCAAATCAGCCAAAGTAACACGTTCAATTTTCTCGATGACTTCATCAAGGCTGACATATCGTCCCAAACTAATTTCCATTTTTCCTATCCTGGACATACGGCTACTGGAGCTTTCCATGCCCAGCATGAGACTTCCCTTAAGCTGCTCCTTATTCTTAATTAACTCTTGTTCCGTAATTCCGCACTTACGCAAATCAGAAACATTTTCCAGAATGAGTTCCATAACCTGTTTGACATTGGCCGGACGCGTTCCGGCATAAATGGTTAACAAGCCGGCATCGCTATAATTGGTTTGATAAGAATATACCGAATAAGCCAGCCCTCTTTCCTCTCGGATAGACTGAAACAGCCGGGAGCTAATTCCTCCCCCCAGCATGTTATTCAGGAGATGAATTCCGTATATGTCCGGATGCCTTTGCGGCACCCCCGGCATGCCCAAGCATAAATGTACCTGCTCGGTATCTTTGTTATAAACAGTACGAACCGGCTGCAGCACAGGTGGTACCGTCTGCAGTCTAGCCTTACAGCCCGTCAGCTCACCAAAATATTTTTCTACCAGCTTCAGCAAGTCCTCATGCAAAAAATTACCGGCAGCAGCTATAACCAAATTATCGGGAGTATAATATTTTGTATAATATTCTTGCACTAAAGTATGGTCAAACTTTTCAATAGATTCTTTCGTACCGAGAATATTGCTGCCTAAACGGTGACTGGGCCAGATTTTTCCTAAATGAATATCATGTATTAATTCATCCGGGGTATCCTCATACATATGCACCTCTTCCAGCACGACTTCCTTCTCACGGTTTATATCTTCCTGATCAAATTTAGATCGTAATAACATATCGCTAAGCATATCAATCGCCAGATCGATATGAGAATCCAGTACTTTTATATAATAACAGGTATGTTCTTTGGCAGTAAAAGCATTTAACTGTCCACCTACGGCATCTATTTCTTCAGCAATTTCCCGGGCTGTGCGTGTAGCTGTGCCTTTAAACATAAGATGCTCGATAAAATGAGAGATTCCATGGTTATAATCCTGCTCCGACCGCGCCCCGGTACCTACCCATACCCCTAACGTTACGGATTTAACATAAGGAATGAATTCCGAAACAACACGAATTCCATTCGGCAAAATAGATTTAGAATACATAAAAAACTCCTTTGTCGTAATCTAGAGATATTTCTTTATAATTCGTGCGCACCTGTTAAATCCCTGCATAAGGTATTATATTATTTCCTTCCAGGCTATATGTTAGAAAACAGAGACGGTTTTTTGCCTCTGTTTTCTAACAAGAAATCCCTTAGTTAGCGGCTGTTAAAATAATTAACAACCCCATTGTATATGCCTTCTGCTACACGTTCCCGGTAAGCATTGCTTTTCAATTGTGCGGCTTCCTGCTTGTTGGTAACAAAGCCCATCTCCACTAATATACCCGGCATGGAGGTATTGCGCAATACATAGAAAGTTTCCGGAGCAACTCCTTTGTCAACTGCTCCCGTCTTTTTGATCAATTCTCTTTGCACGGCCTTCGCCAAAGCCGGAGTTTTGGCACTATGATAGAAAGTCATTGCTCCGGCAATATTGGTATTAGGATTGGAGTTGGAATGGATACTGACAAAAATATCAGCCTGATTCTCTTCCGCTATATCCACTCTAGCCTGTAACTCGCTTCCCAATGAACTTCCCTCTGCCGCGACATTCCGGTCCGTATCACGAGTCATAATTACTTTCGCACCGGCTCGTTTCAACCGATCGCGCAGTTTTAAACCAACAGCCAGGTTATTATCCGTTTCACGGATATTATTTGCTACAGCTCCCGGATTACTGCCACCATGACCGGGATCTATAACAATCACCTTTCCCTGCAATAAGCCACTATCTTGTCCGCTGCCGGAGTTCGGCTGCGAATCTGGCAAGGGAATAACCTTAACCGGAGAACTGCCCGAAGAATTGGCGCTACCGCCACCACCAAAAATATTAACGATTGGTCCTAACATTTTGTTAAACAGAAAATCAAGTATCTGACCGATCAGGCCTGATCCTCCGCTGTCCGTACTCTCATCGGAAAGTGTAGATGAAGCCAAGGCTCCAAGTATACTATCGGCATTAGCGGCCTGAGCGGCTGGCATCGGCACGATAACGGTAACCATCATCAAAAAAAGTACACAGTACACCCATGTTTTATAGTTATACACCGTAACCTCCTTGTTAGCTGCTCCTATTTTTTAAACTGCTTGTCCTTAAACACCCGCCAATAACCTGGGTCCTCCTCACCAAGCTTCCACAAGGCGGCACCGGCAATATCATATTGGTTCACCAAATCAAGTTTATGCTTTAGACTCTCACTATTTTCAAACCAGACCTCGTGTGCCACACCGGCTTCGTCGGTATAGTAAAAATAAGGAGACTTCGCAGTATCATCCCACTTAATGGTCGCATTGTGTTTTTCGGCCAACGCTGTAAGCGGAGCATATTCCAGACTTTCCACTCCCCTGGCCGACCAGTCGTATCCATATCCGGCAATACCAAGATACAGTTTGTTTTTAGGGATATATTTTAAAGCGTATTTTAAATTATTCTCTACCCAATTAATATCAGCGATAGGCCCGGCACCGCTCCACATGCCGTGGTTATCATAAGTCATGACCATAATCTTATCGGCATACTTTGCCAACGCGGCATAATCATAAGCAGCAGCGACATCATTGGACTCATCCTGTTTCGGGAAAACATCTATCGATACTGTATATCCCTGTGGTTTTAAGCGACCGTACAGTTCTTTCATAAAGGCTGATAAGTTATCACGGTCTTCAGGCGGCACCATTTCAAAGTCAATATTGATGCCATCAAGATTGTATTTTTTTATATATGCCTCCATGCTGGTAATCGCTTTTGTTCGCAATGCAGGATTATTCAATATCGTATGAATGGGGATATTACCATTCTTTTGTTTCTCATTATTCACCAATAATAATACTGAGATATCATTTTCATGGGCAAATTCCACCACACCGGCATGATTATCCCCTCCCCGGTCAGAAACTGTGCCATTTTCCTGCAGTGTTGCCCAAAAAGGAGCAATAGTTTTGATGATATCAGTGTGTTTAGACATCGATGTAAAGGAAGAAGTATCCGAACCCCACCATTCGGCATAAAAGCCTACTAGTTCTTTATTATTTTTGGTTGTGGTCCCCGTAGGAAATGTTGTTGTATTATTTGTTCCCTCAGGAATGTCTGCTGATTTTCCCAGAATGTTTCCTAATAGTAATCCAATGATGATGTCCAGCAATCCTCCACCGCCTGACATGCCCGATGAAGAGCCTAGCAAATCATTGACTGAAAAAGCATAGGCGGGAGTTGACGCTGCAAACATAGTCATCATCATCATAAAAACTACTATCCAGGTCACATGCTTAGCATAGTGTTTCATATATCAACCTCCATTCCGCCAAATTGGTCTTTCCCTTCAAAATTTGATCCCAACAAAAAAAAACCATGTTATTTCATAGTTTTTATGTAAACATAATATCATACTTAACAGATTATATCAATAAAAAAAACAGGCAATTATATGCCTATTTTTACTATTGAAGTATATCAGATACCGTGGATACTGTATATCCTCGTTTTTGCAATTCTTGAATCAAAACAGGAAGAGCGGTCATGGTCGGCTGGGTAGGATGCATTAAAATAATGGCACCATTGTGTATTTTCTTAAGCACCCTGTCTGTAATGACCTGCGGTGCCGGACGCTTCCAGTCAATTGTATCAATGCTCCACATGATATTTTTATAGCCTAACCCAGCGGCAGCCTGCAACACCATATCATTATATTCACCATAAGGCGGCGCATACAGTGTCGTTTTTATTCCGGTAAGTTCCTTTATTAGCTCTTCCGTACGAATAATCTCTTCCTGATTTTTCTCTGCGCTTATACTGTTCGGGTGGGGATGGCTATAAGTGTGATTGCCTAATTCATGTCCACGCCGGGCTATGTCGGTTAAAACATCTGGATACCTTTTGGCCCAGCTTCCCCCGATAAAAAAGGTAATTTTGACCTGATTTTGATCTAACGTGGCTAACATTTCCGGCAAAAATTCTTCACCCCAGAATACATTACAGGCAAATGCCACTTTAGGATTGGCTAAGTTTCCATGAAAAATTGCCTGCGGCTTTCCCTGTTGCTCTACTACCGAAACAAGGGGTTGTATAAATCCGGATAAAGCAGCCATTACCAGGAAAATCCCGGCCGCAAAAAAAATATACCAGCTTTGTATACGTGCCACGATCATCCATTTCACCATAATCACTCCTGTTGAACACTGCCTTTAGGCAGTGAATTATTTATCCTATGGTAAATGTATTAATGTAGTGGCTTTTTCATGAAAAGTAAAAAACATAAACCAAATGGTTTATGTTTTACCAATTATGCGTGGTCTTTATTGTCCGGTTCGGCTTTTAACAGTTCTTTACGGGAAAGATTGATGCGTCCCTGACGATCAATTTCGGTAACTTTCACCAAAACTTCATCTCCTACTTTGACTACATCCTCTACTTTGGCAACTCGTTCACGAGCCAGTTGAGAGATATGTACCAAACCTTCTTTACCAGGCAGAATTTCTACAAATGCACCGAAATTCATCAGACGCGTTACTTTACCATTATATATTCCGCCAACTTCAACTTCACGGATTAAATTCTCAATAATTCTGACAGCCTTCTGCCCGGCTTCTACATCGACAGCGGCAATAAAGACTTTACCGTCATCTTCAATATCAATGCTGACACCTGTTTCTTCGATAATCTTTTTAATGATTTTGCCGCCTGGTCCAATCACATCGCGAATTTTATCAGGATCAATTTCCATGGTAATAATCCGCGGTGCAAACGGCGACAATTCTTTACGCGGTTCCTGAATGGCTTCCAACATTTTCTGGCGTATGTGCATGCGGCCCCGCTTTGCTTGTTCCAAAGCTTCTATGAAAATTTCCCTGGTTATGCCCGCAATTTTCATGTCCATTTGCATAGCAGTGATACCTTCTGCCGTACCGGCTACTTTAAAGTCCATATCGCCCAGAGCATCTTCCATTCCCTGAATGTCGGTTAGAATAGTAAAGTGATCACCGTCTTTAACCAATCCCATGGCCACCCCGGATACAGGTGCCTTAACCGGTACACCGGCATCCATCAGCGACATTGTGCTGCCGCACACACTTCCCATGGAAGTAGAACCGTTCGATTCCAATACTTCGGATACCACCCGGATAGTATAGGGGAATTCCGCTTCAGAAGGGATAACAGGCAGCAAAGCTCGTTCAGCCAGTGCTCCATGCCCAATTTCACGTCGCCCCGGTCCACGGGACGGTTTTGTCTCGCCAACACTAAAAGCCGGGAAATTATAATGATGCATGTAACGTTTCGACTCTTCAACACCCAGACCATCAAGAATTTGCTCATCACCGATAGCGCCTAGGGTCGTTATGGATAATACTTGGGTCTGCCCCCGGGTAAACAAACCGGATCCATGTGTACGGGCGAGTAAACCGACCTCACAGGTAATAGGCCGGACCTCATCCACTTTTCTGCCGTCCGGACGGATCTTATCTATGGTAATCATTTTACGTACAATTTCTTTCAACATTTTTTGTAATACATACGAAATTTCTTTTTGGTTTTCCGGGTATTCTGTAGCGAAATGTTCAAGAGTCATTGTCTTAACTTTCTTTATTTCCTCTTCGCGTGTTAATTTGTCGGGATGCCGTACTGCAGTTGCCAGAATATCACCGGCAAATTCGCGCACTTTGGCGTTAATATCTGCGTCTACCTCATATAATTTAATTTCGCGTTTGCTTTTCCCTATTTGAGCTACTATTTTGTCCTGGAACTCTACAATTTCCTTAATAATTTCATGACCAAAAGAAATCGCATCTAGCATGGTTTCTTCCGATAACTGATTCGCACCGGCCTCTACCATAAGTACTGCATCCTTGGTACCGGCAACAACAAGATTTAAATCGCTGCTCTCCTGTTGCTCCACAGTAGGATTGACAATAAACTCATTATTGATTAATCCGATCCGTACACCGGCAATCGGCCCGTTGAAAGGAATATCAGATATGCATAAAGCACACGATGCTCCAATCATGGCCGGTATTTCCGGTGGATTATTTTGGTCTACCGACATGACAGTTGCTACTACTTGCACGTCATTACGAAATCCTTCCGCAAATAGTGGACGAATAGGCCTGTCAATTAAACGTCCAGATAAAATAGCGGATTCAGTGGGGCGCCCTTCTCTTTTAATAAAACCTCCGGGAATCTTGCCAACTGAATATAGACGTTCTTCATAATCTACAGTTAACGGAAAGAAATCAATTCCTTCCCGGGGTTCAGCAGACGCCGTGGCGGTTACCAGTACTGCCGTGTCACCGTAGCGCACCAGTACCGCACCGCTGGCCTGTTTAGCCATTTTTCCTGATTCAATAATCAGTTTTCTGCCTCCTACTATTGTTTCAAAACTATGCATCTGTGCTTTTCCTCCTCTATATCCCCTTAATATCCCAAAGATAGTGCTTCGACATTTTTTTTATTATTCCCTCTTTTATCATTATTTAACCTGTCAAATAAATTAAAAGCGGGATTAGCCCGCTTTTAACTATTTCCGCAAATTCAGTTTTTCAAGAATAGAACGATACCGCGCAATATCATTATCACGCAAGTAGTTCAGCAGACCTCGGCGTTGACCAACCATCTTTAAAAGGCCGCGACGGGAATGATGATCCTTTTTATGTTCCTTTAAATGTTCAGTCAGATAATTAATCCGTTCCGTCAAAATGGCAATCTGTACTTCCGGTGATCCGGTATCGGCTTCATGTACTCGATATTTCTCAATCAACTGTTGCTTTAATTCCGGTGTTAACATCACAAAACACCTCCTTTTTTACTTTCTATCCCCGCTAGCCAAGATCATCGTTGGAGGTTCGATCATCCTCGCTACGGTTCGCCAGCTACCTAACTGCTAGAAATCAACTGGTAGCACAAGTCTGATTTTACCATAATCAATCAGGTAATGCAAATAATAATATAAAAATTTATGTTGTAGAAGGAAAATAGCGCTGTGCAGTTTCAATATCCCGGATAATCTGCAATTTCAATTCCTCAATGTCTTTAAAAACAGTTTCTCCGCGCAGCCAGGCCAAAAAATGGACTTCAATCGTAGAATCGTATAAATTACCGGCAAAGTCAAGCAGATGCACTTCCAGACGTTTTTGTACGCCCTGGAAAGTCGGATTGGTTCCAATATTGGCCACACCATTATAAATTTGTCCCCTAGCAAAAACCCTGACAGCATACACACCATTAGCCGGTATAGCCAGACTTATATCAATTTTGATATTAGCAGTGGGAAAACCTATGGTTCGTCCCCTTTTTTCGCCACCAACCACTTGTCCGGCCAGTGCAAAAGGCCGTCCTAAAAACCGTTCTGCCTGACTAACCCTGCCCTCACTAATCAACTGTCTAATCAATGTACTGCTTACTACCTGATCATCAATTTTAACCGCCGGTTCCACATCAACAAAAAAATGATAGTTACAGCCTGCGGCCCGCAACAACTCCGGTGTGCCGGCACTTTTGCTGCCAAAAGAATAATTAGGTCCTACTACAATATGTCTTGGCTGAAAGTGATCTGCCAACAACTGAATAAACTGTTCTGCTTTTAGCGTTAGAAAAGACGGTGTAAACGGAACGGTAAATAAAACATCGACTCCCATACCGGCCAGCAGTTTGATTTTCTCCTGCAACGTTACAAGTTGCGGCGGGCAACGTTCCGGATCCAGCATGGAAAGCGGATGATTGCTGAAAGTAAATACTACGCTGGTGCCGTCACAAGCTCGGGCGCGTGCAACGGCTTTATTAATCACGCTTTGATGTCCGATATGCAAACCATCGAAAGTACCTAATGCGATAACCACATTTTTATACCGGTCTTTAAGCGTTACAATCTCATTGAATCTCTCCATTCTACTCCCCTCGTCACCGCATCCGGCTTTCAGACTAATTTCCTGCCGGAAAAACCTTTAACGGAATCAGCATTGCCGTTTCGGATTGTTTTCCTATACCGATAAGACAATGATTCTGATCATAAATTCGAATCGGTCCTGCCGCGTTTTTCTGGCAAATGATCTTTTGCCCATGCCGAAAAGCCTGGACCTGCTCTACAGTAAGTTCGATAGCAGGCAGATGCTGAAGCGCGCTGTCCACCGGCTGACAGGCCGTCTCTGCTTGTAATCCGATTTCTTCCAAAGTCCGTGCATCTTGCAACAAAAACTGTCCAACCCTGGTCCGGACTAAAAATGACATAACCGCCGGGCATCCTATCTTTTGTCCAATATCAATGCATAAAGAACGTATATAAGTGCCTTTGGAACAATTTACATCAAAAAGAATGGAATTGGTATTGGTTTTTAACAGGTTGATCGCCGAAATTGTTACCTTACGTGGTTTCCGTTCTACAGTAGCACCCGACCGTGCCAGTTCATAGAGTTTTTTCCCGCCAATCTTTATTGCAGAATACATGGGAGGAACTTGTTCAATCTCTCCAGTAAAAGATTGTAAAACCGACTGTACTAAAGTAACATCAATAGCAGGAGGTTTGGCACTTTCCATAATCCGCCCTGTATCGTCACCAGTATCGGTAGCATATCCAAAAGTCAACTCCACCCGGTAACTTTTATCACAGTCACTTACATATTCGATCATGCGCGTAGCCTGGCCGAAAAAAACCGGTAAAACACCGGTAGCAGCCGGGTCCAGCGTACCTGCATGCCCCACACGTTTTATACCATAGGTCCTACGGATGAAGGAGACTACGTCGTGTGAGGTCATTCCCGGCGGTTTTAATACATTAATAACTCCTGCCGTCATACGTCGCTCTCCAGAATTTCTTTGCTAACTGCAGCCACAATACTAGCTTTCACTTCTGCTAAGGTTCCTGCCAAAGTGCATCCGGCCGCCCGAACATGTCCCCCACCGCCGAACGACAAGGCAATCTTACTCACATCGACTTGTTTGGAGCGAAAGCTGATTCGTATCAGATTCTCCTCGTCCGCTTTAAACATAATGGCAACTTCCACGCCTTCAATAGTCCGCGGATAATTGATAAACCCTTCGGTACTTTGTACAGAATCTCCCAATTCCCTGTCAATGGATATGGAAGCAATTTTACCATCCAGATAAAATTCCAATGTTTGCAGTACCTGACCTAACGCAATAATACTTGTCAAAGGTTTTGTTTCAATATATTCTGATATGACATGCGGCTGTGCACCGCATTCAATTAAAAAAGCCGCATAACGCAAAGTTCTGGCAGTTGTATTGGCATAACGAAAAAATCCGCAGTCAGTAGCGATGGCTGTATATAAACATACAGCTATATCGCAGGTAATCTCACATTTAAGTTCCTCTAACAATTCAAAAATCAATTCACCGGTTGCTGCAGCCTGGTTGTCAAGAAGCCAATAATCGGCAAATTTGAGATTGGAAGCATGATGGTCAATATTGATTACAGGTGCCTTCACCATACCGGCAACCCTGCCTATTCTCTCCGCATCACTAGCATCAAGGACCACCAGCACATCACATGTTGTTTCAACTACCGGCCTGGCAATCTGCTCAATACCCGGCAGGAAATGATACGTTACCGGAATATTGTCATCAATAAGCATCTGTACTTCCTTACCCCTGGCTACAAGGGCGTGATAAAGAGCTAACAGGGAACCCAGGCAATCACCATCCGGATGTATATGACCGGTCAAAATGATTTTACGGGCTGTTTTTAGTAATTCTGCTATCCGGGAAAACGATATTTCCATATCATTTCGTATCCTCGTCTTGTTTTATTTTTAATAACAATTTTTGAATTTTTTCACTATAATCTAGCGATTCATCTAAATGCAAAGTCAGTTCCGGCGAAAAACGCATCTTGAGCCGTTTACCGATTTCAGTCCGCAAAAATCCCACTGCCTTGCTAAGCCCTTGCCAAGATTTGGCTTTCTCCTCGTCACTGCCCATTAAACTTAAATAAATCTTAGCATGCCTTAAATCACCACTCACCTCAACCTGGGTTACCGTAACAAACCCGATGCGCGGATCTTTCAGTTCATTCAGAATCATTTTACTAGCTTCCTGTTTGATAAACGCCTGAACCTTCTCAACCCGGAGTTGTCCCATACCCACCCTCCGTTCTTAAACTAGCTTTTTTTTGTTTCTTCCATAATAAAGGCTTCAATGATGTCGCCTTCTTTAATATCCCGGAATTTTTCCACGGAAATACCGCACTCATAACCGGCTGCCACTTCTTTAACATCATCTTTGAACCGTCGCAAAGCTTCTATTTCTCCCTCGTGAATAACAACACCATTACGAACAATACGCACTTGCGATGAATTGGTTACTTTTCCCTCCAGTACATAAGAACCGGCCACCACCGTTTTAGGTACGGAAATTACTTTTCTGACTTCCAAGCGTCCCTGGACAACTTCCTTATATTCCGGTGCCAACATACCTGTCATTGCCGCTTCCACATCATTGATCGCCTCATAAATGACGCGATAGGTGCGGATATCCACCTTCTCGTTTTCGGCCGCTTTGCGTGCATTGCCGTCAGGCCGTACATTAAAACCAAGAATCAGTGCATTGGAAGCTGAAGCCAGCATAACGTCTGATTCATTGATCGCTCCGACTCCGGCATGGACGATACTGACCCTTACCTCTTCATTAGTGTTCAGGCCAAGCAGTGATTGGCGCAAGGCTTCAATAGATCCCTGCACATCTGCTTTAATAACAATATTCAGATCTTTTATATTGCCTTCCTGGATTTGTTTAAACAAATCATCCAAGGAAACTTTTTGTGCCTGCTGCATTTCTTCTGTACGCCGTTTAGCAACGCGTTTTTCCGCAACCGCCCGGGCCACTTTTTCATCGACAGCAGCTAAAATATCCCCCGCCTGCGGTACATCGGCCAGTCCCAAAACTTCAACCGGTGTAGATGGCTCGGCTTTTTTAACCTTTTCACCCCGGTCATTTACCATAGCACGAACCTTGCCATAAGCCGTACCTGCTATAATGGAATCGCCAATACGCAAGGTTCCTTTTTGCACCAGAACGGTCGCTACCGGGCCACGGCCTTTATCCAATTCAGCTTCAATAATGATACCATAGGCAGCACGGTTGGGATTGGCCTTAATTTCCTGCATCTCCGCTACCAACAGAATCATTTCCAAAAGTTCTTCAATACCTGTTCGTTGGTGTGCTGAAACAGGCACCATAATTGTATCGCCGCCCCAATCTTCCGGAATCAGCCCGTGATCAGCAAGCTGTTGTTTAACCCGGTCGGGATTGGCCCCCGGACGGTCCATTTTATTGATGGCAACAATAATAGGTACTTTTGCCGATTTAGCATGATTAATGGCTTCAATCGTTTGCGGCATGACCCCGTCATCGGCAGCTACGACCAAAATAGCAATATCCGTAACTTGTGCGCCGCGGGCACGCATAGCTGTAAAAGCTTCATGCCCCGGAGTATCCAAAAATACAATTTTCTTACCCTGGCAATTTACCTGATAAGCACCAATATGCTGGGTAATACCGCCTGCTTCCTGCTGCGTGACACGGGTTTTTCTGATAGCATCGAGCAAAGAAGTTTTCCCATGGTCGACATGCCCCATAACCGTTACAACCGGAGGACGTAAAACCAGACTTTTTTCATCATCCTCAATTTCCGGAATTTCAGTTGGATCCTCTTCCGGCGGCAAAGCTTCTACCGCTACGCCAAAATCAGTTGCAATAATCGATGCCGTATCAAAATCAACTTCTTGATTGATATTAACCATAACCCCCAGCATCATTAATTTCTTAATCACTTCACCGGCTTCTCGTCCAAGTTTGCTGGCCAGTTCTTTAACTATGATTGATTCACCAATTTTAATAAGTTTCGGCTTTGGCGATTCAACTTTCTGCACCGAGGGTTGTTGGTGCCGTTGCGCATGATTTTTACCAGCATGCTGACGGTTTTGCTGCGGGCGGTTTGACCCGTGCTGCCGGTTTTTATTGCTGTTAAAATTACCATGGGGCCCCTGATTTCTTTGTGATGGTTGCGACTGAAAACGGTTGGAATAATTCGGCGTCCGCTGTTCAGCTGCTGAATCCCGTTTCGTACGTTGACGATTCTGTTCGGTTTGATTATGCTGATTGGCGGCTTGTTGCTGCTGCTGCTGTCTAGGCACACGTTGTTGTCCGTCCGTTTGCTGCCGTGGCACTCTGTTAAGGCCGGATTGTCCTGAAACCTGCTGTGTTCTTGATGGATAATTACCGTGCGTTCTTTGTTGCCTGTTATCCGGCTGACTTCTCCGGTTATGCTCAAAATACCGCTGATTGGCACCACTTTGCTGTCTATATTCCGAGGAGTGATGCTGCCCTGTCCTTTTTCCCTCTGCCACGGCTGAAGCTGCCGGCTGTGCTTGCTGCTCTCTCCTGGCACCGGCTGGCTGGATTGTCATTTTACTTTGCTGCACCGAAGCGGAAGTTCCTCTGGGAACTGTCGGCGGCGAATCATTTTTACGGGCAAAGGTCCGGTCAATTATTTGTTTAGCATCATGATCCACGCTACTCATATGGTTTTTGGCCGTTATGTTATTACGGGCCAAAATATCTATAATCACTTTACTGGTCGTGTCAAACTCTTTGGCTAACTCATATATTCTATATTTGGACATCGATCCACCCCCAATTTTCTTTCTCCCGTAACCGTAGGAATACAGCATATCAACAATCAGATAATGCCGAATCAATCACCTGTTTAAATCCTTCATCAACTATTGCCAACGCTGCACGGTTATGTTTGCCGATACACGAGCCCAGAACCTCTCTGGATAAAATCTCATATAAGGGTATTTTATAAAATTCTGCCATGTTGCGGTACGCCTTCTTCGTATTTTCCGAGCTATCTTTAGCCACAAGTAACAGCTTTACCCTTCTGGAGCGAATAGCCTTCTCTACGGCAAATTCTCCCGAAATTATTTTCCCCGCTTTTTGCGCCAATCCTAAGGCGGAGACTACTTTTTGCTGTTTCATGAATTTTTAATTCCCGACCGGAGAATTTCATATACCTCGTCCTCGATGGACTGACTTAAAGCCTTCTCCAGTCGTTTTTGTTTGACGGCTTTGCCCAGGCACTCCTCAGAAGGACAGATATAGGCACCACGTCCGGACTTTTTTCCGCTGGGATCCCACTCAACGCTTCCCGCGGGAGTACGCACAATCCGCAGCAATTCCCGTTTACTTTTCATTTCTTGACAACCAACACACATACGCTGGGGAATTTTTTTCTTTTGCATGGTTTCCCCTCCTTCTAGGTGGCCGCCTGCGCCTGTGATTCACTTTTGATGTCAATTTTCCAGCCTGTTAATTTAGCCGCTAAACGGGCATTTTGCCCCTCCTTGCCGATAGCTAAAGATAGCTGATAATCGGGAACAATGACCCTCGATACCTTTTCCGCTTCATTGACTTCAACCGATACGACTTTTGCCGGACTTAAAGCATTGGATATATATTTCCCCGGATCAACACTCCATTTAACGATATCAATCTTTTCACCTTTTAATTCATTCACAATGGTTTGAACCCGCATGCCTTTATGCCCAACACAAGATCCCACGGGATCAACATCTTCATCACGTGAGTGTACAGCAATTTTCGAACGTAGACCGGGTTCCCGCGCCACAGATTTAATCTCTACAATACCATCATGAATTTCCGGAACTTCCAATTCAAATAACCGTTTTAAAAGTCCGGGATGAGTTCGTGAGACCAATATCTGCGGACCCTTGGTTGTTTTTTTGACTTCGATAATGTATGTCTTGAGCCGGTCGCCATGATGATACGCCTCACCTGCAATTTGTTCGGAAGGTGCCAAAATGGCTTCTGCCTTGCCTAAATCAATAAACACATTTTTTTGCTCAATCCGTTGCACAATACCGGTTAATATATCACTTTCCCGATTGGAAAACTCTTCATATATGATACCGCGTTCTGCTTCACGAATCCGTTGAACTACTACCTGTTTTGCCGTTTGTGCTGCAATTCTGCCGAAATCTTTGGGTGTTACCTCGACTTCTACAACATCCTCCAAGCCGTATCGCGGATCCATTGCCTTCGCATCTGCTAAAGACATTTCCAAACGGCTGTCACTAACTTCTTCCACTATTGTTTTCCGGGCGTAAACATGTATTTCGCCGGTAATTCGGTCAAGAGAGACCATCACATTCTGGGCTGAACCAAAATTACGTTTATATGCCGATATGAGTGCTGCTTCTATGGCATCAAATAAAATCTCCGGCGCAATTCCCTTCTCCTTGCCTAACTGCTCAAAGGCTTGCATAAATTCAGCGTTCACTAAAATTCCCCCTATTCAATATTCAATTTTAGCTAATATCAAAAATCAATGTGCAAACGAACCTGGGCCGTTTTATCACGGGCCACATTAAATTCTGTGCCATCAACATCCAAATGAATTTCCCCATCGATTAGTCCTTTCAGAGTACCGACAATTTTCTTCTGTCCGTTGATGGGTGCAAACGTGCTGACTTCTATTTTATCGCCTATATGGCGTGTAAAATCACGTTCCTTTCGGAGCGCACGATCAAGACCGGGTGACGAAACCTCCAAATAATAGCTGTCCTTTATCGGGTCAAGCTCATCCAGCTTATTTTCCAGTTGTTCACTTACCCATTGGCAATCTTCTACTTCCAAGCCTCCCTCTTTATCAAGAAAAACCCTCAAATACCAATCACGTTCTTTTACATATTCTACATCCACCAGTTCCAGTTCTGTTGCTTCTAAAATATCGGTGACCAGTTTTTCCACCAGTATTTCAATTTGTTCTTTGGACATATATAAACCCCCTACCTCAGAAAATACCATATGCAGGAATATTAAGAAGCAATTCCTTATCTAGTTTTGCCTAATAACCCACACAGTTATACCCTATTATTGGCAGGCCAAAAGCAAGTAATTAAGAGTAAAGAGTGGGTTAACATCCCACTCTTAGCTGTAAAAACAAATTTATACCCGTTAATTATACCACTATAGGATAGTTTTTACAACACCTCTTACGGTTAACTGACTTTTTCTTAACAAACATAAAGTCATTGTGGTGATCAAATTTCATGCAAACAACATGATTTGATCGGTCTCTGGCAATCCCTGGACACATCCGTGCTCTGTTAATATATCAATAACCGTTTTGGAAATTCGCGCCCGGACCCGTAAATCCTCTAAGGAGGAAAATGCACGCCCCTGCCGCGCCTGCACTATATTTTGTGCTGCCGTTTCCCCCAGCCCCTGTAAAGAGGCCAATGGCGGCAGTAGGGCATCACCCACGATAAGAAATTTAGTTGCATCAGAAGTGTATAGGTTAACTCTTTCAAAAGTGAACCCTCTAAGATACATTTCCAGCGCCATTTCAAAAATAGTCTGCATTCCCTTTTCCTTCGTTGTCATCATATTGCCTTTTTCTTCAAAGTCTGCCAAATGTTTTCTTAACACTTGTTCGCCCTGAACAATCAGATTAGCATCAAATTCTGTTGCTCGCACGGAAAAGTAAGAGGCATAAAAGGCCAACGGATAGTGAATTTTACAGTAAGCAATCCGAAATGCCATCATAACATAGGCAACAGCATGCGCTTTAGGGAACATATATTTAATCTTTTGACAGGAATCAATGTACCACTCCGGGACTTCTTTAGCCCGCATCTTTTCAACGTCTTCCGTTTTTACCCCTTTTCCCTTACGCACTCCTTCCATAATTTTAAAAGCCAGTTGTGGTTCCAATCCTTTATGGATTAAATACACCATAATATCATCCCTGGCGGAAATTGCTTCTGATAACTTGGCGGTTCCTTCTTTGATTAAATCCTGCGCGTTATTGAGCCATACGTCGGTGCCGTGAGAAAATCCGCTGATTCTCACCAATTCACTAAATGTCTTGGGCATTGTATCTTCCAGCATTTGCCGTACAAACTTTGTGCCAAACTCCGGAATACCAAAAGTTCCTACCGTACTGCCAAGCTCTTCCGGTGTGAGCTGTAAGGCAGTTGTGGAAGAAAACAGGCTCATAGTTGCCTGATCGTCAAACGGGATGGTTTTGGCATCAATTCCCGTTAAATCCTCCAGCATACGGATTACCGTCGGATCGTCATGCCCCAGAATGTCCAGCTTAACCAAACGGCTGCTGATTGAGTGGTAATCAAAATGGGTGGTAATGGTACCCGATTTATTATCATCTGCAGGATGTTGTATCGGGGTAAAGTGGTGTACGTCCATATCACGCGGTACAACCATAATACCGCCCGGATGCTGGCCAGTGGTGCGCTTGACACCGGTGCAGCCGTTAACCAAATTGTTGATATAGGCATCCCGGACCGAAACATTCTTCTCGGTAAAATACTTTTTAACAAAACCGTAGGCCGTTTTATCGGCAATAGTGGCTATAGTCCCGGCACGAAACACATTATCCCGGCCAAATAGTTCTTCCGTGTACTTATGGGCGACTGGCTGATAATCGCCGGAAAAATTCAAATCGATATCAGGTACTTTATCACCGTGAAATCCCATAAACACGGCAAATGGAATATCATGTCCATTTTTCTCCATCAGAATATGACAATGAGGGCATTCCCGGTCCGGTAAATCAAAGCCGCCGCCATAACTGCCATCCGTAACAAATTCACTGTGTTTACACGCTGTACAACGCCAATGTGGCGGCAGCGGATTGACTTCGGTAATATGGGTCATTGTCGCAACAAAGGAAGACCCGACCGACCCCCTCGAACCAACGAGATAGCCGTCATCAAGTGATTTTTTCACCAGTTTATGAGCGATCAGATACAATACGGCGAACCCATGATTAATGATTGAATCCAATTCATTTTTCAAGCGTGCAGATACAATTTCCGGCAAAGGATCACCGTATAATTCATACGCCCGTTGATAGGCCATGGAGCGTATCTGCTCTTCAGCCCCCGGAATTTGCGGCGAATACAGTTCGTCAGGAATAGGCTTAAATTCCTCAAACCACTCACTGATGCGCCGGGGATTATCAATAACCAGTTCACGGGCCTTTTCCCTGCCCAAATAAGAAAATTCCTCCAACATTTCCTCTGTTGTTCGAAAATACAGCGGAGGCTGGTGATCGGCATCAGCAAAACCTTTACCAGCCATTAAGATCCGCCGGTATACTTCATCCTCCGGATTTAAGAAATGGACGTCACCGGTAGCAACAACCAATTTATTGAGCTTATCCCCCAGTTCGCATACTTTCCGGTTGATCTGACGTAACCCCTCGTCGTCAGGAACCTTCCCTTCCCGAACCAGGAAAGCATTGTTACCAATAGGTTGTACTTCCAGATAATCATAAAAAGCAGCAAGTTCCAACAATTCTTCTTCTGGCGCCTGGTTAACAATAGCACGGATCAGTTCGCCGGCTTCACAAGCCGAACCCAATATCAGACCTTCCCGATGCTCGATCAAGGCTGCACGAGGAATTCTCGGTGTACGATGCAGATATTTCAAATGCGAAAGCGAAACCAGACGATAGAGATTTTTTAAACCGATCGTGTTTTTTGCCAAAATAATAATATGATAAGCCCGGTTAATATCCTGATCAACAAGATACCCTTCCATACCATAAATTACTTTTATCCCATTTTTTTGCGCTACCTCATGTGCCTCCGGAAAAGCTTGTACAACCCCATGATCGGTAATAGCTATGGCCGGGTGTTTCCACTTTGCCGCTGTTTGAATCAATTTTTTAACCGATACAACGGCATCCATATTGCTCATCTGGGTGTGGGCATGCAGTTCAACCCGGGTGACCTCTGCCATATCCAGCCGTTCTTCTTTATCCGTGCGGCATATACTGTCAGCAAATAACACTAAGTCCTTAGAAAATTTATCGTATTGAACAGTACCCTTAACCCGGACTTTCATCCCCTGCTGTAAAGAACCGGCCAGTTTGTTAAATTGATCTTGATCATCAACAAAAACTTTGCCGCTAATTCCATCGGTCGGATCACTCAAATCAAAAGTGAGTAAAAAACGCCCGGAACGAAGCTCCCTCGTCTCACAGGCGACAATTTCTCCTTCCAGCACAACATTGCGCGCCTCATCCTGAATCTGATGGATAGGCTCCGGCTCACCTTTAATATTGCGGCCAAAAATGACCCTGCTCTCTTTTTGAGTTTTTTCCACATTGTTTTGGCTTTCCGTTAAAGCCTCTAGGTATTCGGGAGTAAGAAAATCTTCTTCAGCGGCCACATCTTCCTGGATACCGGCAGTCGCGACCACCACTTTGTAAGAGCCTCCAAATTTGTGCAGCAAAAAGGCTTGTATGGCGTCGACAATGCCATAGTCGGCCATCAACTCTCCAGAAAGATCGCCCAAAGTTTCAATCGTTAGTTTCTCTTCTTCCAGAAACCATCTTGCATGCATCAACATATGTTTTACAGCTGGTGTATCTTTGGCAATATTAGCCACAAAGGACGGCCATTCTTGCTCCAAATACTTATGTAAATTCATCGATTTTTGAGTAAAGCGTACCGAACTTAATCCGCAATTGCTACACAAATTTTGGGCTACTGTATATAATAATTTCTCAGACAAATGTTTTGAAACGTTAAGAATGATATTCCAGGCATTGGTTTGCGTATTTACCTCTACGCTGGCTACCCGGGCGTTTTGTAATGTTTCCTGTTCCTCTTCACTTAAAGAAATATCGGTCATAAACTCATACAGATTGCGACAACGATCAGGTATTACACAATAGGTATGCATTGCCATCTCTCCATTCCACCAATACTATTAATTTTACCACAAATCCGTCCAGAAGCGGAAAGTCAAGAAAAGCAAAATTTGAGCGTGATATAAATATATCACGCTTTTTTACACTTACTCGCTGTCGTTCATAACGTCTTCAGCAGCTCTTTAACACCTTCCACGCATTTTGCAACAGGATAATAAAATGTTTCCCCGCTGCGTCTGACCTTAACTTCAATTGTATTTTCCTGAACAGCTTTGGGGCCGACTGTAATTTTTAGTGGATAACCGATCAAATCAGCATCTTTAAATTTTACTCCCGGACGCTCATTACGATCGTCAAGCACCGTTTCCACTTGTTCTGCCTGCAAGGCTTCATAAACTCTTTGTGCTAATTCTGCCTGTGCTTGATCTTTAAAACTGACCGGCACAACGACAGCATGGTAAGGCGCAATGGCAGCCGGCCAGATAATGCCGTGTTCGTCATGGTTTTGTTCTATGGCAGCAGCCATTGTCCGGCTTATTCCAATACCGTAGCATCCCATAACCAGGGGTTGCTCTTTACCATTCTCATCTAAAAAAGTTGCCTTCAAAGCCGAACTATATTTTGTATGCAGCTTAAAAACCTGCCCCGCCTCAATACCACGGGCAGTTTTAACTGGAGCGCCGCAATGCGGACAAGGATCACTTTCTTTAATAAGACGTAAATCGGCAACAAAATGAGGAGAAAAATCCCGGCTGGGGTTTACATTTACGTAATGCTTGTCTTGCTGGTTTGCCCCGCAGACAGCGTTATACATATGCATTACAGTCGCGTCGGCAACAATAGTCACTCCAGTTATTCCTACCGGTCCGATAAATCCGGGAAAACTTCCGATTCCGGTAATCTTCTCTTCACCGGCTAACGCGACATCGATACAATTCAAGACATTTTTCAGCTTGATCTCATTAACTTCATGGTCTCCTCGTACGAGGGCCAGCACTAATCCTTTATCGGTATGGTAAGCAATTGTCTTAATGGTGTTGGCAGGCGATATTCCCAGAAAAGTTGTAATTTCTTCGATAGATTTCATCGCCGGCGTATCAATAAGTGTTAATGTCTCAGGTACGTCAGGAGGTGTTTCTATAGGGTTTAGTTCGGCTTTCTCCACATTTGCCGCATAGTCGCAGGAGTCGCAGTAAACAATCGCAGCCTCTCCTGAATCGGCGATAACCATAAATTCGTGCGTTCCACTGCCGCCAATCGCTCCGGCATCGGCTTCAACGGCCCGGAATTTTAAGCCACAGCGGGAAAACACATTGGTATATGCTTCATACATCATCTTATAACTTTCATCAAGTCCTGCCTCATCCCGGTCAAATGAATACAAATCTTTCATGATAAATTCCCGGCCGCGCATGAGGCCAAAACGTGGACGGATTTCATCCCGGTATTTATTCTGAATCTGATAAAGTCGCAAAGGCAACTGCCGGTAGGAGCGGACATCCGCCCTCACTAAGGTAGTAATCATTTCTTCATGAGTTGGGCCTAAGCAGAAGTTGCGGTCGTGCCGGTCTTTAACACGAAACATTTCTTCGCCATACACACTCCATCGTCCAGTTTCCATCCACATTTCCGCAGGCTGAATAATTGGCATGAGCAATTCCTGTCCGCTTTTGGCATCCATTTCTTCCCGTACAATATTTTCTATCTTTTTTAATACACGCCAGGCTAACGGCAGGTAGGTGTACACCCCCCCAGCCGCCTTGCGCAGCATGCCTGCCCGCAACATCATCTGATGGCTGACCACTTCGGCTTCAGCCGGAGTTTCCCGCAAAGTAGGCGCATACAGTTGTGACATACGCATGTTATTTCTCCTCCTCATCAATAAGCCGATCAATTTCTTTACATAATTCGGATACAAGTTCACTTTCAGCTACTTTTTTTACGATTTTCCCCTTACGGAAAATGATTCCCTGACCCATTCCACCGGCAATTCCAATATCAGCCTCTTTTGCCTCACCCGGTCCGTTAACAACACATCCCATAACAGCAATTTTGACCGGCTTTTTTATTCCGGCAATTTTTTGCTCTACTTCACCGGCTATCCGTGACAAATCAATATTGCAACGACCACAGGTAGGACAGGATATTAATATCGGTCCATATTCTCTTAACCCCAGGGATTTTAAAATTTCATTGCCAACGCGAACCTCTTCAACCGGATCACCAGTTAAAGAAACCCGGATGGTATCTCCAATACCTGCAGCCAATAACGCCCCGATTCCTACTGCCGATTTAATTACGCCACTTGTTACCGTGCCTGCTTCGGTTATCCCCAAATGCAACGGATAATTAACCGCTTCGGACATCAATTGATAGGCCTTGATGGTCATAACAACGTCATGCGCTTTCAGCGATATTTTTATATTATGAAAATCATGCTGCTCCAATATACGAATATGCCGTAGAGCACTTTCCACCATGCCTTCCGGCGTGGGATGCCCGCCATACTTTTCAACTATGTCCAGCGGCAACGAACCGGCATTTACACCGATCCGTATTGGAATTTGGCTTTTTTGCGCCGCTTGGACAACTAATTTTACCTTGCTGTCGCCACCAATATTCCCTGGATTAATCCGCAAGGCATCAATACCGCGCTCTACCGCAGCAAGCGCTAAACGGTAGTCAAAATGAATATCTGCAACAAGTGGTACTTTAGGAACTGCTTTTTTAATACTCTCCAATGCTGTTGCTGCTTCCATATCTGGCACCGCCAAGCGTACAATATCACAGCCTGCCGCAACAAGACGCTCTATTTGGGCAACCGTTGCGGGAATATCCTGAGTTTTGGTATTCGTCATGGATTGTACGGAAATAGGCGCAGTACCACCTACCGGTACTGCGCCTATCCGGATTTGTCTGGTCTCTTTTCTTTGCATGTTTCCACTCTTTTCTTAACCTTTTCAATCAATACTGCCAACCCCAAGGGGTTAAAATAATTTTAATCTCGCTATATCCTTAAATGTTGCCACAAGAGTTAACAACATCAACAATGCAAAGCCAATCATTTGCAAAAACTGCATCTTATCCTTGTTGAGGGCTTTGCCCCGTACGCCTTCCACAGCCAATGCCACCACATGCCCGCCATCCAGTACCGGAACAGGCAATAAATTCAACAAACCTAAATTAATACTCAAAAAAGCGGCAAACTGCAAAAGCGGAATAAACCCCATTCCCGCCACTTCACCAGCCATTTGTGCCACGCCAATTGGTCCGGCCACATCTGCCTCAACTTGTCCGGTAATCATCTGGGCAATACCAACCAACATGCTGCCAGCAATTTTGTAAGTTTGAGAAACCGCCATGTATCCCGACTCTAAAACACCCGGACGATAATTTTCCACTACCGGCATAACGCCGATGATGCCACGGTTGGCTTTACTGTCATACTCCGGAATGACCTGCACCTTACCTACGGTTCCCGCTCGCTCATATTCTATGGTCAGCGGCTTGTTACTATTAGCTTGTACAAAGGAAACAAACTGACGCCAGGATGTAATTTGCGTATCATTAACAATGGTTATGCGATCGCCAGTCAGCAAACCGGCCCGAGCCGCGGGCTTATCGGCAAAAATATTGCCAATTACCGGCTGGTCCGAAACAGTATCAACTCCTGCACTCAAGAAAACGATCACAAACAGCACTACCGGAAGCACAAAATTCATAACCGATCCGGCAACAATAACCAGCATTCTGGCCCAAACCGGTTTGGCCGAGAAAGAATGTTCATCCTGTTCTTCATCAGGATCCATACCGGCAATTTTGTTAAAGCCGCCTAAAGGAATCAAGCGCAATGAATATAAAGTTTCACCACGTTGAAAACTAAAGATCTTTTTGCCAAAACCTATTGCAAATTCATCAACCCGCATACCAACCAGTTTGGCAGTTAAAAAATGACCCAGTTCGTGAACAAAGATCAATATGCCAAAAACAAAAATACTCGCAATAATGGTTATAGACAATAAAACTCCTCCTAATTTTTGATTTCTATTGAGGAAACATCATTGAAAATAATATAAAAGCCAATATGACATGTATGCCTGTTACCGGATAATCATGCTTAGGATAACAACAGTATACGCACATAGTAATATACGACCGGAGCAGCAAACATGATACTATCGAAACGGTCTAAAATTCCACCATGTCCGGGAAGCGCTTTTCCAGAATCCTTAACATCACAAAATCGTTTTATAGCCGATTCTGTCAAATCGCCTAGCGGAGCAAAAATTCCCACCAATAAACCTATAACAATGCTATGCTCTAAAGGTAAAGCAAACACCCTCCCGCTGATAGTCAGAGCAAGAAGACTGCCCACAACTCCGCCTACAGCCCCTTCTACTGTTTTTCCTGGGCTAATCGCCGGACATAACTTATGTTTTCCCAGCACTGAACCAACAAAAAAGGCAAACGTATCATTGGCCCAAGTACCGATAAAAGGAAGCCATATATAAACGGTACCTGCGGAAACATTCCCCCACAGGGTATGAAAATACCTTCCCTCATCGATAAACCGTAACCATAATAAGTAGGAAAAAGTCATACCGATATAAAAAAATCCAAACAGTGTAAATGCTGCTTGCCTGACCGTAAAGGTTCTGCTGCCAATAATCATTTTGCTCAATACGACCAAAATGGTAAGAAACAGAACCCCGATCGTTTCTTCCGTATTGCCGATCCAGGCACACCCCAGTAGCAGCAGAATGGCAACAGAACCTATATAATAAGCAAGCTCAATTTTTTGCTGACGCAGCATATGGTACAATTCATGCCAACATACTAATGCAAGAAAGGCTACCGTTGCTGCGAACAGCCACTGACCGTATTGAATGATATATATGGCAGTTGGAATACCGATGATTGCTGTTAATACCCTTTTATTAAACATGCGTGCACCTACTTTATATTATCTGTATCTTTCCTTCGTTTCAATCCACCAAATCGGCGTTCACGCTGCTGAAATTCTACAATAGCCTGAATGAAATGGCCGGGAGTGAAATCAGGCCAATGGACACTGGTCGACCAGAACTCCGTATAAGCCAACTGCCATAATAGAAAATTACTAATCCGAAAATCTCCTCCGGGCCTGATTAATAAGTCGGGATCCGGTAAATCAGCCGTATACAAACAGTTTTGTATCGTTTTTTCATCAATCTCTTCGGGATATAGCTTACCACTTTGAACTTCCTGGGCAATTATTTGAACGGCACGCTTCAGTTCTGCCCGGCCGCCGTAATTGACTGCCAAGTTAAGAACAAGACCTTGATTTTTCATAGTACGTGTCCGAGCCTTTTCTATTTTAGACTGCAAACGGGAAGATAATTCCTCTATTTTGCCAATAAACCTGATTTGCACGCAATTTTTATCTAACTCATCAATTTCACTGTCAAGAAAATCTGAAAATAACTTCATTAAAAAATTTACTTCTTCCTTCGGCCTTTTCCAATTTTCCGTGGAAAAGGCATAAACTGTAAGTATTTTTACCTGTATGTCAGAGGCAGTTCTAACAATTTGCCGCAAGGCTTCCACTCCAGCACTATGTCCATAGGTACGGGGCATTCCTTTTTTTTGTGCCCAGCGTCCATTGCCGTCCATAATGATAGCAATGTGCTCAGGTATGCGAGCGCGGTCTATTTGCGAATTTAGAATCTTTTCATTTGAACGTATACTGCTTTTTCCAAACCACTTTTTCCACACAAAGAAACCTCCAAATACACACTTAAGAAACATAAACCCCCTCTCGCGAGGGGGTTCCATTTATGGGGCTATGATAGCACCAACCGGGCAAACCGCCGCACAGGCACCGCACTCAACACATTCTTCAGAAATGGCATACTTCGTTTCTCCCTCTGCTATAGCCCCTACCGGACAAGTACCTGCACAAGAACCGCAGGAAATGCATTCTTCATTTATTGTATAAGCCATTACAACACCTCCCTCCCCATTTTTGCAGCAACGGTCAATACAGATTTACCTGCCCGGTTCTGCTGTCGGATTACATATAACTTATTTTGTAATACCGCATTTTTTACAGGCTTTGTCAGGATGACTTCATATTCTATCCGGGCGCTTTCAAGTGCCTGAACAGCTTGTTCCAGTGACCATGCCACCATATCCAATTCATTACACTTCCATTATCTCTTTTTCTTTTACCGCCATAATTTGATCAACTTCTTTTATATATTTATCAGTAAGTTTTTGCATATCCTCTTGTGCTTTTTTGGTTTCATCTTCTGAAGCTGCTTTTTCTTTTTCTATTTTCTTGATGGCGTCATTGGCATCCCGTCTGATATTTCGTATCGCCACCCGGGCATCTTCCGCTTTTTTATGTATTACTTTTACTAATTCCGTACGGCGTTCCTGAGTCAACTGCGGAATACTCAAACGAATAATAGTACCATCGCTATTAGGCGTAAGGCCTAAATCCGATTTTAAAATAGCTTTCTCCAGAGGAGCAAGCAATGATTTTTCCCATGGCTGAATAGTTATCATCCGCGGTTCCGGCACAGCAACATTGGCAACCTGATTAACCGGCGTTGGAGTCCCGTAATAGTCCACCATAATTTTATCCAGCAAAGCCGGAGTAGCCCTTCCAGCTCTCAATGATGCCAATTCCTTGCGCAGCGCGTCCAAAGCCCTTTTCATTCTTTCCTCATGAGCAATATAGCTATCTTTCAAAGTCATTTCTTTCCCCCCACAATAGTGCCAATATCTTGACCCAACGCAACCTTTAAAATATTACCGGGTTCATCAATACTAAAAACAACAATGGGAATCTTATTATCCATACACAAGCTGGTAGCCGTAGAATCCATAACCCCCAACCCTCTTTGCAAAACCTCAATATATTCCAACTCTTTGAATTTTTTCGCATCCGGGTTATGGCGCGGGTCCGAATCATATACCCCGTCGGTATTCTTTTTGGCCATTAAAATCACATCGGCCTCAATTTCCGCAGCACGAAGCGCTGCTGTTGTGTCTGTTGAAAAATAAGGATTACCAGTTCCGGCAGCAAAAATGATGACACGCCCTTTTTCCAAGTGTCGTATCGCCCGCCTGCGAATATATGGCTCGGCAACCTGCCGCATTTCAATAGCACTCTGCACCCGGGTATCCACGTTATGATTTTCTAAAGAATCCTGTAACGCCAGTGAATTCATAACAGTTGCCAGCATCCCCATATAATCGGCTGTGGCACGATCCATCCCTTTAGCGCTCCCTGCCAACCCCCGCCAGATATTGCCGCCGCCAACCACAATGGCCACTTCAATATTCACTGCCTTAATTTTTTTAATCTCACGGGCAATGGAATCTACAATAACCGGATCTATACCGTAACCTTGTGTTCCGGCCAGCGCTTCCCCGCTCAACTTTAAAACTATCCGCTTATATTTTGCGCCATTCAAAATATAGTCACCTCATCGAAGTAAATAAATTCTACAAACTACCCATAATTCCTTTATTAACAAAGCATTTTTAAAAAAAGAGAACACAGACCGTGTTCTCTTATTTTTTTACAGCAGCCATAACTTCGTTGGCAAAATCATTAGATTTTTTCTCAATACCTTCACCTAATTGGTATCTGGTAAACCGTCTGATTGAAATATTTTCACCAATCTTAGCAATACTTTCGTTTACCAATTGTGTGATGGTCTTATCTGGATCTTTAATAAAATGCTGTTCCATCAAACATACTTCTTTATAATATTTTTCAACACGGCCAGCAATCATTTTTTCCACAATATTCGCTGGTTTACCCTCGTTCAATGCCTGAGCTTTCAGCACTTCTTTTTCATGCTCAATCACGTCGGCAGGCACCTCTTCGCGCCTTACATATGTAGGATTTGCCGCCGCAATTTGCATGGCAATATCTTTAACCAAAGTCCGGAAGCCTTCGGTCTTGGCTACAAAATCTGTTTCACAGTTTACTTCCACTAAAACGCCAATGCGTCCGCCACCGTGTAAATAAGACTCAATAAGCCCTTCAGCAGCAACACGCCCTGCCTTCTTTGCCGCAGCTGCCAATCCTTTTTCTCGCAAGAAGTCTATGGCCTTATCCATATCTCCCTGGGTTTCATTCAGCGCTTTCTTACAATCCATCATCCCCGCTCCGGTCCGTTCGCGTAATTCTTTAACCATTTCGGCTGTTACCATGATAAATCCTCCTGTCTACTAGTAAAGGTAAGGAGACATAACTGTACTGCCCCTTACCTTTATTGTATATTATACAACTACTCTGCTGCTGCGAATGCTTCTTCCGGCTCTGCTGTCTGTTCGCCTTGACGTCCCTCAAGCACAGCGTCAGCAACTTTACCGGTCAATAATTTAACAGCCCGGATCGCATCATCATTTCCGGGAATTACATAGTCTACTTCATCCGGATCGCAGTTGGTATCGACAATGGCTACGATAGGAATCCCCAGTTTCTTAGCCTCAGCAACTGCAATTCGTTCCTTGCGCGGATCAATAATAAACAATGCTCCCGGCAATTTTTTCATATTTTTGATACCGCCAAGAAATTTTTGTAATCTTTCCATTTCATGCCGCAGCATGATAACTTCTTTTTTAGGCAATACATCAAAAGTATTGTTCGCTTCCATATCTTCCAATTCTTTCAAGCGGTTAATACGTTTCTGAATTGTCTGGAAGTTAGTCAACATTCCGCCTAACCATCTTTCATTAACATAATACATGTTGCATCTGGTGGCTTCTTCTTTGACTGCCTCTTGTGCCTGTTTTTTAGTCCCTACCATTAAAATGCTCTGCCCATCGGCAGCGAGTTCACGCACAAAATGATATGCGTCCTCTACCTTCTTTACCGTTTTCTGTAAGTCAATAATGTAGATGCCGTTACGCTCCGTAAAAATATAAGGAGCCATTTTAGGATTCCATCTTCTTGTTTGGTGTCCAAAGTGTACACCTGCTTCTAAAAGCTGTTTCATTGAAATTACTGACATAAAATGTCACCTCCTGTTAATTTTCCGCCGCACTTCGCATATTTTGTTTTCACCCACAAGGCACAGTACAAAATTGAAATGCGTGTGTAATTTACACCGAAAAGTAGTATATCACAACTTGCACAATATAACAAGTTCTTAAATGGAAATTATCTGTAATATATTATCAAAAAGAACTATTTTTTATTCAACTGTAAAACCAACATAATTTCACCTTTACCCATTCCTACTGCTTTGGCAATTTCCGTGACATCATAACCCTGTTCAGCCATAGCCACAACTACACGATGCTTATCCTGATGAAAGATATGCTCTTTACCGAAACCGTCCGTCTCCCCGGTCAATGGAGAATCCTCTTTTTCTAATTCATCAACTGCTTTCTGAGGCTCAGCTGTCTTACTTTGTTGTTGATATAGCGCCGCCACTTTTTTTATAGGCATAACAGAAAGTTTCTGTTCCGATAAGACTGTATCTTCTGCAGGCTCTTCTTCCCGTAATTTCATTTCCAGCAAAGCGATTTTCCGATCCGCTTCCTGAAGCAGGGAATGCAGATAAATGATTTTTTCTTCTAATCGCTGTATAACATCATCCGCTGTTTGTTCCAAGCGCTCTTGAAACTCATTTGCCGGTTTTTGAGCATTTATTGAAAAAAGCCGCAACAATAACTCTCTCTTATAAAATACAAAAAAAACAAAAAAAAGAAGCGCCGCTATAGTAACCACCGTGCTGCCTGTCATACTTTCACCTCTTACCGTAAAATAGCCATGAATGTAGTCTCTCACACCGTCAGGTCCTAATGTCAATGGTATGTCCACGCACAGGATCTTCACTTTTAATGCCCTCGTCCTCTTCCTGCTCGGCATGTGCTGAATGGGATTGAGCATGCTGTTGCTGGTGTTGAGACGGTGATTCTCCTCGCTCTTTGATTTTTCCCCCTTCATTTTTAGGGGTATTCTGAACTTGATGCTGCCTATCGGCAGATATTTTTTGCCATTGCTCCGCACTTTGCTGCTGGTTAACCGTATTTTGCTGGTCAAAAGTATTCTGAGTTTTGGCAACCTCTGTTGCCCGTGGTATTAGTACCTGCAGGTCAATCGACCGAATATTCACAGTTAACACCTCACAACGGTTTATTTAAAGGTTCCGACTTTTATTTCTCCGTCTTCGGCATAAAGAGTAGTAAACGATAACGGCTCCCGAATGGGTTTTACCAAAGTGCCCACCATAACTTTAACGCCAGGATGCAATATATTGGCTACCTTGACACGTCCAAAACGCATTTCTTCAAAATCATTTTGAATTTGTTCCATACGTTTACGCATAGTTCCCAACTGTCCAACAAGATGAAATTGTGCCTTGGTCAGTTTAAGCATCATTTCCCGTTTATCATTAGTCATGCGACTCTGATCCATAGCTTTTAGTATCGTCAGTGCCTTTTGGGTTTGATCCAGGTTATCTTCCACTTTCTTTAGCTCTTGTTTTAGCTGCTGATGTTCTTCGCGTAAAGCAGGATTAACACCAACCTCAAGTTCTGTAGGAACAGCCATTTGATTACCGATAGTTTGTGCCCTGATTTCTTCCCCGGCAGTGATAAATCCTCCGGTAATCATGCCTCTCCGCCCTTCTACTATAATTCTTTTACCAGCACTGACCCTGGAGTGAAGAATAACTTCACTCACCAGGACCTCATTACCGGCATGTACGGTCGCATTTTCAATAAACTGGGCAACAACATTTTCCTTAGCCTTGATATAGCCGCGATGCATACCCTGGATGCCCGTTTTTATAACCACATTCTTCCCCTCGACAATACCTCCACTGACTGTTCCGGCAATCTCAACATTACCTTCTGCCTTAACTGAAAACCCCTGTTGCACGGATCCTTTGACCGTAACATTTCCCAGAAACTCAATATTACCGGTAGACAAATCCACATCACCTTTAATCTCAATTACCGGAATTACACTAATTCTTTTATTTTCTACGACCACCTGCCCTGCGATAGCGGCCATGATCTGATTAGGCTCTAAAAATTCAGTGTTTTTCCCCTGGGGCAACGGCATGTCCTTTCCCGGTTTGGCCGGTATAGGTTGTCCCAGCACATTGGAACCAGGTTCGCCAGGCGTTGCTGCAATTTTTTCTGCCAACAGATCGCCTTTTTGTACTACGGTAAAGAGATTTAAGTTTTTAAAATCCACTCGCCCATTTTCCATTTCCAAGGGCCTGCCCTGGTTTTCCGTTCTGACAAAATACTTTATCTCGGCATTGCTCCCGTGAACAGGCTGCCTCCCCCGGGCAAAAACAATATCAAAACCTGGCTGCTCTATAGCTTTTTTAACCATGTCAACATCGATCCCAAAGGCAATACCTTTTTTCTCAATTTCTTCCATCACCAAATCTTGCGAGATGGATTGTTTCGTTTTTTTCATTTCGATCTGAAGTGAGGCTTCCATTTTATCCTTGGAAACAAAAACCCGAATCTCCGGCTCAGTTTCCGGTTCAGGCAACTGAGCAATTTTGACAGCCTTACCGGACGCTTCATGCAGCGCAACCTTTACCGCTACTTCATCCCACTCTGTAATACCCTGATTTGTCAGTTCCACATTTATCATCGTTTCATTTGGTGGCACCCCATCTTCCGGTAGCGGTAATACCGTCAAATAAATACCGTCTTCCCGGGAAGATATTTGGAAAAAGCTATCAGTGGAATTATTTACAGCATGTTCATTATCAGACATATGTAATCCCCCAATTTTTTATGTCTTAGAGCAAAGCGGCTTTAATGCGTGCTAATGCACCCCGCAACCGAAAAATTGCTTTCGTATGAAGCTGAGAAATCCGCGCCTCGGTCAAATTCATAATACGGCTGATCTCTTTTAGCGTTAACTCTTCATGATAATAAAGGCTAACTACCAACTTTTCTTTTTCCGGTAGCTTCGCTATATTTTTAGCTAATATTGCCTTAACCTCTTCCTCTTCGATATACTGTGACGGATTAACTGGCTGACCAATAACTGTCTCTGTCCGCGTAAACTCTTCCAAAGGAATCAGCGTGGTCGCATTTAACTGAGTAAGCAAGTTATACATGTCTGCAAGGGTAATCCCCAAAGCTTCAGAAATCTCAGCATCAGAAGCCGAACGGCCCAGATCGGTTTCCAGTTTTGCTACCGTTTGTTCATATTGACGTGCCTTTTGTCGAATAGTTGCCGGAACCCAGTCCTGCGCCCGAATCGCATCTAAAATGGCCCCCCTAATGCGGGTTACCGCATAGGTTTCAAATTTAATTCCCCGCATCGGATCATAACGTTCAATCGCATCAAGCAAGCCGAAAAAACCGTTGCTTACAAGATCTTCCCTATCCACATGGGACGGAAGCCCAATCGCAATACGCCCGGCAACCAACTTTACCAGAGGTAAATAGTATTCAATAATTTTATCTCTACTATCTATTTGTTTAGTTTGTTGAAATTCTACCCACAACCTATTTATTTCAGCAGTATCATTCTGGTGTCTTTCCTTCATGACGACTGTATCCCCCAACTCCTTCAGTCTATCTGATCTTTAACGATGCGCGCCAAATTTTCAGGAGTAAAAGGAGTAAAGTCTACAGATTTTGTGGCATTCTTACTTTCCACCTTTTTAACCCCCTCAACCAGGTCATCCTGATCTTCTTGGGGCCTGAGACTGGATAATATATGGCCGAAAAATCTCTCTACAATGCTTCCGAAAATAAATCCGGATATACCGAATATACCGATTGAAATAAATGTACGATAGAGTATTGTCATAGGTCTGGCACCATGAACGACGCTTATCGTTAAAGTTAAGACCGCCACAACCAACGCCAAGCAACCGGCAAAACGCAGCTTGTACACAATACCCACCCCCCTGATTTATAATTCCTTTTCGCCCTTATCAATTGTTTTGATACGATAGATACCCGTATCCAGTTTTAACTCCACTGTCCGACCGTAATTACCACCGGTATCCTCGGCTGTAATTCGAACATCAAGTTTTTTCAATGCCGATTTAACAGCGCCGGTATTGCGTTCACCGACCTTCATGATATCTGTGGCATTGGCAAAAGTAAACATTTGCGCCCCACCGGCAATTTTGGCGGTAATCCGAGACTTTGCTGCTCCTAGTTTGATCATCTCATCTAACATGAGCGGCAGAGCGGTATCAGCAAACTTGGCGGGATTTTCATTCGAACGTGCCTGGGTACTATCTGGTAGCATAATATGAGCCAGTCCACCGATTTTTGTCACTGGATCATACATGGCAATGCCCACACAAGACCCTAACCCATAACTAATTAGGCTATTGGGATTCCGTCCTACCTTATAGTCAGCCATACCGACTTTTATTAGCTCTGACATTATCCCTTCACCCCTATTGCTGCCATAATGGTATTAAGTGATCCGGGGTCGGGAATAAGGAAGAAATGACCTTTTACACCGTCTGTTTCCGTAGTAAATTCTGTCTCAATAACCAAAGCATGGTCACCCATTTGCCCTAGCTGTGCCAAAATAATACTTAAGATAGCTCCCGCCATATCCATGGCCAAAGCAGGTATGGACGGCAGCAAAGTAAGTTTTGTAAAATAGGAAAGCGAATTGAGATAAGCACCGGCTAGAATATTGCCAATCTCCATAAGTGCCGATTCGTCCATAGTACTAAGTGAAGTGGTATATCCCTGCTCACGTCCCATTAGCATATCTACAAGATAAAAAGCACTTTCACGCGGCAGTAAAAACAAAATGCTGCTGGGAGCCGGTCCAAATACTCTGAGATATACACCGGCTACCATGGCATCAGGCCCTCCTACCACATCAGGAACATCCCCCAGAGGCATAATTGCGACTTGTGGAACTGTCATGTCAATCTTTCGATTGATAATCTGCGACAAAGCTGTTGCTGAATTGCCTGCTCCTACATTTCCTACTTCCCGTAAAGCATCCAACTGCAGCGCGGACAAATTCAAAATGTTCTCCGACAAAACCTCCACCCCACTTATAAATTGACAAGTTTTCTTCCTTTATTTAACCAGCTTTAATCTCCTGGCTCATACCGATGATTGCTTCCAGGTTCAGCAATATTAATAACCTATTTTCCATTTTACCAACGCCGCTAAGATAATCGGTGGATACTCCGCCTACAGATTCCTGTGGAGCTTCAATCTGCTCTTGAGAAATTGCTAAAACCTCAGATACCGCATCAACAATCATTCCAACGGCAATTTCATCAACTTTGACGATAATGATCCGCGTATCATCAGTATATTCTTGGTCCATTAGACCTAAGCGTGTTTTCAGGTCAATTACAGGCAATACGCTCCCGCGCAAATTCATTACACCCTTAATATAATCAGGTGTATGTGGTACTCGTGTGATATCTGTCATTTTTTTTATTTCCTGCACCTGAAGAATATCAATGCCATATTCTTCACGTCCCAGTTTAAAAGCTACCATTTGCACTTCATTGCTTAAATAAGCTGTATTTGGTTCAACATTCTCGGCAGTCATGCACATCATCCCTCCTTTTATTGCATCAATGATCCCACATCTAAAATCAATGCTACCTGGCCATTTCCTAAAATGGTTGCACCGGCAATCACTTTAATACCAGCTAATAATTTTCCTAAAGATTTAATGACGATTTCCTGTTGGCCAATTAAATTATCGACAATGATACCAGCACGTTGTTCCCCCATATGCACGATAACCACAAACAATTCTTCCTGAGGCTGTTCAGCAGTCGCCGGAATATTAAGTCTATTATCAAGGCGTATAATGGGAATAATTTGCCCCCGCAACAGAATAACTTCCTGATTCTGGATGGTTTTTATCTCATTTGGCGTTATATTAATCGTACTATCAATAGAGCCTAAAGGAATGGCGTAAATTTCCTCGCTTACTTTCACCAATAAGGCCTGAATGATGGCCAAAGTGAGTGGTAGACGGATTTTAAAGCGACTACCCTCATTGATTTTTGTTTCAACATCTACCATACCGCCGAGAGACTCTATCTTATTTTTTACGGCATCCATACCAACACCGCGGCCTGATACATCGGTAACCACTTCAGCCGTAGAAAAGCCGGGAAGGAATACCAGACGCACTGCTTCATTGCTGTCCATTTTATCAACTTCTGCCTGGCTTAATAAGCCTTTGGACACACACTTTTGCTTGAGAATTTCAGGATTAATTCCTTTACCATCATCTTCGACCATAATGATGACATTATTTCCTTCATGACGGGCAATCAGGCGGACCTCCCCAACAGGTTCCTTGCCTTGTGCCTGCCGTTCGGCCGGATGTTCAATCCCATGATCAATGGCGTTACGCAGCAAATGAACCAGCGGATCACCAATTTCGTCAATTACTGTACGGTCGAGTTCTGTTTCTTCCCCTTGAATAATCAGGTTGACTTCTTTGTTAAGTTCACGTGACAAATCACGAATCATACGGGGAAAGCGGTTGAATACCTGACCAACCGGCACCATACGTACCTTCATGACTACAGCCTGAAGATCTGTGGTAACCCGGTCCATCTGTTCAATTGTTTCAACAAGATCGGTCAGTCTATGCGTTAACCCGATCTGCTCCAATCGAGTCTTATTAATAACCAATTCTCCTACCAGATTGAGCAAATTATCCAGCTTGTCTATATCTACCCTGACGGACTGACCACTTTTCAGTTTTTTATCGGCGCTATTATGAACCGATGCTACTCTATCTTTTTTCGTTTCCGCCGCAGGGTCCGGGTTAACCGGCAATATTTGTTTTACCGCCTGTTCAGAAACCGGTTGCGCTGACGACACAGCTGGAGCTGCATCAGAAACACTGCAAGGAGTAACTTCAACCGCCTCAATTTCGGAAATACCTAATAACAATTGCTGAACCCTGTCCGCTTCCGCACCAGTCACTAAAATAACCTGAAAACTAAGACCAAAATTTTCTTTTTCTAAATCATCAACCGGCGGAATGCTGCGTATTACATCCCCCAATTCCTCTAAAGCACTCATAGCCATATAAGCTCTGGCTGATTTCAACAGACAACCTTCCCGCAGAGAAATAGTTACTCCATAGGTTTGTAACCCTGTGGACAACGCCTGCCTGGCAACCTCTTGTTCACTATCATTTAAAATAAAACCGGAAGCTTGACCAGCAGAGGCAATTCCCGATGCTGCGACCGGATCTGCAGTTTTTGTTTCACCACTCGCCAATGCCCTTAGCCGTCCGATAAGAGGTTGAATATCAAGCCCGTGCTCATCGTTATTCGCAATGCTCTCTACCAATTGCTCCAGGGTATCCACACACTTAAAAACGGTGTCAATAATTTCATCATTGGCTTTAAGCTGACCCTTACGCAGCAAATCCAATACATTTTCCATTTCATGTGTAAGCTCCGCCACAGTAGTAAAGCCCATGGTTGCCGACATACCCTTTATGGTATGCGCACTCCGGAAAATTTCGTCGAGAACCGATAAGTCGTTGGGATCCTGCTCTAAATCTAACAAACAACGGTTCAGGGTTTGCAAATGTTCACGTGATTCTTCTAAAAACATTCCCATATATTGATTGAGATCCATCGTCTACACCTCCATTGAAGTAGCTACTATTTTGAAAGTGACTTAACAATTTCCGGCGCAATAGCCGGAAGTGGCAGCACTTTATCGATTATTCCCAGTTCAATTGCCGCTTTGGGCATCCCAAATACTACAGACGTGGACTGATCTTCAGCAACGGTATATCCCCCTTGTTTTTTGATGGCTTTCATCCCCTGTGCACCATCATGCCCCATCCCTGTAAGAATAACGCCAACCGCCCTGCCGCCATATACTTTCGCTACCGATTCCATCATCGGATCGACTGCCGGACGATGTCCTCCTATAGGAGGCTTCTGGGATAACTTAACGATCTTCCTATTGCCTTCACTTTCCACCGTCATATGATAATCACCAGGTGCCACTAGAGCCACGCCTGGCCGTATCGGATCATTTTGCTCCGCCTCTTTCACGGTAAGCGAAGACAGGGAATTTAAACGTTCCGCAAGCGATTTAGTAAAACCTGGTGGCATATGCTGTACAACGACTACACCGCATGGAAGATTGCCTGGAAGTTTAGTAATAATTTCCTGAAGAGCCCTGGGTCCGCCGGTTGAAGTCCCAATGGCCACAACACATTCCGGCTGCCCTGCCGGATACACCGTTGGTTTTGCTGCGGCCAGGTTATTATTAGCTGCAATGAGTTGCAGCGGAGCAGTTATCATGTGGGATTTCGTTAATTGAGCTACATTAGCCTTTACAGCTGCACGACACTTCTTAACAATTTCCGCACGAATACCCGTAACGCTGGAAATTGGTCCCGAAGTTTTAGCAACAAAATCAACGGCTCCCAGCTCCAAAGCCCTTAGCGTCGCTTCTGCTCCGGATTTAGTTAAACTGCTGATCATTACCACCGGCGTGGGTACTTCTCTCATAATCATCTCTAATGCCGTCAATCCATCCATTACCGGCATTTCAACATCCATAGTAACTAAATCAGGCTTAAGTCTTTTTACTTTTTCTACAGCATCTTTGCCATTACGTGCTGTATCCAGTACAGAAAAGTCAGATTCAGCGGAGAATACATCGGTCAGCAATTTGCGCATAAATGCAGAGTCTTCGACAATTAATATTTTTATCATGCATCATCCCCCCATCCTCATCAAACTATATCTGTTTTTGGCGCTGCTCCAGTTGTTTCTTAAATACAAACCGGATAATTCTGCTTCTGATACTTTCTGAGACATCTAAAAATTCTACACCAATCCAAAACAGCTGCCGGTCATTCTGTGGTTTTTCCACTCTGGCTACCCGGCCGATAACACGCAGAACCTCCTGTTCCGGAATTTCAACTTCCATTTGTAGTTGTGTCCCTATATCAACAGGTTCTCCAGTAATCAGACAAAGTCCGCCACCGCTAATATTTTTTGTAAAAACCCTATTGTCCGAAAGACTTGCCTCGTCAGTTTCATTATCAGGTGTTAAAACCTGCATCTTAGCCGGCAAAACGATATCTAAACGGACAAAGGAACGTTGCTGAACCTTAACAATATTGGTCGGCAGGGTTAACAACCATACCGGCAACGGGGAAATTCTTTTGCCAAGCACACGGCTTTCAAATTGATAAACCTGTCCTTTACTCACAACCCTGCCTAACACGACACTGCCATTGGGGATAATTACCGGATACCCCTTAGTCATTGGCATGGCAATAACCATATATTCCTCTGTGATATCCTCAATCCGGCTATGACATTCATCCACGTTTAAGTTTTCTGGCAGGATCAACGTTAATCTCTGATTTATTTTAAATACTTCTTTTTCAAAAATAACTATTCCTCCTTGCCAATATCAAATAATATGAAAAAAGCGACTTAAGAAGCCTCTTAATCCTTTCGTATGAGAAATTTCGCCATGATACAATAACTTTCGTGCAATTCCCTCAATGCAACACGAAGAAACACTCTCCGGATAAGCCAACAGCAATGGTGTTTGCTGCCTAACAGCTTTACGCATATTGATATCTTCATAAATAAATCCTAAATGCTCAACCTGCAATTGCAAAAAACGCCGGGCAGCGTGAATAAGATTATCGACAGCATCCATTCCTTCTTGCCTGTCAACAACACGATTGATTATCAGTTTAAGCGCCGAACAACCCTGTTGTCCGGCTACCTTCATCATGGCATAAGCATCTGTAATGGCCGTAGGTTCGGGCGTAGTAATGATAATAACCTCATCGGCAGCCAGGACAAATTCCACTACATTACGGTTAATTCCCGCTCCTGTATCCACTAAAATGATATCTGCCCAGTGATCCAGCAAGCTGAGCTGGCTGATAATATGCTGCAACTGTGTCTGGCTCAAATTGGCCAAATCATAAATTCCTGAACCGCCGGACAAAAACTTTATGCCCCGTGGTCCGTCTACGGTAATATCTTCAATGCCAATCTGATCTTCTACTAAATTGAAAAGATTATAGGTCGCTGGGCAACCGAAAAGTACATCTACATTAGCCATTCCCAAATCTGCATCCAGAACAAGTATCTTCTGTCCTAAATTAGATAGCGCTAAAGCCAGATTTACAGAAAAATTAGTTTTACCCACTCCGCCCTTACCACTGGTAATCGCAATCACACGGGTACTGGACTTCATTCCCGAATATTTTAACGTACCAGCGGCATAACGGTTTTGTTGTACAATTTGTCTTAACCTTTCTGCTTGATCCCGCATAGTTACTCCTTTAAGATCATACTGACCAACTTTCCAGGATCCGCCAACTCAATATCATCGGGTACATTCTGCCCGGTAGTTACATAAGAAAGAGCAACCGGAAACTGATATAGCAGATTAAGCATTGTTCCGATGTTGCTGGTTTCGTCTACCTTGGTAAAAAGAAATTTCTGTGGTGAGCAACAGGAAAATTTACGTACAATATCCAGCGCATCCTTATACTTCGTTGTCATGCTTAATACCAGATGGGTTTCAATATATGGATCCGTCTCAAGCAATGCCTGAAGTTCTGCCAACTGATACTGATTTTTAGGGCTTCGCCCGGCTGTATCCACAAAGAGCAGATCTTTGTCTTGATGACGGTACATAGCACCCTTCAATTCGTCCGGGGTGTAAACGATATCCAATGGAACACCAATAATATCCGCATAGGTTTTTAGCTGCTCGACAGCCGAAATACGATAGGTATCAGCTGTAATTAACGCTACTTTACGCCCCTCTTTGATCACGAAATTCGCCGCTAACTTAGCTATCGTTGTGGTTTTCCCCACACCGGTAGGGCCGATAAAGGCAACTGTCTTCGTAGTGCCAGGCGTCACCTTGATTTCTTCCACCCGCTGCAGGCAAGCACCTAAACGATCAAGCAAAACCTGCTCTGCTTTAATCGAGTCCGGACTGTAACTATGACCTTCGCTTATCAAATCATTAAGGAGTTTTTCAGCAACGTGATGATCTATGTCATTTTTCTCCAGCAAACCGCACAAAGGCGAACGCGGTTCTGCTGCCGCCGGTATTTTATGCAGAACCTGTTCCAACATTTTGCGCATGTTGCCAAGTTCAAGCTGTACGGCCGTAATTTGTGTCTCACTGGGATTGCGCGATTCTATAATTGGCTGTTTTTTAATCACCGGTTTTGGTTCAGGTGCCGATTCCACGGCAGCAGTAATCTCAATAATCTTCTTGCTAAAAAAACCAAAAACTCCGCCTTTACGCAAAGGCCGGGTATGCAAAATTACAGCGTCCCGGCCCAATTCATTCTTTATCTGAGCCATACCTTCCTGCATTGACGCAGCGGTAAAAATTTTCACTTTCAATTATAACTTCACCATCCCTAACGCCTGAATCTCTACTTTGGGTTCCAATTCGGCATAAGAAAGAACTGTAAGCGTAGGTGCAACCCGTTCCGTCAATTTACGAAAATATAAACGGACGGCGGGACTGACCAAAACCAAAGGCGGATATCCCATATTAGTCAATTTCATCAGCTCAGTATTCAAATTCTTCACCAAAGACTGCATTTCCTTGGGGTCTAGTGCCACAAAAGATCCCCGTTCCGTGCGTTGTACCGAAGATGAAATTTTATTTTCCAGTTGCGGGTCAATTGTCAGACAAGCTAATGTATTACTAGGCGCATGCTGGCGGGAAATCTGACGAGCCAGGGAATGGCGCACATACTCCGACAACACTTCCGTGTCTTTGCTTAAACCGGCATAGTCGCAGAGTGTTGACAGAATCGTTACCATATCACGGATAGAAATACGTTCTCGCAAAAGATTTGCTAAAACCTTCTGTATTTCCCCAATCGATAAAAGATTCGGAACCAGTTCTTCGACTAAAGCAGCATTATTTTGTTTAACACCGTCAATTAAAGTCTGAACTTCTTGTCTGCCCAAAATTTCAAAGGAGAAGTTTTTAATAACTTCCGTCAAGTGTGTAGCCAAAACCGAGACCGGATCAACAACTGTATACCCAGCCAACTCCGCTTTTTCACGTTCAGTTTCCTGAATCCATAATGCCGGAAGGCCAAAAGCCGGCTCAACCGTCTGGACTCCAGACATCTCTTCAAACACAGTCCCTGGATTCATTGCCAAATAGTGATCAAGCAGTAATTCTCCCTTGGCTATCTCAATCCCTCTTAATTTTATAATATACACGTTGGGCTTTAACTGAATATTATCGCGAATCCGGATGGTCGGAACTACCAGCCCCAGTTCCAATGCACACTGCCGGCGAATCATTACAACACGATCCAGTAAATCACCGCCCTGTCCGACGTCAACCATTGGAATCAGGCTGTAGCCAATCTCCAGTTCCATGGGATCCACCTGCAACAACGAAACAATATTTTCGGGTTTGCGAACTTCCTCTTTTTCCTTTTCCTCCTGATTATTAACTTCCGCTGCCGCTTTTGTTTTCACATTACGGTGCAAGACATAGCCAATGGAAAAAAGAATCGCTGCAAGCACCAAAAACGGAATACCCGGCAATCCCGGAACCACCCCCAATAGAGCCAATACTCCGGCAACAATAAAGAATACCCTTGAATTTGCAAATATTTGGCTGGAGAGATCATGCCCCAGGTTGGATTCGGATGCCGCCCGAGTTACCACAATACCGGTAGCGGTGGAAATCAAAAGAGCCGGTATCTGATTAACCAGACCTTCACCAACTGTCAGCAAGGTATAGTTCTGCAAAGCTTGCAAAACATCCATATTCCGCTGCCACATACCAATAACAAAACCGCCGACAATGTTAATTATAATAATGATGATGGCGGCAATGGCATCTCCCTTTACGAACTTACTGGCACCATCCATGGCTCCATAAAAATCAGCTTCCTGTTGTATGTTTTTTCTTCGCTGACGCGCCTCGGCATCCGTAATCAGGCCGGCGTTCAAATCGGCATCAATACTCATCTGCTTGCCAGGCATAGCGTCCAGCGTAAAGCGTGCGGCAACTTCAGCAACCCGTTCCGCCCCTTTAGTAATAACAATAAATTGGATAATGATCAATACAACGAAAATAATAAAGCCAATTACCGCATTACCGCCAACCACAAAATTACCAAACGCCAGGATCACATCACCGGCGTACCCGTCCAGCAGGATTAACCGTGTGGAAGAAACATTCAGCGCCAGACGAAATAAAGTGGTGATAAGAAGCAACGAGGGAAAAACAGAAAAATCCAGCGGATTAACCGTATATACGGCCACCATGACAATAACCAATCCCAAGGTAATATTAAGTGATAAAAACAGGTCTAAAAGCAGCGGCGGCAATGGAATAATCATCATCACAACAATAGTGATGATGGCAAGTGCAATTAAGATATCACTATATTTTAAGATTCTAGCAAACGGCGATGTTTGAATAGCCAAATCCTTCCGCTCCTTTTACAACTTCAGGCACAATTACATTGTGCTCACGAAAGACGTTTTTTCAATTTATACACATAGGCAAGAACTTCAGCAACCGCCTGATATAAATCTTGCGGAATGATTTCACCGATCTCGGTAGCACTAAAAAGAGTTCGTGCCAAAGGCTTATTTTCAACAATAGCAACATGGTGCTCCTTTGCTATCTCTTTAATACGCTGCGCCAGCAAATCCTGCCCTTTGGCAATAACCATGGGTGCCGGCATTTCTTTATCATATTTCAATGCAACCGCATAGTGAGTAGGATTAGTGACCACCACATCGGCATGGGGAATCTCCTGCATCATACGCCGCATGGCCATAGCACGCTGACGTTCCCTGATTTTACCTTTAATCTGCGGATTGCCTTCCGACTGTTTAAACTCCTCCTTTACCTCATGTTTGGTCATTTTAAGATTATTTTTATATTCCCAGCCTTGATAGAAATAGTCCAGAGCAGCCAGAATCAGCATAACCGCAGAAATTTGATAAACCAGATTCAGCACCAGACTGGCAACAACCTGCAGCGAATCAAGAAGATCGGCACTCACAAGCTGAGGCACCTGCAAGGTTTCCCTGGCAGCAAAGCGATAAATAAAATAGCCGATAATCGCAACCTTACAGCATGATTTAAACAATTCGGCCAGTGACCGTTTGGAAAAAATCTTTTGCAAAGCTTTAGCCGGATTAAAGTTAATTTTATCCAGCGAGGGCATCAACGGCTGCAGAGAAAACAAAAAACCAACCTGCACATAATTAACGGCCAGCGCCGTAATCATAATAATCAGCATAATAGGAAAACAGGTTCTTACAAACACCATACTAGCTTCCATAAAAAGATGCTGAAGTGAATTAACTGTAAAATCCGCCGTAGAATATGAAAAAAGTAAAATCATAAACCCCGTAAGTTCAGAATATATATGAGTCCCAAAAGCTTTAAGAGCCAAGAACGCCACCATGATAATAAAAACAGAATTAATCTCCATGCTTTTGGCAATCTGCCCTTTATCCCGGGCTTCTTGCTGACGTTTGGCTGTAGGGTCCTCTGTTTTTTCTTCATTAAAAAACTGCAGGTCTAGCTCACTAAGTCTATAACTGTCCTGCCCGCCTTTAGGACAAATTGGACAAGATACGGTAGATATCGCTGTACATTCCATTAAACGCCACTTCCAGAAATAAAATATAAAACGGCAAAGCCAACGATAACACAAAAACACCAATAATGATTTTACCTGGAATACCCACAACAAAAATATTCATCTGCGGCATGGTTCTTGCTAAGATCCCTAGCGCTATATCCATAAGCAGTAAGGCCACAATAACGGGTATACAGATTTTAAACGCTATGACAAAACTCTGGCTGATGATATCAACAAAAATATCGGCCAGGGTATTGTGTAAAATAACCTGTGTTAACGGTATCATTTTAAAACTGGAAAAAAGTGCCGCCAATAATACATGATGTCCGTTAATTGCCAAAAAGATCAATAAAGCCAAAATATACTTAAAATTACCGACAAGAGGGATTTGTTGCCCATTCGTTGGATCGATTGTATTGACAATTCCAAAACCAATTTGCATATCAAGTAAATGTCCGGACATCTGTACCGTATAAAAAACCATAGAACTAACAAAGCCTAAAAGCAAGCCTACGACAAATTCCTTTAGTACCAGCAGTGAATAGGGTAAAATTGCATCCGGAATCTGAATATCAGTGTTAAAAAAAAGAGGAAATAAAATATAGGTCAAAGCCAGCGCCAATCCTGCTTTAGCATAAACCGGGAGATTCCGGCTGCCAAATACCGGCGCCGTGACAAACATTCCGCTAACGCGCGTGAAAATCAGTAAAAACACACCTAACTGACCTTCCATCATTGAAAAAATGTCCAACTGTTATTACCACCCCGGCGAAGAATCATGAAACCCTGTCAAGCACAAATTCCTGACAGGGGAATGCCGTCACCGAATAATGTTCGGCATACTGACAATAATTTCACGTGTATAATCAATCATCAAACTAAGCATCCAGGGGCCAAAAACCAAAATAGCAACAAAAATAGCAACAATTTTGGGAATAAAAGCAAGGGTTTGTTCCTGAATCTGTGTCGTAGCCTGAAAAATACTGACAAGAACTCCTACCAAAAGTCCAAGTCCCAGCATAGGAGCAGAAATCATCAACACCATATATAACGCATCCCGTCCAATCTGTATTGTCAGGTCACTAGACATATACATCGCCACTCCCAGCCCATTTATTTAAAACTAGCAATTAAAGATCGAACTACTAGATGCCAGCCGTCCACCAATATAAACAACATGATCTTAAAAGGAAGCGAAATCATGGCCGGAGGCACCATCATCATCCCCATGGCCATCAGCGTACTGGCAACTACCATATCAATAACAATAAACGGTATATACAATAAAAATCCAATTTGAAAAGCTGTTTTCAACTCGCTGATAATAAAAGCCGGTATCAGTGTAGTGGTCGGTACATCCTCCGGCGAACTTGGACGTTCACCTTCCGATAAATTTACAAACAATGCCAGATCATTTTCGCGAGTCTGCTTAAACATAAACTCCCGCATTGGTTTAGCGGCCTCTTCCATAGCAACAGTCTGAGTAATCTGTCCTGCTAAATAGGGCTGCAGAGAGTTCCTGTTCATTTGATCAATATAAGGCGACATGGTAAAAAAGGTTAAAAACAAAGCCAAGCCAACCAGAACCTGGTTGGGCGGCATCTGTTGCGTGGCCAGGGCACTCCTCAAGAAAGATAATACTACGATGATACGAGTAAACGAAGTCATCATAATTAATATCGAAGGTGCTATGGATAAAATCGTCAGCATAAACAACAGTTGCAGGCTAAGTGCCACATCCTGCGGATTATCAGCTGAATTCACACCAATATTTACACTAGGAAAAGGTACCAGGGGAGCTGCCGAGCCTACTGAGAAAGAAACAGCCGTTACGGTTAGTCCCGCCAATACGATGATTATTATCTTTTTTGCATATTTTGACACTTTCCCTACCTCTTCCCACGGTCATTATCCTGACGAGAGCCAAAAACTCCAGGAAACTTGTGTGTCATCTGCTGCAAAGAGGTAAGCTGTTTTTGCAATAAGGTCTCAAACTGACTTGCGGGCATGGCGTCAGACATATTTTTAAGCTTTGCAATTTCCTCTTCAGCTGTAATTTCCTGCAATAACGCAATCGCATGATCTGTGACGCCGAGTACAAGAACTTTACCCGCAATCTCGACAACATAAATTCCCCGGTTGCCCCCAAGAGGTATTGTCCGTAAAACCTGTCCGCCAGAAGCTGCGGATACTTTTCCCATCTTTTGTCCCACAAAGCGCGAAGCAAAATATGCCAGCAGCAAAACAACCGCAAAAGTGATCAATAAAGAAAAAACATAGGCTACGGAAGAGACCCATGACACCTCCGGCGGCTTAGGATCCTGATATTGTAAGTAAGCTCTGCTTGAATCCTCAGCCAAAACAGTTTCCGGCAATATCGCAGCGACAAAACAGACAAGCAGCAATAAAAACAATGTTCTTCTAAACATCATTAACCAATAGCTTTACGGACCGCTTCCAATACACGATCAGGCTGAAACGGTTTTACAATGAAATCCCGTGCACCGGACTGAATTGCTTCTATAACCATCGCTTGTTGTCCCATAGCGCTGCACATAATCACTTTTGCATTGGGATCCAGCTTTTTAATTTCTTTTACGGCTGTGATACCATCCATTTCGGGCATGGTAATATCCATAGTTGTAAGATCAGGATGTAGTTCCTGCCACTTTTCCACAGCTTTCAATCCATTTTCTGCTTCGCCGACAATTTCATAACCGTTTTTCGATAAAATATCTTTAATCATCATTCTCATAAACGCCGCGTCATCTACAACCAATACCTTTGTTGCCATGTGTAAATCTCTCCTAACTTAAAATTAAATAATAACCATGATAAGTACATCATATTATCGATTATCCTATTGAAGACTCGTTGCACGTTCTAAAGGACTGATGATATCCGTAATGCGCACACCAAAATTTTCGTCAATTACCACTACTTCACCCTTGGCAATCAATTTGCCATTGGCCAAAATATCTACTGGCTCTCCTGCCAGTTTATCCAATTCCACAACAGCCCCCGGTGCCAGGTCTAAAATATCCCGGATCAATTTACGTGTCCGCCCCAACTCCACAGTGACTTGTAAAGGCACATCCAGAAGCAACCCGATATTCGTGTCACCCGCTGTGATACCCTGTGGCTGCAAAGGAGCAAACTGCACCGGCTGAACAGGCACATTGGAAGCAATAACTTGTTTAGGGGCAGCACCTGCCGCTTGTTGCGCATAAGCCACTGCCGGCTGGCTTTGTACCGGCGCAGCAGCTGTGGGAGCTGCCTGTGCTGTCTGTTTGGTTTCATTCGAAGCAGCTGTTGCTGCCGGAGGATGCACCGCATTCATAAGATTATCCACCATCTCCCTTGCAACATCTAACGGCAGAATCTGCATAATTTCACTGTCAATTAAATTCTCCACTTCCATACGAAAGGCAACCCGTACAATATGATCATCATTCGAAGCAATATCGCTTATATTTTTACTGGTTGCAAAATCCACTAAATTCACTACCGGAGGCGAAATATCAATTTTTTTCTTAAATATGGTAGACATGGAGGTGGCAACCGAACCCATCATTTGATTCATAGCCTCGCCGACCGCACTCATGTAAAGTTCACTCAGTTCGGACGGAGGATTAGTCCCATCGTTGCCCATCATCAAGTCCGCAATAATCAGCGAATCGTTTTCCCTGACTGCTAACAGATTTGTACCGGCAATTCCCTGAGTGTAGCCGACTTCGACGACTAAATACGGCAAGGGATACTGGTTTTGTATTTCTCCCAGCGAAGAAATAGATACTCTAGGAGTCGTGATAGAAACACGCCTTCCCAATAAAATCGACAAAGAAGTGGCAGCACTCCCCATAGAAATATTGCCAATCTCGCCCAGAGCGTCCCTTTCTATATCCGTCAAATCCCTAGTTTGTTGCGGCGCAGGAGATGAAGCCGTATCGCCGCCCTTTAGCAAGGCGTCAATTTCTTCTTGCGAAAGAAAACTATCATTCATTTTCATCATCTCCCTCTAACAATTTTTGAGTTATTTGTATGGCAAGCTTGCTCCCGGAAACACCAGGCTTACATCTGAATTTTCTCCTTTGCCCAATATGCAGCAATAGATCCGCATTAGCTTTAGCATCTAGCTGGACCACATCCCCCACACTCAATCCCAGAAGTTCTTGAACGGTAATGACCGTACTGCCAAGTTCAACAATGAGCGGGATATATGTCCTTTCCAGTTTGCGCTGCAAAGAATTAATGTGTTCGGGCAACGACTGCCGGCTGGACGATGAGGACACCCAAAAGGTTGTTGTAAGTTTCGACATAATCGGTTCCAGTACCAGATATGGGATGCAGATATTGATCAGGCCTTCTGATTGACCAATTTTAGTCTGGAAGGTAATAATAACTACCATATCATTAGGTGGAACAATTTGAGTAAATTGCGGGTTTGTCTCAATAACTTCCAAACGGGGCTCAATAGCAATCACTTGTTTCCATGCTTCCTGGAAATTCTCCAGCGCTTTGTTTATCACCCGTTTGGTAATTGCTTCTTCAATGTCGGTCAATGCCCGTGGCTTACCGGATGGTTGCCCTGTCCCGCCAAAAAGCCGGTCAATAATGGAAAAAATAATATTGGGATTAATCTCCAGTATAACATTCCCTTTGAGCGGACGCATTTGAAAAACACTGATAACACTAGGATTAGGAAGGGAACGAATAAATTCTTCATAAGTCAGCTGATCTACCGAAGCTACGTCAATATGAACCAGTGTTCGCAAATGTGTAGAAAGATAGGTATTGAGAAGACGGGCGAAATTTTCATGCAACATATTCAGCGTACGAATCTGATCTTTGGAAAACTTATCCGGGCGCCTAAAATCATACACTTTTATTTTTTTCTGTTTTTGCTCTGTTTGAATATCTTCAGCCGATACAACGCCTGTGGACAAAGCAGATAACAGATCGTCTATTTCCGACTGGCTTAACACATCTCCTGCCAAGTTTCCCCCTCCTTCTGCCGCTAACAATTTTTCAATAAACTATGCCGCCGTTACTGCAAAACAAAATTCGTTATATACACATCATACACACGGTCTTCACCTAACGTCTTATTGACTTCGTTTTTGATTACTTCCTTCAACTGTTCCTGTTTTTGAGGTTCAAAATCCTCAATTTTCTGTGACCGCAAAACTTGTACTGCGGCATCCAAAATTTTTACTTCACTGGGCGAAAGGCTCTTTCCTTCTGTTGGTGCTTCACTCTTTTCAGGTTTCACTTCTAAAATCAGACCAATCTTTAAAAAACGTCCACTATTGACTCCGCCGATGTTAAGAATCAAACCGTCTTTCGCATCACCAAGTTTGATAAAAGTACCCGGCTCACGATGGGCACTTCTTGTGCCGGCATCTCTGCTGCCACTGTCTGTCACTATCTTCGTAGCAATAAAATAAGAAATACCACCGGCCAGCAATACCCCAAAAACCAGGATACCTATAATCAACGCTATTGGAGTCTTCTTTTTTTCTTCAGCCAACAACCACACCCCCATGAATAATAACCAAAACTTTTTTAATATCTCGACTTAAGAACGGACCCAGTTTTCCGTACTTAAATGAATTTGCATACTTGTCACAATGTGCTACTACAAAATTCTACACTTTCTTATAATTACCTTCTTTGTTTCTGTCCTTTTCCTTCAGAAATTCCCATTAATAAATCTACATCTTCTGTTTACAACATTGACAATCAACCGTTAGCGCATATTCCGGAAAATCGCGCGCCGATACTCCATTACATGCCGGACAATTTCCTCCGGAGATTCTTCCACAATTAGTTTTTTTCCGTTAGTTAACGTGATCACCGTATCCGGTGTGGCTTCAATCGTTTCAATCAGCTCAGCATTTAAGATAAAATCCCTGTCCTGTGACTTTAAACGCGTTACCTTTATCATATCGCTTCCTCCTTGATTTTGATTGGATTAAATTACAGGGGGGATCTTATGTCCCCCCTGTCTTAATTTAACGTTTGAGGTTGGCCAGAATTTCAAGCATTTCATCCGATGTAGTAATAATTTTGGAATTGGCTTGGAAGCCGCGTTGCGTAATAATCATATTACTAAATTCCTGAGACAAATCAACATTGGACATTTCCAGCGCACTGGCCGTAATTTTTCCGAGACCGCCGCTGTCGGCAGTGCCGATTAACGGCTCACCTGAATTATTGGATTGGACGTACATGTTGTCACCGGCTTTAGTCAACCCGCCCGGGTTGCTGAAATTTGCCATGGCAATTTGCGCCAAGACCATTGTTTCGTTATTGCTGAACGTCCCAATAATGGTCCCCGTACCGTCAATGCTTTTCTTTTGCAGCGATCCGGCAGTATACCCATCCTGATCCGCTGCCGCAATGGTAGAGGTAGTGCCCCCATATTGGGTAATCTCAGCCATGCTGCTTCTACTAATTACCATATTCTCTGCTGTGCCCGCCGGTGTTGGAGTAATTGCCAAGTCGGACTGACTTGTCCCGACGGTATAAGGTAAACTAGCCGTTGCTGTAGTACTGCCAGCCAGCGGGGCATTGGATGTGCCAACAGCCAGTGCAATGGCATTCCCTTCAGCTGTAAAAGATGCCGGGGAGAAACTGTATACTCCTGTAGCGTTATCGCAGGTCACCGTACCTGATCCCAAAGACGTGCCTGTAGTGTCGGAAGCATCAATAATCGAATATGACCATACACCGTCTGTCGTACCGGCAACATAGGGCGTCGTATTAGTCAGCGTCATTTTATACTGATGCAAAACTCCATTGGAGTCAAAAGCAGAAAAGTAGGTGGTTCCAACAGAACTTGCTGTATTATCAAGTTGCAGATCAAAGGAAACCGAAGCCGTAGGCACAGCACTTGGTGTAATGTCTCTAATTGAGTCAACAGTTCCATCAGTCTTATAGGTAATGATCCCGTATTGTCCCGCAGTAATAGTTCCATCAGCAACAGAGGTAGAGTAAATCCAGGTATTGTCAGCTGTCTTAATATAACTCTGCGTCACTTTATGTGCATTCCCCAAAGAATCATAAACACTAATCGAAGTCTGTGCCTGAGTTCCAATATTTGCTTTTGCATTTAGGTTGCCACCATAAGTTATACTGGTAGATGCCTTCGGTGGCATTGTAAGATTCGGTGATATTACAATAGCTTCCAAGTCACCGCCTGTATTAATTTTACCAGATGCATCGGCATTCCAGCCCATAACATGATAACCGGTGCTTGTGGATCCCAGATTACCGATCTCATCAAAATCAAAGTTTCCGGCCCGGGTATAGAACTGGTTGGCACCATTACGTACAATAAAAAATCCGTTGCCGGTGATCGCCAAATCGGTCTGCTTTCCTGTTGTTTGCGTACTGCCATCGGTAAAGATGGTATCAATGCTGCCAATTGATGAACCAAGGCCAATTTGCTTGGCATTGGTTCCGCCGGTATTGTCATTGGCACCGGAAGCCCCCTGCAGTGTCTGGCTCAGCATATCCTGAAAGTTGGCCCGGCCAGCCTTAAAACCTATGGTGTTTACATTGGCAATATTATTGCCGATAACATCCATACGTGTCTGGTGATTCTGCAAACCAGACACACCGGAAAAAAGTGAACGCATCATAATTCTTAACCCCCAATTTTTTGCTTACATGTTTTAACCAGTGCTGCCTCCATCATTCGGCAGCTCCGGGGCTTCCTGTAGAGGTCCGGCCCCTAAACAATCACGGCACTGTCTATATTGGTAAAAACATTTTCCTTCATACTGGCTCCATCCATCGCTGTGATGACCGTCTTATTGGCTACGCTGACCACCAACGCCAAATCATTCATCAACACCAGTGATTCCCTGGCTCCTTTTTGGGCGGCTTTATCTACCGCTTGATTCAGTTTTGCTAACCCTTCTTGATCTAACTCAATGTTCCGGCTCTGCATTCGCTGCAGGGCATGCTGCGAAAACTTCACACCGTTCAACTGCTGTGCCAGCATTTGATCGAATGTTGTTTTGTTTCCCTGATTAGTACGTGCCTGCTTGGATTCTGGAGTTGAATAAGAAACAGGAAGGATTGGCTGCTGTGGATAATAGATGCGGGTATCTGTCATAAACAGCTCACCTCCTGAAATATCTGGGCAAACTATGCAATATCGCTTACCTTGGACATAGGAACATTGGTTTGTACGGCAACGGTTTTTACCTTACTCAGATCCAGGACACCTTCAACAGTCTGCTCATTGCCATTGGCGTCAATAGTCGTGGTATCCACAACAATTTGCGGCTGACCATCCACCATACCGGCTTTTGCAACATATCCATGGTATACATTGCCGTCATTATCAGTCCACTGAATGTTTCTTCCGGTAGGATCCGAATAGAATACATACTTGCCGTTACTATCTTTATCCAAGAATGGTTCATTAACCACCAGTTGCGGCTGTCCATTTACTATGGACACTCTTTGTACTACACCGCCGTGAAGCTCAGCATCGTCACCAGTCCACATAACAGTTCGCCCGATCATGCCGTTGGCCTGAGCCGTCAACAAAGATGTATTCATGTTTTGCATCTGCTCCAAGGTGGAAAACTGCGCCATCTGTGCGGCAAATTCCTGATTATCAGTGGGATTCAACGGATCCTGATACCGCAATTGCGTAATCAAAAGCTTCAAAAAATCATCTTTTCCCAAAACACCGTTATCGGAAGAAGTACTTTGGGTTTGAGTCGTCGCCGTAGCACCATTAACTCCGGAAACCGTCGACATATTTGTTCCCCCTCTCTAAATTAAGTAATTGACACCGGAATCACTTTCCAATTGATTGACTTGTGCTTCTTCTATCGTGGCTACCATTTCTTCTTCAACCTTTTTGTTCTTAAATTTCATAACAGGCTGCTGCTGGCTGGTTTGCTGATGTTCACCGGAATGAAACTGACTTAACCCGGCATATACGCCAACGTTGTCCACTTTTAAACCTTGATTGGACATGTCCTGCTTAAGCTGTGCCAGAGAGTTTTCAATAATGCTGCGTACTTCTGCATTATTGGAGTGGAAGGAAGCGCTTACCTGACCATTGTCCACCGCAACCCGCAGTGTCAATTCGCCTAAATGCTCCGGTTTTAGTTTGATAACCATTTCTGAACTGTCAGCTTGGAACGGCTGTTTAATAAGGATGGCCCGTTCTACAATTTGACCGGCAACATCGTATGGATCACTAACGGTTTGACGGGTTGCAGAATGAACTGCACCGTGGTTAACCGACTGTTTAGCCGAATTCCGCAAATCCAATATTCCGGCAAAGTTCGTTGCAGTTTGATTGTCCTGATTAGCTACAACAACCTCTTCAGACAGGTTAGTCTTCTGGTTCAACATAGCAAACCCTTTGGTGTCGTTTTGGCCATCGGCAGCTGTATTGGATACTACATTAATCACGGAAACCGTCTCCACTCCCGGTTCAGACGCATTGAGACTCTGATCTGCTTCCGGCAGTAATTCCCGTTGCACAGGCATAGCGTTTTGAAGCATTTGTGACATCTGTACATTCATCTGACTGACAGGAATCTTTTTAGTATCGGTAGTCGCAGTACTGGAAACAGACTGCTGACTAAGTGCGATCGTTTGCTGCTGTACTGTAGACCGCAAAAGTTCCTGGATCTGTCGGGAAAAATCGGAAAACTGTCGATTAGACGCCATATCCAGTGACAAATTCTCCATTCCCTTTTGCGATAGAGAAAGCGATTGGCTTAAATCCTGATTCGATGTCTGATCCGCTGGAACAGAGTTAAGCATTTGCAGCAGTTTTACAAGATCCTGATTCTGTTGTAAATTGGGCTGCCGATCACTAACCACTTCTGCCCCCCCGGTATTTTGAGATTGATTTACAGTAGGCGGTAATGCGGTACCTACTACCGGGAAAAACTGACTCAACAAAGCAGTGATTTCTTCATGGCTGGACCCATCCTGCTCCATTAAAGCCCCCCCGTTATCAATTCCTTCATCACTGGTTGCCGCAGTTTCCTCCGGCAGCTTTTTCGCTGAAGCATCCTGCAGCGGAAGTTGATTTAACAGTGCCAACTGTGTTAATCCAAGTCCTGCCGTATTGCCGGAAAGAATTTGTCCATCATTTTCACCTGCCGCACTGGTTAAAAATCCGGCAAAGGCTTGCCCTATTCCCTTTCCCGCCGACAGGCCCGACTGACTTCCCGGTTGTACCGCAGCAGGTGTTGCCGGAAGCAGATTAACCAAATTATCCATTTACCATTCACCCCCTTTCTATTAGTTATCATTTATGATTAAAGGACAGTATTAGGCCTGCCTTTAAACATCTGATCGGTTAGTGTTGCAGCACGTTGTGCGCTGAATTTCGCCAAAATCTGAGCAGCCTGATCTGGCTCCATTTTATTTAGAATTGCCAGTACCGTATGATCATCCAGTTCATTCATGATAGCTGCAGCCTCTTCCGGCTTCATATTACTATAATAACCCGCCAATTTTCCGGCCCGTTTTGTCTCTTCCTGCAGCCTGGCTTTTTCCAGCTTTTCCTTGTCCAATACCGTCTGCTGATTCATCCCATTTTGCTGAAGGTTTGGTGCACTGCCGGAAGGCGTTTGTACGGGAGTCTGGGATTGTACCGGTTGTTGTGGCATCGACTGTTCAGAAGATGTTTGCATTGCTGCAGGCTCCTCTTCAGTTGTATTGCCCTCTACCGTTTCAAAATTGGTTCTAGGTTGTTCAAAATATTGGCCAATCAATGGATACTTGTCAAGTCCCCACTGTTTTCCGATGTGCTGTAAATCAAAAATTTTAAAATATACACCTGCTGCAAATGCTGTACCTGCCAACATAATAATCACCAAAGTAAAGGCAGTCCACTTAAAAATACTGACAATTCTTCTTTTCTTGGGTTGAGGCTCCGATGAACCTGTCATCTTCTCTTCAGCCATGATCATTACCTGCCTTCCAAAATGGGAGGGATGCCACTAGCCATGATAAAGTGACAAAACCTTTGACACATAATTTTGAGTTTCCCGATAAGGTGGAACACCGCCATAAGCCTGAACTGCCTGCGGACCGGCATTGTAAGCAGCCAAAGCCTTATTTGTATCACCATGGAACATGTTTAACAAATCCTTCAGATAACGCACCCCGCCATCAATATTCTCCCGCGGGTCCTGGATATCACGCACGCCTAGCGTTTTGGCCGTATCAGGCATCAACTGCATCACGCCGACTGCTCCCGCCGGAGATACCGCCTCCGGCGACAATCCCGATTCGGTTTTTGCTACTGCAAGCGCCAGTTTAGGGTCCACCCCATACTTGCCCGCTGCCAGATAAAGCATTTTTTCAATCTCCGGCGCAGAACCCAAACTATGAAAATCAGTAGTTCCAACAGACTTTGCAGATCGAACGGCAGCAACACTATTTTGCGCATCCTTTAATACGGATGAAAAATCGGCAGTAGGCAGATTTTGCTGAATACCAAACCGCCGTTCGATAGAATGAATGCGTTCTAACACCCCGGTTATTCCAACAACCATGCTTCTCACCTGCTTCCGTGCACAAATATCTGAGTACCTATTTCGTCAAGCTGTTTCTGCTCTTCCCGCAATACTTCCGCCCGGTATTCCTGAACTCTTTTATTTCGCAGATTTTTAACAACCTTATGATTTTTTACTGCTTCTTCCAATGCCTTCATTAATTCCTGGCGTTTTTTTTCCGCTGTTTCCACTTGCTGCTCAGCAGCGGATGTTTCTTCTTTCATCCGGGAAAAATAGCTATTAAACATCATCAAAATATCCACTGTAAGCTTTTTACGCATTTGATAACCCCGGAATTCATCTAACTGAAAAGCAACCTCCGCTTCCAGTTTTGCCAGTGCTTCACGAGCCCTGCGAACCTCATCCAGTGCCTGAGAAAATCGGACCTGGGCTTCTTCTTTTTGCATCTGACGGTATTTCAAAAGTGTTTCCAAACGAAAATGGAATCGCTTCATCGCTACTTACTCCCGGCATTTCTATTGAGACAACTTCATCAAGCAATCTATCGTTTGCTCTATAACAACCTGTTCATGAACTCCCTGTTGCAGGAATTCATTAATGGCACCAATCATCTGGATGGCCCGATCAATATCGGCATTACTGCCACGGGCATAGGCACCAATATTTATTAAGTCCTCGGCTTCCCGATAGGTAGCCAAGGTAGATCTCATTTTTTGAGCTGCTTGATAATGCTCCTGTGTTACAATTTCCATCATAACCCGACTGACACTGGCCAACACATCAATGGCCGGATAATGATTTTGTGCCGCTATGTTTCTCGACAAGACGATATGACCGTCCAAAATACTGCGCACTGCATCGGCAATAGGTTCATTCATATCGTCTCCATCCACCAGAACCGTATAAATCCCAGTGATTGAACCTTGTTCGCCCGGCCCTGACCGTTCCAAGAGCTTAGGCAGCATAGCAAATACAGAAGGAGTATACCCTCGCGTCGCAGGCGGTTCGCCAATTGTCAGTCCGACTTCACGCTGGGCCATGGCAAAGCGGGTAACCGAATCCATCATCAGCATCACACTTTTCCCCTGATCACGAAAATATTCTGCAATCGCTGTAGCCGTCAGCGCCCCTTTTATTCGTACCAACGCCGGCTGATCGGAAGTAGCAACCACTACCACCGAACGTTTTAACCCTTCTTCGCCCAGATCCCGTTCAATAAACTCGCGCACTTCCCTGCCGCGTTCACCAACTAAGGCGATCACGCTAATGTCTGCTTCCGTATTGCGGGCAATCATTCCCAATAGCGTACTCTTGCCAACACCGCTACCTGCCATAATACCGACTCTTTGTCCACTGCCCATTGTCAACAGGCCGTCAATCGTCCTGACCCCTACCGCCAATTTTTCCGTTATGCGGCACCGCGACAACGGTGGCGGCGGCGTAGCCTGCAATGGATATTCTTGTATTCCGCCAATGGGCCCCTTACCGTCAATCGGATTACCCAACCCATCAAGGATTCTTCCTAAAAGCTGGTCGCCAACCTTAACCTTCAAGGGACGATTGGCAGAAACCACTTCACATCCTGGTCCTAGTCCCTGCATCTCTCCTATCGGCATCAGCAATACTCTGTTTTGACGAAATCCCACTACTTCCGCCGGAATAGGAACTTCCTCACCACGGGGAAAAACATAACATAAATCACCCAAGTTAGCATTAGGTCCCTGGGACTCTATAACCAAACCGATAATTTGAACGATTCTACCATTCATTCTAATCGGATCAGCAGCTTCGACAGCCTGTAAATATTTATCGGCACAAAATATAGTCATGGCCGCACATCCTGTAACGCTTTTGTAACCATCTCTAAGCGGACATCCAGCCTTGAATCGACAGTACCGTAAGGCGTATCAATTACACATCCGCCAACCGAAATTGTCTGATCAGCCAATACACTGAGCGCCTCTTCACGACCGAGAATGCTCTGCAGATCACGCCGGGCCTGCATAACCAAATCATAGTCATCCGGGTTGACCCGGATGGTCACCCGTTCCTGATCACGCACCCTGTCGAGTGCTTCCCTGACCACAGGTAAAACAAGCATCGGGTTTTCTTCTATTTCACGCGCCAGTATTTTACTCATGGCCGCTACGATAATATCTACAATTTGCCGTTCTGCATCCAAGACCATCATTTTTGTTTCCGTTTCGGCTATCTCAAGCATTCGCCCTGCTTTCTCAGCGGCAGTATTAATTTGCTCCTGCATCTCAGCCAAACCTGCCTGCCTGCCTTGTTCCAAACCTTCCTGATAGCCCTGCTGCTTTCCCTGCTCTAATCCTTCTTGCTGTGCCTGTTCGCATAATTGCTCAGCCTTTTTCTTGGCTTCACTGATAACTATTTCTGCTTGCTTTTCAGCTTCAAGAAGCTTCTCCTGAATTTGCTGCTCGGCTAATTCTTGCCGTTTTTTTATTTCCTGCTCCTGCTCATCAAAAGGATCCGGAATGCTTTCTTCCTGTTCACACGCCTCTTCCTGGAAAGCATATTGACTATTTCCAATGACGACCGGCAATTGATGAACAACGGAAACTCTTTTAATGATCCTAAGCAATGATCTCGTCCCCTTTGCCGCGTGAAACAATAATTTCACCAGATTCTTCCAAACGACGGATGACATTGACTACCTTTTGCTGCGCTTCCTCGACATCCCGAATTCGTACCGGTCCCATATATTCAATTTCTTCCTTCAGCATTTCCGAAGCCCGTTTCGACATATTTTTATATACCTTACCCGACACTTCTGCGGAAGAAGCCTTCAGAGCCAGCGCCAAATCCTTGGAGTCAATCTCACGCAGCACCAGCTGCAGGGAACGGTCATCCAGCAAGACAATATCTTCGAATACAAACATGCGCCTTTTGATTTCCTCGGCCAGCTCGGGGTTTTGGACTTCCAAATTTTCAATAATAGTCCTTTCTGTCGTACGGTCAACCCGATTCAAGACTTCAACAATCGAATCAACCCCGCCGGCAGCAGTAAAGTCCTGTGTTACCAGAGAAGAAAGTTTTCTTTCCAGAATACGTTCTACGTCTTTTAATATATCCGGCGAGGTCCGGTCCATGGTAGCTATCCTTTTTGCCACATCCACCTGTCGTTCCGGCGGCAGAGCCGAAATGATAGCCGCCGACTGATCAGGAAGCAGATAAGCCATAATCAAGGCAATGGTTTGCGGATGCTCGTTCTGGATGAAATTCAGCAATTGTGCCGGGTCCGTCTTTCGCGCAAAATCAAACGGCCGTATTTGCAAACTTGAAGTCAGGCGATTAATAATGGATACGGCCTTTTCCGCCCCCAGTGCCTTTTCCAGTACCTCCCGGGCGTAATCCAAACCACCGGCAGAAAGATATTCTTTAGCAATTGCCATCTGATGAAACTCTGCAAGAACCTTTTCCTTCTGCTCCTGCGATATCTTTCGCTGACTGGCAATTTCCAAAGTAAGTTTTTCAATTTCATCCTCACGCAAATGCTTAAATATCTGCGCAGATAAATCCGGGCCAAGCGTAATCAACAATACAGCTGCTTTTTGTTTATTGGTTAACTCACTGGACTGATACATTATTGCTTACCTCCCATGTCCGGCTATTCTTCTGCCAGCCATGCTTTTATCAATTGAGCCACATCTTCTGGATTTGTCTTAGCCATTTTTTCAATGATTTCCTGTTGTGCTATCCGCTCTTTTTCCTGCGGGCTCATTTCCGGTTCCTGCGTTTCTTCATCCAAGGTCAAAGCCGCCGCCTGTTCATTTTCGGCCATAGCCCTTAACATTTCTTCTTCACGTTTCTGACGCCGACGCAAATAATACCGGCGTGCAAAGAATAATCCAAGCAACAGCACCAAAACAGCTAAGCCAACCATAATCCAGAAATTTCTTTGTTGAGCCAGTTCCTCCTCCATACGTTCCCGGTCCATCGCATCACCGTTAAATGCAATTCGTTCCACCGAAACGACATCACCGCGCGCCGGGTTTATCCCTACCGCCGATGCAACCGCCCGGGTCAGACTGTCTTGTTGCGCCTGATCCAAACTATCGTCAACCAAAACCGCTACCGTCAAACGCTTAATCGCTCCCGGTGCAGCAACCACTTTTTCCTTGGTTTCGTTAATTTCGTAATTCCGAATAGCTTCTTTCTTCTCATAATTTGACTGTGTATTATTGCCGGTAACATATCCGGGAATGTTGGAAGTAGTCCCCGGTACCCCTCCCGGCGTAGCCGAGGTACCCTGATAGCGCTCATTGCTGTCCTGAGAACTTCGGATAATCCCTTTATCATCAACAACCGGCTCAAAAGTTTGTTTATCCACCGTATGCTGATCAAACGTCAATTCAACGTTTACCCTGGCAGCCGCTCTTCCCGGCCCCAGCACCCGATCCAGCAAAGAATCAAGATTTCTCTGCAGGTCATCCTGAATTTTTTTAGTCATTTCAATCTGCGTGATGGAAGCAGACCCTTTCGCCGTCGATTCATCTTCCTCTTCATTCAGTACGCGGGCATAATTATCGACTACCGTAATATTTTCCGGTTTTAATCCTTGAATACTGTGGGCCGCTAAATTCACAATCCCCTTAACCTGCTCCTTGGTCAGTTCCGCTTGCGGATGTAATTTGACCATAATTGACGCAGTAGCCGGTTTTTCATTTTTCTTATATAAGCTGTCTTCCGGCAAAACAATATGAACTCTCGCCTTTTCCACTTCATCCATTTGCTCTATCGTACGCGTCAGTTCACCTTGTAATGCTTGCAATAAATATACCTTGTTTTGAAACTCGGTTACTCCGAATTTGTTTTGATCAAATATTTCAAACCCTTTATTGCCGCGTGGCAACCCCAGACTGGCTAACTCCAGACGAACACGATGCACATCTTTAGCAGAAACTAAAATAGCCGTACCGTTAGCATTCTCCTGTGGTTCAAAAGAAACTTTCATTTCCTTTAATTTAGCAGCAACTTCACCTGCATCTTTGGCTTCCATATTGGTGAACAAAGGTACCAAATCAGGTTTTGACCCCCACCAGTAACTCCAAGACAAGATCAAAACAAATATCAGCACAGCTGACCCTATAACGGCATACCTCTGTTTCTTCCCCATATTCTGCCATAGGCGCAGAGACTGTTCTTTCCAGTCGGCCATCGTCTCCACCCTTTCAAACAACACTGAACATTAACTAGATCAAAATACCACTTCACGCTTACATACGCAAAAGGCAAACCATTACTATTGCAGCATCACGTTATACCTGCATCCGCATAACTTCCTGATAGGCATCTACGATTTTATTGCGTACCTGCATGGTTAACTGCAAGGCAACGTTCGCTTTTTCCGCCGCAATCATTACCTGCGACACATCTTCGACCCTGCCCGCCGCCAAATCAATAGAAGCTTTATTGGAGTTCTTTTGAAGTTCGTTGACATCATTCAGCGCGTCAGCCAAAAACTGACCAAACGTCTTCTCCGTATCGGCCACCTTTGCCACTTCATCCATACTTATCCTTGAACCTACAGGCATTAGTTTTATTGGTTCTATGCGCATTAGCTATCCTCCCGTCATTCGCCGATCGCAAGCGCTTTCATCGCCATGCTCTTTGCCGAATTAACAGCCGTAGCATTGGCTTCATAAGCACGCGTCGCCGTAATCATATCCACCATTTCCGATACAATATTAAGATTAGGCATTTCCACATATCCGTCCGGATTAGCATCAGGATGTTGAGGATTATAAACCATACGGGTCGGAGAGGCATCTTTTATAATACCTACCACCTTAACACCATTGCCCACTTCTGGCGTGGTTTCCCCCATCTCATTCGAAAGCAACTTTCGAAAGGAAGTTTGTCCTGAACGCGGTTCAAATACCACGAGCTGCCGGCGATAAGGACCACCTTCCGCAGTGCGGGTAGTATTGGCATTTGCGATATTATTCGAAATAACATCCATCCGGAGACGTTCGGCCGTTAAGCCGGATGCAGCTGCATCAATAGCACCAAACATTCCCATATCAATTATTTTCCTCCATTAATAACAGATTTTATTCCCGTATAATACTTACCAATTTGTTGGGCGACCGCATTATAATAAATGTTGTTTTTAGCCATTTCAGCCATTTCGATATCCACATCCACATTATTTTCATCTGTTCGCATGGACGTAGTACCAATCGTATTGACAACCGGAGTAACCATTTCACCGGGCGAAGCAAGCGGTAAATGTTTCTCATGAGTTTTCACCAATGGCAATGTATCGCCATCACCACCATCCAGAGCCCGTTGCAGCAAACTTTCAAAAACAACTTCACTCTTTTTAAAACCCGGCGTATTTACATTGGCAATATTATTGCTTATCACTTTATGGCGAAGTGAAGAAGCGGACAGTGCCTGCTCCAACGTCGCGGCATACAATGGAGAAACAATAGAATTAAGCACTAGAAATCTCCCTTCCTTAGATATAAAACGCATTTAAAATATCTTAAGCATAATTCTACATAATCCATAAAAATCCTCTAGTTATTTCCTTGATAATCCATTATTCAACCTATAAATTTACAATAATACGTCAAATTTTAACAACGCAAAACTTTATTCCCTCTTTTCCGCTATCCTGCTTCGACAAATAGATATGGAATAAAAAAAACAAAACTGCCTTGCATAATGCAAGGCAGTTGAAAATTTCGTATCTTACTTCTTTAATTTTTTAAGTTCTTCCAATAACCGTTCATTTAATACTTTGATATAGGTTCCCTTCATGCCAAGTGATTTGGATTCAATAACACCGGCACTTTCAAACTTACGTAATGCATTTACAATAACGGAGCGTGTTATACCCACCCGGTCGGCTATCTTACTGGCTACCAGCAGTCCTTCACTACCTTCGAGCTCGCTTAAAATATGCATCACGGCTTCTAACTCCGAATACGACAATGTCCCCAGCGCCACCTGAACAGTAGCCTTTTTGCGGGCTTCCTCTTCAATCTTTTCACTGCGGTCACGTAAAATTTCCATACCGACAACAGTAGCGCCGTACTCGGCTAAAATGAGATCGTCATCAGTAAATTCCGAATGGAATTTGGCCACAATTAGTGTGCCAATTCGCTCTCCCACACCATGGATCGGTACAATTGTCGTATATTTGTCCCGGAACAAACAGCCGATATCATTGTTAAAGGTGCAAGTCCCTGCCTCCAAACTCAAATTAGGCGATGTCTCATTAATTCGCAATAGCCAGTCGACATAACGTTCAGGAAATTGTTCCTGGGAAAGTACGCGGTCCCGCATTACATCACATTCGAAATTATCCAGCAATGCGTAGCCTAAAATGGCGCCCTCCCTTGCCACAATATAAACATTAGCGCCCATAACACTGCTGAGCACGCGTGATATTTCATCATACTGAACATTTTCCGACTTTTGCAGCAGTTTATTGATCTTGCGAGTACGTTCTAATAACGATGCCATCATAATTTTTCTCCTACCTTTCCTAGACTTTATATTATAGAATGAAATGACTTAGATCCTGATTAACCACAATATGCTTGAGTTTTTCACTCACATAATCCCGATTTATACAAACCTCACGGTCGGTTAAATCTGGAGCATCAAAAGCCAAATCCTCCAATAACTTTTCCATAATGGTATGCAATCGTCTCGCTCCGATATTTTCGGTCTGTGCATTGACATTGCATGCAATTTCCGCCAGCTCATCAATAGCATCGGCAGTAAACTCAATACGCAAGCCTTCCGTCTCTAGCAAAGATATGTATTGCTTAATCAATGCATTTTCCGGCTCGGTTAATATTTGACGAAAATCTTCTTTTGACAAATTTTTCAACTCAACCCTGATGGGAAAGCGGCCCTGCAATTCCGGAATTAAATCAGAAGGTTTCGAGATATGAAATGCGCCTGCAGCAATAAAAAGAATATGATCGGTTTTTACCGAACCATGTTTCGTTACTACTGTTGACCCTTCTACAATCGGCAGAATGTCTCTCTGGACACCCTCACGCGACACATCCGGCCCTCCGGAATGTCCTCGCCCGGCAATTTTATCAATTTCATCCAAAAAGATTATACCATAATTTTCGGCTAAACGAATAGCTGCCGTCGTCACCTCATCCATATCAATGAGTTTTTGAGCTTCTTCCTGAAGAAATATCTTACGGGCATTGGCAACAGTTACTTTGCGTTTTTTTTGTTTTTTGGGTAAAAAATTTCCTAGCATATCTTGTATTCCCAGTCCCATTTCTTCTACACCTGAACCGGCAAACATCCCCATAACCGGGTTTGTATTGTCCTCAACCATAATTTCGATGACTTCATTTTCCAGTTCGCCACGTTCCAAACGGGAAGACCAGTTCTTTCTTTCATCCTGACCACTTTCAGCACTTTCCGCCGCCGTTTTATTCTCAGTGCTGGGATGGATATTCCCCGAAAATAACATTTCAAAAGGGTTGCGTACGGTATCTTTTTTAGAATTAGGACTGAAATAGTCCAGAATACGTTCGTCTGCCAGTTTACGGGCCTGATCATTGACTTCCAGCATCTTGACCTGTTTGACCATACGAATGGCCGTTTCCACCAGGTCGCGAATCATTGATTCCACATCACGCCCCACATAACCAACTTCGGTAAATTTCGTTGCTTCTACCTTTATAAATGGAGCATTAACTAATTTTGCCAGTCTACGGGCTATTTCAGTCTTTCCCACACCTGTCGGGCCGATCATCAGGATATTTTTGGGTATGACTTCATCCTTCAGTTCCGGTGGCAGACGCTTGCTGCGCCAGCGGTTTCTCAGCGCTATGGCAACAGATTTTTTCGCCTGTTGTTGTCCGATTATATATTTATCAAGTTCACTAACAATCTCTCTAGGTGTCAGTTCTGTCAAATGTAACTCCCTCCTCTAAAGCTCTTCAACCGTAATATGATTATTAGTATACACACAAATATCGGAAGCAATCTGCAAAGATTCACGGACAATATCTGCTGCTGAAAGAGCAGAAAATTTCACTAAGGCTCTCGCAGCAGCCAGAGCGTAAGAACCGCCGGAGCCAATAGCGGTAACGCCGTCATCGGGTTCAATGACTTCACCGTTTCCGGAAATAATCAGCATACGCTCCGTATCGGCAACAATAAGCAGTGCCTCCAGCCGCCGCAAAACCCGGTCCATCCGCCATTCTTTGGCTAACTCTACGGCTGCCCGCATTAGATTTCCATTAAATTCTTCCAGTTTAGTTTCAAATTTAGCAAATAAAGTAAAAGCATCGGCTACTGATCCGGCAAATCCTGCCAGGACTTTTCCATGATAGAGACGCCTAACCTTTTTAGCATTGTGTTTCATCACTGTGTTTCCACCAAAAGTGACTTGCCCGTCGCCGGCAATCGCTATTTTCCCTTGATGACGAACAGCTATAATTGTCGTAGCATGGAACATAAACGTACCTCCTATGCACGCGGATGTGCATTACTATATACTGTTTTCAGTTTATCTTTTGTAATATGTGTATATAATTGAGTCGTGGAAAGATTCACATGACCCAACATTTCCTGCACCGAGCGTAGATCAGCTCCGTTATTTAGCAAGTGTGTGGCAAACGTATGGCGCAGTGTATGGGGGCTGACCTTTTTATGCAGAGACAGCATGGTAACATATTTATCCACAATCCGCCTGACGCTGCGGTCAGTAAGCGGTCCACCCTTGCTATTAACAAACAGCTTCTGGTGTGGCTCATTTTTCCATTTGGCATATAAGACGGAACGAGAGTGCGTAAGATAGCGCTGAAGTGCATTAAGCGCCACACGTCCTACCGGCACAATACGTTCTTTTGCGCCTTTGCCATAAACCAGCAAATACTGACTTTCCCTATCAACATCAGATAGCGACAAGCCGACTAATTCGCCGACACGCAACCCCGATGCATATAACAATTCCAAAATAGCGGCATCCCGGTATCCCAAAGGGTTCGGCGCAGGTAAACCCAGCAGTTCCGTGACTTCCCTGAGATCCAAAAAGGATGGGAGCCGTTTGGCCAGTTTAGGTGTGTGAATAGCCGTAAAAGGATTGCCTGCAATCAGTTCTTCCCGGCAAAGAAAGCGAAAAAAAGAACGCAAAGAAGCAATCCGGCGGGCTATAGTGGTCCGCGCGTATTCTTTCTGTTTTAAGTCCGCCAGATACGCCCTAATTAAGACCGATGTAATATTTTCAAAAATAGCCTCACAAACACCCTGTGACCGTGCAAACGAAACAAATAACTCGATGTCTGCACGATAACTGTCTACGGTGTGCTGTGAGGCATTTTTTTCGATCTGCAAATACCGGATAAATTGCTGAATTTGCTGTGTTAAAGCATTCATACCCAATCACGCTTTTTTGTCATTATTCATCAAAATCCTTTTAATGGATTTATACTAGCATACTCCCCAATTTTATGCAAGGCTAATTTTCAAAGTTTTCTTTAAATTCATTTAAACTCTGCAAGGCCCGTTCTGCTATGGAAGTGTTTTTTAGTTTCTTATCTTTTATTTTACGCTCCAGTGGCGGTAATAGACCAAAATTGATATTCATTGGCTGAAACCGGCTTAGTCCGTCATGCGTAATATATCGGCACAAAGCACCATGAGCCGTATCGGCGGGAAACACAAGGGCCTGCCGGCCAGCCGCCAGCCGGGTAGCATTGATTCCAGCAACAAGACCGGAAGCGGCAGATTCAACATAACCCTCAACGCCGGTAATTTGACCGGCAAATAAAATCTCCGCTTTTTCTCTAAGTTGCAGTGTCGGCTGCAGAACCTTAGGCGAATTGATAAACGTATTGCGGTGCATAACACCAAATCTGGCAAATTCGGCTTGTTCCAGTCCTGGAATCAATCGGAATACCCTCTGTTGTTCAGGCCACTTCAGATGAGTTTGAAATCCAACAATATTAAATAAAGTAGCCGCAAAGTTATCTTGCCGAAGCTGCACTACCGCATAAGGGCGCTCGCCATTTACCGGATTTTCCAGTCCTACCGGTTTCAGTGGGCCAAACCGCAAGGTGTCGATTCCTCTTCTGGCCATCTCTTCCACAGGCATACAACCTTCAAAAAAAATAGTTTTTTCGAATTCTTTAACAGGAGCCGTATCCGCCTGGGTTAACTCTCGCCAAAAATGTTCATATTCGTCTTTAGACATCGGACAATTAAGATAATCTTCATCTCCCTTGCCATAACGGGAAGCCCGATAAATTTTCCCCATATCCAGCGATTCCAGCGTAACAATTGGTGCAGCGGCGTCATAAAAATACAGATATTCAGTACCTGTAAGCTGTTTTATAACTTTTGCCAAAGGCTCTGAGGTTAACGGTCCGCTGGCAATAATAGCTACCTTTCCCCGGGTATCAGGCATGGTGGTAATCTCGCATTGAAACACAGTGACCCTGGGATGCTGCCGGAGCGTATCCGTTACATATTGGCTAAAGGCTCCACGGTCAACGGCCAGAGCCCCCCCTGCCGGTACCTTGCAGGCATCCGCTGCTTGCATAATCAAAGAGTCTAATTGGCGCATCTCTTCTTTAAGCAAACCAACGGCATTTTCTTTCGCTGCCGCCCGCAAAGAATTGCTGCATACCAATTCCGCAAATCCCCCCGTATGGTGAGCCGGAGTCATGGTTTGCGGACGCATTTCATAGAGTTCGACATCCAGTCCGGCCCGGGCCGCCTGCCATGCAGCTTCGCTTCCGGCCAAACCGGCACCAATTACGATGACTTTAGACACTGCTCTTCCTCCGCTTTGTAGACTGTTTCATTCTTTTCACCTGAGAATCAGCTTTCGCCTTAGCCGGTTTTTTTATTTTGCCACCCGAGGCGACTTTGGGTTTAGGTGCTGACTCCGTTTCCGCTTCACGTGTCGTACAGGCTTCATTGCCGCATTGACTGATGACACGGCCATTTTTAAACCTGTGCTTGGTCATAAATGTGCCACATACCGGACAGGTTTCCTGCAGCGGCATATCCCAGGTTACAAAATCACAGGCAGGATATCCTTTACAGCCATAGAAAATCCTGCCGCGTTTGGTACGGCGCTCGACAATACTATCCCCACATTTAGGACATTTTGCTCCTGTATCTTTAAGAATCGGCTTCGTATTTCTGCATTCCGGAAAACCCGGGCAAGCCAGAAAAATTCCATAACGCCCCTGTTTTACAACCATCAATTTTCCACAATTTTCACAAGGGACGTCCGATACTTCTACCGGCAATTCCACATGCCCGATTTCTTCCTCGGCATGAGCCAGGGTTTTGGCAAAAGGCTCATAGAACTCGTTTAGCAAACCGATTCTGGAGCGATGTCCCTCGGCAATTTCATCCAGTTCGCCTTCCATTTGAGCCGTAAATTCGACGTCAACAATATTAGTAAAATACTGTTTCAACAGGTCAACCACCACAAACCCTAGTTCCGTTGGCTGAAACTTTTTTTCAACACGCAATACATATCCCCGGTCTAAAATCGTTTCAATAATAGGGGCATATGTACTAGGTCGTCCGATCCCTTTTTCCTCCAGCACTTTAACCAGCGAAGCCTCCGTATATCTTGGCGGAGGTTCGGTAAAATGTTGTTTAGGAAAAAGCTTTGATAATCTCAACAACTGCCCGGAAGTAAGTTCAGGCAAGTTAGTATCTTTCTCTTTTTCCTCATCATCCCGGCTTTCTGTGTAAACTGCCATAAAGCCGGCAAACTTTAGCCGGGAACCCGTAGCACGCAATCCATAGTGGTCTGCCGAAATATCCACGGTCAAAGTATCATAAACGGCTGCATTCATCTGACTGGCAATAAACCGCCCCCATATTAACGTATACAATTTCAATTGATCTTTGGACAGATATTTACCAATACTATCCGGCGCTAATGATAAATCGGTCGGACGTATGGCCTCATGCGCATCCTGGGCACTTTTTTTACTTGTATAAACAGGGCTTTTCCCCGGTAAGTAGTCGTTACCATACTTCTGCTCAATATAAGCTCTTGCATCCTGTTGTGCCGATTCGGCAATCCGTGTGGAATCGGTACGCATATAGGTAATCAACCCCACCGGTCCCCGGCTCCCTACATCCAAGCCTTCATAAAGCTGCTGCGCTATCATCATGGTTTTCCGGGAGGTAAACCCTAATTTACGGGAGGCATCCTGCTGCAGACTGCTGGTTGTAAAAGGAGGTGCCGGATTGCGGCGACGCTCACGCCGCTTTACTTCCTTCACTATATATTGCGTTCTCTTTAGTTCTTCGGTAATCTTCGTTGCTTGTTCCTCATTGCTGATCTCAACCTTTTTATCATCTATCGTAATTAATTGTGCTTCAAATAAAGGTGCTTTGGCAGACTCTCTTAGTTTAGCGGTTATTGACCAATATTCTACCGGTACAAAAGCCTGTATCTCGTTTTCCCGGTCGCAAATCAAACGTACCGCCACTGACTGGACTCGTCCGGCACTTAAGCCTTTGCGTACTTTCCGCCATAAAAGGGGACTAAGTTTATAACCAACCAAACGGTCTAAAAGGCGTCTGGCTTGCTGGGCATCCACTCTGGCAACATCAATAGGACGTGGCCGTTTCACTGCATTCTGAATAGCAGACTTGGTAATTTCGTTAAATTCGATACGGCAAGCCTTATCTTCAGGAATATTCAAAATATGTGCTAAATGCCAGGCAATCGCCTCACCCTCACGGTCAGGGTCAGATGCCAGATAAACTTTATCTGAGTTTTTCGCCGCGTCTTTAAGACTTTTTATAATATCTCCCTTGCCGCGGATATTTATATATTTAGGTTTGAAATGATCTTCAATATCAATACCGAACTGACTTTTAGGCAAATCACGCAAATGCCCCATAGACGCCCGGACGGTAAAATTTTTCCCCAAGAACTTCTCAATTGTTTTAGCCTTTGCTGGTGATTCTACTACAACCAGTGATTTTGTCACCTAATTCCCTCCTTAGCAACCCGAACATACCGCTGTCCCTTTTGTTCGGCTGCCAAACCGCGCAACTCTAATTGTAATAATATATACGTTACTACTGATGGCCTAAGCCCTGATTTTATCACTATTTCTTCCACACTGAACGGATTTTCGTAATCTATACAATTATAAACAGCCTGCTCATCGGTTGTCAAAGTCAGGCCAGTTTCTTTCTTCTTAATTGTACCCCCATACTCTTCGAGGATATCTGCCGCACACTCCACCAGCTTGGCCCCTTGTTTGATCAAGCGGTGAGTGCCCTTGCTTGAAGCGGAAAAGATGCTTCCCGGTACGGAAAAAACATCACGTCCCTCTTCCAGGGCAAAGTCTGCAGTAATCAACGCACCGCTTCTTTCTGCTGCCTCCACGACAATAACCCCGCGTGAAATACCGCTGATAATTCGATTACGTGCCGGAAAAAAACCGGCAATCGGTTTTGTCGCCGGCGGATATTCCGAAAGCACACAACCGTGCTCCGCAATCTCTGCAAGCAGCTTTGCATTCTCCGGCGGATAAACCACATCAACGCCGCAACCTAAAACCGCAATCGTTTTTCCAGTTTCCACTGCTAGTGCACCGCGGTGGGCGGCCGTATCAATACCTCTGGCCGCACCGCTAGCCACCCAAAAGCCTTCTGCTGAAATACCGGCTGATAATTGCTGCGCTGCATTTTTGCCATAAGCGGAGGCATGACGCGCTCCCACAACAGCAATAATTTGATCGGTATCCGGCAGCACTCCGCGATAATATAAAACCATGGGAGGATTGGCTATGTGGGTAAGCAGCTCAGGGTAATCGGCTTCCCCTATTGCGCAGAGTCTAATCGATAATTTCGCCCACCGAGTAGCTAATGTTTCTATATTTATCTTTTCCCGCTGTTCTAAAAAAATATTACACGTTTGTTCGTCCAAGCATTTGCACAAAAGCAAATCGCGCCTGCCAGCCTGCCAAGCCTGTTGGGCGCTACCAAAAAAGGAAACAAGTTTTTTCAGTTTAACCGTGCCAATGCCTGGTATCATTTGCAACGCAGCTAGATATAGTTTATTCATTTGTCCTCCGCTATCAGTTACAAGATGCTGAACTAATTTTGGAACTATTATATCCGTCAGGCCGGATACCGTCAAGAGAAAAGTTGGGAAAAAATAGTAGCAGCAATATTTTCGGCTGCTTGCGGCTGCCCCATGGCTAATGCATTTTGTCGCATAATTTGAAGCTGCCGGGAATCTTTTAACAATGCCGTCAGATGATTTTTTACATCCTCTAAAGAATCCGCCCGGACTGCTACACCATGTTGTATCAAATACTGTGTGTTGGCTTCCTCCTGCCCGGGAATCGGTTTATAGACTAGCATGGGAAGCCCCGTACACAATGCTTCCGACACAGTCATCCCTCCGGGCTTAGAGACCAGCAGATCGGCAATGGCCATTAATTCATGCACATTATCCACATATGGCAGTAAACACAGCTTACAGCTGTCCGGCAATTTCCGCTTACGCAGCTTGTTATAGACAACATGATTATTACCGGTAACTACGATAATTTGCAACAATTCAGGAATATCCTGACATAAGGAGAGAATTTCATTCATAGGAAACACACCGGCACCACCGCCCATAATAAGCAGTGTCTTAACTCCGGTACGGAGTCCCAATTTCCGTACCGTTTCCTCTCGGTCATAAGTAGCTGTAAAGGCCGTATCCACCGGAATTCCCACACTCTGTATTCTAGATTTGGCCACACCAAAACCTTCCAACATCTTCTCTAGACTATGATGAGCCACAAAATACCGGTCAATCTCAGGGTAAACCCACAACCGGTGTACTGCGTAATCGGTTATAACTGCCATTACCGGAACGGTCATACCGCAATGACGAGTCAGGTAAGCAGCCAGCCCGGCCGGGGTAGCATGGGTACATACTATGGCAGAGGGACGATACTCCAGAATATAATGTTGCATTTTCACTGCCAGAAACTGATTAATAATATGATTGATTACCGAAGCCGACATATCTTTGTTTCCCCAACGATACATGAGTCCATAAGCCGGGGGATATACCGCTAAAATAGCCAAATAAGCTTTTAATATGAACCGCCCCAGCAATGGACTAAAGAAATCAAATATATTGGTAATCTTTACATCGGCTTCCGGCTCCTGCCGAAGAATAGCAGTACGGACGGCCTGAGCCGCCCGTGTATGACCCGATCCAATCGGAGCGCTAAAAAACAGTATTTTATGTTTACTCAATACATTAGCCCTCCTGTTTCCAAACCATTCTCTTATAGAATAGTACCGGACTATCATCCGTGTTTTCTTCAATTAAAGTCCGGACTGTTTTCCCCTGATACAGGGGTTCTGTCCCAGCAATTTCTTCCAGCGGTATAAGAACAAAGTTTCGCTCTTTCATCCGGGGATGAGGTAATTCCAATACCGAATCCTTCACTGTAAATTCATTATACAGTAAAATATCAATATCAATCGTTCGCGGCCCCCAGCGTTCGGCGCGAATACGGCCAAGCTGTTGTTCTATGCTCAAACAAACCGCGAGTAAAGCTATTGGGTCAAGCCCGGTTGTAATGCTAACCACAGCATTAAGGAACGCAGGTTGCTCAGTAAAACCAACCGGCTCGGTTTCGTATAAAGAAGATACTTTCTGCACAATAATCTGCGGATGATCGTCCAGTCGCCGAGTCGCCGTAATCATATTTTGTTCCCGGTCACCAAGATTGCTTCCTAATCCTAGGAAAATCATGCCTTAGTCCGTTGGGTTTCCACCTGGACATAATCAATCTGCCCCGGAATGGGAACATAAGGTTTACGAATTCTTACCGTAACTGCCCGGATTAAAGGCAGCTCCAATAAAGAATCGGCTATGTGCCTTCCCAGTGCCTCCAGCAGTTGAAACCGGTGATTTTCTATGACTTGTTTTACATGACTGTATACTACCGTATAATCAACGGCATGAGTTAAATCATCGGAGAGAGCCGCTTGTTCTGCATTTACGCAATACTCCACATCGATGTAAAAGCGCTGCCCAACTTCCCGTTCATATTCATGAACACCATGAAATCCATAAAACATCATATTACTTAATAAAACCTTATTCAACTTAGATCTCTCCCTACTCATATAATATGTACCTGCAAGCCGTATTTTATTGAAACGGATGAAAAAAACGCTGTTTAAGCAGCATAGCATCGGTCATCTCTGTCATACGCTTTATAGACTTCACATCATGTACTCTGACAATATGAACTCCCTTCGTTATGCCTACAACCACAGCCGCTCCCGTTCCTTCCACACGCTGTTCAACCGGAAAATCCAAAACCTCAGCGATAAAGCGTTTACGTGAACTGCCTAACAAAACCGGACAATTAAGTGACTTTAATTCTTCCAATCTGGACATAATCAACAGGTTATGTTCGGTCGTTTTGGCAAAACCGATTCCGGGATCAACAATGATTTGGTCTCTACCAACACCAGCTCCCTGGGCAATGGCAATACTCTCTTTAAGAAAACCGACAATTTCATCCATCATATCCCCGGTATAATCAGCAATAGTTCGATTATGCGTGATAATTACCGGGACTTTATATTTTGCCGCTACAACAGCCATATCCCGGTCATGTTGCAATCCCCAGATATTACTGAGCATATGCGCACCAAGGTTGAGCGCCGCATCAGCAACTTCCGCCCTATAAGTATCAATAGAAACGGGAACCGGACTGACCTCCAGGATTTTTCCCAATATTGGCAGCAAGTGTTGCATTTCCTCTTCCGCCGATAAGGTTCTAGAACCACCATACGGTTTTGCCGACTCAACACCAACATCAATAATATCTGCTCCGCCCTGTAGCATTTGCTCTAATTGACGCAATGCAGCATCCAGATGGTTATTCCGCCCCCCATCAGAAAAAGAATCCGGTGTAAGGTTTAATATACCCATAACCAGGGTTTTTCCCGGTTTAAGGCTAAGGCTATGATGAGGCCAGACATATTTCCGGTGGGGGAAAGTTTCATCCTGAATCAGTACGGCTTCGATTACAGCGGCAATATCCGGTAATCCCCACGGCTGCAGCTTTAGCTGTGCTAACGCCAACCGATATTGCTTTAATGTAGCACATAACAATACATCGGTATACTCTATGCTAAGAGCGGCTGACTCCCTGGCTAATGCCACCTCACCACCCTTCGCCAAAAAAGTTTGCTTTAAAAGATTAGCTGCTTTTGTAGGCACGTGCTCAAGTTTTACCAATTTAAAAACAGCCTTTTGGGCCATAATGGCGACACCCGTTGGATCGCAATTTATCTTTTTCAGTTCCTGCTTAGCTTGTTCGACATTATCAATATGTAATACCCGCTGGTTATAATTCATGATTGTCCTTCTGCTATCTCCCTTCAGTATCAGATACCGTATTAAAAGTCTATAGGGGAGTACGGTTCTTCACATTGCATTTCTCGCAGAATGGTAAGTCATGTTTCAATATTCTACAGAAGTAAAAATAGTCCTCCGTACAAGGGATATTTTGTTCTGTTTTCCCTTCCTGTAAAAAAAAGGCTCTTTTCTTCTATGAAACACTGCATAGAAATTTGTACCGGCTCTTTCATATAAAATAACCAAAATCCGGCAAGTCTATTAATTGAAATCCCCGTCCGGCAAAAACCGATCGGGGATATATTTCTAAACATCAATTTATTAAAATCAATCAGAGATTTTATCTCATCCGATAAACATCCACTTTGGAATTAACAGATTTGCTTTAGATAACTCTACTTAAACTTATTTTATACTTGCTTTATTTCGCCGATAATACGATATTTTCCCCTGAACAATCTCTTCCAAGGCGATTGTAACCGCTTTTGAAGACTTACAGTCCACCAAAATCGTACTCCCCTCCTCTATTTCTCGAGCCCGCTTAGCTGCCAAGACAGCAAGCGTATACTTATTATCGACCTTTTTTAACAAGTCTTCCAACACTGGATAATCCATTGTCATTCCCTCTTCTCTTAATATCTATATTCTCCAGTTCACCGCCTAACTTTATAAAGTTATGTTAACTATATTATTATACCATATTTTCCTGTTCTCTGCATAAAAAAACACCTTCGGCAGAGAAGGTGTTTTTTTATGGATTTTGCTACTACGTCACTGCTGTGTATTAATTGGGTGCCTTCTTAACAAGTCGGCGAACAATCGTTATCGTTAAAGCAGAAGAAAAGCAATATAATGATTATAATGATTATAATCCAACTTCCAGCAAATCCATTTCCATGTCCACCCCAGCCCATAATCTCAACCTCCTAAATAGATATTTTAAAGTAATGGGACTCTACCGTATTATATGCTCAACAATAGCCCATGGTTAAAAATTACAGATAAAAACACATTCATGGTATCGTTTATGAAAATAAAATATCCTACTTGCCTTCAAAAAATATACCTTCTGAATGATTACCATCCTAGCCACAAATGTTGATCTTTCTTCAGGTCCTTATGACGCACAGTCGACTGCGCCAGCTAAACAGGTTACTGTTGTTTTATAAAAAATGTTGTTCTGAAACTCATTCATTAATACAAAGCAAGAGGGAATTCCGGCCAATTCAAAAGTTAGCTGGAATTCCCTCTTGCCCCACAAAAGTAGATGTAGATTTCGTAGCGGATACTTAAAAAATCAGAACCAATCCTGCTCATCCACAAACCCACTGGGATATTTAGAGACTGTAAATTTAACTGTGTAAATGGGAATACTATCCAATAAAAGACCAGCTATAAAAAGTCAAGCGTCTCAAGTTAAG
>NZ_CYSP01000008.1 GCF_001298735.1 Propionispora sp. 2/2-37 | reverse complement strand
AGCTGCTAGGCTGCAGATACATCCGAGAGATAAGTCAAGACTATCCGGAACCGAGCTATACTAAAGAGTTATGCCGGTTTAGCAGGAAGAAAGCCATTCCGTGCTGAATATACATAAGCGAAGGAGTGTCACTAATGGATGCACATTTACAGGCAATCGAAATGAAGATAAGAGATGGCGCACGACTGACAAAAGAGGATGGTTTAGCGTTATTTGCGAACCAAGATTTGGCCTGGCTGGGATCCCTGGCGGATTTTGCCCGGAAAAGAGTCAGTGGTGACTATGTATATTTCAATGTCAACCGGCATATCAATCTTACGAATATCTGCACAGCCCGCTGTAAATTTTGTGCTTTTGGCTGTGATGCCGACAGCCGGCAAGCCTATGCTATGACAAAAGAGCGGGTGCTGGAAATTGCCAGGGTGGCGACGGAAGATCCTGAACTGAAAGAACTGCATATTGTCAGCGGCCTTCATCCCCAGTGGCCGTTTGAATATTATGTAGACATTATCGCTATGCTTAAGGAAGCTTTGCCGCATATTCATCTGAAAGCCTTTACGGCAGTTGAGATATGTTATTTTGCAAAAATTTCAGGGAAATCTATACCGGAAGTATTAACCACTCTTAAAACGGCTGGAGTCAATTCCATGCCAGGCGGCGGTGCTGAAATTCTATCCGACCGGGTGCGTACAGAACTTTGTCCCAATAAGGCGACGGCAGCAGAATGGCTTAACGCTACGTATCATGCTCATCGTTTAGGTATACGCAGCAATGCCAGTATGTTGTATGGTCATATTGAAACTATGGAAGAGAGAATTGATCATCTGTTGTCATTGCGGGCACTGCAGGATGAAACCGGCGGGTTTCAGACTTTTATCTGTTTTCCCTTTCATTCGAAAAATACCGAACTGGCATATATGCCCCGTACGTCGCTGTGGGACGATTTAAAGACAATTGCCATTTCCCGTCTGCTGCTGGATAATTTTAAAAATATAAAAGCCTACTGGGTAATGCTTACCGTGCCGGTTGCCCAGTTGGCGCTGGGATTTGGCGCCAATGATATTGACGGTACGGTCAGTGAGGAAAAAATCATGCATGCGGCCGGCGCTAAGTCCGAGAAAGCTTTACAGCAGTCGACCATCATTGATGTGATCAGGCAAATCGGCCGGATCCCGGCTCAACGGGATTCTATGTATAATATTTTAAAAGTGTTATAATATAGGAAAAAGCAGCCGCATACATCGAACGACGGCTGCTTTTTCCTTCCTATCATAATCTTAAGTATGAAACAGGATTGGAGGACTGCCATGGGATGTGTTGTACGGGCAGAGAATTTAGCTAAGTCTTATGGTGAATTCAGAGCGTTAAAGGGCATCTCGTTTATCATTGCCAGCCGACAGTGTGTTGGATTTCTCGGGCATAACGGGGCAGGAAAAACAACTACCATGCGCATGCTGTACGGATTGACTACGATTGATGAGGGGACCTTATGGTTGTTCGGGGAGAAAGTGAATACTCTTACCCCTTCCCGCCTGAAACAGCGGCTGGGTATTGTCCCGCAGGAGGATAATCTGGACATTGAATTGACCGTTCTGGAGAATCTGGAGATATATGGCGGATATTTCGGCCTTAACCGTTCACAAGCCCGGCAGCGCGGACGGGAATTGCTGAGCTTTATGGGTTTGCTGGAAAAGGAAAATGCGGCAGTGGAGGCCCTGTCCGGCGGAGCAAAACGGCGGTTGGTTATTGCCCGGGCTTTATTAAATGATCCGCAAGTTATTATTTTAGACGAGCCGACCACCGGGCTTGATCCGCAGGCACGCCGGCTGGTATGGCAAAAACTGCGTCAGCTTAAAGAAGAAGGAACCACCCTGATATTGACTACTCATTATATGGAAGAAGCGGCACAGCTATGTGATCAATTGCTGATCATGAATGAAGGCCGGATACTGGCGGAAGGAAGCCCGGCACAGTTGATTCAGGAGCATGTCCTGCCCGAAGTCATTGAAGTGCGTGTTTCACCGGAACAGATTCCGCCGGATTTTATCAGCCAGATCACACTTCTGGGCGGTCAGGTTGTTCAAATTGCGGAAGATCTGTTTGTTTTTGCCCGGAATGGGAAACAATTATGGGGGCAGATGGAAATGCTGGGGATACCGCAGCATGCCTGTTATTTGCGCAGTTCTCATTTAGAAGATGTTTTTTTACTGCTTACCGGGAGGAGAGGCGGAGAATGACAGGCAGTCTTTGGGCGATTTTGCGGCGGCATATGACGGTGTTCCGCCGAACGCTGATTACCAACATGACCTATAGTTTGATAGAGCCCCTGCTGTATCTTCGGTCTGGGCAACTTTGTCGAAGACATGAACGGAATGAGTTATATTCAGTTTATTGCTCCGGGAATGGTGGCATCTTCAGCTATGTGGGCTTCGACCTTTGAGTGTACCTACGGCAGTTTTGTCCGGCTGCACTATGAAAAAACGTTTCACGCCATGCTGGCCACCCCGATTTCGATTGACGATATTGTGGCAGGTGAGATTGTGTTTGCCGCTATTAAGAATGTTGTTTTTGGTTCGGTTGTTTTATGTGTGGTGGCCGTATTAGGCCAAATACAGTCGTATTGGGCTTTATTGATACCATTGTTTTTAATTCTGCCCGGATTTGTATTTGCCATGCTGGCATTAATGTATACAGGTATTATCAAACATATTGATTACCTCAACTATTATATTACGCTTGGAGCTACTCCTGTGTTCCTTTTTCCGGGGTTTTCTTTCCGGTTTCCTCATTGCCGGAATGGGCGCAAAATCTCATCTGGCTGAATCCGTTATATCATGCGGTGGAGGTTTGCAGGTCTTTGGCTTTGGGGCAGCTACACAGCGGAATCTGGGTGCATGTGGCCGTTTTGTCTGCATTAACTTTGCTTTTGGCGAAGCTACCTGTTCGGTTAATTCGCAAACAACTGATTAGTTAGTGACAATCCCATGCTGCCGGGTATAAAAATTTCAGAGTGTCAATTCGTTAAAAATATTGTAAAATATATAGATGCAAGCTGGCGGTAAATATATAAGGTTGTGCATACATTAAAGTGACGGCTTTATATATTAGCCGTTTTAGGCAGGTAGCATCTTCCAGGGAGGGTTTATTATTAATTTTCATCCGATTACCTTAGCGGATAAGCCGCTATTTGACAGTTTTTTTCATAAGTACCGTTATGATAATGCCCATTCTAATTTCACCAATCTTTTTATGTGGCGTAACGGCTACCATATTCAGTGGGCGTTGGCGGGAGAACATTTATGCATTAAAGCGGAATGGGAGGGGGAACATTATATTTTGCCGCCGTTTGGCCCTGAAAATGAGGGCATGAATACGGCCTTGGAACAATTCATGGACTATTTTGCTGCGAACGGATGGCCTTTGGTCATCCGCGGAGCCGAACAGTTTATGGTTGCGGCACTAGACCGGTTAAAACCCGGACAGTTTCAGTGGGTGGAAGACCGGGATAATTTTGACTATGTATATAACACGCAGGATCTGATTGAATTATCCGGACGGAAATATCATTCCAAGAAAAACCATCTTAACAGTTTTAAACGGTTATACAGTCAATATGAGTATGTTGCACTTACGCCAGAGTTGGTTCCTTCCTGTCTGGATGTCGCCCGAACGTGGTGGCGCCAGCATAGTGATAACGATGATATCAATCTTGGACTGGAACAGCAGGCTATTGCTGATGTCCTGCAGAATATGGAATATCTGGGGCTTTGCGGTGGCGCTATCTCACTGGATGGGCAGGTGATTGGCTTTACGTTTGGTGAACGGCTGAATGAAGACACTGTAGTAGTTCACGTAGAAAAAGGCAATCCGGAAATACGCGGTGTGTTTACTGTTATTAATCAGGAGTATTTAAAAAATTCGTGGCAGCATATTCCTTATGTCAACCGCGAGGAAGATATGGGCATTCCCGGACTGCGTAAAGCGAAAGAGTCCTATCATCCGGTAAAAATGATTCAAAAATATGTGGGAAGATTGCTGAAATAATGCAGCCCCCAAACGTGTGGGTAATACATTCACACGTTTTTTTATTGGTTTTATGGACAAGGGTATGGCCGATAACTGTTTCGCTTTAAATAAGAAAAAAGCCTGTCAAGGCAGGCCGTTATATTTATCTTTATACAATTTCAGAAATACAGAGACAATAACAGGGTCAAGCTGGCTTCCTGCACACCGGGCAATTTGCTCGATGGCTTCCTGGTGGGGAAGACTCTCCCGGTAAGGGCGGTTGGATACCATCGCCTGGTATGTATCGGCAACGGCAATAATGCGGGAACCCAAGGGGATGGAGCTGCCGGCAAGGCTGCTGGGATATCCGTTGCCGTCCCAGCGGGCATGGTGGTGCAGGACGATTTCAGCGACATCCTTTAATAAGGGTATGCCGGCAAGGATGCGGGCTCCAATCGCCGGATGCTCTTTAACAATATTGAATTCTTCTTCAGTCAGTTTTTCCGGCTTATTGAGCACATGACCGGGGATGCCGATTTTCCCGATATCATGCAAAATGGCGGCGAAATTAATTTTAAAAAGCTGGTCATCGGGCAGCTTCAGCGCGCGGCCGATGGTCAAGGCGATATCGGCCACTTCGGAGGAATGGCTGTACGTATAAGTATCCTTAGCTTCTAAAGCGTTGACCAGGGATTCGATGACGGAAAGCAGCATATTTTCCTGTTCGTTGCTGAGTTTGTTGGCTAAATGATTGATCCGGGCAGCCAATGCCGCCAGTTCATCACTGCCGGTTACTTTCAGGTCGATATCCAGCTTACCGCACGTCAATTGCGTAATAGCGGCATCTATCCGATTGATGCGGCGGGTAAAATGGTAGTGTATCAGGCTATAGCCGCACAAGGCTGTTAGGGCTCCGGCAATGGCTAAAGCCAATAACATATTGCTTAGTTGAAAGTGTGGCGGCAAATAAACAGCCTGCCATATCATATTGTTGGAAAAAAGTCCGGAAAGAATAACCGTCAGGGTAATGAAAAAAAAGGTAAAAAGCAGACAGGCAAAGAATAATTTCACTCGTAACGAAAAGATGGATTCGATTACCATATACACCTCAAGGACAAAGGTTCACTCATGTGAGTTATTAAGCTATCTTTCGCGAAAAAAGCGCCAATACCTGCTTTTCTATGATTAATGGCTCAGATTTCTATTTAAGGCTATAGTACGGGGCAGATAAAAATATGGTTTTTAACCAAGTCAGGTATGTGGATTTTTCACGATTGAAAAACTAGTGGTATAATAAGAAAGAGTCAGTTTACCTGATTGGAGGAATGGCCATGTTGTCAAAACCTTTATTCGAGAATGATGTTCCCGTCATCCCTGTACCACGATAAAGCAGGGAGGGAAAAGTACCTCCCGTTACATTGACAATGGGAGGAATACAATGAAAAGATATCTTGGTTCATTATATTTGGCAATGGCCGCCAGTATATGGGGCGGCATGTATGTAGTCAGTAAAGTCGTCCTGACGGTTATCGCGCCTCTGGAATTAGTTTGGATTCGTTATGCAGTCGCGCTGGCGGCGCTCGTTAGCGCCGGCAGCTTGTCCAGACAGTCCTGGCGTATCCGCCGGCAGGATTTGCCGTTGATTGCCTGCATTGGCATTATCGGGTATTTTGTTTCCATTTGGGCTCAGTTTTGGGGAACTCAGCTTTCCACGGCCCAAATGGGAGCGGTGATTACTTCGGCAACTCCGGCATTTATGGTTTTGTTTGCCCGGGTGTTGCTCAAGGAAGCCATTACGGTCAAAAAAGCAGTAGCTGTTTTTCTGGCAACAGCAGGAGTGCTTTGCATTGTCGGAATCGAAGCAAACGGCAGTTCATTCCAGTTGGGCGGACTCATTCTAGGTGTTGCCGCCCTTACGTGGGCCCTTATGTCGGTACTGGTCAAAAAAGTGCCTGCCGATTATTCGGCACTGGTGGTTACTACCTATGGTATTTTGGCGGCGGCTATCGCTTTGACACCGTTATTCGTAACCCAAGCCAATATTGAGAAACTGCAGCTGGCAGTGTCGGAGCCCGCCATCTGGCAGGGAATATTATATCTAGGCATTGTATCCACTGCCGGTGCTTTCTATTTGTGGAATAAGGGGTTGCAAATGGTGGATGCCACACAAGGCAGTCTGTATTTTTTCTTTCAGCCTTTGGTAGGAACACTGCTGGGCTGGTTGTTTCTTGGCGAACAAGTCGGACTGGCATTCTGGCTGGGAGCCATACTGATTCTTAGCGGAGTTTTACTGGTTATCCGGCAGGAACAGCCGGCAGCTGCCCGGCAAGAACAGAAGGCCTAGCCGATTGCTATACGATTTCCAGGGGAGGCAGCCGTAATTGAAGGTAAACGGTATAAATCATAATCTGTTCCGTCTGATGCTATTGGGATTATTAGTTGTTGTTCTGGCAGGAATTTATTTCACTCAGCCGCAGTTTATCCGTACCATGACCGGGTATATTGTCCACGGGGATGTTAAAGGAAGTATAGCGTTCATTCAATCCTATGGTCCCTATGCTCTTGTGGTCAGTTTTGTCCTTGTGGTTATCGTTAATGTTCTGGCGGTGTTGCCGAATATTTTTTTGCTGGCTGCCAACGGTATTTTGTTCGGTGTTGTTACCGGAACCATTGTCTCCTGGTTAGCTGAATCGGTAGGTGTCATTATCAGTTTTCTGCTGATGCGCTATCTATTCCATGATTGGGCACATAGCATTATTGAGCGCAGTGAAGGGTTGAAAAGGGTTGACGAATTCAGCGGCAAGCGCGGGTTGGTCATTATGCTTCTGGCCCGTTGCATACCTTACATCCCTTCGGGACTAATCACGGCTCTGGGCGCAGTTAGCAGCATCCGGGTGCGCGATTATGTAATTGCCACCTTTATCGGCAAACTCCCCTCAGCGGCTATTGAGGTGACGATGGGACATGATATGCTGTCTTATCAAGAGCATTCGCCGCGGTTGTTGTTTTTGCTGTTGGTTTCAGTACTGGCTTACTATGCTTTTCTGCAATACCGGAAAACAGGTGGTAATCGCTGAATAACTGCCTAGCAAAAGAAGACTCAGGCTGATCCGGGGCCGGACCAGCCTGAGTCTTCTTTCGTTGTTGCTTACGTACGTACTATAAGGTGATGGTACAAACGGGCGGAGAATCTTTTTTTTGTTTGTAAGCCAGATGGCGTTGTTGGCCTTGTTCAAATAAACAGCGCTCTTCCTCGTTGGTAATCTCCAAGCCAGGCACTGGCTGCGGTTTTCCATTCTTATCAAGTGATACGAAAGTAAAGAAGGCTGTCAGGGCCGTTTTAGCCGGTTCTTCCTTAAATGAGTCCTCGACAGTTACGGTAATGGATATTTCCATCGACGTTCTGCCGGCAAAGGTAAGCTGTCCGTAGCAGGTAACTACATTACCAATGCGTATAGGATGGTGAAATTCCAGTTCATCGACTCTGGCGGTTACTACATTGGAACGGGCATGCCGTTGGGCGACAACGGCGGCGGCTGTATCCATCAATTTCATAATCTCGCCGCCGTGGACATTACCTGCGGGATTGGCATGCTGGGGCAGCATAACCGAGGACATAATTACTTTGGACTGGCTGACGGTTTTGGTCTTCATCGAATTCCTCCTGGTGTGTGATGTAAAGTGATATGAAATATTTTCAAAAAAGTAAAATTAATGAACAATAGTTATCTTTTGATATTTATACTATATCATTAACAGTCAAACCTATGCAAGAAGAAATCCCTCTTTATTAGTTTTGTATGATAAGCATACGCTGAATTTTAAGAGAACGTCAAATCATTCTAGATCATTAGTTTTATACAGCAAGAGGTGTTTTATGAAAGAAGCTCATTCCTGGAAACAAAAACTAAAGTTATTTATGTTTATTTTATACCCCATTTTGATCACGCAAGTCGCTTTTTGTGCGTTTAATTTTTTTGATACAACTATGTCCGGACACGCCGGGCGGAACGATTTAGCGGGGGTGGCTATCGGCAGCAATTTATGGATGCCGGTATTTACAGCCATCAATGGAATATTAATGGCCATTACTCCCAATCTGGCGCAATTGCACGGTGCGAAGAAACAGGCGCAAGTGCCGTACATGGTAATTCAGGGACTCTATTTGGCGCTGTTTCTTGGTATGGCCACCATTGTTGGCGGTGCTTTGGTTCTTTCGCCGGTACTTTTTCTGCTGAACCTCGAAGCGGAAGTCTACCGGATCGCCTATGGCTTTTTAGCGGCTATTTCATTAGGGGTCATTCCATTTTTTGTCAACATGGTATTACGCAGTTTTATCGATACGTTGGGCTATACCCGGGTGAGCATGTTCATCTCGGTTAGCGCCCTACCGGTCAATATTTTATTAAATTATGCATTTATTTTCGGTAAAATGGGACTGCCGGCCTTCGGCGGGATTGGCGCCGGTTATGCTTCGGCGCTTACTTATTGGTTTATGGCCGTTGTCAGCGCGATGGTCATTCACTTTTTACCACCGTTTAAAGAATACCGGATATTTGGCGCAAAGCATTCTTTATCGGTGAGTACGCTTAAAGATTTGCTGTATATCGGAATTCCCATCGGTTTTGCGATTTTTTGTGAAACCAGTATTTTTGGAGTGGTTGCTCTATTAATGGCTAAGTTTGGCACGATAACGATTGCCGCGCATCAGGCGGCAATCAACTTTGCTTCCCTGGTTTATATGCTGCCGTTAAGTATTTCCATGACGCTGACCATCATCGTTGGCTTTGAGGTTGGGGCCGGACGCCTTACGGACGCCCGCCGCTACGGATTACTGGGAATCGTCACAGCGGTTTGCCTGTCGGTCATGTCGGCACTGGGGTTGATTTTTTATAATCATCAGGTGGCTGCTTTTTATTCCGATAGTGCGGAAGTTCTTCCTTTAATTGAAGCCTTCCTGATATATGCCGCCTTTTTTCAATTATCCGATGCCGTTGCGGCTCCGATTCAGGGCATTCTGCGCGGGTATAAAGATGTAAAGGTGACCTTTATCATGGCGCTGGTTTCTTACTGGTTAATCGGTCTGCCGGTAGGTTATCTGTTAGCCAACTATACGGCTCAGGGAGCTTTCGGCTACTGGATCGGGTTTATTACCGGCTTAGCCGCCGGAGCGGTTGGCCTGGCCCTGCGGCTTTGCTATGTACAGCGTATGGCCGCCAAACTGTCATCAGTGTAATAAAAAAAGCCTACTCCGATTTTAGCGGTATATCCAGATACTGTGGATCAAGATGAGTGATTTTAGCGGTTCCTGCCGTCCAGTCATTGATTTTTGCTTCAAAGAGTTCTTCCTGGCCAACCCTTTCCAGGGTTAGAATGTTAACTCTTTCATAATATTCTTTCGTGAGAATGTGATAGCCGCCGGTACGCAGATGGTTCTCAACAATTCCCTGCAACGTATAATCAATTTCGATACCCACTGTGGCATAAAGAACCCGTTCCACCAAACCGGCGGCTTTAAGGCCGGCAGCAGCCCCTTTCCCATAGGCCCGGATCAGTCCGCCGGCACCCAGCTTAATACCGCCAAAGTAACGGGTTACTACGGCAACCGTATCTCTGAGAGCCGCCTTTTTGATAACTTCCAGGATGGGTCTGCCTGCCGTACCACTTGGTTCGCCGTCATCGTCGGCTTTTTGGTATTGTTCCTGTTCACCGATGATATAGGCCGAACAGTTGTGGGTAGCATCCCAGTGCTTTTTTTTGATCCGGGTAATGAACTGCTGGGCGCTTTCTTCCGTTTCAACCCGGTCAACGTAGATGATAAACCGTGATTTATTTACTTCCAAAACAGTTTCGCCGTAACCGGCAACCGTCCGATAGCTTGTTAGCATATTCGCACCTCATTATTAAGGCTGACATAGTATTAGCATAGCATAACTGGATTTTCTTAATCAATCTTTACGTAATACAATCCGATGCCAACTTACAATAACCCGCTGCTTATCCGGCAGCGGGTTTAAGTTGTTTCGTTTATGAGGTCCTTTAATACTGACTGCTGCATAACAACGGTATTTTTAGTGAAAATGATGCGCTGACCACAGTTATTTTAGAATTTTAGAATTTTTTACAGTTATGGCATTTACATCAATCAACAGGATTTGATATTATTTTAACGGTATAGTCGTTCTTATTTTGTCAAATGGAGGCAGAATGATGGAGTTACAGACAAAATCAGCATCCAGTCAGGGGCTGGGTCAATTTTTGTTGCAGTTAAAAGAAAAGTGCAGAAAAGCAGCCGTTCCTCATACTTTTCTTTTTCTATATACAGCTTTTTCGATTGTTTTAAAATCGGTGGTTATTATCGCCATTGTCAACAAAACACACTATGTTTTTTCTTCCTGGATTGATATGGCATACATTGTGCCTACCTATCTGGTTTATTTTGCTTTTATTTTTATTTTTTTATCCTTTTCTTTTTTGTTAAGCGGAAAAAAGCGATTTTGGTACTTCCTATCGTTTATTGTGGCGTTTTCCACTTTGTTATTGTTCGATTTATGGTATTTCCGGGCCTTTGGCACGTTTATATCCATACATGTTGTCAAACAGTATGCTAATCTGCAAAATCTCACCGGAAGCATCATGTCGATGGGCAGTATGCTGGATGTGCTGTTATTTTTAGATATACCCTTTCTGATCTATTGGTGCTGGAGACGCAGGGAAGTTTACTGCCTGGCCAAAAGAAGCATACCGGCCTGTCTGGGACTTATCGCCTTTTCCATTAGTTATCTTTCCTATGCACATTATGTTTTTGATCTTTCGGATGAGCGGGGCCAAAAGCAGTTTTTGTTTGAAATTTGCTGGACACCGATCCAGACGGTTACCGACTTGTCACCGATGGGATATCATTTATTTGATGCCTATAATTATTTTACTGATTGTCAACAGCTTGTTTTGACGGATGCCGACCAGCGGGAAATCGACAAATGGTATCAGGATAAGCAGGAGAATGTGCCGGATAATATTTATAAAGGCATGTTCAAGGGGAAAAATCTGCTAGTGATTCAGGTAGAATCGCTGGAAACCTTTTATTTAAAAAATGAATTGGACGGGCAGGAGATTACTCCGGTACTAAACCGCCTGTTAAAGCATAGCATTTATTTTCCTGATTTCTATGAACAGGTAAATGTAGGAACGACGTCCGATGCCGAGTTTATGGCCAATACCTCGGTGTATCCGGTGCGTATGGGGTCAACGTACTACCGTTATCCCGATAATACGTATAATTCATTGCCGAAATTATTTGATCATATGGGATATTCCGTGATGGCGGCTCATCCGGATAACCGGGGCTACTGGAACTGGATGCATGCCATGCAGTCCATCGGTTATGACTATTGCATAGATTCCAACTATTTTAAAATTGATGAGGTCATTGGTCTTGGCCTGAGTGACGGCTCTTTCCTGCAGCAGCTGGTGCCGTATATTAAAGAGCAGCAGCAGCCGTTTTTTACCTTTTTGATTACGATGACCAATCATGGACCATTTGAACTGCCTGATAAATATAAAACGTTGAAAGTGGACAAGAAATTTGAAGGAACCAAAATGGAAGCCAGCTTCCATACTGTACGTTATACCGATGAGCAAATCGGCAAATTCCTGGATAGGCTGGATGAAGAGGGGCTGCTGGATAACACGGTTGTAGTCATTTATGGCGACCATAACGGAGTGCACAAATTCTATAATGACGAAATACCCAAGATACAACCGGCAGAGGACTGGTGGCTTACCAACAATCATCGCGTTCCGTTCCTGATTTATCAGAAGGACTTGCCAGGTGAGGAAGTCTGGACCAAGGGCGGTCATATTGATATCTTGCCGACTATTTCCTATGTAATGGGCGTGGAAGAGAAAACCTATTCCCATACGGCTATGGGCCGCAACCTGCTGAAGACCAATAAGGATTTTGCCGTGCTGGTGGACGGCCAGTTTGTTGGACAGGCTGCGGACAGTCAGGAGGAAGAGCATGCCGTGCATGGATTGGAACTGGCAGACAAGATGATCCGCAGCAGTTATTTTGGCAAACGGTAAAATTATAGAGAAGAAAGAGGCCGTGGCTTTGCTATATAAGCCACGGCCTTTCGCACGCCGTTCACTAAGAAGACAGCAAATCTATTAACAGCAGGATATTAAGCAGGCTGACCAGTAAGCCGATGACCGACAGTATCAGCTTCAGGTGTGGTTTATTGGCGTATTTTCCCATTACCCTGGATGAGGAAGTCAAATAAATCTGCAAAAAAATAGTAATCGGCAACTGGACGCTTAGTACGATCTGTGAAATCACTAAACCGGCGAAAGGATCGGAAATAAAGTAAATGATCAAAACGGCAAACAGGTAGGTAATGGCTACGCCCCAACGCGTGTGGACATCCCTGATATTATAGGGTTCACGAAACATACCGGCGAAAATACTGCCACCGGCCATCCCGGCCGTACTGGTGGAGGAAAAGCCGGAAAATAACAGCGCCAGGGCAAAAATGGCGGAAGCCGTGCCGCCAAGCAGCGGGCGGAGCATTTCTTCGGCCTGCTCCAGTGTTCCCACATGGACGCCGACCTGAAAAAAGGTTGCAGCCGCCACCAGAATCATGGCGCTGTTAATGGCCCAGCCAATCAGCATGGAAAACAGCGTATCAAAAAATTCGTATTTTAACTGCCGCCGGATTAACGAGTCATCCTCAAGATTCCATTGCCGGCTCTGGATGACCTCGGAATGTAAAAACAGGTTGTGCGGCATAACCACGGCGCCGAGCACACTCATGACAATCGGCAGTGCGCCTGCGGGAATCTGGGGAGTTACCCAGCCTTTAGCCGCCTGCAGCCAGTCGATATTGGTCAGATAGAGTTCCAGTAAGAAAGAGAATCCAATGAGTGAGACAAAACCGACAATCCATTTTTCCAGCCGGTTGTAAGAATTGGTTAACAGCAGTGTGGAAGACATGATGGCTGCCAGTATTGCTCCCAGCATAAGCGGCAGGCCGGTCAGAATACGCACTGCAATTGCCATGCCCAGAATTTCGGCCACAGCTGTGGCAATGGCGGCGCCGACAGCAGAAAGCAGGATACCGCGGGACAGCCAGTTGGGCAGAAAGATGGCGGCGGCTTCCGACAGGCAGTAGCCGGTAGCAATACCGAGGTGGGCTACATTGTGCTGGAGTACAATCAGCATGATCGTGGACAAAGTAACCATCCACAGCAGCGCATAGCCGTAATCGGCACCGGCGGCAATGTTGGCGGCCCAGTTTCCCGGATCAATAAAGCCTACGGTCACTAAAATCCCGGGACCAAGATAGCGCAGAAATTCCCGGGCCTTTACATCCGGAAGATGGATGGTTTTTGGAAATATTTTCGACCACAGCAATTATGGGCACCTCCTTTGCTGGTTATTTGGATATTCTCTTTCCGGCAAGGCAACTCCTGCCGGATATGACCTGTCGGGGTACCGATTTGAAATGGAGGTGTGTCTTTATGATACGGAAATATCCCGGAAAGGACGTTATTTCTTTTTGCGAGGATATGTCCAGCAGCGACGGCTTTTCCCTGATGGTGGAGGCACTGGGCTTTGCGGCTCAGGTCGAAGTCCCTATTGTGATTGTCAATGCCCAGCGGGGCGGTCCCAGTACCGGACTGCCCAGGTCGATCTTAATTTCGTTGTCCATGCCTCACAGGAGAATTCCCACGCATTGTGGTGGCTCCCGGCGATGTGGAGGAATGTTTCCGGGAAACCTTCCGCTAAATATCTGGCCGATTCAGGCATTATTCATGAGTACTTTGAATTTAATGGATGAGTTGGCCTAATTGCCGGAGTTTTTCTGAATTCACCGGATAAACTATATACCGGGTCTATTTTTTGAAACTTTCCGTACCACCGGTCAACCAACAAAATAGGCACCTGTCATTTTGCCAGATGCCACATTTCTTCTTTATATGTTTATAAAAAGTTAAGGGTGGTGAGCTGTTTGGAGGAAAAGCTAAATGCGGATATCCTGGATAAATTGACCAAGATTTGCCTATGTAAAGGAATAAGCCGCGCTACGATAAAGAAAGCCATAACCGCGGGAGCGGATACGGTAGAGAAAGTACAAAAAGCCACCGGTGCCGGTTCCGGTCCTTGCGGGGGGCGGCGCTGTACTCCGAAGATCCAGGACTTGCTGGTTAATCATGTGGAAGATTAGGCCTGTTGAGGATAAATATAGAAAGCGAAATTGCTAAGATCCGAATAAAGCAATTGTTCAAAGTGGATTTGGTTGTTTGCGCTCTGCTCCACAATGATGCGATCGGGATAGACGGCTTTGACCAATCGGGCTTCGGCTATTTTTCTGTTCTTATAAGTGAGCAGCAGGGCGCCTGTTTTGGCAGAACGCGGGTCCAGTGAAACTTTCAGTCTGTTTGCTTCCGCTAAAGCCAGCCATTGCTCCAACTGATCCGTCCAGGCGATGGACTGGGAATGGAGCCTGTCAAACTCTTTCAATAGCGGAATGAGCGGCGAGCCAGGAGGTAGTCCCTTGTAGCTTTCGTCCGGTTCTACTGAAGGCAACCGGGCGGCGTTAAAACTGAAGGCCGAAGCCGCAGCCTGGCGGGGTACAATCAGTCCGATAAGTTTATAACCGCCAAGATTTTTATCGCTGTAGTTTAAAGTAAACAACGACGGCAGTCCCTCGATGTTCGGCATTTTGTAGTATAGTTTATCGGCATATACCTCGGTTACCAGGCCGGCATAAGTACCGTAGGAATCGCTTAAAATTAGCAGTGCTCCCACTTCGGCAGCTGTTATTTCCCGTGATACCAGCCAGCCTTTTTTTTCGGCAGCCGTTACCCAGTCTTTTAATGCGGGCAGGAATTTCTTGTTGCCGGAACTGCTTGTCCAGTCGGAACCCAGTGCGGCGGCATAGGCGTCAAAGCCTTTTAAAGCATAAACGGGATACCAGTTGGCGGGGATTCCCTTATATAAATCGTCGCTTGCACGGGGTAATGAGCGTATTTCGTAAGTATCCGTTTCAGCCGAAGCTGCAGTTGGCAGGAAAGCGCCGGTAACTGTTAAGCAAAATGCAACTAAAAGCAAGAGATGACGCATGGGCTGTCCGCTCCTTTAGGCTTGGAGAACTTAGAATTTCTTATGTTTATTATAACATAAAAAGTACAGCGATATTAGCACAAGGAGTGAGATTGTTGTTGTGAAGTGAGGGCCATTTCAAGCAAGTCGGCCAAACCGTCCGCTTCCAAGGCGGCGCGTCCGATAAACAGACCGTCGACATTCGGCAACGTGGACAGCTCGGCAGCGTTTTTCCGGCTAACGCTGCCGCCATAAAGGAGCGGTATGGCATTGGCAATGGTTTCTCCATATTTTTCAGCCAGCAGCTGCCGCAGCAGGGAATGAACCTGAGCTATATGGATGGTAGGAGCTGCTTCGGCCGCGCCAATGGCCCAAAGCGGTTCATAGGCCAGAATCAGGTTTGTCGCCACTTCGGGGCCAATACCGGTCAGCAGCTGTAGCAACTGATAACGAAGAAAGGCTTCTGTGAGCGGCCATTCTTCCCGTTTTTCATCCCCCAGGCAAATGATGGGAAACATACCGTGGCGCAGGACGGCATGAATCTTCCAGTTGGCCGTCTCATTCGTTTCGCCGAACCAGCGGCGACGTTCCTGATGATTGATTTCAACGAACTGGCAGCCGATTTCTTTCAGCATGGGCGCCGATACTTCGCCGGTGAAAGCGCCATAATCGTCCCAATGGACATTTTGTGAGCCGATGATGATGTTACTGCCGGAATGCTGCAGGAATTTGCAGGCATCGGACAGTACGCTAAACGGCGGCAAGATAAAGACGGATGCGGCAATCGTCTTAACCCGTTCCTGCAGGCGTGTCAAATAGGCAATTGCTTCCCGGTTGGTTTTGTTCATTTTCCAGCTTGTGCCGATTAAAGGCTTTTGATAAGAAACTGCCGGTGCCATTATACATCACCCCTTGACGATTGAATGAGCCTGATATACTGACCGGTTACCCGGATGGATTCTTCCATGCTTTTGGAGCTGGCGATGCCTTTGCCGGCGATGTCAAAGGCTGTACCATGGTCAACCGACGTGCGGACGAACGGCAGGCCGACAGTCACGCTAACGGTATTGGCCAAGTCATGCACTTTGGCGGCGATATGGCCCTGGTCATGATAGAGCGAAAGCACGGCGTCGCACTGATCAATGTCAAACAGACGGAAGACCGAATCGGCAGGGATGGGGCCGAAGGCCTGGATGCCGCGCTCCCGGGCCGTTTTTATTGCCGGAGCTAATGCTGTTATTTCTTCATCGCCGCACAGGCCCTGTTCGCCGCCGTGTGGATTCAGGGCCGCCACAGCCAGGCGGGCGTCAGGCAGGCCCAAGCGTTTCATGGCGGCGTCGCAGTTTTCAATAAAGGGCAGGACGTTGTCGTAGGTTACGTACTGGCAGGCTTTGATCAGCGGCAAATGCCGGCTTAGGAAGAAGATGCGCATTTTGTTTACATGAAACATGGTGACCGCCTGGGGAGAATTGGTGAGCCCGGTGAACATTTCCGTATGGCCGATATAGGGAATGCCGGCGCGGTGAATGGCTTCTTTTTGTATTGGCGCGGTGGCCACGCCGTCAATCTTTTTGTTCAGCGCCAGGTCAATGGCGGTTTGTATATATTCAAATGCCGCCTGACCGGCCTGGGCGCTGACGACGCCGAAGGGAACGTCGCCGTTGATATTGTCGATATCCAGGAGGTCGATGGTGCCGTGAATGTATTGTCCCTCATCCGGACTATTTACTGTGTGCAAGGTAAAATTACTGTTTAAAATGGCTAAGGCGCGTTTAACAATTTTTTGATTGCCAATCACCAGCGGGCGTATCTGGGTATAAATCTCCGGATTCTGCAGTGCACGGATAACGATTTCCGGGCCGATTCCCGCCGGATCTCCAATAGTAATGCCAATAAGTGGACGCATGAACAAGACACTCCTTTTTGACATGTAGTTATACGCTATAGATACGAAGCGTAGTCCTGCATAGTTTAATACTTAAGTATATATTTTGCACAGGTGATAACGGTATCGGCCTCCCCGATCAAACCGCCTTTGGTAACCAGGGGAATCTGGTGCAGCGGGCCGCCAACCAAAGTGCCGAAGGATATGTGCGGCTGAATTTCTTCAATCAGTTCAATGGCGGCAACCTGGTTTTCCCGGCAGAAAGCCACTGTCATGTCGCCGCCGGTCAGGTAAATACCTTTTAAATAACTGATTCCCGGTTCTAGTGCTTTACGGGCCACGCGTGCCAGGCCATAGGTGATACGCCGGGCAATATCATCCTGGGTAATGCCGCGTTTGCGGGCTTCTTCCTGAATATCAATCAACTGGTCTTTGCTGCCGGCGGCGCGAAGTCCGAAAATGTCGGCGTACTGGCTGCTTTGCCAAATATCATTGGCTATATCTTTTTCGAAAGGCTGTTCGTCATCGGTATCCAGAAAATGCCGTATATCCACATCGGTAATTTTGGCAGAACATTGATCCTGTAAGTGAGCTAACTGGCTGCGCGTTAAATCGGAAGCGCTGGCGGCGACGAAAAAAACTTTGCCGGAAGTTTTTTTCGTCGTACGCCGTCTGCCGCTATAGGCAAGTTCGCAGGCTTTTTGCGTAAACGGCCCCGGATCAACTGCAATCCAGGGGATTTCCAGCTTGTGAACGGCTTCGGCGATGGCGCCGATGTCGGTAAATGAGATGGCGTCAAAAACAATAATACGTGCCCCTTGATTTATTTGCAGTTGTATTGCCTGAGCGATGGCGGGGCTGCCCTGCATGGTGGTAGCCAAAGGAACAAAACCTTGCGGCAGTACGGTTTGTTTACGGATTTCATCGGCAAGGAAACTGCTGCCGACAGGCTTTACCGGATCTTTGCCGGCCGGCGTTTTATGTACCGGGACTCCGTTTACCAATTGATGGCCGCCGACGATTATGCGTCCGGAAGCGGGGTATACCGCTACAACACAGGCGATGGTCCCGGACGGCAGGGCGTCCAGCATGCCTTCGATTTCGGCGCCCAGGTTGCCGCGAATGGTGCTGTCGATCCGTTTGGAAAAGTGGGTAATGCCATGCTGGCAAAGTTCCCTGGTACAACTGTATACCCGTTCATAAGCCTCTCTGGCGTCCAGTGTCCGGCTGGACGCATTGATCACAATCGCATCGTAATCCGGTAAAGGAAATTTATCGATGTTCCGGTGCTCGATCGTTGTTAAGGTCCGGAAGTAACTGTTCGTTAACAAAACTCCTGCCGTATTGGCGCCGGTTAAATCATCAGCAACTACTGCCCACTCTGCCATTTATGTCTCTCCCCTCCGCTGTTTTCAATTGTACGGGTTCGTCCAAGGTAAGGATAATGATAAAACCGATGATTGCGGCCACGCCGAAATAGGTAAAGACAAAATCATAGTTTTGAAATTTATCCAGCAGGGCTCCGGCGATCATCGGGGAAAAGAAGCCGCCTAAGTTGCCGCCGCTGTTGACCAGGGCAATGGCAATAGGATAGGTGCTGCCGGTGGTTAGCCCCATGGGATACGCCGTAAAGGCGGGCCAGCCTATATTGAGTAAAAAGCCGGTCATGAACAGGGCTGTAGCCACGGCGGTGGAGCTTTCCGGCAAATTAACCATGACGATCATCATGAAGCAGGTTGAGAGCGCCGTAAGCAGCATGGTCGGTTTGCGGCGTTTATGCAGTAGCTTGTCCGAAATCCAGCCGCCCAGTATAGAGCCGATCAGACCGCCTACCCAGGGGGCCGCGGCGACGAATCCCATTTTAATGAAGGAGTAGTGTTTGGCATTGACCAGATAAGATGGAATCCAGGTCATTAAACCATACAAAACGCTTACCATCATAAAATAAGCAAAGCAATTGCCCCAGATGTTCCAAGATGTAAAAATATTTGATCTTGCGTCAATTTTCTTGATTTTTTTGGCGCGGATCAGTCTATCCAGCCAGCCTAGTGAAACGGCCTGCGTTTGGATTTGTGAAGTTTGCTCAGCAGTGCTTTCCTGGATGTAGTTTATTTCCTGTTCATTTACATAAGGGCTTTCCGCCGGCTGGTTCCGGACCAGCCAATACCAAATGCCGGCCATAATAAAGCCGGGAAGGGCAAACGTGTAAAAAATAGTCCGCCAGCCAAATTCAGTGGCAATCCATACACACAACGGTGGAATAACAATCGGGGCAAACATGGTGGAGGCGATGTACACACCGACCCCGGTTGCTTTTTCCCTGGCCGGAAACCAATTGTTAATGGTAGACGTCAGGCCCACCGGAGTAGGCCCTTCAAAGATTCCCAGTCCCAGGCGGAACCATTTAATCGCGGCAACAGACTGGGCGGTTCCGATTAAATAAGTAAACAGGGAAAATCCCAGGATGGAAACCGGCACCATGCCGCGTGCACCAAACTTACTGAGCCAGAAGCCCGCCGGAATCTGGCTTATGGCATACCCCAGGAAAAAGAAACTTGCGATAGCGCCGGCTTCGAAGTTGTTAAAATGAAACTCTTTCTGAATAAACGGCAAGGCAACGCCGATATTGCTGCGGTCAGCAAAATTGATAGCATAGGTTACAAAGATAATCGCCAGAACAACCCAACGAAAACGAGTCACAATAAATCCCCTCCTAAATATTAGTGGACATGTTGTGGACTCTCGCCGTGCTTTTGGTGCCTGACCCCTGTGAATTACACTTTTTTTACCAACAGAGATTTACGGGTTTTTTGCAGATTGGTGAGAAACAAATCTTTTTTCATTACGGCGATACTGACATAAAGAACATCAAGGATGTAGATCTGCGCAATTAAATTTTCCATAGACTCGCTGCGATACATCGATTCCTGCGAGGTGGTAATAATCTTCAGATCGCAGGCTTTGGCCAAGGGGGAGCCGGGGCGGCTGGTTAAAGCCACCGTTGTTGCCCCTGTGTTCTTGGCTTGCCGAATAGCGTCAAGTACATCTTTGCTGCTGCCGGCAGTACTGATGCCGATAGCCACATCTCCCGGCTTTAACAGGGAAGCGTACATGGATTGCAGGTGACTGTCGTTAGGGACACGCACATCCATTCCCAGGCGAAAAAACTTATTCAGCGCGCTCTGGGCGGCTACCCCGGCATTGCCCATTCCGTAAACGTCCAGGCGGGTTGCTGCAGCTATGGCTTCCACAACTCGCTTGATTTGCTGCATATCAGCATTCTGCTGGGTAAAACGGATGGAGGAAATGTGTGAATCGGCCAGTTTGGTTGCTATATCAGGTATTTGGTCTGTTTCCCCGATCTCCTCGTGTATATTCTCCAGTGGTTTAATAAAGGTCCGCGACAAAGCCAGCTTGAGTTCCTGATAGCCTGATAAACCAATGGTCTTGCATAAATGGGTTACTGTAAACTGACTAACCTGACATTGGTCGGCCAGTTCGGCAATACTCAGAGATACAACGCTTTTCGGATTTTTTAGCACATAATCCGCCACCAGCTTGGTTTGTCTGCCTAAAGCATGGTACTTTTCCGTTAGCCGGGTTAAAACCACATCGGTCTCCGCCGTTTGTATAGCTTCAGTATGGTCGGAGCCTGGGTGATCAGGTACATTCCGCTTAACGGATTCTTCGGGCGGACACGATGCACTGGCATTGATAAAGGCGCCGCTCTCATGCGAACGTGAATGAGTCATCGTACCGTTCCTCCTATGTAATTTTCTAACAATTTAGATTATATTATATAATATTATATAAGTCAATAAATTAATTTATCTTATAAAATATTATATTATGGGGTAAATAAGGGTGGATATAGTGGTGAGTTTATATATAATAAATCTAAAAACGGTACGCCTACAGAGAAACTGAGGAAGACTATATGCCTGCTATACGGCATATAGTCTTAAGGAGGAGTCTGTATGCTTGAATAAATATGGTGATTTTGTAGCAAGGGACAGCTTTTGAAGAGGAATAATAAGCGGTACTGTAACCTGGTTTGGGACATAACATGGTGGTTACCAGCTTAAAAAAGATTTATGCGGAGGTGCTGGCTGTGAGAAGACTGCTTAATGATCCGGAGCATGTGGTGGAGGAGATGCTGGAAGGGTATGTTTTGGCCCATGGTAAACATGTAAGGCTGCTGGAAGACGACGGACGGGTTATTGTCAATAATAGAAGTCCGGTCCGGGACAAAGTGGCTATTATTATCGGTGGAGGGTCGGGCATGAGCCGCTGTTTATCGGATATGTCGGGGAAGGCTTTGCCGATGCGGCTGTTGTCGGCAATATCAATACATCGCCTTCACCGGAACCATGCTATAACGCGGTGAAAGCTGTGGACTCGGGCAAGGGCTGTCTGTTTATGTACGGTAATTACGCCGGTGACGTCATGAATTTTGACATGGCCGTGGAAATGGCGGCTGCCGACGGCATACGGGTGGAGACGGTTCTGGTAACGGATGATGTGTATTCTTCGTCCCAGTTTGCCAGACGCCGGGGGGTTGCCGGTGATTTCTTTGTCTTTAAAGTAGCGGCAGCCAAGGCGGCCATGGGTGCCGGCCTGGATGAGGTGAAAGCGGCGGCCGAACGGGCGAACCGTTATACCCGGTCGATGGGGGTGGCGCTGTCGGCAGCAACCCTTCCGGCAACCGGGAAAATTATGTTTGAAATAGCCGATGGTGATATGGAAATCGGCATGGGAATTCATGGTGAACCGGGAGTCAAGCGGGGCAGCCTGGAAGCTGCCGACCGGGTCGTTGACCAAATCATGCCGTTTATTTTGCAGGATCTTCCTTTTGTCAAGGGTGATGAAGTCAGTGTACTGGTAAACGGTTTGGGCGGATTGCCCTTAATGGACCTGCATATTGTTTACCGGCGGGTGGTGCGGATTCTGCAGGGAGAGGGGATTGGGGTTCATAATTCGTTTGTTGGAAATTACGCTACCTCTATGGATATGGTCGGTATGTCCATCACTTTGATGAAACTGGATAAGGAATTAAAAAGCTTGCTGGATGCACCCTGTGATACGCCTTATTGTGTAATTAGAGACTAGCGTTAGCCAGTGGACACGGGACCGGGTATGTAAAGAGCGGAGGGGGTGATGTGTTGAAGTATATTGATTACTATGAAGTGCTCGAAGTTCCGAAAACGGCATCGGAAAAAGAAATTAAACAGGCTTACCGCAAGCTGGCCCGCGAATATCATCCCGACCTTCATCAAGGAAGAACCAAGACGGAGGCGGAAGAAAAATTCAAATTGATTAACGAAGCTTACGAAGTATTAGGTGATGCTGAAAAGCGGGCCAGGTACGATCAGCTGGGGATGGGCTGGAAAGAGGGCGATGAAATTAACGTCGATCCGTCAGACATGAACGGTTATACTTATACTGACCATGGCCCCGCTGATTTTGACCTGGGTCCTTTTGGCTTTAGCGACTTCTTTTTCAATATTTTCGGTCAGGATTTTATCCACACCCGCCAGGAAAGCAGGCGGACACAGCCAACCGCTTTTAAAGGGGAGGACATAAACGCCGAAATCGGCCTGACGATAGACGAACTGATTCATGGTACGGAAAGAGAACTATATCTTACTGCTCCCAGCCTGTGTATTGCTTGCGCCGGGCAACGTTTTACCCGCGAAGGTATATGCTGCTCTTGTAAAGGTACGGGTATAACTGATGAATTCAAAACGGTCAAAGTCAAAATACCGGCGGGACTTCATCCGGGAGCATCGCTGCGGCTTAAAGGATTAGGCGGAAAAGGATATGGAAGTGGAGCGAGCGGCGATCTGTATCTTCAAATCCGGGTAGTTCCACACGGTCCCTGGCAGATTCAAGGCAGTGATCTTGAGTCAGAGATTGTCATTTATCCTGACCAGGCCGTATTGGGTGATACCATGCAGGTTACCACTCCCCATGGTACTGTGCAGGTAAAGATTCAATCGGGTACACATACCGGACAAAAGCTTCGGCTTAAGGGCAAAGGATTGCCAAAAGAAAATGGATTTGGTGATCTGTACTTCCGCATTTGTATTGATATCTTGCCGGCAGAAACGGAAAGAGAAAAAGAACTCTACCGGAAACTCCGCGAACTTCGCCGGAACGGCAGAAAAATGTAAGGGAAAACGACGCTTTCTACATAGAAGGCTGCAGTAATCCGAATCCGGTTTGTATTTTGCCGTAGGATTTCTTGCCGCCAAGAAAAAGGCAGGAGCAAGGTCGAAGTAAGGACAAAATAAAAAACAAAAAACAGAAAGGCTCTCCTTATGCCTCAAGGAGAGCCTTTCTGTTTTTTGCAGAGACAATGGGGGACAGTTTGCGCTGATGCCCGGTTAACGGATGGTTAGTAATCCATGATGGTTAATGTCTCCGGGAAATGCTTTCTTTCTTCCGGCGATAATTTTCTTTCGGTAATCATGAAAGCAAATGCGGAAAATGTTGCATAGCGATAAAGGCTTTCTTTCCCGATTTTGCCAGTGTTGGCCATCAAAATTGTTTTTTTTGCACTTGTCATGATAGCCTGTTTTATTTCCAGCTCACGATAAGAGTGGATTGACGGTCCGTCAGCGTGAAAGCCGCTGCAGGAAAGGAAGGCAATATCAATTTTAATTTGCTTAATTGCCTGTAAAGCCCAATTGCCGACATAAGAAAAGCTTTTTTTGCGCAGTTCACCGCCGGTAATCAAAATTTGATTCGCTGAAGTTGACAATACCTGTGCGGCTATTGCCGAGTTGGAAACGATAATCAAGTCATTTCTCAAATTTAAGATTTTGGCCAGCTGCAGAGCGGTCGTGCCCGAATCGAGAAATACAACGCCGTTTTGCGGAACTTGTGTTGCCGCTCTTTGGGCGATGTGAATTTTAGCATCCAGACTTTCCTGTTCTTTTAATGCGAATTCGTTTTCCAGGTAGGAACTGGCGGCAGTAACTGTTCCATGTCCCTTGCTTAGAATATTATTTTCGTGCAGATAGGAAAGATCCTTGCGGATGGTTTCGGTTGACACCTTGAATCTTTCGGACAGTTCATTTACGGTTGCGGTACCGTTAGTAATGACATAGTTGACAATCTGATTTCGGCGCTCATTATTAATTGGCTTTGCCAAGTTAACATCCCCTATTTGTGATTATATCCAAATTATATATAGCATTAAGATTTTAAGTCAAGTAAAAAAAGAAAAATAATTAGGTTTTGTAATTGACAACAACTAAATAAAGATATATAATTTGCTTATAGTTGGTTTTGTAGCGAAAAAACAATGATTTAAGTTGGAATACAAATTGATTTATTGATTTTAGCTGGAAGCCGGCTTATCGCTGCCAAGATATATTTATTTCATGCATGAAATATGTATCCGGACGATGTGCAGGCAAATGAATTAAGAGCTAAGGCCGCTATTTTTTTACTTTGATAAGACTGAAAATTTCCATTGTAAAAAAAATAGCGAAATTTATAAATTTAATATCAATGGGAGGGAATTTAAATGCAGTTTGGTGTCGACACGTTTATTTGGACAGAAGTATTTAAGGAAAAAGATCTGTGGATCATCCAAAAGGCAGAAGAGCTGGGTTTTGAAGCTATCGACTTTGCCATTGCTCATCCGGAAACATTTCCTGTCCAGCAGGTAAAAAAGGAATTGGCCAAGACGAAACTAAAAGCCGTAACCAGCACAACCTTAAATGCAAAAAACAGTCTTATTTCCGATGAGCCTGCTGTCCGGCAAAAAGGGATCGAATCGTTGAAAAAATTGGTGGATATTAATTTGGAATTAGGCTCGGATATTCTCGGTGGCGTAAATTATGCCGGATGGGGTTGCTTAACCGGAAAACCCAAAACCGAGAAGGAATGGGAGCATTCGGTGAGCAGTATGCGTATCGTGGCCGAATATGCATTACAAAAACACCCGAAGTTGAAAATTTGTGTTGAACCGGTGAATCGGTTTGAGACCCATTTCATCAATACGGCCGAAGAGGGAGTGCGCTACTGCAAGGCTGTGGGAACAAGCAACATGGCGGTTCATCTGGATTGCTTCCATATGATCCGCGAAGAAACAAGTTATACCGAAGCTGTTGAAACCTGCGGTAAAGAGTATCTCGGATATGTCCATGTTTGCGAGAATAACCGGGGGATTCCGGGAACCGGGTTAGTGCCCTGGAAAGAATTCTTTACCGCTCTAAATCATATCGGTTATGAAGGGCCCTGTGTGATTGAGTCATTTGATCCTAGTTTTGAAGAATTGAACGGCCAGTGCGCGATTTGGAGAAAGTTTGCCGATACGGGCGAGGAATTGGCGGTGAAGGGGTTAGCTAACCTGAAGAAAATTGTTCAGGAACTATAAATAAAAACTAGGGGGAATTCAGACATGTTAGTCAACATGCAAGAAATCTTGAAAGATGCAGAAGAAAAAAAATATGCGATTGGCTGCATTAACACACCGAATGTAGAAACAATCCGGGCTATTATTGGTGCGGCGGAGGAACTGAATGTTCCCATTATTATTGATCACGCAGAAGTGCATGATCCGTTAATTCCCATTGAAAGCATTGGTCCTAAAATGGTGGAATATGCCAAAGCCGCTAAAGTGCCGGTATGTGTGCATCTTGATCATGGTACCGATTACAACTTTATTATGAGAGCCATCCGGTGCGGTTTCTCTTCTATCATGTACGATTGCAGCGCCCTGCCGTTTGAAGAAAATGTTGCAAAATTACAATCGTTTACTAAAATTGCGCATAATTTGGGGTTAACGGTAGAAGCTGAATTGGGGATCATGTCCAGCACGGAGGAAGATTCGCATGGCGGTAAGCCGCTGACCCGTAAAGATATCCGCAAAAGTTTCACAGACCCGGCTCAGGCGGCCGAATTTGCCGAAAGAACCGGAATTGATGCATTGGCCGTATGTTTTGGGACCATGCATGGCATTTATGCGGAAGAACCTTTGCTGGATATTGACCGGGTAAAAGCCATCCGGGCGGCGATGCCCAGGGACTGCCGCGTGGTCATGCATGGCGGCAGCGGTGTTGATGCGGCTCAGGTGCAGGCTGCGATCAGTGCCGGATGCTCTAAGATTAATTACTATTCCTATATGGCTAAAGCAACCAGCAAGCATGTTTATGAAAAATTAAACGCAGTGAACGGCAATGCATTCTATCATGAAATCCAGGAGGACGCTTATCACTTTATGAAAACCTATATCAAAGACGTGTTGACCGTCTTTAAAAACGGCAAATAAAAGGCAGGAGAATTTGTATATGAGTCAGATTGATTTAGCAGAAGTCTTAGTTAAAGAGGCAGTTATACTGGACGCTGGCAATGTGGCAAGCAAACAAATGGTGTTTGCTTGCTTAGCCAGCCAGTTTAAAAAGGCCGGTGTAATAAGAGATACTGATGAATATATCAAATCTTTGGAAGAAAGAGAAAGTATTGGCTCCACCTTCATGGGGAATTTTATTGCCCTGCCGCATGGCCGGAGCGAAACGGTGATAAGGCCGGGAATTGGTTTTCTCAGATGCAAAGAACCGTTCCGCTATCAGTCTTTTGATGAAGAAGGAGATGTACGGTATGTTTTTATGCTGGCGGTCTCCAAAGGGGAAGAGGGCTCTAATGAACATTTGCGCGTTTTGGCTTCCCTGGCACGATTGCTGGCACACCGGGAATTCATCGAAAAGCTGGAACAGGTTGAAACGTATGAAGAGCTGCTTGCAATCGTGAAAACATGTCAGCAGGAGATTGCAGGCTGAACCAGAGGGTGCAAGATTGATGGCTGCGCAAAATAAAGTCATCAATCCCTGCCTGCTTGGGTCGGGGTAACTGTCGGATACACAAATACGGTAAGGGAGGAAAAAACAATGAAGGTGATTGGTGTTACTTCCTGTGCGACAGGTGTTGCGCATACGTATATGGCGGCAGAGGCCATAAAAAAAATATGTAAAGAACGAGGCTACGACTGTAAGGTAGAATGTCAGGGTGCATTAGGCATTGAAAACAAACTTTCCAGCAGTGATATCGCGGCAGCTGACCTGATCGTATTTGCAAATGATGTAAAAGTAAGCAAGGAGGAAAGATTTGACGACTATACCGCTAAAATTTTTAAATGCACACCGCATCAGGTCATTCAGGATCCAACAATTATCTTTAAAAATAAATAATGGGGAGAGATGATGGATGATGAAAGAAAAGTTACGTGAGATACAAGAGGCATTATTGTCCGGGGTGTCCTATATGTTGCCTTTTGTCATTTCAGGCGGGATCTTAATCGCTCTGGGGTTTGCCATCGGTGGCTATGATATTCCCACGTCGGTCAAGGAGTTTGGCAGTTTCTCCTCCACGCTGTTTTGGGTAGGGAAAAAAGCGTTCGCGTTAATGACCCCGGTGCTGGGCGCTTATGTTGCTTATTCCATTGCGGACAAGCCGGCGATATGTGCCGGTATGGTTGGCGGTTTGTTGGCCGATTATCTGGGAGCCGGGTTTTTAGGGGCTTTGATTGCGGGTATTTTTGCCGGCTATCTTGTCAATGAATTGAAAAAAATTCCCCTTCCGGCTTCTTTGCGTTCCTTGCTGCCAACGTTAATCATTCCTTTATTAAGCGTTTCGATTATGGGACTTTTTATGGTATACATCCTCGGAGGGCCTATTGCGACGTTAAACCATGTTTTGCAAAGTTTCCTCAAAAGTTTACAGGGCGGCGGCTTAATTGTTCTCGGAATTATTCAAGGCTGTATGTTGGCGTTTGATATGGGCGGCCCTTGTAACAAGGTTGCCTATGCTTTTGCGCTTGCTGCGGCGGAAGCCGGAAACTGGGCGCCCATGTCGGCTAACTTTGTTGCTTCCATGGTACCGCCGCTGGGAATTGCGATTGCCTGCCTGGCGGCAAAACAGAAATTCACGGTTAATGAAAAGGCGGCGGTTCCCGGTTTATTTGCCGGTGCTTTTGGTATGATTACGGAATTTGCCATCCCCTTTGCCGCTGCCGACCCGCTCCGCGTTATTCCTTCTCTGATGGCAGGTTCGGCTGTTGGCGCTACTTTATCTTATCTGTTTGGCCTGACCATGAATGCCCCGCACGGCGGATTGTTCGTATTCTTCTTATCCAACAATATTTTGTTATTCTTAGTTGCTTTGCTCTGTGGCGGATTGGTTACAGCGACCTGTTTGTCCCTTGCCAAAAAGACAAAGACAGCAGAATAATCTTATGAAACCGGGAGGACTTTTATTATGGCAAAGTTAGTTGATATTCTAGAGAAATTTCCGTTTGAAGCAAAGGATAAAAAACCGATGCTAATTAGGAAACGTGATTATTCAACCGCGTTATATCCGCCGGATAACGCGTTCACCAGTGACAATACCTTTACGATGGTTTCCACCGATACTTTTATGCTGGGAATTTATGAATTGGGTCCGGGCGGTGTATTTGCTCCGTTGGATATTCATCCCGGCGATGAGTCCTATTATATTTTGAACGGCCCGGTGGTACAGCGGAGCGGCAACGGCCAGTTTGCTTACCTGCAGACCGGAGAAGGGTTATTCATGCCGGAAGGGGCATGGCATTGCTGCCATAACTTTTCCGATACCAAAGCAAGAATTTTATACTTCATTACCCCCAAGGCCTGGAGTGAAAATATTCCGCCGGCTGTTATCCCCAGTGATGAGGAAACTAAGTATTATAAGGGCGCAAATAATGACAAGCTTCCGAATATGAAAGGGAAAATAGCGGATATTTCGCGCCAGGGCTGTACGGACGATATCGGTGCGTGGCCGGTTGATCCTCACGAGGCGAGAAAAACCGGAGCCGTTTATGGAGTCAGGGATTTTGAAAAGCTGAATAATATTCATGGAACCAAACATCCCATGCTTATGCGGTTTATTACCAGCAATGATTATGGCCATTTTGGCGAATTCGTTCTTCCGAACGGCGGAGGGTACGGCCCCAGATGTTCTGATCCGGATACGCATGCCGGTGATGCGGCCCTGTATTGTATTGACGGGCCAATGACCATAAACCTGGTGGATTTACAGGAAAGTTTCGTTATGGATCCGGAAGATACATTTTTCATTCCGGCCGGTGTCAAGTACCAGCTGGTGAATTTTGAGAATCATCAGGTGAAAGCTGTTTTCGCCATCACAAAACTATAAAACAAAAAGCATACAGCCGTTGACCGCACAACGGCTGTATGTTATCTAGTGTAGTTTTTATCAAATGGAATATCGGTAAACAAGAGAAATCGATTGACTAGGTAAATAAGCATATAGGTGCACATAGTAAGGAGGAGAAATAAATGCAGAGAATCATTAATGATCCCGATTTTGTAGTGGAAGATATGCTGAAGGGGTTTGCCAAATGCCATAAAAATCTAATTCATGTTGATAAGAAAAATCCCAGAGTGGTTGTTTCGAATTTTTGCAAGAGCAAGAAAAAGGTTGGTATTGTGACCGGCGGCGGTAGCGGCCATAAGCCGGCCTTCATCGGGTATTGCGGTAAAAATATGGTAGATGCTGTTGCCGTCGGGGAGATATTTTCCTCGCCTACTGCCAAAGCTTTTTACGACGCGATTTGTGCGGCGGACCAGGGAATGGGAGTAGCCTGCCTGTATGGAAATTATGCCGGCGACAACATGAATGTAAAGATGGCGATGGAACTGGCCGCCGATGATGGGATCCATGTCAAGACTGTGGTTGCCAATGATGATGTTGCCAGTGCGCCAAAGGAAGAGATAAAAAAACGCCGTGGTGTTGCCGGCGAGGTTTTTATGTGGAAAGTCGGAGGCGCTAAAGCCAATCAGGGAGCCGATTTGGAGGAAGTCATACGGACAGCGCAGAAGGCCATTGACAATACGCGAAGCGTTGGCGTCGGCCTGGGGCCCTGTACAATCCCGGCCAATGGCAAACCTAATTTTTTAATTGAACCGGGAACGATGGAATTTGGTATCGGCCACCATGGCGAGCCGGGGATACGTGTAGAGAAATTAGCCAGTGCCGGAGAAATGGCGGCCGTCATGACCAGACTTGTGGTAGAGGATATTCCGTTTGGTCGGGGCGATGAACTGGCTGTGCTGGTTTCCGGGTTAGGTGCTACACCGGTTATGGAGCAGTATATTTTCTTTGATGAAGTGGAAAAACTTCTGAGTTGCCAAGGCATGTCGGTGTATAAATCCTATGTAGGAAACTATTTTACTTCTCTGGAAATGAATGGAATAACCTTAACCGTTATGAAACTGGATGACGAATTAAAAGAGTGCCTGGATGAAGAAGTGGAAACAATGGGGATGACTCAGGTTAGGAGGAAATGAAATGGAGTGCATTAAAAACAGTCATAATGCCGTCATCGTACTGGAAATTATCGAGGCCATTCACCAAAATGCCGGTTATTTAAGTGAAATTGACGGGGCAACCGGTGACGGTGATCATGGCATCAACATGAACAAAGGCTTTATGCTTGCCAAAGAGCGGATTACGGCGGATATGTCGTTATCCGAAGCCTTTAAGATACTGGGGCAGACGCTGGTTATGGATATCGGCGGTTCTATGGGACCGATATACGGTACGTTTTTTTCGCAGTTTAGCAAAGTTACCAAAGGGATAGAAAATATAATCCCGGAGACCGTGCTGGCAGCACTGGAGGCTTCTACGGAAAAGCTTATGGAACTGGCAGGCGCAAAACCGGGTGATAAAACGCTGATTGATACTATTTATCCAGCTAAAGAAGCATTTAAAAGAGCGCTTGAAGGCAATAAAGGATATGCAGAAGCGCTTCAGGCAATGGCCGCAGGTGCGCAAGCGGGAAAAGAGCATACCAAAGAATTGGTGGCTAAAATCGGCCGGGCGGCCAGACTCGGCGAAAGAAGCAAGGGGTTTCTGGATGCGGGTGCGACCTCCTGCTGCATTATTTTAGAAACCATGTCCGGAGCCATGCAAAGGGTGATTGTCAATGAGCAAATATAAAGGCATCATCTTTGATTTGGACGGCACACTGCTGGATACGCTGAGCGATTTGGCCAATAGTGTGAATGAAGCGCTGGAAAGTTACAGCTATCCTACACATGCCAAAGACGCATACCGGCTTAAGATCGGCAGGGGCTTTCGCAATCTGATCGAACAAAGCATGCCGGAAAATACCGATCCGGCCATTATTGATGCAGGATTGCAGCGCTTTCTTGCGGCTTACAGTGAAAACTACAACAAGGAAACAAAACCCTATGAGGGGATTGTTTCCTTGCTTACAGCCTTGCAACAAAAAGGGATAGCATTGGCTGTAAACTCAAACAAGCGTGATGACTACACCCATAATTTGCTTCGGCAGTTACTGCCGGAACTTGATTTTATCGCTGTTTACGGTGAGCGTCATGATGTTGCCAAAAAACCGGATCCGCAAGCGGCGTTGAAGATTGCCGGGCTAATGAAGCTGGAGCCGCAAGAAATAGTCTATATTGGCGACTCTAAGACGGATATGGTTACTGCGCACAATGCCGGTATGGATAGTATCGGGGTATTGTGGGGGTTTCGCGATGAAGCGGAATTAAAACAATATCATGCGACTTATCTTGTAAAGCGGCCACAAGAAATCTATGATATTATATTTCCGGAATCGGAATAATACTGCGGACTATCAGAAGGCTGGATACAATAAAGATAAGATTAAATTCAACCTGACTGTGGTTTTTAATGAGTAAGACCTGTGCCATTTGCAATGCAAAGCAGGATAGAACGCGCTGATATATGATTTTTTAGATCTTCAAAATTATTTGACTATTTACAAAAAACGTGGTACAATACCAAATAATTAATTGAACGGAATGCTGGATGGTGACATTGAGTTGGCCAAACCTTCAAAATCAAGTTTTTGGAGGTGATTTTTGTGAAATGAATAGTCTGAAGATAAGACGAAAAATGACAGGATAAGGAAAGCTGTCGGTTTTTCGTCTTTTTATTTGCTTGTCCAGAATAGCCGGACAAGCCTGATTAGCAGAATGCTTACGGTACATAAGGTATTACCCAGATTGTTGGAACGTTATTGTAAGAATTTGAACAGGAACGCATACCGTTAAAGACGCCGAATTATTGGATTGGAGCCGACCTACGAGTCTTTATTCAAAAATCAGGGTTTAAGTACAATAAAAACAACCCCAAAACACCTGGCTGATAACGGCAGATGTCGTATAAGATTGAGCTTGTAAAGCTGCTGGGTAATCAATGAGCAGACAGAAAAATATTAAAAAATGTAGGAGGAAAGATCTAATATAGCTTGATGATATGGAGATTTCTCCGCCTGTTACTCTAGCAGCAGTTTTACAAGAGATCAGGTCAAGATTAATTAAGGAGCTGATTTCACATATGATCATCAAAAAAAATACTGAATAATAATGTAATTATTTCGGAAGATACGAAGCGGCGGGAAATTGTTGCGGTAGGCAGAGGCATAGCCTTTAAAAAACGCTGCGGCGAATATGTTCCGGACAATGCCGTTGACAAGATTTATACGCTTTCCAACCACGATGTTTTAGAAAAGTTTAAGATGCTGCTGGCAGATCTTTCACCGGAATACATGGAAGTTTCCGGTAAAATCATTGAGATGGCGGAGCAGAAACTTCAGAAAAAGCTTAATGAGAGCATCTATATTTCACTTACCGATCATCTTCATATGGCAATACGAAGGTTTCGTGACGGTACCGTTGTACGGAATATGATGCTTTGGGAAATTAAGCGTTTTTATCCGGAAGAATACGCTCTGGGAGAAAAGGCGCTTGCCATCATTCATGCAAAGTTTGACTTGGATCTTCCGGAAGATGAAGCGGGCTTTGTGGCGCTCCATATTATTGATGCCCAGATGGGAAACAGGCCGCTGGCAGACAATATTACTCGCTTAATACAGGAAATTACGAATATTGTACGTTATACCTGTGCTGTGGAGTTCAATGTAGATTCACCGCAGTATTGTCGTTTTGTGACCCATTTGAAATTCTTTGCCAAGCGTATGTTTACGGAGAAGGCATCCGTAGGTGAAGTAGATGAAGAAATGGAAAAGATGGTCCAGAAAAAATATATGACGGCCCATCTATGTGTTCAAAAGATCGCGGAGTTTCTTGCCGGAAAATATCATTACGAGCTCAACGCGGATGAAAGGTTTTATCTGATCATCCATATTGCCAAGGTGGTAGGAAAGCGATAAGTTGCTGTAAGCTGATAAAGTCAGTTTTATAGAATCCCGCATAAAGGAGGATAGGTAGTACAGCCGTTTTGGATGGTGACATTAAGTTGGCCAAACCTTCAAAGTTATTTTGAAAATTTTGGAGGAATCAGCGATGAGAAAATATGAAGAACTGGCAAAGGCCATCGTGGAAGGCGTTGGCGGAAAAGACAATATCATATCGTTGGCGCACTGTTATACGAGACTGCGCTTTAAACTGCACGATGAAAAGAAAGCTGCGACGGAGACTATCAAAAATCTCGACGGCGTTGTGACGGTTGTGCAAAGCGGCGGTCAGTATCAGGTGGTTATCGGCAATGAAGTCGGTGAGGTACACGATGAAATCGTAAAGTCCCAGGGCATTGCCGACGGCAGCGCCGCCGAAAAAACAGAACCGGATAAAAATATGAATTTGCTCGATAAATTCGTAGATATTATATCCGGGATTTTTACGCCTATTTTAGGGGTGCTGGCGGCAAGCGGAATGATCAAGGGCTTTACGGCTTTGTTCGTCGCATTGGGCTGGATTGAGGAAAAAAGTGGAACTTATCAGATATTGCAAACCATTGGGGACGGACTGTTCTATTTCTTTCCGATATTTTTAGGGATCACGGCAGCGCGTAAGTTTAAAATGAATGAGTTTAGTGCCATGGCCGTAGGCGCCGCACTGGTTTATCCGACGCTTAGCGTTATTTTTACCGGACAACCGCTTTACCGGATGTTTGAAGGAACCATCTTTGCATCGCCGGTACAGCTCGAATTTCTGGGAATACCGGTTATCCTCATGAACTATGCATCCAGTGTTATTCCGATTATTGCGGCGATTTATTTTGCTTCAAAGGTGGAAAGAGGCCTTGCGAAGGTCATTCCTGCGATGGTTAAGGGGTTTATGGTGCCGTTCTTTACGCTTTTGATCGTCATTCCGGTTACCTTTATAGTCATTGGACCAATCTCTACCTGGGCTGGGCAGATTGTTGGTGCGGTTACAACAGGGGTTTTTAACTTTAGCCCGATTTTAGCGGGATTTTTTCTCGGAGCCTTTTGGCAGGTATTTGTTATTTTCGGCCTGCACTGGGGGCTTGTACCGATTATGATCAACAATATCGCAACTTCCGGGACGGATCATATTGTGGCCATGACGTTTGCGGCTTCCTTCGCCCAGACAGGAGTTGTTCTTGCAGTTCTACTTAAAACGAAACATGCGAAGCTGAAATCTCTCTGTGTACCGGCATTTATTTCCGGTATTTTCGGCGTAACGGAACCGGCAATCTATGGGATAACGCTGCCACGCAAAAAAATGTTTGTGATTAGTTGTATCGGAGCGGCTATTGGTGGAGGAATGCTTGCTTTTTTTGATTCTCAATACTATATGTTTGGCGGGTTAGGCATCTTCGGCTATCCTAGTTTTGTAAATTCGGCGATAAATGATATGGCAGGAATGAAGGGCGCCATGATGGTTTCGGCGGCAGCATTTATGCTCGGTTTGCTTATGGCATATCCGTTGTATCGCGATAAAGAAGAAATAAAATCGACTGTCGTGCCCAAGGATGGTAACGGGCTCGTCGAAAAAGAATTTTTCACAAGCCCGCTGACCGGCACAGTAAGAACTCTTGAAGATGTGCCGGATGAAACGTTTTCTTCCGGGGTACTTGGTAAGGGGGTTGCTGTTGAGCCAATCGAAGGCAGGGTGGTGGCGCCGGCAGACGGCACCGTGGCAACGCTGTTTCCGACAGGGCATGCGCTTGGTCTTATCACGGAAAAGGGGACGGAAATCCTTATTCATATCGGGATCGATACCGTTAAATTGAATGGACAATATTTCAGTACAAAAGTGAAACAAGGAGATCGGGTGAAGCAGGGACAGATTCTTGTCGAGTTTGATATGGACAAGATCCGGGAAGGGGGCTACTCGGTTATTACGCCGGTGCTCATTGCTAACTTTCAACAATATTTAGATATCATTGTGACGGAAAAGAAAGAGATTTCCTATACGGAAAATCTCATTACAGTTATTGCCTGAAACCTGATAAAAAAGTCCATAACAATTGACGGGGGAGAATTTAATAATGCATAAAAAGTTAGCGATAGTCATTATTTCTTCATTTCTACTCTGCGGTGGAACGAATGTACAGGCTGCACCCAGTTTTTTTGCCGCTGTACCGGCGACGGACTGGTCTTACGCTGCGGTAAACGAACTTATTCGCACGGGAAATATTAAGGAATATCAGGAAACTATACCGGAAGGCCGTGTGATGAGCCGCCTGGAAATGGCGATGATCGTCAGTAAAGCACAAAAAAATATGAGTGCCTTTAGCGAAGTGGATCAAAATATAATTTTGAAACTAAATGCTGAATATTTATACGATTTAAAAAAATTGGAAGTTTTAGAGAAAATTGATAAACTGGAAGAAAGTAAAGCAACAGAAAAACAAAGTTCTGCATTGGAAGTAAAAAGTGCGGAAAAGAAACCAAGTCCGGTAAACATCAGTGGTTATGTTCGGAATCGGGTAGATTATGAAAAAATAGGCGATAAGGCAAGCAATAGCCATTCAAGTAATATTTACAGCTATATCAAAATCGAAAATAAAATCAATGACAACTGGACAGTCGGCTTGGTGAATGAAAGCTATCAATGGCTTAAAACGGCAACGGGTTTAGATTCGACCATTCAGCCCGGAAACTCTACGGATTTATATTTCAGGGGACCTTTTCTTCACACAGAGGCAACGTTTGGTAAATTTAATCTTTTCACCAATGGTGGTTTTATAGCCGATTCAAAAGTAAGTGGTATGAAGATGGAATGGGGCGATAAGCTAAAATATAACTTCACTATCGGTCATTTGGAAAATGCAGAGGATCTTCAGGGAGCAAAAAATTACTATCCATCTACTGGGGGGGCTCCATCCTATCAGGCGTTTACGGTAAATTACCCTATAGCGCCAAAATCTAATATTGCAGCAGAGGTCCATAGAATGACTTATGGTGGAAAAACTAAGAATTTTTTCGAACTTGGTTATAATACGCCAATTGCTGAAAATGTTAAATTTGTGGGTCTGTGGGGTAAAGGTGATAGCACTGTCGATGACACGGGCAGTTCCGGCTACGTAACTACATTGCAATTTAGAGAAATCCATCCGATGAAAGCGGGTAGTTGGGATACGTATGTAAAATATTTCCATTTACCGCGAAATTCTAATATAGATACTACGTATAGCTGGTGGAATGGCAAGAGAGGACCACGTATTGGTGTAGACTATGTTATTGACAAAAATTTCACAGTCGGTGCGATGTACGATTTCCAAACCCCTTTGGATGGAAGCGAAAAGGTAAGGGCAGCTCGTCTTGAAATGTATCTATTCTTCTAAATTTAGTAAATGGAGAAGCGGTTTTCAGATGGTTAAACCAGTGGTTTATCAGCTTTACAACAAGCGGATTATAGGTTAATGAGCCGCTGATTTAATATTAAATAAACTCAAAAAGATTTTGGCGGAAGCATCGTGTTTCGATGTATTCCGCAAAAAATGGGGGGTAGGAAGCATGAGAAAGTATTTACAGAAAAAATACTTGAAAAAAGTATTATTAGTTGGACTTGCTTTGACGACGGTCAATGTGCCTGCCAATGTAGTGCAGGCTAGTGCAGGGACACCGGAGGGCGTGTCGGCAAACATTAAGCATGGTAGCAAGGAGAAGACAAACTTTGTGTATATCGTTATGGACGATATGGGTTTTAGTGATTTTGGGGCATATGGTTCTGAAATCAAAACGCCGAATATTGATAAATTGGCGGCAGAAGGGCTTGTTTACAATAATTTTAATGTTTGTCCACTTTGTTCGCCTACACGTGCGTCGCTTCTGACGGGACGTGACAATAATGCGGTTGGCATGGGGCATATCGCCAGTGTGGATTTGGGCCTAGAGCATCCGAATTTTCGCGGGAGAGTTACAGAGCAGGCTGCTACGGTAGCAGAAATTTTGCAGTCAAACGGCTATAGCACGATGGCGGTTGGTAAATGGCATTTAGCGCCGAATGCAGAAATCTCACCGGCTGGTCCGATGGATAGTTGGCCGTTGGGTAGAGGCTTTGACCGCTTCTATGGTTTTTTAAGTGGGGAAACGGATGAATACAATCCGTTATTGGTATATGACAATCATGCAATTACGCCGCCTAAGGAAAATTATTATTTTGAAGCTGATGTGGCGAGAATGGCAAAAGAGTTTTTGACGGATCAGGTTTCTGCATATCCTGATAAGCCATTTTTCCTCTATACGGCATTCCGTGCGGTGCATTCACCATTACAGGCACCAAAAGAATATATCGATATGTACAATGGTGTATATGATCAAGGCTATGATAAGATCCGTGAAGTACGGTTTGAGCGTCAAAAGCAGCTTGGTATTATGCCAGCGGATGCAAAACTAACGCATGATCCAAGGATTCAGCCTTGGGATTCCTTAAGTACAGATGAAAAGGCAGTGAGCGCCCGTTATATGCAGATTTACGCTGGATATTTGACATATACCGATGAACAAATTGGTAAAATCGTAGATCATCTTGAGGCACTCGGGCAATATGACAATACGATGATTGTGCTCATTTCTGACAACGGTGCGACTGATTTTGCTGGTAATGAGGGCACGGACTTTAGCTTAAAGGCTTATACCCCGATTAAAACGCCTATCGCAGACGTAAAGAAACATATCAATGAACTGGGCAATGCAGATTACGGGGTTGCATATCCGAGGGGCTGGGCGAATGTTTCAGGAACGCCATTTGAAAATTATAAAGGGTCATTATTTGCCGGCGGGGTTCGCGCACCATTGATCGTTCATTGGCCCAATGCGATTGCGGCAGGCAAGGATCATGTGCGTTCGCAGTATGTGCATGTCACTGACATTACACCAACGGTGTTGGATATCGCTAATTTGAAAGCACCGGAAACCTTTAAAGGGATTCCACAATTACCGATGGATGGGACAAGCATCGTTTCAACATTTGATCGTGCGGACGCACCGTCACCAGACAAGGAAAAGTATGCTTTACATGTGAATCAGCGTTCGATGTATAAAGATGGCTGGAAAGCAGTTTCCATCCATAAGAAAGGTACTTTTTTCGAGGAAGATCAGTGGAAGTTGTATCATGTAGCTGAAGATCTTTCAGAATCTACGGATGTAGCAGCGCAATATCCGGAAAAATTAAAAGAGCTGAAAGATGCTTGGAAAATCGAAGCTGACCGTCATGGTACTGCATTGACAGAAGTTTCTATCGGTTTGGAGAGCTTTGGAACTCGTAAAGAAAAAGTATTTAAATATTATCCAGGAACCGGGACGATATTCCATTTAGCAGGACCCAATACGCTGGATAAATCTTTTACGATTACGGTTCCGGTAACGAGGAATAAGAAAGCAGAGGAAGGTGTGCTCTTCTCTACGGGCAGCTATAATTGGGGCTATACGCTGTTTGTAAAAGATAATAAGCTTAAATTTGAATATAATTCTTTCGGACAAATTAGCCGCATGGAAGCTCCTATGCCGCTTGGCAAAGCAGAGGTTCAATTTAAGATGGAAAAAACAGGACCAATGGCTGGAATTGGACATTTGTTCATCAATGGGAAACAGGTGAGCGAAACAAAAATCCCATATCGCTTCTTCCTGAATTCGGAAACCTATGATGTTGGTCGCGATCGGTATGATGCGGTAAGCAAGGAATATAAGAAAAAAGGCGAGTTCCCTTTCTCTGGACAGTTTGATTATGTGATGGTCGAAATAGAGGATTAATCAAATGAACGATTAGAGGAGTGCTTTTAAAGTTGAACGGATCAATCTGCCAGGGGATCTGTTCAACTTCTCTATATTTTGGTTTCGTATTATATATGGCATATAGTCGATTTTATATTAAGATTAAATTTAGCTGTAACTGACGCGAGTATATAAGTGGAGTTTATTAAAATAAATTTGATTTTGTTTGATGTTGATTTAGGGATCATCAGTGTGGAGAAAGTAGTAAATCATATGGAAAAGCTTAAACTTAGAAAATGATGATTCGCCTTTGATAAAAATAAATAAGAACAAGGTGAAAGAATTATGATGCGCAAATATAACTCAGTTCATATATTAGCAAAACCGATTGGGCCTGTATGCAATTTAAATTGCCAATACTGTTTTTATACTGAAAAAAAAGCCCTGTATCCAAAGCAGGAAGATTACGTCATATCTGATAAGATTTTAGAAACTTTTATTCGTAAATATATTGAAGCGCAATCGGCATCGGAAGTACCTTTTGTTTGGCAGGGGGGTGAACCGACTTTATTAGGCGTGGAGTTTTTTCAGCGGGTGGCAGCCTTACAAAAGAAATATGCCGGAGAGAAAAAGATCGTCAATTCTCTGCAGACAAATGGTACGTTGCTGAATGAGAAATGGTGTGATTTTCTCAAAGAGCATGATTTTCTGGTTGGTCTCAGCTTAGATGGTCCAGAAAAAATTCATGATCGTTATCGTTTTGCATGTTCTGGTGAACCCTCTTTTAAAAATGTCATGCGAGGGCTGGAACTGCTGCAAAAGTATCAGGTGTCTTTCAATGTGCTAAGTTGTGTAACGAAAGAAGCATCTTACGAACCCCTGCAGATCTACCAGTTTTTTAAAAAGAATGGCGTGAAATTCATTCAGTTTATTCCAATTGTTGAACGGCTTCCGGATGAAAAGGCAGTTGCAATGGGATTGCGCCATGCAGCACCGACATCGCCGGGAGCAGTCGCTAGCGTACAGGTTGCACCATGGACAGTGGAGGCGGAAGCGTATGGTGATTTTCTCATCGCTGTTTTTGATACATGGGTAAGGAATGATGTAGGTAGAATTCACGTGATAAATTTTGAATGGGCGTTGGAATCCTGGCTGGGGTTAGATTCTACAATATGTGTTTTTGCGAAACAGTGCGGTGCAGCACTCGTTATGGAACACGATGGTGCGGTGTATTCTTGCGATCATTTTGTGTATCCAGCGTACGAATTGGGGAATATTCTTACATCGGAACCGGACGATTTGGTGCAGTCTCAAAAACAATGGCAATTCAGCTTAGCTAAAAAAGAAGGCCTGCCCGATTATTGTAAGGTCTGCGAAGCAGAATTTGCCTGCCATGGGGAATGTCCAAAACATCGTTTTCTAGAGACACCGGATGGGGAGGAAGGGCTAAATTACTTGTGTGCGGGATATAAAAAATATCTTCGGCATATTCATCCTTATATGAAAGTTATGCGGCAATTAATTGAGAATAGCTTACCGCCGGCGAAAGTAATGGATGTAATTCGGGGACCGCTCATCGTCAAACATTGAACTTTTGTCAAGAGCATCAACGCGAGAAAAGTGCGGATTTATTGCCGGCAAAGGAGAGAAAGAATTTTAGGACATAGAAGGGTATCGTGAAATTATAAAACATTTATGTTGCGGATAAAAACGGCAATGCCGCAAAAACCTCCAGATCAATACGTAGTGCCTACATATAAACGGTTTTTGGCTGCTGGAGTAAAAAATGTACAGTTTAGTTTCTTTGATGATGTACGTGACCGTACGGGTCTTTTATCAGAAAGAAGATAAAACGCCGTTTGAGTATAATGGACACTAGTCTTGGATATACGTTTATAACAATGAATGATAAGTACAATTGATGGTCGCCAAGCTACGCTTATGGAATGGCTTGCAGAACAACATAAATAATTCATAAAGTAAGAACGGAGATAACATCTACCTAATCTTTGAAGTCAAAGACAACGGCACACCGCCGCTGACGCGCTACGCGCATGTGATCGTTACGGTAGAATAAGGCCGGGCGTATCTATCCTACATATACTATTGGCTGTTTGTGCAGACAGTAGATATAGATTTTGAAAGGAAGCGAAACAGATGGGAAAAAGAGTTTGGAAAATTTTTGGCCTCGCGGCAGTGTTTGTGCTGGGGTTCGGCGTGGCTGCTGCTCCCTCTTTGGCGCACAGTACTGTGGCGACATATCGCACGGTTACGGAAGTCCATGACTGGGGGGCGGCGATTCCAAGGATTATCGTGGATCTTGGAAAAGAAGTGAAAGCAGATGCAATTGCCATGGATGCTTTCAAGGTGTATGTAAAACGAAGCATTCCCCGGACTCCTGCCGATAGGCAGGCGGCAGATTTGTATAAGAAGCTTTCTCCGAACGTGAATGATACGAAGATTCTCGGTGATACGGAAGGATACCGGGAAATCACCGGGATTTATGTAGCCGATAAAAGCGGAAAGGCAGTACAACAGGGACGCTATGCGGTGATTGAAATGGAAATAGGACCGGACATCACGCTTGGTTCTCCCCTTAATTTTGATGTGAAAACCATGCGCAACAACTGGGTACAGTGTGATTATACGATCATCCAGGAGAAGGATGTCCCGGCGGTCAAGGGAAAAATAACCGGACTTAAGGTAACGAAGACGGCAGGCAATATCCGTCCGGATATAGACATGTTCCGTTTCGGTGCAGCAGAACATGACGGCATTACTTTACATTATGCAAGCTATGAACCGGAAGGTTCGGCCAAGCATCCGCTTATTATCTGGCTTCACGGTATGGGAGAGGGCGGAACGGACCCGGCGATCCCGATTGCGGCGAATAAAGCGAACCGTTTTGCCGATCCTGTGCTGCAGGCCTATTTTGGCGGCGCCTATGTGTTGGTTCCGCAGTCGCCAACCTTTTGGATGGATGGTTTCCAGGGCTTTGGCGATGGTACTTCCAAGTATGAAGCATCGTTGATGGAACTCATCAAAGAATATGTGGCGGAACATAAGAATATTGATGAGGACCGTATCTATATCGGCGGCGATTCCAACGGCGGTTATATGACAATGCTTATGATCCGCGACTATCCGGATTATTTTGCGGCGGCGTTTCCGACCTGTGAAGCTTTGAAAGACAGCCTTATCCGGGATAAGGATATCGCGGCAATGAAAAAACTGCCGATCTGGTTTACAGCGGCAAAAACCGACCAGGTCGTACCCCCGGCGGAGTATGTCGTTCCTACGTATCAACGTCTTTTAGCTGCCGGAGCAAAAAATGTGCATTTCAGCTTTTTTGATGATGTGCATGATATGACAGGACTGTATAAGAAGGATGACGGGACGCCGTTTGAGTACAACGGCCATTGGTCCTGGATCCATGTTTATAATAATACCTGCGCAAGTATGATCGACGGCAAACTGGTTACGCTTATGGAATGGCTTGCGGCGCAGCATAAATGAGGTTTTCTGAGACTTGACAAAGAAGAGAAAGGGAGAGGAACTATGGATAAAAAATTCCCGGAAGGATTTTTATGGGGCGGCGCTGTAGCCGCCAATCAGTGCGAAGGTGCTTATAATGAAGACGGAAAAGGGTTGAGCATTCAGGATGTTATGCCGCACGGCATAGCCGCGCCGCGTACGGAGGAACCAACCGAGGACAATATGAAACTTAAAGGAATTGATTTTTATCACCGTTATCCTGAAGATATCAGGCTTTTTGCCGAAATGGGATTCAAGGTATTCCGTACGTCGATTGCTTGGAGCCGTATCTTTCCCCATGGCGATGAGGAACAGCCGAACGAAAAGGGGCTTGCCTTTTACGACAAGCTGTTTGCCGAATGCCATAAATACGGTATTGAACCGCTCGTTACCTTATCGCATTATGAAACACCGCTGCACCTTGCTAAACAATATGACGGCTGGACAAGCCGCAAACTCATCGGTTTCTATGAAAACTATGTGCGTACAGTTTTTGCCCGTTATAGGGATACGGTGAAATACTGGCTGACGTTCAACGAAATCAATTCCGTGCTGCACGAACCGTTCATGAGCGGCGGTATCTATACCGATAAGGAAAAGCTCTCCAAACAGGATCTTTACCAGGCAATCCATCATGAACTTATCGCCAGTGCACTGGCAACGAAGATTGGGCACGAAATGATGCCGGACGCCCAAATCGGCTGCATGGTCCTGAGTATGCCTACCTATCCGTTGACGCCCTCGCCGGATGATATGATAGCGGTCATGCAGGCGGAGCATATGAATTATTTCTTTGGCGACGTACATGTGCGCGGCATGTATCCGGGCTATATAAAACGTTATTTCCACGAAAATGGGATCCGGATTAATATGGAACCGGGCGATGAGGAAATTCTCAAAAATACGGTGGATTTCGTATCCTTCAGCTATTATATGAGTGTTTGTGAAACCGCTGATCCGGCGAAGAAGAAAAAAGGCAGGGGAAATCTTATGGGCGGTGTGCCGAACCCTTACCTTAAAGCATCGGAATGGGGCTGGCAGATCGACCCGCAGGGTATCCGCTATGTGCTCAATATGTTCTGGGATCGCTGGCAGAAGCCGCTCTTTATTGTCGAGAACGGCCTGGGAGCCGTAGACGAGCTTATCGATGATGGCATGGGCGGCAAAACGGTCGATGACGGGTATCGTATCGATTACTTAAATGATCATCTCCTGCAGGTGCGTGAAGCCATTGCCGACGGCGTGGACATTATGGGATATACGACATGGGGCTGCATTGATCTTGTAAGCGCCTCTACGGCCGAACTGAAGAAACGATATGGATTTATTTACGTTGACCGCAATGACGACGGAACAGGAACTTTCGCGCGTTATAAAAAGAAATCCTTTGACTGGTATAGAAAAGTGATCGCGAGCCGGGGTGAAATTCTTGAAGGCTGAAAAACAGGTTCCGGCAAATCGCCGGAACCTGTTTTTTGGGAAATTGGAGGAAAGTAATGCATAAAATAGTAAAATGGGCAGGATTTCTCTGTGTGTCTTTTTTGCTTTTTTCCGGTCGGCCGTGTTATGCGGTAGAACAGGCGGCGGAGTTTTATCTGCATAATCTGCAAGTGGAGCATATGACCGAACCGTTGGGACTGGACGAGAAAGTGCCCCATTTCAGTTGGCAGATGCAAGCCGCGGCAAAAGAGCGCGGCTTGCGGCAGACGGCGTATGAAATTATTGTAAAAGACAACCGGGGACAAGTGGTTTGGAATACAGGAAAAGTAGAGGACGGAATTTCGCTGAATATTGCCTATGCGGGTGCTCCTTTACAGCCGGAGACACGGTATACGTGGACGGTTAAAGTATGGAATCAGGCCGGGCGAGTGCAGGAAAAGTCTTCTGTGTTTGAGACCGGGCTAAATCTGGAACGCCAAGGAGAGGGGGACTGGAGCGGTGCGCAATGGATCGGCGGGGATGACGATTTACCGCTTGCGGCCCATAGCCTGGCCGTCTATAAGATCAGTTATGATATGCGTCTGATGCCGGGAGCGGAGCGGGCTGGATTCGTATTTGGTGCGAACGACAGCCGGCTTATGGATCGAAATAAAAATATGTATCAGTTGGAAAATAAAAAAGATCAAAGCTATATTAAGCTTGTAGTTGATGTGGCCGGACTGAAAAAAAGTCCGGCAGAACCGGCAAAACTCAAGATTTATCGCAGCGGGTACAGTCCGACAGATTCACCGGGGCAGCCGCTGACGTCTCTGGATATACCGCCGGAGGCCATCAATGCCGGCAATCTTTATACCCGGCATAACGTGGAAGTCAGCAGCAACCACGGAATACTTCAATTCAACATCGATGGGAAAAAGATCGAACTGCCGCAGGTGAATTTTTGGACAGCCGGTTATAATGTAAATCCTGTCGGTCCGGGCGGCGACTACATCAGCTTTCCGATGGTGGCGGATATCGGGTTTGCGCTTGATAAGGGGCAAAGGGCGGAGTTTTCTTCGGTTAGGATATTGAATTACCGCAGTCCGGGCAACACGGTGTTTTTTGAGAAAATTACGCCGGATAGGCCGTATACAGGGATATTTTCTACTAAGAAAACAGAAGGGTTTTCCGTAAGCCGCGACACCTACCTTTTGGATGGCGGAAAAGATGGTTTGCTGCTCACGGCGGACCCGTCACATGGTTCCATGCCGATGCTGCGGTCGGTGTTTAAGGTACCGGCGAAACAGATGGCAGCCGCACGGCTTTATGTAACAAGCCGGGGTGTTTATGAATTTTACATTAACGGACGGCGCGTCGGGCAGGATTATCTTGCGCCGGGATTTACCCAATACAATGTGACCCAGCTCTATCAGACCTATGATGTGAAGGAATTTATCAAAAAAGGGCAGCTGAATGCCATAGGGGCGCAACTGGCTGAAGGATGGTGGAGCGGAGCTATTTCTTTCCAGGGTGAAAATTGGAATTACTTTGGTGACAGGCAGTCGCTGCTGGCCAAACTTGTGCTTACCTATAAAGACGGTACGCAGTCAGTTATAACGACCAATCCGGAAACGTGGAAATATTTTGGACAAGGACCGGTTGTTTTAGGCAGTATTTTTCAGGGAGAAATCTACGATGCGGGAAAGGAAAAAGCCGTAGAGGGTTGGAGCAGGGCGGACTATGACGATGCTCTCTGGAAAAAGGCAAAGGCTGTTCCGGCAGATGAGAACACGGCTTTTATCGGTACATGGAAGCATTGTATGACCGGTACGGTGAAAGAGCAAAATTATGCGAATGTTTCACTTATCGGTCAAGAAGGAGCCGGAGTGAACGAAGTGCTTACGCTTACGGCAAAAGAGGTAAAAGAGGCGGCTCCACAAACGTTTATTTATGATATGGGGCAAAATATGGCCGGGGTGCCGGACATCAGGATCAAAAATGGCAAAGCCGGCACGAAGCTTACGCTGCGTTATGCCGAAATGCTTTATCCGGAAAATGAAGCAGCCGGAGCCAACGCGGGACAGCTCATGCTGGAAAATATTCGCGGTGCATTGGCGCAGGACACCTATATCCTGAAAGGCGGCGATGAACGCATTCGGCCGCGGTTTACGTATCACGGATACCGGTATCTTGAAATCACGGGACTTGATAAAGCACTGCCGCTCCGGGATGTGCGAGGGAAGGTGCTGAGTTCCGTCAGGGACATCCGGGCCGGTTACGAGACTTCCAGCGAAACGGTGAACCGGCTCTGGCAAAATATCGTATGGTCGACCCGGGCCAATTTCCTGTCCATTCCGACAGATTGCCCGCAGCGCAATGAACGTATGGGCTGGTCGGGCGACCTGTCAATGTTTGCCCGTACGGCCGGCTATATTACCGATACGGACCGCTTTTTGGATCGTCATTTACAGGCACTCAGAGATTTGCAAGATCCGGATGGCCGGTTCGGTGATATTGCACCAATTGGCAACGGTTTTGGCGGCATTCTTTGGGGAAGCGCCGGGATGACGGTTCCCTGGGAACTGTATGAGCAGTATGGCGATACGGGTATTTTGCAGAAACACTATGAGGCCATGAAGAAATATATGGCGTATCTTGATACTAACGTAGCTGCAGACGGTCTTATTGGTGAACGCACCTTACTTGAGCTTGGCGACTGGCTGGGACCGGAATACAGCAAAAATGAACCGGTATTCTTGTGGACCGTCTACCATATTTATGGCCTGGATATCATGGCGCGTACCGCAGCAGTCTTGGGGCAGCAAAAGGATGCCGATTTTTATCGTGGGAAATACATACAGCGAAAATCCTGGTTTAATAAGAAGTTTATCGACCCGGCGACACATAAAACAATAAAGTCGGACGGTTCGGTGATGGATACGCAGACTTCCTATGCCGTGCCGCTTGCGCTGGGAATTTTTGATCAAGATAATGCTCCAGATGCGGCAAAGCATCTCGTGGCAGCCTGTACACGGGAAAATACAGATGATAACGGTGTAAAACGGGGGCCGTACGCACTGATGACCGGTTTTATTGGTACCGCCTGGATCAGCAAAGCACTTTCCGACTATGGGCATAGTGATATCGCTTATAAGATGCTGGAGAATAAGGCCTATCCTTCCTGGTTGTATCCTGTACAGCAGGGCGCAACGACAATCTGGGAACGCCTGGATTCCTATACGAAAGAGAGAGGCTTTGGCGGCAACAACAGTATGAATTCGTTCAATCATTATTCCTTTGGTGCTGTAGGCGCATGGCTGTGCAATTATTCCTTAGGGATTCAGCGCGATGCTGCCGCAGCGGGATTTAAGCATTTTGTTTTACAGCCGCAGCCGGATTTTGCCGGTGCATTGCAGCGGGCAGAAGGGTATTATGATTCGCCATACGGGCGCATAGCAAGCGGATGGAGGCTGGAAGATCATCAATGGTTTTACGATGCGGTGGTTCCGGCGAATACGACGGCTACGCTTTACCTGCCGGTAAGCAGTCTGCCGGTTGCACGCAGGATTTTGGAGAACGGGCAGCCGATAGACGGGAACGAAAATATAGTGTTCAAAGGGTACCGGGAAGGCAAGGCACTGTATGAACTGCAGTCCGGTTCCTATTATTTTGTAATTCCGGATACGGGAAAAGAAATATGACTGGGAACTTTGAATGCAGTAAATAGTTTAAAAAACATTTTAGGACTATGCTTTGGGTTGGTACGGAACAATGAATATGATCCAGACTAGGCTCAGGTAAGCATGAACAGGAAAAGAGGTCGTCTAAAAGCGGGAAAGCTTTCGGACGACCTCTTGCATTTCTTGCGGGCAAGTATTCACTTGAGCTTTTTTATTTTAACAGTTAATCTCTGCTTCATAAAATATAGAGAAAGAAAAATTAAACGTCCATTACGCCGGGGAATGTCAAAATATTCGTACTTGAAACAAAAGATAATATAAACCCCTTTCGGCAAATTATGCTGGCAATATTGGATTTCGAAAAGTATGATAGAGGGAGAGAGAGTAAAAAGGTAGGAATTAATCAAGTAACTTAAAAAAAGGGGCGGGAACTTTCATGGAAAATGTAGACCAAATTGCTTTTTCTCTGATTGCCGACGCAGGTGATGCACAAGAGCTAATGATGCAGGCGCTCGAATGGGCAAAGATGGGAAAATATGAGCAGGCTGATACCCTGCTGGCACGGGCGGAAGAGAAAATGCTGAAGGCGCATCGCGTGCAGACAGGGCTGATTAAAAAAGAAGCCGAAGGGGCGGAATTTCATTGTTCCGTTTTGATGATGCATGCAATGGATCATCTGATGAATGCGATGCTGGCAAAAAAGTTAATTCAGGAAATAATCTATCTTCACAAAACATACGAAAAATAACAGGTCATGAGGTGAGCGATGAGCAATTTGTCATCAATGACTATGGATAATGACAGAACTCCTGCAAGAATTGTAAGGTAAATTCTTGCAGGAGTTTTTAGTTACCTTTTTATGATGTTTATTTGTTTTTGCAAGTATTCAATTTGATCCTGGAGTTTTTTGATTTCGGATTTTAATTCCTGAGTGCTTTTTTTCTCTTCTTTCGCTTTTTCAGCATCTTTCTTTTCTTGTTGGGCATTTATGGCGTCATTAAGTAACGTCCGCTGGGAGGCAATGACAAACATTACCTGTGCCGTTTCAACAAGTCCATTAGCCAGAACATTAAGCTCATCAATGGTTAATGACTGGGAAACAGCAACACCTAAAGCATAGAAAAACAAGCTGGTTTCATCGGGGGTTATGTCGAAAAAAATTGATTCGTCCGGGACTAGTTTGAATTCTCCCAAGATATTCCACTCCGGCAGGTAGGAATTAATATTTCTACAACATATGCACTATAATTTATATTTGTGTATTTTTGTAACATCTCTTAAAGGTTTACAGTAGCTTTCGGAATAGTCCCGGTGTGCTTCTAACTTAATATGTTATCGGCAGCACTCTTCTTTTTCTATAAGCTTCCATGGTTGTAAACGCAATCTGGGTTGACTTAGTTCCATCGTAGACGGTAATGGCCGGTTTTTCTTTTTGCTGGATACAGCGGATGAACTCTTCCATTTCAAGACGGTACGCATCAGCGAACCTTTCAGGAAAACCACTGACACATTCTTTCACTGCTCCATGTTGATTATAAATCAGACAAAGATTTTTTTCCGGAACAGGACTGATACGTATACTTCCATCTGTCCCGATAATTTCTGTTTCCACATGATAGCCATGAGGCGCCGTTCTCCCCATATGTGCAAACGCAATAGCGCCATTAGCGCACTTATACATGGCAGCTCCGGTCTCATCATCGCCGACAGCCTGGAATTCTTTATGTTTAAAGGTAGTACCTGCAGCATAGACTTCTACCGGATCGGATTCTAAAAACCAGCGCATCAAGTCAATATCATGTATCGCCATATCAATAAAAATTCCACCGGATTTTGACGAAAAATTAATAGCTCCTTCGACTAAGGCCTCGGGATCAATACCGGTTGCTTTCAGCATGTAAGGCTTACCAATAGCTCCCTGTTTGATTTTTTCTTTGGCATAAGCATACGATGGATCAAACCTTCTCATGAATCCTAAAAAGAAAGTAAGTTCTGGATGGCGTTCAACGGCTTTTTCTGCCGTTTTACATTCTTCGATCGTTACTCCTAGCGGTTTATCCGTAAAAACATGCTTGCCCGCGTCAAGGGCGGCAGCAATCTGCCAACAATGTTGATCGCTTGTCGTCACAATAACTATCGCTTCCATAGCAGCATCTTTTAGCATCTCGTGAAAATCCGGATAAACCTTCTCTACACTCAACTCGTTTTTCGCATATTCCAATTCGCTGGGAACAATAGAACAGGCTGCCGTAAGTTCAGCATTGGGAATTTTAAAGGCAAGGTTTTTCGCATGTTCTTTTCCTAATCTGCCCAGCCCTGCTATGCCAACTTTAATTTTTTCCATTATAAAGTCTCCTCTAGCTGATGTTTTGTTTCCAAGTTTTTTTTACCATAATGATGCATGAAAAACTCCTCCAGCTTTTCCAAAGACTGCCCTTTTGTTTCCGGCAGACATTTGACGACAAACCAAACTGACAATACACTCATTAAAGCAAATGTAAAAAATGTATTCGCCAGGCCCACCTGTTCAAGCAAAATCGGAAATGTTAAGCCTACACAAAAATTGGCAATCCATAATACACAGACGGCAATCCCCATTCCCAGGCCCCGAAGCCTTAAAGGAAATATTTCGGAGATAATTAACCAGTTTACCGGTCCAATTAGCCCCTGGAAAAAAGCAAGATAAACGATAATCAATGACAGCATGATAAAAGGGAAATAGGCAGCAGTATGTAAAACATTCGAAGCCACTCCGATGAGAAAAAGAGTCACCGTAACTCCTGCTAACCCGGTAATAATCATTGGACGCCGTCCCACCCGGTCCATCATGCAAATTCCGCAGTACATAGCAACTAAAGAAATAAGCCCATTGGCTATATTGCCAATTAGTGCCGCTTCTGTACTTAGTCCGCAATTTTTAAGAATTTCTGTTCCATAATACATAATAGAATTTATCCCCGTAAACTGATTGATCAAGGCCATGCCAACACCCAACAATATCAAATATCTGACCCAGGGGATGCCTAAATCTTTAACTGTCATTTGCTGAACAACAGAGCCCTTTTCTATACTCTTTTTTATTTCAGCCACTTCATTTTCGGCTTCCTTTGGTGAGCGAATTTTTTCTAAAACTTCAGTCCCTTCCTGTACCCGGTTTTTACTAATTAGCCATCGGGGACTTTCCGGCATCCGAAGCATTCCTACTCCTAGAATAACCGCCGGAACAGCCGCTAGAGAAAGCATATAGCGCCAAACTCCGTCATTTTCCCCCCAGGTGATGCCAATAATAGCATTGCAAGTGAATGCAAGGAGCTGCCCCAAGACAATCATCAACTCGTTTTTCGTCACCACTTTGCCGCGCCGGTAGAAAGGAGAGATTTCAGCTAAATAGGTGGGGACATTTACCGAAGCTCCTCCCACCGCCAAACCAAGCATAAATCTGGAAACAACCATAACCGGTACGTTCGGAGACAGCGCGCAAGAAAGCGTGGCAACAAAAAACAGCAGGGAAAGCAGAATTAATGTTTTTTGCCTACCATACACGTCCGTAATTTTTCCAATAGCTATTGCCCCTGCTGCAGCGCCTAATTGCAAAATAGCCACAACCAATCCCTGGGTAAATGCAGTTAAATTCAACTGATCAGGCAGCGACATATAAGGCAATGCTCCATTGACTACGCCTGTATCATAACCAAATAGTAAACCGCCAAAGGTAGAGATAAAAATAATCAGCGATAAATTTTTATTTGGATGTTTATTTTGCATCATTTTCCTCCATTTAAGTATTTGCACATTTTTATTTATCAGAACGTTCTGTATATTAATAATAATCATAATATAATTTGCTGTCATTAACGCTATTTGCCCGGATATTTACACGGTTTGCCCAAATAAAAAGCAGGAATGTTTTCTATAAGAAGAGATCATCTATAGAAAATATTCCTGCTTTCCCAGGCCGAGATATAAAGATTATGTCGTCAGGGTTACCAGAGTAGTTCCCGTTTACAAATCAGAAAAAATGCTGCGAAATTTACTGGGCGTCAGATTTGTTGCTTTCTTAAATGCACGAATAAAATAGGATGAACTTTGAAAACCACTTTTTTTTGCTATATCCTCAATACTGTCGGAGGTTTCGCATAAAAGTTTTTTGGTATAAACCAATCGCATATTCAACAAATACAAATGTGGCGAAGTAAGCATGACCTTTTTGAATAACCTCGTAAAATAAAACAGACTGAAATTGACATGCTCGGCAATATCCGCAATCATGATCTGCCGGTGAAAATTCTCCTGCATAAAATGAATTGCCCTGTTTATCGCTATCATATTTTCACGTGAAGAGATAGTTGAAGCTAGCGGGGGAGTTGCTGCTTCACATAAAATATTGTAAATATTTCGCGAAACAAAGATTTCATTTTCGTCTTCAATTTTTATTGTCTCCATGATTTTGTCCACGTACCGATCTATTTTGAATGCTTTTGGACTTAAAAAATGTCCATTTCCATTTAATTTGTAAATATATTCTAAGATTGGTTTTATCGTATTGCCATTAAAATGAAACCATTTTACTTGTGCGGGGATTTCCGCCCAATAATGATTGGGCTCATGACAATCTAAAAGGACAAACTCATTTTCACTAGCAGTAAAATGCTGTCCGCGCAATTCAAAATGAACTTCCCCCCTGGTGATATACTGCAACATATAAGCATCCATATAGCTCCTTTTCACACGATAAGGAGCATCTAAATTATAGGTTGCCCCCCATAAAACATAAAAAAGATTGTTTTTGGCAAATAAGCTGGCAGAGCGAAAATATATCCCGTCTTTCCAAATGACACCCTTTTCCTCTTTTGGCATAGGCAACTCCCCATCTTTACAATATTTTTTAGAGGCTTTTTTCATTATTTATATTTTATAGTAAAGACAAAGTTGACCAAAACTAACATAAAAAATAATCAAAAAAATCAGTAATTTTATTGATATATTACCAAAAAGTGAAAGTGAAATCTACTTTTATTTGGATTAAAATGTCAATTGAAACAACAAAAGGAGTTGAACATCTTCCCGTTGCAGAACAAGAAGTACATGTCATGCTTATCGAACCTAAAACAACATTAAATACAGTAAATGAAAGAACAGTCGAAAAACTGGATACTATTTAGTTAACAACCTGGATATATCAGGTGAACAATATTAATGGACCCATGCTGCATGCTGTCAGCCTGGGTCCATTTTCGGTTGATAAAAAAAGTCTATTTTTAAATAGATACTTTTAATTTTTGTTCTGGCAGAATTTTTTGTAAAATAGAAAAGAGGCTTAAGGAGGTGATAGTAAATGCTTACAGTAGGAATACTGGGCGGAATGGGGCCGCTGGCAACCGTGGATTTATTCAAGAAAATTGTTGAATGCACACCGGCGGTTATCGATCAGGAGCATTTAAAAATGATTGTCTATAGCAATCCGCAGATTCCTTCCCGGATTGACGCCATTATGAGCGGCGCGCAAAGCCCTGAAAAAGAACTGATTCAGTCCGCGCAATTTCTGGAGAAAGCCGGAGCCGATATTTTAGTCATGCCCTGCAACACCGCTCATTTCTGGTACCAGGCCATTCAGGACAGCCTTAAGATTAAAATAATCAATATGATTGAAACCGCTGCCGAGTATGTCAAAAATCATTACGCTGCTGCCGGCCTGGGAAAAATAATGCTGCTTGCAACCGCTGCCACAGTGAAAGCAAAACTATATCAAACAGCCTTTGCCGCTAAAGGTTTTATCTTAATAGAACCTCAGCCGGACGAACAAAAAATTATATCCGGTGCAATAAACGAAACAAAAGCCGGCCTGCTGGCGCAAAACTCCTTCTTGCCAGCAATGCAGCAGCTCCTGCAAAAGTATCAGCAACTGGGAGTAAACTCATTTATTGCCGGCTGCACGGAAATGCCGCTAATCTTTGATCAGCTTTCCGGCAACTATCATGAGATTGACCCAACCAAATTACTGGCTCAGGAAGTCGTTAAACAAGCTTTGGCAGATTATATTGATACAACAGTCGGCCTTTAACGGCATCTGACAAATCTGATTGCTTGTTAATGTATACATAATTTTGTATACAAAATGCAGGAATTCTGTGTTCATCGTCTAATTAAATAATGAGCTTAAGAGGTGTTTCTATGATGGCCAATAAAGCCACCAAAGGTATCTTATGCCTGTTGATGGGGGTAATAATCTGGTTTCTGCCGATACCTGACGGAGTAAAACCGGATGCCTGGCATCTGCTGGCAATTTTCACCGCAACTATCCTTGCTTTTATTTTGCAGCCGGTACCAATTGGCGCAGCCTCGATCATGGGATTGACCGTTGTTGTTATTACCGGCGTTCTCAAGCCAGGTCAGGCCCTCGAAGGGTTTAGCAATACCGTGATATGGCTGATTGTTGCAGCATTTATGTTTGCCAAAGGCTTTGTCAAAACCGGATTAGGCCGAAGAATTGCTTATCTCTTAATGAGCCGTTTTGGCGACAGTACGCTAAAACTTGCCTATACTTTATCGGCAACTGATTTTATCGTAGCGCCGTTTACACCGTCCAATACCGCCCGGGGCGGCGGCATTATCTACCCGATAACCCGCAGTTTATGTTCGGCATTTGGCTCCGAGCCCGGAACTTCGGCCGGAAAAGTCGGAAAATTTCTAATGCTGAGCGCCTATAACAGTGTGATTATTTCCGCTTGCATCTTCCTTACCGGAGCTTCAAATAATGTCGTTGTTGTTAAACTGACCCAGGAACTGTTCGGCCGGACAATTGCCTGGTCACAATGGTTTATTGCCTGCATTATCCCCGGCCTGGCTTGTAGCATGATTATACCCTATATCCTATATAAGATATATCCGCCGGAGTTAAAACAAACCCCGGAGGCCAAACAACTGGCCCGGGAAGAATTGTCCAAAATGGGCATCATGACCCGTAATGAAAAATTGCTGCTTTGCATCTTTACCATAGCTTTGCTGCTCTGGGCCACCAGCTGCATTACCGGTTTTGATCCGGCCTTTGTTGCGCTACTGGGCCTGTCGCTGATGCTGATTGTCAAAGTTCTTGACTGGACGGATGTGTTGGAGGAAAAAGGAGCCTGGGACGTATTGGTCTGGATGGGAATTTTGGTTAATATGGCCGCTTATTTGGCCAAACTTGGTCTTATTTCCTGGTTTGCCCAACTTGTGTCAGGCTATCTGTCCGGCATTTCCTGGTTTGCTGTTTTACTCTTACTATCACTTGTTTATGTTTTCATTCATTATGGCTTTGCCAGCAATACCGCTCATGTTATGGCTCTGTTCGGCGCTTTTGCCATTGTTGCGGTAGCTGCCGGAGCACCCGTACTGCTTACGGCAATTTTACTGGGGGTCTTTGCCAACAGCTGTTCCACCTTAACTCACTATGCCTGCGGAGTTTCGCCGATTTTCTTCGGTTCAGGCTACATTACGCAAAGCGAGTGGTGGCGTTTGGGGTTTGTCATTACCATTATTCATTTACTTATTTGGGTTTTGATTGGCATTCCCTGGATGAAAGTTGTCGGCATCTGGTAATATACCGGGCTTTCCCAATGATCAATATAAATTACAGGAGGAATTCACCGATGCGTTACGAACATGATTTTTTAGGAGAAATGAGCATACCTGACGATGTGTATTATGGCGTGCAAACCCTCCGGGCAATGGAGAATTTTAAAATCACCCGCCAGAAAGTGGATCCCGTCTTTATTCAGGCCTTAGCCGTGGTTAAAAAAGCAGCTGCCAAAGCCAATATGTTCACAGGGCGGTTGGATAAAACAGTTGGTCAGGCGATTGTTGCTGCGGCCGATGAAGTCATTGACGGCAAACTCCATGACCAGTTTTGCGTCGACCCGATTCAGGGAGGTGCCGGCACTTCCTTTAATATGAATATAAATGAAGTCCTCGCCAACCGCGCCTTAGAATTGATTGGCGATGTCAAAGGCAACTATGGACGCATTTCGCCTAATAACCATGTCAATATGGCCCAATCGACCAACGATGCCTTCCCAACAGCCGTCAAAATATGCGCTGCCCGCAAAGGCCGCCTTCTCGTAACTGCATTGTTAAGCCTGTCAGCCGCACTTGATAAAAAAGGCCGGGAATTTATCAGCGTGTTAAAAATGGGACGGACACATTTGCAGGATGCCGTGCCAATCACATTGGGGCAGGAGTTTGCTGCTTACGCCGCCTCTGTCCGCCGGGGTGCCGAACGTATTGATCACGCTTTGCTCAGCCTGCGCAAGGTAAACATGGGAGCTACTGCCGTCGGTACCGGTTTAAACGCGGAACCCGAGTATATCAGAGAAGTGGTCAAACAATTAACGCAAATAACCGGTATCCCCTTTGCAACAGCGGAAAATCTGGTTGATGCTACTAACAACACCGATGCTTTTGCCGATGTTTCCGGTGCTATGAAAATAACCGCGCTGTCTTTAATTAAAATAGCCAATGACTTCCGGCTGATGGCCTCCGGACCCCGCTGCGGAATCAACGAACTGTTGCTGCCGGCCCGTCAGCCCGGTTCATCAATCATGCCCGGTAAAGTGAATCCGGTTATCCCGGAAGTTTTAAATCAAACCTGCTATCAGGTGATCGGCAACGATTTGGCCGTTTCCCTTGGCGTTGAAAACGGTCAGTTTGAATTAAATGTTATGGAACCCGTAATGGCTTTTAATATCTTTAATTCGATGACTTATCTGACCAATGCTGTTGATACCTTTAACAAATTATGTGTACAAAACGTGCAGGCCAATACCGCTCAGTGCCAGGCATGGCTCGAAGGCAGCGTTGGTATTGTTACCGCCCTGCTGCCTCATATCGGTTACGAAAAAGCTTCACTGCTTGCTAAAGAAGCCTATAATACCGGCAAGCCGGTTCGGGAAATCATTTTGAATCAAGGGTTGCTGACCAAGGAAGCCCTGGAAGTTATTTTATCGCCGGAGGAAATGACCCAGCCGGGAATTGCCGGTAAAAAGCTGCTCCAGGAAAAAGGCCCGATCGCCCGGTTAGCCTGATTCTTAGCAGGCTGATAAAGTTCGCCGTTAAATCGATGTGTGTGTTATCCAAGCCACATACTCATTTAGCGGCGAATTTTATGTGTACAATAAAATACCGGAGGTACCTTCATGTGGATCTAAGATTGCTCAAATCATTTTTATTAGTAGCCAAGCTCCTAAATATTACGAAAGCGGCGGAACAGCTCGGTTTTTCACAGCCGGCCGTTACCGCTCAAATCTATAGTCTTGAAGAGGCTTTTCATGTCCGATTGTTTAAACGAAACGGCAAGAGGCTAAGCTTGACTGAAGCCGGAAGCTCAATGATCACTTATGCTGAACGCCTGGTTAGCCTGTGGGAAGAAACCAGGAATGTCATGTGTTCCTTTGAGCACAGCACGGAAACCATTCGCTTAGGCGTATCAACACAAATGATCAACTATTTCTTACCCGATATTTTAGCTGAAACCCAGTCCCAAATGCCGCAAACTTGTATCAGTATTGAAGTCTGTATGAGTACCCAGAAAGTCCTCGAAGGAATCCTGGAGCACCGCTATGACCTTGGCTTTATTCATGGCGACAACAGCTATGAACCCATTTGTCAGCACGGTATCTGGATTGAGGATGTCTTATGGGTGGCAAGCAGCAATTATATTAAGAATCATAGCAATAAAGTCAATTTAAGTAAAGACCTGCTGATCAACTACACCAAGGGAACGGTTTTTCGTCAAAAGTTCGATGAAACCGTTGGCCCCATCGAACTTCAGTCTCCCATTGAATACAGTGATTCAGCGGCGATAAAGCGAGCAGTCATTGCCGGACTGGGTATTTCCTATCTGCCCGGAACATTGGTCAGGGAAGAGATCGAGCGGGGAGTATTAGGCATTCTGGAGCAAGGTCCCCGCATGCAGTTGAAAATATCACTGATCCATCACCAGGAACAGTCGTTTAGTCTGCCGATGTATTCGCTGTTATGCGTTTTGGCACAACAGGCCGACGCGGCTAAAAGTTTGAAAGATCTGATAGTATAATTGTCATTTCATTGCCAAAAGGGCTGTCGCCAGCGATTTTTTCTACCGCTGCGGCGGTTTTTTTATCTTTTGGACAGACCGATAATCTTGCCGTGATTCGGTACGCTCGTATTTCGCAGCCTGGATCAGATTTTCGCCTCCGGATCCAACAAATCTTTAGAGTTTCCTGTTGCTGCCGCATACCAGCGCCTTTAATTCTCCCTTGAGTTGTTTTTACAAATTATTCTAGAAAAGTTGACTGATAGTTCTTGTTCCGGAAGGGAAGAATATGGGCACTGCGTATAAACAAATAGCATACGGACAGTGGGGAGGCCCATCAATGAAAAAAACGTTTGTCAAGTCATTGTTTGAGAAAATTCAACATGGTGGATTGGAGGTAGTCTATTGGGATGGAGAGAAGGTAAGCTACGGAGATAAAACACCTTATTTTACATTAATTTTTAAGAAAGAGCCGCCTGTTAACTTCAAGATCGAAGACCCCATGGTTGCTTTGGGCGAAGCCTATATGGACGAGATAATTGACTTCCAGGGCCGCCTGGATGATGCCTTGCAAATAATGCACGACAACCAGCAATATTTTACCACGGGCAATTTGACGACAAGTTTAATGGCGAAAATAGTCAATGGTGTAGCCGATAAATTGCAGCAAAAACATAATATTGAACATCACTATGATCTGGGTAATGATTTCTTTTCCTTATGGCTCGATGAAACGATGAACTATTCCTGCGCTTATTTTAAAACACCGGAAGACTCATTACACCAGGCCCAACTGCAAAAGCTAGACCATATTTTAAAAAAACTTGACCTGAAACCGGGCGAGAGACTGCTGGATATTGGCAGTGGCTGGGGCTGGCTTATTATCAAAGCGGCCAGGGAGTACGGTGCCAAAGCCCTCGGTATTACGCTGAGTGAAGAACAATATCGCGGTACGCGAGAACGAATCGCAAGCCTGGGGTTGTCGGACCAAGTCGACGTACAAGTTGTTAATTACCTGGATTTAGATGAGAAACAGCTTCAATTTGATAAAATCGTCAGTGTGGGGATGTTTGAACACGTCGGCAAGGAAAACCTGCCCAAGTATATGGCAAAGATAAATCAATTGCTGACTCCCGGAGGCTTGTCTTTGCTCCATACCATCACCCATACTACCGAAGATGTACCGAATAATACTTGGATGAAAAAATATATCTTTCCCGGCGGTTATGTTCCTTCGCTGCGGGAAACCATGTGGCTGTTGCCTGAATACGATTTTCACTTGTTGCATACCGAGAGCCTGCGGATGCATTATGCCATGACCCTTGATCGCTGGTATGAAAATTTTACTCGCCATATTGATTTAATAAGGAAGAAATTTGGCCGGCGTTTCGTGCGGATGTGGAGTCTCTATCTGCAAGGCTGTGCAGCCTCTTTCCGTATTTCCGGACTGAATGTTCATCAAATTTTATTTTCTAAAGGGCTCAATAATGATTTGCCGCCGACTTTAGAGCATATCTATCGTTAGGTATTGATTAAGTTTTGATTATTAACTATATGATTTTTGTGTTATCAATTTACAGTTTCCATCAAAAACAACCAGGTCCTTCCGTTCATGATAAAGCTGTATATTAATAAATTGACGTGGATACTATTTTCACGTCAATTTTATGTTTTATATGGCTGAATAGAAGAACATAATAATGAAGAATAAGCAGAATATGGAGGTTTTCAGTGAATTTGGGGAGAAACTGGAAGCAACATAGGATCACGTCATGGCAATAACATAGCAATAAATATTTAGCAAGCTTGCCGGATCAGAAGGAGAAGATAGTTACGTTGCCGGAACCTAGTGAGACAGGAAATAGTATAATATTTTTTAGCGGTGATGGTGCCTATGGCCCGCACTTTAAGCTAATTGGCGATAAATATGGACCGTTTGACATCACTTTTATGGAATGCGGCCAGGCAAACGCCTTGTTTGGCCAGATTCATATGGTTCCGGAAAAGGCGGTGCAAGCACAGATTGATCTTAAGGGACAACTTATGGTGCCGATTCATTGGGGCATGTTCAGTCAGTCCAATCCTAACTGGACCAGCCAGGTGGAACGGCTGATTATTGAAGCGCAAAAAAAGGATGTACAGGTAGTCACGCCAATGATTGGCGAAGTAGTTACCATTGGCGACAACAACTCCAACCGTCAATGGTGGAGAGATTACAAGTAGAATGAAGAGATTGTTCAAATACCAGAAGCAGACTGCGTTATTGTGGAAACGCCGGTACAGGAGTAGTAAAGAGCCGGAGTTATTGACATTCTTAGAGAGCGAAAAAATCTGTCGATAACCCCGATATATATTTTGGCAGTCTCCGGTCTGATTTGCCAGGACTTAGGAATTCCTTGCACAGATTGTGTTCGTTCAATTTGATTATAATAAATATTAAAAACAGAGAATAGGGAGATAGAAAAAAGACCATGTAGCTACATGGCCTTTTTGTGGATACGAGTACGAATAAACATTTCCAATTTAACGAACCCCTTTTATTCTGTATGGGCTGGGAATCTTACCCCGCCATGGAGGAATTCCCACCCAAACCCTCATTATTAATGCTTTACTTAACTTGAGTTTTCCTTTTTTTGTGCTTCTTTAATAAATCCTCGATGGCTTCATCCAGAAGCCTAGTTTTGGGGATACGGGTCTCTTGCGCAAGTTCATTAAATTGTTCCAGAAGTTCATTTTTTAACGAAGAAGTAAATCTCGTCCGATAACGTAAATAGGGTTCTGCCATCTATTTTCCTCCAATGTTGATATTCAATTATAGTGTATTAGATAAGCTATATTAATGTAATTGGTTGTATATAGTTGCATATAGTGACTATATATTGTATATTTGTATTAACTGCTCTTAAAATCAAGAAAAGCTTATTACCGATTTTCTTCTTCCTCAGTTTTAATTTTCATACCATGTTTTACTAATAAATCAGTAAGGGCTTCATCCATCAACCAACTTTTCGGCTGTCTTTTCTGTGCTGCTAACTTAAAAAATGCATCCAGAATTTCATTTTTTATAGAAGTTGTAAACCGTCTGCGATATTTTAGATCATTATAGGCCATTTTAACATTTCCCTCCCGGCTTTTAGCAGGCTCTAAAGGGATTGTACCTTTTAAGTAAACTTAATATAATTGACGTAAGGTAGCTTAAGTTTAAGATATAAGCGTGGAAAAGGGTGAAAATACCATGTCTTTTAGCAAATTAAAACAGGAAAAAACACTTACTTTCCAAATGAACGATAAAACTTATGAATGCGTTCAACTGCCAGTTGATTGCCAATTATTGTATGAAGGAAATAGTAAGAATTATTATTTGTTAGTAGACCAATCTTTGTATGAAGCTGACAATGAACGAGGCATATTTTCTTTCAGATACCTGAGAGAAATACATAAATAAAAACCGGCTTTGGGAGAGCGGTTGAAGCGGGAATATAATATTCCATTTATTTGATCTGTCTGTAATACAAAAAGATGGCTTTACTGTACAAAAATCATTCATAGGCAAGAATGTCCGCAAATCATTGATACCTATTACTTGCCTATAGTTGAAACGCCAGTCAATATATCGATATGGGCTATAGAAAATGAAGATTACTGCATGATGCTATTACCTGATGAATGATATGACAGTGATAAAGAACTCAGGGACAGGGATTTTGTTTTCATCACTTCTTGTGCGCCGAAACAATATGCCTGCCCCCGTGTTTTGTCGCGGTAGTCAAAGCAGAATCCTACGATCAGCAAATCGTCGAGCAAGCCATGCAGGAATTGCTTGTTCATTTAGGCGGAATAGAAAAGTTCATACAACCAGGTGATAGAGTCTTAGTAAAGCCGAACATGTTAGACGCTGCAGACAAAGCGTCCGGGAGAACTACCCATCCGCTGGTAGTTCCCTAAATACCTTTTCAGATGCTTAAATATCATGTTATGGACTATAGAAGACTATTCCGTAGCATGACATACTATGTTCATTAAGTAATAAGTTCATTTAATATTAGCCTGGGAGAACCGTACTATGGTAACGGTTCTGGAATGTCTTCAAGTCTTGTAGTTTCAGGGCTTGAGGGCTTCTTTTTTTGTATGATTTTCAAACAAAGGAAAAAACTGCCCTGTTCGCCCTGCTGATTCATGAGAATCTGGCTAGTTGAGAGTGTTGTTGTTCTGTTGGATTGCCTTCATTTCAAATTGATGATTGCACCATCATTCCAGAGTAGTCTGCAAAAAGAACTCTAAAAGTACAAAAATGAGAAGGATTAAACTACGGGATGTTTTGAAAGAAAACCTACCAGCAGATGAAATGAAGTTGATAGGTCTTCTTGGCATGGGGTTGCTTGCGAAAGGAGTGTGACGAATGCTAAAAACGACTTAAGTGAGAAGATTCAAGGTTTGGCTTTACTTATGGAAGTTACTTTATGATTCGTACTAATTTATTTCGTAATCTGCTTTTGATGACGAAACGCTTATCTATACACTTTTTAACAAGTTAATCGATCTACAGCATATTTGACAAATCGTTTAACCGCCGGAGATGTATTTTCCAACGATGGAAGTGCGATACCCAATGTAATCTGTTGTGGGGGGGTAAGCGGAAGTTTTACAACATCACATTGCCAATTGCGCGTGATCAACTCATTCATAATACTCATTCCTAACCCTTGTTCAATCATAGCCATAGTAGCGAAATTTTCTAACGTAGAAAATTGGATGCTCGGATTTAAATTGTTATCTTGAAACAGTGCAACTACATCAACATCACGTCCAAGCGCAGGCATGATAAAACGCTCATATTCACAATTTTGAAGCGGGTACGATGCTTCTGCGGCAAGTGGATGTGTTTTCGGCAATACGGCCAGCATTTGATCTTCAGCAAGCGGTATCCAGTCATAGGGCATCGGGTCTTTGTAACTCAAAAAGGCCACATCTGCAATTTTTTCATCTAGCCATTTAGTTACTTCCTGCCGTATCCCTTCCATCAGTTTGATTTGGATTTGCGGATAATCCTCTTGAAAAGCCCGAATAACACTTGGTAGCCAGTGTGTTGCAATACTGGAGTATGCAGCGATTGTAATGCTGCCTATCAGAAGGCCATTCATTTCAGCCGCAAGTTGGTAAATGCGATTTTCCTGCAAAAGAAATTCCCGCACAGCAGGCAAAATTTTTTCTCCATTCTCAGTTGGTATTACCCCTTTTTTATTTCGGCGCAGCAGAGAAAAACCTAGTTCGTTTTCAAGGGCACTGACAAGTTGACTTACGCCGGAGGGAGTATAATTCAAAACTTCTGCCGCCTTTGAAAAACTTCCAGCCTCAACAGCGGCCAAAAACGCCTTGCATCTTGCGCTCTCCATAAGCTCTCCTTTTAAGTTATACTAAATATAGATTATACAAATCTTAGTTTTACTTTATGATAAGTTTATTCTACAATGGGGCCAAGGAAAACACAATGCTTTTGCTGTAGGAGCGTACAGAAATATGAAGTCTTTTGATATTGAATTGGTTGGAAAAATTGGTTCAATGGCCCTAATACGGAAGGCGGAACAAGATATTGACTACAACGTATTTAGTCGTATTGGACGGGAACTACAGCCGGGAATGATTTGGGTTAGTTCCGGTGCGGTAGAAATTGGTCGTTTGGATTATATCAAGCGCACAGGCCGGGACCTGGAAGGCTACAGCATAAAAGAAGTACTTGCCGGCAACTGTCTCCGGACAGTATTCCAAATCAGATAATACAAAGTATTTTGAAGATTGGCGAGAGTAATTATCAACTGAATAAAGGGGCCAGAATAAAGAGATAACGGGCAATGTTTATTACCAGATGTATCTCTATCCTTGAAATAACATGGAAAACAACAATTGGGAGGACAACAATGAAAATATCTATATCTGATGAAATCAAAACATTATGTCCGGGAACCGCACTTGGCTTTTTGCACTACAAAATAACTGTGGAGTCCAGCTCTGCCAAACTTTTTGACATTTTTGACAGTTCTATTGCTAAATTATCCGAAGGATATACATTGGATGCTATTGTCAAAATTCGCATATCGCGGCTACCCGTCAGGCATATAAGGCGCTTGGAAAGTCACCCCATGAGTACCGTAATGCGGCAGAAGCCATGCTGAGATGGATTGTAAAGAACTCTCAGAGCTATATCATATCAATAATGTTGTGGAAGTCAATAACCTGATCTCCGTTTCCTCCGGTTACTCCATTGGCTCCTATGATTTAGGCGAGCTGAAAGGGGCTGTTGAACTACGACGCGCAGAAGATAGTGCTCGTTACGATGGCATTGGAAAGGGCAGCGTGAATATTGAGTATCTCCCTGTTTTGTATGATGATCTTGGGCCGTTTGGCAATCCAAGTAGCGACGGCCGCAGGGCAATGATACAAAGTGGCAACCGAGATATTATTTCAATTCTTTATTCTTTTGACGGAAGTGAGGGACTCAAGCCATGGATAGAGCAGTTTTCTAGGAACTTGGAACAGTACTGTGGGGTCAGAGGTATTGAAATATGGATCGTGTAATGTGCGCTGCCAGTATCTGCAAAGTAAAGGTGGAAGCGTATAAAAAGGCATAATCGGAAGGGAGTATCTTTTAATGAGAGTATTACAAAACGAAGAGTTCGAGGGATATTTACAGGTTTTTATTGCCGGTGTATTATGGGGATGCATCGGTCCTTTTATTCAGTTGATGGAGCAATATGGGTCATCATTTGTATTTACAAGCTTCCTTCGTATGGCCTTTTCCTTCGTTATTCTCGCGGTAATTACCATCACAAAGTTTGGTTTTTTTTCTCTCCGTGTAAGCAAAAAGACCCTACTATTCTGTGCGCTTTTAGGCATTGTTTGCCATGGAATCTATAATGTGTTTTATAGCATAGCCGTCACCTTGACCGGCGTGACGGTGAGTGCCGTTTTGATGAATACTGCTCCGGTTTTTACTACCGTCTTTTCTTACTTTTGGTTACGCGAAAAAATCACATGGATAAAATCTGCTGCAATGATTGTAAATATCATGGGGTGTACTTTAGCTGCAACTGGCGGAAAGTTTGATGTAATGCTTTTCTCGCTGATCGGGGTTCTGTGTGGAATAGCATCGGGTTTCTGTTATGGCATGACCGCAATCATCGGAAAATTGGCCGGAGAAAAAAGCAATGCCTTTGTTATCAGCACATATAGCTATCTGTTTGCTGCAGTCTTCCTCGTTGTTTTTATGAATCCCTGGGGACAAGCTGTTCCTCTGAACGAGAGTGTGCTTCTATTAGGATTCCTCTATGCTTTGATACCAACTGCAATCGCCTATATTTTCTATTATCAGGGTCTGCAAAAAATCACAGAGAGCAGCAAGGTACCTGTGATTGCGTCGGTTGAAGCAGTCGTTGCAGCGGTCATTGGCGTTGCGATCTTTAGAGAGCAGGTAGATATGGCGAATATTATCGGTATCTTTCTGGTAATAGGATCAATTATGTTAATGAATCATAGAACACACTCCGAAATAAGCAATACTAGCAGTGAATAATTATTGCGGCAGGCGGTATTTGGAAAAAAACAGACATTTGACAAATTGTTGTCTAAGGTATTGACTCTTAAACAGTCCTTATAATAACAGCGACATCTCAATATACGAGATATCGCTATTATTTTTTTTTCTTCAATTGGCATGAAAAACTTAACTAAAAAATATAGGGACAGGGATTTTGTTTTTATCACCTCTTGTGCACCGAAACAATATGCTTGTCCCCGTGTTTGTTTCAAAATTTGCAATGGCAATTGCAGGAGCATCATAAGGAGTTTAATCCAATACCAGAAGACGTTAGCTATTAAAGAAAAAGAGCTGATAAAACATCAACATGCCATAGAACGGTTATATGAAATGCGGGAAGAGGACAGTTTTGATAAAATTGCTTTTCTGGAACGGAAAAACTCACGCGAAGAGCAAATTCAAGCTTTGAAGCACGAAATTGGCGGTTTGAAGCTGATTATTCGGAACAGAGCAGTATTCCTTTATTGGAGAAGTTGAAGCAAAAAATTAAGGTATTTAAAGAAAAATGGCGGCATTTAGAGAGCGTACAGGAACGAAATAGGCTGTTGAAGCGGATTGTGGGGAAGATCACGTATAATCGGGAAGCAAATAATGTGTATTTGGGGATTCAATATAACTGATAAAGCGTTAATCTTGTTATGTTATAGTAGATTTTAAAGGATTTTAAAAATGCATGACGAATTAACTGTTCAGGTAATTTACTATAGAAACCTGCCTTTTACGGCGGGTTTTCTTGTTATTTGGAGCAATTCGACAAGAAATGATAGAATGTAGTAGTGAGAGTAAGTTGTTTAATCAAGAAATTGGTAGCGATATTCCATGAACATCAAGAGGCTGTATAGAATTAAAGAAATCGGGGGAATCTGCTTTGGATAAAAAGGAATTTTTTAAAATTTTGATTACATCTTTTATTACGATGATTTTTACTACTGGTGCCACGACAGTTGCAACTTACTTTCTTAATAATGATCAATTTGAAAAAAATCGTAAATTGATGCTTGACCAATTAGATAAAACTCACGAAGAATGGGTAAAGCAAAATACAATTACTGTAAATCAGGAAAAACAAAAATATCAGTCTGAATTGTTTTACAAGTTAATTGAATTGAATGCAAGAATTGATGGATTAAGAACAAATTTTGCTATAACAACTATATTCTTCTTAAATAGAGCTAGGGCAGAAGCTTACTCCAACTCTCCTAAACTAGTAGATTATTATAATAATTATTTGGACACTTATCGAAAAATTGAAATTGATTCAATGGAACAATACAAAAGCGATAAAGCAAAATTTAAATCATTACTTGAGTCTGTTCGGCAAGAATATTCAAGAGAAAATATTCCCGCAATTTCAAAAAATGTTGATTGGGTAAATCAAGAAGTAGATAATTTCTATCCCCAAATTGAATCTAAAGTATTAATTGACAATTATGTAAATCGCATTAAATCTGGTGTAGATGAAAATAACGCAAATGAGCAACTGAAAAAAGAATTTTATGAACAATGCAATGCTAATTACAAACTCTCTGAAGCATTTAATTCGTTTAAAGCTTCTTTGGATATGGTAAGATAAGTATGACGAAATAATGCAGTTGATCAAAGTGAGCAGAATACCGAGTAAAAGCCTAAGTATGTGATTATTATTTAGGGAGGATTTATTGTGAACGAATAGGATGAATACGATAAAAAGGAAAAAATTTATCGATACTTGGATTTCATCAAATTCACCGATTTACTATCTAAATCTATATTGTATTTCTCAAGGGCAGATATGCAAAATGATAAATTTGAGGGTTCATTAAGTGAAGTCAATATGTTACAAAGAAAATATATGCCATATGGCTTTGAAGAAGAGGAAACTCCAGAGTTTTACGCAAATTTAAAGAAGTTATTCTTAATAAGCTGTTGGCACAGATCAAGTATAGAATCCTATGCCATGTGGAAAATTTATTCTAATGATGCCCAAGGGGTTGCTATTGAAACTACGATTGACAATTTGCATGATAGTTTTATCTGTAATGATGAGCATTTAAGAAAAACACCTTCCGATAAATGGGGGAAGGAAGAGATGTTAACTCATGAAATAATTCCCGGTAATGTTATTTACTATGATGGCAGGTATAAGGATATTCCAGATGGATATCCTTATAAATTTAGGCGCTTTTTTTATAAACAAAAATTCTTTGAGTATGAAAAAGAGCATCGATTAATAATTAATGGAGAAAGAATATGGTTAATGGTAAAAAATGATCCTCAAAATGATTATATTACTGAATATGGTTTTATGAATAATGGCGAAAGTTTAAGTGTTGATGTAAAAAAATTAATAAATAAAGTTATTGTTTGCCCAAATGCCCATCCATGGTTTATTAAGTTAGTAATTGATATAGTAAAGAAATATGGTCTTGATGAGAAAATTGTTCAAGAATCTATGATGAGTAAAGCACCATATAGTTAAAAAAAGCGCTTCTAAAAGATAGGGATTTTAAAGAAAGATGAGGAGGATGTTCCTATTTTGTCATGCGATGTCTAGAGTAGTCTTTTGGGGCTGCTCTATTTGGTATTATAGATAAAAGCGGTTTTGAATTCCCTTCCAATATCCAGTATGATTTAGTAAAGGAGGGCTGTAATCCAATGACAAAAGTAGCAATAGTAAAAGCCGATTCCTACGACCAACAAGTCGTAGAAAAGGCTATGCAGGAATTATTGGCTGAATTTGGTGGCATGGCACAGTTTGTTCAGCCTGGAGATAGAGTATTAGTGAAGCCCAACATGCTTGAAGGGGTGGACAAAGGTAAACATGTAACTACCCATCCGGAAGTGGTCCGGGCTGTGGTTAGAGCAGTGAAGCAGGCGGGTGGCAAGCCCATGGTGGGGGATTCACCGGGGGTGGGCAGTACGCGCAAGGTGGCTGAGAAATGCGGAATTTTACAAATCTGTGAAGAAGAACATGTTCCGCTGGTTTCATTTGATGAAGCGGTAAGTATCCCGTATCCCCAGGGCCGGATGCTGAAAAGGCTGATGCTTGCCAAACCCTTCACCGAAGCGGATAAGGTCATATCAGTAGCTAAGATGAAGACACATTCTTTTATGGGTGTAACTGGAGCGGTAAAAAATCTGTTCGGTTTTTTTGTGGGTGCCGATAAGGCGCAGTTTCATTTACGGATGAAAAATATGAGTGACTTTGCCAGGATGCAGGTAGATTTGTATGAATGTGTCGCGCCGGTTTTGTCGATTGTGGATGGTGTGACAGCCATGGAGGGAGCGGGACCCCGCAACGGGGACTGCATTCACTGCGGCATTCTTTTGGGCGGGCAGTCCGGGTTTGCGGTAGATTTGGTTATGGCTGATTGCATGGGCTTTGCAGCCGAGCAGCTGCCGATTGCGGCAGCCGCCCGGGAGGCGGGGATTTCTCCGGCACTGCGGGATATTCAACTGATTGGAAGTGGGAAGGAGCGGCGGTTTCATTTTAAAGAAGCCCATACGGTGCACAGCCTGGAAGGAAGAATTCCACCCTGGCTGGTACGCCTGGGCCAGAATCAGCTGACGGCCCGTCCCGCTGTCGCCGCACAATGTATGGCTTGCGGGCGGTGTGCCGGGCACTGCCCGCCGCGAGCCATTACTATGAGGGAAGGCCGGGCGGTAATTGATTATCGCAAGTGTATTCGTTGCTATTGCTGTCAGGAACTTTGCCCGGCGGATGCCGTGCTGCTAAAAGACGGATTCTTGCTTAGGCTGGCCAAACAGGTAAAGAAGCTGAGCGGTAAAAAGAATCAATGATAAAAAGGACAGACGGATGAATTAGCCGTCTGTCCTTTTTTGCGCAGCCTATAAAACTGTAACGTTCCGGGAACGGAGCAAGGAGGCGAATTGCTCGACCTGTTGATCGCTTGCCGGTGAAACGTCGGGCAATGAATAATTGAGACCTAAGGTCTGCCATTTTTCACAGCCGAGCGTGTGATAGGCCAACAGTTCAATGACCGGTTTACCGGGAAGAGAATGGAGAAATCCGGTTAAGTCTTCCATATCCTGGAGTGAATCGGTAAGACCGGGAATTACTACATAACGGATAACCAAAGGAGTATGTTGTGACGCAATATAGCGCAGGTTGTCAAGAATGAGTTCGTTGCCGCCGGCTGTTAAGAGGTAATGTTTAGCCTTGTCTACAGTCTTTAGGCTGAACTGCACCATGTCGGTGTACGGCAGCACTTGCCTTATATGCTCCTGCGGGCAATACCCGGAAGTATCAAGCAGGGTATGAAACCCGCGGTTTTGGCATTCTTTAAACAAGGAAGCGGCAAAGTCCGGCTGCAGCAGCGGTTCGCCGCCGCTTAACGTGAGGCCGCCGTCGGAAGAAAGGTAGTAGGAGCGATACCGTTCTATATCACTTAGTACTTCTTCAACGGTAATGGTTTTATCTGTCTGTTGCCAGGTATCGGGGTTATGGCAAAAGCGGCAAGCCAGCCTGCAACCGCTTAAAAACAAAACATAGCGGATGCCCGGCCCGTCAACCGTACCAAAAGTCTCAATAGAGTGGTAGTATCCTTTCATGACGACCTCCCTTTGCCGGTGCTTATACGGCATTGTAAAAAGTGCGGCTGATAACCTCCTGTTGATGTGCGGTGCTTAAATTAACAAAATGTACGGCGTAACCGGACACACGGATAGTTAGTTGCGGATATTCTTCCGGGTGTGCCATGGCATCTTCCAGAACCTCACGCTGCAGAACATTGATATTGATATGATGGCCGCCATGATTGGCATAAGCATCCAAGAGGGCAACCAGGTTGCTGATGCGGGCGGACGGTGTTTTGCCGAGCGCTTTGGGAATGATGGAGAATGTATAGGAAATGCCGTCCCGGCAGTCATCGTAGGAAATTTTAGCAGCCGAATTGATCGCAGCAAGTGCGCCGCGACGTTCCCGTCCGTGCATGGGATTGGCGCCGGGAGCAAAAGCCTGCCCGGCTTTGCGGCCATCGGGAGTTGCGCCGGTTTTTTTGCCGTACATGACATTGGAAGTGATAGTAAGGATGGAAAGCGTATGCTTGGCATTACGGTAGGCCGGATGCTGTTTCAGCAGGCGGGAAAATTCAGCAGGCAATTCCCTGGCGAAGGTGTCTACCCGGTCGTCGTCGTTGCCATAGCAAGGGAATTCGCCTTCAATTTGGAAATCGACGGTAATGCCCCGCTCGTCCCGGATGGGTTTGACTTTCGCGTAACGGATGGCGCTTAAGGAGTCGGCCGCCACCGACAGACCGGCAATGCCGAAAGCCATAAGCCTTTCTACCTGCGTATCGTGCAAAGCCAGTTGCGCACTTTCGTAAGCATATTTATCATGCATATAATGAATTACATTCATAGTATTGACATATAGACCCGCCAGCCATTTCAAAACAATCGAATAATTGCGGCGCACAATGTCATAATCCAGATAATCACCTTCCGGTATGGGCAAAATGGGGCCGATTTGCTCACCGCTCTTTTCATCGCGGCCACCGTTTATGGCCAGCAGCAAAGCTTTGGCCAGATTGGCGCGTGCCCCAAAATATTGCATCTGTTTGCCCACCTGCATAGCCGAAACGCAGCAGGCAATGGCATAATCGTCGCCGTAGACGGGACGCATGAGATCGTCGCTTTCATACTGGATAGCGCTGGTATCCACCGAAACCTTTGCGCAGAATTTTTTAAAGGCTTCCGGCAGGGCGCTAGACCAGAGTACGGTTAAATTAGGCTCCGGAGCAGGCCCTAAATTGTATAAAGTATGCAGTATACGATATGAAGTACGGGTAACCAGCGTACGTCCGTCCAGTCCCATGCCGCCGATGGCTTCCGTTACCCAAAGCGGATCGCCGGCAAAGAGTTCGTTATATTCCGGAGTGCGTAAGTGACGGGCCAGGCGCAGTTTGATTACCAGCTGATCAATGAGTTCCTGAGCCTCTTCTTCCTGTAAGACACCGTCGGCCAGGTCGCGTTCAATATAGATATCAAGGAAGGTGGATACCCTGCCCAGGGACATAGCCGCTCCGTTTTGTTCCTTAATACCGGCCAGATAAGCAAAATATACCCATTGAACGGCTTCCCGGGCAGTTGCCGCCGGCTTGGTGATATCGAAGCCATGTTCTTTGGCCATGGCAGCGATGGCTTGTAATGCCGTGATTTGCATAGCAACTTCTTCACGCAGCTTGATCGTGTCTTCCAATATGGGATACGCAGCCAGTTCGGTTAAATCATTTTTCTTGGCAGCGATCAACCGGTCAATGCCGTAAAGTGCCACGCGGCGGTAATCACCGATAATGCGGCCGCGGCCATAGGCGTCCGGCAGGCCGGTAATGATGCCGGCTTTACGGGCTTGTTTCATTTCCTTGGTATATACGTTAAATACTGCCGTATTATGAGTTGTGGTGTAATTGTGATAAATTTCGCTGATTTTGGGATCCAGGTGATAGCCATAAGCTTCGCAAGCCTGTTCAGCCATGCGTATGCCGCCGTTGACAATAACACTGCGTTTTAACGGGGCATCGGTCTGCAGGCCGACAATGACTTCGGACGGTTTATCGATATAACCGGGACGGTGCGAAGTAATGCCCGATACGACCGAGGTATCCACGTCCAGAACTCCCTTTTTGCGTTGTTCCTCTTTTAAAAGCTGACGGCATGTCTTCCATACCGTTTCTGTTTTTAACGTAGGTCCGGCTAAAAAATTGTCGTCACCATGATAAGGTTTGTAGTTCCGTTGAATAAAGTCCCTGACGTCAATGGTTTCGTTCCACTTTCCCTGCACAAAATTTTTCCAGGCATCCATGCTGTTCCCTCCTTGATGAGTTGTGCGCCGTCAATGGCGGCTCAACATAATAAAAACCACCTGGCACAAGAAAACAAATCTTGCCCAGGCGGTCGGCTTTTCCTGGATACGGTCCATGTGGTGAACTCCACTATCCGCCAGTTCCGTATCCATAACTCTCATTCTGTAGTTTCATTATAAAATAACGGGGGACCGGTAGTCAATATGAAAATATAAAGTGCTATGCCCAGGCAGGATGAGGTCAGCCGGTAAGCGTTAAGGTACTTAAGACAGCACCGGCCGGGTTTACAAAAGTCACTACAATCGGACTTCTAAAGTTCAGGAACGACCGGTCGAGCAGCACCCAGCTATCCGTCTGGCTGACCGAGGCTGTTTCGTCGGCTTGGGGGCTTTTGGTTCTCACGGTCACCGTGAAGTCGTTTCCTGTTTGTACTACCTTGCTGATGGCAATGCCATAGCCGTCGGCGGGAACGCCGGCAAGATGAGTATAGATGACGAATTGCTTGCTGAAGTCCACGGTACCGATTTGATTTAATACGCTGTCAGGTACCTGTGCGGTTGTACCGCTTGAGCGGGGATTTGTCAGCAGCATACCAAAGCCGATACCCGGATCAAAATCCTGATCCAGCCACTGCCAGCCGTCGAAATTGGTATTTTGATAGAGGATGAGTTGACTGGCTGCCGGACTGGAGGCAGTGTAACTGTCAAACAAGTTGGCCGGTACGTAGGTTGCCGCCTGATTGGAATTTCCGATGCCGCGAATGGTGGTGATAACCCAGCCGTTGCCGCTGCGGTTTAAATCGACTTTGTAGGTCTTACCGGCTGAACGGATCTGAACTGTAGCTTTATCACGGGTCACGGATAATAAGGAGAAGCGGTCGCGGTTGACGTTAAACCCGAAGGTGGAAGCATTGTCTCTGACCTCCTGTACCGGATCGCTGACCCTAACTGTCCGGGTATCTCTGGGCTCGGAGCTTCGTTCGTAAACCTGTGTCTCCCTGCCGGGACCTTCGGCAGCATAGACGCTGGGTAACATGGCAGAGGATACAACCGCAGCTCCGGCTACGGCCGCCAACAAGCGTTTGTATTTTTTTTCACCCAATTTACGAATGATGCGCTTCATGGCTAGTTCTCCTTTGTCTTCATAAAAATAGTATCTTTATTGTTTGCTGATTTTTTTAGGCCATGCCGTGTATTTTCTGCCAGCTTTTGCGGCAGGAATAAAAATTAGACAGCATAGATCCTGACTTTGGCTAGCTTACGTTCATCGGGAATGTTACAATGGAAATATCATTCAATTCATTAACGAAATGTACGAAACAGTGATGGCGGGGTAAAAGGTGATAAAGCATGGATCGGGTTGATATTTTGATTGTTGGTGCCGGTGTGACTGGCTTGGCTGCAGCCTGTTGCCTGGCGGAACGGTGGCCGGACAAAAGCATACTTCTGCTCGAAAAACATGAGACTTTTGGACAGGAAATCACTTCGCGCACCAGCGAAGTGATTCATTCCGGCATTTATTATCCTCCGGGAAGTCTGAAAGCCCGTCTTTGCGTTGCCGGCAATCGGTTGTTGTACGATTTTTGCGAGAAACATCAGGTTCCGTACCGGCGTTCAGGCAAACTGATTATAGCCCGGGATGAGGGAGAAAGCGCTCAGCTTGCCGTGTTAGCCCGGCAGGCTCAGGAAAATGGCGTCACAGATGTAGAATGGCTGGATCGTCCGGGGATAGCCCGTCTGGAGCCTCATGTCGAAGCCGTAGCCGCTCTGCTTTCACCGTCGAGCGGCATTTTTGATTCCTATCTGCTGATGGAAAAAATGGCGAAAATAGCCCGGCGCAATGGGGCCATGCTTGTCTATCGCCAGCTTGTTATCGGTATCCGGGTGCTGGAAGCGGGGTATCAAGTAGAGTATCAAGAGGAAAACGGCGCCCGGGATGTTCTGATGTGCCGCTGTCTGGTCAATGCAGCCGGGATGCATGCCGATGCACTGGCGGCTATGGCCGGGATACCGGTCGATCAGGCCGGATACCGTATCTATCGCTGCAAAGGAGAATATTTTACGGTAACCAATGCGAAAGCGCAGCTGGTTTCCAGACTGATTTTTCCGGCAGGAATACGGGAATTGAAGGGCAGCGGCCTTCCGGTTATTAAAGATGTAAGCGGCCGTTTGCGCATTGGACCCGATGCGCACTACGCTCCTTCCGGCTCGCTGGATTATAGCGTAAATCCGGCCAATGCCGCCCAGTTTCTGGCGATAGCCGGCAACTATCTGCCTTTTCTGGAAGCGGCCGATTTGCGTCCTGACCTGGCGGCAGTCCGGCCACGGCTGCTGGTGCCGTGCGGCAGCCCGCCGCGGGATTTTATTGTTTGTCATGAAACAGAACGGGGACTTTCCGGTTTTATCAATTTGATCGGTATTGAATCTCCGGGGATTACCTGCTGTTTCAGCCTGGCGCAAATGGTAGGCGATATGCTGAATGGCGTATTTGCCGGAACATGAACTGCTGGCTGCCGGGGATCAGTTGCGGATGACAGCAGGACGACCGGCCGGTTCCGGAGTTTACAGCGGACATGTCGGCCGTACAGCAGTCGTTTGGCAGCTGCTGGACTATTCTTTGGAGAAGTTTCCATGCGGCACATGCGGCATGTATCAGCGGATGTATAGCCAAGGCTGCAGGAGATCGCCGGCTAATACAACCATCAGTTCAAGAGTTAAGTGTTGACAGACATAACAACAGAAGGCTGCCGTAAGTAATGCCCGGCAGCCTTCTGTTGTGTTTTATTATCGGTGTTTTATGGCCGGTACACATTTAATTGTATAATCTTACAATTAACAACTGGAAGCAACGGTTTTCAAAAACGGGGAAAATTTAGGCCTGAAGCATTGTTTTTGACGATTAGCAGTTATCACGAGGAATCATAGTAAAATTTTCCGCATATCTTATTGCATGTTTGTCTTGATTATATTCCCGGTAAGGCATATAATCAATAAATATACATATTTTTTATACTAAGTATACCATAAAGGTATAGAAGAAAAAGGCAAGAGGCGTAAGGGGGCTGTTATATGTCTGGATTGACGGGGATCGTTGCCTGTGAAACAGCCATATCTTCCATTGAGAACGGTGTTTTGCGATATCGTGGCTATACCATTGATGATTTGGCTACCAAGGCAACCTTTGAGGAGATTATTTACTTACTGTGGTACGGACGTTTGCCGAACCGGCTGGAGCTGACCGCCCTAAAGCAGGATTTGTTGGAAAGTGCGGTTTTGCCGAAAAAAATTTATGATTTGCTCCATCTGTATGAGCCATGGGGCAATGCGATGGCCAAGCTTAGAACTTGTGTTTCGTTTCTGACTCATTTTGACGATGAAGTCATGGACCATTCTTTTGCCGCCGATCATCGGAAGGCCATCCGGATTATGGCTAGGATGGCTGCTATAGTTGCTGCGATTGAGCGTATCCGTACTGATTTGGAGCCGATTGAACCCGATGCTATTCAGTTTACTTCGCTGGCCGAGATGTTTCTCTGGCTGTTGAAGGGGGAAAAGCCGGAACCTCTTGCGGCAAAAGCACTGGATGTGTGCCTGGTGCTGCATGCCGAGCATGAGCTCAATGCCTCAACATTTGCTTCCCGTGTCACCGTGTCCACCATGTCGGATATTTATTCCGGCATCGTATCGGCCATCGGCACATTGAAGGGGCCGCTGCACGGCAATGCCAACGAGCAGGTGGCCAATATGCTGGAGGACATTGGCGATATCAGCAGGGTTGAAGAATATATTGCCGGAAAAATAGCGCGGAAAGAACGGATTATGGGTTTTGGGCACCGGGTTTATAAGCATGGTGATCCCAGAGCGAAATACCTTAAGGAACTGGCAAAGGAACTTGGTGAATGGCGGGGCGATACGCGCTGGTATGATATGTCGGCCAAAATTGAACAACTTGTATTTGCAAAAAAAGGGCTGATGCCCAATGTGGATTTTTACTCGGCATCTGTATACACTTACCTGGGAATACCCCGGGATCTGTTTACCCTGATTTTTGCGATCAGCCGTACCAGTGGCTGGATGGCACATATTTTGGAGCAGCATGACAATAATAAACTGATTCGTCCTCGGGCCCAGTACATCGGTAAGAAACATGACCAATGGCTGCCTATCGAGGATCGCTGAAATTTTTTGAGGCAGGCCATCACGTGAAGCAGAGTTTACCGAATTTGTGTTTATAAATAAGTCGTATGATACGAATGCAACATGGGGGGATCGAAATGAAACAAACTATGACGGCAAAAATCATCAGCGAACATCTGGTGAGCGGGAAGATGACAGCCGGTGAGGAAATCGGAATCCGGATTGATCAGACGTTAACGCAGGATTCGACAGGAACGATGGCTTATCTACAGCTGGAAGCCATGAATATACCGCGCGTAAAAACCAAACTGTCCGTAGCGTATATCGATCATAACACACTGCAGACCGGCTATGAAAATGCGGATGATCATTTGTATATTCAAACTGTTGCTGCTAAGCACGGCATTGTGTTTTCCAAACCGGGGAATGGGATCTGCCATCAGGTGAACCTGGAGCGTTTCGGCCGTCCCGGCTGGACGCTGCTGGGTTCGGACAGCCACACGCCGACCGGCGGCGGCATCGGTATGCTGGCCATTGGGGCCGGCGGCCTGGATGTTGCGGTGGCTATGGCCGGCGGAGCCTATTATTTAAAAATGCCGAAAGTATGCCGGGTAGAGCTAAAAGGCAAGCTACCGGCCTGGGTCAGCGGCAAGGACATCATTCTGGAACTGCTCCGGCGCCTTACCGTCAAAGGTGGCACCGGGCGCGTATTTGAATATACGGGGGAGGGCGCCGCCAGCTTGAGTGTTCCGGAACGGGCTACTATTACCAACATGGGTGCCGAACTGGGAGCCACCACATCCCTGTTTGCCAGCGATGAGAAAACCAGGGAATTTTTGGCTGCCCAGGGACGTGAAGATGCCTGGATTCCGCTGGCTCCGGACGAGGGCGTGGTGTATGATGAGACGGTGGTCATCGATCTATCGGAGCTTAAACCGCTGGTAGCCAAGCCGCACAGCCCCGATAACGTGTCGCCGGCGGCGGAGCTGGGCGATATCGAACTGGACCAGGTAGCCATTGGCAGCTGCACCAATTCTTCTTATCTGGATTTACTTAAAGTCGCCAAGATTTTAGAGGGTAAACAAGTCCATCCCCGGGTATCACTGGTTATCGCTCCCGGATCGCGCCAGGTTTTGGGCATGCTTTCCGACTGTGGAGCCCTCAGTATCTTGTTAAGAGCCGGTGCCCGTATTTTGGAGTGTGCCTGCGGTCCGTGCATCGGCATGGGGCAGTCCCCGAAATCCGGCGGAGTGTCACTGCGCACGTTTAATCGCAATTTTGAGGGCCGGAGCGGCACACCTGATGCCAAGGTGTACCTGGCCAGTCCGGAGGTTGCGGCTGTCAGCGCCATAACCGGCAGGATCACCGATCCGTACACATATGGTGAACCTCCGGTGGTTGCTATGCCGCAGCAGTTTATTTCCGATGACAATCTATTAGTCTTCCCTCCGGAGGCGGGACAAGCCATAACCGTCGTCAGAGGACCGAATATCAAACCTTTTCCTTTAGCCAAACCGCCGGCTGAAACGTTAACAGGCCAGGCTTTGTTAAAAGTCGGCGATAATATTACTACCGACCACATTATGCCTTCCCATGCCAGTTTGCTGCCTTACCGTTCCAATATTCCGCATCTGGCCAGGTATTGCTTCAGCGGGGTGGATGCCTCCTTCCCGGAACGGGCACTGGCTCAGGGCGGCGGCCTGATTGTCGCAGGCAATAACTATGGGCAGGGTTCCAGTCGGGAACATGCCGCCTTGGCTCCTTTGTATTTAGGGATTAAGGCGGTGATTGCACAGTCATTTGCCCGGATTCACCGCGCAAACCTGATTAATTTCGGCATTTTGCCTTTACTCTTTGCCGATGCCGCCGATTATGAAGGCATTCACCTTGACGACAAGTTGGAAATCGGGGGCCTGCGCAGCCAGTTGCAAACGGCGGACACTCTGCTTGTCTCCAATCTTACGACTGGCAGGGAGATTGCCGTGAAGTGGGAAGCGACCGAGCGGGAACGGGCCATCATTCTGGCCGGAGGGCTGTTGAACTATACCCGGAATGCAGGGGGTGTGACACATGCATAAGGTTACATTAATCCCTGGTGATGGTGTGGGCCCGGAAATTGCCGGCGCTGTCCGGAAAATTTTCGCGGCTGCTCAGGCGCCTGTTGAATGGGAGATCTGCCTGGCCGGGCAGGCTGCCATAGATCAAGCCGGAGTACCGCTGCCGGACGCTACCCTGAATAGTATCCGGCAAAACGGCCTGGCCCTTAAGGGGCCGCTGACAACCCAGATCGGCAAGGGCTACCGCAGCATCAATGTTACGTTGCGCCAGACCTTCGACTTATACTGCAACCTTCGTCCGGTACAAACGATAACCGGCATTGCCAGCCGCTATCAGAACATCAACCTGGTCATTTTCCGGGAAAATACCGAAGATTTGTATGCCGGAGTGGAACATAGAGTCGGCCTGGATGCGGCCGAATCCATTAAAATTATCACGCGTAAAGCCTCGCTGCGCATTGCGGAAGCTGCTTTCCAATATGCAGTCAAACATGGACGCAAAAAAGTAACTGCCGTGCATAAGGCCAATATCATGAAGCTTTCGGACGGCCTGTTCCTGGAATGTGTCCGGGAGGTTGCCGGGCGGTACCCGCAGGTAGCTTATGAGGAAGTGATTGTCGACAATATGTGCATGCAACTGGTTATTCGTCCGGAAACCTATGATGTGCTGCTGGCGCCGAATCTGTATGGCGACATCATTTCCGACCTTTGCGCCGGCCTGGCAGGTGGTCTGGGGGTGGTTCCGGGAGCCAATATCGGTACGGAATGCGCTATATTTGAAGCGGTTCACGGTACGGCTCCGGACATTGCCGGCAAAAATATAGTAAATCCGGCAGCCATGCTGCTGTCGGGGCTCATGCTGCTGGAACATGTTGGCGAGCAGGCGGTGGCCGACCGGATACGCAGTGCCGTGGGAAAAGTAATTGCCGCCGGAAAAACCGTTACTCCCGATCTGGGAGGAACGGCAACAACCGGGGACATGACGGAAGCGATTATCAGGGAACTGTAAAAAAATTGTCTGCAGTAAAAGGGGATTTAGGCAATAAATTGGATAAACCGGTTGACAAAGACTCCCGGGTATGTTACTTTATATACAAATAATAGCGGTTGCGACAATGATGTCCAAAAATATGTATATATTTTTGGACATTTTTTGTTTTACAGGAGAGGTTTCCTGAAGACAAAAGTTATGCGGCCATCTCTAAACAAAGGCGTTTAGAAGACGATAGCGGTCTTTTAAGCGCCTTTTTGCTGCTTTATATCGCTTGCTATATAAAAGTGATCGCGATTTTTTTTGCTCGAAAATTAATGCTGTCATTATTACTGAATATTTCATGAATGGATTCATCATTCCTTGTTCAGGGCATGAGGGGGGATAGTATGGGCGTAAAACCACGAATCGGAGAACTGCAGAGCCTGATACAAAAGATGGTTGGTATTTCACAGGATTCTCCTACCTATGAGAAACTGGCAGGCTATATAGAAAAAAACTATATGAGCATTATTTTTATGACAGCCGGAGAACTGGCGGCCGAAGCCAATATCAGTCAGGGAAGCGTATCAAGGCTTTGCAGTGTTTTGAGATACCGCGCTTATAACGATTTTTTACGGAACCGATGAATGACATGATTTCCCTAATAGAAATGAGTGATCAGACTTGAACGTATATGCAAGAAAGGAAAAAGAGCAAGAAACCTGTTATCAGGTCAACGCGGGCAGGCTGGGAAGCAATTTAAAATCATTGGCTGTTTTCGGCGCCAATCATCATACCGGAGGAATTGACCGGCCCTTCGGCAGTGAGGCCGACCAGCAGGCGCGGGAATTCCTACAGGCTTTGTGGGAAAAAGAAATCGGTGTTGCCACCCGGATCGATGCAATCGCCAATATGTGGACCGTGCTGCCCGGTTCCGAACAAATACCTCCCATTGTACTGGGTTCTCACCATGATACCGTTCCCAACGGTGGGGCCTATGATGGCGCCTTGGGCGTGTTGCTGGCAACCGAGGTACTGCAGACCATAAAAGAAAATGGCATAATCCTGCGGCATCCACTGACAGTGGTTTCCTTTTCGGGGGAAGAACCCAATCCTTACGGGCTGTCAACGCTGGGAAGCAAGACGGTTTCCGGTAAACTGGGCAAGGATATTCTCGTTAAAGTAGTAAGCAAGATCGATCAAAGTTCATTGCAGAATGCCGTGTCAAAGGCAGGCGGCAATCTGGAGAATGTCGAGGAGGCTTGTTTGCAGCCCGGCGAGATCAGCGCGTTTCTGGAATGTCATATTGAACAGGGAAGGCGCCTGTTTGACAAACAACTGTCTTTGGGAATCGTGACGCACATTACCGGAATATACCGGGAAAAAATTGTTATTACCGGTGAGGCCAATCATGCCGGAACAACCGTTATGAAGGACCGGAAGGACGCCCTTCTGGCGGCTGCGGCTTTTTCGTTGGCATTTGAAGAGTGTATTAAAGAATGTAACCGTGAGGATGTGGTAGGGACCATTGGCTCATTGGAAGTATTTCCGAACGCTGCCAACATTGTTCCCGGAGAAGTGGAGCTTACGCTGGAATTCAGATGCTCGCAGACGGCTGTCGGCAAGCAGATTATTGCCGCACTGGACCGGATTGAAGAGCGGATTGCGCAAGAACGGGGGGTTACTGTCCGGCGCGAGGTTATTCTTGATCAGGCGGCGGTGGCTATGGACCGGCAAATTATTGCTGCTCTGGACAAGAGTCTTAACAAGATGGAAGAACCCTTTTTAAATCTGGTAAGCATGGCCGGTCATGATGCAGCGCACATGGTCAACTTTGCCAAAACCGGTATGCTGTTTGTTCAAAGCATTGACGGCAAGAGTCATTGTCCGGAGGAGAAGACGGATATGAAAGATATCGTCAAGGCCGGTAATGGCTTGCTGCAGGCAGTGTTGATTCTTGATAAGGAGCTGAATTAAATGAAACGTCTCTATGTGCCGGAATACGTTTACGTTGGCAATAGTTTTCAAGAGAACATGGCTGTACTGGTTACCGATACGGTCATTACCAGAGTAGGTCCGGCGCGAAGGATGCTGGCCGAACATCCGGATGCGGTAGTGGAAACCTGGGAAGACAGTGTTATGGTACCCGGAACCGTAAATGCCCACAATCATTCTTTTCAAAGCCTGCTGCGGGGCATTGCCGCCGACCGGCCGTTTCTGGAATGGCGCGACAATGCGCTTTATAAATTCTCGCCCCGCTTAACGACGGAAGATATTTATACCGGGGCGCTGTTTGCCTTCGGAGAAATGATGCGCTGCGGTGTTACCACGGTGAGTGATTTCTTTTATGTTCACAACGACGGTACCGAGAGTGATGAAGCCGTTATTCGCGCAGCCAGGGATGTCGGTATTCGCCTTTGCCTGGCCCGTACCATGTATGACTGGGACGGGGCCCCTAAAGGATATTTGGAAACGGTTTCCCAGGCGGTGGAGAATACCCGGCAGCTGGCTTTAAAATACGCCGATCAGGACATGGTAACCGTAGTCCCGGCGCCACACAGCCTGCACGCCGCTTCTCTGGAAATGATTGAGGCCGGCTACCGGCTGGCTAAGGAGCTGAATACGGCTTTCCATATTCATGTGGCCGAAGAAATGTTCGAAGTGGAGGAAGTACAGCAAAAATATGGTCTGCGGACCATTGAACTGCTGGACAAAATCGGGGTTGTTGACAGCAGTATGGTCATTATTCACGGCGTATGGCTAAGCGACAGTGAAATCGATACGCTGGGAGCCAAGGGAGGCAAGCTGGCGTATTGCCCTTCCAGCAATATGTTTTTGGCCGACGGGGTGACCAACATTCCCGGAATGCTGCAGGCCGGCGTTGTTGTCAGCCTGGGCAGTGACGGGGCCTGCAGCAATAACCGGATCAGTATTTTTGAGGAGATGCGGATGGTGGCATTGCTGCAGAAAGCCAGCACCTTGAAGGCTATGTCGGTTACCCATCAACAGGCCTTTGCCATGGGGACAGCCGGGGGCGCCGATGTGCTGGGACTGCCGGTTGGCGGCATTCAGGCAGGGTACAAAGCGGACTTTGTCGGTATTTCCACCCAGGATCTTTCCATGCGTCCCATTTCGCGTTCCGGAGAACAGATTCTCCCGAATATTGTCTACTCCCTACAGCCGACAGCCATCCATTCGGTGGTGGTTAACGGCAAAACCTGTGTGAAGGACGGCAAGCTGGTGACAGTGCCGGAAAAGACAATTCTTCAGGCGGTCGAACGGGTCATGGAAAAATTTGAAGGGTAAAAATGAGACGGATGGTTATTAGATGGAGGGGAACGAAATGAAACTAACCAAAGAAGAACAAGCCATGCTGGATGGCAAATACGGTCCCGGAACGGCACTGGCCATGAAAATACAAGTGGCCATCGGCGAAGCCTACAACGCTGAAAAGATGGTGGCTGTTTCCCGGACACACGTTGCATTGAGCAATCAGGAGGCCGATTTGTGGTTTGTGGAGAAACTGGTTGCCGGCGGTGCTGTCTGCCGTGTTTCTCCGACGGTAAACCCAGGTTTTAATTTGGAATATTTTCAGGGCATTACCACCATTGCGCCGGAGGATGAAGCCATTATCAAGAGAACGCGGGAAGCGTACCGGAAGATCGGCGCTACGCTGACCTACAACTGTACACCCTACCTGGAGAAAAACGTACCGCGTTTCGGAGAGATTACCTCTTATTCCGAATCCAGCGCAACGCCCTTTATTAATTCGGTTTACGGAGCCAGAACCAACCGGGAGGCTGCTCAAAGTGCCCTGTGTGCCGCAGTAACCGGTGTAGCTCCTCTATATGGTTATTTGCTGGATGAAAACCGCAGGGGGCAAATTCTGGTGGAAGTGGAGGCCGACATCAAAAATGATTTCGATTATCAGCTTTTAGGCTATGTCACGCCGAAAAAAACCGGTTTTAAAATTCCCGTTTTCAGCGGCATGCCCTTGAATCCGAAGCCGGAGGCCTTGATGAATTTGGGTGCCCAGCTAAATACCGGAGGGAATGTGGCGTTATATCACATTGTCGGGGTTACGCCGGAAGCGAAAACCCTTGAGGATGCCTTCCAGGGTGAAAAACCGGCGGAAATGGTTACCATTACCAACCAGGACCTGAAAGAAATGCACGAAGCCTTAACCGATAAAGGCGGAAAAATAGATTTTGCGCTCTTTGGCTGTCCGCACTTTACCATCAACCAGGTGGCAACCGTGGCTAAACTGGTGGAAGGCAAAAAGCTGGCTGTTCCCCTCTGGATCATGACTTCGTCACTGACGACCGAGCTGGCCAAACGCATGGGTTATCTGGACATCCTTAGGGCAGCCGGCGGGGATTTGGCCCAGGATACCTGTATGGACCAGCCGTGCTGGCATTTCCTTTACGGTAAAAAAGGTGTTACGGATTCACCGAAATGCGCCTACTATACCCGGCGCCGTGATATGTCTTTTGTAATCCGCAGCCTGGAGGAATCTGTTGAAATCGCATTGAGGGGTGAATGTTAGTGGAACAGGTATTCAGCTGTCATAAAATTTCCGAAGGCAAGGCTTCAGGAGAGGTGCTGTTCTCCACCGATGATTTTTGTTTCTATTTGGTTGATCCGAAAACCGGCATTGTTATTGAAAAGAATCACTGCCTGGAGGGGCGGTCGATAGCCGGCAAAGTGCTGGTGTTTCCTAACGGGAAAGGCAGTTCGGTGGTGCAGGCGGACGGCATGTACCAGTTAAAAATGAATGGGACTGAACCCAAAGCCTTGATTATTAAGAATCCGGACACTACGCTGGTAGCCAGTGCAATTATTATGGAAACTCCCATGGTGGACCGGGTGGAGGATAGCTTTTACACCGCGGCCCAAGACGGCGATTACGTGGAAGTGGATGCGGATAAAGGGACGATTACCGTCCGGAAGAAATAGGAGGCTGTTATGTCAAACAATCCGTTTATCTGGATCATTGATGAAGAATGGCCGGATTATGAAATAGAGAAGGAAATTCTGAACAAAACCTATGCGAACTGCACCATTAAGTACTCGAACTATGACAATGCCGCCGATTTGGCCGCATTTGGCGATCAAGTGGATGCCGTCATCTGCCAGGTGTATGCCTATATTACGGCGGAGATGTTGGAGAAAATGCCGAGATGCAAGGCGATTGCAGTATATGGCGGCGGTTTTGACCGCGTGGATATCCAGACCGCCAAAGCCAAGGGCATTAAAGTGACCAACGTATCCGGCTATTGTGCCGAAGACCTTGCCGACTACGTGCTGGCTGGCATCTATCATTTCAATAAACGCCTTACCGCTTATTCAGGCAGCATAGCCAAAGGCTTGTGGGGGGCCCAGGCAGTTTCCAAACCCGTTCGCAGAATTAAGGGGTCCAAGCTGTTGATTGTCGGTTTTGGGCGGATTGGCCGGGTGGTTGCCCGCCGGGCGAAGGCTGTCAATATGGAAGTACTGGCCTATGATGCGTATGTGGACCGTGAAACGATGGCGGCCTGCGGCGTGGAAAAAGTGGAACTGGCGAAAGGGCTGGCACAGGCTGACTTTGTTAGTGTCAATGCCATTTACACTCCGGAGACAGAAGGGCTGCTTTCATACCGGGAGTTCAAGCTGATGAAACCGACGGCATATCTCATTAATACGGCTCGCGGCAGAATCCTGGTGGAAGAGGATTTGATCAAGGCAGTACAGGAAGGCGTGATAGCCGGAGCTGCGGTAGATGTAATTGCCCACGAGCCGCCTGCCGGCGATGAAGCTATCTTCCGCTGCGCCAACATTCTGGTTACACCACATATTTCCTATATTTCAATTGATTCGTATACAGAACTCAAGACTCGGGCGGTGGGCAATGTGATTACCATGTTGAAAGGTGAAATTCCGGCCGATCTTGTGAATCCTTAGAAAAATTCCCATTATTATGTGGTTCTATATTTGCGAATGGAGGTGGGCTCTTTTAACGATGCTGGTTGCAGGGTGAATCGAAATTATCAGAAATAAAAAGAGGTGTGTGGAAATGGGTAAATCGTTTAAGAAAATATTTTCTTTAATCTTGAGCATGATGGTTGTTGCGGCGCTGTTTGCCGGATGTGGCGGCAGCAAAGAAGCCAAGCCGGCGGAAACTTCCGCTAAAACGTATAGCGGTACGGTAAAAATCGGGGCTTCTTCCTGGATTGGCTATGCTCCGTTGTATGTTGCCGTGGAAAAAGGCTTCTTTAAAAAGCACGGTGTTGATGTAGAAATGCAAACCATTCAGAGCGCCGGTGACAGAAAAACCGCGCTGGCTGCCGATAAGATACAGGGTATGGCCAGCACGGTGGACACTCAGGTTATGACGCAGGCCGCCGGCATTAAGATTGTACAGGTGCTGGCTCTGGATACTTCCAGCGGCGGCGACGGGGTTGTAGCCAAGAAAGAAATTGCCAGCCTGAAGGATTTAAAAGGAAAAACGGTTGGCTTGGATACCACCGGTGGTGCCAGCTATTTCTGGTTCCAGTATTTGCTGGGCAAAGAAGGTTTGAGTTTCAGTGATATCAAGGTTCAAAGCATGACTGCCGGTGATGCCGGAGCGGCTTTTGTAGCCGGTAAAATCGATGCAGCCGTAACCTGGCAGCCTTGGCTGACTAATGCCACTAAAACGGATTTCGGTCATGTTCTGGTTTCCAGTAAGGAAACTCCCGGTGTGATTGTGGATTCCCTGGCTTTACGCAAAGATTTTGTCGATAAATATCCGGACAGTGTGGAAGGTATTGTTAAAGGCTGGTACGATGCGATCGAATATATGAAAACCAACCCGGATGATGCCAATAAAATCATGGCCAAAGCTATGGGCCAGTCGGTTGAAGAGTTTACCAAATCCTTACCGGATGTAGAGTTTTATGATCAGGCCGGTAACAAGAACTATTTCGGTACCGAAGCGAAAAAAGGCTTAATTTATGAGGTAAGCGAAAAAGCAGCCGATCTGTGGTTGAAAGAAAAATTGATCCAGGAAAAACCAAATCTTGACGAAATGATTAACGGCAGCTTTGTTGCCAAATAAACAGGTGTGATACAGGCCGGCAGTGAAAGGACAGCGGTCATAAAGGCCGCTGCCGCCTCACGGCGGCAGGCATGCACGCAGAACCAATGCACAGCTGAGGGGGCAGTACCAGATGGCTTATCAAGAGCAGATTAAGGATGCCATGCAAATCCGGCTTGATGAAACTTTGCCGGATATGCCGGGGTTTGTCGAGAATATCCGCAGGGCTCCGGCCAGAAGATTCAATTTATCCAAGGCACAGACCGAAATTGCGTTGAAAAATGCACTGCGATATATTGAGCCTAAATATCATGAACGACTTATACCCGAGTTTTTGGAGGAATTGACCAGCCGGGGCAGGATTTACGGCTATCGTTTCCGCCCGGCAGGAAGAATTTACGGCCGGCCGATTGAAGAATACAAGGGAAACTGTGTGGAAGGTCAAGCATTCCAGGTAATGATGGACAACAATTTGGATTTTGAAGTGGCCTTATATCCCTATGAACTGGTTACCTATGGAGAAACCGGCAGTGTATGCCAGAACTGGATGCAGTACCGGCTGATTAAGAAATATCTGGAGTGTATGACGCAGGACCAGACGCTGGTGGTACAGTCCGGACATCCGCTGGGACTTTTCAAATCGCATCCCGGCGCTCCGCGGGTCATTATTACTAACTCCATGATGGTCGGCATGTTCGACAATCAAGAGAACTGGGAAACAGCCGCCCAAATGGGGGTAGCCAATTACGGGCAAATGACTGCCGGCGGCTGGATGTATATTGGGCCGCAGGGTATTGTCCACGGTACGTACAATACTCTGCTGAATGTCGGGCGTATGCACTTTGATGTACCGATTGACGGTGATTTAAGCGGACTCTTATTTGTCAGTTCCGGCCTTGGCGGCATGAGCGGCGCACAGCCGAAGGCGATTGAAATTGCCAACGGCGTGGGGATTATCGCCGAAGTGGATGAATCCCGGATTCTTACCCGCCTGAACCAGGGCTGGATACAAAAATCCTCCGCCGATCTGGCCGAAGTGTTTGCCTGGGCCGCACAGGCAATGCAGGAGAAAAAGGCATTGTCGGTTGCTTATCACGGCAATATTGTCGACTTGCTGGAGTATGCAGTAACAAATCAAATTAACATACACATACTGTCCGATCAAACCTCCTGTCATGCCGTGTATGAAGGCGGCTATTGTCCGCAGGGGATTTCCTTTGCCGAGCGTACCGGACTGTTAAGCAAAGACCGGGCGTTGTTCAAAAAACTGGTGGATCAAACGTTGCAAAAACACTATGAACTGATCAAAGCCTGTGTGGCGAAGGGAACATATTTCTTTGATTATGGCAATTCTTTCTTAAAAGCTATTTATGATGCCGGAGTAAAAGAAATATCGAAAAACGGCATTGATGAGAAAGACGGGTTTATTTATCCGTCCTATGTGGAAGACATTATGGGACCGCAGTTGTTTGATTATGGTTATGGGCCGTTCCGCTGGGTATGTTTAAGCGGTAAGGACAGCGATTTATTAAAAACCGACCGGGCGGCGATGGAATGTATTGATCCCGCCAGACGTTACCAGGACCGGGATAATTACAACTGGATCCGGGATGCCGAAAAAAATCAGCTGGTGGTCGGCACTAAGGCCAGAATATTGTATCAGGATGCCGAAGGACGGGTTGCGATCGCACTGAAGTTTAATGATATGGTCCGGAAAGGTGAAATTGCTCCGGTCATGCTGGGCCGCGATCATCATGATGTCAGCGGTACCGATTCGCCGTTCAGGGAAACGGCCAATATTAAAGACGGCAGCAATGTCATGGCCGATATGGCGGTCCAGTGCTATGCCGGTAATGCGGCAAGAGGCATGAGCCTGATTGCGCTGCATAACGGCGGCGGAGTCGGCATCGGCAAATCGATCAACGGCGGCTTCGGTCTGGTGTTGGACGGCAGTGCCCGGGTGGACGACATTATCAGAAGCGCTATGCTGTGGGATGTTATGGGCGGTGTCGCCCGGCGCAACTGGGCACGAAATGAGCATTCCATCGAAACTTCCATTGAATATAACCACAAGTACCGGGGCTTGAGTCAAATCACGCTGCCATACCTTGCCGATGATGCGCTGGTTACAAAAAGTGTGAAAAAATATTGGAAAGAATGATGATGTTATGAAAGGTCTAGTCATACAGAATGCCGCGGAAGTAGTAACACCTACAGGCCGGGAGGCAAAATTCGGCCCGGCTATGAACGAACTTAACCGGATTGAGCACGCTTCCATTGTTGTTCAGGACGGAATCATCCAAGCGGTTGATACGGCGGAGAGGATTGCTTTCCGCTATGACCTGAGCGGGTACGAATGTATTGATGCAGCCGGACAGAGCGTTATCCCGGGGTTCGTCGATGCGCACACGCATTTTATTTTTGGCGGATACCGGGCGGATGAGTTTATGCTGCGTCTTAAAGGCAGCACTTACATGGAGATTATGGCAGACGGCGGCGGTATCGGCAGTACGGTGCGGCAGACCCGGCAAACGACGGAAGAGGAGTTGTACCGGTCCGGGAAAGAGCGGCTGGATGCCATGCTGGCGTTTGGGGTGACCACTGTGGAGGGAAAAAGCGGTTACGGACTGGATTTGGAAGCGGAAGTCAAACAATTAAGCGTCATGCAGGATTTGGCCCGGAATCATCCGCTGGAACTGGTCAGCACCTTTATGGGAGCCCATGCCGTTCCGCCGGAATACAGCGACGAGGAAGACCGTTACATCGATTTTCTGCTGGCAGACGTGCTGCCTGTTATAAAGGAAAAAGGGTTAGCCGAGTTTTGCGATGTGTTTTGCGAACAGGGAGTTTTTTCGCTGGAGCAGTCCCGGCGTCTATTAAGCAAGGCCCGGGAATTGGGCTTTGGTCTCAAAATTCACGCCGATGAAATTTGTTCCATGGGAGGAGCTGAATTGGCGGGAGAACTGCAGGCCGTTTCCGCGGAACATTTACTGCATGCCTCCGATGAAGGAATACGGGCTTTGGCTCAAAACCGGGTGATTGCTACATTGCTGCCCAATACGGCTTTTTGTTTGAACGAGCCGTTTGCAGCGGCACGCGCCATGATTGATTCCGGGTGCGCCGTCGCCTTGGCCAGTGATTTTAATCCGGGAAGCTGTTTTAGCCATTCGGTACCGCTGATTCTGGCACTGGCCTGCATCAAAATGAAAATGACGGCGGAGGAAGCCCTTACGGCCATGACGCTAAACGGGGCTGCCGCCCTGAACCGGGCGGGAAGCGTGGGCAGCATCGAGCCGGGAAAACAGGCCGATCTGCTGCTTTTAAAATACCCCAGCTATAAATTTTTAATTTATCACACGGGTGTCAATATTGTTCAAAAAGTAATCAAAAAGGGACGTTTACTATGTACAAACCATTAGAAATATCGAAAGGAGCGGAGTTTATGCCTAACGTCAATAACGAAGAGAAATCTCTGTTCTTCATGATCAAAGATTCGTTTACTCCGCGGCAAAGCATATCTCCGCAAGTGTACGCCGTTTTGGGAGCCGCCACCTTCGGCCTGGTCCTTATCCTGTGGGCCTTGTTAACCTACGGCGGCCTGGTAGATTCCTTGTTTATGCCTACGCCGACAGCAGCGGCGAATGCTGCCGTAAAATTATTTACCGAACTGGGCTATAGCGAAGATATTCTTATTACCATTATCCGTGTCATGGCCGGGTTTGTTATAGCTGCCGTTGTGGCTGTACCGCTGGGCATTTTGATCGGAACCTATACACCGGTTGAAGCGTTGCTGGAGCCGATCATGTCCTTTATTCGCTATCTGCCGGCGTCGGCTTTTATTCCGCTCTTTATTTTGTGGATCGGTGTGGATGAGCCGGAAAAGATCGCCGTTATTATTACCGGCAGCCTGCCGCAGCTGGTGTTAATGGTAGCCGTGGCAACGAGAAAGGTTTCCGGCGATCTGATCGAGGTCGCCTATACGCTGGGAACCTCCAAGTCGGCCGTACTATGGAAGGTTATTTTGCCCTCCAGCCTGCCGGCCATTCTGGATGCGGTCCGCATGGTGCTTGGCTGGGCCTGGACCTATGTTATTGTTGCCGAACTGGTTGGCGCCTCTTCCGGTATCGGTTACATGATCATTCAATCCCAGCGGATGTTGTCGACGGCTAACATTTTTGTCGGTATCCTGTCGATCGGCCTGATTGGTTTGGCCTTTGATTATTGCTTTAAAATTTTGCAGCGTAAATTATTCCCCTGGAGCTGACAACCGGAAGCGTTAAGTGAAGTTAGGAGTGAAACACATGGAAAGTAATCATGAATATTTGGTTGTTTACGGTGTCACCAAAGAGTTTGAAAACCGGGGAAAAACCATAACGGCACTGGAAGAAACCTATTTAAACGTTGCACCTAAAGAGTTTGTTTCGATATTGGGACCGTCCGGCTGTGGAAAGTCCACGCTGCTTAGAATGGTGGGCGGATTGACTAAGCCGACCAGGGGGCAGATCATTCTCGATAAAAAAGTAATTAGAGAGCCGGGGGCCGACCGGGGTATGGTGTTTCAAGCGTATACTCTGTTTCCCTGGCTGACGGTCGTGGAAAATATTGAATATGGGCTGGCGCAGAAACATATGCCGAAACAAGAACGCCGGGAGGTTGCCCAGAACTATGTGGAAATCGTGGGCTTGAAAGGGTTTGAAACGGCTTATCCCAAAGCCTTGTCCGGTGGAATGAAGCAGCGGGTAGCTTTAGCCCGGGCGCTGGCCAACAACCCGGAAATTTTGCTGCTGGATGAACCCTTCGGTGCTTTGGACATGCAAACCCGCGGGCTTATGCAGGAATTATTGCTGGATGTATGGCAAAAATACCCCAAAACCATTTTGATGGTTACTCACGATATTGAGGAAGCGGTGTTCCTGGCAGACCGGGTGGTGGTCATGACGTCACGCCCCGGATCGATTAAAGAAATAATTAACGTAGATCTGCCCAGACCGCGTGATTACCATGTGAAAACATCGGAACAGTTTATTGAATACAAACGTCAGGCAATGGAACTAATCCATGAAGAAAGTGTGAAGAGTATCAATGCATAACCACGTCCGTATTGTGCGATGCCAAGATTGTAAAACCACCTCCTGGGCTGGCGGCAAAACCACCGAGTTGTTGATTCATCCACCGCAGGCTTCTTACCGGGAAAGAAATTTTTCCTGGCGCCTGAGTGTAGCGACAGTAGAGGATGAACAATCAACCTTTACTTCGCTGCCAGGCATTAGGAGAACGCTGCTGTTATTAAAAGGCAACGTGCTTTTGGCACATGAAGGTTACCACCAAAGATCGCTGCAGCCGCTTACCCAGGACACGTTTTGGGGAGACTGGAAAACTACCTGCTATGGTAAAGCAACCGATTTTAATATCATGACCCGTAAGCCGCATGAAGGCAAAGTGGCCGCCATATCCCTCGGTAAACAGGAAACACATCTGCTTACGTATGATGAGACAGACAGTGAAGCCCAGGTATGTACGTATGTATTGTATGTTTGGCAGGGAAGCCTCAGGATCACCGTCGACGATCAGGTGAACATGCTTTACGAGGGGGATGTCTGTCAAATAGACATAAGAAGCGGTCAAAAGCCTCCGGCAATTATTCTGGCCAATCAGGATGATGCGCCGATAGAGTGCATTGTCAGTACAATCTATACGAAAATTAGCGACAAATGAAAATGGTTGCAGTAGAGATGATTTGAGCAAGTTGCGAATTAACAGGAGGTGGAAACATTGAGACCGTTAATTTGGATTATTGATGAAGAGTGGCCCGATTACGAAATTGAAAAAGAAATTCTAACCCGTAAATTTCCCGGCTGTACGATTCGATTTTCCGGAGAGCAGTTTGCGGCCGATTTGGCTGATTTCGGAAAACTAGCGGATGCCATTATTTGTCAAATCAATATCGAGATGTCGGCCGACATCATTGAGCAATTGGAACAATGTAAAGTCATTGCGGTATATGGCGCCGGATATGACAAAGTAGACGTAAAAAGTGCGAAAAGCAAAGGGATTCCGGTTAGCAATGTACCGGGCTATTGTAACGAGGATCTTTCAGACTATGTCATTGCCAGTATCTATCATTTTAATAAACAACTGACTTCCTGGCAGCTGCCGGTTAAAGAGGGGCGGTGGGGAGCGCAGGCCGTTAAAAATCCGGTAAAGCGTGTCAGCAAGTCGACGCTTTTTATCATCGGATTTGGCAAAATCGGTCGGATGACGGCAACGAAGGCAAAAGCTCTTGGCATGAGAGTACTGGCTTACAGTCCGCATCTGACGACAGAAACAGCGGAAATATACGGAGTTGAAAAAGTAGACTGGGACACCGGTCTTGCACAAGCCGATTATGTCAGCGTGCACACTATTTTTACCGAGGCTACGGCTTCACTCCTTTCCTATACAGATTTCAGCAAAATGAAGCCGACTGCATATTTTATCAATACGTCACGCGGCGGTGTGGTAAATCAGAAAGATCTTTTAAAGGCGGTTCAAGAGAATGTGATTGCCGGTGCCGCGCTGGATGTGCTCCAGCAGGAACCGCCCAATAGGAATGATGCCATTTTATACTGTCCGCATATTTTGGTGACACCGCACATTTCCTATCTATCGGAGGAAGCGCTGTATGAACTGAAATACCGGGCGGCGGATAATGCCGCAAAAATTCTAGCGGGCGAACATACCGATGATGTAATTACGGTTCTAGATTAGAAAAAAAGTGGAGGTTATGATTATGACGGCAAAAATGGTCAGTGGCAATGAAGCCATCGCCTTAGGCGCACTGCGGGCGGGGGTTAAAGTAGTTTCGGGGTATCCGGGGACACCGTCGACCGAAGTGATCACCAGTCTGTGGAATAAGGACCTTCCGGGGACCAGCGTGGAGTGGAGCACGAATGAAAAGGTTGCTTTTGAAGTAGCGGCAGCCAGTGCCATGGTTGGTTCACGGGCAATGTGTACCATGAAAATGTCGGGAGTCAATGTGGCCTATGACTCGATTATCGGGATCGCCTATTCGGGCTGTACCGGTGGTTTAGTTATTTATGTGGCGGACGATCCGGGCGTAAATGCCGGCATGTGTGAGCAGGATTCCCGTGATTTCGCCGTAATGGCAGACATGCCGATGCTTGAACCCGGGACATTGCAGGAGGCCTATGATTTGACCCAATATGCCTTCGAATTGTCGGAAGCCATTCAGTCTCCGGTCTTTATCCGTTCCACAACGAATGTCGCTCAGTCCCATGGCATGGCGGACGTAGCGGAACGGGTCCTGCCGGTTAACGAAAAACCCATGCTGGAAAGGAATATTGCCAAATATACCAAGGCCGGAGCAGTCATCGCGATGAATCAGCACCGTGAGCTTTTGGAACGGCTGGAAAAGGCCAAGGAGCTGATTGCCGCCAAACAGCTGAACCGGCTGAAGCTGTCAAAGCAACCGGGCGGTCTGGGTATCGTTTCGGTCGGTGTTGTTAACGGCTATGTGGAAGAAGCGCTCAGTATTGCCGACGAGCTTCGTATTCCGCTGCCGGAGATTTCCTCCTTACAATTGATTAATACCATTCCTTTCGCGGTTGACGAGATGAAACAATTACTAAAACACTGCTCTACGGTGCTTGTTGCGGAAGAATTGGAACCGCTGCTGGAAAACCGTCTGTACATGGAAGCCTACAAGCTGGGAGTTAAGGTTGAATTTGTCGGTAAAAACGATGCAACTTTCAGCCGTATTGGCGAATATGATGCCAAACTGGTTTTAAAAGGGATCTGCAAGGCATTACACCTAACCTGTCCGGAAGAAGTCCTGCCGCCGGTCATCCAGCCCGAACAGCATTGCGCCGCCCGGCCGATTACAACCTGTGCCGGCTGCCCGCATCGCGGAACGTATATGGCTATTAATAAAGCCCTCCGCAATTTGAAATTTAAAAGCAATGAAATTATTGTTACCGGGGATATTGGCTGTACCATCTTAGGCATTAATCCTCCGTTTAATACACTCTGGACGGAAGTATCCATGGGAGCCAGCATTCCGATGGCACAGGGCTTCATCTACGGCGGTGTTCAAAAGCCTGTACTGGCTACCATCGGCGATTCGACCTTTTTCCATGCCGGCATTCCGGGACTGATCAATGCCATTCAGCATAACGTGAATCTGACGGTCGTGGTTATGGATAACGGCTGGACGGCAATGACCGGTATGCAGGTTAATCCGGGAACTATTCCTGATTATCAGCAGGCTTCCTGCCGGCAGCTGGATCTGGAAAAAGTGATTGCCGGACTGGGTGTAGACCACTTAATAACCGTTGATCCCTACGATCTTAAGGCAACAACGGCGGCTATAGAAAAATCGATCGCCCTGCCGGGCGTCAAAGTCGTATTGGCCCGCCGCGAATGTGCTATCCAGGCTGCACGGCGCAAAGTGGCCTACGAGCCGATTGAAGTAAACATTGAAAAATGCACCCGGTGTAAAAGCTGTATCGTCATCACCGGCTGCCCGGCTATCAGCCTGGGAGAACATGCAATTACGATTGACCGTGCACAATGCAACGGCTGCGGCCTATGTATGGCTGTTTGCCCTACGGCGGCCATTGTAAAGGAGGGCAAATAATATGAGTTGCGATATTTATATTGTCGGTGTCGGCGGTCAAGGAGTACTGACGATTGCCGAAATTATATCCAGTGTGGCCTTTAAAAAAGGCATTCCCTGCAATTTCTATCCGACCAAAGGGATGGCGCAGCGCGGCGGTTTTGTCAAAGCACAGCTTCGCCTGGGTCGCAAGACGGTCGGTCCGAATATTCCGCAGCAGGAAGCCGACCTGGTGGTGTCCATGGAATTGTCGGAATCTTTGAAGGCCATTCGGTATGTAAAACCGGGTGCAGACTTTTTGCTGTACGGTTCCAAATGGGAACCAACCGCTGTTATGCTGGGAAAAGCATCTTATCCGGCGCTTGCGCAGGTGGGTAAAGAAGTAAAAGCAGCCGGTGGCAAGCTGCATTATCTGTCGCCTGAACTGTTACCGGAGTTTCAGGGTAAACAGGTACGGGACAATCTGTTTGTGCTGGGGGCTATTTTTGGCAGCACAGGTGTTGCCATGGGCTTTACGGCTGAAGAAGTGCTGGAAGATATTACCCACCGCTGGCCGAAAGCGGCAGAGCAGAATCTGTTTGCCTTACGGGCAGGGATGAATGCCGCAGCCAAAGAGGCTGTAGACGATATTTTAGTATAAGGAAGTGTCATAACCGTGGAATATCAAGCCCTATTTTCACCGCGCGGTGTAGCCGTGGTCGGATCGGCTTCCCCCGGAAAACTGGCCAACGTATTGATTCACCGCCTTATGGAGGGCGGGTGTGAAAATATTTATGCCATCAATCCCAAAGGACAAGGGGTTGAACGTGTACCGGGTATGAGTTCGTTTGCCCCGTTGCAGGGGCTGGTCGATTTGGCTATTATCGCCGCTCCGGCGGCAACGGTTAAGGATGTACTGGAAGACTGCGGCAAAGCCGGGGTAAAGGCTGCGGTCATTATTACCTCGGGTTTTTCCGAAATCGGCAATGATGCTGCCGAGGAAGAGGTGCGGGCTGTGGCCGGACGATACGGGATACGTTTTATTGGACCGAATTGTGCCGGACTGGTCAGTACGCATAGCAAGCTGATTGCCACTCTGGAAACCAGCCCGCCTCAGGGCAATATTGCCCTGATTTCCCAAAGTGGGGCGGTAGGTGGTGTGTTTATGGCACTGGCCAGGGAACAGGGACTGGGGATTTCCAAGTTTGTCAGTTTTGGCAACGGCCCCGACTTGAATGTTATCGAACTGCTGCAGTATCTAAAAGATGATGAGGAGACCAAAGTGATTGCCCTTTATCTGGAAACAGTGAAAAACGGCCGTGAATTTATGCGGGTGGTAAAGGACGTAACCTTAAAAAAACCGGTCATTGTTGTAAAATCCGGCCGTACCGATACCGGTCAGCGGGCAGCGCTTTCTCATACCGGCTCTATGGCCGGCTCGGATAAAGTGTTTGACGCCGCCTTAAAACAAGCCGGGGCGATTCGTGTCGAAAGTGTCGAGGAAATGTTGGATTTGTGTAACGGCTTTTCTTACTTGCCGCCGCTGCCGGGGAGAAAGCTGATGATTTTAACGAATTCCGGCGGTCCCGGGGTTATGTCCGCCGACAAAGCCGATCAGGTAGGGCTTGATGTGACTGATCCCAATCCGAAATTAAAGGCGGCGCTGCAAAGCTTTTTACCCGCCCATGCCGGTATAAAAAATCCGATTGATCTTACCGTTGAGGGAACGGGCGAAGAATACCAAAAAAGCCTGGCGCAGGCGCTGCAGGAATATGATGCGGCTCTGGTACTGTATATTGGCACCCCTTATCTTAAAGCCATGCCCATTGCCGAGGGAGTTGTATCTGCTGCTGTGGGCAGCGGTAAACCGGTCGTCTCTGTACTGCAGGTTGGCTCTGACCTGAAGGAAAGTCTGGAGTTTTTGCAAAACAATCAATTGCCGGTTTTTTCGTCCGGTGAACGTGCCGTGCGTGTTCTGGCTTATATGGCGGAATATGAGGCTTATAAAGCCAAGCAGCTGGCGATACCTGTGACAACAGGCGGCGAAAGGTGCCTGGCAGGAAAATCGTCACTGCTGGAACCGGAAGCCATGGCGCTGTTACAACAGAACGGCATCCGGGTACCGGAGCATTGTTTTGCAAAAACCAAAGAAGAGGCTGTTGCCGGCTGCCGTTCTGTAGGTTATCCGGTGGTGATGAAGGTGGTTTCGCCTGATATTTTGCATAAATCGGATTGTGGCGGGGTGGTGCTGCATATTGACAGTGACGCCAAAGCTGCGCAGGCCTTTGACAATATACAGGCAGCAGCAGCCGGCTGTGATTTTCGCGGTGTGGTCATCTATCCGATGCTGAAAGGCGGACGGGAAGTCATTCTGGGTCTGACCCGGGACGTCCAATTTGGTCCGGTAGTCGCTTTCGGCTTAGGGGGAATCTATACGGAAGTGCTTAAGGACATTATTTTGCGGGTTGCGCCCATTGACCGGAACGAAGCCAAGGAAATGATAGAAAGCATCCGTACCTACCCGATTCTAAAGGGAATCCGCGGGCAGTCCAAGGCGGATCTGGAGGCGCTGGCCGATGCTATTGTAGCGTTTTCCCAACTGCCGTTCCGTTATGAGGATATTGAGGAAGCCGATCTGAATCCGGTGTTTGTATTCCCGGAAGGGCTGGCTGTTGCCGATGCCCGGATTGTTGGTGAAGCAAAAGGATGATCCTATAGAAACAAGTTGTTGACAAAATAATTTGTTTCAGGATAGAATATACACAAATCATATATTCCAAGGGGAGTAACCTTAAAAAATAAAGTCGTCAGTTCGGTGCCTGCACCCGGCTTTATTTGCATTCATTGCTGGTAAGACCTTGCCTGAAACGAATTAGGCAAGGTCTTTTTTATTGCAAAACCGGCAACGGTATGGTCATTGTCTCTTGTGATTATAATAGTAAAATAGCAGGGGGAAATAACATGGAGAATTTTTTTACACTTACCACCTTATGGAGTTTGGCGGCCATCGTATTTATTGATTTGATTTTAGCCGGAGACAATGCCCTGGTGATCGGTATGGCAGCCCGCAATCTGCCGGCGGAGCATCAGAAAAAAGCAATTTTCTGGGGAACTTTCGGCGCTATTTTAATTCGGGCCATAACGACTCTGGTGGTGGTCTGGCTGCTCCGAATTCCGGCATTAATGATTACCGGCGGCGCTTTACTGCTGTGGATTGCCTATAATCTGATCGTTGAAGAAAAGAAACATGACGTGGACGCTCCATCCAGCCTTCCGGCGGCTATCCGCACGATTATCATTGCCGACGGGGTTATGGGAATCGACAATGTCATGGGGGTGGCCGGAGTAGCTCATGGCAATATGCTGCTGGTCATTATCGGAATATTGATCACCATCCCGATCATTATTTGGGGCAGCACCCTGTTTATTAAATTGATTGAACGTCATCCCTGGCTGATTTACGCCGGTGGCGGTATACTGGCCTGGACTGCCGGCGGCATGCTGACCGGGGACCCGCTGGTTAAAGGCAGCTTTGATCCGGCAACTCCGGTGAAATGGGCCATTAACGCGGCGATTACCGCCAGTCTGCTGGCGGTTGCCTGGCGGAAAAAACATATTGTCTGAGGATTCATCAAGAGAAAATAGCAAATTATGAACAATTCAGCACAAGCTTTACGCAGGTCATTACCGGGGAAAGTTCGGACCGGACCCGCTATAGTGTGGCTTTTCTGGATATGCAGGAGGAGATAATCAATTTAATCAACCGGCCGGGACTAAGTTTTGCCGTGTAGTGGACGCCGGCGTTTACAGTCCGGAGGGGAAGGCAAAATCAATTGACGCAGACGAGGATTTATGGTATAGTATGAAAAATATGTAAATAGTCTGACCGGCTGATCAAAAGATTGAAGGCTGAGAATAATCCGCTTGGGTTATACTCGGCCTTTTGCTGTTTAGTGCATGCGGTTTGGCTGATCCGCGTATAGTGTATCATACGGGTGGTTTGGACAAAATCCTGGAGGTAAAGCCGATTGACAGGAAATGAGTCTAAAAGTATAACCTCGTACTTGGCCTCTTTGGGCTTTTGACCGCTGGCTGAGAATCTTTTAGAAAGGATTGTGTTTTATGTCTCAGGGGATGCTGGCGTATTTGCTGTGCAATCTGGATAAGTATTATGAGGCGGTTGCAATACATATCACCATTAGTGTAGCCGCCATGCTGATCAGTATTTTCATTGCGGTGCCTGTAGGCGTGTTATGTGTCAAAAAGGGAGGCGTAGCGCACTCGGTCATGCATGCCTTTACTATTTTGCGGATTATTCCCAGCCTGGCCGTATTGGTACTGGTGATGCCGGTGCTGGGTACCGGGTTTATGCCGGCACTATTGGCGCTAACGCTGCTGGCGATTCCGCCGGTGCTGATCAATACGTACCTGGGCTTTAAAAATATCAGTCTCTCGGTGCTGGAAAGTGCCTATGGCATGGGCATGGATGCCGCCAGAATCTTACTTACAATTGAATTTCCGCTGGCGATGCCGTTGATTATCACAGGCATTCGCACCGCCTGCATTGAGGTGATAGCCAGCGCGACCCTGGCTTCTTATATTGGGGCAGGCGGTTTAGGTGATTTTATTTTTACCGGCATCGGCATGAACGATATGCAAATACTGCTGATCGGGGGGATTTCGGTGGCTCTGCTTTCCATTTGCGCCGAAATAGTACTGGCAATGATACAGTATGGTGTTACCAGATATCAAAGAAACTGACAACTGAAAAGGAGAGGATAGATATGGTTCGCAAAAAGGCAAAAGTAGTAATCAGTTCTGTTCTGGCGCTGGGAGTCCTGCTCCTGGCGGTGTCCGGCTGCGGCGGCAAGGCCGAAGATGCAAGCAGGGCGAGCGGCAAGCCGATCATTACAGTCGGTTCCAAAGATTTTACGGAGTCGTTAATTTTGGGGGAACTATATTCTTTGGCATTGGAAAACGCCGGCTATAAGGTGGAAAGGAAATTGAATCTTGGCAGCGCCATAGTACATACTTCGCTGGTAAATGGCGATATTGACTTTTATCCCGAATATACCGGTACCGGGTTATTAAGTATCTTGAAAGAGCCGCCTAAGTTTGATGCCAAAGAGGTTTATGACGAGGTCAGTGCCAAATACAAGGAAAAATTCAACCTTATCTGGCTGACCCCTTCCAGTGCCAATGACTCCCAGGGATTGGTGATTACGAAGCGGGCAGCAGATCAATACCATATCCGAACCATTTCCGATTTGCAGAAGCAGGCGGCCAATATCCGGTTTGCTTCCCAGGGACAGTTCGATGAACGGGAAGACGGACTGCCGGCTCTGGCCAAGGTATACGGCGAATTTAATTTCAAGGAACGCAAGCTGTACGATAATGGCTTAAAGTATGATGTGCTGCACAATGACCAGGCGGATCTGGCGGTGGCCTACACAACCGAAGGCCAGTTGAGCAAAGATGAATTTGTTGTTCTGGAAGACGACAAGCATGTGTGGCCGCCCTATCATATGGCTCCGGTTGTTAAACAGGAAGTTTTGGAAAAGAATCCGGACATTAAAGATATTTTAAATCATGTTACGGCGAAAATTGATAACAAGACCATTATAAAATTAAATGCCGAAGTGGATATCAATAAACGGGAATACACGGAAGTAGCCAAAGAATTTTTTGAACAGCAGCTAAAGTAACCTGCGCAGCAAGCGGTACAAATAACTGTATCGTATCTGGCAGCTATTCTTTCCAAGCCGGAATTGCCTGATTCGACAGCAGGTGAAAAGAGGAGGATCGAAAAATTGGGTAGAACCGCCATTGAATTTCAGCAGGTAAGCAAACAATACCCCAATTCACCGCAATACGCCGTAAAAGAAGTCAGTGTCAGTATTGAGGAGGGCAGCTTTGTTACCATCCTGGGAACATCCGGATCAGGCAAGACCACGTTTTTAAAAATGGTAAACCGGCTATACGAGCCTACTGCCGGCAGGATTTTGTTTTTTGGTGAAAGCATACAAAATCTTAATGCGGAAGAGTATCGCCGCAAGATAGGGTATGTGATTCAGCAGATCGGCTTGTTCCCCCATATGACGATTGAAGACAATATCGCAACCATTCCCAATGTCTTAAACTGGGATAAACAGAAAATAGCCGGCAGGGTGGAAGAACTGCTGGAACTGGTCGGACTTTCGCCGCAGGAGTACCGGAAGCGATATCCCCGCCAGCTGTCCGGCGGGCAGCAGCAGCGGGTTGGCCTGGCCCGGGCGATGGCGGCGGATCCGGCGATTATGCTGATGGATGAACCTTTTGGCGCGATTGATGCCATCACCCGCCAGACCTTACAGGAAGAATTGCTGCACATCCAAAAGAAGTTGCATAAAACCATTTTGTTTGTTACGCATGACATCGGCGAGGCCTTTAAGCTGGGTGATCAAGTTATTATCATGCATAATGGCGAGATTCAGCAGTTTGCTACGCCCTGTCAGATTATGCTGCAGCCGGCCAATGACTATGTGGCGCGGCTGGTGGCAACGGAAGATACCCTGCAGCATTTAAAAGTGCTGACCGCTGCCAGCGTCATGAGTGCGGCCGATTCGCCGCATACCGGTGCCGGCCGGGTAAAAAGCGACGCCAGCCTGTACTCGGTACTGACTTTCCTGCTGGAAAGTCCGCAGGAATATGTTTTGGTAGAAGACGACCTGGGGCATATTGTTGGCAAAATCACCTGGGATGAGCTGAAGTTAAAAAATAAGCGGCATACTCCGGTATCCGCTTGAACCGGCAGGGGGGAAAACCGTGGGGACTTATTTTATGAAATATCATCAGCAGATATTGGTGCTGCTTGGGGAACATCTGCTGCTGGTCACCGTTAGTGTAGTGCTATCCCTGCTGATTGCCATACCAACCGGCTTTTGTATCGCACGGTCAAAATGGCTGTCGACGGCGGCGTTATCGCTGTTTGGCGCACTTTATTCCATTCCCAGCCTGGCATTATTTTCGTTTTTGATTCCGGTTTTCGGGCTGGGAAAGACAACGGCCGTCTTTGTGCTGATCGTTTATAATCAATATATTCTTGTCCGGAACACCTTAGCCGGTTTTCAAGCCGTCGATCCGGCCATTATTGAAGCCGGACGGGCTATGGGGCTGGATACACGGCGTTTGTTTTTTACCATTGAATTGCCGCTGGCCCTGCCGATTATTCTGGGAGGCGTACGGATTGCCACTGTTTCCACCACCGGCATTGCTACCATTGCCGCCGTTATCCATGCCGGCGGGCTGGGTGTACTCTTATTTGACGGACTACGCATGAACTATCTGCCCAAGATGTTATGGGGAGCCTTGTTAGCTTCCGTTCTGGCTTATTTAGGCAATCAGGGAATTTTGGCATTGGAAAAAAGGGCTTTGCAGCATGCGCGGGGCGAAGGCGGTAAGGCAGAACGGGCCGAAGCATAATTTTTTGATCATAGTGTCAGGGAATTGGTAAAAGCGGTGGCTGCTTTTACCGGGCAAGCGGGGAATCCTGAGGAGGAGAAGGATTTTGCCGACGACAGGACAAATTTAATATAGAGAATGGAGAACGGGATGCCGCAAACATCTATACTTTGATCCGTATAAGCAATGTAAAGGAGAGTTTCGTATGCAATATAATTTTGATACCGTTGTTGACAGAAGCAATAACTTTGCCGCAAAGTACGATGAAGTAGGACGGAAGTTTGGCCGTGACGACCTGATTCCCCTATGGGTGGCGGATATGGATTTTAAGACGGCTGAACCGGTCATTGAAGCCATACGGCAGCGGGCCGAACAGGGGATATTTGGCTATACATCCAGGCCTGAATCTTATTTTGAGGTTGCCGGTCAATGGCTGAAGAAGCGCCACGGCTGGGATGTCGACCCGGGTTTGATGATTCACAGTCCCGGCGTTGTGCCTTCGCTCAGCATGCTCATCCGGTACTTTACGGATCCGGGTGATAAGATTATTATTCAGCCGCCGGTATATTATCCGTTTTTCGATGTGGTGAGAAGCAATGACCGTGTGCTGGTGGAAAATCCTCTAAAAGTTGCTGACGGGCAGTATGTAATGGATTATGAACATTTGGAGGAGTTGGCAAGGCAAGGAGCCTCTATGCTGCTCCTCTGCAGTCCGCATAATCCGGTGGGACGGGTCTGGCATAAGGAGGAATTAGTCCGCCTGGGGAATATCTGCCTTCGCTACGGCATCCGGGTGATTGCCGACGAAATTCATTCGGATCTAATCTACTCCCGGCATAAACACACCCCGTTTGCCGGCATAGCGGAGGATTTCCGGCGCAATACCATTACCTGCCTTGCGCCCAGCAAAACCTTTAATCTGGCGGGCTTGCAGGCCTCGATCGCCATTTTCCCGGATAAAAAAAGCCGGGCCAGGTTTGACAAGGTTCTGGGGGATTTGGATATCCGCCGGAATAACTGCTTTAGTTTGGTGGCTGTGGAAGCGGCTTATCGCTATGGTGAGGAATGGCTGGAACAGGTTAACCGTTATATCGCCGCCAACTTTGCTTATATACAGCACTATTGTCGGAAGTATATTCCTGAGATCCGTCCGAACTATCCGGAAGGAACTTATTTAGTATGGGTGGATTGCCGGGGCTTAGGGCTGGACAAAAATCAATTGCATGACTTTATGATTAATAAAGCCAGGCTGGCTTTGGACGACGGATACTGGTTCGGGGATAATGCAAACGGATATATGCGGATTAATGCCGCCTGCCCGCGGAGTATCCTTGCCGCAGCATTGGAGCAGCTCCGGCAGGCGGTAGAGGAGCATATACGGTAATGTGTCAGGTTCAGATGCTTGAAGCCTGCTGCTTTACAATCACTTTCACCGAAAGGTTCAGATACAAAATAACCGGCTGAGCGCCGATAGCCGGCCAGAAAAACTGAAGGCAAAACTTTGTCCTTTTTCATAAAGAAGTTTTGCCTTTGTTAATAATGTCAAGGATACGGGAAGGAGCAGTGCTATTATGAATATTGTGTTTTGGGATATTGACGGTACCTTGATTCGTACCTCCCGGGCAGGGTTGCTGGCTCTGGAAGAAGCCGCTTTTGAATTATGGCAGAAAAGTTTTGATTTTACCCAGATTGAATCAGCGGGAATGACGGATAATTACATCGCTGCTCAAATTATTCAGCAAGTACTGGGAAGAGAGGCGCTGGCAGTAGAAATTGATTCTCTAACCAGCCGTTATGAACAATTGCTGGCCGGGCACCTGCGGCAAAGGAAAGGCTGGCTGCTGCCGTCGATTGCCGGAATTCTGGAAAGCTTATATCAGGACAGTGACTACCAACTGCTGCTTCTGACGGGCAACAGTAGGACGGGGGCGGAAATAAAAATGGCCCACTTTGCACTGTCTCACTATTTTGATTTTGAAGCCAGCGCCTTTTGCGGTCCATACTTTAGGCGTGTGGATATAGCCAGGCAGGCGCTGGAAAATGTACGCGCCTGTTACGGCGAGGCGGCGGATAACCGGATTTTTGTCATTGGTGATACCCCGAACGACATTCAATGCGGAAAAGCAATCGGCGCCTTCACTATTGGCGTGGCAACCGGAGGCTATTCCCGGGAGGAACTTGACCGGCATTCTCCCTGGTGGGTGACGGACTGTCTGCCGTCAGCGGCGGAGTTTAAGGGAAAGTTGAAAGCCATATAGCCGTTACCGATAAAATTCGCGGTAAGTTGGTATGCTGGAATATTTTTATTTTCGACAGGGATTGACAATATTGTATAGTAGCTATACAATATTATATATGATGGATGACAAGCTGGAAATCAGCCAGTTGCTTTTAAATATCATAGCTGGATTTTATGAAAAAGATGCCAGGGTGAATTATTTTGATACCGATACGCTTTTGTACCATTCCGAGATTCATATGGTTCAGTTTATTAAAGAAAATCAAGAGCTTCATCTTGCGGCGATCGCCCGCAGACTGGGCGTAACGAGGGGGGCGGTGTCCCAGATGATTATGCGCCTGGAAAAAAAAGGGGTTGTCAGTAAGGAAGCCGATCCCGGTAATAGCCGGAAGGTGATCCTGCGTCTTACTCCAAGGGGCGAAACGGCGTACCGGGGTCATAAACGCAATCATGATTCCTATAATGCGGTTGTGAGTAAACTCCTGGAAAATGCCAGTCAGGCCGAACTCAATTTTTTAAAAGATTTTCTGGAAAAATATGAACAGTCGTTACACAAAACTTCTTCGCAATAAACTATTTTAATAAAAACTATTTCTCCACGCTAATCAGAAAACTGAAGGCTGGGCAGAGATGATTCTGCGCGGCTTTTTTGCATTTTCTTGCAAAATGCCGGTGCAATACATGAAAAACCTGAGATGAAAATGAAAAAACAATAATAAGGGGGATATGGTATGGCAAACATTACAAGGCAGGAGTATCTAACGATGGACGAGGCGGAATTCCGGGCAAGATTCCGGGAACGAGTGCATCATACCCTGGAAATACAAACCTATTCGGCATTGTATTATGGGAAAAAACTTTCCGCCAGGCAGACCGATACGGTAAAAGAATTAATTGGCATTTGGCAGGAGCGCGGATTACCGACCGATGCGGCTGATTATTCCTGGGGGCAGCAGGTTCTGCAGTTCGCAGAACAGGTGCAAGCCGGGTCAGCGGTCAATTTAGACGAGTTTGCGCCACACTGGCCTACGGCCCAGGAAATCAAAAGCTTCGAAAACATTCTGTATGAACGGCGTTCAGTCCGGCATTGGACAGACCGTGAAGTACCGGATGAGGTGATTGATAAGCTGTTGCAGGCAGGCTTGTGGGCAGCCCATTCCTGCAATTTGCAGTCGGTTCGTTATCTGGTGATACGGGAGAAAAATGAACCCGGGTTGTTTAAAGGCAGCGATATCCCGGGAGGACCGATCCATATCGTACTGCTGCAGGATGAACGGGTGTACCGGGCCAATGCGCTTATGCCGGTTAAAAACCGTTTGCTGGATTGCGGTGCGGCGGCTCAGAATATTGTGCTGGCCGCCCATGCCTATGGCCTGGGCGGTGTCTGGCTCACCTTTAATACGGAAGATATGATTAAAAGGCTGAACAAACGCTTCGAACTTCCAGAGTATATTAAAGTAGTGACCTACGTGGATGTCGGCTATCCCGATCAGAATCCGGCGCCGCCGAAACGGCTGGGACTGCCGGAAGTCGTATATGCCAGAATTTAAAGACAGGGTAAATGTCTAACAGTTTTATAAATTCAAAATAAAGCAGTAAAGGATGATAAATGTGAAACGGATTCGTTATGGTCTGCTGCTGGTGATGACAGTAATCATAGCCGTAGTATTGGGTGGCTGCGGCGGTTCTCAGGGAGTGAAAACAGAAGGAGACAATGCGCTTTATGTAGGCGTTGCCGGGCCTTTCAGCGGTGATGGGGCCGAATACGGGGCCATGTGGAAGAAGGGCCTGGAAATTGCTGCCGAAGAAATTAATGCCAAGGGTGGAGTCAAAGGGCGGCCGATTAAATTGATTTATGAAGACAGCCAGGCTGACCCGAAGCAGGCGGCCAGCATTGCCCAAAAATTTGTGAAGGATGAACGGATTATAGCCGAATTAGGTGATTTTTCTACAAATGCCACCTGGTCGGCCTCCCCGATTTATCAAAAAGCAGGTTTGGTTCAGTTCGCTTTTAATCCGTCACACCCGGAACTGACAAAACACGGTGATTATGTATTCCAGCTCTGCCCGACCCAGGCTGATCAGGCCATTGCCATGGCTAACCTGGCCACGGACAAGCTAAAAGCAAAAAGAGTTGCCGTACTTTATCTCAATACCGACTTTGGTAAAGCCGTGAAGGACAATGCCGTACAGGCGGTCACGGCAAAACAGGCCGAAGTGGTGGCAACCGAGGCCTATTTAAGCACCGATAAAGATTTTAAAGCCCAGCTGACAAAAGTGAAAGAGCTGAATCCCGATGTGATCATACTGGGTTCCTATTATACCGATACGGCGTTGATTATGAAACAGGCTAAGGATTTGGGGGTTAAAGCCACCTTTATCGCTTCCTCCTCCGTCCACTCACCGGCCCTGCTTTCACTTGGCGGCGACGCCGTCGAAGGGTTGGTGACCTTATCCGTGTTTAATATAGGCAATCCCGGAGAAACCCTGCAGCATTTCACCGCAAAATATCAGGAAAAATACGGGGCAAGCGAACCGGATACCTTTGCCGTTCAGGCTTATGATGCCTTGCGGTTGATTGCCAATGCTGCGGAAAAGAGTGCTGAACAGGGTGAAATTACGCGGAAATCAGTGCGTGATGAACTGGCAAAAACACAAAACTTTCCGGCTGCATCGCAAAATTATATTACTTACAGCCCGACACGGCAGTTAAGCCAGCCGGAATTATTTCCTATTATCGTAAAAGAGGGGAAATTTGTTCCTTATAATTTATAAACGGGAGACAAAAGGAGGACCGGAGTATGCTATTGCAACAAGTGATTAACGGCCTGACGCTGGGCAGCATGTATGCGCTGCTGGCAGTGGGCTTTGCCCTGATTTGCGGCATACTGAAGATGATCACTTTTGCTCATGGTGAAGTTTTCATGGTTGGGGCTTTTGCCGGTTTAACGGCCATCGCCGCCTTCCATCTTGGGCCTCTGGAAGGGCTGCTGGCTGCCATGGCGGTGTCTTTGGTATTGGGGCTGCTGACGGAACGGATTGCTTTTCGTCCGTTCCGGGAGGGGTCGGCGCTTTCGCCGGCCTTAATCACCATTGGCTTTTCTATTATTTTGCAGGCCGGAGTACTGCTGCTGGCGGGAGCGGATACCAAAGCCTTTCCTTATGACATTGGCATTTATTCCTTTAATCTGGGAGGAACCGTGATTTCCGGAATCGAAATCATTGTGATCGGTTTGACGCTGCTGCTCATGGTAGCTCTGCAGTTATTTATTCATAAAACCCGCTGGGGTCTGGCACTGCGTGCTACTTCCATGCATTTTGACGGAGCCGGATTGATGGGAGTAAATACCAACCATGTGGTGGCCTTGTCTTTTGCCTTGGCTTCTGCCCTGGCAGGGATTGCAGGACTGTTGGTTGGTGCATACTACGGCGCCTTTTATCCGCGGATGGGAGTCATTATTTCCCTTAAGGCGCTGGCCGCAGCCACATTGGGCGGTATCGGCAGCGTGAGCGGCGCAATGCTGGGGTCGTTACTGTTAGGCCTTATTGAAAGCTTAACCGTGGCGTATATTTCCGCCGGTTACCGCGATGTCATTGCGTTTGCCGTACTGATTGCGGTACTATTGATTCGTCCTTCCGGGTTGCTGGGACGTGTGGAGGAGGAAAAAGTGTAATGAGACCGCAACGAGTCACTTTTGGTTTATGGACGGCTGTCATTGTATTGGCGGCCATTCCGCTGATCGTCGATGATCAATATGTTTTTCACGTACTGACTATGGCGGGCATTTATTCCATGCTGGCCGTCAGCCTGAATTTACTGCTGGGCAGTACCGGACTTTTTTCTTTAGGGCATGCCGCTTTTTATGGCATCGGCGCTTATGCTTCGGCTCTGCTGACGCTGAAGCTGGAACTGCCGTTCATTCTTGCGTTTGTTCTTAGCGGCGTGGCTGCCGCATTGATTGGCGGGCTGGTTGCCTATCCGGCATTACGACTGAAAGGAATCTTTTTGGCAATTGGTACCATGGGTTTTAACGAAATCGTCCGTTTGCTGGCTATTAATTTGGATTGGCTGACCGGCGGACCGGCCGGCTTGCCAGGTATTCCGGTTCCCGAAATGTTTGGCATGGCCATCAGCCGGCCACGGGATTACTATCTGTTCATTCTGGTACTGGCTGCTGTTACTTATATCGTTTTTCAACAACTGATTTCCAGCCGGACAGGACGTGCGCTGCTTGCCATTCGTGATGATGAAATCGCGGCACGGTCGGTAGGTATTGACCTGACCCGTTACAAAGTGGGAGCCTTTATCCTGTCAACCTTTTTTGCCGGTCTGGCCGGTAGCTTTTTTGCGCACTATCTGACGTATGTAAGCCCTGATAATTTTGGACTGAATGAATCGTTTGCCATACTGGCCATGATTGCGCTTGGCGGTATCGGCAATTTTACCGGCGCGGTTGTCGGAGCCTTCCTTCTGGTGGTTATCCCGGAAGCGTTCCGCTCTTTGCAGGAGTACCGGGAATTGATTTATGGCTTTACCATTGTCTTAATCGTGCTGGTGTTGCCGTCCGGAGTGATCGGCTGGTATCCGCGGTTTGTGCGCCGGAGGAAATTAGCAGACAGACAGGCGCTTGCCGCTAAGGAGGAGGGATAAGGCATGTCTTTGATCGAGATACGGAAAATTACGAAAACCTTTGGCGGCCTTGTCGCTCTAAAGGACATCGATATGACGGTGGAAGCCGGTGAAATTCATGGCTTGATCGGACCAAACGGAGCGGGCAAGACAACCTTATTCAATGTGTTGTCCGGGAACTATAAGGCATCCTCCGGCAGCTTTGTCTTTGACGGGCAGGAGGCTATACACCTGCGTAATGATGAAAGAGTGGGCCTGGGCATTGTCAGGACCTTTCAAAATATTCGCCTGTTTACCTCGATGACGGTGCTGGATAATGTAAAACTGGGCTTTCACCGGCGGACTTTTGCCAATTGGCTCACTTCCATCCTGAATACGGGAAAAGTCCGCCGGGAGGAGGAGTTTGTGGAAGAGCACAGCCTGGATTTGCTCTCTAAGCTCGGACTTCGGGATGTGGCGCAGGAAGAGGCGAAAAACCTGTCTTATGGCGATCAGCGGCGACTGGAGATTGCCCGGGCTTTGGCGATGAAACCGCGTTTGTTACTGCTGGACGAACCGGCAGCAGGTCTAAACGAGTCGGAAGTAAAAAAGTTAATGGAACGTATCCGTGAAATCCGCGATATGGGGATTACGATTATTCTTGTCGAGCACGACATGAGTCTCTTGATGTCGGTTTCGGATCGAATCACCGTGCTGGCTCACGGACAAAAGATTGCGGAAGGGACACCGCAGGAAGTGCAGGAAAATCCGCGTGTTATTGCTGAATATCTGGGAAAGGGGGTATAACATGCTAAGCGTAAAGAACCTGCAGGCCTGGTATGGTAACGTGCAGGCGATTCACGGTATTGACCTGGAGGTAGGCAAAGGCGAGCTGGTTACGCTCATCGGTTCCAACGGAGCCGGTAAATCAACTACTTTGAAAAGCATTGTGGGGTTAATAAAAAAAAGGTCCGGTAAGATTATTTTTGACGGCAACGACATATCCGCCTATACGCCGTCCCATGCTTTAGCGCGCGGGATAGCGTTAGTTCCCGAGGGCAGGTGGATATTTCCGGATCTTACCGTGGAAGAAAATCTTAAAATGGGTTCTTTTTTGCAGCGGGACCGCCGGGCGGTAGCAATAACCCTGGAAGAACAATTTAAGCTCTTTCCGATTTTGAAAGAACGGCGCAGGCAAAAGGGTGGGACGCTTAGCGGCGGGGAACAGCAAATGCTGGCTATTTCCCGGGCCTTAATGGGTAAACCAACGCTGCTGTTTCTGGATGAACCATCTCTGGGACTGGCGCCGCAACTGGTACAAAGTATATTTTCTTTAATAGAAAAGCTGAATGATACGGGAATTTCCATCCTGCTTGTCGAACAAAACTCCACGATGGCATTAAGCATTGCCGACCGGGGTTATGTTATCGGATCAGGCAAGGTGCTTTTGGCAGGGGCAGCCCGGGATCTGCTGAACGATCCCAAAGTACAACAAGCTTACCTGGGTTATAATGATGCGGGCGGGGGGATTTAACATGGCGGAAGAGTTGATTACGAAGCAGGAAGCGGCGGCTCAAGTCCGGCAGATGGGACGTATGATGGCGGCGCTTTATTATCACTTGAGCCGCGAAATGGCAGACACAGTCGGCAAAGAAAAGGCAAAAGAAATTATCGGTAAAGCCATTTGGGCTTTGGGAAAAGAACGGGGTGAACAGCAGAAGGGTAAAGTCCTGGCGGCCGGATATGAGCATATACCGCAGAATTATGGTAAATTGCCGGATTTACCTTCACTGGGCTGGGACATGGAAAAAGCGGAGCAAGCTGAGAACGATACCCATGTCAAGATTACCTATTGTCCGTTTGCCGAAGTCTGGCAGGAAAAGGATTTTGCTGAACTGGGACGGCTTTACTGTTATATTGATCAGGCAAAGTATCAGGAGTTTCACCCTGACAGCAACATGGTTACACTGAAAAATGTGCTGGATGGTGATGCGTATTGTGAAATGGTATGCCGGAATAAATCTTTGGACAGCAAATAACAAACCGGTCCGGCGAGCTGCCACGGGCAGTTCAGCAGGAAGATTGTGCTCCCGGGCAGTTTCATGGTACGATAGCAATGATTAGCTTGAAAGCTAATGGGAGAGATCGATGGAATGAATAATTCTTTGGTATTGCCGCACTTGCGCTGTTCTTTTGCAAAAGAGCTGCCAGAAACTCAGGTTTTGCTGGTTGCCGGGGGGCGGCCGCCGGCAAAGGAGTGGCTGCTTCAGGCTGCTTCCCGCTTTTCCGTCTGGTGCGCAGATCGTGGCCTTGATGTCTGCCGGGAAAGTAATGTAATCCCTGAACGGCTGATTGGCGATGGGGACAGCGCCCGTTCGGAAGCGATAGAATGGGCCCGGAAGCAGGGAATTCCTGCAGACCTTTATCCGCCAGAAAAAGATTTAACGGATTTGCAGTTGGCGCTACAGACCATAGGTGCAGAATATAAACAAGCTGCGGTAGTCATCACCGGCGTGTGGGGAGGCCGTTTTGATCACACCTTCAGTAATATTTTTTCACTCAAAGGCTGTGACGTTTACGGTATACAAAGGTGCTGTGCCGTAGATGAAACGGAAGCGCTGATACTGTTAAAAGGGGCGGATTCCTTACGGCTGGCAGCAGCTGTCAGGCCGGATGTTATTTCATTGCTGCCCTTATCGGCCGAATGCTCCGGCGTAACAATTGATGGTGTCCGCTGGCCGTTAAACAACGTTAGTTTACAGCATGATTTCCCGTATGCGATTAGCAACCGGCCGCTTGACCATGCTGCGGAAATTACGGTGTCGGTAGCCGGCGGCGTGTTGGGGGTCTATCTGCATTGGCAGCAAAACAGTTTGCCATAATCACTCTTGCCATAGTTGACAAATAAAGTATGGCAACATAGAATAAGCATAAAAGTAAATAGCAAGTGCTAGGGGTGCCTTAGTGGCTGAGAAATGAATGGAATTCATTAACCCTTCACCTGATCTGGGTAATTCCAGCGTAGGGAAGCGTACGACAATGTATACCGCATCCTTATCCTGGGATGCGGTTTTATTTGCAACTGTTTATTTTACCGGTACGGCATAAGCCGTAAAAAGGGAGAGGATTATATGGAAACGACTTTTGTTACCAACGTTTCAATGATTTTGGGGAATCCGGCAAGTACGTTTGCTTTGGTGGGGCTTATTGTGTTAGTTCTGGCATTGCTATACATAAAACGAATTCCTATGGACACGCGGCTGGTTGTACATATTGGGCTGGCCATTGCCCTGACGGTTGTTTTGCACACACTCCGGCTCTATCACATGCCCCAGGGCGGCAGTGTGACGCTGGGGGCCATGATTCCCTTATTACTGCTGGCTTTCCGGTACGGACCGGCGGTTGGGTACTTGGCCGGTTTTGTGTATGGCTTGCTGAATTTAATTCAGGATCCGTATATTCTGCATCCGGTCCAGGTGCTGTTTGATTATCCGCTGCCTTATATGGTACTTGGATTGGCCGGTTATTTTAAGGAACGGGTTATGCTTGGGACGGTAGTCGCTATCATGGGGCGGCTGGTATGCCACTATATATCGGGGGTAGTATTTTTTGCCAGTTATGCACCGGCAGGGATGTCGCCCTATTGGTACTCGTTCGTATTTAACGCGGCCTACCTGATTCCCGAACTCATCATCTGCCTGCTGATTATGCGGTTTTTACCGGTTAACTGGCTGCTGCGCTTTAGATAATGGTACAAGATGATTAAATATTTATCGGCAGAATATGAAACACTAAAACTATCCAGTAAACAGTGCAGAAGGGATGATGGTTATGAAAAAAGCCAGAGCCGGTTATGCGCCAAATGAAAGAGGCTATTTTACCGAAAATCGCCGCAAATACAGGACTCATGCGGCCAGCGGGGTCAGGACGCTGCCTGAGCCGATAGAGGATGATATTGTTGCCAACAATATCTCCAATGTAGAGTTTGATTATACCTATAACCGGGGAGAACAGATATAGGGTTGGCGTTTTTTGGCAAGGAAAAGATCCTGACAATGGTTTATTGGCAGGATCTTTTTTGATAGAACGGACTTTCTTTGAATACTTACATTATTGATAAAACAATCAGTACCGGAAAGCAAGCGATTTTTATCCGTAACCGGTAATATCTTTGAATAATTCGATACGGTACGGTATGATTAAAAGAATGAGAAGATGAAAGAGGTGATTGGCCGGAATGCCGAAAATAAAAATATCCGATATTATTTTTGTGATTATGGTTGTCGTATACTTTGTTTTTCGTCCTGTAAGCAGCGAAATCTCTTTGAGTGATAAAATTATACTGGGTTCGATTGCGGTTATGATTATCAGCAAGGTGGCTGGCCGCCGCCGTTCCTGACCAAGCAGCACAAGTATAAAAAAGAAGCGCCTTTTCGGCGCTTTTTTCGTATCATGGCTTCTGTGGTTTTTAAAAAGCGAAATTACCCTTCGTGAAGACGGGGACCTTCTTTCCGTCGGCGGTCATGCCGGTAATCTCCAGATCGTCCGTGCCGATCATAAAATCTTCATGGACCAGCGAATCGTTGACTCCCAGACCGGCCAGTTCTTCCTTGGCCAGGTTTTCACCGCCCTGAATGCAGACGGGATAGGCTTTGCCGATGGCTAAATGGCAGGAAGCATTTTCATCAAACAGTGTATTGAAAAATAAAATTTTGGAATTGGATATCGGAGAATCAAACGGAACGAGTGCCACTTCACCCAGATAGCACGAGCCTTCATCGGTTTTGATCAAATGTTTTAGTATTTCCTGTCCCTTGGCGGCCTGAAAATCGACTATTTTTCCATCCTTGAGGGTAAGTGAAAAATCTTCAATCAGGTTGCCGTTATAGTTGAGCGGTTTGGAACTTACTACTTTACCGTTGATGCCGGTTTTTTTCGGCAGGGTAAAGACTTCTTCGGTCGGCATGTTGGCCACGAATTCGCGCCCCGCCGGGGTGTGCTCCGAGCCGCCCAGCCAGAGGTGATTGTCCGGCAGTTCAATGGTTAGGTCGGTCCCCAAAGCATTACGATAGTGCAATGTTTTAAACTTATGGGTATTTAAGAAATCCAGACGCTGCTGCAGATCCTGCTTATGCCTGTCCCAGGCGGCTACCGGATCATCGGTATCTACCCGGACAACTTTAAGAATCAATTTCCAAAGTTGTTCCACAGCCTCTGCTTCACTTAGGGCGGGAAAAACTTTTTTTGCCCAGGATTTGGTCGGAATCGAAACCACACACCAGGTATTTTTGTTGCTCATGAGACGTTCACGGTATTCCTGCAGGGCCGTGCTGCTTGCTTTTTGGGCTTTGGCAACCCGGCCGGGATCGACGTCTTTTAATAACTCGGGATCAGATGCGGAAATGCTGACAAAGGCGGCTCCCTGACGTACGTAGGACAGGTAAAACTCCTTTTGCCATTCGGGAAATTCGGAAAAAATGTCTTCCGGGGCATGGGTGTAACGGATTTTGCTGAACAGTTCATCACGCCAGTTGATGACGACGTCCCGGGCGCCTTCTTTGTAGGCGGTTTCCGCCAGCAAGCGGGTAAACGATGCACTTTCAATAGGAGAGTTAATCACAAGAACTTGGTTTTTTTCCAGATTGACACCGGTTTTGATAATCAAACGGGTGTATTTTTCGAGCAGTCTATCATTCATTCCTATCGTCCTTTCTTTTTTCGGCTCCGGCAAGAACCGTATATTTATTCCGTGCTTTCCTGGCGGAGCGCTCTTTTTAAGAGTTTTCCGGTCGGAGTTTTCGGCAGTGCAGTTACGACGACAAAGTCCCGCGGGATTTTGTAGGCGGCTAGTCTGGTTTTTAAAAATTCTTTGACAGCTTTTTTGTCAAGCAGGATGCCCTCCTTCATGACAATATATGCACGGACGGCCTGTCCTCTTAACTTATCCGGTACGCCGATAACGGCGGCTTCGATAATTCCGGGGTAAGTGTAAAGCAGTTCTTCAATTTCACGTGGATAAATATTTTCGCCGTTGCTGATAATCAGGTCTTTTAACCGGTCAACAATAAAGAAATAGCCGTCTTCATCCTGATAAGCAATGTCCCCGGTATAAAGCCAGCCCTGCCGTATTGCTTGGGCTGTCTGTTCCGGCAAATTCAAGTATCCTTTCATCACATGGGGACCTTTCGTGATGAGTTCGCCGATTTGTCCGGTGTCAGCCGTTTTGCCGTTTTCTTTGATTATTTTTACTGAAATTCCCGGCAGGGCTTTGCCGATCGAACCGTATTTGCGCTTTTCCGGCAGATTAAAGGTTACCACCGGTGATGCTTCGGACAAACCGTATCCTTCCGTAATGCCGGTACCATAAACTTCTTCAAACTGTTTGGCGACTTTTTCCGGCAGGGAGGCTCCGCCGGAAACGAAGAAACGGATACTGGACAAATCGGCCGGCTGATCCAAGCGGGACAACAGGCTGTATATCGGCGGGACACCATACATCACGGTTACTTGCTGTTTTTTTATCGTTGCTGCCGTTTCTTTTGGAGAAAAGGTTTCCAGTACGGTAATACCGGCCCCCTTTAACAATGGATTCAGTACGGCGCAGGTCCAGGCAAAGCAATGATACATGGGAAGAACGCACAAGACGTTATCCTGATGATCAATAGGCAGAATCTGTCCGAAGGCCTGGGCATTACTGGTTAAATTTTCATGGCTGAGAATGGCTCCCTTGGGTTTTCCCGTGGTTCCTGATGTGTAAATAATGGTGCAGTCATGGTGCGGGTCAAGGGGGTGTGCCGGTTCCGGAGCAGGAGCATAGACCCGTGTGGTTATTTGACGCTGAATTTCCGGAATGATGAATTGCGTGACCGGCTGATGATAGGCATGTTGTTTCAGCGAAAGCTCAAGCGCCAGCGGGGACATGGTGACCAGCCGCTTAATCCGGGCGTCCTGTATTATATAGGCCGTTTCATGTTCGGTAAGCTGAAAATTAACCGGGACAACAACGGCTCCTAAACTGATCAGGGCCATGTAAATGCAGACATATTCAACAGAATTCCGCGAAAAAAGGCCTATATTTTCATTGGCACGGATACCGCTGGCATAGAAATAGTTACGGTATTGGTCTATTTGCTGCCGCAGTTCGCCATAGGTCAGTTTTTGCGGGTGATAAAAAGCAATATCCTGTTGTTGTCCCTGCAGAACCAACTCATGTACTAACATGTACTTCATCCTTTGGCTGATAGAATGGATACTATTGGCATTGTAGCTCAAAAATAGTATGGTGTCTATGCCTGTTTCAACATTCGCTGCGCTAAGAAATCTTATCTTAGCGTTTTAACGGGCTGCCGTTTTTATACTGACATTTTTTTGCAGTTAACCGAATAATTGGTCATACCATAAATTTACAGGCTGTTCAGGCAGGATTCTCGGCGATAAAAGGGTAATAAATACAATAGTAAAACAAATGGAGGAAACAGGTGCAATGAAATCTGGCAAACTGTATATACTAGTAATTTTGGCAATGGTCTTTGTCTGGGGCAGTTCGACAGCCCAGGCCAAAACAATTTTGTATGTGCCGCAGGATGACCGTCCGGTAAGTTTTGAAGATGTGGTGGATACCGCAGCAGCGGCCAAACTTACGGTACTGGCACCGCCGCAGGAATTGATTGCCGGCCGGGATAAAAAGGGTGACCCGGATAAACTTTGGGAATGGGTTGAAGAACATGCCGGGCAGGCGGATGCTATGGTCTTATCGGGAGATGCCCTGATTTACGGCGGACTGGTCGATTCACGCACGCATTCGTTTACCGAGCAGGTTTTACAGGAACGGCTGGATAATTTTAAAAAGCTCGCTAAACAGCATCCTTTTGCGGGCCTGTATGTATATTCGACTGTGCAGCGGACACCAAAAGGCAGTGCCGGTGGCGTGGAACCAGCCTATTATGAGACTTATGGCCGGGATATCTTTCAGCTTACCGCGTTGAGAGATAAATCCGAAGTAGAGGGACTAAGCAGGAAAGAAAAAAAACTGCTGGCGGATTTACAAAATAAAATTCCGCAGGAAGCACTGACGGATTGGATGGACCGTCGTCAGAAGAACTATGCTATAAATGTCGGTCTTATCGATAATGTCCGTCAGGGTTTATTCCGTTTTTTCCTGCTGGGCAGGGATGATACCGCCCCTTATTCGCAAAGCCATAAAGAAGGGCGGGATTTAAGCAACCTGGCCGCGGATATTCCTTCTACGAAATTCCAGACCTTCCCCGGAGCCGATCAGCTTAGTATGGTTATGCTGGCAAGAGCCTTTAATGATCTTACCGGACGGATTCCGATCGTGCAGATTCAGTATGCTCCCGGCGTAGGCAAGGACAGTATCCCTACTTATGAAGATCAAAAAATCGGTCAATCCATTGCGGCTCATGTTATTGCGGCAGGCGGCATCGTGTTTCGCAATCCGATAAAGCCGGATCTCATTATTCAGGTGAATACGCCGTTCAACGGAAAAACCCCGGAGGCTGACTCACGCGAGAATACTACCGCGGTAACTCCGCAAATAAAACAATTCGTCGATGGCATTCAAAGTCAGATCGCCGCCGGGAAAAACGTGTCCGTTGCGGATATCTCCTTTGGCAATGGTGCCGATAATGCCTTAATGACCGAATTATCGCGGCGCCAGCTTCTGGATAAATTAACTTCCTATTCCGGCTGGAATACGGCAGGAAATACCGTAGGCTTTACCATTGGCCAGGGTATGCTGGCGGGTTCCATGGATGCCGAAGCGCGCAAACGCCTGCTGGCGGTGCGCTATCTGGATGACTGGGCTTACCAGGCCAATATCCGGAGAGCATTGAGTGAAGAAATTGTATATCCGAAGCATGGCAGCCTGGTTTATCTCAATGACCTAAAACCATTATTGACGACTGAGGCTGAGAAACGGGAAAGAGCGTTTGCCGCAGAACATTTATGGTTTTCTCCGGAAAAGGTTTCCGTATCGTTTCCCTGGAACCGGATGTTTGAAATCGGTATTCATATTGCAGAATAGAGAGCAGGGGAAGCCGACTGATTTTCAGGGCCGCTTCCCTGCTCTGTTGTTTATAACCGTTTATGGAGGGATGCTGTTGTCCTGGCTTGCAGCAATTGAGCAATACCAACCTTATACTGAGCAGGAAAGAAAAGATCAGCACCTGTTTTTGCATTGTGCGGCGATATTTCCGGATATACTGAACAGGAAAAACGAACTGGTTCATGTGACCAGTTCGGCTTGTGCCGTAAATAAAAAACGGGATAAGCTGTTAATGGTCCATCACAATGTGTACAAAACCTGGTCCTGGCCGGGGGGACATGCCGACGGCGAAGAAAACCTGCTGGCTGTAGCAATAAAAGAACTGAAGGAAGAAACGGGTGTACGAAACTGCCGTGTGGTATTACCGGATATATTCTCATTGGACATACTGCCGGTTTTAGGCCATTGTAAGCGGCAACAGTATGTTTCGGCCCATTTGCACCTGTCGGTTGCCTATCTGCTGGAAGTTAATGAGACGGAAACATTTTGTGTAAAACAAGATGAAAATAGTGCCGTAAAGTGGATGGCTATGGACGCAGTTAGTCAGTGCACACCGGAACCGCATATGCAGGAGGTATATGCAAAAATTGTAACGAAAATTAGAAGTTTGTCCGTATAACATGGCAGGAAACTACTGTTTTGGCCTGTTGTGAGGAGGGTTTATTTCACTTGGCAGACCGGCAACAGGCCATAAAATAATGTAAATAAAAAACTTTCCGGCACTTGTCCTGAGACGATGCCGGAAAGTTTTCTTATTTACATTTCCGTACTTCTGTTTACATTCGGGAAAAAGTTCATGATATAGCATATTTCATTGTCGGTGATTTCAATAAAATATTTATTATATAGAAAAATAAAGTTTTCTTTTACAACGGTGTATACCTCCGGATTTTGGTTGATGAAAGCTTCTCTATCAGGATAACTGATAGAACTTTTCCCCTTCTTTAGACGGCTGATGGTAAAACCCAGATGCAGGATGAGCCCGATCAGGCTTTCATCGCTTAATTTGACCGACAACTTGGCTTCCATCCGTTTGATGACATGGACAATATCGCCATATAATGCTTCTCCGTCAAAATTCTCAATATTTTCTTTGAGGATTAAGCCCATTTTTAACAGGGCGGATTTATTGTCCAGCGTTTCCTGCAACTGGCCCAGCACCTTCATGCTGATGACATCGTACATATTATACTGTTTAATGTCCAGGTCAATAGCGAACGAAGAAACGAGAAACAGTATTTCCTGCTTCTCCTGCAGCTTCAGGAGCTGTTCTTTAAAATATTTTTTATCAAGGCAGTTCAGGGGAATCACTTCAAAAAGATCTTTGTCAAATTTCAGGTGGTTGGTCAAAAAGCTTTTGATGGCCACCGAACCGCCCTCGCCGGTTAAACAGGCGGTAACGATGGCTATTTTTTGTTTTTCTCCGGATTTGACCGGCAATTTGCTGTTATCCAGATACGAATTAACGAGGAGAACGTCTTTGTAGATTTCATCCAAAGAAAATCCGAGCAATGCTTTCCGGGTAGCCTCAATTACATGCAGGGTGGAAGTCAGGGGAAAGACCTTGATAGGGACTCTGAACTCTTTTTCCATGATTTCGGCGAAGGTGGTTAACGATCCCATATCCACCAGCAGCAAGTAGCCGCTGGTATTGAAATTCTGTTTAATCACTCTGCGCAATTCTTCCAATACCACAGCGGGTTTTACTTCGATCGGGGAGTTGATGGCAATCACATAATTTTCACCCAGCAGTTCGTTGGCCACTTCGGCCATGGAGGTGGCTGTTGATTTGCCGTGGGCAATCAGTATGATCTTCACTTTATCAATATACTGTTTATTGTACTGCTCCTCCGGAACCAGGAAAATAGTCAGATAGCCGGCTTCATCTTCCGGGATCGGGCGGTGCAGGTAATCCTGAATCAAGGCGGTGGCTTCCAGTGCCGCCCTGAATTCTTCGGGATACAGCTGTTTCATTTTGCCCAGCTGCGGATTGACAATGTTTTTATTATTCGAGACCCGGTTAATCAACGTATTGATATGCAGTGCCAGTGCGGTATACACATTGTGGTTTACATTTCTTTTCAGCGTGGTGACCATGTGATATACTACTTTGTCGATCAAATCCAGAGCATCTTCCCCTAAAATATTCAACAGATTTTTTTTGTTGATTTCCTCGGAGATTCCGCTGATATATTTCTCAAAATAACGGGTGATATCCTTTTCCAAAATATTCTCAATATCAATATCCGAAATACCCCGGGCTTTGAGCTTTTCCAGTTTTTCTTCAATGAAATCATAAATCGTTTTGCTTTCGGTTCTGGACTCCCAGGGCAAATCGCTGGAGCAGCCGAATTTGAAATATTCAATATCTTCACTGACCAGCTTGTTCCATAGAATGCGATGTTCTTTTTCCTTATACAAGCCCTCTCTGATATGCATCGGCAGGCTGCGGCTGTTGATCCGGACATCTTCTCTAATGTTTGTCAGGAATTCAGAGTAGGCTTTGGCGCAAACCAGCTGGATATCACTTTTTAGCTGGCCGATATTATTGGTGCAATTGTAGGAGAGAAATGCCCGCATAGTATTCAGGGAAACGTAAATATCCCTGTTGAGCCGGATGCTTTCATGCTTGAAAAAGTACTTTATTAATGACAGACGTTCTTCCAGTGTCCGTTCCCGGAGTGCGGGAATGGTGATAATCATGGGAATTCTTCTGGTAAATGTTTTTAACAGGGCGGAATTAGGATTTTCCGTTGTGGCCGAAATAATCAGGACATCGGCAGTCCGGGTTTCATCATCACCCATGCGCCGGAAATACCCGGTGTCGAGGAAGGTAAACAGCGCTTCCTGTCCTTCCGGGGGGAGACGATGGACTTCGTCCAAAAACAGTATGCCGCCGCCGGCTTTTTCAATCAAGCCGGTTTTATCCGTTTCCGCACCGGTATAGGTACCTTTTTTAACGCCAAAAAGCTGTGCGGTAAGCAGATGAGGGTTGTTGGTGTAGTCGGCGCAGTTAAAAGTGACGAACGGGGAGTCGCCCGGTTTGACCCCCATCTCCACGGCATAGTTATGCATCAGTCCGGCAAACATGGACTTACCGACGCCGGTTTCCCCTAAGATCAGCGTGTTCATTCCTTTGGGAGGATAGAGAATAGCCGCCTTAGCCTGTTCCAAAGCCTGCTGAAGGCTGATATTGTCTTTACGCAGTTTATCCAGTTTCGTTTCCTGGGCAGTTGCCGTTTTATTTCCGGCAACAAAAAAACGGACAGGCCGGCCGGTTGATTTGTATACTTTACCCTCCTTACACAGGTTATTCAACTCATGGCTGACATTTGCCCTGCCAATGTTAAGTATGTCTGCTAAATTCTGGGCATCAATTCCCTCGCCGGCAGGCATGTCCTGCAAGGCTTTATAGATTAAGTCCTTTCTATTCATCAGGTTCTGCCCCCCAATTGAAAATGTAATTAATTGTATTATACATGAAACAACAAAACTGAGCTATACAGTGTTTAATATAAAAATTGAAACACTATACAGCTCAATTCGAAACACTAATAGGTTTTTTTACCAGGTTATGTCTGCTAAGCCTTACCATTTAAGCACTTTAGTGTTTTGGCACGATTATTGCGTATATCATGAGTGCAAGAAAAATTTATACAATCCAATATAAACCGGCAGGAAACGACTACTGTGATGTATTGATTAGTTCCGCAGGGATGAAACATGACAGTAAGACACGAGATGTGGTAAAGGAGGTATTTGAAATGACAGACATAGAGCAAATCGTTATGAGTATCATCATAAATTCCGGGGAAGCACGGGCATTTGCTTACGAAGCATTACGAAAAGCAAGAGATGGGGGCTGTGAAGAAAAAGATATTACTGAACTGCTGGATAAAGCTAATGAGGCCATCGGCAAAGCGCATGAGATACAGACCGCTCTGCTGCATAAGGAGGCCAGCGGCGAACCCATCACAATATCCATATTGTTTGTTCACGCCCAGGATCATCTGATGACGGCGATTTCAGAGAAAAATCTGATTATCGAAATGATTGAGTTGATGAAAAAGGTCAATGTTCTGACAGATAAAATCAATTAAGGGGGCATAACCAATGATTAAAATTGCTTTATTTTGTAACGCCGGTATGTCTACCAGCATGCTGGTTTCGAAAATGAGAAAGGCTGCCGAGGAAAGCGGTCAGGACATAGCCATTGATGCTTATCCGGAAGCGCAACTGACCAAACAACTGGACGGACTTGACGTAGTATTGCTGGGACCTCAGATTAAGTTTGCTCTGGGGAAAATTAAAGCTATTTGTGAACCCAAAGGCATTCCGGTGGATGTGATTAATACGGCTGATTATGGAATGATGAATGGAAAAAAGGTACTCAATCAGGCGTTGAAGCTCATTGGTAAATAGACATCATGCAGCGATTTTCTAAAAGGAGTTGAAGAAATGCGGTTTCCACACGATTTTCTTTTTGGAGCGGCTTCCGCGGCGTATCAGGTTGAAGGAGCATGGAATGAAGACGGAAAGGGTGTTTCCAACTGGGATGTATTTTCTAAAATTCCCGGCAAAACTTTTGAAGGCACCAATGGTGATGTGGCCGTCGATCATTACCATCGCTATAAAGAGGATATCAAACTTATGGCCGAGATGGGGCTGGAATCGTATCGTTTTTCGGTTTCCTGGCCCCGGATCATTTCCGATGGCAACGGGGAAATCAATCCCAAAGGACTGGAGTTTTACAATCATTTAATCAATGAATGCCTCGATTATGGCATTGTGCCCTTTGTTACCCTGTACCACTGGGATTTACCGCAAGTGCTGGAGGAGGCTGGCGGTTGGACCAACAAAAAAACGGTAGACGCGTTTGTCAAATATGCAACGGCTTGTTTTAAGGCCTTTGGCGACAGGGTTAAGCACTGGATTACCTTTAACGAGACGATCGTTTTTTGTTCGTTGGGTTATCTTGACGGAGCTCATCCGCCGGGAATCAGCAACGACCCCAAACGCTATTTCCAGGCTACTCATAATGTTTTTGTGGCCCATGCCCGGGCGGTGGAAGAATATAAGAAGCTCAAACAGTATGGTGAGATTGGCATTACCCATGTATTTTCTCCCGCTTTTCCGGTTGACGATAAACCGGAAAATGAGGAAGCAGCCTATCATGCCAATCAATATTCGCTGGCCTGGTTTTATGATCCGGTTCTAAAAGGGGCTTACCCGGAATATGTGGTCAGACGGATCCGGGAAAAAGGCTGGGAGCCGGACTGGACGCCGGAAGAATTAAGTTTTCTCAAGTGGGCAGCGCCTAAAAACGATTTTATCGGTTTGAATTACTATCAGCCGCAACGGGTTATAAAACATGATCCAGACGCCGAGTCCGGACCGGCATCACGCGAAGCGGTTACCGGTGCTCCGGGAAAGGTTTCTTTTGACGGAGTGTATAAAACCGTTCGTATGGAAGACAAAAAGTATACCAAATGGGGTTGGGAAATTTCGCCCGAAGGATTCCTGGACGGACTTAGGATGTTAAAAGCTGCTTACGGTGATATAAAATTATATATCACGGAAAATGGACTGGGTGATCAGGACCCGATTGAAAACGGTGAAATTGTTGATGTGGCGAGAATCCAGTACATTGAAGAGCATCTGAAGGCTGTAAAACAGGGCATCCGGGAAGGCATTCATCTGAAAGGATATTATGCGTGGTCAGTTATTGACTTGCTAAGCTGGTTGAACGGCTTCAAAAAACAATATGGGTTTATTTACGTAGACCAGCAAAATCATTTAGCAAGAAAAAAGAAGCTGTCTTTCACTTGGTACAAACAGGTGATTGCCAACAGGGGAGGCGATATCTAGTGTCCATCAAAACATGACGAATGGCAGTTAGACAGGGGAATTAAAAAATGAGGAGGTTTTTGATGAATGGCGAGTTTTGTGGAAACATTTGAAAAAATGACACCGGCGATTATGAAATTCGCTAATGCCAAGCCCATTGTAGCGATGAAAGACGGTTTGATGATTACCATGCCGTTAACTTTAGTCGGATCCATTTTCCTATTATTGGCGTTTGTACCTTTAGCCGGCTGGAACGAGTGGATGACAGGCTTGTTCGGAAAAAACTGGCAGGATCCGCTTTTTCAGGTTACCGGGGCAACATTTGATGTTATTGCTATGGTTGGTGTTTTTGGGGTTGCGTATCATTATGCAAAAAATGAAAATTGTGAGCCTGTATCGTCAGGTGTATTAGCATTGGTATCGTTTTTAATCGTAACTGCTTCATCAGTTGCTACAAAGAGCGGTGAAATCGTGGGCGGTGTTATTCCGAAATCCTGGACAGGTGGAAAAGGTATGATCGCAGCGATTTTAATCGGTATAACAGTAGCTTACATTTATTCCTGGTTTATTAAAAAGAAAATAACGATTAAATTGCCGGAAGGTGTGCCGGAAGGGGTAGCAAATGCGTTCTCAGCTTTAATTCCGGGAACAGTGACGATTACGTTGTCCTTTCTAGTCTATACATTATTTAAAGCAATGGCAGGAAAAACACTGATTGAAGTTATTTATCAAGTATTACAAATGCCTCTTCAGGGTTTGACGAGTTCGTTATTCGGCGCTATCGCTATTCCGTTTCTTATTTCCTTCTTCTGGTGGTTTGGAATTCATGGACCGGCAGTGGTTATGAACGGCGTTATGAGTCCGATTGTTGGAGCGAATGCATTGGCTAATCAGGACATTCTTAATGCCGGCGGACAATTGATTGCCGGGCAAAATGCCTATATTGTTACTCAACAGTTTGTTGATCAGTTTATTACCTTTGGTGGTTCCGGAATGACATTGGGTTTAGTTGTGGCGATGATCTTTTTAGCAAAATCCCAACAGATGCAGCAATTGGGTAAATTGTCGATTGTCCCTGGTGTATTTAATATTAACGAACCGATCCTCTTCGGTTTCCCGATAGTATTAAATCCGCTGCTGCTGATCCCCTTCATTCTGGTTCCGACTTTATCGGGTATTATCACCTATTTTGCGATTGCATCAGGATTTATGGCACCTTTTGGCGCTATGCAAGTTCCCTGGACGACACCGCCACTAATATCCGGGTTTATTCTCGGCGGGTGGCAGGCAGCATTGCTCCAGGCGCTGCTTATCTGCATGGCGGCTGTAATTTACCTGCCGTTCTTACGAATTGAGGATAAACGTCATGTACAGGAAGAAAAACAAGCGGCACAGTCAGAACAAAGCGGTGCTGGCCTTACACTATAAACCGTGAATAGAGTATTGAGAAGCGAACTTGTATCTGTCACTGACAGAACTGACTATAAAAAAGGAGGTGCCTGTCTGGTTTGCCACAGTTCTTGCAGTGTCCAGATAAAGGATTGAACAGAACCTGAGAAAGAAAATATTGAGAAAACACGGGGGACTCAAAAAAAGAATCTTAGGTGTGTTCAGGCCAACCCAAAACAGTAAGCTAAGGGGAGAGAAGACAATGAAGAAAAAATCACTTGCAGTGCTGGCGTTAGTGATAGCCATGGGATTTGGCGGCACGGCGCTGGCGGCTCCGGTCAATCCGTTTGACGATGTCCCGGCCAGCCACTGGTCCTATGCGGCAGTGGAAAAACTGGTACATGACGGTGTGGTAACCGGCTATGACGACAATACCTTTAAAGGCGACAAACCGCTGACCCGTTATGAGATGGCCGTGATAGTCGGCAAAGCCATTTCCAAACAAGAAAAAGCCGATGCGGACAATAAGGCTTTGATTGAAAAGCTGTCGCACGAATATTCCCGTGAACTGGATAATATGGGCGTACGCATTGACAATCTGGAAAGCCGGGTGGATAACGTCAAGTTCTTTGGTTATGTACGGGCTAATTATGACAGCGACACCGTGGAAGGAGAAACCAGCCCGGTCAACGGCAACGGCAACAAGCATTTCTATATGGACTTTGAAGCCAATATGAAAGTGAACGACCGCTGGGAAGCCCATTTCCAGAGCGAAACCAATGAAACCTACAGCACAAACCGGTCCTGGGGAGAAAACGACGGTACCTTCCAGAGAATCTGGGCCACCGGTTCGATTGGTGCAGTGGACGTCACGGCCGGTAAAAAATGGTGGGGATATGGATCCAACCTGGTATGGGGGCATTCGGGCAGCGGTGTCCAGTTTGACTATGCCGGACCGAGCTACAAAGTCAGCGTGTTCAATTTCCGGCCCACGCAGCTTGACGGCAACGGCAATTCCATCAATTTGACCAATGCTGCCAACACAACTATGTATGGGTTAAACCTGAATGCCGATTTATCCAAAGCGGTAAATGTCAACCTGCTGGTGGGGGGCAATGAAGCAACGGGAGACGAAACCCTAAGCAACGGCACCCTGCAAAAAGACAGCGGCATTACCAAATGGGGCGGAATCGATGTCAGCGCTAAAATCATGGATAATGTAAAAATCACCGGGTCCTATGCCAAAACCAATGCCGATGACTATGACTACAGCCAGCAATTCAGACTGGACTATAAGGGTATGGATTTGAAGAGCCCCGGGTCCTTCGGAGCCTATCTGCGGGTGCTGAAGCTGCAAAAATATGGCGATCCCTCGCATGATGACGAATGGAGTTCCCTGCCGTCAGATATGAAAGGCTGGATTCTGGGGGTTGACTACGCAATCGGAAAAGATATACAGTGGACAACCCTGTATGGCCACCAGAAGCTCAATATTTCCGGTACAGATACCTCTATGGACAAAGACAGCACCCGTAAACTAATCCGTACCCGGCTCGATTTCCATTTTTAAAGAAAATCGTAAGAAATATTGGAACTCTCGTGTATTGCGACTACACGGGAGTTCCTTTCATATATAAGACAAAGAACCCTTCTCATGTGTACCATGCGAGGGGTCATGTTGTTTATGTGAAATCGAAGAAGATTTGTTATACAAATTAATTAATTATAGCATAAGTAAAGGCGTTTTTCAAGAAGCTATTTGCAAAATATGTAAAAATTTGGAGAAAAATCCCAGACCGTTTTTGCAGCCTTTGCTAATTCTTGTCCAAATTTGGTTACCTATAGGAGAAAAAGTGGTATAATTAAATACCGGAGAGGGAGCGGCACGGTGTTGGTTGCTCACTGAAGTGAGGCAATTGACTCGGAGGACGGTCTCTTTTTATTTTGCGGCCGGACAGGCTGAAAAAGCAATATTATGTGTTGGTGTGGAGGGAAAACATGGGATTTGTAAGAAAACTGGCTTTGTTGGCTGTAGTGCTGTTTCTGCTGACGGCCTCGCCGGTACAGGCGGAGAAATACGGCCTGCAGGGAGTGGATGTTGAATTTTTGCCGGAGTGGACGGTCATTGCCAGTTCCGATTCAACCAAGCTGCTGCTTTCCGATAGTCCGGAGATGGTAAGCGAAGATGGTATTCTATATCAGGATCAGGTGGAAGGAAATGCGCGGTTGTTTTTCTATCATGTTAATGCCACGGCGCATGCCAAAAAATTTGATGTTGTGATTGAAAATAAGGGGCCGGCGGCAGCTACCGTAACGGTTAGCCGATATGGATTAGCGGGCCCGGAGTATGGTTGGATGAAGGTCGGGAAAGCGGCCCAGCAGTCTTATTTTACCAGTAAGCAGAGTTATCAAATTCATGTGCCGGCCAAGGGTATTAAGAGTCTGTCGCCTCAAATCGGTAAAGTCGCTATGTTGTCGAATATGCTGATCAATGGGATCTTTGACATTTCTGCCGACCGTCCGGTAACGGTCAAGGTAATGATGATGCCGGTTCTGGAGGACAGCGATATATTTGCCGCCAAGGCCAAGAGGCTGCCGCCGGACCCGGCATATCTCCGGGGTACATTTACCGGCGCCAACCGCTATGTGAAGCCGATTAAAGAATATGATCCCCAGGAACATGGCGTGGTGGCAATCACCCTGGCGGATAACCGGGAAGATCGGTATGTAAGAGGCACGGATGCCGTTAACGGGGCTGAGGTAATTAACTACGGCAATTATGGTGTTGCTTATCAAATCGATTTCCCTTCCAAAAGCGGGGGACGTTTTGCCTGTTATCTTGTTCCCCGGGGCGGGGAGTATGCCGGAATGATTGGCATACAAAATCCGGGGGTGTACTGGAGCCCGCTGGCTACACCGCAGGACCGGGTAAGCTTTGGCAATAATAAAAATGAAGATTTTTCTTTTCTAGGGACCTTCGACAGTGGTGAGCCGTTGTCGTTCACTTTCAGCCCCCCCGGAGCTTCGAACTTACCGGTAAAAATCGTTATTGTCCCGCAGTAAAGGCCGGCCTTTCCCGTAGCTAAGAGTGCAGGTGCTTTGGTTGTGGAGGATTTTAACAAAAAGAGTTGAATGATAGTATAGATGTAAGTCGCTGCTGCAGTGGCTGCCGAGCGGAATTTTTTTGTTATAGGGGGATGACTGTGCTGCAATTTTGTCCCGTATGTGGAGAAAAGCTGCCTCAGGCCGGTACGGTAAAGTTTTGTCCGGGCTGCGGACAAAAGCTGGCTGATTTTCTGGTTCCGGAAGCACCTCTTTTATCGTCGTTACCGGAGGTGCCGCGCTGTGACAGCGACATAGCTCACCAATATCCCGTAAAAAACTATGCCGATGCCTTACGATATTACGATGAGTTTATTGCTGAGCGGCAACGGCAGGGGCTGGATCAGGAAACCATCCGCCGTCAGGCCGGTGAGTTTTTTTCCCGGCTGAAGCAGCAATTGCCGCAACGTTCCGCAATGACGGTCAGGAAAGCAAAAGCCGTCAGGCCGTGCGGCCTATTGCCGGATCAAGTGTATAGTATAGTGTTAAAGTCGGTTGGCAGCAATAAGGAGCGGCTAATTCAGCGCCTAAGCCGGGTACTGCGACGCAGCCGGACGGCTGTTCGCATGGCCGTGGATCTGGTTCCGGGAATTATTGTGTATAAAAGCTATAAAGCCGAAGTACAGGCCGTGCTGGGTGTTCTGCAGGAAGAACAACTTTATTTTACCTTGATTCCAGGGGAGTTTGCCGCCGATGTCCGGATAGAAAGTCTGGTTTTTCAATTTGAAACACTAGATCATGAAGCCAGGCAATTATTACGGAGAGTGCCGCAGGGGTTTTGGCTGGGAGAAACCATACAGCTGGTGGCGTCCGAAATTGAACGTGAAGGCGAATTGGATATTCTGGTCGTGACCGGGCAGGCATTGTACCTATTTGGCCGCCGGTTAGCGGCAGGACAGCAACCGGAAGCCTATATTATACCATATAGCCAACTGGCTGAAATCCTGATGCATCAGGATGGAGGCGATGGAGAACTGGAATTGGTCTATAAAGAATATGGCCGGGAGGATTGGCTGCGTTTTGACAGTGAGGTACAATTGATGAAGGTCTATCAATATGTTAAGACGATCCTGGCGGAATAATTGTAGTGAAACTGCGAATGGTCGCTTTACATAATGCGAAAAATCGTATGTTGGGAAAAGAGAATCATAAACAGTAAGAAGTAAGGCCTGATGGCGCGCCATCAGGCCTTACTTCTTTATGACAAAATCCGGTTTTTACTTCTGTAGAGGATAAGAAGGTCCTGCATTTTTTGACGTGTTTTGCATATTTTGAAAAAATTTGACAAAAATAGCAGGTTATGTGCGAGAAATGGAGAATTATGATTTGTAAAATAAATTACAGTTTTTCAAAAATATAACACTGACTATGAAAAGAAAGTAGTATACGGTTTTATATTTTATTTTAGAGGATGATCTCCCATTGAAAAAAAAATCATTACGCGGAGAATTGCTTTTTTGGACATTTATTGCCTGCTTTATTCCCTATCTGCTTGGCTGTTTTTTTATCGAAAAAACTGTTGCCCGGCAGGTGCGCGAGGATTTTGGAGCCTATGCCCAGAGTGTGATCAGTAAGGTTCATACCAGAATTAACGATGGTGCGATTAAACCGGCTTATGAAGCGGTTACCTTGCTGGCAATGGATGACGGGACTTTATCGTTAATAAACTCTATTGGCAATCAACAAATTACTGATACGAATAATGAACTTTTAGATATTTACCAGGGGTTTACTAAGTATACTACCATATTTTCTCAAATTGAGGGGTTGGCGTTAGGAACAGAACAGGGTGGATATTTTGAATATCCCGATTATTTCACGCAGCAGGGTTATGACCCCAGAACCCGTCCGTGGTATCAGGCGGCAATGAAAAACAGAGGACAGGCCTGTCTTACCGACCCTTATATCATGCATACGACAGGAGAAATGGTGGTGGCTGTCGCCCGTGCCGTTGAACATCATGGGAATCCGGTAGGCGTGGTAGTAACAGGATGGAATTTGATGGAGTTTCAAAGAGAGGTGGAAGAACTTAAAATTGGTTTAAGCGGATATGTAATGATACTGAATAAAAATAATAAAATTATCGTGTCGCCCCGTCATAGAGAATGGCTGATGCGTACACCACAGGAACTTCACTTACCGGATGCTTTTTCTGAAGTGGAAGATGGGAAAATACAACAGATTATGCTGGACGGGAAAAACCGCCTGATTTGTGTGGATCGATCGGCTGAATCGGGGTGGAAAGTAGTTGCCGTGATGGACGAAGAGGAATTGCAGACTAAAGTGGGTATGGTCTTACGTCCGGTCCTGGTTGCCTATTTCGCCACGCTGATGATTATTTTCTCCTTTATTTTTTTGTTAACACAAAAGTATGTGGCTGAACCCATTAAATCTCTAAAGGAAGGAGCTGAGGCCATCGCTGCCGGGGATCTGGCAGCCAGGGTTAAATTGCAGAACCATAATGAATTTGGTGCTCTGGCGGCAGCTTTTAATGAAATGGCCGAGAAGCTGCAAAGTAACTTTGCCAGGATTCGGGAACAAAATGCCTTGCTGTATAAACGGGAGAAAGAATTTCAGACTTTGGTGGAAAACGCCCAGGATATCATTTTGCGGATTGACAGGGAAGGGGTTATTACTTATATCAATCCGGTGTTCGAATTGTATTTCCCGCGTCCGGTCCGGGAACTGTTTGGCAAAAAGCTGGACGTACTGGGTATGCCTCGCAGCTTTCAGGAGGAAATTGACACTGTGTTCCGCGAGGAAAAACCAGAGCCCCGCGAGCATGTAATCGAGTTTCCTTTCAGGAGCAGCCAGGGAAGCACTTATTGGCTGCAGGCGCATATCATACCGGAATTCTATGAACGGGAGCAGCCGGATACCATCTTATCCGTGATCCGCAATATTACCCAGCAGCGCAAGATGGAAAAACAGATGGCCCGTCTGGAGAAACTGGGACTGGTCAGGGAGATGGCGGCCGGACTGGCGCATGAAGTGCGGAATCCAATGACTACGGTACGGGGATTTTTACAGATGATTGCCTCCAAAGAGTCCGGCTCGTCTCATGCCTCATATTATCATATTATGATTGAGGAGCTGGACCGGGCAAATAACATTATCAGTGAATTTTTATCCCTGGCCAAAAATAAAGCCATTAATCCGGTATGCACCAATCTAAATGACGTTATCCATGCGATAGCGCCTTTGATACAGGCCGATGCGGCTATAAACAACAAAACGGTGTCGTTAGAGTTGGAACCGGTGCCGGATTTGCTGCTGGATAAGCAGGAAATTCATCAGTTACTGTTAAATATGGTCCGCAACGGCCTGGAAGCCATGCCGGGAAAAGGGACGGTACGGATTAAGACCTATCTGGAAGACAGGACAGTAGTATTGGCGATAGCCGATCAGGGAGGCGGTATTCAAAAAGAAATACTGGAGCATATCGGTATTCCATTTCAAACAACGAAAGAAAGTGCTGCGGGTTTGGGGCTGGCCATTTGCTACAGCATAGCCTCAAGGCATAAAGCCCAAATTACCGTTCATACCGGCAGCCAGGGAACGGAGTTTTTTGTTCATTTTCCCGTAATGCCGTAATTTTTTCGAGGAGGAGTTATGACGGATAGTCAACCAGGCTATGAGTTCAGATTTTTACATGCCGAGCATATACCGCAGATCCTGGCACTACAGGACTTAGTTATAGAAAACCTGACAGACAAAGAAAATTATTATAAGGAATCTATAGATTATTTTCAGGAAACATTAATAGGCGAAGAAAGTTCTCTGGGAATTTTTATGCAGGGGCAATTAATCGGTTACAACCTTGTTTCTTTCCCGAAAATGAAAGCTCACAATCTTGGTTTGGATGCCGGTCTTCATGAAAAGGATTTGTTGAAAGTTGCTCATTGGGGACCTGCGGCTATTCATCCGGCTTTTCAACGGCAGGGTCTACTAAAAAATATTATTACCAGACAATTGCATAAATTGACTAACAAAGGATATGAACATATTCTTCTTACTGTAGCACCCCGTAATTATCCTTCTTTACGTTTTGTATTGCAACAGGGCTTTCTTATTAAACAGTTAAAATTAAAATATGGCAATTTATTGCGATATGTTTTACATTTGAATATAAAACATCCTATTTCCAATCCGGTCTGCCGGGTCAGTGTGTCCGGTGCGGATCTGGATTCACAGCAGTTTATGCTGAATCTGGGCTTTTATGGGTATGCAGTGCGGGAGGGGCAAAACGGCGTAGAACTTTTATTTGGACATGACGGATTTTCTGGACAGATTTTGACCCGGCATACGGGAAAAGGCGGCTAAGATGAGAACCTGCGGTATTGTCGGCGGGATGGGACCGGATGCCACCGCCTTATTTTATCTGAAACTGGTCAGTAAGTTCCGTTTGCAGGAAAGCTATCCGCCTGTCTTGCTCTATAGTGTTCCCGAACCTTTTCAACTTACCGATGCTTGGCTGAAGTGCAAACAAGGAAGGCCGGTATTGCAGGACTTGGTGCTGGAGGGCATCCGGCGGCTTGGCCGTGAAGTCGACTTTTTGGTGATTCCCTGTAATACGGCTCATACTTTTTTCCCGAAAATCAGGCAGGCTTCACCGGTGCCGGTACTAAGTATTGTTGAGGAAACCTGTAAGTATATCGGCGACTCTATGAAATGGAAAAGAGTGGGCATTCTTGCCTCCACGGAAATCATACGGTCCGAATTGTACAGCAATGCTTTGTTTCAGAGGGGAATAGAAGTTTTGCTGCCGGGTCAAGGCCAGCAAGAACTATTAACCAATATTATTGTAAGAATTGTGCGGGGACAGCGGCTGTCAGAAGATGAGTCGGCCGTATGCAGCATAATCAGGCATTTGCAAGCCCGGGGTGCAGAAGGCGTTGTTTTAGCCTGTACCGATCTGCCGGTATTGCTGTCGCAGTGTATGGACGACTTACCGTTGCTGGACACCCTCGATGTGTTGGCTGAAGCGGCTAAAGCCCGTATTCTAGAGTAATGCACGAAGCAGGAATACCTGGATTCGGTAAATATCAGCCCGCAATTATGCCTGCGGAAGGCAGACAAAAGTAAAGCAAGCGGATCATCCTGATCAACGCTTGCTTTACTTTTGTCTGTGGAGACTTAGCCGGTTTAATTCACTCCTAAATCGCCGCTTCGGTGATCTTCAGCGACCTTTTTACCGGTGACCGGTTCTTGAGAAAGCCGGTTGGGAGGGGGAACTGGCGGCAAGGGAGAAAGGTTCGGTTTATCTGCCGGTGTTTTTCCGGTTTTATCGCCGGACTTAGAATCCGGTGTTTCTGTTTCCCTTTTTCCGGCCTTGCTTGGAGTTTTTCTCGTTCGTTCCGGCTCTGATTTCGTTTCTTCATAAGAATGTTTGTTGTCGGCAGCAGCCATAGCTACTTCAAAATCCCGAGGGATAGACAATTCATATTCCCTGGCCAGCCGTTCGGTAGCTTGTCTGTAATTTTCATTAAATGCATAGCCCTGGACAATAGCCATTTTGGCCCGCAAAGCCCTAATATCCGGCAGCCAGTAGCTGACTTCCCCCAGGTATGCCGGTGTGCCGGTTACCCACTCGGTTTGCAGGCCGTTTTTAGCCGCCTCACTGACAATGGGGATGAGGCTTATCATTTTCTTTATGGGCATATCGGTTTTTACGGTGGAGGCAAACTGACTGATGATTTCCGGCAGTTTAGTAATAATTTGTGGCTTGGTGCATTCGTTCACAAGGGCCTGCAGAAACTTCTGCTGCCGGGCTACCCGGCCGATATCGCCCTCTTCGTCGCGGTAGCGGACGTATTCGACAGCTGTCTGGCCGTTCAGGCGCTGTGTTCCGGGGCGAAGGTCAATATACAGTCCGCCGTTGTCGTCGTAAGGGTCGGAGTAATGCATGGCTTTGTCAACGGTGAGGGGGATCCCCCCCAGAATATCAATCATACGGACAAAACCGCTGGTATTGATTTCCACCGTGTAATCTATGGATATGCCTAGCAGATTTTCAACCGAGGCTCTGGAAAGTCTGGAACCGCCATAGGCAAAGGCGTGATTAATTTTGTCCCAGCCATGCCCGGGAATTTTTACCCGGGTGTCGCGCGGAATTGAAACCATAGTAAGCTTCTTGCTTTGAGGATTGACCGTCACCACAAAAATCGTGTCCGAACGTCCGGCATCGTCATTGCGTTCATCGACACCGAGTACTAAAACATTGACTTTTTCTTTTAGGGGCACCGTTAAAGTCTTAGCCAGTGTATTGGTTGCAGGCTGTTCGGTGATAAAGCCGTATATGGCCCCGGCCAGAAAAAAGATAGAGGTTAATAGCAATAAACCCAGCGTTATCCAGATTATTTTCGCCCACCGGGATTTTGGCTCTGGCGAAGCAGGAGGGGGGAGTATCGGGGATTGACCCACGCAATCACTTCCTTACTGTTTTCCGCCCAGCGGGAAACAGAGCATCTCAATTACCCGTTTAGAATAATATAACATGCTTTGCTATGTCAAGACTCGCGTTAATTATAGTCCTCTACATCCCAGATTAGCGGTATTTATGCAGGGAATAAAACGATAGCATGAAGTGCTGTTATGCTAAGAATAGCAAAGTGTAGCATACTTAGACATTTTTTGACGTAATCCTGCAGACAGAATAGGATATTTCCTTGACAAACTAATGATGTTAGTATTATCTTTATATTAGTTAGTTTAATTGTGTTATATGACAGATGTTGCCGAAGCATACGGGAGGTGCTTATTTTGGGCACGCGTGCAGGGCTTAGCTACCAGGTACTAATCGAGACGGCTGCAAACATTGCCGATCAATCCGGACTGGACAATGTCACATTGACAGCCATTGCTGAAGCATTAGGGGTCCGCAAACCATCCTTATATAATCATATACAGGGCTTACCGGACTTGCGCCGCGGCTTGGCGGTTTTTGGAAGCCGCGAGCTTAAAGCAAGGATTAGCGGCGCAGCAATCGGCAAAGCAGGGCGGGATGCTATTCATGCTGTTGCTGCGGCTTACCGGAATTTTGCGCATGAACGGCCCGGCTTGTATCAAGGCATTGTGTCACGGGCTTATCGGGATGATCAACTGGTAAAAGTGGCTACACAAGAGCTGATGGCCGTACTGTATGCTGTTTTGCAGCCCTACCATTTGCCGGAACATGAACTGATTCATGCTGTTCGCGGCTTACGCAGCATTATGCATGGGTTTGTGGCTTTGGAAGCCGGCGGCTGGTTTGCTCAGCCGGCAGACCGGGAGAAAAGTTTTATGCAATTGGTAGATACTTTCATCCGGGGGCTGGAGGTTGTGGCTGACGAACATTAATATTCTGCAGTGAGTGCAGATAGTAAGGAAGGCTTTCATTATGGAAATGTGGAAACGAAATTTATTTATTTGCTGGCTGGGGGCGTTTGCCACAGCCTCGGCATTAAGTCAGGTGGCGCCCGTACTGCCTTTATACATTGATCATTTGGGGGTGCATGACACTGCGGATATTGAAATGTGGTCAGGAATAGCATTTGGCAGTACCACGCTGGTATTGGCGATTTTTTCACCGCTGTGGGGAAAGCTGGCCGACACTTATGGCCGGAAAGCCATGCTGCTCAGGGCCAGCCTGGGAATGTCGGTGGTGATTAGCTGTACAGGTTTTGTTCAGAACGTATATCAGTTGGTGGGCTTGCGCCTGCTGCTGGGGACAATTGCCGGGTTTAATTCAGGTGCTGTCACGCTTATCGCTACCCAGACTCCGAAAGAACGGGCCGGCTGGGCTTTGGGGACACTTTCTACGGGAGTTGTCGGCGGCACACTGCTGGGCCCTTTACTGGGCGGCTATATGGTGGAGATTCTGGGTTTTAGAAATGTATTCTTTGCTATGGGGGCGCTGCTGCTGATTGCCTTTATGCTCACTTTATGTTTTGTCAGGGAAAAACCCCTGCATAAGCCGGAGGCGGTTCTTGGTTTTCAGGCTATCTGGCAGCGTCTGCCGGATAAGCATTTGCTGGTTTCCATGTTTGTCACTACTTTTATGCTGCAGCTGGCGTTATTTTCGATTGAACCGATCATTACCGTATATGTAAAGGTATTGTCCCCGGAAAATGAGCATATTGCCTTGCTTTCCGGCATGATTTTTGCTGCTTCCGGCATAGCCGGCATATTGGCTGCGCCGTGGCTGGGAAAGTTATCCGACCGTATTGGTGCACATAAAGTTATGCTGGCTGCGCTGGTTCTGGCAGGATGTTTGTTTGTTCCCCAGGCCTTGGTGGAGAATGAATGGCAGCTTTTGGGACTGCGTTTTTTACTGGGTTTGGCTACCGCAGCCTTGCTGCCGTCTATTAATACCCTGCTCAAGAAAAGTACTCCGGATGCTGTGGCCGGACGGGTTTTTGGCTATAACCAGTCTGCTCAGTTTTTAGGAACTTTTAGCGGTGCCATAGTCGGTGGCCAGATTGCCGCCCGTTTTGGAATTGCCTATGTGTTTTTTGTTACCAGTGCTTTGCTGCTGTTAAACGCCGCATGGGTCTACTGCAATGTATTCAGGAAGCTGAATCAAAAGCTGCCGATAGTGGAGGATTCCTTATTGGCTGGCAGAGTTCGACAGTTTTAGCAGAATAAATGATATATACTGATGTTGAGGAAACGGATTTCCTTGACTTCTATTTATACCTCCATGTTTATCATATGTTGTGTTTTGCTGGGTTTTGGTGTGAAAGTGTGTCCGGACACAGCGAATGCTCCTGGGGCACCCTGCTGTGCCTGCAGGGGCCTTTTTTTATCATGGCTATTAGCCGGAATAAAGTGGAGACGGTTTTATTTTTTTTAATTTAAAAATAATAAAAAATTTTCAGAAATATATTGACAGTTACTGTTGTAAACGTTTACAATACTCTTGTAAACGTTTACATGAAAATCTGGCTAATAAAGAGATATAACCTATGAAAAATACGAAAACAACAATTAAAGATGTTGCGCGGGCCGCAGGGGTATCCATCGCAACCGTTTCGCGAATTTTAAACGGCAGCGGCATTGTTTCGCCACAGCTAATGAAAAAAGTACAGACGGCGGTTGAAACGACGGGATATTATCCCAATGCCGTAGCCAGGGCGTTGAAAATTAAAGAGTCAAAAAGTATTGGGCTCATTATTCCGGATATCGAAAATCCTTTTTTTCCTGCCTTGGTACGGGGGATAGAAGATGCTGCCCGCAAACATGATTATGCCGTTATTTTGTGTAATTCGGACGGCTATGCCGCGGAGGAGAACCGGTACATCCATTTTCTCTATAGCAAACAGGTAGACGGAGTCATTTTTACCGGAGGCATTCATGGTGATGAAAATCTGGCTTTGCTGTCGGAGTTAGCCTTGCCGGTAGTCACCTTAGACAGACAGTCCAATGTAGCCAACGTGAATTCTGTCGGTGTGGATAACTACTATGGAGCCATGCTGGCGGTAAGACATCTGATTGAGCAAGGGGCAGAGAAAATTGCCTTTCTGGGAGGCGCAGCCCGGCTGTCTGTTGCGGCGGAACGGTTTCAGGGATATCAGGATGCTTTAGCAGAAGAGGGGATTTTATTTTCAAGTAATTTAATTCTGCACGGCGAGTTTACTTTTGACAGCGGGTACCAAAATGCGGCGCGGCTATTAAAAAATGAGGAGTCCTTTGATGCCATTTTTGCGGCCAATGATTTGATCGCCTTTGGTGCGATGGAGTGTCTTGCCGAGCGGGGGATTAAGGTGCCGCAGGAAGTAATGGTAGCCGGTTATGATGATATTTGGATGGCCAGATGGTATAAGCCGTCCTTGACTACGGTGCGTCAGCCGGTTTATCAAATGGGGCAAAAAGCGGTAGACATTTTGCTGACCCTGCTTTCTGATAAGGACCGTGCGGTGCAGGCGGAAAAATTCCGCCCGGAATTAGTCATACGTAATTCGACGTGCAGCGGAAACATACTACTGGAGGAGTAGGCATGAACAAGGAAACAATGGCAGCTTGCGCCTTGCCGGTACTGGTGATAGGCAGTTTGAATATGGATTTGGTTGTCACTGTCTGTCAATTACCGCAGCAGGGTGAAACGGTTTTTGGCAGGAATTTTGCAACATTTCCGGGCGGCAAGGGCGCCAACCAGGCGGTTGCCGCGGCAAAACTAGGGGCGCGGGTAACCATGGTCGGTTGTGTGGGACAGGACAATTTTGCGGCAGAACTGCTGGAAAGCTTGAGACTGGCCGGAGTGGAGACTTCACAGGTGCGGTCGGTGACAGGAAAAACGACAGGCGTGGCATTAATTACTGTGGCCGATAAAGGAGTAAATACTATCGTAGTGGTTGCCGGTGCGAATCAGGAATGCAATCCCGGCGACGTACAGGCTGCTTTAGCGAAAACGAAGAATCCGGGTATTGTGCTGCTACAAAATGAAGTACCGCCGGCAACCGTGGAATATGCCATTCGCACTGCCGGTGAGCAGGGCTGGAAAGTAATTTATAATCCGGCACCTGCCCGGACTGTGGATGCCGGGATCTTGGGGCTGGTAGATATACTGACTCCGAATGAAACCGAGCTGGCCGCTTTAACCGGTATGCCGGTACGTTCGCAGCAGGAGGCTGTTGCAGCAGGAAAAAAATTGCTGCAAACGGGTGTGAAACAAATCATCGTCACGATGGGGGCCGCCGGAGCGCTGCTGATTGCTGAACGAATGGTAAAGGCGGTCCCGGCTATTCAGGTACAAGCCGTCGACAGCACGGCGGCCGGGGATTGCTATACCGGAGCTGTAGCCGCCGGGCTTGCGGAAGGGCAGCCGCTTGAAACCGCCTTGCATTTTGCTGCGGTGGCTGCCGGCTTGTCAGTGACCCGAGAGGGGGCGCAATCCGCTTTACCTTCAAAGGATGCAGTCGAAAAGTATATGAGAAAAAAGGTGAAAATGTATGAAAAAAAATGGCGTGCTGAATAAAGAAATCAGCGAAGTGATTGCCGGCATGGGACATTATGATATGCTGGTGATCGGTGATGCGGGACTGCCTGTTCCCTCCGGTGTTAAAAGGATCGATTTAGCACTTACCAGGGGAATTCCGGATTTTCTTTCTACTTTAAAGGTTGTGCTGGAAGAGCTGCAGGTGGAAAATGCCGTGGTTGCAGCTGAGATGGAAAGCGTCAGCCCGCTGCTCCATCAGAACATGCTGAAAATTATTAAGGGGATCCCGGTTAGCAAGGTTACACATGAAGAATTTAAAAAAATAACGCATAGCGCGGCAGCCATTATCCGGACAGGTGAATTTACGCCCTATGCAAATGTCATTTTACAATCCGGTGTTGTTTTTTGAATGGACCGGTAATTCATGTTAGCAGATTTGCTAAGGAGGTAGAGCTGTGGAGAATAAGCCATTGCTCGAAATGCGGGGAATTGTCAAAGAATTTCCGGGCGTGAAGGCCTTGAAAGAGGTTGATTTCTCTTTATATAGCGGAGAAATACATGCTTTGCTGGGTGAGAATGGTGCGGGAAAATCTACGTTAATGAAAGTGTTAAGTGGTGTATACAGCAAGGACGCAGGAGAGATTCGGCTGTCCGGAGAGTCAATTGCATTTTCCGGACCACGTCAGGCCCAGGAAGCAGGCATCGGCATCATTCATCAGGAATTAAACCTGATTCCCGAGCTTACGGTTATGGAAAATATTTTCTTGGGACGTGAACCGCAAACTCATTTGGGCTTTGTAGATAAAAAAGATATGTATAGAAAGGCACAAGCCATTCTTGCGCAACTGGGCAGTACAATTAAACCGGACACAGTGATCTCCGAGCTGAGTATTGGCGCACAGCAAATGGTGGAAATCTCCAAAGCGCTGTCTTACAAAACGCGCATTTTAATCATGGACGAACCGACGGCGGCTTTAACGGAACGGGAAACGGAATCTTTATTTGCGATTATCCGGCAACTGGCCGCCCAGGGTGTTGCCATTGTTTACATTTCGCACCGGATGGAAGAATTATTTGCTTTAAGTGACCGTATTACGGTAATGCGGGATGGCAGCTATGTCGGTACGGTTGCAACGGCCGGGGCATCTTTTGACCAACTGGTAACCATGATGGTCGGACGCGAGATTACCGAGCGGTTTCCCAAGATAAGCGTCACTATGGGCAGGGAAGTTTTACGTGTCGAGGGTTTGAACCGCCCCGGAGTGCTGCAGGATATATCCTTATCCGTACGGGCCGGTGAAATTGTCGGTTTGGCCGGACTGATGGGCGCGGGACGAACAGAACTGGCGCGCGCTATTTTTGGCGCGGACCGGATTACCGGCGGAACGGTTTGGGTAGTAGGGGAGAAAAAAGCGATTCGTTCGCCTGCTGACGCAATCCGGGCCGGCATGGGCTTAATTACGGAAGATCGCAAGCATGAAGGGCTTGTGTTATCTATGACGGTCGGCCAAAATATTTCTCTGGCGGCGTTGCAGGCAGTTTGCCGGCAAACCTTTATCCAAACTTCGGATGAGAATAATTTAATCCGGCAGTATATTGATAAATTGAAGATTCGGACGCCCCATGCAAATAAAGCCGTGCGGGACCTCAGCGGCGGCAACCAGCAAAAGGTCGTTATTGCCAAATGGCTCTCGAATAAACCGAAAATTCTGATCATGGATGAGCCGACCCGTGGAGTAGATGTGGGGGCCAAGGCTGAGATCTACCACATTATGAATATGTTGGTTTCGGAGGGGGTAGGTATTTTAATGATATCCTCCGAACTACCGGAAATACTGGGAATGAGCGACCGGGTACTGGTCATGTCTAGGGGCAGAATAACAGGAGAACTGGCCATAGCCGAAGCTACGCAGGAAAAAATTATGGCTTTTGCAACCGGAAGAGGAGGGGGCGCAACCAGTGTTACAGGCAAATGAGTTGTTAACGTCGAAAACAAATCTTCTTAAAAAACTTGGTCCGCTATTGGGGCTGCTCCTTGTCAGTGTTTCACTTGCATTGATTTCCGAGGAGTTTTTGACGGTGAGCAATCTGTTGAACGTAGCCCGGCAAATATCCCTGAATGCGATTATCAGTGTAGGCATGACATTGGTTATCCTGACAGGCGGCATCGACCTGTCCGTCGGTTCGATTGTTGCGATTGCCGGCAGCGTTACCGCCGGATTAATCCTGCAGGGAACAGGCCTTGCCGTGGCGATTGGCGCCGCACTGTTGTTAGGTGCCGCCATAGGCGGCTTTAATGGGCTTTTGATTACCAGGGGAGGGGTACCGCCGTTTATTGCCACCATGGGCATGATGACCATCGTACGCGGTTACAGCCTGATTTACACCGACGGTCGTCCGATCACGGGGCTTAGTGAGCAATTCCGCTGGCTGGGTGGTGGTTATATTGCCGGGATTCCGGTTCCGGTCGTCCTTATGGTGATTATCTTTGCCGCTGCGTATATCTTTTTGAAGCAAAATCGCTATGGACGGTATATTTACGCAATCGGCGGTAATGAAGAGGCAACCCGGTTATCAGGAATTAATACGAAGGGAGTCTTGTTGTCCGTATATGTTATAGCCGGTTTTATGGCGGCTTTAAGCGGTATTATTTTAACATCCCGTTTAAATTCGGCGCAACCGACCGCAGGGGTCAGTTTTGAAATGGACGCCATTGCGGCGGTCGTCCTGGGAGGAACCAGTTTAGCGGGTGGTGTGGGGACCATTGGGGGAACGCTAATCGGGGCCATGATTATCGGCGTACTTGATAATGGTTTAAATCTTTTGAACGTTTCCTCTTTTTACCAGCAAGTGGCTAAAGGGGTTGTTATCCTACTGGCGGTGCTTTTAGATCGCAAAAAGAGCAAATAAATGATTTTCGATAGAGTATAGAAGGCGGGGAGGGAGGAAAGACAGGCGAGAACAGGTGAACGGGCACTATTAAAAAATAGGGGGGAAGAATTATGTTTTCGGTATGGCGGAAAAAAAGTCTGTGGATTATTGGTTTAGTGATGGTGTCTATTGTCGGCTTGGTGACCGGCTGCGGCGGTAATAAAGCGGCTCAGCCGCAAGAAAAGAGCGATAAAAAGGTCATTGGATTTTCGGTTTCTACTTTAAATAATCCGTTTTTTGTAGATCTAAGGGATGGTGCGCAGGCAGCCGCTAAAGAAATGGGTGTTGAATTGATCGTGATGGATGCGCAAAATGATACTTCAAAGCAAATGTCCAATATTGAAAATTTAGTGCAGCAGAAAGTAAGCGTGTTAATTGTCAATCCGGTTGATTCAAAGGCGATCGTTCCGGCAATTGAAGCAGCCAATAAGGCCAATATTCCGGTCATTACAGTGGATAGAAGTGCGGAAGGCGGCAAAGTTGTGAGCGCCATTGCTTCCGATAATGTAGCCGGCGGTAAAATGGCCGCCCAGCTCTTGATTGACAAGTTGGGCGGTAAGGGTAAAGTGGTTGAACTGGAAGGCATTCCCGGAAGCTCGGCAGCAAATGACCGTGGTAAAGGGTTTGACGACGCAATGAAAGCTGCGGCAGGCATTTCGATAGTAGCCAAACAACCGGCTGATTTTGACCGGGCCAAGGGCATGAAAGTCATGGAAAATATTTTACAGGCAAATCCGGAGATCCAGGCTGTTTTTGCGCAAAATGATGAAATGGCGCTGGGGGCAGTAGAAGCCATTAAAGCAGTTAACCGGACCAACGTACTGGTGGTGGGCTTTGATGCCACGGCCGATGCGGTGACGGCGGTTAATAGCGGTGATATGCTGGCAACGGTAGCGCAAAAACCTAAAGATATGGGCAAAATTTCTATTGAAACCGCTATAAAAATCATGAATGGTGAAGCGGTCGCTGCATCCATACCTGTTCCTCTGGAGCTGATTGTTAAAAAGTAAATCGTTCTTTTGGCAGCCGTTTTCCAGGTTGGAGCAGTGTCCAATGTAGCTGAAGCAGAAAAGATGGATAGCCACTTCGTACAATATAAGATAGAAACGGTGGCAAAGCAAAGGAGCCGGTTAAGATCGTAAGGCAGATGAATAAGCCTGTTACGATCCCGGCTCCTTTTGGTGCAGCGTCTAAATTTTAAATTTGCCCAACACGGCTTTCAGCTTGTCCGATAACTGGGCAAGATTATCGCTCGCGGCGGCAATTTCTTCCATCGAAGCTGATTGTTCTTCGGTAGCGGCGGAAACGGTCTGGGTGTGGGCAACGGTTTCTTCGATGACCTGGGTGATTTCCTGGGAGGAATTCTCTACGGTTATTTTACTATTGGCCAGTTGTTCAGCCGTGGCCAGTACCTCGGCAGTTCGTTCATATACCGTACTGATGATTTTGGAGATTTCTTCAAACTGTACTCCGGCTTCATGGACATTGGCAATACCTGACTCTACATCGGTTACTGCCTGTTCTACCGCGGTAACGGCATTGGTTACATTGGCATTGGTATCTTTGATCAAGGCAATAATCTGACCGGTTGCTTCCTGGGACTGCTCGGCCAAACGCCGCACTTCCTCGGCAACGACGGCAAAGCCCCGGCCGTATTCACCGGCCCGGGCCGCTTCAATAGCGGCATTCAAGGCCAGCAGATTGGTCTGGGAAGCGATATTGGAAATCAATTCGACAATTTCGCCGATTTTTGCAGAGCCGACAGATAATTGGCTTACCGTTTCACTTACCTTTTTCGCACTGCTGCCAATATTGTTCATTTGTGTTACCGCCGTTTGTACGGTGGAACCGCCCTGTTTGGTTTTTTCAACTGCAGTTGTAGCCAGGCTGCTGGCTGCTTCGGTATGGTTTTTCATATTGTCAATCTGTCCGATGATATCGGTAAATACTTCGCTGGATTTGCTGGCGGCCGCTTGTCCGCGCTGGGCACCCATGGCCACCTGGGATACGGTGGTAGCTACCTGATTGGCGGCTTGTGCCGACTGTCCGGCGCTTTCTTTCAGTTGTACGGAAGAACTGGCGACCTGATGGGCGGAGTCGGACACCTGGCTGATTAACGACCATAGTTGCGACCGCATTTGGATCATGGCATTGCGCAGGACGCCGATCTCATCCTGTGTACGGTATTGTGACCGGTCGGTCTGCTCGAGCGTAATTTCTCGCAAATCACCATTGGCAATGGCGCTGGCGTATTCCGACATTTCCCTGATCGGGCGCACGATTTTTCCGGCCATCCAATTAATGATGAATACGGCAATCAGCAAGCCAAGAATGAATAAACCGATAAAAATCCAGGTGATCCGGTAGAGCGCGGCGAATTGTTCCGAAGTGGGCGCCACGGTGAACACACCCCAGCGGTCCTGAGTCGGAACATAGGCAACAATGGACTCAACTCCGTCTATTCGAGTAATAAAATGTCCGCTGGTGCCGTTTTTTATGTCTTCCAGCGCTCTGGTCAGATAGGGGTTGTTTAAATCCTGGATGCTCTTTTGCATGACCAGTTCTTTATTCGGATGGCTGGTAATGACTCCGTCCGGGGCAATTAAAATACAGTAGCCCTCCTGACCAATTCTGGTTTCGTCAATATCTTTGGTGAACTTTTCCAGGGGGATTCCGCCGACAACGGCGCCGGTCACCTGCCCGTTGACGGTGATCGGCGCTCCCCCCACGACAATGGCCTGACCGGTGGTTACCGAGATGATCGGTTTATCGAGAAAAGGTATTCCCTGCGGAATGAGCTGTATATAGCTTAATTTGGAGGCGTCCACCAGTTTCCCGGCGCTGGTAGCTACTTCTTTGCCGGATAAGTCGGGCAGAAAGCTCACCGGATTCCATTGAGAATAATCTTCGTGCAGCTGCCTGGTAAATTGGAATTGTTTTTGCTGATCGGCGGTTAAAGCGGCAAATTGGTGAGTGCCCTGCTTGCCAAAGGTGGTCATGATGGTTTTTTCGCGCTGCATATCAATATCAATGGCATTGGCCAGTTGTTTGGCCTGAACTTCGAATTTTTCTTCCAAATTACGTTGGACAATCCGGGAGGTGTTCCAATAGCAGATAACCATGACGCTGAGTAGAATAATCCCCACGGTAACGGCAACGGCTAGCACCAGTTGTGTGCGTAAACTTTTCATTTGTGTGCGCAATTTTTCCAAAGTGAGACCTCCTTATAACGATGAGAATGTTCAAGGGTTTGATTGGGGATGATAAAACCTGCAAATGATATACGACAAATTTGCAGGTTTTTCATGAGACAATGCTATTGGAGAAGCATTGGAAATTTTATTTAGTTTTCTACCTTTTTCAATTCCCTGCTCAGATCTTTTTCTAAATTTACATGGCGGAAATCGCCATCAAGGGGCAGCGACATATAGAAATTAGTTATTTTATTTAACTGGTAAGCTGCGGTTGAAAAATGAAGATCTAAAACATGGCCGCCACTCTGGCGGTCTTCGGAAATAAAGTGCAGGTGATAGCCCGGAAGATTGACACCGTTAACATATTGGGGAGCCCAAAAGCCGACAATTGTCCCCTTCACGTTATGTAATTCAAAGACGTTCTGTTCTTTAGCCGCTTCGGATAAAGTTTTGTAAGGCTTATTCTGTGGAGGAATGCTCCTGGTTTTTACATAGTCAAATACTCCGTCCATACGGATGGCATAAAAATAATTCCTTTCTTTTATGATCGTATCGAAACGGTTTTCAAGCTCTCTAAACGAAGCAATATTCTGGATGGTTTGCGGTGCCTTGGCTTTAAAATGCATTACGGTGCCAAACGGTATCTTCATACTGTCATTGAGCAAAACGACTTTGCCGGTCGACTGGATTTGATAGAACTTTCCGTCAAGAGCAATGAGTTCACCGTCCAGACGTTCAGGGCAGCCTAAGCCGAAATCGCCATGCTGCTTCAAATCCTTAACGGTTTGTTCGCCGTCATATACACCCTGCATCAAGGCGTTAATAGTTGATACCTGGTACAGCTCGCCGGCTGGCTGGGCATAAGCGGCCACGGTAAGCAGAATTAATAATACTAAAGCGGTGATAGTGGTAAGAAATGCTGTTTTTTTCATAAAGAACCCTCCTGCTGGAATTGTTTTTAATTCTGTTCCTTTTATCGTAAAATCCTTATCTGGGAATAAACTAGAAATTTACCTACAAGATACCATAAGATGATAAAAAATCCTATTTAAGTATTTTTTTGGTGAAACTTGCCTGATTTTTAATGATTTTTACATATGTTCACATTTCTTGCAAAAACATTCATACGAATTAGGGGCAGGATTCTGTGTTTTAGCACAGAATTTGTAAATAGGTTCAAACAATAGATTGACATAATGTCAAGGAAAAGTACAAAAAATGAAAAGCCGGATAGAAAAGCGGTATGCCGGTTTATTTGTTTATGCCAATCGAAACGGGCTGTTTTTTGCGAAAGAGAGGTTTGTAACATGAAAAAAATAGGGTTATTGCTGAGCTTCACTTTACTGATGCTGATTTTCAGCGGCTGTGGTGTACAAAAAGAAACTGTGTCGGAACCGGTACTTGCTATTGGGCTAATGCCGGATGTGGATTCTATTCCGTTTATCATTGCACAGGAGAAAGGTTTTTTTAAAGAAGAGGGGGTCCAGGTAACTTTAACTTCCTTTAAAAGTGCCGTGGAACGGGACAGTGCGCTGCAAAGCGGCAACCTGGACGGTGCGGTGTCCGATGTGCTGGCGGAAGCCTTTGCCAAACAAGGCGGCTTTGATACCGTCATTACTTCGGCTACTACCGGCAGCTATAAACTGGTAGCAGGCCAACAGGAGGCGGTGACCTCGCTGCAAAATTTAAAAGGCAGGGACGTGGCTATATCCAAGAATACCATTATTGAATATGTTACCGATGAAATTGCAGCCCACAGCGGCTTGAGTGCGGCCGACATCAATAAAGTAATTGTCCCGCAAATTCCGGTGCGTTTGGAGATGTTGCAAAACGGCAAAATTGCTGCGGCCACACTGCCTGATCCGCTGGCAACCCTGGCAATCAAAAACGGCGGCAAACTGGTAAACAGCTCCGAGCAATTAGGGATCAATCCCGGAGTGATGCTTTTTACGGCCAAGGCGGCTAAGGAAAAGGGACAGCAAATTCAGGCCATGTACCGGGCTTATAATAAAGCGGTGGATTATATAAACAACGAACCGTTGGAGAACTACCTTGAACTGGTTATTGAAAAAAGCGGTTTTCCTCCGGCGATAAAGGACACTTTGGTTTTGCCGGAGTATCAAAAGGCAGCAGCGCCTAAACCTAAGGATGTTGAAGATGTGATTGCCTGGCTAAAACAAAAAGAGCTGATTCAGCAAGTTTACACCTATCAGGAACTGGTCAACGACCGCTTTGTGAGGTAGTCTATGATTACTTTGCAAAACCTCAGCGTGGGTTACCGCTCCGGAGGGGAAACATTTCAGGCGCTGGCGCAGGTGAATCTGGAATTGCCAACCGGAAAAACCTGTGCAATTATCGGTCCTTCCGGTTGCGGCAAATCGACCTTATTAAAAGTGCTGGCGGGTATTATTACCGAATATGAGGGCTTGGTGGAACTGGATGGAAAGCCAATCCGGCCCGAGTGTCAAAAAATAGGGTTTATTCCGCAAAATTATGGCCTGCTACCCTGGAAAACGGTGGCCGGCAATGCCCGCCTTGGGGTGAAAATTAAATACGGCTGTTTGTCCGGTGAAGGGGAAAACATGGAACAGTTATTGGCACAGCTCGGCTTGCTTGGCCTGGAAAATCGTTATCCAGGGGAATTAAGCGGCGGGCAGCAGCAGCGGGTTTCTCTGGCGCGCAGTTTTCTTCTGCAGCCCGATGTTCTGCTGATGGATGAACCCTTTTCAGCTTTGGATGCCATGACCAGGGAAGACATACAGAAAGTATTTTTGCGGGTCTGGAAACAGCATGCTGTTTCCACGGTGTTGGTTACGCATCATGTGGAAGAGGCTGTGTACCTGGGGCAGCAGATCATCATCTTATCCGGCTGCCCGGGAACGGTCAGCAAAATCATTGACAATCCTCTGTTCGGTCTGGAAGAAGCCCGGGATCAACCGGAATTTTTCCAAATGTGTCTTAAGCTGAGAAAAATGATAAAAGAGGATTGGTCGGCATGAAAGAAAATAGGTTGGGCGTGTGGTATCTGTATGGTATCATGATCTTTTTCGCATTGTGGCATGGGCTTGCCGGCTGGGTTGAACTGCCGATTATTCCTTATCCCTGGAGGGTTATTGTCAATTTATATGATGTGTTTGCCGCCAAGATTGCCATACATAGCCTTTACAGTCTGTGGCGTATGATGGCCGGTATGTGTCTGGCGGTTGCCGCCGGATTTCCCATCGGCCTTTGTATGGGGTATTTTCCTGGCTGGGACAGAACTTTGGCCCCTCTGGTCTATTTAACCTACCCTATTCCGAAAATTGCTTTGCTGCCGGTTATGATGCTGATTTTTGGCCTGGGAGATGTAACCAAAATATTGATGATATTTTTGATTATTTTATTTCAGGTCGTTGTGGCGGTACGCGACGGAGTAAAGAGTATTCCGAAAGAAACCTACTATCCCTTGTATTCGCTGGGAGCAGAATTTAAGGATATTGTGCGGGACATTCTGGTACCGGCTTCTCTGCCGTATTTTTTTACATCCCTGCGGGTGGCTATGGCAACAGCCATAGCGGTGTTGTTTTTTACGGAAACGTTTGGCACACAGTACGGCATGGGGTATTTTATCATGGATGCCTGGATGCGGGTCAATTATCTGGAGATGTATTCAGGAATTGTAATTTTAAGCGGTATTGGGCTGATTTTGTTTGGTACGATTGATTATCTGGAAAAAAAGCTGTGTTACTGGCAGTACAAATAAGAAGGAGCAGCAGACGGCCTTATCCATATGACTGACTGCTGTTTTTTTAAACAAGTGTTTAAATATATAAGAGGGTGCCTTATTCTTACAGAATGCAAAAAAAACAACTCTATTTGCGTATTTTACTGAAAAATAAGCTTTGCAGCTTTTTATAAAAGTTATTAATATTAATAATATTCGTGTTACTAATATTAAACTGATTTATCCTATTGCCGATAATGGCGGTCTTTTCTTCCGGAATTGGAAAAATAACTGTCCGCCGGCATGAAGTAGAGCTTGGCATTTACCTTTTGCGGCAATATTTGTTGAAATAGGAGCGTATAGCATGAGTCAGACAACAGGCAAATTAAGTAAACGGACAATTGGTATAATTGTTGGTATTTTGGTTATAGCCGCAGTTGCCGGTGGGGTATGGTGGTGGATTCGCAGCGGGAAAATTGTTTCCACCGATGATGCCCGGGTTAAAGGAACGATCGTCAGCGTCAGTCCCAAAGATAGCGGTCGTGTGGAAAAGGTACTGGTTAAAGAGGGCGATACCGTAACGGCCGGGCAAGTGCTTGCCACTCTGGAACAGCGGGAATTTATAGCGCAGTTGGAGCAAGCCAAAGGTGCTTTGTCAGCTGCTGAAGCCAAGCTGGCTTTAGCACAGGCCGGCAACCGGCCGCAGGAAATTGCCGAGGCCGGTGCGGCGGTAAGCCAGACCAAGGCTAATCTGGATAATGTCCGTAAGAATTATGAACGGGCGGAAACGCTGTATCAACAGGGGGCAGTATCCGCCCAGCAGCGTGATGCGGCAAAAACGGCGCTGGAAGTGGCCGAAGCCCAGCATAGCGCTTCTCAGGATTCCTATAGTGTCACCAATGAAGGCTCAAGAGTAGAAGATATTCAAATGCTGCAGGCTGAGGTAAAGAAGGCCCGGGCGGCAGTGCAAAGCGCCGAAATTCAGTATGAAGACACGGTCATCAGAGCCCCCGCCGGCGGTGTCGTTGCCGTAAAATCGGTAGAAGAGGGTGAAGTGGTGACAACAGGACAGCCGATCTTTAGTATCGCTAATCTGGACGATGTGTGGATTGCGGCCAATATTGAAGAAACCAATATTGGCAAGGTAAAGGTAGGACAGGAAGTCTCCTTCAACGTTGATGCGTATCCTGGAAAAACCTTCAACGGCAGGGTGACGGAAGTCGGACCTGCAGCCGGCTCACAATTTGCCTTGTTGCCTAATGAAAATACATCAGGTAATTTTACCAAGGTAACTCAGCGTCTTCCGGTTAAAATTCAGGCGACCGATCCGGGGCAGTTTCAGCTTAAGCCGGGAATGTCTGCGATTATTGATATTTATGTCCGTTAGAAGGGAAAGTACCATGACCGGAGTTATCCTGTTTATGGCCGCCTCTTTTCCCTGGGGCATGGCAGCGGACGTCAATACCTGATTCGGCCTGATTGTATTTCAGGAGAAGCGCTTTTGTCATTGCCGGCATATAGTATGATGTGCGATAATCGGTAGGGAGTGTGATGAATTTGGCATTGTCGAAGGATATAAATGATGTGCTCCAGGTATTTGTATATTCAAATTTAGCAGCTATTGCTGCCAATCAGCCGATAGCCGTATCACCGGCAGTTGAGCAAATTTTGCAGGTGCCGGTACTGAATAATCTGGGGAATATAGGGCTGCCGCCCGATATCCGGCAAATTGCCGAAGATTTTTTTGTGAATACCACTACTGCTGCCAGTACCATCTCCACCACTTCTACTGTTATTATTACTACAGAATCAACTACTTGAGAAATGCAGGATATTTTGGTATGATAAAAATAAAAATAGCTGTGAATATCTTCGGGGTAGGGTGAAATTCCCGACCGGTGGTAAGCAGTGCTGCTGCAAGCCCACGAGCCGCAAGGCAGACTTGGTGCGATTCCAAGGCCGACAGTACAGTCTGGATGAAAGAAGATATGAGAGAATCTTTACATCCCGGGATTTTCGGGATTTTTTATTTACCCCAACAGTGTTCTCAGGCACAATCAGGAGGTCTTATGGACAGGTATAAAGCGAATAATACAGCCAAAATCGGTTTGTTGGCGGCTGTTGCCACATTATTAATGTTTTTCGAGCTTCCCGTCCCAATGCTGCCGGTTTTTTTGAAGCTGGATATTAGCGAGCTTCCGGCGGTGATTGCGGCTTTTTCTCTGGGACCGGCCGCTGCGGTACTGGTGGATTTGGTCAAAAACCTGATTCATGCGACCAATACGCAAACGGCAGGAATTGGTGAAGTGGCAAATTTTATAGTGGGCGTTGCTTTTCTGGTGCCGGCCGGTATTGTGTATCGCAGGCGGCCTGCCTTTGGCGGGGCATTGCTGGCGCTGACTGCCGGTACGGCGTCGATGATTGCTGTAGCTTCGTTCATGAATTACTTTGTGCTGATACCCCTATACCAGGCGGTTTTACATTTCCCTATGGAACAAATCATTGCCATGGGAGCAGCCGCCAATCCGCATATTGTAGATTTGAAAACTTTTGTTACATTGGCGGTTGCACCCTTTAATGCAATCAAGGGTGCGGTTATTACCGCATTTACTTTATTGATATACCGCAAGGTACTGCCGCTATTGCGGGCCGGGTAATCACCGATGCAATGTTAGGCTGTCAGGAGAGTGGGGAGTTGTAGTACATGATCAGAGAATATGTAGCGAAAAACATGGTGATTGCCGACGGGGCAATGGGCACTTATTACGCCAGCCTGAAGGGGACGACGGTCGTTTTTTCGGAACCGGCCAATCTTACCGAGCCGGAGCTGATTGAAAGCATTCATAAACAATATATTGCGGCCGGAGCCAGACTGATCCGGACCAACACTTTCTCAGCCAATACGCTGTCGCTGGGGGTGACTCAGGCCGAGGTAAAGCAAATCATACAGGCAGGCTACCGCATTGCGGCTAAGGCTGCTGCCGGCCGTGACGTATTTGTAGCGGCTGATATCGGGCCGGTGCCGGCCCTGGTCTCCGGTGCGGACGATATCGATCATGACCGGATTATGGCGGAATACCGGTTTGTTGTGGATACCTTCTTAGCCGAGGGGGCGGCTATTTTTGTCTTTGAAACCTTCAGCAGCACGGAATATCTTGGTGAGATCAGCACATATATTAAACGGCAAAATAAGGCTGCCTTTATTCTGGCCCAGTTTGCGACTACCCCGGACGGTTTTACCCGTAGGGGGATTAGTAATGCCAGCATTGTGTCCGAGGCTAAAAATTTGACTGCAGTTGACGCTTATGGGTTTAACTGCGGTGTCGGCCCCACGCATTTATATAATGCCGTAAAAAAGCTGAATCATAGGTTTGCCGGAAATATCATTTCGGTTCTTCCCAATGCGGGATATCCGGAAGTCATCAATGAACGTACGGTATATGCACAAAACCCGGAGTATTTTGCCGAGGTGATGAAAAATATCAGCGCTCTTGGTGTGAAAATAATCGGCGGCTGCTGCGGGACCACACCGGAACATATTGCCTGCCTGGTGCGGAAGCTGTCACAGCAGCCGTCAGTTGTCGAACCAAGTCAGCCGGCCAATGGTAAAGCGAATGTAACCGTGAAAACTGTGCATAATAATTTTTCTGCAAAATTGCAGCAGGGAGAGTTTGTTGTAGCGGTGGAACTGGATCCGCCGTTTGATACCGGTATTGATAAAATCCTGGATAATGCGAAGGTTTGCCGCCGGATTGGTGTCGATTTGGTCACGGTTGCCGATTCGCCGATGGCTAAGGCCAGAGTGGATTCGATCATGCTGTCGGCCAAAATTCAGCGGGAAACCGGTATGGAAACTATGCCGCATATTTGCTGCCGGGATAAAAACTTAAATGCTTTAAAGTCCAGTTTGCTGGCCGGGCATATTGAGCAAATACGCAATGTGCTGGCGGTCACCGGCGACAGTGTTTCTGCCGCCGATAAAACGGAAATTAAAAGTGTTTTCAATTTGAATTCCTTTAAGCTGATCGAACTCATGAACCGGATGAATCGGGAGTTTTTTGCAGATGATGTCATTAACATCGGCGGTGCCTTAAATTTAAATGTGCCAAAGCCAGAGCTGGAAGTGGCCCGCATGGTAAAAAAAGCGGAAAAAGGAGCCGGTTTTTTTCTGACGCAGCCCATTTTTTCTTCTGAAGCGATCGATTTTCTTCCTACTGTCAAAAAGCCTTCGCAGGTCAAAATTCTGGGTGGTATCATGCCGCTGGTCAGTTACCGCAATGCCATGTTTTTAAATAATGAAATTCCCGGGATCTCAATACCGGAAGAACATATTCATCGCTTTGACCCCGCTATGGACCGCGCTGAAGCCGAACAGGCCGGCATCGCGCTAGCGGTGGAAATCGCCCGGAAGATTAAGCCCTATGTCGATGGGTTTTATTTCATTACTCCGTTTAACCGTATAGAAATGGTCGCTAAAATCTTGCAGGAAGTAGGGTGACATATCTCTGTGGTTCCGTTGCCAATGTGACAAAATACTTTAAATTTCGCAGAATTGACGCAGGAAAGCGTTTACTTTTAACATAAAACACAATATAATGATTTTATAATCCAAATTATGTTCATAGTAAACGGTGACTATAGCAGCAATAGAGGTGTTTGAAGTGACCAAGGAAGCAAACGGGGAAAGCAAACTGACCTATGAGATCAAAAAAATAAACCCTTCTTCTAAGCCGGAGTCGGAACGGGTAGATGTATTTAATACGTTTATTTATCGTTGTCATCAGGATAAAGAACAAACAAATAATGATAAAAAAACAAATGAATGATTGGTTTGTCCTATAAGCTGGAAAAAAGAAACGGTTGAATCCCGGGGGGAGTCAGCCGTTATTATTTTTGCGATTTAGATTTAATAAGGGTGAAATAGTTTTTACCTCCAGTAATGAAAATCAACATATCTTTACAATGATTATATAGATAGATAAAGCATAATACCTGCCGGTTAGTTAAATTTTTCTAAAAATCTTTTCCTCTTACAATTGACAGCCGGCCTCTGGTGCGGTAAAATTGATTCTAAATATAATATGGAAAATCTCTTATCCAGAGTGGTCGAGGGACTGGCCCGATGACACCCGGCAACCCGCAGCAATGCAGTGGTGCTAATTCCAGCAGGAGAAATCCTGAAAGATAAGAGGAAAGTATACACCCCTTTCCTCGGAAGGGGTTTTTTGTATTGTGTGAAGTAAAAAGGCGAGAAAGAGGGGGACGGCAAATGACCAAAAAAAATGTTGTGAATAAAGAGTTAGTGGAAGACCATGACAGTGAACGAAAGACAGGTGTCAGCGAAGTTAACATAACAATAAGAGATGGGAATGTAGTCAGATTTGAACATATTGTTCGCTTTTCAGAGGAGGAAGGCATGTATGGGGATGGAATCTAAGCTGATGGGCAGGCCGGATCCGCTCATGATGAGAGGATTCGGCCTGTTTATTAACCATTATTTAGTTAACAGAAATAGTTGTCAATAATAAAAAAATATGATATGATTTGACTGACTAGTCGGTCTAGTATAAGCAAAAAGGAGCAGGAAAAATGGCAAAGCAAAGGGTTTGGAAGAATTATTTGGTGGCAGCGCTGAGCACTGGTTTTATGATGCTTACTGCGGCCACCGCGTTTGCGGATTCAACCGAACTTACTTTGGATGACAGTATTGCTATGGCATTAAAAAATAATCCGTCCATGCAAATGGCTCTGCGTGATCAGGAAAAGGCCATGTTTGGCATTGATGAAGCCAAAGCCGGCAAGCTGCCATCATTAAGTCTGGGTGCCTCTGGCACGCGCGGGGACAGCGGTTTGGCTGAAATCGGCGAAAATTATAATACGTCGTTAAAACTCAGCGTACCCTTGTATACCGGCGGCCAGTTGGAAGGAAGCATCGACCAGGCAAAACTTAATGCAAGCGCTGCACAGCAAGGCGTGGTAAAGACGGAGGAACAGCTCCGCCTGGATACGACAACGGCATACTACAATGTGCTGCAGACCAGTAATTTGGTCAAGGTTAATCAGGCAACAGTGGACAGTCTGAATGAACATCTGAAAAATGTACAGGCCCAGTATGAAGCCGGGACGGTTGCCAAGTCGGATGTGCTTCGTTCAGAAGTGGAACTGGCTAATGCCCAGCAGAACCTGATTAAAGCGCAAAACAATTATGATGTTGCGGTTGCCAGCCTGAATAATGTGATTGGCGCTCCGATGGATACCGTCTATATTTATAAAGACGAACTAAGTTATGCTCCTTATGATCAGACTCTGGAAGAGAGCATTGCCATGGCTTTGAACAAACGCCCGGAAATCGTACAATCCCGCTACAGTGTGGAGGCGGCCAAGTCCGGCGTCCAAGTTGCGGAAAGCGGTAGACGGCCTTCTGTTAGTTTAAGCGGAGCACAGTCCTGGAGCGGTCCGGATTTTCCGGGAGATAATAAAAACTGGTCGGTAGGCGTAACCGCCAACTGGAATGTGTTTGATTCCGGGCTGACAAGTGCGAAAATAAAACAGGCTCAAACGGCTGTGGATAAAGCTAACGAACAGGATCGTCAAATCCGCAGTGCTATCGAATTGGAGGTACGTCAGGCTTATCTTTCGATGCAGGAAGCGGAAAAGCGAATTGAGACCGCCAGGATTGCGGTCAACAAAGCAGATGAAGACCTGAAAATTGCTAAGGTGAAGTATAGTGCCGGAGCAGGCACCAATCTGGATGTTATGGATGCCCAGGTGGGGCTTACACAGGCTCAAACTAATTATACCCAGGCCTTGTATGATTTTAACGCGAATAAGGCTAAACTGGCTAAAGCCGTTGCCTTACGTGTTCAATAACAAGCAGAAACCATGCAGTTTCAAAAGCAAATTTGAGCTGCATGGTTTTTTTTATTTGTTTTTTCCTTTTTCCCGCAGGACGATGGAATCTAAGATTTCCGCGGCCTTGTCAATGACCTGCAGGCATTTTACTTCCGGCAGGCAGTATTTTTCTTTCAGCGGGATACAGTCGGTGCAGCCCATCGCCTTTTCGTATTCAGCGAAAAGTTCCTGAGTCAGTGTTTTTATTTCGGGTGAAGCGTGAGCATTGTTTTTGACAAATAAATGACTCAGCACCATGACGGATGCCGTTAACGCACCACAGACACTGCCAATGGCCATGCCGCCGCCAAAACCGGCCGACAATTTGAGCGCTTTCCTGTCCAGACCAAGCTGATAGGCTTGATTGGCACCGTAGAGAATTTTCTCGGCACAGTTATAGTCTTCCTGTACACCGAATCCCTGTTTTATTAATTCGCTTAACATAGGTGACCTCCATTTGCCTTTTTATGCTACATTCGTTTTCAGGCAGGCATTCTCCTGTGCTTTTTGTCTTTTTGCAGGAAGCAACGGGTTTTTCTTTGACAGTTTTCCGGGGCTACGCTAAAATGAAAAGGCATTGCAAAATACGACAGGGAGACTGATCATGAGTGTATTACATGTTGACAATGTTTCGCATGGTTTTGGTGCGCGTAAAATACTGGAAAATGCTTCGTTTCGTCTTTTAAAAGGAGAACATGTTGGTCTTATTGGAGCCAATGGAGAAGGAAAATCGACTTTTTTAAATATTATTACTGGCCAGCTGGTGCCGGATGATGGGAAGGTGGTCTGGTCAAACCGGGTCACTGTCGGGTATTTGGACCAGCATGCCGTGCTGACCAGGGGGAAGACCATCAGGGATGTGCTGCGGGAAGCCTTTCAGGGCATGTTTAACCTGGAAGCGGAAATGCTGGCACTGTATGATAAAATGGGGGAAGCCGGACCGGAGGAACTGGATAAAATGATGGCCGACGTCGGGGAGATCCAGGATCTTTTAGATCACGGCGGGTTTTACATGATTGATGCTAAAATTGAGGAGGTGGCTAACGGACTGGGGCTTAAAGAGATCGGCCTGGACCGCGATGTTACCGACTTAAGCGGCGGTCAGCGGACAAAAGTACTGCTGACTAAACTGCTGTTACAGAACCCGACCATTTTAATTTTGGACGAGCCGACCAATTATCTTGATTTTGAACATATTGAATGGCTGAAAAGGTATTTGAAGAATTATGAGAACAGCTTCATCCTGGTTTCTCATGATATACCGTTTTTGAATGAAGTCATTAATGTGATTTACCATGTGGAAAATACCTTACTGACCCGGTATACCGGCAATTATGATCAGTTCCAGCAAATGCTGGCCGTGAAAAAAAGCCAGGAGCAAAAGGCTTATGAACGCCAGCAGCAGGAAGTGGAACGCATGGAGGACTTTATCGCCCGGAATAAAGCGCGGGTGGCGACGCGGGGTATGGCCAACAGCCGCCAGAAACGTCTCGACAAGATGGAAATGCTGGAAAAGCCGCGGGAAAAGCCCAAACCCTTTTTCCAGTTCCGGGAGGCCAGAACGCCCGGGCGCTTCATTGTGGAAGCTGACGGACTGGTTCTTGGCTATGATGAACCCCTGACCAGGCCGGTCAGGATTGCACTGGAGCGAGGCCAGAAAGTAGCCATTCGCGGCGTCAACGGGTTGGGCAAGTCCACGCTGCTCAAAACGCTGCTGGGGCAAATACCGCCGCTTGCCGGAAAAGTCAGTTTGGGTGATTATCTGTTTCCGGGATACTTTGAGCAGGAGTCAGGCCGTCATAATACCACTACGGCTCTCGAGGAAGTCTGGAACGAGTATCCCGGGCTGACGAATTTTGAAGTGAGGGCGGCTTTAGCGCGCTGCGGCCTGACAAATGAGCATATTACCAGTCAGATGATGGTTTTGAGTGGTGGTGAAAACGCCAAAGTACGTTTGTGCAAACTGATGCTGAAGGACATTAACTGGCTGGTGCTGGATGAGCCGACCAATCATTTGGATGTGGATGCGAAAGACGAATTGAAGAAAGCGCTGCGGGAATTTAAAGGCACCGTCCTGTTAGTTTCCCATGAGCCGGAATTTTATGAAGACTGGGTTACGGATATCTGGAATGTTGAAGACTGGACGACAAAAATTGTATGAGAGTGTTTAAATGATGGGCCGTCCGGTATAAAAGGCCGGGATGTACTCGGCTTTTCCGGCTTCCGGCAAGGCATGCAGCACTTTGGCCAGACGTTTGATGCCTTCGGCCAAAACGGTCTCCGGATGGGTGGCAAAGCAAAGGCGGATTTCATTCGTGCCGGACGGGGTTGCATAAAAAGCTTCACCGGGGACAAAAGAAACGCCGGCTTTGGAGGTTTCATGCAGCAAGGTCTGACAGGAGATCTGCCTGTTAATATTACACCAGAGATAAAAGCCTCCATGCGGCATCGTACAGGTAAGAGAGTCGCCGCAAAAGCGCCGGATGCTGCTTAACATAGCATTGCGGCGCTTTTTGTATTCGCGGCGCATACTTTCGATATGGGCGGGAAGCAGATTCTCCTGCAGGTAACGGTGAACAAGCCACTGGGTGACCGTATTACAATGAAGGTCGTTGTATTGCTTTTCCTGGGCAAGTCGGTTGATAACAACCTGAGGTCCGGCTATCCAGCCGGTTCTGAGTCCCGGAAAGAGCACCTTGGATAATGTTCCCAGATACAGCACACCACCGTAATGATCCAATGCTTTTAATGATGGCGGCGGAACCTCTTCATAATACAGCTCGCCATACGGATCATCCTCCAGGATAATCAGGCGGTGGCGGGCAGCCAGAGCCAGCAGTTTCTGGCGTTCTTCCAGCGGAAGAACCCGGCCGCTGGGATTTTGGTAAGTGGGTATGGTATAAAATAATTTGGGGCGATAGCGAATGAGATAATCTTCGAGAATATCGAGCGGGATGTTGCCGCCGTCAGAAGGCGGCAGGCAGAGTATGCGGGCGGAAGAGGACTGGAAGACCTGGATAGCACCCAGATAGGTGGGAGATTCGACGACGACATAATCCTCCGGTTCCAGCAAAGCTTTGGCAGTCAGATATAATCCTTGCTGAGATCCGGACAGAATGAGGATGTGATTATAATTCACCGCCATGCCTTTTTGCCGGCATATGGCGGCGATACTCTCCCGCAGCGGCTGGTAGCCTTCGGTGGCAAGATGGCCGAAATTGGCCAGATCAAGCTGCGAAAGATGTTCCTGAAAGAGGCGCTGAAAGGTGGCGGCAGGATAAAAGTTCGGGTCGGGCATGCCGGCAGCTAAAGAAATGCTGTTGCCTCTGTCGACCGGCCCGGCAATAAGGCTGCGCAGGATAGAGGAGATCGGCGTATTCAGATGGGGAAGCAGCAATTGTGTCCAGGGCATGGGAGTAACGCTCGGCAGGGTATCGTTATCGCGGCAGACATAGGTGCCGCTGCCGACCCGGATGGTTATCAGTTCTTGCTTTTCTAACTGGCGATAGGCATTAATGGCGGTAGTGCGGCTGACCTGAAACAGTTTAGCCAATTCTCTTTCCGGCGGCAGCTTGGTGCCTGCCGGCAATAAATTTTCCTGAATTTTGGCGGCAATGTGATCGGCTATTTGCAGGTATAAGGGCTGCGATGACGATGTATCCAATACGATATCTTTAACGATTATGGATATATCCATTTTTTAATATCCTCCTAAAATGAATTATTTTTCTTTAAATATAATAATTGGATATATTCAATTGTTTTTCCTTCCGTCCATAATCTATAAGAATTAATTGCCGTGTATCATATAGTGTACAAACCTTGAATATAATAGAAAAACTGTACATTCCGTAAGACCGTCTGCTGCTGTAGTGTGTGCAGGAAGGACATGGATAAAAAAAGTATATAGCCAAGAGAAAAAAATTATGGTAGAATGGATACATAAAAATGGGGAAAAGGCAGTGTTGCCACTGGAGCGAACGGGTTTCGTGCTTTGGTGGTTTTTTTTACTCGAAGGGGGAGGGTGATAATTGAGTGATTGAGTTAGACAATATACATAAATATTTTGGTTCGTTGCACGTATTAAAAGGGGTTAATCTTACCGTAAAATCCGGTGAAAAAGTGGTTATTATCGGCCCCAGCGGATCGGGGAAAAGCACGCTGATCCGTTGTATGAATTTACTGGAGCAGCCTACGGAAGGGAAAGTTACCGTTGACGGTGTGATATTGAATGCGCCGAAAGCGCCGGTAGCTCAGATGCGTCAAAGCATTGGCATGGTTTTTCAGCAGTTTAATTTATATCCCCATAAAACCGTACTGGAAAATCTGACGCTGGCTCCTACCAAGTTAAAAGGTGTGGATTTACGAGAAGCCCGGGAGTCAGGGCTGGCTTATCTGGAAAGGGTTGGTCTGAAGGATAAGGCCAACGCTTATCCGGCGCAGTTGTCCGGCGGGCAGCAGCAGCGGGTGGCGATAGCAAGGGCTCTCAATATGCATCCTAAGATTATGTTGTTTGATGAACCCACGTCGGCACTTGATCCGGAAATGATACAAGAAGTGCTGGATGTTATGGTGGGATTGGCCGGTGAGGGGATTACCATGGTGGTTGTTACGCATGAAATGGGTTTTGCCCGCAAGGTAGCCGACCGGGTAATCTTTATGGATGAAGGACGCATTCTGGAAGAGGGGCCGCCGGAACATTTCTTTACCAATCCTACGCACGAACGCACCAAACTGTTTTTAAGCCGGATTAACCATTAATGGAACATTATATATTAAAAAACAGGAGGGGTTATTTGTGAAAAAATTGTTATCTGCGCTGGCATTACTTACCGCGACTACGCTTGTGGCCGCCGGCTGCGGCAGCAGTGCGCCGTCTGCTACTTCGGGTGGCGGGGACGCAGCGGATATTAAGGCTATCAAGGATCGTGGCGTTTTGAAAGTGGGCGTGAAAGTAGATGTACCGAAGTTTGGCTTTAAAGATCCGCAAACCGGAAAAGTGGACGGTATGGAAATTGATTTAGCCAAAAGCATTGCAAAGAAAATTCTAGGTGATGAAAATAAAGTAGAAGTACAGGCCGTAACGGCAAAAACGCGCGGTCCGTTGCTGGATAACGGTGAAATTGACCTGGTTATTGCTACGTTCACCATTACTGAGGAACGTAAACAAAGCTATAATTTCTCCGATCCGTACTTTATCGATGGCGTGGCGCTGATGGTTAAAAAGGATTCCGGCATTAAAAGCTTAAAGGACTTGGATGGTAAGAAAATTGGGGTTGCCCAGAGTGCAACCAGCAAGAAAGCATTAGTGGAAGAAGCTGATAAGTTGGGCGTAAAACCCAGCTATCTTGAATTTGGTACTTATCCGGAAATTAAGACGGCCTTGGATTCAGGCCGTGTAGATTGCTTCTCCGTGGATGCCGCTATTCTTTACGGTTATCTGGATGATTCCACAGAAATTCTGCCTGATCGCTACAGTCCGCAAAAATATGGTATCGCATCGAAAAAATCAAATACCGACCTAGCCAAACTGGTGAATGACACGGTTGGCGAAATGCAAAAATCAGGAGAGTTGGATAAACTGATCCAAAAGTGGGGTCTTAAATAGTGACGGGACCGTTTGCCTGGTTTAAATGGGAGGCATTGTTTCGTGAATGGCCGGTTTTTGCCGAGGGATTTGTTATGACGGTTATTTTATCGGCATTGGCTCTGGGCCTGGCAATCGTACTGGGAGTTTTGTTTGGCATTCTGGGTACGGCGCACTGGAAGCCGTTGAGGGCTGTGAACCGGGTATACGTTGAATTCATTCAGAATACGCCTCTTGTTATTCAAATATTTTTCTTATACCATGGCTTACCCCATTTGGGCATTATGCTTCCGGTTTTTACGGTCGGTATTCTGGGAGTGGGTGTCTATCATGGAGCCTACATTGCGGAAGTGGTGCGGGCCGGTATTCAGTCTATCCCGCGCGGTCAGCATGAAGCGGCTTATTCGCAAGGGTTTTCCTACTGGGCGGCTATGCGTTATATTATCCTGCCGCAGGCCAAACGAATGGCTTTTCCGCCGCTTACCAATCAAGCTGTCAGCCTGATCAAAAACACGTCGGTTATGGCGATGATTGCCGGCGGTGATCTGATGTATCACGCCGATTCCTGGGCGAGTACCAACTTGTATTACGGTCCGGCTTATATTGTAACCGGCCTCTTATATCTGGCGATCTGCTATCCGCTGGCCCGTTATGCCAGAAATCTGGAACGCAAGCTGGAGGTGTCGCTGTGATTAGTGAATTGCTGCAACCCGAGCTGTTTATCTTCCTGGGTGAAGGGTTGCTTACGACGCTTTACATTGCCGGTGCTTCCATCGTTCTCAGCCTGATTCTTGGTACTTTGTTTGGGGTGGCCCGATTCTCCCAACATCCGGTCTTTGCACCGGCAGCCGCGTTTTATATTGAAACTGTCCGTAATACACCGTTGTTGTTGTTTATCCTGGCGATCCGTTTTATGACGCCTCTGCCGCCGGTGCAGGCCGGTGTGGCGGCTATGACGGTATTTACGGCCGCTATTGTTGCCGAAATTGTCCGGGGTGGCTTGAATTCAATCCATAAGGGGCAATGGGAGGCCGCCAGATCGCAAGGGTTCAGCTATTGGCAAACCCTGCGTTACATTATCCTGCCGCAGGCGTTCCGCAACATGATTCCTCCTTTAGTGTCACAGTGCACTACGGTGATCAAAGACACGTCTTTTGTATGGGCGGTAGGCATTGAAGATTTGACCGGTAAGGGAATGATTATCATGGGAAAATACGGAACCTCCGTTCAGGTGTTTTGTATCTTTGGCATGATCGCGCTGATCTATTTTGCTGTGAATTATGCGTTGTCCAGTTTTGCCCGGACGCAGCATCGCAAAATGGCCCAGCAAAGCTACTGAGTTATTTCACAAGAGCACAAGGTGGTATTTGCGAATTTCAGGCAAATACCACCTTTTTTGTTCCTGTTAGAAGGGGAAGCTGTTCTGTGCAGCGAATGTGTTACGAATTGCAACAATAGTATTAAACAGGATTTTTTTTAGTTAGAAAAGAGGTATTAGTTTATGCTGGACCGAAAACATGCTGTGATCTATCTTGCGCTAACGGCGATCTTCTGGAGTACCGGGGGAGTCATGATCAAATGGGTAACCTGGAATCCTATGGCGGTAGCCGGAATGAGAAGCCTGATTGCCGCGCTGGTCATCTGGTTTGCCTTCAGGCATGATAAGCTTTCCTTTACCAGGGCACAATGGGGGGGCGCAATTGCCTACTGTGCCACTGTCAGCTTATTCGTCATTGCCACGAAACTGACAACAGCGGCCAACGCCATCTTGCTGCAGTATACGGCACCGGTTTATATTGCTTTGCTGGGCGGATTGCTGTTAGGGGAAAAAGCGACCCGCAAAGACTGGCTGACCATTATATTGGTTTTTGGCGGCATGACTTTCTTTTTTGCCGATAAAGTAACTGCCGGGGGCATGCTGGGTAATTTGTGCGCTGTTGCCAGCGGGTTGACCTTTGCGTTTATTTCCATCTTTATGCGTATGCAGAAGAATGAGGCACCCTACGGCTCGGTGCTGCTAGGCAATATCCTTACCTTTGTTATCAGCATCCCGTTTTTGCAGGGAGTGGCGATTGATTATCCCAATGTAGGCGCCATATTGTTTCTGGGAGTTTTTCAACTGGGACTGGCTTATGTGCTGTATACGCATGCCATTAAGCATGTCAAGGCGCTGGACGCCGTTTTAATTACGACGCTGGAGCCGATTCTGAATCCGGTATGGGTGTTTTTCTTTATTGGCGAAGTGCCGGGCCTCTATGCGCTGATCGGCGGCTTGATTGTTGTGGGTTCCATTGTTATGCGCAGCTATCTGGAGAAACAAGAACCGGATGTTGCTATAACCGGCAATGAGAAGCTTTGCAATCAAAGTAAATAATTCGACTACCTTTCGGCCTGCCTATTGGTGCTGGGCGTCTTTTTAGGCTCCGTAAGCTGGTGGCTGGTATTAACAGGAATTGTGAGTAGCCTATTGCGGGATTTGGGGCAAAGCCATATTTGCTGGATTAACCGAATCTCCGGGAGTATAATTGCCATCTGCGGTATCTGGAGTTTAAGCAGTCTTTGTTTATCTTAAAATAAAGTCAATATATGGGGTTTGACAAAGGTCTAAATAAAGTATATAATATCTTATGTTGTTGAATGTTAATTGGGGCGTCGCCAAGTTGGTAAGGCACGGGACTCTGACTCCCGCATTCCTAGGTTCGAGTCCTAGCGCCCCAGCCATTTAATGACTCACTAGCTCAACTGGCAGAGCAACTGACTCTTAATCAGTAGGTTCGGGGTTCGATTCCCCGGTGGGTCACCAGAATATTAAAGGGATATAAGGCGCGAAGCCTTATATCCCTTATGTTTTTAGCAACTACAGATACGAGCATATGTTTGCATAATATGGCATGTTGAAGCATAAAATTTTTGATCAGGGTTGTCAAAAAGTTGTCAGGCTCTTTTTGACTTACTTCGTTTTTTGTTTAGTTTATTCACTATCTCGTCCTGGCTGTCAATGTTTAAATGCGTATATCGTTTTGTCATATCAAGCGTAGCGTGTCCTAATAAAGCTTGTACCTTAAATTGATTTACCCCCATTTCTATTAGCTCTGTAGCAATGGTATGTCGGGTTTCATGGAAATGAGCGTCGTCTCTCAAACCTGCTAATCGCGCTATTTTTTTAAACCTTTTGCTGATTTCGTAGTTCGGAATTAGAGCGCCGTCTTTTTTGGCAAATACATAGTCATTATCAATATAGTGTGTGCCGAACTCTTTGATTTCTTGCTCTTGCAAAACTAGATATTCTTTTAAAACAGCTAGAGAATTTTTTGTCATTTTCAAGGCCCTAACGGAGGACTCATTTTTTGTCGGCCCTTCTTTAGGGCCTTCTTTTGTCTGCTCTGTTGCTTGGTCGATAATAAAACGGCCCAAGATAATATCGACTTTGGATTTTTTTAAGTTTAGAAACTCACTCAATCTTGCCCCGGTATCTAAAGCTATGACACACATGGTATATAATTGAAAATCTTCTTTCTTGGCTATCTTGAAAAACTTTTGTTTCTCCTGCTCTGACAGGGTTTTAATAGGGACTGGTTTTACGGTGGGTTTTTCTATCGTCTCGCAAGGGTTTTCTGATATGATTTTATCTTTTCTCGCCTGCTCAAGAGCCGCATTTAACGTTACAAAAATGTATTGCAAGGTTCTGGCACTGATCTTTTTTGCCTTTTTTAAATCTTCTTCAGTAGGGGCTTTCTTTCTACACACAACTTTATTTTTACAATGAGTCAAAAACTCACGGATTATGGGTGTTGATACCTCCGATATCTTATAACTACCTAGATATGGCTTAATGTGTACTCTGATATTGCTTTCGTAACTCTGCAATGTCTTGTCACAAACATTATCTTCTTTGACATTCACTAACCAACTGTCAAGATATTCACCAAACGTAATATCCTGGTAATTTTTCGGTCTGACTTTTAATGCTTCTATATGGCCATCGCGTTTCTTTTCAGCATCTTTTTTAGATATCGTGCTATAAAAGTATTCCTTTTTTCCGTTTATTACCTTAGTAACCACAAATCGGCCGTCTGCCCTTTGGCTCTTCTTTCTGTCTTTTTTCAAAAAGAGTTACCCTCCTTTCAATTGAGTACCTCATACCCTGTAATCATCACATGTTGATGATTACTTTTTTTAATTTACCGACAATAAAGCATTCCCCGGGTTTATTACTGATTATTTGAGGCGGATATGCTGAATTCTCGGATTGCAGAATAACAGCGCCGTTCCTCTTGAACACGCGCTTTAAATAGATTCGATCTTCAAATTGTATTGCAGCTATTTCTCCATCTTCTACATCTGGTTGTCGACGAATTAAGACTAAATCTCCATCCTGTATGCGGGCACCTATCATACTATCGCCGCAAGCGCGAGTATAAAAGTACTCGCCCCCATTCAGCCAATCTTTCGGGGTCGGTTCATACCCTTCGATTTCTGAATAGGCGTATGTGCCATTCCCACATGAAATTTTGCCGACGATCGGTAATTTAACAAAATCAATATCGGTAGTGATATTTTGTTCTAAATTATTGGCGGGAGTCGGAAGGTAGTCTGTAAAGTCCTCTCTTGCGCTTCTTGTTGGTCCGTCAAATGAAGGGGATTCTTGCCGGGCGAATGCCGCACGAAGAACACCAGGAGATATTTTTAATGCCTCGGCAATTGAAGTGATATGTGCATAGTCAGATTCTTCAGGAACAATCTCATCAAGTTGCTCAAGAAACCTAAGAGGAACTTTCGCTTTTTCTGATAGTTGTTCTAAGGATAAACCTAATTCTTCAAGCCGATCTTCTATGATACTAATGGCTGCTTCTCCAGCTAACCGATCTACTGATACATTTAGAGCTTCTGATATTTTTTCAAGTGTAGTGAGGCTAGGGTTATATCTGTCATTCTCAACATCGGCAAGATAGGAACGTGACATTTTGGATCTGAAAGCTAATTCCTGTTGAGTGATCTTTCTAGATTTCCTGATGGCTTTTATACGTTGCCCTAATTTCATAATACCCTCCTTATGTCGTATATACCGACTATGAGAATATTATAGCCGGTGAATGACGGAAATACAATAGAATGAATGACGGAAATACAAGTAAATTAAAGCAAAATGACGGATTAACAAGTTATATCTAACTAATCCGCTAAAATGGTAATGTATGCTCTTATTTGCGTTTTTACAAAATGACGGAAATACAATACAATTAGATCGAGGAGGTGAAGAAATTGGAAACTGGAAAGGGCCAAATTGGAAAAGCGGTTCGTGATAAAAGGCAGGAAAAAGGGTTGACACAAGTTCAACTATCCCAACAGTCAGGAGTAGCTAGAAGTTACATTGCGGATATTGAGAAGGGTAGATACGCCCCAAGTGTAAAGACTTTGACTAAGTTGGCAAGAGTACTTGATTTAGACCTTAATTTTTTGCTCATTAATGACGGAAATACAAGTCAGAGGTGAACAAAAAAAAGACCACTTTAAAGTGGCCTAACAAAAAATATGCAAATCCATTGTACCACATTTTAAGGCGTTGTAAAGGTTCGGGGCTTTAGAGAAGGAGGGGAAGCAGATTGCTTAATGATCGATTAGGTGTGAATTTAGAATCCCGCCTTACTAATAAACGTCGGAGAATGGCTGAAGAAGGTGTATGTAAATCGAAGAGGGACAAGCTTAATCCGCTTGATGTGATCGCTGAGGATAAAAAGCTGATTGAGGGTTATGTAGCGATTGCTAAAGATATGGCGATTAAATACGGCAGCTAAGGAGAAAAATTATGGATCAACCAATCACATTGACCGTAAAACAAGCGGCAGAACTCTCTCAAATAGGGATAAAAGAAATTTACTGGCATATAAAAAATAATCCTAAATTTCCTTATTTTCATATTGGGAAGAAAACTCTAATCCCAAGAGGGCTATTTGAAGAATGGGTGATCGGTTTAGCAAGGTGTAATAAATAAGCACTAAAACACCCAGGGAGATGATGCCTTGAAGAAATTAACGCCCGGTGAGATTGTTAGACTGATTAGACAGTGTCAAGGCATGACGCAGGAGGAATTTGGCGTAAGTCTAGGTTACAGTACAGGACATATTTGCATGGTTGAAACCGGGGATAGACCGGTATCCCTGCAAATGGCAAAAAAGATCATTGCGCTAGATGACAATTATACACTGGATGATCTGCTGGGGTGATGAAGATTCTTACAAAAAATGAAAAGCGTTTAGATCGCTTTGCAAAGTGGGTAATAACGGTTAGCGTTATCTACCTGATTAGCCAAATTATAAGATCAATTATAAGATCAATTATTTAAAGGGAGAGGATCATATTATGAAAATTGATGTGCATGTTAGCGTGGAAGGTAAAGAGGAAATCGGGAAATTGGCTGCTGTATTTGCTGCATTTGAAGCCCAATCTGAACCGGCTAAATCTACCCGGACCAGAAGTACAAAGGCTACTGAGGACAAGCCCGCCAAGGAAGATGCAAAACCTGCAGAACCGGTAAAAACTGAACAGGCAAATCCCGTAGAAGCCGAAAAACAGTTTACGAAGCAGCAAGTCCGGGCAAAACTGGCGGCATTGGCGAAAGCTGGCAAGCAGAAAGAAGTAAAAGCGATTTTAAATTCCTTCGGGGTTGCGTCATTGCTGGAAATAAAACCGGAAAACTATGCTGCCATTATGGCCGCTGCTGAAGAACTGGAGGGCTAATATGGCACACGCATTATTGAGCGCTTCCAGTAGTAAGCGGTGGTTAAACTGCCCACCAAGCGCAAGGATAGAAACGCAATTCCCGGAGTCATCTTCACCCTATGCGGACGAGGGTACTTTTGCCCATAGCCTGGGTGAGCTTAAACTTCGGAAATATACCACTGTAATGCGTAAAAGCGAATATGATAACGAACTGCATAACCTTATGAAAAATCAGTACTATTCTAAAGAATTAGAAGATCATATTGACAATTACGTTGACTTTGTAAAAGAAAAGATCCATGAGGCAGATAGCCGCAATCCAGGAGAAAAAGCAAACGTACTATTGGAACAGAAACTTGATTACAGCCTTTGGGTACCGGAGGGCTTCGGAACTGGTGACGTGGTTATCATAACAAGCGGCTATCTGGATATTATCGACTTAAAGTATGGAAAAGGTGTCCCGGTAAGCGCGGAAGGTAATACTCAACTTCAGCTTTATGCACTTGGCGCTTATAACAATTTTTCCATGCTGTATGACATCCACACGGTACGAATGACAATTCATCAGCCACGGTTAGATAGTATTAGCAGCCAGGAAATGCCTATATTTGAATTATTGGCTTGGGCAGACAGCGAAGTTAGGCCCAAAGCGGAACTAGCCTTTAAAGGCGAAGGAGAATTGTGCTGCGGGGATTGGTGCCGGTTCTGCCGGGCAAAGGCGACTTGCCGGGCGAGAGCAGAGGATAGCCTGGAACTGACAAGACTTGATTTTAAAAAGCCCCCGTTACTAACTCAGGAAGAAATTGCCGAAATACTGGAAAAGGCAGAGCAAATTCAGGCATGGGCTTCGGATGTACAGGCCTATGCGCTGGATCAGGCAGAGAATCACGGCGTTAAGTGGCCAGGCTGGAAATTGGTCGAAGGCCGGAGCAACCGAAAGTATAAGGATGATTCTATCGTCGCTGATGAGCTTTTAATTGCCGGATATTCAGAAGAGCAGATTTATAATAAAAAGTTGCTTGGGATTACAGACATGGAGAAGCTTTTAGGTAAAAAGAATTTCGAGGCAGTTATTGGCGCATATATCATCAAGCCCCCTGGTAAGCCGGTGTTGGTAGTCGAAAGCGATAAGCGGCCAGAGCTTAATTCTTCTGCAAAGGCGGCTCAAGAATTCGGTGTATTCGCCGGAACCAAGAACATGAAAGAGCAGCACGATAAGGTTAAGAAGGTGATAGGGGCATGAATAGGGTGCAATTGGCGTCTTCTATCACAGAGGATGCAAAAAAAATTCAGGAGTTATTTGTCCAGAAGAACAGGGCATATGGGCAGGAGCAGGACGCATTTTACAATTTTACAAAAGGGGCTGAACTCTTATTCGGAGAGGCTACTTTGTAACCCTTGCACAGCCGGAAGCAATTTATAGTGAAAAAAGTGATAAAGAGGAGATTGATAACTATGGCAAATGATAACAAACAACTTGGTAAAGTAATTACGGGTGTGGTCAGATTGAGCTATGCAAATGTGTTTACTCCTAGAGCAGGGAAAAATGGCGGCGAAGCCAAATATGGCACGGCTATATTAATTCCGAAAAAAGATGAGAAAACATTAAAACTAATTCAAAAAGCAATTGCAGCGGTAAAGGCTGATCCCGCCAGTTTGAACAAATGGGGCGGCAAATTATCAGGGCTTAAAATGCCTCTCCATGATGGGGATGCGGACGAGGCCTTTGTAGAAGAACATCCCGAATATGCCGGTCATTATTATTTGAACGCTAGGAATTCTAGGAAGCCCGGAATTATTGATTTGGACGGCAATCCTATCATTGACCCAAATGAAGTTTATAGCGGCTGCTATGCGCGGGCAAGTATTACATTCTTCGCATTCAACAATGAAAGTAAGGGGATCGGCGTATCGCTTAACAATATCATGAAAGTGGCCGACGGCGAACGTCTTGGCGGTGGGCAGGCTGCTGCAGAAGATGATTTTGCCGAGTTTATCGGGAATGACGACGATGAATTAAACGCCCTGTTAGGGTAAAGGAAATAGGGCGGGTGCAATTCCCGCCCTTTTCTATCTATGATTGGGGGTAGGGAGAAATGGATATCAAAATTGCTGAAGTCTGCTTCAGGGGCAACAAGGAAAAAACTTATGATTTTTATACGACTTGTCCCTGCTTGACGGATGACGAAGATACTTTTGCAGTCGTCAACACTAAAAACGGTCCGGCATTAGGCACGATCATTAAATTAAAGTCCTTTTCTGAACGGTCTAAAGAATGCAATCAATGGGTGATACACCACTTTACGCAACATGATGTTTATCAAACAACACAATGCTATGAGCCAGATTTACAGGCGGCGGAGCTTAAAGAGTTATTAGGAGAGTGATGGTATGACAATGCTCTCCATTGATTTAGAAACCTTTTCTACCTTGGATATAAAAAAAGTCGGTGCTTACAAATACGCCGAAAGTTGCGAAATTCTACTATTTGGCTTCGCCTTTGATGATGACCCCGTAACGGTCATAGAACTGGTGAATGGTCAAGAAATACCGCGCGAAGTAAGAAAAGCCTTATGGGATACCCGAATCCCGAAAACAGCCTATAATGCGCAGTTTGAAAGGGTTGTATTATCGAATTACTTTACGGCCGAAAACTATATGGACGGAGATCCAACAGAATTATGGATGACTGCAGAAGATTGGTATTGCACTATGGTACATGGACTGTATTTGGGGATGCCGGGAAACTTGGATCAGCTTTCTAAGGTGCTATTCCCGGATAGCATAGATAAGCAAAAAATGACCGAGGGTAAGGCGCTTATTAAATATTTTTGCACTCCCTGCAAACCAACAAAGACGAATGGACAGCGTACCCGGAATATGCCGCAGCATGACCCGGAGAAATGGGCTAAATTCGTTGATTATAACCGGCGTGATGTGGAAGTCGAACGCAATGCCCGAAAGATCTTGGAAAAGATACCACTGCCCGAGATGGAGCGCCGCCTGTACCGGCTGGACCAGGATATTAATGATCGGGGCGTTATGGTGGATATGGGCCTTGTTAAAAACGCTATGGAGTGCGACGAATTGAATAAAGCGGAAATGGAAGCCGAGGCAATAAGGCTTACCGGGTTGGACAATCCTAATAGCGTATCACAGCTTAAAGAATGGCTTCAGGAAGCCGAGGGCGTAAAGATCGAATCTCTGAATAAAGAAACCGTGCCAGAACTATTAGCCAACACGGAGAGCGAAACGGTGAAACGGGTATTAGAATTGCGGCAGCAGATGGCTAAAACGTCCGTGAAGAAATATCAAGCTATGGAGTGCGCGGTTTGCCATGACGGTAGAGTCCGTGGGCTGCTTCAGTTCTATGGAGCTAACAGGACAGGCCGCTGGGCTGGTCGATTGGTCCAGGTTCAAAACTTACCGCAAAACAAACTATCGGACTTAGATCTCGCCAGGGAAATGCTTATAATTCATATGTTTAGTATGATCCAAATGCTTTACGGTAATACACAAGATATTTTATCTCAATTGATCAGAACGGCTTTTATCGCTGCTCCTGGTAAACGGTTTATCATATCGGACTTTAGTGCCATAGAAGCCCGAGTAATTGCCTGGTTGGCCGGGGAATCCTGGCGGCTGAACGTATTTAAAACTCACGGCAAAATATACGAGGCGTCGGCAGCGGCCATGTTTAAGGTGCCGGTAGAGAGTATCGACAAACATAACCCCTTACGGCAAAAGGGTAAAGTGGCAGAGTTGGCTTTAGGCTATCAAGGCGGGCCGAATGCCTTAATCAAAATGGGCGCTTTGAAACAGGGATTGACGGAAGAAGAACTGCCAGCACTGGTTAAAATGTGGCGCAATGCAAGCCCCCATATTGTTCAATTATGGCAAGATGCGGAGAATGCTGCAAAAGAGGCCGTACAAAATAGGACATCGGTACAACTAAAGCGCGGTGTGTCCTATAAGTATGAAAAAGGCATTTTATTTGCGGTTCTTCCATCTGGCCGGCAGCTTGCCTATGTAAAGCCAAGGGTTGAAATGGCCGAAACAAACGTAGGCGTTAAAGAACAGCTATCCTATGAGGGCCAGGACCAGACGACAAAACAATGGAAGCGGATGCCGACATATGGCGGGAAACTGGTGGAAAACTTGGTACAGGCCATAGCAAGGGATTGTCTGGCCGTGGCAATGGATCGGCTGGATCAGGCAAATTATGAGATTGTGATGCATGTTCATGATGAAATTATCACCGAAATGCCTAAAGGCTATGGCAGTCTGGACGAAATGAATAAAATCCTGGCGCAGCCTATCGGCTGGGCGCCGGGACTTCCTCTAAAGGGTGATGGTTTTGAGACTTTATTTTATAAAAAGGATGATTGACAATGATTGCCGTTCAAATGGTTGATGAAAATCAAATCCTTCAAGCTTACGAAAAGCTGGTCCATTACGCGATCCATAAATTTTACCCATACAGGAACGGTGTAGAATACGAAGATTTGTTTCAGATTGGCAGTATTGCGTTATTAGAGGCCTACCGGGCGTATAAACCTGACCGGGGCGCAAGTTTCTCCACATGGGCCATATTGAACATAAAAACAGCCATGTTTAAAACAATACGAAAGAACAAGGCCTTAAAAAGAAAAGGCTGCGTTCTATCACTGGACGCGGTTAGAAATGGAACGGAATTTCGGCTAATAGATGCCATTGATGATGAAAGGGCAATTCAAGATTTTGAAGAGGTTTTATTAAAAATTTGTTTGGAAGAGGGGAGTTATATCATGCCAACAAAGCCCATTAGAAAACAGGTACCGATAGCCCCTGCGGCGCCGGTCCACACTTCAATAGATTTATCCTCGTTTATAGTTTTCAATGCTAGCAACGCTGCTGTAAATAGTAGAGATACCGTCGCTATTGGTGTCACTAAAACCGGAAAGGTAACACTGTCGGCGGCTATTGGCGCCCGTTATCAGGCGGGCGAAACTCTGGAAGTCTTAATAAACAAAACCGCCAATATTATCGTTGTCCGCCAGTCGGAGAATGGGATTAAATGCCGGACAAACGGCAAAAACACGATCGGAAGAATATTATCCTGCCGAGCCCTTACGAATTATATTGGCGGTAAGAAAATTGATTTACCGATTCGCTTCCGTGCGGAATGGGACGATTCTGTACAAGGCTTTGTCGGTAAGAGATAAGAAGGAGAGGATATTATGACAAAAGCACAAGTTAGGGAGTTTTTAGCGAAAGTCAGATATAAAGCCGTTAAAGCGGTGATCGATAAGCATAGAGCGATTTATGAAAACGCTATTGAGGTCTATCTAGAATCAAACCCTGTGCTAAAAGAGGCTATTGCCAATTATGAGAAAGCTGGGGCAGCACTAGATGAAGCTGAAAAAGTAATAAAGCAATTTATACCTAGGCATTATTTATCAACAGGCTATACGAGAGAGCCTAAAAAACAGATGTTTTATACAGATCATCAGATAAAAAACATACCGGAATTGCAGGCATTGCTGGGCGCTTGGAATGCCGAAGTGGATAAAGTAAAGGAAGAGTATGCAAAAATAAATCGCGTCATAGGCAAAAAAAGAGATGGAGCAGCCGCTAGAAAATTTTTGGACAGCCTTGGCTTTGATACTTCCTATTTAGATAAAATCGAAAATCCGCCGGCGGATTCTTCGGAGATTGATACATCAGCTTTATTCCCTTGCAAGGAAAAAGGTATATAGGAGGGGTTTATATGACGATACCTGACATACTTAGAAAAATAATTTGTTTCATCATCGGCCATGAGTTTGTGCCTACTTCGATACTTGGACCTTACGAGTGCAGAAGATGCGGGCATAGAACGAGGCGGCCGTTATGAGGAAAGGCGATTGGATAGAAACTTACTCAGGGATTAAATTTTATCCATTAGAGCCGTATCCCGACGATATAAAAATCGCGGATATAGCCCACGCATTAAGTCTAACCTGCAGGTATAACGGCCATTGCAAGCATTTTTACAGTGTAGGGCAACACTCAATCAATGTCTATAAATATTTAGCAACGTTATACCCTACAGAGTACGCCTTGCAGTTGATTGGATTACTGCATGATGCAAGTGAAGCGTATATATCAGATGTTTGCAGACCGATAAAGCCGTTTTTGATTAATTATCAAAAAGTGGAATTTGTCATACAGCGGACAGTTTGGGCCGCATTTGGGTTAAGACCTACCGCTACGGAACTAAAAAGAGTAAAAGAAGCGGATACTCTTATCTTACATGCTGAAGCTATGGATTTGATGAGAAACATTGATTCCTGGGCTGAAAAAAATGATTTACGTATTGATATCGCTTTCAAAAATCCTGTAGATATAGAAAAAGAATTTTTGACTATTTTTATTAATCTATGCAATTTTTCATTAGGCTCCTAGGAGGTGGTTTCATTGGATTATGCTGAGTTTTTAAACCAAAAGCGCATTGTGGTTAGATCAGAGGGAATTGATGTACCCTCTGATTCCATCAATAGCGGTATGTTTGATTATCAGCGCGACATTACCCGATGGGCGTTAAAGAAAGGTAAGGCGGCGCTGTTTGAGGGCTGCGGGCTGGGTAAAACTTTTCAGATGCTGGAATGGGCAAAACATGTATATGACTATACTTGGCAGCCGGTTCTTATATTAGCCCCGTTGGCCGTAGCTGGACAAACAGCAGAAGAGGGCGCAAAGTTTGGCATTGAAGTTAAGCAGTGCAACAGCAAAGAGGACGTGATCTATGGGATTAACGTTACCAATTATGAAAAGTTGGATCGGTTCAACCCGGATGATTTTTCAGGGATTATTCTGGATGAAAGCTCAATCCTAAAATCCTTCACCGGGAAGATCCGCAATCAGATTATTGGGGCGTTCACCCATACACCTTTTAAGTTGGCCTGCTCCGCTACACCAAGCCCTAACGACTATATGGAACTGGCGAATCATGCGGAATTCCTGGGAGTCATGACACGGGCTGAAATGCTGGCTATGTTCTTTGTCCATGACGGCGGCGATACTAGCAAATGGCGCTTAAAAGGGCATGCGCAGGAAGATTACTGGCGTTGGGTAGCCTCCTGGGCTGTTATGATGCAAAACCCGGCTGACCTTGGATATGACGGCTCCCGGTTTATCCTACCGGAATTAGAGGTTATGCCGCATGTCATCATGACCGGCAAAGAACAGGTAAAAACCTTGACAGAACAACGAATAGCCGCAAAAGAAACTCTTGCCGCCCGCGTTGCCCGGTGCGCGGAGATCGTAAACAGCACGAATGATTCTTTTATAGTCTGGTGCAACTTGAACGATGAAGCCGATGCCCTCGTAAATACAATTGAGGGCGCTGTGCAAATTCGCGGCGGTGATAAGCCCGAATATAAGGAACGGGTATTGAAAGGCTTCAGCGACGGCACAATCAAACGGCTTGTTACGAAGCCGAGTATTGCCGGGTTCGGATTAAACTGGCAGCATTGCCATAATCAGGCCTTTGTGGGGTTATCACATAGTTTTGAACAATATTATCAAGCGGTGCGCCGGTGCTGGCGGTTCGGCCAGAAAAACAAAGTCAACGTCCATGTTATTTCTTCAGACGTTGAGGGCGCAGTTGTTGAGAATATACGGAGAAAAGAAGCGGAATTCAATATTATGCTGCAAAGTATGATCAGCGCCACGCAGGAAATTACGAAAGAAAACATTCAAGCGACAAAGCGGGATGCCGGAATTTACGATCCAGCAGTAAAGATGGTCCTGCCCGAGTGGTTAAGGAGGGCCAGCTAATATGAACGTACTTAATCAGGCTCACGGGGAACGATGGGCGCTGTATCACGGCGATTGCTGCGAAGTCCTGGACGGCTTGCCGGAAAACAGCGTTGACTATTCTATCTTCTCGCCGCCGTTTGCCTCCCTTTACACTTATTCAAACAGTGAAAGAGATATCGGCAATAACAAGGATTACCGGCAATTTGCCAAGCATATGCGGTTCTTAGCTTTGAAACTGTTCCGAGTGATGAAGCCAGGACGCAATGTATCTATCCATTGTATGGACATACCTTTGCTGAAAGAACGGGACGGCATTATAGGGCTTCGGGATTTTAGGGGGCACTTGATCAGGATTTTTCAACGGGCCGGGTTTATCTTACACAGTCAAGTCACAATATGGAAAGATCCCTTAGTCGAAGCTACGCGTACCAAGGCTATCGGGCTAATGCACAAGCAGCTTGTTAAGGATTCGGCTATGTGCCGGCAAGGGCTTCCTGATTATCTAGTCACTTTGCGAAAGCCTGGAGTAAATCAATATCCTATCACACATGAGAACGGGTTAACGGAGTTTGCCGGGGAGGATGCTCCGCAAACCACTGTAACCGAACGCCCGGGCCCGGACCCGGACCTATACGCAAAAAAGAAAAAGTATAATGAAACGCCGGTTTACTCCCATCAGGTGTGGCGCCGTTATGCATCGCCGGTATGGATGGATATAAGGCAGACCAATACCCTTAATAGAAATCCTGCAAGAGATACTGACGATGAAAGGCATATCTGCCCTTTACAGCTTGATGTTATCGAAAGAGCGTTAACCCTTTGGACAAATCCTGGTGATGTTACATTAGATCCTTTCAATGGCATAAGCAGTACCGGTTATCAGGCTATCAAAATGGATCGGTACTATGTCGGGATTGAATTGAAAGGGAGCTATTTCAATCAGGGAACGAGAAACTTATCTGAGTTAGAAAGTGAACTTTTTATTGAAAAGTATTTAGGCGGGTGACAGTGTATGAAGCTTGGATCGCTCTTTGATGGGATTGGAGGGTGGCCGCTGGCCGCAACACGCTATGACATAGTACCGGTTTGGGCTTCTGAAATCGAAGCCTTTCCAATAGAAGTAACGAAAATAAGATTCCCCAATATGAAACATCTTGGCGATATAACCAAAATTAACGGGGCTGAAATTGAGCCTGTTGATGTAATTACGTTAGGAAGTCCTTGCCAGGATTTAAGTATCGCGGGTAATCGAAACGGTATGCAGATAATTTGCCCGGTATGCGGCTGGGTATATGAGTATCGATCGATACAAGAAGCGGAATCCTGCCCGTTATGCTGCGCGGAGCCAGAACAAACGAGGTCAAATCTGTTTCATGAAGGTATGCGAATAATTGGAGAAATGAGGGAGGCCACAAATGGAGAGTATCCACGATTTGCTGTATGGGAAAATGTCCCCGGAGCCTTTAGCAGTAACAAAGGAGCCGACTTTAGAGCCGTGCTTGAAGAAGTCACAGAAGCCCAAATTCCAATACCTAGATCTGGAAGGTGGGCAAGCGCCGGAGTGGTCAGAGGGAACGGCGTTGAAGTCGCTTGGCGAGTCCTGGATGCCCGATACTGGGGAGTCCCCCAACGTCGTAAGAGAATCTTTCTTGTCGCAGATTTTGCAGGCCAATGTGCCGCAAAAATACTATTTAAGCCCGAAAGCTTGCGCCGGAATACTGCGGAGAGCGGAAGCCCGAGGGAAGGAACTGCCGGAGGTTTTGAGGATAGCGTTGGAACAACAGGCCGGTTAATGTTTTCATGCGCTGGATATAGCAATTATCAACTAGGGGAATTAGCGGCAACACAAAGAGCGGCCATGGCAAAACAAACTGATGTTGATCTAGTTGTCGCATTTCATACTGTAGCTGCTATAGATTGTCGCAGTTTATATGAAAGTGAAGAACTTAGCGGAACATTGCAAGCAAAGTCAGGCGGCGGTTACAGCTTAAATTATCAAAACCCTGTTCGTATTGATTATGCAGTTCGGCGCCTAACCCCTTTAGAATGTGAACGCTTACAAGGTTTTCCTGATGGGTGGACTGATATACCGGGAGCGAGTGACACGGCAAGATACAAGGCATTGGGAAATGGGATGGCACAGCCTTGCCCGGACTATATTATGCAAGGCATAGCGGAGGTACTTTATGATTTCCTCTACTGATAAATTACAACACGATGGGCCGGTAACTATTGCCATTGGCAAAAACCGTTTTGAATCAGAATGGAAGAACCGGCAAGTAAATTGGTCCTGGGTACTGGCGAAGCTGCAAACGCCCCGGGTTACTTCCGAAACGATGGCCGAATATGACAGCATGGTCAAAGCGGATCAGGACAATATCAAGGATGTTGGCGGCTTCGTTGGTGGTACACTCACCGGCGGGCGCCGGACTTTGAAAGCAATATCCTGGAGGACCATGTTTACCCTGGATGCCGACTTTGCAGAGGAAGGGCTATTTGAGGAATTTTGGCTCACTCATGGCTGCGCCTGTGCCGCTTATAACACGCATAAAGACCGGAAGGGAAAGCGCCGGATACGGATCATCGGGCCTTACAGCCGGTCCGTGACAGCCGAAGAACATGAAGCCATAAGCCGGATGCTTGCCCATAAAGTCGGCATGGATCAGTTCGATGATACAACCTATCAGCCTACTCGGTTAATGTACTGGCCTAGCGTATCAAGTGACCAGGAGCCGTATTTTGATTGCAATGACGCCCCTTGGTTAGATCCCGATAGCATCCTGGCTCTATACGGTCCGGGTGAAACGTGGAAAGATTCTTCTTTCTGGCCGGAATCCAGCCGGATTCATAAGGCGCGGAAAAAGGCGGCAGATAAGCAAGGCGATCCGACAGAAAAAACCGGTATAGTAGGGGCTTTCTGTCGGACCTACAATATCGTTGAAGCAATTGAAACCTTTTTACCGGATGTATACGCCGCCTGCACTATGCCGGATCGTTACACATATGTAGCGGGCAGTACCGCCGCAGGACTTGTCATTTATGACAATGATAAATTTGCTTACAGCAATCACGGCACGGACCCGATAGCCGGGCGTTTGGTCAACTCTTTTGATTTGGTCAGGATTCATAAATTCGGAGAACTGGACGAATCAGCAAAAGAAGGAACGCCGGTTAATAAGCTGCCGAGCTATCAGGCAATGGTTGATTTTGCTTTACAGGATAACACGGTAAAAGAAACGTTAGGTACAGAACGCCTAGAAGCGGCAAGGGAAGATTTTGCCAATGATTTAGTATCTACCGATTGGTTGACTAAATTAAAATACGATGCTAAAGGCAAGATAGATTCCATCCCGGAAAACATACTGCTGATTCTATTAAATGACCCGAATCTGGCCGGAAAAATTCAAATGGATGATTTTGCGCATAAGGTAGTTATCAAAGATGATTTGCCCTGGCGTAAGACGGAAGCGGGGCGCGGCTGGGAGGATGGCGACGATTCGGGGCTGAGAAACTATTTGCATCGGGTATATAAAATCAAAGGCGCTCCAATTATCCAAGACGCCTTGAATGAGTTAATGTATCACCAACACTTTCATCCGGTGCGCGATTTTTTAAACGGTTTGGAGTGGGATGGTAAGGAACGCATAGAAACCCTGCTAATTGATTACCTGGGCGCGGAGGATAACGGATATATACGAACGGTTACGAGGAAAATGATGGTTGCCGCCGTCGCCCGCATTATGCAACCTGGAGTCAAATTTGACACCATGCTTGTCCTAATTGGAAAGCAAGGCATAGGGAAAAGTTACTTTCTTAGCCGGTTAGGTGGGACTTGGTTTTCGGATTCTATAAAAGATATTAACCATAAAGATATTTACCAACTGATACAAGGCCGCTGGATTATTGAAATGGGCGAACTGGCCGGGCTGAAAAAAGCTGATGAAGAAAGCGTAAAGCATTTTTTAAGCAAGCAGATAGACCATTTTAGAATGCCGTATGGTAAAAACGTGATGGATTGTCCCAGGCAATGCGTATTTTGGGGCAGCAGTAATCGGGATGATTTTATAAGAGACAGCACCGGCGGGCGTAGATTTTGGCCGGTTCGGTGCGGGGTGCAGGATGTAACCAAGAGCGTATTTAAGGAATTGCCGGATTCGGAAATAGGGCAGATATGGGCCGAAGCCATGAGCTACTATCTGATAGGAGAGGATCTTCATTTAGATCAACATATGGCGACAGTAGCCCTTCAGGAACAGGAAAAACATATGGAGGATAATGAGAAACAAGGGCAGGTGCAAACCTATCTGGATACCCTTTTGCCAGAGGATTGGCAGCAAAGGGGCTTACCGGAACGCAGGGAATTCTTAAACGGCGATTTTATTACTCAAGCAGGGGCGGTAAAACGAGATAGGGTTTGTGTAATGGAAATATGGTGTGAGTTATTTGGCGGCGATTTGAAGTCACTAAATCGGATTCAGGCCATTGAGTTAAGAGAAATTCTAAACAGAATGCCAGGATGGACGAAATACACAAAAGGAACGGGCAAATTGTATTTTGGCAGTATGTACGGTCATCAAAGATGTTTTGTAAGGGCAGAATGACCAATTTTTGTGTCCGTTGTGTCCGTCAAAAATGCGACGGACACAGACCTTGGACACACCGCGAGGTCAGATAATTCAAGGGATTAACCTATTATGTGTCCAATATGTCCATACTTTCTATATATAAGATTATAAAATACATATACATATAACATTATATGTGAATATATCACAATATATGTGAAGTCATACATGCGTATTTATATATATAGGAAATCCGTGGAACGTTGGACACATGGACACAAAAAATTAAGCAGAACCCTTGAAAAATAAGGCTTCCCGGATGTGTCCGAAGAATTTGGAGGCCGGTATGTTAGAAAAACAGATCGAAAAGAAGTTTAAAAATAAAATTGAAGCCGCCGGAGGGCTTTGCCTAAAATTTGTTTCCCCCGGTTTTGCAGGTGTGCCGGATCGGATCATATTAAAACCCGGCGGTGAAATGTATTTTGCAGAAATTAAAAAGCCAGGAGAGCGACTTAGACCATTGCAGGAGAAACGGAAAAAGCAGCTTGAGGCATTGGGCTTTATGGTGGAGGTAATTGACTATGAGGACGTTTAATCCCCGCCCCTATCAATCCTACTGCAAAGATAGAATACTCCGGGAAAAAGCTCTTGGTTTGTTTCTACGTCCGGGCCTGGGTAAGACGGTAACGGCATTAACAGCTATATTTGAGTTGGTGTATGATTACTTCGATGCCGTCCGGGTTTTAGTGATAGCCCCTAAACGAGTGGCGCAGATGGTTTGGACTGATGAAATAAACGAGTGGAGTCATTTGCGGGGTTTAAAGATTATTCGCGTGCTGGGGACGGAGAAACAGCGGATAAAGGCTCTGAATACTCCGGTAGATATCTACGTAATAAACCGGGAAAACGTTGTTTGGTTGGTAGAGTATTTCGGCAAAGATTGGCCGTTTGATATGGTTATAGTGGACGAGTCTAGCAGCTTTAAAAACCACCAATCCAAGAGATTTAAAGCTTTACGGAGAGTTAGGCCATTAGTCAAAAGAATTGTTCTACTGACCGGAACGCCAGCGCCTAAAAGTTATTTAAACCTATGGCCGCAGCTTTATTTACTGGATCGCGGGGAGCGATTAGGCAAAACGATTACAGCCTATCGGGATAAATATTTTGAGCCGGACCAGAGAAACGGGGTAATGGTGTATTCCTGGAGACTAAAAGATGGCGCGAAAGAGCTAATAGATAAAGCGATAAGTGATATTTGTGTATCCATGAGCGGCAAAGATTGGCTGGATGTGAAAGAACCGTTTATTAACGATATTAAGATCGTGCTGCCAGATCCGGTTATGTCGGTATATAAACAGTTGGAACGGGATTTATTGCTGCCTTACAAAGATGGGGATGTGGTAGCCAGTACAGCGGCAGTATTGAATAATAAGTTGCTGCAGTTGGCGAATGGCGCTATATACGATGAAAACAAGAATGTCCGGCATATTCATGATTTCAAGTTGGATGCTTTGGAGGAATTAATTGACGAAGCACAGGGGGAGCCGGTATTCGTGCTTTATGCGTATCAGCATGACCGGGACCGGATCATGAAACGGTTTAATGCAAGAGAGTTAAAGACCGAAAGAGATAAAAATGATTGGAATGCAGGAAAGATACCGGTTCTGATTGCCCACCCTGCCAGCTGCGGGCATGGCTTAAATCTCCAATTCGGGGGGTATATAACTGTTTGGTTTGGACTTACCTGGGATTTTGAATTATATGATCAAGCCAATTGCAGATTAAACAGGCCGGGGCAAAAAGAACAGGGAATCATTCACCGGATTTTAACTGTCGGCACGATGGATCAGGTTTGTGCCGATGCTTTGAAAACGAAAGATATTACACAAAACGGCTTGATGGAAGCTATCAAAGCTAGAATACAGGAGGTGCTATATGGCTAATTGGATTGATGAAATATTGGCGGCTGATACTACGCCGTTATCTGAATACATGAGACAGCTATATGAGTTTACAAGTGATATGGCCCCTTGCCATGCGCTGCGGGAGGTAAAACCGATATACCCATATTCAAGCGGTGGTAGTAAGTCCAAATCATCCCGGAAGAAGGAGAAGAGCAAGAAGCCCAGTCTGGCTACGTTGAATCAGAGGTTGTATTCTAATGTATGACTTCACATAAATTGTTAACTTTTATTACAAGAAAGTGAGAAAATAGGAGAATGCAGGAACGGTAAAAATTTCTTTTAGGAATTAGGAAATATTTAGGTTTTGAGGTTATAGGGTATTTACTTTATCATAAAAATTGGATCGCAGACTCTAAAGCTTTTCGTTCTTCTTCTCCCTGTAAGAACTCCCGGCGTAAATGTCGGGAGTTCTTTTTTATGAATCAAATCGGAGGTTAAATTTATGGCCGATGACAAGAAAACGCCTGAAAAACCAAGACCGGAAATAACGCATACAGCTATCGTACATCCACCCACGCCGCCGCGAGGTAAAAAGGGCGTTAGGATATTGGCTGTGTTTAAATAAAGGTTAAAGTTTATTTTGCTGAAAGTGAGGTGATTCCTTCAATGGCTAAAGGGAAATATGAGCAATGGTTAACCGCTGAAGGGTTACTTCAGTTAGAGGCATGGGCAAGGAATGGTTTAATCGACGAACAGATTGCTTCGAATATGGGGATTACTAGATCCACACTAAGCGAGTGGAAGAAAAAGCATTCGGACATTTCGGACGCCTTAAAAAAAGGCAAGGAAGTTATCGATATTCAGGTTGAGAATGCTTTGCTTAAACGGGCATTGGGTTATCAATTTACAGAAGTTACCAAGGAGCGTATTTATAATGAGACAACTAGAAAATTTGAATTTAAGGTTACTAAGAAAGTAGTCAAAGAAGTTCAGCCGGACACTACAGCGCAAATCTTCTGGCTAAAGAACCGGAAACCTGCTGAATGGCGTGATAGGAAAGATATTGAACATGGCGGCGGTATAGACATTAGGAAAGTATATGAGGATATGAGCGAGGCTGAATTATTGGAATTGGCCGAACGGTATGAAAAGATCAATAAATCCTAAGAGTATCAGCTTAGTTGAATATATTTTTGTTCAACGTGCGCTTGCGATTAAAAAGGCCAGAACAAACTTCTGGTCTTTTTGCTGCTTTCTATACCCTGAATTCTATAAGGATAGCCGCCCGTATTTAAAAGATTTGTGTGAGACATTGCAGGCGTTTTATGAGGACCGAATTGATAAGCGGATTTTAATCATAAACATGCCGCCGCGACACGGGAAAACCTTTACCGCTCGTTTATTTGTTTTATGGATTTTTGGCAAAGATCCTAAACTCAAAGTTATTACTGGCTCTTACAATCAAATCTTATCAGGACTGTTTGCACAACAAACCAGGGATGGTATAGTTGTTGAAAATAATAGCGTCAAAAATGAATATTTCTCAAATATCTTTCCCAATACCACCATTAAACAAGGTGATGCCGCAAAGGGATTTTGGAGTTTAGATGGTTCTGAAGAAAAAAATTACTTAGCAACTTCTCCCGGTGGTACATCAACGGGTATTGGTGCTAATTATATTCTTGTTGACGATATTATTAAAAGCCATGAGGAAGCGTCTAACGAGCTTGTTAAAGATAAGCATTGGGATTGGTATAACAACACCTTAGTTCAGCGCATGGAGCGTCCCAGAAAACAAATTCTTATTATGACACGTTGGGCTTCAGATGATCTTGTTGGAAGAATGTTAAAAAAGAAACCTAATAAGTGTCATTTAATAACATATAAAGCTGTTCAAGATGATGGAAGTATGCTTTGTGACGAAATCATGACAAAAGCTGAATATGATGATGTTACTTCTGAAATGGGTGCTGATATTGCTTCAGCCAACTATCAGCAGGAGCCGATTGACTTGAAAGGTCGCTTGTATACCCGATTCAAGACCTATGACCGGATTCCTACCGATGAAAACGGTAATCCCTTATTCACCGCAATCAAAAACTATACGGATACTGCCGATACTGGGGAAGATTACCTTTGCAGTATCAACTATGGCGAATATAACGGCGAAGCGTATGCCCTAAATGTGCTATATACCAAGGCACCTATGGAAGAAACTGAACCGGCTACAGCTAAAATGCTGCATGATGATGGCGTTACTATTGCCGATATTGAAAGCAATAACGGTGGTCGTGGTTTTGCTCGTGCTGTTGAACGTATTTTACAAACTAAACACCACAGCAACCGGACACGGATAAATGCTTTCCATCAGTCGAAGAACAAGAAAGCCCGCATTATTTCAAACAGTACTTGGGTTATGGACCATATTTATTTTCCGGTCAACTGGCGTGACCAATGGCCTGAGTATCATGATGCCATGATTAAGTATCAAAAGGAAGGTAAGAACAAACATGATGACGGCCCGGATGCTACAACGGGTATAGCTGAAAAATGCGGTCAGGGCAGCAGAATGGGTTTTGAATGAGGTGATAAACAGTGTATTGGACAGATCAGACCGGACAAATTAACCAACTTATAAAAATAGGTGCGGCCAGCCGGATGAGTGATTTGAAATTTATCGAACGGGAATTGATTAAATTTCAAAACTCACCAGAACGGCGGGGCATGATAATCGGTGAAAAGTACTATCATGGTGATCATGATATCCTACGTCGTAAGCGGACGGTTATTGGTGAAGGTGGAGAATTAACCGAGGTGACAAATCTGCCCAATAACCGTGTTGTAGATAACCAATACGCCAAGTTAGTTGATCAGAAAGTCAATTATCTATTGGCTAAACCGCTCACCTTTGAAAGCGAAGCCGAGGGCTATAGTAAACTACTCCAAACAGTTTTTAATAAAGGCTTCCTGCGGACTTTAAAAAATGTCGGTGAAGACGCTATAAACGATGGGATAGCTTGGCTGCATCCTTACTATGACGATCAGGGAGAACTTGTTTTTAAGAAGTTCCCCGGATATGAGATTCTACCCTTTTGGGCTAATGCCGAACATACAGTTTTAGACTTCGCCGTCCGGGTGTACAGTGTAGAGGCATATGAAGGAACTATTGAGGTTGCTATTACAAAAGTTGAGATATACGATAAGCAAGGCATTCACCGTTTTGAATTGAAGGGTAACAGCTTAATCCCTGATGTTGAAAACCCATCAAGTACTCATATGGTTATCGAAAATTCTGAAGGTAATGTTACGGGCTACAACTGGGAGAAAATCCCGTTAGTGCCCTTTAAATTTAATAACAAGGAAATACCGCTTATTAGGCGTGTTAAGTCGCTTCAGGATGGTATAAATGACTTAATCAGCGATTTTAAGAACAACATGCAGGAAGATAAGCGGAATACCATCCTGATTTTGAAAAACTATGATGGTACTAACCTGGGAGAATTCCGGCATAATCTCAGTCAGTACGGCGTAGTCAAGGTGAAAACGGTTGATGGCGCGGATGGCGGTTTAGAGGCGTTGGAAATTGCGGTCAATAGCGAGAATTATAAAGTTATTTTGGATCTACTAAAAAAGGCCTTAGTTGAAAACGGGCGCGGATTCGATGCCAAAGATGACCGCATGGGCAATAATCCAAACCAGATGAATATTCAAAGTATGTATTCAGATATTGACCTGGATGCTAACGGCATGGAAACAGAATTTCAAGCTGCTTTTGAAGAATTATTGTGGTTTGTGAATATGCATCTTGCCAATACTGGTCAGGGTGATTACAGCGGCCAGACAGTGAATATTATCTTTAACCGAGACATTCTCATCAACGAATCTGAATCAATCGAAAACTGCGGTAAATCAGTCGGTATCCTATCTAACGAAACTATTGTTAGTCAACATCCTTGGACTACTGACGTAAAAATAGAACTGAAGCGTATAGCCGATGAAAAAGCACAGCAACAGTCTGAAATGGACCAGTATAAAGCCATGTTTGGCAACACTGGTGGCGGTGGATAAACCCCCAGAGCCGTTCCGGGTTAGATTCACAGGCGTGGTGCTTTTCCTTGATTCTGTACACGAAAGGAGCGGGAGCAGAATAAATAACGTTGAACGCTACGAAGATGAAGATTTTATTCAGACCAAATTTGGTTATTGTTTTTACTTATTGGGAACTTGTCCTCTTATATACAACCTTTACGTGCATCCTCAATATAGAAGACGTGGGCATTCCCGCATGCTTTTGCAGTGTGTTATCAGCGAAATCAGAAAAACTGGCTATGAGGGAAAAATACACATACAGGCAGAACCAAAAGAAAATAGCATAGAGTTAACTGACCTAATAAAGTATTACAAAAGCATGGACCTTGTTATATTAGGTGATGGCAATGGAGAATAGAGATTATTGGCGTAAACGGTTTGAGCAGTTGGAAGAATCCCAATTAAAAAAGGGTTTGGATTATTATAACGATTTGGAACGTGAATATAAAAAAGCGTCTGAAACGATTGAACAGCAAATTACGGCATGGTATAACCGCTTTGCTAAAAATAATCAAATTTCCTTTGCCGAAGCGAAGCAGCTTTTGAATTCCTCTGAACTGGACGAATTGCGCTGGACGGTCCAGGAGTATATCAAATACGGTAAGCAAAACGCCGTTAACGGCCAGTGGATGAAGCAGTTAGAGAATGCCTCTGCCAAAGTTCATATTTCACGGTTGGAAGCTTTAAAGCTTCAAATGCAACAGCAGGTGGAAGTCTTATACGGCAATCAACTTGATGGCCTGGACAAGACCATGCGGAACATTTATTCTGAAGGTTATTATCATTCAGCCTATGAAATACAGCGCGGTTTTAACGTTGGCTATGATCTGCATAGGTTTAACAATCAGCAGTTTACTGCCGTAATCAGTAAACCCTGGACACCGGACGGCAAGAATTTTTCGGATCGGATCTGGCAAAGTAAAGATCAGTTAATCAATACTCTGCACACCGAATTAACACAGTCCATCATCCGGGGGGATGCACCGGATAAAGCTATAAAAACCATAGCGCAAAAATTAAATACTTCCAAGAATACAGCAGGGCGGTTAGTAATGACCGAATCTGCTTTTTTTGCGTCCGCTTCTCAAGAGCGTTGTTTCAATGATTTGGAAGTAAAAAAGTATGAAATTGTTGCTACACTGGACAGTCATACTTCACCGATCTGTCAGAGCCTGGACGGCGAAGTCTTTGAAATGAAGGATTATCAGGTTGGCGTTACCGCGCCGCCGTTTCATTGTTGGTGCCGGACGGTTACGGTGCCATATTTCGATGATTCCGCTGGATACAGAGCAGCCAGGAACGCCAAAGGAAAAACCTACTATGTGCCTGATAGCATGAAATATGAGGATTGGAAAAAATCATTCGTAGACGGAGGCTCAAAAGATGGATTGAAGGAAATCGCTAAACCGGATATACTGAAGGTAAAATTCACACCGGCCAAAACTATCAAAGAAGCTGAAAAGTATGCGATGGATACGTTAGGCTTTTCCAAAGTCAGCTTTAAGGATATTGATGTTGGTGTGGCTAATAGCGTTAATCAAGGTATTGGTGAGTTTTATAATAAATACCCTGCATTAAACGGCTTTATTACCAACATGGAAACGAGTGGACGTATGCGGGCTGTCGCTTCTGCAGGTATGGCTTTTAAAGACGGTCAGCTAATAACGAGATTGAAGCTGTCTAAGGACTATTTAAACGATTTGGCAAGTATCGACACCATGATCAAAAGAGCAGTAGACAGTAAATGGTGGACGCCTAAAAAGGATGTATCCGGCATTATTGAGCATGAATTAGGCCATATGCTTGAGTATATAACCACAATGAAAAAGTACGGCGTTGATCTTAAAACGACAAACCCTGATCAAATAAATGCTGCTTTTAGAGCTATCAATAATGCGGAATTGTCCGCTAAGATTAAAGACCAGGCTTTAAAAAATCTTCAGCTTACAAATGATAAGACTGTCATAACTGAAAATTTAAGCACCTACGGCTATAAACATCCTGCAGAATTTCTAGCGGAAGCCGTATCTGAATATAATCCCCGGCCATTGGCTCAAGAGGTTCTAAAACTATTACAAGAAGAAATGGAGGCGGTGTTCAATGGTGATCCCACCTAAAGAGATACTTCATTTGCTCTATTATGACGAAAAAACCAAACAAACGGCTATCCGAGAAGATGCCACGGAGGAAGAAAAGCATATCTTTAAAAAATTTCTCCAGGAGGTTGAGGATGGCACTTTAACTGATAGGGAAATTGAGCTTATCCCATAACTTATTTAATTAAGCATCTACACGTTAGCGTGTGGGTGCTTTTTTATATGCAAAAATTTAAAAGGAGGAATCTATAATGATTCAGAAAGTGTTTGAGTATTTAGCAAAGGTGTTAGTGATCTTTGCTAGTGTGGTCACTATGGTGGAGGGCACAGGCGAAACCGGGGAAGCCAAGAAGGAACAGGCCAAAACGGAAATTAAGAGCCTATTTGAGCAATTGGCGGCAGATGGTAAGGTTCCTACTTGGTTATCTTCCATTGTTACTAATGATATGGTTTTGGACTTTCTGATTGATAAGATTGTGGCCTATGCCAATGATCAAAACTGGTTTGAAAAATCGTATGAAATTTTAAAGGGTGCTGAGTAATCGGCACCCTTACTTTATGGGAAAGGTTGGTTATTAAATGACAAAAGAACAATTGATTGCGTTGGGATTGGACGATGCTGCAGCTACTAAAGTGGCCGCTGCCAGTACTGAAGAGTTGAAGGGTTATGTGGCTAAAGCTGACCATGAAAAAGTAGTTACGGCCAAAACTCAACTTGAAACCGATATTAAAACTCGTGATAAGCAATTGGAAGAGTTGAAAAAAGTGGACGCTGCTGGCCTGCAAAAGAAAATCGAAGAATTACAGGAAACCAATAAAACTACGAAAACCGAGTATGAAGCTAAAATCCGGCAGATGCAGATTGATTCTGCCGTTACTGCAGCTTTAACAGGTGCCAAAGCCAAAAATCTGAAAGCCGTTCGTGCTTTGCTTGATCTTGAAAAGGCTGAACTTGACGGTGAAAACGTTAAGGGTTTGGCTGACCAAATTAAGAAGCTTCAAGAATCTGAGGATACCAAATTCCTGTTTGATTCTGGAGCTCAGCAGACAAAATTTAAGGGGGTTAAGCCCGGAGAAGGTAAGGATAAGGGCTATCCTACCGATAAAAAGCCAAGTGAAATGAATTATACCGAGCTATGCGCCTATATGGAAGCAAATCCCGGCGCAGAAGTTTAATTTAAAAGGAAATGAGGTAATTTGACTTATGGGTAAATTTAATTCAAAAACGTTTAACCCGGAGGCATTTGGTAAGTATGTCAGCCGGATTCCGCAAACCAAGAAAAATGAATTAGTGAAATCCAAAGCACTAAAGGGAAATACTGATATCCGCAATGCTTTTAGCTCACAAACCGGGACGGCTTACGCTACGTTGCCGATGTATGGCCTTTTGGAAGGGGATGCCCTAAACTATGACGGCAATACCGATATTACGGCTGAAAGCACGACTACTTTTGAACGTAGCGTTGTTGTGGTTGGCCGAGCTAAAGCCTGGGTAGAAAGCGATTTTGCCGAAGATATCACCGGTGGCGCGGGTTTTATGGATAATGTCGCTGTTCAAGTGGCCGAATACTGGGATGGGATTGATCAAGCCACGCTATTAAGCATACTTAAAGGCCTTTTTTCCATGACCGGCACGAACAATTTAAAGTTCGTAGACAATCATACCTATGATATTACTTCTAAAGCCGCTGAAGCCGCTTTTGTCGGGGCCGCTACGCTTAACAGTGCTATTCAGCAGGCCAGCGGAGATAACAAGGCAAAATTCAAAATTGTTATTATGCATTCCGTGGTCGCCACGAACCTGGAAAATTTGAAATTATTGGCCTATATGAAGCAAACGGATGCTAACGGCATTGAACGTGAGCTTGGCTTGGCGACTTGGAATGGCAGGGTAGTACTGATTGATGATTCCATGCCTACGGAAGATGTACCGGAAAGCACCGCTGGGGCAGGAGATGGTTACACCAAATACACTACGTATATACTGGGTGAGGGTGCTTTTGACTATGAGAATATCGGTGCCCAGGTTCCTTATGAGATGAATCGTGACCCTAAAACTAACGGCGGTCAAGATACGCTTTACAGCCGTCAGCGGAAATGCTTTGCTCCTTATGGGATTAGCTATACTAAATCAAGCCAGGCAACGTTATCGCCGACAAATGCCGAACTGGAAAACGGGGCTAACTGGTCATTGGTTAATGATGGAGGCACAGGAGCAGCCAGAAAGTATATTAACCATAAGGCCATTCCGATTGCCCGAATTATCTCAAAGGGGTGATTATATGAAATGGTTTGACGCTTTATTAGGCGTCCTTGGTTTGGTCAAAAAAGCCGATGAAGTTAAAAAAACTAAGGATTCCACTGGAAAAATAGTCGGTGCGGTTGAAATCATTCAAGAAGCTGATCAATTACGCAAAAACCTGAAGAAGTAGGTGGCCGTTATGTTGGATGATGTTAAATCGCGTTTAGAATCGTTTGGATATACTCCGACTGCTGCCGATAATTGGGTGCTTGGTTTTTGCATTGGCAAGGTTGAAAACCATATCAAAAATAATTGCAATGTGGCCGCAGTACCGGAAGGATTGCGGCTTATTGCTATTGATATGGCCTGTGGGGGATTCCTTTTCGGCAAGAAACAGAGCGGCCAGAGTGTGGGTATTGACTTTGAGGCTGTAGTGAAGTCTGTCGCTGAGGGGGATACAACCATTACCTTTGATTCTAAAAATAGCGCAGAAGCCAAATATGACAGTCTGATAGCCTATTTATTGCATGGGGAAGTTGATTTTGCAAGATTCAGGTGCGTCAAATGGTAAATCCGGTTAGAAAAGCAATTGAAAGCATGTATGCCGGGGTCTGCACTGTTTATGAATATCAGTCGATTAAAGACCCTGTGACAAAAATAACCTCTCAGAAGGAAGTTGCTGTTTTGACCGATCAACCTTGCCGATTATCGTTCAAAAATATAACCGGAACTTCTTCCAATGATGGTGCTGCAGCGGTTACACAGGAAATTAAATTATTTATCGCCCCGGAAGTAACCATTAAGCCGGGAGCTAAACTCACCATTACCCAAAACGGCGTTACCGCCGATTATGAGGGTAGCGGTAAACCCGCCGTGTACACTCATCACCAGGAGATCATTCTGGATTTGTTCAAGGGATATGCATAATGGCTAAGTCGGATTTTTCGCAAATGAAACAGTTCACTGAACAGCTTGAAAAATTAGCAAGCGGGGAAGAGATAGAGCTATTGTGCCGGTCTTGTGCAAAAGAGCTAGCGGCGCGGTTTTTAACCAAGGTGATCAAACGGACGCCTGTTGGCAAAGGTACATTTGAAGCGGTTATTGACGATGACGGCAAAAGGGTTAAGCATAAGCGGGGCAAGAATAAGGGGCAAACCAAGCTGAGAAAAGTCAGTAACGGCGGCACTCTCCGCCGGGGCTGGACAGCGGCGACGGAAGCCGAAGCAAGAAACGGCAGCGGTAAAGACCCTGTTGCTTATGTGAATTCGATGCTAGTTGAAAGAATCGGTAAAAAATATCGGATCATCATTATTAATCCTGTTTCATACGCTTCCTACGTTGAGTATGGCCACAGGCAAAAAGCGGGAAGGTATATCCCAGCTATCGGTAAGAAACTGAAAAAGGGCTGGTCGAAAGGCCATTTTATGATGACAATTTCTGCAAATGAAATACGAAAGGAAGCCCCCGGCATTTTGGAAAAACGGTTTGAGGCCTTTTTGAAGGAGGTCTTAAGGAAATGATCAATGATGTAGCTACGGCCATTTCACAAGGGCTAGATGAAGCTTTTGGCGATGGCTACGAGCATTATATAGACGATATACCGCAGGGCTTTCAAACGCCTTGTTTTTTTATTCTTTTATTGCGGGGAACACAAACGCAGATCCGTGGTAGTCGGTATTTCCGGGAGCATGAATTTGATATTCATTATTTCCCGCAGGCGGTCAAACAGTATACCCAAGAAATCAATGCGGTGGCTGAACGGCTGATGATGAATTTGGAATACGTGAATCTTTCAACCGGGCCGATACGTGGTACAGATATGAGGTATGAAGTGCAAGATGGGGTATTGCATTTCTTTGTGCATTATGACTTCTTCATTTGGAAAGTGCCTGAAGAGGTTCCACTCATGCAGGAGCTCCATCAATCTCAAAAACTAAAGGGGTGATAAAATGGCGAAAGCATCGACTGCGGCGAACACCGATACACCGGTTGCGGAAGAGAAAAAAGTAGCGACGTATACCAGGGATCAGGTTTTGCAAGCTGACAAGTACCGACAGTACCGGGATATTGCCGGTATCGTGCTGGAAAAAGACAAGCAATACACGGCAGATGAGATACAGCAGAAGATTGATAGATTTCTAAAGGCACCAATTAAAGAAAAAGTGAATGGGAAGGAGTGAGTAACTGATGTCATTAGGTGGCGGCGGCTGGCTGTTTCAAAACAAGAAACTTCCTGGAGCTTATATTAACTTTGTCAGCAAGGTTCGTCCGAGTACGGATTTTGCTGACCGTGGCTATGGAGCTATGGCCTTAGAGTTAGATTGGGGGCCAGAAGGGGAAGTGTTTAAGGTAGAAGTAGCCGACTTTCAGAAGTCTTCTACTAAATACTTCGGATATGATTATACCAGTGACAAAATAACCGGTCTGAGGGATCTGTTTAAGAACCTCAAAACCGGTTATTTTTATAGGCTGAATAATTCAGCAGTGAAGGCGGCTTGCGCTTTAGCAACTGCGAAGTATGGCGGCGTGCGGGGCAATGACTTGACTATTGTTATACAGGCTAATATTGATGACGAGGGTATGTTTGACGTCATTACCTATCTCACAACGGATGGGGCAAAATCTGTTGTAGATAAGCAAACAGTTACCGATAAGGCGGCACTTGCGGATAATGATTACGTAACCTGGAAAGCGGACATGACGCTGGAAGCCACAGCGGGAACACCGTTAACCGGCGGCTCCAACGGCGAAGCGGTGTCCGGGCTGCAATACCAGGAGTTTCTAGATAAGATTGAACCTTATTATTTCAATGCGCTTGGGTGCCTGTCTACGGAATCAACTGTTCAAGATTTGTTCATCCAGTTTACCAAACGCATGCGCGACGACGTAGGGATGAAATTCCAAACTATAGTTTACGGCAAGGAGAACGTTGACTATGAGGGCGTTATCTCCATTAAAAACAAGGTAACGGATGCCGGGGCTTCTCCGGCAAGCTTGGTCTATTGGCTGACCGGCGCAGAAGCTGCCTGTGCGGTAAATGCCTCCTGCACAAACAAAACATACGACGGGGATTTTACGGTCGATACAAGTTATGGTCAGACCGAATTGGAGAAAGCAATTACATCCGGCATGTTGATCTTCCACCGTGTCACCGATGCTGTAGAGGGCGATATTACCGGGGATGTCAATATCCTGCAGGACATCAATACTTTTACATCATTTACGAAGCAGAAAAATGAAGACTTTTCCGCTAATCAGGTAATTCGAGTATTGGATCAAATTGCAACAGATGTTGCCAGATTGTTTAATAAAACGTATTTGGGCAAAGAACCAAATGACCCTGATGGACGGATTGCATTCTGGGGCGATCTAGTGGAATACCATAAAGAACTACAGCGGGTCCGGGCTATTCAAAACTTCACACCGGACGATATTCCAATCCCAACACAAGGCGAGTCTAAGGAATCCGTTTTGAGTGAATACCAAGTACAACCGACTATGTGTATGGAAAAATTGTATATGACCGTCGTGGTCGCGTAAGGAGGGATAATTTATGGCTGATGCAATCAGAACAATGCGAGCAAAGGACGTTATTGCCGCAAAGCTGGCTAGTTGCTATGCAACTATTGACGGAAACCGTTATTTGCTGATGCAGGCAAAAAGCTTGGAAGCGAAAGTTGAAAAAGATAAGCAGGAGGTCGCTATCCTTGGCCGGACCGGCAAGGGGCATAAAACAGTAAGCTGGAACGGAACCGGTAGTATGACGATTTATAATAATACTTCAATGTTCACGAAGCTGCTTAAAACCTATAAAGATACTGGACAGGATTTTTATTTCGATATTCAAATCACTAATGAAGATCCTACTTCTGACGCCGGTAGACAGACCATCATCCTGAAAGATTGTAACTTGGATAGCGGTGTCATTGCTGCATTTGATGCCGATGGTGATTGGCTGGAGCAGGATGTAGACTTTACTTTTGAGGATTTTGAAATGCCGGAAGAATTTAATCAGCTTGACGGCATGCAGTAATTATAATAAGTGGAGGTTTTACCTATGGATAATAATTTAGTAGCCTTTCTGGCCGAGAATGCGATTAAAGCTGAAAACATCAAATATGTGGCGTCAAAACGATTTAGGGATGCCAATAAAAATTCTATTGAATGGGAAATCCGGGTTTTAACGAGTGAAGAGGACGAAGCAATTAAGAAAACCTGCAAAAGAAAAGTTTTCGTTCCCGGTACACGTGATGCGAAAATTGAATTCGATAATGAAAAATATGCCGAAGAATTGATTGTCGCCTGTGTAGTGTATCCTAATTTGAACGATGCAGCGTTGCAAGATTCTTATGGGGTGGTCGGCGCAGTCCAATTAATACACAAAATGCTGACGCCGGGTGAATACACAGACTTGTATCTTATGGTGTCTCAGGCTAACGGCTTTGAGGTTGGCATGGACGATAAGAAAATCAAACAAGCAAAAAACTGATTAAGGGGGGCGATATTTACGCTAACGTAGCGTATTACGCCCTCCACAAACTTCATAAACTCCCGCATGAGATATTTAACTTACCTGTTAATGAACAGGCTTTTGTTTTTGCGGCAATATCTACAAAGATCGAAGCGGATAAAAAAGAAGCTGAAAGGGCTAAACGAGAAGCCAAATCTCGCAGACGCAGGTAAATCTATGGTATAATTTGGGTAACTATATCATAGATTGGTGGGGTTGTAGTGGCGAATGAAAAAGTAGAAGCCTTAAAAAACAGCATAAAAGCATCAAATCCGAATTTTCGAGATGGTAAATTAGTATCGGATTCTGCATTTAAACAGATAGTAAATTGCGTTCAACCTACTGAAATAAATTTTGGTTGTAGAATAAATAATGTAGGATTATTAATAGGTACTGTTGATAAATTGTTATTTGTTGAAAAAGTTACCATAGGGTCTACTATGCCAGATAAAACCCTCTACTATAATGATATTATAAACATATCCATAGCGCCAAAATTTATTTGTAATAAAATAACCATTGTCTCCGGGAGATTAGAAACCATAATCGAAGTAGATAAGACTGAATCAGACTATATAGTTAATCAAATTAGGCAAAGGATACAAAAACCAAATATAGAAAGAGAAACCGCCGTTCCGTTTGTGAGCAATGTTAATTTAAAAGGGATCAAGTTAGAAATTCTCAGTCAAAATTTTGAAAATGATTTTAAACTTGTTTCTACTCAAAAGGAGTTATACTTCCAACGTTCTACCAAACAAGGAAACGAAAAAATACAAATATTAGGGAATATAAAAGATGTTACGCAATTAACCGAAGAAAATAAACAAAGTCTGCTTAAAAAAGCAGGTTGGGGGTTTATCGGCAGTGTTGTAGCTGGGCCAATCGGTATGTTTGCAGGATTGCTGGCAAAAGGAAATAAAAAAGAGATAAGTTTTATTTGTGAATTACATACTGGGGAAAAGTTTTTAGCCAAGACAGATAATGAAACCTTCCAAAAATTATTATCAATCAGTTTATAAAGATTAAATAGGATCAAAACCGCTCCGAAAAGGGGCGGTTTTTTCATGCCCTTTAAAGGAGGGGTAGAATGGCGACTATACAAAATTCAATCGCTATCAGCGACGGGGCCACGGCTCCACTTCAGCGTATGGCGAAAGCAGCAGAAGTGACTACTGGACGATTTGAAGCTGCATCCGCTGCTGCTAACAGGATTGGCGAATCGGTATCAGGCACGGCCGAGCGAAAGGTATCGGGAATTGCATCCGCTGCTTATTCTACAGTCCCTGCATTTGAAGCGGCTTCGGTGGCGGCAACAGGCACGGCCAATAGCGTAGGATTGATCGGCGCGGCTTCAGCGACAGCCCGAGCGGGAATTATAGGTCTGGGGATGACCATAGCAACCGTGTTTGGCAGCATTATGGCCGTTATTGGGTTGATCATAACGGCATTACAATCCGTTTTTGGTTCAATCCATCTTTCTGATGAATTCTCACAAACGACAGCGCGACTAAATCTAATGAACGATGGCTTGCAAACCACGGCGCAGTTACAGGCTATGATATTTGCGTCGGCACAACGAGCGCGAAGTGAATACCAAGGAACAGCCGCTTTTGTTGCAAAAATAGGTATGATGGCCGGAAAAATATTTTCAAGTAATGCAGAATTGATCGGTGTAGCGGAAACTATCAATAAGATATTCAAAATATCCGGGACAGGCGCACAAGAGCAAGCTTCTGCAACTCTCCAATTAAGCCAGGCCTTAGCCTCTGGTGTGCTACGTGGTGAAGAATTAAATGCTGTATTTGAAGCCGCGCCAATGATGATCCAAAAGATTGCCGACTATCTCAAAGTGGACATTGGACAAATTAGGGCAATGGCAGCGGAAGGTCAGTTATCAGCGGCTATTGTAAAAAATGCTATGATCGCGGCTGCAGATGGGGTAAATCAAACCTTTGAAACTATTCCTAAGACCTGGAGCGACATTTGGACTAGTTTTAAAAATACGGCTCTTATGGGGTTGCAACCGTTGTTTGGTCAAATTAGCTCCTTGGCGAATAGCCCTGGAATACAAACCTTTGTTAACGGCATTGCCACTGGAACCGCTTATGCAGGCGTTATCCTTGCCGGTCTGATTAATAATTTAGTTTGGCTTGGGGGCGTGATCAGTGATGTCGGATCATATGTAAATAGTTGGTTAGTAGCTGGTTTTGTGATTCTGGGTGACATTGCGAATGCTGTTCTCCCTTATATAATCGGCGCTCTATTTGCCTATGCGATTGGATGGGCTACAGTAAATGCGCAGATGGTGGTACATAATACGATACAGAAGGTTGTTCTTTTGTGGGATATTGCTATCACTAATGCTAAAAAAGCGTGGACGGCGGTTACAGTAGCCTTGGCCGGTGCTCAGGCGTTATTAAATGCTGTGTTGACAATGAATCCTATCCCCATTTTGATATTCCTTGTTGGTGCGGCTATTGCGGCTTTTATGGGGTGGCAAATTCAGACAATGGGATTACGGAACGCTATCGCCTCTGCTTTTTCATCCATAGCGGAAACTGCCGGGGAAGCCATCAACTTTATGATAAGGCGCGTAAACGATTTGATAGGAATATTAAATAAAGCCGCAAGCCTGATAAATGGGGTGTTCGGCACCAACATTGGCACTGTTGGAATGATTGCGGAAGTGGACTCCAAAGGCTGGGGAAAATCAGCTGGTGATTTTGTAAAGAATTTTGATATTCATAATCTGGGCGGTATGCTAGGCCTGCCTGAAATGCCTAATGCAAATACAATCCCTGATGTGGCCGGTGATATTGCCTCTGCCGGTAAAGATACGGCAGATAATACAAAAGGTATTAAAGACGCTATGGAGATCACTGAAGAGAGTCTTCAATACATGCGTGATATTGCCGAGCAGGAAGTCATTAACCGTTATACTACGGCTGAAGTCAAAATTGAACTGGCTCAAACGAATACGATAAATAACCCGGATGACTTTGACGGCATGGTTCGACACATGGAGGAAAGCTTATTTGAAGCTATGGTATCCGGGGCAGAGAAGGTGCATCTATAATGGCGTATTATTTTTTCTTAGGAAATACGATGTTACCCGTTCCACCGGAAAAGATGGATTTAAAAATAAAAAACAAAAATAAAACTATCAACCTTATCAATGAGGGTGAAGTCAATATCATCAAAACGCCGGGTTTGACTGAAATATCGTTTGATGCACGGTTGCCGAATAGAAGCTATCCGTTTGCCAGTTATGACACCTCTTTTTCAGATTCGTTAAAGACTAACCTTTTGGGCAACAGCTTCAGCTTTAAAAAGGCTGATTATTTTATGTCGTATTTCAAGCAGGCCAAGGCTACACAAACGCCTTTCCGGCTCATTATTGCGCGTATGACGCCGCAGTTTCAGATGTTAAGTGATACAAACATACTGGTTACGTTAGAAGAATATAGCAATAACGAGGATGCAAGAAACGGTTTTGATGTAGTTGTGCCTCTTCGACTGAAACAGTACCGGCCATTTGGGACAAAGGAACTGGTCAAAACGACGAACGCAAAGGGCGAGGAAGTGTACACGGTCAGGGAAACCAGGATAACCACCCAAGAAGTACCTTCGGTATACCAAATCAGAAATGAGCAATCCATATGGGAAGCCTGCAAAAGAATATCGGGTGGTAGCTTGGATTGGCGAGCAGTAGCCGGAATGAACGGGTTGTCTAATCCGATTGGCAGTATTACGAAGGGGACGGTGCTGCACCTTGGCTGATGTGACGATTATTATTGAAAACAGTAATAAAAAAATGTTGCAGCCTGCCGCCCTGGATGGTGTTACATGGGAGACAACCAGGAAAGGAGCGCCGGGAAAGTTAGCTTTCCAAGTGGTGAAAGATGAACTGCTGGACTTTCAGGAAGGAAACCCTGTCCGCATGTGGCATGGTGATAAAGCCGTATTTAAAGGGTTTGTGTTTTCCAAAAAACGCAATAAAGACGGCGTGATTGCGGTGACGGCATATGATCAACTACGATATTTGAAAAACAAGGATATTTATTATTATACGAACCTGAAAGCCGGTGAAGTTGTTAAACGGATAGCCGCTGATTTTCAGTTAAATATGGGTGAAATCGACGATACTGAGTATGTGATCCCTAAGTACAGGGGCAGTAATGAGACTCTTTTTGATATTATCCAAACTGCCTTAGATTACACCTTGCAAAATAATAAAACAATGTACGTCCTGTATGATGACGTAGGCAAACTAATGCTCAAAAACGTGGATAACCTGCATGTGCCCATCCTGCTAGATGCGGAGACAGCCGAGGACTTTGATTATGAGTCCAGCATTGATAAAGAAACCTATAATAAAATCAAGCTTTATTATGATGATAAAGATGAAGGAAAACGCAATATTTATATCTCCCAAGATAGCGGGAACCAAGCAAAGTGGGGAATATTGCAGCTTTGCGAATCGATTAATCCTAAAAAGGCTATAAATCCGGCAGCTAAATCTGATGCACTATTAGATTTATATAATCGGGTTCGCCGGTCATTGTCCATAACCAATGCCGCCGGTGATAACCGAGTACGGGCCGGTTCCGGCGTCATGGTTAATTTGAATTTGGGGGACATGGAAGTCCAGGGGAAATGGATGTTGGTAGAAACGGTCAAGCATAAATACTCCAATAACCAACATACTATGGATCTGACTTTACGAGGGGGTATAATCGGATGAGCGCGGAACTTTTACAGGTGTTTCAGACGCTGATTGGACAAACCATGCAAGCCGGTCAATTAGCCGATTACGTTTTAGGCGTTGTTGAATCCTCGTCCCCTCTCTCTATCCGAATTGAACAGAAGGAAACAATCACGGAAGAATTTTTAATCTTAACCGATGCCGTTCGAGATTATGACGTAGATATTGAAGTCAGCCACGTAACGGAAAACCGGGCAGGCGGCAGCGGTGATCCGGCATTTGCTTCGCATAACCATGACTACACAGGACGGAAGAAGATCCGGGTATATAATGGTTTGCATGTCGGTGAGAACGTTATTTTACTTCGGCAGGCAGGTGGGCAGGAGTTTGTTGTACTAAGCCGGGTATTCAATCACACGAATTTGACAGGGCAATGGGGGTGAGTGTATGGCATTGTTGCCTGAAGCGGCCACAACGAGTACAGAATTGAATTTAACAACACAGCCTAATAAATCCTATAAAATGCGTATTGATGATGAAAAGGTACTCGGCACGGTAGATGCTTTGGAAGCAGTAGAACAGGCCTGTTATAAAATCCTAAACACCGAACGATATCAATATGTAATCTATAGCTGGAATTATGGCATAGAGCTTCAAGACTTGTTTGGCAAACCTATCCCTTATGTCTTTTCAGAGTTGCCACGGCGTATCCGGGAGGCTCTTACCCAGGATGACAGAGTTAATGATGTCACGGACTTTGATCTCAGTCACAATAAAGGGGATGTACTGGCAACGTTTAAAGTGGTTACAGCCAGCGGCGTGATTGAAATGCAGAAAGGGGTGAGGATACTGTAATGTATGAGAACCAGACAGAGCAAGTCGTATTTGAACGCATGATGCAAAGCGTGTCACCGAGCTTGGATAAGCGGGAGGGTGCCATCATATATGATAGCTGCATGCCAACAGCAATAGAAGTCATGCTGCTGTATGCTATGGCTGACTTTTTCTTGAAAAACACATTTGGTGATACGGCAGAGCGGGAATACCTTATTGAACGGGCAAAGGAGCGCGGTTTAACGCCGGATGAAGCCACTTATGCCAAGGTCAAAGGCAATTTTACACCGGCAAGTTTGAATATACCGATAGGCTCCCGCTTTTCCTACGATGATGTGAATTACGCTGTTACTGAAAAAATCAGTGACGGCGTTTATTTTTTGGTTTGTGAAACAGCAGGCACGTCAGGAAATAAACCGGCGGGGGCTATGGTAGCGATTGATTACGTGGCTGGGCTTCAGACGGCGACGTTATCGGAGGTCACTGTTCCCGGCGAAGAGGAAGAAGCAACGGAAACATTTCGCGCCAGGTATCTGGCGAGTTTTAGTAGCCAGGCCTATGGCGGCAATATTGCTGACTATCGGGAAAAAATGAATAAAATTCAGGGTATCGGCGGGGTTAAGGTTTATCCGGTGTGGCAGGGCGGCGGTACGGTTCGCCTTGCATTCATGACATCAGAATACAAAGTGCCAACGGCTGAATTTATCGACGAAGTACAAACTCTTGTTGACCCAATACCAAACCAAGGGCAAGGTTTGGGAATAGCTCCTATCGGCCATATTGTCACGGTGCAGGGGGTGTCAGATTCACAAATCAATATCGGACTGCATTTAACCTTTTCTAATGGTACTTATGACGATTATAAATCAGATGTTGAGGACACTATTGACGCCTATTTTACCGAGTTAAATAAAAGCTGGCAATCAACACAAGTAGCTGAAATTGATCAGTATAGCAATACCGGCTTAGTGATACGAATCTCCCAAATAGAGAGCCGGTTACTTGGTATTGACGGCATAGTCGATATTCAGCATACGACAATAAACGGTGTCGAGGAAAATTTGACGCTGGGCGTCGATGAATTGGCGGTGCGCGGGGTGGTGACAAATGGATGAACTAGTACGTGATGTGCATGTAGAGCGGTATTATCCGCAAGTCATAGCTCCGGCCAAGGAGTTCAAGGCGATTGCTGAAGTCGTAAATCCTGAATTGACTTTGATTTGGAAACGACTCTGGCAGCTATTTTGTAACACTTTTGTCTATGACATTGACGAGGCCGGGGCTACACGTTGGGAGATTATGCTTAAGCTACGTCCCAAAGCAACGGATGATTTAATAACCCGGCGGCGGCGTATTTTGACCAAAATCAATGCACAGCTTCCATACACTCACCGGCAACTGGAAAACATGCTGGCCGCGACATATGGAGCCGGGAAAACAAAAGTATCTATTAACTATAACGACTATGCTTTATGGGTAGATATCTTGGCGAGTATTTTAACACGGACACCGGAAATGCGGACTTTCCTCCGGGCTATTGTCCCGGCCAATATGACAATCGGGATATCCAATACACAAACGCTAAATCAAAGCATATATGCCGGTGGATATATCCGCGTAAGTAAACGGGTTGAAATACATCCCAGCCTATCATTTGGATCGGCTGAAATGGAAAACAATTTAGGGGCAATCGGTTTTATACGGAAGGTCGCTCATACCGTAATAAGGAGTTGATGAAATGGCAGAGTATCCTAAAATTGTACTCACCAATATAGGGCTAGATATGATTGCTGAATCGCAAACAGGTCGCAGCCTTATTTTTACAAAGTTAAAAATCGGAGACGGAGTATTGGGGACAGGCGAAAGCATATCGACGTTAACAGCCTTAAAAAGCTTTAAGCTTGATGTACCTATTCAAGGTTTTTTAAATCAGGGGAATGGTCAGATAAGATTGCGCTATTTGGTAGACAATAGCGGCGTTCCGGCAGACCAAGGATTTTTTGCCCGTGAAGTTGGCATATATGCGAAGCTGGATGAATCCGGGACGGAGAAACTTTATGCCTATGTGAACGGCGGGAATAGAGTAGATTGGATACCAGATAAAAATACGCCAATGGATGCACAGATTTTTGATGTTTTTGTATTGATCGGTAATGCGTCTAACGTAACAGTTGTGATCGACGGCAGCGCGACGTATGCGACAAAGCTAGATTTGGAAGAACATAATGAGGATGAAAACGCTCATGAAGTGGCGATCAGCCAACACAACACCGATTTGAACGCTCACGCCGACTTGTTGCATCTTTGGCAACCTTCCCATGCCTACGCGGTGGGCGACATTGCATTCTCGCCCAAACTTCCATCATGGGCGTATTTGGAATGCACTCAAGCCGGGACATCAGGCGAAGACGATACAATATTTACAAATATTTCCAACGGGGGGAGGTAATTGAAGATAATTCCATTTTCTGGATTGTCCGAGATATGAGGCAAGCCGACACACAATTTGACGCAAGCACTAAACTTGCTACAACAAAGTTTGTACAGCAGGCACTGGGAAATTTTCGGGGTTTGCAATATATTACAGGCGACACCGTTCTCACAACTGCAGCAGTAGGATTGGTGTTTGAGTTTAATATATCGGCTTCGTGCAAGGTAACGTTACCCTCACCAGTCGGTCGACAGGGCGCAACTCTGACTTTTATAGCAAATCAAGCAAGCGCGAGTAATACCGTTACATTGAAATCTGCTGCAGGGAGTCAGATTTGGATTAATGAAGCTGTTGTATCAAGCTTACAGCTGCAGCGAGTTAACACGTACCAATTTGTTAGCGATGGCGAGAATTGGGTGTTGATCTCTGGAGCCGGTTCAGCTGTTTTAGGCCCCTCGGCTACCAAAAATTGCCGAGTGGGTTGATATTACAATGGGTGGTATCGCCTGCTATTGCAAGTGGAGCGAATACGGTAGTTACTTTGCCAATAGCATTTCCAAATGCCAACTTAGGACAATATACAACAATATCAAATATGTCTGCAGACCTTAGCGTTGGCAGTACATATATAGGGCAAATACGTAATATCAGTTTATCCAATATTACAATACGGAATTTAGGACAATCCAATGCACAATACTGTGTATTGTGTATTGGATACTAAGAACGATGGGATAACTTCTATAAAAACAGAGAGGTGATAACATGGCAAACATAACGGATGGAAGTGTACAATGGGCAATCCGTGACAAACGTGTTGCAGCGGATTCATCGGACAATAGCACAAGACTATCAACTACCGCATGGATACGAAGCAACATCCAATCTCTTGTTGCTGGGTGCATCGCTGCCGTAGCTACAGCCGCCGGATTTGCATACTCGTTTGGGAGTACCAATGGATATATAAAATTTCCCTCATGGCTTGGAGGATTGATCATCCAATGGGGACAAGCCACTGAAGAACTGTTTTCGTCTGGGATTGCAACCGTAACCACTGGTATAGCCTTCCCGAGCACTTTTCAGCAAGTGTTTGCAGTACACGGCGGTTCATCCCCAAAATATTATGGGACGTTAATTGACAGTACTAGCCAATTTAGAATTTTTGCATCTGCGACAAGTGTTCTATTTGCACGATGGTTTGCTATTGGTCGCTAAGATAAGAGAAAGGAGGATATTATGGTAAAAGTAAATTATGATGCTGTAACAGGTGAGATACTTGGATTTTACCCTGACTTTGTACAATACGAATCTATCCCTGAGCCACATATTGAAATTGATGAAGCAGCATGGCAAGATTGTACGGACAATCCGGGTCGTCGCCGGGTAGACCTGGCGGCATTAAAAATTGTTGAGTATACGCCTGAACCTGAAACGCAAATTATAACGCCGCCGGTCGATGAAGAAAAGGCTGACCTTTGGGAAGCGATACTGGCGCTAACTGAAAAAATAGAAACATTGGAAGGAGGTAAAGCATAAATGGCTACACTGATTGACTATAAAATCATGGCCTATGCGTATTTGGTCAAGGCCGGACGCAAGGTGCTTGAAGCAGACGTGCCGGAAGAATACCGGGAAGAAGTAGCAAAACGACTGATTGCAGAATAATGGGGTGATCGATTGGAAGCAGTATCAATATTACCGTATATAGTTCAAAACCCGAATTTAATCGGGTTTATTTTATTTGTCATTGTTTTTTTACCCTTGCTAGCTTATGTCATCCGTAATGCCGACAAGCAAGCCGGTAGGCAGCAAGATTTTTTCAATCGCAGCATGGATGATGCAAAAGATCGTGAGGAACGGTTAGGCGATTTGGTGAACAATACCCTGACTAAACAAACCGAGGCGTTAAATAACATCAATACTACACTGGTGGGCATGAATCAAAACCTTATGGATGTGAGAGTCCGTGTCGATGTTATTGAAGATCATATCGGATTAGAAAAGGAGAAGGTATCATGAAAATTACTATTAATGGCGGTCATTGTCCGGGAATGGAGCCCGGAGCGGTAGGCGCAAGTGGTTTGCAGGAGGCTGTTGTAGTACAGGACATTATGCATCGCGTGGCCGGTTATCTCCGGACGGTAGGGTATGAAGTCCTGGAAGTCCAGAAAAATGAACTGTATGAAATTACGAATGTATCAAACGGTTTTAATGCGGATCTGTTCGTAAGTATTCATTGTAATTCAGCGGCCAATACCGCTGCCAAGGGGACGGAAACCTATTGTTATTCATTAGGCGGCGAAGGAGCAAAACTTGCGCAGTGCATTCAGAAGCAAATCGTTAACAGCCTTGGTACTGTGGACCGGGGGATTAAAACAGCCGGTTTCTATGTATTGAAATACACGGATTGTCCGGCTGTGTTAGTGGAAACGGCGTTCATTAGTAACCCGGACGATGAACAATTACTTGCTGATGCCGGTAAACGTGACGAATTTGCCAGGGCTATAGCAAGAGGCATAACGGATTCCTTACAATAAATATTAAGCCCGGATAGCGGTTTATTCGCTGTCCGGGCTTTTTTCTGTTTCATCAGGCATGTATTCCATTATGTCATACGGCTGGCAATTAAAAGTTCTACATACCCGGTCAATAATCTCTATGTTTACTGGTCTATGGCCGGATAATTTGGCTACGGTAGCTGAAGATAACCCGGTCATTTGAGCAAACTGACCTTTAGATATTCCTTGCCGCTGCAGCATATCCAATAATTTAAAATATTTGATTGCCAAGTCAAACACCTCCATTTACAGACTAACATTAATTTATGTATTTGTAAATATTATTTTATATAAACAAAAATATTTTTGCGAATACGCTTGACAATTATTTACGTTCGCAGTATATTATATTTAAAGATAAAAATAATTTTGCGAATACAGATAATAAACGGAGGCGGTAAGGATGGCAACCATTAGACATTTTAATAGTGAAGGCATCGTTTCCGAAGAACATTATTTCGATAAAGATTCAGCGGGGAATTTGGTCAAAGTAGCGTCATGGTATTTTGATGGTGAAATATTAACCGTTATCCAATACCGTAACAGAGACAATATTGGAAATTATTACAAGACAGAACATAAATACACTGATTGCGAATACTGGGTAAAGAATAAACGCAAAGAATTATTTTAAGTTCACCAAATAAATAAGCGGTGGAGTACAGCCCACCGCTCGAGGGAGGATAATTGAAAAATGGTACAAGAAAAATTATACCATTGCTGTAATACCTGCAAACACAAGGTGAACAACCTTTACGGATGCAACATTCCAAAAGAGTGTTTTAACGGTTTTAGTGCCTATGAACCAAATAAAGAAATGGTAAAACAGGAAACAGAATCCCCGGCCTAGCCGGGGTAATGCTGGCAGGCAGACGGTCACAACCATCGAGAGCCAGTATAACGAAGGGAGCAATAAAAATGGAAAAATTCTACTCAAAGCAGGAGTTAATTCACAGGTTAGGTTATCGTCCTTACGATTTACACGAAGCAGAATTTATAGATCACTTCTTGGAGAGAAACGGCAGGTTATTCTTAAACAAAGAAAACTCGAAGGTTTACGACGACAATTACCGCTGCTATGCCCCGGAAGAATGGAAATATCCTCCTGGTATCAGGTTGCCAGAATGGGACGCGTGCAGCCTACAGGAAGCCATAGATTTTATTGACAGTTACGGACAATGAGAGGAGCATGTATATGACCAGAACAGAAAAATGGTATGTTGTAAAGGTAGATACCGACAATGGAATCCGGTTAGGAATCGCACAGTTTTTATTGGATGATTTTATTGACGGGTTTATTCCTGATACTCTGGGCGAATATACTGCAGATGATCAAGCTAGCATCGCCGCCTATGAGTTCTCAGAAAAAACTGGAATACCTGTTTTCGACGAAACGAATGATATTTTTTATGACTATATTGAAAAGAAACCTGATTAATGAAAAAACCCGGATAGTCCGGGTTTTTTTTATTTGATTGTGTCCGTTGTGTCCGTCAAAAATGCGACGGACACAGACCTTGGACACACCGCGAGGTTAGATAATTCAAGGGCTTAACCTATTATGTGTCCAATATGTCCATACTTTCTATATATAAGATTATAAAATACATATACATATAACGTTATATGTGAATATATCACAATATATGTGAAGTCATACACGCATATATACATATATAGGAAACCCGTGGAACGTTGGACACATGGACACAGCATTAAACGATTTGCAATAGGCTTTCACACATAAATAGAAAGTTGTCAAAAAGTTGTCGATTTAGCAACTGAATTTGACAACTATTGCACTTCAATCCGTATTTTATAGTTGTTGTGGTGAAATGACGATTCTTGTTTTTAACTGACTCTTAATCAGTAGGTTCGGGGTTCGATTCCCCGGTGGGTCACCAGGAAAAAATTCAGGTGTATCAAGGCTTAACGGCTTTTGATACACCTTTAATTATGTCAACATGTGTCCAAAGTTGTGTCCATCTAAAGGTGAAAAATATAATTTTATATCTTCACCGCTGGCCAATAAATGGCTGGCGTGAGTGTGGCGCAGACAATGGAACCCTAGCCTGGTAATACCTATCTGTTTGCAAAATTAGGAACTATGTGCTGATTGTGTCCGGGTGATTGTGAACTCCATCTTCCCGGCAAAAAATCAGCTTACTTTTTTTATCATATTTAATATCTCCTCCGTTTGTTTTCTGGTTAATGAATCGCTTGAGCAGAGAAAGCTAACAGAAATTAAGTTAAATACTGAATTTAGATCTGATAAAATGCATATTATAATTTTGCAAAGGTGATTGAATTGAGTAATGATATTTTTAGTGAAGAATATTCGGATAAGTACTTGTATCATTATACGAGCGCAGACAAGGCTAAAATAATGCTCGAGACATACAAGATTCGCTTTGGACTACTCGAAAAAACAAATGACCCTAGAGAAAGTATGGAGTGGGATTTTATTTCAGATATAAATCTAGGAGAAGGTTTTCCAGGTGATCTATTTAAACATGTTACAAAAACGCTTACTAATGAAATAAAGAAAAGATGTAAAATTGCCTGTTTTACGCAAGATTATAATGGGGAAGTATATATGGGTGAATCTGTCTGTGCAAATAAAGGTTTTTCTAAACCTAGAATGTGGGCACAATATGCAGACGGCCATAAGGGCGCATGCATAATTATTGATCGCAAAGCACTTCTTGCTACAATATATAAAGATTTTGACAAAAAATTTGTTTATTCTGAGAACGTACTGTACGATAGAATTTCTCCACTTGAAAAGTGTTTCCGGTTTAATTTTAATAAAATAAATTCACCTGAATCTAGAGATAAAACCATTGACTCAATGATTGATGAATATTATCACAGTTATTTCTTTACAAAAAATTGGGATTGGGAACAAGAACATGAGTTTAGAATAGCAATAAGAGCATTTGGTGAAGAACCTATTAATATTTCACTTGATGGAGCACTTAAGGGAATTGTTGTAGGAGCAGATTGTTCCAATGAAGACGCTGAAATAATTAAGAATGTATGTAGCATAAGAAACTTAAAATACGAGAAGATAAAATGGAAAAATGGAGTACCGTATTTGGGTGAAAAGCCCTACTTAAAATTAAGAATAGGTTATTAGCTTTAACGGCACTCTCCGGGGTGCTTTTCTTATGCCTAGTTCTTAAATTTTATCTATTGCAGGAATAATTCCGAATTCTTTCCGCAAAAGAATATGTTCTTCAGGCTATGACGGTAAGATAAAAATCTATAAAGCCAAAGGTCGCTCTCAATAAGGGAGCGGCTTTTTAATTACACGTGTAGAATATCCCTGGAAATTTTTGCAGATAATAGCAGTAAAGTGAAGATGTGAGGGTATCGGATATGGATTTATTTACACGAGGATTAACATCGGGGGTTCTTTCGGGAATCATTTTAAACATATTCAGTTTTATAAGCGAATCTCTAGGTATAACTACACTTCCGATGGCTACATGGACAGCAATCATTATCTTTGGACGAACTCCACCATTTAGTTTTAGCGAAACTATATTTGCCATGTTAGGAAATCTCATGTTTACAGGACTTTTAGGGGTAGTTTTTGCTTTTCTAGTTCCTGTTATCACAAAGGAAAAATTATACTTAAAAGGCTGGTTTTTTTCTACTGTTGTGTGGTTTATTATTTATGCTGTTACAACCTTATTTAAGGTAGAGGGAACTATGTCCTTAGAATTAAACACAGTAGTATCAAATGCAGTGTCCGCTTCTGTCTTTGGTGTATTTTTAACATATTTTCTAAATCTATTGTCAATAAGTGAAGAATCTGTTTTCTATAAGATGAAGATGGCACCAGCTATGAAACCGAATCAAGACGATAATAAAGAATAGTGAAATCCCGGTAGCCGAGGCTGCCGGGATTTTGCATTACACCCTTTTACTTATGAGCTTTTGATACTTCGTTAACAGCGCATCAAGTTCATGGCTGACTTTTAGAATTTCGGGGTCAGTAAGTTTATTGATGGTATCTATGTTGTTTATTTTTTTGCGTAGTTCTTCAATCTCTTTTAGCAGTCTATGTAAGTATGGCATATGAACTCCTTCTTAAAATAGTTGTCGAGGCTGTCTCGAAATAAAAATGCCAGGTGATTCAGTTTATACTGCAATCTGGCAATCATACTACAAAAGTTATATTTAGTATAATGCTTTTTTGTGACGAAATTGTGACAAGAATTCTGTAGGACCCCCGATGGTTCAAAAAAGCCACTATCTATCCGCTGGATAGATAGTGGCTTTTTTGAGATTGACAGGGTACTGGATATCAGGCAGGATGTGGGAGCCGATTAAAGCGTTGTAAAATTATCTGAATTTAAACATACAAACGGCAATAGCCATTATTTAAATAAATGATGTCCTGGCAGCCTGATAGTGGTTTTTTGTGTAAACAGTTGTCTAATATTTTAGAATGATCTTTTAAATTGACAACAATTCCTATTGGTAATATATTTTTCTTAAATGTTTATTAGAAAAGGAAGGATTATGATGGCTAGCAATTATTATCATAACTATTTTGACCTCTTGAATACTGGGGAAGGCAATAATACATTATCTTCAAGTGATAGTGATATACTACCTGTGGTTGCCGGGATAGCCTTGTTTGTCATGGTTATTTCCATAGCTTTAGCGGCTATTTTCTATGCAGACGCTCATGGTTTTCTAGTGGATCCCATAAAGTTTCTGTAATTTTAACCAGGTGATGCCCAGCGG
>NZ_CYSP01000007.1 GCF_001298735.1 Propionispora sp. 2/2-37 | reverse complement strand
TAGTATGGGATACTTTTGTCATGGCATCCATAACATGCGTAGCGAATTGTACCGCTTCGGCCTGCTTCCCGTAAGCCCCTACAACACCCTCAATTGTACGTGTAGCCAATTCAGGATTAAAATTATCAGCTACGCCAAGTTTTAAAGCTACTTCGCTAAGTTTTTCTGTTTGGCTTAGATCATGGTATCCACGTCCCATCAAGCGCAAGGAGTCGGTAACATCTTTGATTGCAGTACCGTATTTCTGTGCAAGGTGAAAACTATCTTCAATGGCTTGATTAAAGGTTTCTTGGTTTGCTTCAGTTTGCGGTAATACCGTTTTTAACTGGTTGAATTCCTCATCCAGTTTAGATATATCGCTCAACGCCCCATAAATGCCACCAATTACCGCCCCTACGCCCAAACCAGTAAGAGTAAACCCTAGGTGCCTTTTAAATTCACTTCCTATATTGCTCAGTAAGCCAGGCGTATTACCTAGTGTCTTATTAAATTTCTCATATTCATCTGTGAGTTGTCTAACCTGTAAAACCGATTGCATAGACTTTTGTTGATAATCAGTATTGCCAGTTTCTTTAAATAATCTATGAAATTTCTCAGCCTCGGCTGTTGCTGATGCAATGGCCTGTCTGTAACCGTCTACAAATTTTGTAGGGTTAAATACGGCTTCTAGCTCTGATTGCATTTGTGACCGTCTTAAACGTTCTGCTGTAGCTAATTGCTGTGCTTCTAAAGCAGGATTTCCCTTTTGCTGTCTAAGACGTTCTTTATTTAAAGCATCCTCTTCCCTTGCCATAGCCTCCATTTGAGACTGCAGCAATCTGGAACGCCTTTTAATAGCTTCCTCTTCATCTTTCCAATATTGCTTACTGGCATCAGCATTTTGTTTTCCGATTAACCCTAATTTGTCATTGATAGCTTTAACTTCATCGGATACAACCTTTTCGGTTAAAGCTAAGTCTTTTTTTAATTGCTCTGCTACTGCAGTATTATTGCCTTTATCTTTTTGCCCTAATTTATCCATTTCGGTTTTTAGCCTTTGTATATCTCGTATTGCTTCCTGGATACCTTTAAATACCAATGCAAACTGTATATTATTATTGTTACTGTCCATGTAATCAACCTCTCATTATCTGAAATAAAAAAGAGGCTCACGCCTCTTTATAATGCCATCCACCCCATTTACGAGTTCCATAGATTATTGGTATGCGATCTTCAGATGATACGGAGTTCATAAGCTGATTAAAGTTATACGAATTACTATTATCAATCTTTGGCTTATGTGTGGCTGACCAAAGTGATCCAGCTAAAGACGCACCATAAAGCCCACCAATAAGTGAACTTGAAGCTCCAAAGAATGCTTGCCCCACATGTCCAGCACCTAAAAAGAAACCTGCTATTGTTAATACTGTTTTACCCTTTGATTTTGACATTCTTTATTCCCCCCTATTGTTTCAGGCAACATTTTTATAATATCGCCGCCAGATATGCCTTTTAGAATCATTGCTGATATTACGTCAGACAGTAAGCCCTTGCTTCTGTCATATGTTTTAAATAAATCAAGAGATGCGATTTTGTCGTATGCTTCAGGTGTGATCTGTTTTGTCCAAACTAAGATTTCTAATTGGCTTAACTCTGTAAGTTTCAACCTTTGAGAAGGTGTAAGATATCCAAAATACTCCATAACGGCATACGCCCAAGTATCTGCCTCATACTCTGCTTTATAATCAATCTTCTGATTACTTTGATCATTCTCTGGTAAATTATCTAAATAAATATGCGCTACTTCATGACCAAGTATATACAGATGTTTTTTGCTAGTAATATATTGCGGTATCGCTATAATCCAACTTTCATTATTTAACATGTGGCTACATCCAGAAAAGTCATAATCTACTTCAGACGCTTTTAAAACTTGTTCAGAAAATACTTTTTTATACGTTTCAATAGGCAGAACATAGAATATCTTTTTACTTGCTCTTAAGTAATTCAAAAAGTACTGAAACATGTCATAATATTTATCTTTTATGAATATACAACCATCCTGCGGTATATCAGGTAAATTACCCGTCCATTCGTCAGTAAATTTATATGTTTTATAAGCAGTATCAGATATAGTAATAACAGGTGTACCATATGCAATCATTCCGCTTTTATCTCGGGTCTGTCTTCTCTTATTTATTTTCTTTACCATATTCCCCATTTAATACCCCTTTATTAATAAAAAATAAGGTAGGGGTAACCCTACTCTTCCCATAAACCTAATTTTCTAATTTCCTCTAATTGATCTTTTACAGCCTTGTCTATTTTCTTAAGAAAATCTTTAGGATTATAAAACTTGATAAAGCTAAAAACCTGGTCATTATTCCTATAACGGGGAGTATATGCTTTTACCGTTCCATCTTCATATTCAAATACATGTACTTTATGAATTTCAAAAGCATGATCTATCTGCAATATTGCATCACAAATATGATACTTTGTTTTGCTATTCTTCTTTATAAATCTAACTTTAGTAATTTCCATTATTATCTCTCCTATTTCAAAAAATAAAGAAGGGCGCATTTTTGCGCCCATTAATATATTTACTATTATTTGCTATATCTTTTTCTACTAATTGCCTTACATTTATCCAATGGCGATAGCTTTTTAAATTCTTCTGATTCAAAATAGATTCTATCTTGCTGCTCTTTAAGCATATTAACCATTTTTTCTTTTTCGGCTTTGATATTTACCATTTCTTTATTTAATTTTGTAATCTCAGTATTGAGTTTTTCTATCTCAGCTTTTATATCTGCTTTAAATTCATTAAACATTTTTTCTAATAATATTTTTTTATCCATCTCTAGTCCTGCCTTTGCGATAATATATTTTTTATCAATTAATCCAAATATTTTAGTCATGTTATCAACCCCTAATATAATAATTGGTAATGTTATTATCCCTTAACCATGTATTAATTCTCTGTATTTGATCTTGTGTCAATTTCTTCACATCGTCAGGTTTATACTGTAAACCATTTTGAGCATGATATCTAAATTCAAGTTCGTATTTAGTACCATCGCCGAATGTAGCTATCATTTTATTTTCATCCCAAGTATCTAGAACTGAAACGTCTATACATGCTTTTTTATATAATTCTTCGCGGTATTTTTGAACACAAATATCTATTTTATTCCATAACTCATCAGGTACATCACTTTCATGACGAGGCGTATTAATGTCAAATCCTAAAACTCTCCCATCATTAAAAGTAACGTCAACTCTTGGGAATACATTATTAGGCACATATACCATATTCTTATACTCATATTTTTTATACCATTTTGCCATACAAGCCGGACAAATGAATTTATCTTCTGCGTTGGTATCCCTTTTATCTTTTCTGGGCATAACCCACACACCTGCAGAATCTCCTTTAAATGTCTTTTCACAATAACCACATTTGAATGATCTAAAATATCTTTTCACTATTCAATATCCCCCTCAACTTGTGCCACAACATATTCTGGTAAACATGTGTTATCAACCAATTTAATTTTTCCGTTAATCTGACTACAACGAATATCTTCTATAACACGACCATCAGCAAATGTAATAGTAACTAAATTCTCAATAAAACCTATGTTTCTTTGACTAAACACTTTACTTTTAACTGTCCATTTATCAGTGTATTCTTTGCTACAATCCGGACAAATGAATTGAATAGCTTGACTGAATCTATCCCTTTCATAAAATACCCCTCCACCCGAAGGAGCAAAAATATTTCCACATTTAGAACATATAAATTTTAGATACTTCATTTCAAATCATCCTCTATATTTAATAATAAAAGCAAGCTAATCAGATTCGCTCTAATTGCTTGCCCTGCATAAGTTCCAAAAATTCTTTTTCTGCTGAAGGTGCAACCTTCCAATGAGAATCAAAACAAATATATTTTGTAAATAATTCCAGTAAACAAATCTTATATTTGATAGTTTTGTCCTTCGGTTCTTCTATGACTGTTTGAATAACTTTCTTTTTTCTACCCATCAAGTCACCTCAATTAGAATTCATTATCATAACCAGTCAGTTTAATAACCTCTGTAAGTTCTTCCTCTGTTAATTCATGATTACGCCATTGAATAATGTTATGAATTTGGTTTTTAATCTCTGCTTCTTTTTGTTGTAATTGCTGTAATTCAGCTACTAGCCTTTTTACTTGATCAACGATTTTACTCATTCAGCATCATTCCTTCTAATTTATGTCTTTTAACAAATAATGGATGTAGTCTAGTATCCCCTTATATTCCTTTCTCCTTCCTGAGTTAATAAAGCAATTAGCTGCTTGTATTTTCAAGCGGCTTAGTTCAAGCCTTATAGATTCGCTGCCTGTTTCTTTATAAATATTAAGTTTTTTAATAACTTCAGCTAAAAGATTATTTATCCCTGTCACCTCCTTACATTTGATACTAAATAAGCAAAAAAATAATAAGCTATTAGACCAACTCTGAAACCTTACAATTATAATATCTTGCAAATTTTACAAGTATTTCACCCGTTAAAGTACTTCTACCATTTTCTAAAGAATTAATATAAGGTCTACTCACTCCAATTGCATTAGCAACTTCCTGCTGCGTTTTACATAAAAGCAATCTTTTTAACTTTAATTTTGATAACACTGGTTTCATGTTTTCACCGCCTTCCTTTACATTTGATACTAAATAGCCTAAAAAAAATAAGCCAGCTTATGCTGACTTTAAATAAAGTGTTGGTTTATATAATACACATTTCAATAAATCATTTTTATCCCCTACAATACTAATGTTATTATTAATAAATTTTAAACACTTTGTGATGTTGTAAGTTAGTGACATTTTTGTCACTAACTACAAATTTTTAGGAGTTCCTACAATACTTCAAAACAATTTTATTATTATTTATTATATTTTTGACATATAAAATTCTTACCCTATATAAATACCTTAGTCATTAAAGTTATGTCTAAATTTAATTGTAATTAGAATAGTTTTTACTAGTAAAACAAGGTTTTACGTCGACGTTAATCTATGATTAACTATAAGGCAAAGTAAGCATATTATTAGATCAACTAACAACAGTGATAAAAAAGATGGGTAAATTCATACCCATCATAAGATTTAATTATTATTTATTTTCTTTAGATAACACGCACATACAAACCATAAGGACACCAACAACTGCACCAATAAACCCACCTAGTAAAAATGTGATTATATAATAAATCATTCTACAGCCACCCTTTTTATTTTTAATATAGCCAATCATGATTATCAAGCGGATTAAATTTCTTGTGTTGAATTTTTAGTTCTTTCTCATTCAGGCTAAGATAATTTCTGGTAGTGTCTAAGTCGGCATGTCCCATAATTTCAGCTAAACTGAATATATCTCCCCCCGCAAGGAGGTAGTTTTTAGCAAATGTATGTCTCCATGTATGCGAGCTAATTTTCTCACCTTCCAAATTCAATTCCTTTTTAAGCCGCATAAACAAAGAATTAATACTAGAAGATGTCATTTTGCGCTCTATTTTAAGAGTGATGAACAACCATTCACAAAATTCTCCATCCAAAAATTCTTCACGCATAGCAAAGTACTGCTTTAAGATACGTTTCATTGCTCTACCTATAGGAATACATCTTTCTTTCTGCCCTTTTCCCAATACACGAATTAAATCATTTGTGATATTCACATCAGTGATTTTTAAATTTAACAACTCACCCTTTCTTATTCCGGTACTGAAAAACAAACAAAAAATTGTATAATTCCTAAATCCAATAAAAGTGCTTTTATCAAATGCATTCAATAGTTTAGATATTTCCTTGCTAGTAAATGTCCGCATAACCTTTTTTTCTACTTTGGGCGGCTTTACATTGGTAATAGGGTTTTTATCTATATAATCCTCACGAAACAAGAATATAAAAAAGGTTTTTATCACTCGGAAATACCTATGTCTCGTTATCCCTTTCAATCCTTTTTCTTGTAATGAAATTAAAAACTCACGAATTACATTACTGGTTACTAATTCAACATCATAAATATCTTTTTTGAGTAGATATTCAAAAAATTTATCTAGTACATCAGCATATGTTCCAATGGTTCGTTCAGTAACATTTTCACTTTTTTTAGTAATGAAAAATATTTTTTTTCCTTCTCCTAATTCCATGCTTTTATAACCTCTCTACTTTACATAAATTTGAGATTTTTAGAATACAGGCCTAGAAAAATCTATGAATTCTGTCCGTGTAGCAGGGAGTATTGTATTGTAGGCAAACAAAAAAACACCTACAACACTAGAATTTATCTAATGTTATAAGTGTTTTGATAATCCCCTTTAGCTTGGGAAGCCGGTACTCTACCACTGAGCTACGCCCGCACATATTGATTTTACTGAGTTTTTAGGTCTCAATGTTTGTTAGTTTTGAGTAGTTTTAGCACTTCTTGAACGTCATTTGTGCGTCAACTATCAAGGCTAACTAACGAATATTAATATAGCATATTTATAATTCAATATCAAGTGTGACTAGTTGGTAATATGTTATTGCAGACAAATGCGTTAATACCACTTTTATACCCACTCGATTTCGAGGAACACGCCGAGGTATTTTGTATATATGATTGATGGAAGCGAACCGTGACCTTGCAAATCCGCCTATTTTTTCTACATCTACATTAGCAAGTGGAAACAATAGAACAGTCCCTGCGATTCCTTTTCCTGTTTCACTTTTCTTCCTAACTTACCATAAACTCACCCTAAGCTAGTATATCCATTTTAGGACAAAATAACCTGTCCCCATGTCCCTTCCACCAAAATCATTAACAATGCCGCCCGGTCGATTGGAATTACTGAGAAAATTGGCACTCATACTCTTCGAAAAACCTTTGGCTATCACGCTTATCAATCTGGAGTTTCAATTGGAGTGATACAAAAATTATTTAACCATTCGGCTCCTTCGATCACACTCAGATATATTGGTATTACTCAAGATGATCTTGACAACGTTTATTTGAATCTAAATTTATAGAGCTACAAAGGAAAGAGCATTTTCCCCAATGATGAATCACTGTAGAAAATGCTCTTTCTTATCACGATGGGTATACTGAGAAATGGACGGGCTGGATCTCATTTTAAGACGCTGAGCCACTAAAAATCTGCATAACTGCCGGATGATTCGCAAGCGACCAGTGCGAATTCACTATGCGCCATTTGCCGTCGATCAAACGGTAAACTTCAGTAGAATTCCAGGCCCTGAGAAGCTTCTCGCCCCCTCCTTCGCCAGCAACGAAGGTGTTCAAATTATAGCTCAGTACCGCGAGATCGCCGCTATCGCTGACTGCCACCTCGGGATTGAGATACTCGTTGCGCACGATATGGGGATTCTTGTATAACCTAGAAAGATGTTCCACCACAGCATTGTGGCCGACAAGTAGCTTTTCGGTAAAGCAGTCGAAATAGGTCATGTCCTCGCTGTAGGCGTCAAAGTAACCGCTGCAATCGCCAGTACTCCAGCGCTCGTTGAGTGAACGCTCTATATCGAGGATGGTTTCTGTGATCTTGCCAATGTTAGGTTTCATTTTTTTTGCTCCTTTTATAAGTATATGATATGATAATTATAGGTCATTAGCAATAAGGATAAAAGGTTAAATATGGACTGTGAATGATATATTTCGGACATTTTGGTCATCTCAGCGGACCTTAGGACAATGGAGGATACCGTGATGGTACGCACATCCAAACATAGGGAAGATATCGAACACCTCAACTATCGACCTGCAGTGCCTTACCCATACGATCTGGAGATCTTTCGTGTGTCTGACCTCAAGCGGCGAACTCGCGAAGAGAAGATGCGCGTAACCTACAGGTATGAATTCCATATGCTTATATGCGTCACCCATGGCAGGTGCGTGCAATGGGTCGATTTCGATCCCATTTCCTGTAACCCAGGGGCTTTGATCGCACTGCGGCCTGGACAGGCTCACAATTTCGGGCGCGATGAAAATTGGGACGGCTGGGTTGTTCTCTTTCGGCCGGAGTTTCTCCTGCCCACCTTATCTCCATCCAGTGACCTCGAACTCACTTTCGATTTCGAAAGACTGCCAAGCTTTCTAAATCTAAACAGCGATGAGTTGCGTCGTGTGTTGGATTCAATCGTGCAGATGCGCGAAGACTCTCTGATCAACGCTTCATCAGAAGACGTCCACACGCTGCTGCGCTATCAGCTCTATGCGCTCGTGACGTGGCTTGGCGTTATCCATAGCCGACGACGGACGCATGATACGTTGCATTCTCACGCATTGTTGCGCTTTACACGTTTTCAGAAACTCGTTGAAGAGCACTTTGCCGAGTGGAGCCAGGTCAGCGAATACGCTATCCGCCTTGGTTGCACGGAAAGGAGTTTGACTCGCGCAACCAAGGCAGCGGTCGGCGTGAGTGCAAAAACGTTCATCTCTGCGCGCATCAATCTTGAAGCGAAACGTTTGCTGGTACATACAGACTTCCCCATCGGCGAAATTGCGGAGAAACTTGGTTTTGAGGAAGCTACCCACTTCAGCAAATTCTTCAAACGTGAAACGGGCTTTACACCGGCGGAGTTTCGACGGAGGCAAGTTGCCGAAAGTCTTGCCACAGACCCGGCTCTAGAGTTGAAAAAATCTCGTTAAGCTTGGTACTGGCTAGCGTACCTGGGAGATAACCAATCTGATATTTGACGCAGTCCTTAACAACTTAATGAGAGGAAATATAAAATATGATACGCAAACAACTTATTTCTTTATGTTTAAATTTTAATAATGTTTATGAAGATTATCCTTTCAACGAAAGACAATCCAGCCTGTTATGGACTACAATACGACACAAAGAGAATAAAAAAATTTTCGCCCTAATTTTTGAGCGTAATAATACATTATATATTAATTTGGGGTTCATCCAGGATTGGCGCTTTTAAGCCGAATTTCGGGTTTTCATCCAACATATGAAAGCGTACTCCATATAGGGTAAAAATGACTCCATTTTCACCTCTAGGAAAATTTGTAACCTCAACACGTTGGAGATCAAATACCTTTTCGTATAATTCCAATGCTTTCAAGCTATCTGTAATAACCATGTCAATTTCTACTCCGACCATTTTGAACACTCCACCTTTTATATTACAGGATTTCTACATACCCTTCCGTCCCGTTCACCCGAATTCGCTGTCCGTCTTTAATCAATTGGGTAGCATTCTCTACGCTTACTACAGCCGGAAGACCGTATTCCCTTGCAACAACGGCGCCATGGGTCATCATCCCGCCTACCTCCGTCACCAGGCCTTTAATAGCTACAAACACCGGTGTCCAACTGGGGTCAGTGAAGGTAGTGACCAAAACATCGCCTTCTTCGATATTGGCATCCTCCATGTTTAATATGACCCGCGCCCGCCCCTCAACGACGCCGGAGGAAACCGCCACGCCGGCCAAAGCGCCGGGAGGAATGTTGCCGGTGTCATATTCACTGGAGATAATCTCCCCCTCTGAAGTAATGACCCGGGGAGGCGTCAGCTTCTTAAAAACCTCATAGTCTTCTTTTCTCTTTGTTATGATGCTGGAATCCACCCGGTTCGTTCTCACTGTTTCCCTCACTTCCGTAAAAGATAGATAGTATATGTCCTCCCTGTCTCTTATCACTCCCTTTCGCACGAGCTTATCGGCTTCCTTCAGCAATGCTTGCTTGATAATCCAGAGATACCAGACAAGCAGATACTTGCTATATTCCCTGTACCCAGCGAAATTGCGCAAAACACTGATCATTTTCTTGGTCTTTTTGGCTTTGCTCTTTCCACCGGGCAGTTGTTCCAAACGGCTTAGAATATCTTCTTCCTTCCGTTTTGCTTCCTCCAGTCCTTGTTCAAATTTCATGCTGTGGGCACCAGGCCCAAAAGTCTTGATATTACTAAGAATCATTGGAATAAGCGTCGTCGGCTTCTCATTCCACCGCGGTCTGGTTATATCAATTTCCGCGGAACAACGCATACCGTATTTCTTAAGGTACGCCCGAATGGAATCACTTACGTCTTTCCCGCCTTCCAATTCAGCTAAATCCGCAAAAAAGTTCTCGTCACTGGCATGCTCAAAATACTCAATCACCGCCGGATACTTTCTGACGACATCCGCTACGTCCAAAAGTTCCAGTCCCATTTCGGAGGTAACATTATCGGGGACCGACTGGGCAAGGGCATCAGCCGCATTTTTTTCCCCCAGCCATTTCTGCATGTTTTTATTGATCCAGGAGCTGGCATAGGCGCCGGTAAAAACCGCTCCGTAGCCGGCGAAAACTGCATCCTTTATGTCCGTATAACTCTTAAAAATAAAATCAAACAATTCATTTCCTGATACTTTGGCAATCCTTTGCTCCAGGTCGTGCATCACCATCTCATTATGAGCCATAAGGTTTTTCACAATAACATGGTCATTCCTAAGATAGGTTTTTAGTGTGTCGATTCCCCATTTCAACCACACTGAAAGCCCTATCATCATTCCCTTTTCCCGGGATAATCCTTTGATAAAATCCTTCCGTTTTAGAATATTATAAACAGCCTTCTGCATCAAAACATCAACCATGTTCATACTTTTGGCCAAATTCTTGCCTATTATCGGTAAACTAAGTTCACGGGACATGTCTATATATAACCTTCCTCCGAGCTCAATCATCGCCGAACCGGAAATCAACTTAAAAAAATCCTGAAAAAAGCTGTAACCCAATGGTTTCATGGCTTCGGTCATCATCTGCCGATGACCGAAGGAAAAATACACATGGTTTTTCCCATCTTTCGCCTCCGGTGCAGGGTATAGGGTAGTGATGGGACGGCTCTGGACAATGTAGACGTTATCTTCATAAAGGCACCATTCGATGTCCTGCGGACGGCCAAAATAGGCCTCAATCTTTCTACCCATGCGTTCTAGCTGCAAAATCTGTTCGTCCGTCAGCGTCTCTTGATTTTGCCTTTCAGGCTCTATCTCCCTTTCCTCGGTGCCGCCTTCTTTTAAGGCATAAATAGCGAGCTTCTTAGTGGATATCTTCTTATCGACAATCCTACCCTCCCGCACCTTATAGATATCGGCGTTCACCAGACCCGCCACCAGCGTCTCACCAAGGCCAAAGCTGGCGTCGATAGACAACACTTTCCGATTGGAGGTAACAGGGTCTGCAGTAAACATAATTCCCGCAGCCTGCGGGAATACCATTCTCTGGATAACGACAGACAGATAGACCTTGCGGTGGTCAAAGCCGTTTTGGAGGCGGTAGGTTACGGCGCGGTCAGTGAACAGCGACGCCCAGCACTTGCTGATATGCTTAAGAATGGCATCTTTGCCGATAATGTTCAAATAAGTATCCTGCTGGCCGGCAAAGGATGCCGTCGGTAAATCTTCCGCTGTGGCGCTGGAACGCACGGCATAAGCGGTTTCTTCACCAAGCTTTGTGAGATAGAGGGTTATCTCCTCCTCTATATCCCCGGCAATGGATATCCCTTCGATAACCTGGCGAATTTTGCCGCTGATCTCACCAATTCTTTCTCGGTCTTCCACCTTAAGCTGCGATAGCTGGTCAAGCAACGCGTCAAACTCGGGTGCTTGTCTGATGATTCTTTTATACGCTTCGGTAGTCACGCAAAAACCCTCCGGTACCTGTATCCCCTCAATTCTGGATAGTTCCCCCAGGTTGGCGCCCTTGCCCCCGACTACCATAAGCTTTGTTTTATCGATCTCCGGAAAACTAAGCACATAGGGATTCACAGATATCCCTCCTTGTTGTTGTTCAAACGACTAGATAGCGCATTTTAACAATCTTTAAATACAGTAATACTATTCTCTTGTTAGCGATCCTAGATACCTAAAAAAATATTAAAAATTAAGCCAGTCAAGATGATTTCCAACCACCCAACCGGCTCACGTTTTAATTTATTTTCTTCATAAGCATTTTCTCTAGATTTTCAGGTATAGTTTTTTGCTGATTTTGAGCGGGCGGCAATATGTTCCGCCTGCTCTAGCAGTATTCAACGGTTGGTGGGAAGAGAATGTACTGACGGGTTTCGTAATATCAGATTTGCTGTTCGGCTGCATTTGCCCGGTCCATGATTTCCCGGACTATCGCTGTTTTGGCAATCTGGTGCAATTTATTAATGGTGCTGGATGTTTGAACCTTTATCAGCATCATCATGAAAAGCTGTAAAAGGCAAATGTAAGATAATAGTTCCATTTTGTTTTACGTAGCTTAAATGCTTTAAAAAAAATCTTACAATAGAACCAGTGATAAGAGCAGAAAGCAAAGTACCTTCGCGAATACCACGAACTTCACCAAAGTAAATCCAAGATAATAAGCCGGCAAAAAAAACTATACTTGTATCAAAACAGGTCTTTGTATTACCAAATTCAAAATTCCAATGATCGGCAATAGATTTAACAATTCCCTCTCCTGGCAAAATAACAACATTCCCGATGATTTCTAAAGCAATACCTAATGCCATACTGCAAATTCCCAACAATAAGACAACAATTTTTCCAATATATATTTCCGGTGCCACCGTACTAAGTAAAAACATCGTAAAATCGATAAAACTTCCAAAGATGCCAGTCATGGGAACCTGCAACATTTGAATATATTGAAACTGTTGACGTAAGATCATAATTTGCCCAAGAAAAAACACCATATTAATAATAAAGGTAAATCCCCCAAGAGAAATAGGATACCGCAAACTTAAAATATAGGGTGCGCTGGAAATTGGTGCAGTTCCAAGCATACTTTTGATAATACAGGAAATGCCGAGAGACACAAAAAAAAGACCACAAATAAACAATAAATAACGCTTTATTATAGACATAAAAATAACCTTCTTTAACAGAGAATATAATTTTTATTTTAACATAAACAACATTCACCTTAAAGTAAAAATGCCGCAAGCATCCATAAGGACACTTGCGGCTTTAAATATTTTAGTTTCTCTCTAGAATTTATAGGTTAGCCCATATCCTAACCCTTTTACCTTATAGTCGGCATCTCTGCCGTATGCACTAGCAATTGCTCCATTGTATTTTACATTATCATATTTGTTTTCGGCATAGAATAAATCAAAATCCACATTTTTATTAATGGCATAGGATACACCAAGCTTCCAGGCACTAGTATCCGCTCCTGCGGCTACCGTAGCGTAACCGGTCAGCCTATCTGCAAGCGGGGTCTGGCCGGTTACACCGAGTTGCCAATTGCTCTTAGTATCGCCCTCAAAACTACCTAGTCCCCTGCCCTCATATTTTGACTTAGCCTGAACAAAACCAGTAAATACCGTAAAGTTTTCGTCTACTTTGTACAAAACATTAAATTCCTGGGTTTTTAGTTTACCACTAAACCCACTATAATCTTTCGATTTAGGATTAAAGTTTTTATACTGGATAGCAAAATTATTACCTAAGCCAGCAGTAACACCATATTCCCAGGATGTTTTTGCATCATAGGTTTCACTGCCGGTTCTATCACTTACCTTAATGTCATTGCTCGCTCTCCCGGAAATATCAACAGCTATCTTACCTTCTGAAAAGTCATTTAGCGGTGCTGCAAATCCAACTGAAGTAGCTAAAGATAGTGCCGCAACAACTCCTATCACTTTTTTCTTCATTAATAACTCCCCCTATCATGTAGTTTCTGGATATTTCCTCCAGTAATGATATATTATACCACAAACTTCCGGAATCTATTCGTAAAAATCAGCCCCCAAAGATACCTTGCACGGGCTACACGGCTATTTTACGCTGCATCAAGTAAATCCTAATCATTTTTTTTGCTAACTGGCATCAAGCATTTCCAGTACTTCTTCTTAGAGCTTCCCTATGAGCATTTCTCCGAAAGGGCCTTATAAGCTCCTGTTTCAAACCCTCCTAGGCCGGGGTTACAAATTATCTATATCTTAACCTAAGCAATCAGAAAAAATAGGACCACTTTCTGCAAAAAAAGGATAATTGTCCTATAAGATGTCCGTGATGATAACACGATATAACTAATGGATATGACCTTGCAAATAGTCGGGTATGTCTGCTCTAAGGCCCAAATGAGCCAAGTCATTTCAGGTATTGCCATTATACTATAAGTCAGAACCTTACTATTTTCGGCAATAAGGAACAGATGAGGATAACGCTGTTTCACGTAATGATCAGCAGGAATGAATTTGAAAGCGTGTCAGTTCGTTCGGTAAAAGGCGCAGAGCAAAAAAGAAAATGAGGTGTTGTTTAATTGAATCAAAGAACTTCTTTCTGTAAGGCAGTACTAAAAGCAGGAATCTCGGCTTTATGTCTTGCGCTGTCTATCGGCCTGCTGCAGCCAAGCAAAATCGAAGCCTTGAGTCTTGGTAAGCTTGGCGGCTCCATTGCAAGCACTGCCTCGGAGCAACAAAAGGTCAGGGAATCACTTGATTACTATGAGAATGCTGGGAGAAATGAACTTTTTGAAGAGATAAAAAAAACGGATGGCGTCATCAACGATCCGTATTTAAATAATGAACTTAGCAGTATTATGACAAGACTGACAAATGCAGTTGCTAAAACAGAACCTTCTATAAAAGACAAGCCCTACAATTATTTTATTAACCCGCAAACGGTATTTAATGCCTATTGCACTCTGGGGCATAATATTTCCGTCAATGTTGGGGTATTCTCCTTTTTTGATAATGATCAGGACAAGGTAGCAGCGGTTGTTGCGCACGAATTGGTCCACGGACAAAAAAATCATCCTATCAATGGCGCCAAGAAAAAAATGACTGTAGAATTTGTGCAAAAGGTTGCCGGCTCACAAATGAGTGGCGGCAGCAAATTGGCTGTTGATGTAGTCGCTACCAATGCCAAGGCTGTCGGCGTAACCAAGCCTAACGAATGGGAAGCGGATAATATTGCCTTTGGCTATTTAACCGATGCCGGTTATAATCCGGGCGCTCCGGCGGCAGTTTGGCAGCGCGTAATCGATAAAATGGGCAGTGGCTCCAAAGGTTTTTTTGATGATATTTTAAATCCTTCTACTCATCCGGGCGAGAAGGAAAGACGGGACAATTATGCTAAAAAGCTGACCGAGTACAGCAATAATAAAGTTACCGTCAATGCTGCCACCGGCGAAATTAAAGTAAATAACAAATCCTTTATGAAACCGGCTGGCTTTGGTAACATAAGTGGTTTGGAACGCAGCTATTTGGTTGCCGGTAAGCTGGCTAAAGCTTATCATAGTAAAGAACCTCTTGCACAAGCCCGTAATGACAACGGCGTGGTTCGGCTTGGCGATCTAGCAATCGTGCAGCCTGGTTCCGCGGATACAAGTGCAGATGAACTTGTGAAAATCTTAAATGAGATAAAATAGTAAGTAGTATACATATTTTTTACTGGTGAGCGTATAAAACGTAATAAAAAAATCCGAAGTCCTTTATAAAAAGACTTTGGATTTTTTTATTGAATTACGCTAATCTGTGTTTTTTAATGTCTTAAGGCGGGACAGGTTCCTCAAGGAAAGCTGCAAGGGAAAACGGGTGAACCAGTAATCCCTGAAAAAGTGGTTTAAGGCAAACAAGCATAGAAAATGCACAATTTCTTATCCTGCTAAAATTGGCGGTATTCCCTTCGCCGCTATTTGCTGCCTTTATAAGTTACCGGGACATAATAGAAGTCGGTTCCAAGCTCCACGATATCTGGCATAGGCTTATTTTCGTCCTGCTGCTCTTCCGCTGCCTGGTCCTGTGCAAAACTTCCTGGTCTCTGCTGCTCTGGATTGACATCCGGATTTACATTTAAACATTCTGACAACAGCTCTTCAAACTCGTGCGTCCTTTTCCTGTATTCCGGATAGGGTTGTTCTTCTACCAGATGTAACTGTACGTGATCCACTCTTGCAACCCGTGCATGACTACCGCTGTATCTGGACCGGCTATATGATTTCATCATAGAGTTGATTGATAATAAACCAAAAGTCATTTTATTATCACCTCATATTCTAAAATTGACTTAAGCTTATCATCAAATTATGATAAAAATATGACTAATCCCCGGCAAAGAAAAACGCCCCGGAGAACATAATTATATAAGTGAATTCAGGAATATTCTAGAATTCCCTATCATATATATTATGTTAGGGAATAATTGCAAACCACTCCTCAATACACTGCCAAGGGTTTCTTTATGTATATACTATGATGCTGCTCTTTATAAATATGCCATTCCCCAGGCAAATAAATGATAATAAAAAGGCCATTACGTACCTAGGCTTAGACAAAAATTTTTCTTTGACCAGAAGCGATTTCTAATGATTTAGGAGGAAGATATGTCGACTACAGAGCTTGATAAAGGGCAACCTGCAGATCATGCACCTGACCCTGAACAGCCAGAGGCTTTGCCAGCCAGATCAGTTAAAGACAGGGAAGAAGCGGGCGAAGAATTAGACTTGGAATGGTTTGAACGATCGACAGGCTACGATTCCAGGTTTTTGGGCAAAAATTTTGAAGTACCGTTTCCCAAACTGCGCGCCGATTTAAAACAAGATGTTGCTCCCCTTAAGAATGGTGGTACTATCTTACACTACACGCATTTCTCAATTATGATGAGCAAGTCACGTTGTTTGGCTTTTTATACCGCAGTTAATGTTGACGGCAGCCAATTAGTGGATGTAGAGAGGGAAAAGGACCGATGGTATTTCGATCCCCGTATTGATCAAAAATATCAATACGGTCCGGAGTTATATAATGATAACGATATCGACAGAGGTCATTTGGTGCGCAGGCGTGATCCCGCCTGGGGCAGTGCCGCAGCAAAGGCAAATGTGGATACATTTCATTTCACAAACTGCTCTCCGCAGCACAAATCTTTAAATCAGAAGACCTGGCTTGAATTAGAGGACTATATTTTAGAAAATGCAAGGAACCGCCATCTTAAAGTATCCGTATTTACCGGGCCTGTTTTTCGCAGCGACGATATCCTGTATAGAGAAAAGTTTCAGATACCCGCGGAATTCTGGAAAGTAGCTGTCATGGTAAAAGAAAATGGCCAGTTGTCAGCTACCGCTTATTTACAAACCCAAAAACAGCTTATCGTTTCTTTGCAATTTGCCTATGGAAAATACAAGACTTACCAGGTGCCTATTTCTAAAATTGAAGCATTAACCGGACTCAATTTTAACAAATTACAAACCTGCGATCCACTGTATCGTGCCGAAAATTCAATTGGCCATGTTATTGAAACTGCCGACGATATAAGGCTATAAGGATACAAAATAAGCGCCCCGGGGGACGCCTCCTAGTTCTCTTGCGTGATTTGGAAATTGGAATACAGATCATTTTCCTTTAGCATTCTCAGCAAATTCTCTCTTATATTGTCTATCGTCAAAACCCTGGGGTTCTCACTGTTTTTTGCCGTATATGAAATCGCAATCCGAAGACTATCTTCAGCAACCGGTACTTTCAAATCACATATATGCCGGATCTCAGTCGCAATACGGTTTGCAACTAAAATTATACTTACTTTGCGGTAAAATTCCAGTGCATAACAGGGACTGCTCCCCCTTTGATCAAACCATAGTGTAAATTGTAATTCCGCCATGGCCACCCCTCCCTCTACCATTTACCTAAGAATTCGGTGGAAGAAGCAGTTACCCTTCCAAAATTAATTAATTTTACCTTTTATTAACAATTCCATAATGTTAAATAAAAAACTCTCTCAGGACGGAAAGTTCTAAAATATTTTAGGAATATTTTAGAACTTTCCGTCATATATATTATTTTAGGGAATAGTTGCGAGCTATTCCCCAAAAAGAATAAGGAGGTGGTACCATGAAAATCACACTAGAAGTATCCACCTCAGATGTCGTAGTGATGTTAACAATCTACTACATGTTGCTTAACCTCATTATCTTTTTATCTAAATAGTTGTAGAGTACTTCATCTTTATCCTCAGTATTATTACTGAGGATTTCCTTTATATACTATGATATTGTTCTTCATAAATATACCAATACCAAACAAATAAATGCAAAATAAAAGGGCGGAACCACTTCTTTTTACCTAATGACCAAAAGACGGCAATTTATTTCGCTTACAAAAGAGTAACTGGAGCCAAAAAGAACAGCACCAAAATTACTTCTGCTGCCATGTTTTAAAAGCTTTTATTTTATCCAGCAGTGTACTCGCATCGCCATCGAAGTTGATGGCCCTGTCATCGACATAAACGGTGGCCGGAGGTTTATGGGCAACCACATCGTCCACCGCGATTGCATGCCGGGCCAGCCATGCTTTTACCGCTTCTACTCCCCCCTCCTGAAAGCAACGGGTGGAAACAACGACTACACGATACTGCTTGCGTATGCTCTGAATGGCTTCTTTGATTCCTTCTACCGGCGGATCAGGTATAACCGTAGTGCCTTTCCATTTACTGGTGTAGCTGTGAATAACGCCGTCAAAGTCCAATACAACCGTTTTTTTCATTCTACTGCTCCGTTCGCCGTAATAACGTTTTTTGGTAAAACACGGGCCGTACTATCAAAGTACGGCCCGCATTTTAGTGTATGGGAATATTGCTTCGCCGTTTTTGGGATTTATCTTTTTTGGGCAGCGTCACCGACAGTACTCCATCGTTAAACGTGGCATCAATTTGATCTTCCAGAACATTGTCCACATACAGGCTTCGTTGAAATTGCCCGTACCGTCGTTCTTTGCGGACATAGTTTTCTTCTTTTTCTTCCTGGGTTTCATCACGCTTAGCGGCGATTGTCAGGTACTGATTTTCATAATGAAGCGTAATATCTCCTTTCTTAACTCCCGGCAAATCTGCTTCCACAATATATTCATTATCGGTTTCCCGGAGGTCTACCCGAAAGGCGTTTGCCATATTTCTCACGGGAGATAAAAAATCATCATCAAAAAAACCCTGCATCAGTTGATCAAGATAGTCTCTTCTTGCAGCCATTTTGTTGCGAAATGGTACTAACCCAAACATGTTTTTAGCTCCTTTCGTTTTTTGTTTTTTCATAGTATATACAGTAGTAATAAAAATAACACGTGAAAATTAGATCCTGAATTTCACGTGTTATCGTTCTATATTATATATATTTCTATAATTTAAACCGTTTTACAATAGCATTTAAGTCGCCGGCCATTTTAGCTAAAGACGCTGCATTGGAATTAATTTCCTGCATGCTGGCATTTTGTTCTTCAGTCGATGCGGCTACCATCTGCGTGCTGGAGGAAGTCTCTTCGGCAATGGCACTAATATTCTGCACGCCGGCCACCATGGCTTCCGTTCCTTTAGCCGTTTCCTTGACCGATGCGGCAATTTGGGATATGCCGGTTTTAACGACGGCCAGCTTTTCATTAATGACAGTAAAGCCCTGCTGCGTACTATGTATAGTGGTCGAACCCTTAGCTACTTCCTCACTGGCTCTGCCGACACTTTCCACCGCATGGTCAATCTCATTGCCCATACGTTCAATAATCTCGGCAATATTTTGCGTGGCCTGCGCACTTTGCTCAGCCAGCTTGCGTACTTCCTCCGCCACAACGGCAAAGCCCCGCCCTGCCTCTCCGGCCCGTGCCGCTTCAATAGCCGCATTAAGCGCCAGCAGGTTGGTTTGCCCGGCAATACCATTAATCAATTCTACGATACCTTTTATATCGTTCGATCCCTGCGACAAATTCAGGGTCACAGTGTTGATTTCCGTCATAGCCTGGCTGACCATTTCATTCTGACTAACCACCTCGGACAGCAGGTGCATTCCCTCGCTCGCTTCCTGTACCGCCAGTTGGGTGTTATCGTTCAATTCGGCAGCCCCGGCACTGATTTGTTCGGCTCCGGCCGATATCTCCTCAAGGGTAGCCGAAATGTCGTTAATACTGTTCGCATTTTGCGTGGCCCCGGCAGCAATATCCTGAATGCTCTGCGCAACCATGTTTACCGATTTCATTTGTTCATCTACCGTGGCGGTCAGTTCTTCACTGGCCAAAGCCAGCAGCTTGCCGCCTTCTTGAATCTGACGGGTGATATCTTTCAGTACATGGCGCATTTTGATAATAACCAGGCCCATATCACCGATTTCATCATCCCGTGTCGGCTGAAGATCGGGTTTGCTTAAATCCAGTTCGCCAATTTCTGCTAAAGACTGGCTGACACTTTTCAGGCGTCCGGATAAATTACCGCTATACCAGGTGACTAGGGCTGAAATCAACACCAGGAAGAACAGGGCGGCAAGGCTGGTGCCAAAAACCACCTTACTATTCGTAGCAATCATATCCTGGGCCTTTTCTCCAAAGGTCTTTTCCTGCATGTCCGATACATGTTCAAACTGCTTATCTATCTCACCAACCAGATTCCGGCCTTCCGCTATGATTTTAGAGAGGTTCGGGTCATTTACCTTTTTGGCGGCAATTACTCTGTCGCCTATGTCAGTATACGTTGTAATTAGCTTTTGCAGCTTATCCCCTTCTGCTTTTATATCAACCGCTTGAGTTGTCTCCACATAATGGGTTACCGCCTCCAGGCTATTTTTCATATTTTTCCGGTAACCCTCTTCATAGGTGGCCGCACCATCCGCATAAAACAGAAACCCGCGCATATCCAGCAAAGCTCTGGTAAAGTCGGTATGAGCACCTTTTAAGGCAACCGTACGGGCAGCCGTATGCTTGATGATCGACTCCGTCTTACTGCTGTTGTCCATCAAATTATACAGGGTGACTCCCAGGATACAGCCCAATAGTACGATGGTTAGGCCAAACATTCCTCCTAATTGAACGGCAATGGACAATCTCATCTTGTTCATGTTGCACCTCTTCTGTAGATTTAACAATATAAAAAAGCGTTATCCTACAATTCTTTGTTGTCAGCCTGAATCCTTTGAAAAAATTTTGCTGCACATGGTCATTTTCTAAAACACGAAAAAGCACATACCGTTGCGTATGTGCTTACTTTATACCCAGTATGGTGCCTCAGGACAGAATCGAACTGTCGACACGAGGATTTTCAGTCCTCTGCTCTACCGACTGAGCTACCGAGGCGAATAAAAATGGCGACCCGGAAGGGACTTGAACCCTCGATCTCCGCCGTGACAGGGCGGCATGTTAACCACTACACCACCGGGCCGTTTCAAAAAATATAAAAATGGTGGGCGATGACAGGATCGAACTGCCGACATCCTGCTTGTAAGGCAGGCGCTCTCCCAGCTGAGCTAATCGCCCATAATAAATTGGTGACCCGTGGGGGAATCGAACCCCCGATACCGCCGTGAAAGGGCGGTGTCTTAACCGCTTGACCAACGGGCCACTTGGTGATCCACCCGCGACTCGAACGCGGGACACCCTGATTAAAAGTCAGGTGCTCTACCGACTGAGCTAGTGGATCATGCCGTCTCACAAGATATGATTATATAGCAACATTTCATTATTGTCAACTAAATTTTTAAAAATACTGTGTTTACCTTGTGATAATCACTAGGAACAACGAGGTGCATTTTCTTATGTTACTAATCAAACACCACCATCCACTATTCTTCTGATTTTTGTGGCAGTTCAGCCGATTGATTTGCAAACAAAGCTTTTAACATTGGAGGAGTAACCAATGTGGTAATGATGACAACGGTAACCATTACCGTGAAATAATCTTCACGAAGCAGGCCGGATTCTAAACCAATAGCAGCCATAATCAGAGCCACTTCGCCCCGCGACACCATCCCGGCGCCAATTCTCAATGATGACTTATCGCCGAATCCGGTTAAACGTGCCCCTAATCCGGCACCAATCAATTTAGTCAAAACAGCAAGGACGCTGAGCATAAGGATCAGCCACAGTTGATTTCCCATCCCATGGAATGATACGGAAAGGCCAACGCTGACAAAAAATACAGGAACAAAAAACGCATAGGCAATAGGTTCAATCTTATGTTCCACATTTTCTTTATATTTAGTCTGTGAAATCGCAATCCCAGCGGCAAAGGCACCGATAATTCCGGCTACTCCAAGAAATTCGGCAAAATAAGCAAAGAAGAAGCAGATAATCAATGCGGCACTGGCCACCGCTTCCGAAACACGCAGCGGCGCCAGCTTTTTTAATACCCAGGGTACCACTTTCCAGCCAATAAAAATAATAGCAATGAAAAATAAGACTTTTTTCCCCAGTATCAGACCAAGGCTTACTTCTTCCGCTGTAAACAGACTCATCATAATCGCCAGGGCCACAACAACCAAAATATCGTCAAGCACGGCCGCTCCTAAAATAGTTATGCTTTCCCGGCTTTGTAATTGCCCTAATTCTCTTAGTGTTTGAGCAGAAATACTGACAGATGTAGCCGACAATAATAAGCCCAAAAACAAAGCATGTGCCTGATCCATGCCAATCCACCGGCCTGTGACAAGCCCAAAAAGCATAGGAAAAACAACTCCGCCTACGGCAACAGCTATGGAAGAATTCCTGTTTTGGTTGAGCGCGTGAATATCCGTCTCCAGTCCGGCAAGAAACATAAGCAGTAAAACACCGATTTCACTGATTTCATCAATGATTTCCGAATTTTCGATCCATCCCAGCATGGCCGGGCCAATGACAATACCGATAATCAATTTTCCCAGTACTGCCGGCTGTTTTAATTTAACGCTTAAATCCCCTGCGAGCTTTGTTGACAAAAGGATAATTAACATTTTAAAATATAGCAACTTTTATCATGCCTTTCTTGTATTTTACATAACAAATATACATTTACTTAAAAATAAAAAAGAGAACCCCTTGGTGACAGGCTCCCCCAAAATCAAAACTCTTTAATGTGATATTATCCTAGCATTTTATTTGCTATAAGTCAAGAATCAGCTCTTCTTCTCCGTAACGGTAGACTTCCCGGAGCTTATGTCAACAGGATACAGCCGGTATCGGCGGGAAAAACGGATATGAACGCACCTGTGTCTACCATAAACCGTGCCTAAAATCGCTGATATCTTCCACATCTTCCTGCTCCTGCAATTGCGTCTGACGAGTCACAAAATCCCTGGCCGTATGGAAACCCAGAGTTTTCAGGCGGTAATTCATAGCCGCCACTTCTACAATACCGGCCAGATTCCGCCCCGGACGCACCGGGATAACGGTCTTGGGAACAGATACGCCTAAAATTTCTGTTTTCTCATCATCAATGCCTAAACGGTCATAATATTTGCCATGCTGCCATTCTTCGAGATGAATGGTCTGATTGATTTCCTGAAACAGACGTACGGCACGAATGCCAAACAAAGTCTTGATATCCAGTATCCCCAGTCCCCGAATTTCCATAAGGTGACGGATCATATCAGGAGCCCGGCCGAGCAAGGTATCTTCACTAACCAACGTAACGATAACGGCATCATCGGCCACCAGCCGGTGGCCACGCTTAATCAGCTCCAGCGCCGTTTCGCTTTTCCCTATCCCGCTGTCCCCGGTAATCAGCGTCCCAATACCATGAACATCAACCAGCACCCCGTGAATGGTAATACTAGGAGCCAGGCAGCGTTCCAGATAATCGGTCAGTCGTCCGATAAAACGGGTCGTCGGCTGCGAGGTACGTAAAACGGCCAGATGAGCATCCTCCGCCATCTTCAGCCATTCGTCCGGCAAAGACTGTCCTCTGGTAATAATAACACAGGGGATTTCCAAGCCGGTTAGGGTTTTCCAGCATTCAACGGCCAGCGTTTCGCCCAGGGATTCTAAAAAAGTCAGTTCCGCAGTACCAATCACCTGTATCCGCTGATGTTCAAAATATTTCAAGTAACCGGCCAGCATCAATCCGGGGCGGTTAATATCCGAAACCCTCACCGGGCGCTCCAGATAATCAGCCCCGCAAAGCACTTCCAACCCACATGGCTCCACTATGTCTTTGACAAACAACTCTTTTTTCATATCTGCTGTCCTTCCAGTATTTTAGCCAGGGTTTCCACAGCCCGCACTTCATCTTCCCCGTCAGTCTCAATAATAATTCTGGCTCCCTGTTGCGGCTCCAGTGATATCAGGCCCAGAATGCTTTTTCCATCAACACGGTAATCGCCGTTGATCACGGCAATCTCACATTTAAAATGCCCGGCCGCTCTGGCGAATACCGCTGCCCGGCGGGGATGGAGGCTGTTTTTGCTGATAATCTCCACACTTCTCCTCGTCACTCCCAGGACCTCCCGACTCCTAGAACATATCTGCAAGTATAATAGTCTGTTCCCGGCCAGGTCCAACCGAAACCATTCCGATAGCAATACCGCTGACTTCACTTAGACGTTCAATATAACGGCGCGCATTAAGCGGCAGATCCTGATAAGCACGGATATGCGTGGTCGGTTCCTGCCAGCCCGGCAATTCTTCATAAACCGGTTCCACTTTGGACATAACATTAAGGCTGGCCGGGTATTCATTGATAATCTGTCCGTTATATTTGTAGGCCACACAAAGCTTGATTTTCGGCAGTTTATCTAAAATATCCAGACGGGTTATGGCCATATAATCAATACCGCTTACATAACCCGCATAGCGGACAATGCAGCCGTCCAGCCAGCCGCAGCGGCGCGGACGGCCGGTTGTAGTACCGTATTCATGGCCTTCTTCCCGGATATGATTTCCCACTTCATCATGCAGCTCGGTAGGGAACGGGCCTTCGCCTACCCGGGTGGAATAAGCCTTAACAACGCCCACCACTTTGCTGATTTTAGTCGGTCCAATACCGGCACCGATGCAGGCTCCACCGGCAATCGGATGCGAAGAGGTTACATAGGGATACGTACCGTGGTCGAGATCCAGCAACGTGGCCTGTGCCCCTTCAAAAAGAACCTTTTTGCCGGCTTTAATATTGTCATTTAAGATGGCCGACGTATCGGCAATATACGGACGCAACTGCTGGGCATATTCCAAATACTCTTTTTTCACGGTTTCAAAATCAAAGCCTTCCACACCATAAACGGCTTTCAACAAATGATTTTTTGCTTCCAGATTGCGGGCCAGTTTTTCACTAAATTCTTCCGGTTCCAGCAGATCGCATACCCGGATACCGCAACGGGCATTTTTATCCATATAACAGGGACCAATTCCGCGTTTGGTAGTACCGATTTTATGATCGCCCCGGGATTCTTCCTCCACTTCATCCAGCAGGCGGTGATACGGCATAATCAGATGCGCCCGGTTGGATAGACGCAGGCCAGACGTATCTATGCCCTTTTTCTGCATAGCTTTTATTTCCTGCAGCATAACCTGCGGATCAACAACGACGCCGTTGCCGACAACACAGATTTTTCCCGAATACAGCATCCCTGACGGTAACAAATGAAGCTTAAATTCCTGACCGTCAACTACCACAGTATGCCCGGCATTGTTCCCCCCCTGGTAACGTACCACGACATCAGCCTTTTCAGCCAAATAGTCGACAATCTTTCCTTTCCCCTCGTCGCCCCACTGAGTTCCAATTACCACTGTTGCTGACATTTGCATCCTCACCCTTCCCCGGACCGGTTCCGGTCATAATAGATATTTTCCTGCCTTCCACTTGTCCGGTGACAATATTTTGGTATAGCTATCATTCATGGATAGTTTATTCACATTATCTTGGGTTTATTTTCCCCAAGCCACAAAAATAACTCAAACAGGACGTAGCCTACGCCTTTATTTGAGTTTGCTGAGGAAATTATCCGATTTTCCCTTGCTTATCATAGCATTTTACACCTGACGATGTCAAATCAAATTTCGAATGATATTGCTTGCAAATGAATAAATGTTCGGAAATTCTCGGTTATTCGACGATTTCATCACTTAAATCATTTTATTTTTATAAAAATACTGTTAGCGTTTTAATATACGGCTTTGACTGCGTTTATAAACTCTTCTTCCGTTTCCTTAATAACCAATTCTTCATCAATATAACCGAAGCTTTTATCCTCGTGCTGACCGCATTCGCCAATACATTCTTCGGTCAGTTCATTTTCCGGCAGAAAGGCGTGTAATTTTTCAAGGTCAACATTGGAACAGTTAGGACATACTCTGATCATAGGTAATCCTCCTCCTTTAACATTAACTGACCTCCGTAGTATTGCCTGTTGTCCGGTCTTCATGCATGATACCTGAAAATACCGGCTGGCAGTATTAAAACCCCGTCGATTGCCCAACGGGGTTTTAACACAGGCTGCCTTAATTTCATATCGTTTATTTTACCGCCGTTGCCACACGCAGCAGCCGTGCCGAATTTAATACCACTAAGATGGCCCCGGCGTTATGGACAATAGCGGCCGCAACCGGTCCTAACAGCCCCCAGGCGGCAAAACCAATGGCGGCAACATTAATAACGTTGGCCACAATAATATTTTGATTGATGGTCCGGTAAGCACGGCGGCTTACGGCAATGGCTTCCGGTATCTTGCGCAGGTCATCGGCCAGAAGAGCGATATCTGCGGCTTCAATAGCAATATCCGTTCCGGTATAGCCCATAGCCATACCGATATCCGCCTTGGCTAATGCCGGGGCATCATTCACCCCGTCACCGATCATAGCCACCTTATGACCAGCCTGCTGATATTTCTTCACATATTCCACTTTATCGGTCGGAAGCAAATCCCCATGCACAACCGGGATATTGAGCCGCGCGCCGATTGCTTTGCCCGCTGCAGCGGCATCGCCGGTCAGCAGCACTACATTACTCACCTGCGCCGGGTAAAGCTTGTTTAGCACTCTGGCAGCCTCTTCGCGGACAGGATCTTCAATGACCAGTATGGCGGCAACTTCTTCACCGGCAACAAAGAACACTACAGTTCCTCCCAAGGCTTGCTCTCCGGCACAATATTGCTCCTGCTCTTCTGAAATAGCAATGTGATAACTTTCCAGTAAGGTTTTGTTACCCAGCAGATACCTTGTCCCCTGAAGTTCGGCCGCCACTCCCTGCCCCACGACCGGCTTCCAGATTTCCGGCTCAACATACTGTGCCCCCACAGCGTCCGCCGCCTGCATAACAGCTTTAGCCAGATGATGTTCGGAACGCTTTTCAATTCCGGCAGCCAACGCCAAAGCCTGCTCTCTCTGCCAGCCGCCATAGCAGCGGATGTCTTTCAATCTTGGTTTGCCGACAGTTAATGTCCCCGTCTTGTCGAGAATGATGGTATCCACCCGGCCGGCGGTCTCCAGAATTTCACCGCCTTTAATCAGGATACCCCGTCTTGCCGCCGCGCCAATGGCAGCAGCTACCGCAGTCGGCGTACTGAGCAGCATGGCACAGGGGCAAAAAACAATTAAGATGGTAACGCCCCGTACAATATCACCGGTAACCAGATAAACCAGTGTGGCAATTGCCAGGCTGAGCGGGACAAACCAGTTGGCCCAGCGATCGATCATGCGGGCAATCGGAGCTTTGCTGTCCTGTGCTTCCTTGACCATTTTAATAATATGCCCTAAAGCCGTATCCTGACCAACCTTGGTTGCAATTATTTCGATACTGCCGGTAACAGCGATCGTCCCCCCAAACACGCTGTCGCCCTCCCGGCGCTCCAGCGGCAAGGATTCACCGGTAATCGTCGACTGATCAACCGCAGCAAAACCCGAAGTAACCACCCCGTCAACCGGAATTTTATCGCCCGGTTTCACCAGCAGCCGGTCTCCCACCGCTACCAGTTCCGCCGCAATTTCTTCTTCCACGCCGTCTCTGATAAGGCGGGCTTTCAGCGGTGCAAGTTCAGCCAGCTTCCGGAGTGCCGAATTGGACTTTTCCAGTGTCATATGTTCCAGAAGCTCCCCGATGGTCATGATCAGCGCCACTTCCGCTGCCGCAAAATACTCGCCGATCGCAATCGAGGCAATAATGGCAATGCTCACCAGCAAACCGACTTTGGTATCGCCCCGCTGTAAAATAGCCTTTACCGCTTCGCTGACAATCGGATACCCGCAAATAATCGCGGCAAGCAAGGCTGTATCCATACCAAAAATCGACGGTAGAATCTCAAACCAGTAAAGGCCTACCAGAACGGCAGACACGGCTATTACCGCATAATCTCTAATATGCCCTTCATGGTGATGGTGACTTTCATGACCACAATATTCTATCGACTCTGCCCTTTCCACAGCATATCACCTCACTCTTCCACGTGTTCCAGACATTGCCTGAACAGTTGTACAATATGATTGTCGCTCAAAGAATAATATACGTGCTGGCCCTCTTTACGGTTTTTGACCAGCCGCATGTTGCGCAGTTGCCGCAGCTGATGCGATACGGCCGAAGGGGACATATTAAGCAAGGTGGCAATGTGGTGCACACACAGTTCCTGCCCTTCGGCCAGCACAAAGACAATCTTCACCCGGGTAGCATCGCTAAGCACCTGGAAGGTATCGGCAACATCCAGAAATATTTCTTCTTCCAGCATATTTTCCCGTAAACTCGCTAAACGCCGTTCTTCTATACAGCGGTTATCACCGCAGTCATCAATCTTTTCCCGCAAGCCTTATCACCTCGTTATATGTGAGTAATTGAGTATGTGAACGTATATTCATATACTCAATTACTATTATAATGGATGGCCAATCTATTTTTCAATAGTCGATTACAAAAATTCCTAAAGACAAAGTAAGCCAAAACACTGTACAGACAGCGTTTTGGCTTACTTAGCGTATTACTATATTTATTTTAAAAGATTTTTTACGGATTATCCATTCTGGAAAAATCAGCAAATTTGGTAAACTGTTTATGGAAGAAGAGCTGCACCGTATCCACCGGACCATTACGGTGTTTGGCAATGATGATCTCGGTGATGTTTTTCTTCTCGGTATCCGGGTTGTAATAATCTTCACGGTATAGAAAAGAGACGATGTCCGCGTCCTGCTCCAATGAGCCGGATTCACGCAAATCACTGAGCATAGGCTTTTTAACCTGGCGGGATTCCACGCTGCGGCTCAGCTGTGACAGGGCAATCACCGGTACATTCAATTCACGCGCCAGCGATTTTAAGGAACGTGATATTTCGGATATTTCCTGCTGACGGTTCTCGCCGCCGCGCCCGCTAGTCCCGCCTTGCATAAGCTGGAGATAGTCGATGATAATCAGCTTCAGTCCATGCTCAATTTTCAGGCGGCGGGCTTTCGCCCGGAGTTCGACCACCGTGATGCCGGGCGTATCATCAATAAAAATCGGTGAAGAAGACAGCCGGTCAGCGGCCTTGATCAGTTTGGGCCAATCCTTATCCTCCAACTGCCCGATACGGACTCGCTGGGAGTCAATCGGCGCTTCGGCACACAGCATACGCTGCACCAGCTGTTCTTTGGACATTTCCAGACTGAAAAAGGCAACCGGCTGTTTTTCGCGAATGGCAATATGCTGGGCAATATTAAGTACAAAGGCGGTTTTCCCCATACTCGGTCTGGCAGCAATCAGAATGAGATCGGAAGGCTGCAGACCGGAAGTCAGTTGATCAAGATCCTTAAATCCTGTTGCCAGCCCGGTGATTCCGCCTTTCGATTCATACAACTGCTCAATTTTATCGATCGCCTGAAAAATGATGCTTTTAATCGGTGTAAAATCCTGTCCGACTTTACGGTTGGAAACGCCGAGAATTTTTTTCTCCGCTTCATCCAAAATATTGGCTACGTCTTCGGTTGCTTCATAACCCATACCGGCAATTTCCGTGGCCGAATTGATCAACTGCCGCAGCAAAGCTTTTTCTTCCACGATGCGTGCATGATACAGCACATTGGCAGCCGTAGGCACACAGTTGGCAAGCGAAGTAACGTAAGCAATCCCGCCTGCACCTTCCAGCTTATCTTCTTTGCGTAAATATTCGGTTACGGTAATTAAATCAACGGCGTCATTCTTATTAAATAATTGCAGCATGGCATTGTAAATCAGCCGGTGCGCTTCCCGGTAAAAATCTTCCTTGCGTAAAAACTCAGCCACTTTGGAAATGGCCTCACGTTCAATCAGCATGGCGCCGAGCACCGATTGCTCGGCTTCGATATTTTGCGGTGGTACTCTGTCAATCAAGTTCATATCCCCCTCACCCAGTTGAGCCGGAGCCCAACAAAAACATTACTGGCAAAGGTATAGAGGGACGGCTGCCAGCCCTCCCCTATACCTGCACTATTGTTTACGCACTCGCTTCCTGGGCGGCAGCAAATAAAATGTGGAGCGCCTCTTCGACTGTATCCACCGGGCAGATCTGGAGCCCTAAATGTTCCGGTGGAATATCCTGTTCATTTTCTTTGGGAATAACCATGGTGGTGATTCCGGCTTGTTTTGCTCCATAAGCCTTTTCAAACACGCCGCCTACCGCCTTGACCTTGCCCTGAATGGAAATTTCACCGGTTACAGCCACATCCTGACGCACGCCCCGGCCGGTAATGGCGGAAATAATGGCCGCCGTAATGGCGGTACCGGCCGAAGGTCCGTCAATCCGTCCGCCGCCAATCACATTGATATGGATATCGTAATTATTTAAATCTTCCCCAGTAATTTTCCGTACTACGGCAGCGGCATTGAAAACGGAATCTTTCGCCATGCTGCCGGCGGTATCATTGAAGCGGATACTGCCCTTGCCATTTTCCACGACCGGAAAGGCCACGGCCTCAATTTCCAGTACCGACCCCAGATAACCCGAGACTCCCAGACCAAAGACCTTGCCAATCTCGCATACGGCTGCCGCCTTACGGGTAACATAAGGAGACAGGCGGCTGACCTGCACGACACGATAGACGTCTTCCTTGGTGATGATTATCTTCCGGCCGTCACTGCCATCCCGGTAGAGGGCCAGCCCAAAAGCATCAGACAAAATATTGATGGCTTTACGGCCTTCAATAGTGTATTCGCTGATCAGCTGCGGGACATCCGGATCCATTTCGACTTCCAGTTTCCGGGCAGCATTATAGATAATTTCTTCAATATGCTTTGGTGTTAATGGTTCAAAATAAATTTCTGCACAACGCGAGCGGATAGCCGGATTGATATCCTCCGCATCGCGGGTTGTGGCGCCGATCAGAATAAAGTCTGCCGGAGCCCCTTCGTCAAAGAGCTTTTTAATATATTTGGGAATGTTGCTGTCGGTCGGATCATAATACGCCGACTCAAACGATACCCGTTTATCTTCCAGCACTTTTAACAGCTTATTTTGCAGCAGCGGGTCCATTTCCCCGATTTCGTCAATAAACAAAATACCGGAATGCGCATCGGTTACTAAACCGGGTTTCGGTTCAGGTACCCCGGTTTCCGCTAAGTCCCGTCTCGCCCCCTGATAAATGGGATCATGAACCGAACCCAGTAGGGGATTGGTCATGTCGCGGGAATCCCAGCGCAAGGTGGTGCCGTCTACTTCAATGAACGGTGCATCCTGAGCAAACGGAGTAAATTTGAGTGTCTTGGCCTCTTCCAGCACCAGGCGGGCGGCCGTAGTTTTCCCCACCCCTGGTGGTCCGTACAGAATCAGATGCTGGGGATAAGGCGAAGCCAGTTTAGCCCGCAGCGCCTCGACGGCACGTTCTTGACCGACAATTTCGGCTAATGCCGCCGGCCTTAAGAGTTCCATAGCCGACTTGGTCAGCTTTTTCCCCTCCAGCACTTCCAGCATGGCATATTTTTTTAACGTTTGCGGATTTTCCACACTATTTTGTTCTTCTTTTAATACTTGCATTTTGATTTCTTTAACATATTCCTGATGGCGTTCTTCCATTTTTTCGGTAATCTTACGTTCCAGTTTTTCCTCTACCGTACGGCGAGCCATCAAGTCCGCAAGTTCATCTTCAATGTCTTCCAGTATTCCCGGTATTTCTTCTATGGCTGGAAGCTTATCCACCGTCGGATCCTCAAACACAATCTTTTGCAAAGCCAGCACCCGTTCGGACAGGTTATCGGAACGCATATATTCCAAAGCATCCAGCTTACCCGCTTTCAAAACTACCTTCTCGGCCCCCATAATGCCGGAATACAATCCATATAAAGACGCGACCTGACGTTTCAGTTGTTCTTCAGGTGCTGTCTTTTGTTCCATTGAATCGGTTCGCAGAAACTTGTTAAAAAAATCTTTCATGATGTTTTCCTTTCTATTCGAACGGGCCTGCTTCTGCATCTCGGCACCGCGACTTATTGCGCTGTAATGTGAACCTGAATTTTTGTGGTTACTTCCGGGTGCAATCGAATGACTGCCTGATATGTGCCCAAAGCTTTAATGGTATCTTTCAGCTCAATTTTACGTTTGTCCATTTCAATGCCATGCTGGGCGACCAGTGCCTCGGCGACATCTTTCCCTGCAACCGAACCAAAGAGCTTACCACCCTCACCCGATTTTACCGGGATGGTTACTTCCACTTTGGCCATTTGCGCCGCCAGTACCCTGGCCTCGTCCAACTGTTGCTGGCGCTTACGTTCTTCGGAAGCTTTCTTTTGTTTTACATCATTAATATTATTATTCGTTGCCGGAATGGCCAGTTTTTGCGGTAGTAGAAAGTTACGGGCATATCCTTCCGACACTTCGACAATATCACCCTTTTTGCCTAATTTTTTAACTTCTTGCTGCAGTATCACTTTCATTTTCTTCACTCTCCCTTATATAGTTAGCGCTAAGCTCAAGAAGCCGTTGCTTGACTTCATTCATATTCGCCCGCTTCAGCTGGGCGCCCGCCATCGTCTGGTGCCCGCCGCCGCCAAACTCTTCCATGATCATCTGCACATTGACATCTTCGGTAGAACGAGCACTGATCCCCACACCATCTTCCAGCGGAAAAAGAACAAAGCTCATTCGTACCCCCTCTATGCGCAGCATATCGTCGGCGGCCTGGGCCGCTACAATTTGCGCATTGCTGACATGGGGAGGACAGGTTGCGATAACCACACCGCCGGGTAGCATTTCAATATTGCGCATGATTTCCGCCCGGGTTTTTACAATATCAAAATCCACCCGGAACAAATGCTTCACTAAAGTGGGATCGGCACCTGAACGCCGCAGAAAAGAAGCGGCCTCAAAGGTGCGCACCCCGGTCTGCATGGCAAAGTTTTTGGTGTCCACAACAATACCGGAATATAACGCCGTAGCTTCCATCCTGGTCAAATCCAGTTTAATATCAAAATACATCAGCAGTTCGCTGACTAGTTCCGAAGTGGAGGAAGCCGACGGCTCCAGATAGACCAAAAATGGGTTGGTGATAAACGACTCCGAACGGCGGTGATGGTCAATCACCACGGTGCGTTCAATGCGTTCCAGTAATTCAGGGGCCGCTGTCAGTTCGGGACGATGCGTGTCTACCACGCAAAGCAGAGTATTCGTTCTCACCATGTCAGCCGCCTCTTCCGGAGTAATGAAGAAGTTCTGATAATCCTCATATTCTTCCAGCAGATCCTGCAGCTTGTTAAAGGTTACACCGGCCTGACTGACGACAATATACACCTCGCGTTCCAGATGCCGTGCCATTTTGGCAACCCCGATAGCCGCCCCCAGACTGTCGAAATCCTCATTGGTATGCCCCATAACCAGCACCAAGTCGGCATCGCCGATAATTTCCTTGATCGCCTGGGCAACCACACGGGCTTTCACGCGGGTGTTTTTTTCGGTGGCTTTGGTTTTACCGCCATAGAACTGTACTTTGCCGTCAATATGGACGGTAACCTGATCACCGCCCCGCCCCAATGCCAAATCCAGGCCGCTTTGGGCCCGCTGGGCCAGTTCCCCGACGGTAGCTTCATCAGCAGCCACGCCAATACTAAGGGTTACCGGAATGCGGTTGCCGGCTTGGATCGCCCGCACACGGTCCAATATTTCAAACTTATCCTGCATCACTTTCATCAGTGCCTGCCGGTCAAATACGGCCAAAAACATATCTTCAGCGTATTTTTTTGAAAATCCGTTCAGTTCACTGACCCATTCCACCAGCAAGTTATTCACTTCTGCCAGAATGACACTGCGCTGCTTGTCGGTTAAGCCAGAAAGCACATCATCATAATTGTCAATCTGAATATGAGCGATAACCGGCAACGACATACTGCACTGAACCCTTTCCTGTTCACTCGTTGATATGTCGGTAATATACAGGATCAGTAACTCCTGCTCAGCGTCATCCTGGCGGAGCATCTTATGAATGATTTGGTAGTGCTTTTCGCCGACCGATTTGATATAATGGCCTGACTTTCCCCACATCTTGGCTATGGAAAACTCCGGCCAGACAACCGATACATCCTGTCCCTGCTGAAGCTCTTCCAAATCCTCTCCTTTAGCCCAATCGGCCAGGACCGAGTTAAACCAATGCAGCCGCCCTTCACCGTCAACGATGGCAATGGCCACCGGCAAATTCTGCAGCGCATAGCCGGTTGCCTGGTCGATAGTCTGCGACATGGTGCTTAAGTATGCGTTCAGTGCTTTTTGCTGCTGGGCATACCGTTCTTTGCCGTACATATATAAAACAAACAGCAAAATGATCCCCAGAATTGCAAAATAACGGTTATAAAAAACAATGATCATCAACAAGGCTGCCGAAACAGCCAGATATACCCGGGTATCAAACCAAAAAGAAGGTCCTTGCGGCATCTTCTCGCCTCCCATGCTAAACGCGTTATCGGTATATTAATCCGACACACGTGGTGTTCTCAGTTTCCGGTAATCAAAAACGACATCCCACAGCCCGGCAAAAAATACCATTTCCATAAAGAACGCGTTAGTAAAGGTTAAGAACAGTATAATACCCTTTGTCAGCCTTGACAAATTGTATTTATCGGCAAGGTAGTAAAATAAAGACAACCCCTGTACAAAAAACAGAACTATCAACAGCAGACCTATATTCATGCTGATATCATCCAGCGGAGCAACGCTGCGGTAATTTCCCCAGTAATACATCACCGCGGTTACCGCGGCAATATAGAGTATTTTACGCGGTAAATACCAGTGCCTGAACGGCGGAAAAGACCGCACCTGCCGGCCAAGCTTACGTAAAACGGCTTTGGTAGCCATAAAATTGATCAAAGCATAAAAAACAGCGGAAAGGGTCATTAGACCCGGCATAATTACTTTCAAATATTCCAGGCTGTTATTGGTCAAATTGCTCATATTTGCCAGTTCCGCTTCACTAAAAGCCCCGGTACTGCGATACATATCTATCACCTGGGTAAAGGTTTCGTTTATCATATCCATTTGCAGGGAAAGCGGGTTAACTCCCATGATGACAAAACCCAGCAGCAGTACCGCCAATATCCCTAAAAATGAGATAGCCGACGCCGCCAGCATAGTTTTTAACGGACTGCAATCTAAACGAATGGCCTGCCCAATGACAACCCCGATACTGCCAAAAGCCACCACCATCTGCAAGGCCGTTAACGGCTGCAAAGCCATGGCGGCAATAACGCCTGATGTTACGGTTGCCATGATACTCCACTTCAGGCCGTGCCGGACACCCAAAAGCGCAATCGGCACCGGCCAGATAATGGCGGTAGCAATACCCAGCAGCGGGATATAAACACTAATTAAAATCATCATAACGGCCAATGCGGACAACAGGCCGCCTTCAGCCACCGGCTTGATATTCGTATGGTTCATCCATTCATCTCCTTTGCTGAAGATATCGCTGGTAAGCGGTAAAATCACCAAATAAGCGTTCTGCTTCATGCTCCCGCCGTATATTCTCCCCAGTTTTTGCCAAAATAATCTCATCCAGTTCGCCAAAGGGAATTCCCAGGCGGCGCCCCAGCACATAGCAGGAGAGGATCAGCGTCGCCAAACCTTCTTTGACGGCTTGTTCACTATTTTTAGCCATAGCTTGATAAATGGAACCTATATTAGCGACAATTTCAGCCTTTAACCAATCTATAAACCGTATTTTGCGTAACATTTCTGTTTCGTGAGCAAACAAGGCTCTCCCCCCTCATCCTGTATAAACAGACAGATCGTAATTATATTCGAAGGGAACAGGCCACTTTCCTGCAACAGACCGAAAATACAAATCGAAAAACAAAACAACAAGACTCTGCTGTCAAATTTTCCACAAGGATTGTTTTGACCGCAAGTGTCTTGTTGCTGTTTTATTTGTCAGTGATATTGATTATCGGACATTCCAAACAGATTATGTTGTTTTTAGGATTGGTTATATTTACATACGTATTTCATTGTATGATACATTTCTATAATATTAGAACAACATTTTCCGTTTTTATACTAGACAAAGAATATTTTCTAAAAACTTGGCGGTGTCATAGTCCAAATGGAGACAGCGGTTGTTTCCCCGATGTTGATATAGCGGTGAGGGACAGAGCTATCCAAATAGATACTGTCCCCCTCATTGAGAATAAACTCCCGGCTGCCCCATTTCACCATCATCCGCCCTTGCAACATATAGCCACACTCTTCCCCTTCATGGCAAATCTGATCTCCGAAATTGACTTCGCCCGGTTCAATTTTGATCATGAGGAATTCCATTTTACGTTTCAGGTTTGGCGTTAACAGTTCATAGGTCACATTGGAATGGGGAAGAATGATTTTTTTCCGCTCTTCTTTTCTGACAATCGGATTATCGTTTTCATACTCATCAAAAAAATAGTTGATGTGTACTTTCAGTGCTTTTGCCACCTTCCACAGCGACGAAACGGTTGGTACAGTAATATCCCGTTCAATCTGGCTGATCATGCCCACACTTAGTTCGGACATGCCGGCAAGTTGCTCAATGCTGATTTTTTGTTCTTTTCTCAGCTTACGGATTTTTTCACCCAAATTCATATTGTCTCACCCTGATCTGTTAAAATGGCTTTCTTTAAGAAAAATATGGCAGCAGGATACGGGGGCTGGTTTCAATGTGAGGCTTACGAATAACCATGTCCACATGGCATTTGCAGTGATTGATACCCAGGTTATAGCTGTCGCCCAAGGCAAAATGCACCGTACCGGCTGCTTTTTCATCAACAGAAATATTGTGTACAATCTGCCGGTGGGCAGGATTAAGCCCCAGGGCAAATTCACCAATCATATAGATATCCGGCCCTTTGGGTTCAATATATTTAGCCAGCGCCGGGGAGCAGTTCACCAGTCTTCCCTGCCTGAATTCCAAGTGCTGGGGTTCATCAGGTACCCAGGACCGGCTAACTGTTCCATCTACAACAATCACCCCGGAAAAAGATTCCTCTACCGGACAAGTGTAAATTTCGCCATCAGGCATCTGCGTCAGGCGGCCATTGCGGCAAATACCATCGGCAACCAGCCATTGCCGGCCGGCTACGGAAAAGCTGATATCGGTGCCAAGTTCGGATGTAATATGAAAATTCCTTACAGCAGCCAGGTCATTTTTTACTTTATTCACCAGCTTTGCCAGTTCACGATAATCGGTATTACCCCAAAAACTATCGTTAAGATATTTCTCTTCCCAGTCATACAGTGTCAAGATACGGCAGCCTTTGCTGCGCATCATTTCCCGTTGCTTTAGGCATACATCATAAAAACTGCCGGACGGATGGTACAGTTCCAGTACATGGCTGATTTCATCCAATTGACTGTCCTGAAGCAGTGTGTCCGTTGTACAAACAACTATGCTGGTGTATGGCAGCAAAGAAGCCAGCTTTTCAGCCAGTTCCCTGTTTTTTTGATAACAAACGGCCACTTTTCTGACCGGAATATTCTCATATTCCAAAGATATTATCAAATTCTGGCGTAATTTATTCATGCCCTTACCTCCATACAGGCCACACAGCGACCTGCTTCGTATTCCTTTAATTCTGGTTCGGTTTCCCGGCAGGCCGTTGTCGCCAGCCGGCAGCGAAGATAATACCGGCAGCCCTGCCGCCCGACTATTGCACTCTTTGCTTCCCGGCAGGCCAACTCTTCGCTGTCCAACGGTTTGCCGATAACCGGAACGGCGGCAACCAGTTCCTGCGTATAGGGATGCCGGGGATCAAACATGATATCTTCGGCTGAACCTGCCTCCACAATCTTACCAAGATACATGACGGCAACTCTGTTCGAGATATATTTTACCACAGATAAGTTATGAGAGATAAAAATATAAGTTAGTCCCAGTTCTTTTTGCAGTTTTAACAACAAATTTAATACCTGTGCCTGTACGGAAACATCCAAAGCCGATGTCGGCTCATCCAGTATCAGGATTTCCGGATCGGTGGTCAGTGCCCTGGCAATGGAAATTCTTTGCCGCTGCCCCCCGCTGAATTCATGGGGATACCGTTTTAGATAATCTTCAGACAGTCCGACTTTTTCCAAAAGAAAAATTACTTTTCTCCGAATTTCCGTCCGGCTCCATTTGCCCGCCACCCGCATCGGTTCGGAAACAATTTGTTCCACAGTAAACCTGGGATTTAATGATGAATAGGGATCCTGAAAAATAATCTGGACCCGCGAACGCACGGCACGTAATTGCTTCTCCGTCAAATGAGATATATCCGTTTCCTCCAGCAGTATCCGTCCGCCGCTCGGTTCCTCCAAGCGGATGATTAAATTGGCCAAGGTACTTTTCCCACAGCCCGATTCTCCGACAATTCCCAGCGTCGCTCCTTTTTCCACCTGCAGGGAAACTCCGTCAACAGCCCGGACTACTTTTGGTTTTCCCAAAAGCGATTTATGTATAAAGTGCTTCTCCACAGCATCAAGCGTTAGTAATGGCTGCATTGTTTCGAACCTCCCCTGTCGTAACCCAGCACCGGACTAAGTGGTTTCCGGTCAGTATACAGCCCTGCGGACTTTTCTGCATACAAATATCTTGTTTTACCGGACACCGCGGATGAAACCGGCAGCCGGTTAACAATTGCCGAATATTCGGGACAGTGCCCGGAATAGCCGACAATTGATGCGGTTTTGTTGTAAAATCAGGAATCGCCTTCAGCAGGGCTTGCGTATACGGGTGCCGCGGATACTGCAGGATTTCCTGAACCAAACCATATTCAACAATTTCTCCGGCATACATTACGGCGACACGCCGGCAAATTTGCGAAACCACTCCCAAATCGTGCGAAATAAAAATAACTGCAGACCCGGATACCTGCGTAGCTTCCCGCAGCAGTCGCAGAATTTGCGCCTGAATGGTTACATCCAGTGCCGTAGTTGGTTCATCGGCAATAAGCAGCGATGGTGAGCACGACAAGGCAATGGCGATCATCACCCGCTGCCGCATTCCACCGCTCAATTCATAGGGATAACTTTTAAAAATACGCTCCGGATCGGTGATATGTACCGCTTTCAACATCTCGCAGGCGCGCAGGGTGGCTTCTTTTTGGTCTCTGCTCTGATGTGCCCGGATAACATCAATAAATTGCCGCCCGATCGTCAGTACCGGATTTAGGCTGGTCATAGGTTCTTGAAAAATCATGGAAATATCTTTGCCACGGATGCCTTGCATTTCTTCCGGTGATTTTTTCAGCAGATCCTGACCGTTAAATATAATCTTTCCACCACTGACTGCCCCGGCACCACCGGGCAAAAGTTGCATGACCGCTGAAGCCGTAACGGATTTCCCCGAGCCCGATTCGCCGACCAGCCCAATAATTTCACCAGGACAAACATCAAAGGATACACCGTGTAAAACACGCACCTTTTCCTTGCCCACCGTCAGATCGACCGTTAACTTTTGAACCGATAATAGTGTCTGCTCCATACCGTATACTCCCTGTTTAAGTTTTTGACCGGGGATCCAGCATATCCCGGATACCGTCACCCAGCAGGTTAAAACCGACAACGGTAATGAAAATGGCCATCCCCGGAAAACTGACATACCACCACTGATCCAGTGCATAGGAGCGTGCCGTGCTGATCATGGCCCCCCACTCCGGAGTGGGCGGCTGCGCTCCTAGTCCAATAAAACTTAACGATGAAGCGGTCAAAATTGCCTCCCCGATGCCAAGGGTAATCTGGATTAATACCGGTGCAATGCAGTTAGGTATAATGTGCCGCGAAACGATCCAAAAAGGGTTGGCACCAAACGTACGGGCCGCCCTGACGTACTGTTTTTCCTTGAGAGCCAGCACCTGCCCCCGTACCAGCCGTGTATAAACCGGAATCTTAACAATAGCCACCGCCAGCATGGTATTATACAGGCTTGGCCCCAGTGCGGCCGCCAATGCCATCGCCAAAACCAGCGACGGAAAGGACAAGACAATATCCGTGACAGCCATGATACTCTGATCGGTCTTGCCTCCCATGTAGCCGGAAATGCTGCCAATGACCGTACCAAGGAAAGCCGCCAGCAACACAATATACAGTCCTACTTGTATGGAAATCCGGCAGCCATACATCACCCGGCTGAGAATATCACGGCCCATTTCGTCGGTACCAAACCAATGCAGATTTCCCGGTGCCTGCAGTTTATCCTGTATAGATATGGCCACAGGATCATAAGGAGCCAAAACCGGCGCGCCAAAACCAATTAGCAGCATGAACACAACGATAAGGCAGCCGATAAAGGTCAGTGGATTGCGCCTGAGTATCGCAACATATGAGTAAGCAAAAACTTTTACCATGCTCAGCCACCCTCCCTGATTTGCGGATCAAGCACACGGTATAGTAAATCTATGAGCAGGTTAATGATTACGTAACCAAAGGAAACCACCATGGTAAACCCCATAATAGCCGGAAAATCAAGAAAGGTAACGGAATCGACAACATATTTACCCATACCTGGCCAGCCGAAAATTGCTTCCGTGATAATCGCTCCGCCAAGCAGTTCCCCAAAAATCAGCCCGGCCACGGTAACTGTTGGTAATAGCGCATTTTTTAACGCATAATGATAAATGATCTTGCGGGTGGATAAACCAAAGGACTTCGCGGTACGAATATAATCCTGCGATAATACCTCAATCATACTGGACCGGACCTGCCGTGCAATAACCGCCAGTTGGACATAGGCCAGGCAGCCAGCCGGCAGCACCAAATGCTGTACGGCATTCCCGACAACCGCCATATTACCGTCTAAAAATCCGTCCACCAAGTACATCCCGGTATAAAAAGTCGGCGGACTGATAAAAGGATTGAGTCGTCCGGAGGCAGGGAATAACTGCAGCCATTTATAAAAAACCACCATAACCACCAGTCCCGACCAAAACAACGGGTTGGAAACACCGACAAGCGAGACAATCCGGCTGATATGATCGACCCACCGGTCACGCTTTACCGCCGCCCAAACGCCCAGCAAAACTCCCGCAATTAAGGTAATCAGCATACTTACCAGTGTCAATTCCAGCGTAGCGGGAAAATAGCGTTTCAATTCGCTGGCAATCGGCTGCTGCGTCCGGATGGATTTGCCCATATCCCCCTGCAGCAAATCACCGACATATTTGATATATTGGACATGGAGGGGCTTATCCAGTCCCAGTTCTCCCCGCATTTTGTCCAGCGTTTCCTGACTGGCCCGCTGGCCGACCAGCATGCGGGCCGGATCTCCGGGAATCACATGTGATATGGCAAATGTGATGATGGACACTCCGAAAAAGACAATCAGCAATCTTGGTATTCGGTTTAGAAAATATCGTAATACAACCATAGTTGGTACTCCCCCAAAAATTCGGTTATGGATATGCCCTGCATATCCATAACCAGACAAACTAAATTGCTAATTTTTCTTCATGGTTTCAAAATTATACATACTTTCCAGCATGGGATTATAAACAAACCCCTGCACGTTTTTCCGCAGAGCCGTCATGGCATTGCTCTGAAAAAGAAGAATATAGGGAGCATCTTCCAGGACTTGCTGCTGCGCCTGTTGATACAGTTTAATCCGTTCCTGCTGATCGCTGACTTCTTCTGCCTGACGCAGCAACTTATCAACCGCATCATTCTTATAAAAAGCACGGTTACCGGCCAGACCATGCATCCGGGAGTCATACCAATACGTCATAAACATATGCGGGTCGGCATAATCCGGACTCCAGGCGCCCAGGCAAAGATCAAAATCTCCCCGGTCGACTTTATCCCGCAGCGTCGCCCAGGCGATTTTTTCAAGTTCCAGTTTAACGCCTATTTTTGACAGATTATCCTGGAGGATAAGGGCCTCATTGTCCCAGAAATTTTTATAATCGGAATACAGCAATTTTAGCGTCAACCCTTGCCCAAAACCTGCTTCGGAAAGCAATTGTTTGGCTTTTTCCAGATTGGTGCTGTATCCCTTGACTTTCGGGTCGTACCCCCACAGCCCTTGCGGGATAGGAGCTTTAAGCTGAATTCCTTTACCCTTGATAGCCCCCTGAATCATTCCGTCATAATCGACTGCGTAATTTAACGCCTGGCGGACTTTGACATTATCCAGCGGACTTTTTTTGTTATTGAGATACACATAGCTGACATTCAAGCTAGGTGATTCTAAAATTTGAATTTTATCATTGTTTTTTAACTGTTCCAGCTGGTCAACCGGTATGCTTTCCGCAATATCAATATCCCCATTTTCCAATTGCAGCCGCTGAGCGGACGGATCTTTGATAAACTGGATCAACACCGTTTTTAAAGCCGGTTCTCCGCCCCAATAACCCTTTGTAGCTTCCAGTTTCATATTCTGACCACGATTCCATTCCTTCAGGTTATACGCACCGCTGCCCATCGTATTTTCTCCCAGATAGGCAGAGGCCAAATCACCGTCTTTTTCCTGTTCCATGACTTTGGGGTTGATAATACTGGCTGCATTGGTCGCCAGAGTGTATAAAAACGGCGGAAACGGTTTATCCATAACAAATTTTACGGTATAGTCGTCGACAACTTCCACCGACTTCAGTGTCGGAAAATAGTCCGATGGTCCTTTATGAAGTTTTAATAAACGATCGAAGCTAAACTTTACTGCCTGTGCGTTCAGTGGCGATCCGTCATGAAATTCTATATCCTGGCGTAATTTGAAGGTCCACTCCCGGCCGTCCTCACTGACATTCCAGGATTCGGCTGCCATTGGTTCCACTTCGGTGCTGCTTTTTCCATCAACAATCTTGTATTTTACAAGCCGGTCATAACATGGATAGGTAATCTTCCAGGATGCATTATCCATGGTTACTGCCGGATCCAAGGTGGCTAAATCCAGCGACATTCCCACTACCAGAGTATCGTTCGGAACTTTGGCTTGCTCCGCCGGTTTGCCTCCTCCACAGCCGCCTAAAAATACGGCCGTTAGCATTAAAATAAATATTTTTTTCATGCTCTCCCCCCGTCTCTGTATAAACATCTATATAAAAAAAGCCTTAGGACAAATACATTATCCCAAGGCTTCGTTGCCTAATGACTTTATATAGATTTCTAATTTCTTGCACAAATAATCAATATGATGAAATATCTATCTTTTTTTTCATGTATTCTTCATCATTTTAAAAATCCCTTCTATGTAGAAATCTTTTTTGGTGTTTTTTATGGCATAAACAAATAAAAAAAGAGAATCCACAAACGGACTCTCTCTGATCTGACTTACTCTGCAGTAAACGGCAGTAATGCAATATTTCTGGCACGTTTAATAGCCAGAGTCAATTGACGTTGATGTTTCGCGCAGTTTCCGGAAATACGGCGCGGCAGGATTTTGCCACGTTCGGTCGTATAACGGCGCAATTTCGGCACTTCTTTATAGTCAATGACTTCTACCTTATCTACACAGAAGCTACAAACTTTTTTCTTGGGTTTTCTGCCTCTTTCACGTTTCACCGTATGAACCTCCCTTTAAAATGGTATTTCTTCTTCAGGGAAGACATCACTACCAAAAGAGCTGGCGTCATTCATTGTATTATTGCTGCCGCCGCTACTTCCAGCGGCAGCCTGCCGGCTGTCCAGAAATTCAATGTTCTGGGCGATAACTTCGGCAACACGCCGTTTTTGTCCGTCCGTTCCGTCATAAGAACGGATCTGCAAACGGCCTTCTACCAGCACACGGCGTCCTTTGGTAAGATTATTGCCACAAACTTCGGCCAATTTTTCCCATGCAACGATAGGAATAAAGTCAGTTTGCTCCTGGCCTTGTCCGCCGCCAAAGCGGTTTACCGCAATTGAAAAGGAAGCTACCGCTTTACCGCTTTGCGTATAGCGCACTTCCGGATCACGGGCCAAGCGACCGACTAAGATAACCTTATTCATGGTTTTTCCCTCCAAGGTCTGCTGCCGTCAATGAACAGCAACAGGCGCTTTAGTGTTTGCGCAACAGCGCATGTATTTATTCGTCTTCTTTAATAACCATGTGTTTTAAGATTTCATCGGTAATCTTCATCACGCGATCAAGTTCGGCAACAACAGCCGGCTCTGCGGTGAAAAAGAAAAGGCAGTAATAACCCTCGGTGAAATCCTTAATTTCATATGCCAAGCGTTTCTTACCCCAACGATCAATCTTTTCAATGTTGCCGCCATTCGAAGTGATAAGACTTTCAAACTTGGAAATAACTGCGTTCGTTGCCTCTTCTTCCAACGGCTTAACAATGAACATGACTTCGTATTTTCTCACGAAATCACCTCCTCCTGTGGACTAATGGCTCCCTCAGCAGGGAGCAGGGAAGGTTGCAAATAAAATTTGAACCCCATAGCTGGAACAATGTTCTAGACTAAAATAGTATATCACCATTTTCACAGCATTGCAAGAAACTTATTACATACCGCACAATAACAGTGAAACTACACATTAAAACGGAAATAAGTCACATCGCCGTCCTGCATGATGTACTCTTTTCCCTCCAGGCGAACCAATCCTTTTTCCCGGGCGGCGTTCTGACTGCCTGCCGCCATAAGATCAGCAAAGGATACAATTTCCGCCCGGATAAAGCCGCGTTCAATATCGCTGTGAATCTTACCGCCTGCCTGGGGAGCTTTCGTTCCTTTTCTGATAGTCCAAGCCCGCACTTCCTGTTCACCGGCAGTTAAAAAAGTCATAAGTCCCAGCAGTTTTTGCGAAGCTTTAATGAGTTTGTCCAGGCCGGACTCCTGAAGGCCAAGATCAGCCAAAAATTCCCGGGCGTCCTCATCCCCGAGTTCGGCAATTTCCGCCTCCACTTTCGCCGAAACGGCGATAACTTCGGCCTTCTCCTGAGCCGCATATTGGCGAACGGCCTGTACATGGGGATTGTCCTCCGGTTTTGCCACTTCCTCCTCACTGACATTAGCTACAAACAGTACCGGTTTTAAGGTCAGCAAATTTAGATCGGCAATCAGTACCGCCTCATCCTCGGTCAAATCCACGCGGCGAGCCGGCTGGGCATCCTCCAGTGCCGCGCGGATCCGTTTCAATACTTCGATTTCCACCAAAAGCTTCTTATCACCGCTTTTTAATAACTTTTGCGTACGTTCCATTCGTTTTTCCAGCGTTTCCAGGTCCGCCAGACATAATTCGGTATTAACAATTTCAATATCCCGCAGAGGATTTAATCCCCCCTCCACATGGGTAATATTTTCATCACGGAAACAGCGCACAACCTGAGCCACCGCATCCACCTGGCGAATGTGCGCTAAAAATTTATTCCCGAGGCCCTCTCCCTGTGAAGCGCCCTTAACCAGACCGGCAATATCCACAAAACGAATGGCCGACGGAATAATCTTTTTGGATTTATATATCTCAGCCAGCTTTCCCAGCCGTTCATCAGGGACGTCCACAACACCGACATTGGGCTCAATCGTGCAGAACGGATAATTGGCCGCTTCCGCACCGGCCTTGGTAATCGCATTAAACAGGGTGCTTTTGCCGACATTGGGCAAACCAACGATACCGACTTCTAAATTTGTACTCATGCAGCTATTCCACCTTACCTCCATATACTGAAAACATCTTTGTTTATTGTAGAGTATTACATCAATAAATTCAAGACTTACGATTTATTCTCTCCCGGTTCGCCCGCTTTCCCCACTATCGCCTTAACGGCTTTTTCAAACTTTGGCCGTGGAATCATCACCCACCGCCCACAACCCAGACACTTTATGCCGAAATCAATGCCTGTCCGGGTAATTTCCCAGCGATCCGAACCGCAGGGATGCTGTTTTTTCATTTTTACAATATCGCCTACTTCATAGCGGATAATATTCATCCTATTCCTCCTAATCCTAACTCTGCTCCGGGCGTACAGCCGGTGCCGGAATGCCCGCTTCGTTAAACATCAGTCTTACCTTGTGCCGTATCGCGGTTTCCACCGCCCCCTGTTTCAGCGGTTCGGTCTGAGCCGCTATGCGCACCAGCATATCATAACTGCGGAAATCAACGATGCCAACCACCCGGGGTCCTTCTACCACTTCCGGGATATTTTCGGCAATCCAGGAACAGGCCGCCTCCAGAATGGACAATACCTGGCTGATATCCGCGGTATAGGCGACCGGGATATTCACTACTGCCTGCATATGCCCCCTGGTATAATTGCTGGTGCGGGATATGGCCCCATTAGGGATAAAATGCAATACACCGTTGGCATCTCTTAGTTTAGTAGCTCGAAAACCGATTTCCTCCACCGTTCCGGCCATATCCATAATAACGACATAGTCACCCACCGAATACTGATCTTCCAGTATTATAAAAAAACCGGTAATAACATCTTTAATCAAGCTTTGCGCCCCCACACCAAGCGCCAGCCCGATCACGCCGGCACCGGCAACAATGGAAGTGGTATCCACATTACATTCCTGCAAAATCATCACACCGGCAATGAAATATAGTAAATAGCGGACAATACTCACCAGCAGCACCGACAGAGTACGCGCTCTTTTCTCTTCCAAATAAAAACCTTTTATACCCGTATGAGGGATAAACAAACGGCTGATAATACTGCGGGATATCTTGATAACAGCTGCAGCCCCCACAATAATAACAGCAATTCGCAGCATTTTGGTTCCTATTCCTACAATCAATGCAGGATCGAAAACTACATCCAGCACGTCACTCCTCCTAACTGCCAACATCCTATTCCAGTAAAATTTCCCTATTCTGAAAGACAGCCGTTTTTTACAGACTCTTCCCTAGGATATATAGAATATTACACTTCGCAGAAAAAATTCCTCTTTTATCTACCACAGAAACCTTTTTACGACTACAGTCATACTATGTATGACAGATTCCTCTAAAGGAGCGATAACGATGGCGACAACACCAGAACCCATTATTGATGCCATTCTTGCTGATGTCAATGCCATCATTCCCAATTTTTCATCGCTGGTAAGCTCTTACCGCCTGCTTGTCGGGGCGGCTGAAGAAATCCAGCGTATTCCAGGCATTCCGGAAGATATCTTTATCCGGTCGGTGGAACGTTTTGACCACACCGGCACACTGATTGACATATTATTAGAATTATTATGTTGTAAGATTAGTTTCAGCAGCGAATTTCTCGGCGTTACCTGCGCCCCGATTGACATTTTCCGCTTGCTGTCCAACGAAACCGATGTCACCGACACCCCTTACCGGACAGGCGAACAAATTTTACAAATTGAAATACTACGGCGAGTCCTGGACAGATTCCGTTCCGGACCAAACTCTTACACATCTACCAATATCCCGCAATGGCGCAATAAAGGAACTCCCTCATCTCCACAGAATGCAACCAAAGAGTAAGGCGTTGACCCACGTCAATGCCTTACTCTTTTTCCTGCGGCAACGGACAGCTGCCAAAACCGTCATGATAATCACACGGCTCAATATGAATGACCACATCGCACAACCCCAGCCGGGCTTCAATTTCTTTTTCCAGTTGGTCGCATACGGCATGCGCTTTATCCAAATGCATATCCTTATATAGAATTAAGTGCATATCAATCAGCCGGTAACTGCCGGAACGCCGCGTCCGTAGACGGTGGAAGGAAATGACCTCTTCGTGGCCGTTTACAATTTCACTAATGATCGCCTCTTCCTCCGGCGGCAAGGCAATATCGGTCAATTCATGCACACTTTTCTTCGTCATGTTATACCCGGCTTTAAATACAATAATGGCTATCAGCATGGCAATCAACGGATCAAGCCAGTATAAACCGGTAACTTTAATGATCAGCAATCCGATAAGAACTCCGGCGGACGTCCAGATATCAGCCCTCAAATGCAGCGCATCGGCTTCCAGGGCATGGGACTCCGTCCGGCGGGCCACTGCCATAAGCCGCCCGGACACCCAATAGTTCATACCAATGGATATCAGCATAATGCCAATCCCATATTCCAATAATTCCGGCATACTTTGTGCATAGAACTTATCCAGGGCCTCGTAAACAATCCACACCGCCGCCACAATGATAAGCAGTGCCTCCACTGCTCCGGACAGGTTCTCAAACTTACCGTGCCCATAGGCATGATCCTCATCAGGCGGTAAATCGGATTTCTTGACGGCATAAAAGGCAATAAAAGAAGCCAATAGATCAACCGCTGAATGGGCCGCCTCCGATATGATGCTGACAGCTCCGGTCAGATAGCCGACCACTAATTTTAAAACCACCAGTGACGAATTGGATGCCACAGATAATAAGGCCGCATTTCGCTTCAGATTTTCCTCCGGAAAACGATTTTCCGTCAAAACACAAACCTCCCCTTCCATCAATTAAATAACAAAAAACCTGCGGAATCCTCCGATCCCGCAGGCTATAGGCCTGCTGCGTACCTTGCCCAGTTGCCGTTTAAACCGGCTACCTGATCTTATTTCATTATATTAGCATACTCGGGAAATAGTGTAAATATCCACCGCAAAATTCGGCCTAGCCAATCTGGGCCACATGCTGCACCGGATAGCCCTTATCCTTAAGACGCGCCGATAACTCGTCAATGTCGGTTACATCAGCCCGGATAACCAGTTCGGCCTTACTGTCCGCCATAGCATGACAGATCATACTGCCGATATTAATTCCCAGTTCCGTAAAAACAGCCGTAATTTCATGCAGTGCCCCGACCTTATCGGCCACATCCAGCGTAATGCGGGTTTTTCCCTGCGGCAAGCCCATCAGGTCAACAAAGCATTTAAAAATATCGGTTTCCGTAATGATTCCGACCACCTGCTCCTGTTCGTCAACAACCACCATGCCGCCTATTTTATGGTTATACATCAAAAGAGCCGCCTCTTCAATAGTCGCATCGGCACGAACGGTAACCAGCTGCTTCTTCATCATATCTTTAACCTGCATTTTGGCCAGCAGATAATTAATTTCAAAGATAGAAAGAGAGGTAGCCGCAGAAGGAGATACTTCCCGCAGATCACGGTCAGTAATAATGCCAACCAGTTTGCCGTTGTCCACCACCGGCAAACGGCGAAATTTATGCTTACGCATTAGATAGGTGGCATCAACAATGGTTGTACTCGAAGTAATGGTAATTGGATTCGGGGTCATTCTGTTCGACACAAACATCACAACTCATCTCCCATTTTCACAGTTTTTACTACCGATTACCGCTCTTACATTATATTCCCCATTCTGTCCTGTTTATCCTCCCAGATAAGCCTTCTTAACCTCTTCACTGGCAGCTAATTCTCTGGCGTCACCCGATAACGTGATCCGCCCGGTTTCCAGCACATAAGCTTTGTGAGCAATCGACAATGCCATATGCGCATTTTGTTCTACCAGCAATACTGTTGTTCCGGATTCATTGATTTCCTGAATGATGGAGAAGATTTCTTTTACCAGCAGCGGTGCCAGACCCATGGAAGGTTCATCCAAAAGCAGCAGACGTGGCCGGCTCATCAGCGCCCGACCCATAGCCAGCATTTGCTGCTCCCCGCCGCTCAATGTTCCCGCCAGTTGACTGCGACGCTCCGCCAGACGGGGAAATTTTTCAAATACCATGTTCATATCCTGTTCAATTCCACTTTTATCAGAACGGATATATGCACCTAGCTCCAGGTTTTCCAGTACACTCATATTGGCGAATACCCGGCGTCCCTCCGGCACCTGGGAAATACCAAGCTTTACAATGTTCTGGGCCGGCATGCCGCCTATTTCCTGCCCTTCAAATGTAATTTTGCCGCTCTTGGGTTTTAAAAGTCCGGAAATGGTCCGCAGGATGGTACTTTTTCCTGCACCGTTGGCACCGATCAGCGTGACAATTTCACCTTCGGTTACTTGTACACTGATTCCTTTTAATGCATGAATAGCGCCATAATATACATTGATATCGTTAATTGTCAGCATTAGTGCACCTCCTCCCCAAGATAAGCTTCGATTACCTTTGGATTATGCTTGATTTCTTCAGGGACACCATGGGCAATAATACTGCCATAATCCAACACATAAATGCGTTCACACACACCCATAACCAAACTCATATCATGTTCTATCAACAGGATGGTCAAATTAAATTCTCTGCGGATCCAGCGGATCATTTCCATTAACTGCTGCGTTTCCTGGGGATTCATCCCGGCCGCCGGTTCGTCCAGCAGTAACAGCTTGGGCTGTGCCGCCAGTGCCCGGGCAATTTCCAGACGGCGTTGTTCACCATATGGCAGGTTTTTGGCTATTTCATCCTTTTTATCGGCCAAATTAAATATTTCCAGAAGCTTGACCGCTTTTTCCTCTATTCCCCGTTCTTCATGAAAATAGCGGCCAAAACGGAAAACCGATTCCACTAAGCCATATTTTACATGAAAATGATAGGCAATTTTTACATTGTCCAATACACTGAGGTTGGAAAATAAACGGATATTCTGAAAAGTACGGGCAATTCCCCGTTGCGTAATCTGATAAGGCTTTAAGCCAACAAGGTTTTTTCCGTCAAATTCGATATCGCCTTCGGTCGGTTCATAAACGCCTGTAAGCAAATTGAATGCCGTAGTTTTTCCAGCCCCGTTGGGTCCGATAAGACCAATTAATTCCCCCTGGGCAATTTCCACTTCAAAATTCGATACGGCCCGCAATCCGCCAAATACCTTTGATAACTTATTTGCCTTTAACAACGTCATCTTTATCACCCCCTAACAGCCGGCTCCACTTTTTAAATACCTGCAAGCTGACTTCCCTATAGCCAAATAACCCCTGAGGGCGATAAATCATTAAAATAATCAATACAACCGAATAAATAACCATACGCCATTCCGGATAACTGGCCAAAGCGGCCGATACAAAAGTTAACAGTACCGCTCCGGTAATAGAGCCGGTGATGCTGCCAAGTCCCCCCAGCACCACCATGGTCAGAATATCGAAAGACTTCATAAAGGTAAATGAAGCCGGATGAGCAATATAGAAATAGTGAGAAAACAGCGTCCCCGCCACACCGGCAAAAGCAGCACCGATAGTAAAAGCCAGTACTTTATATCTTGTGGTATCCACACCCATTGCCTCGGCGGCGATTTCATTTTCCCTGATGGAAAGAATGGCCCGTCCATGGGAAGAGTTTATCAGGTTTTTGATAAAAAATATAGTAAACACCGTAAAAAAGAAAACCCAGGTAAAGGTCGTAAGACGGGGAATGCCCATAAAGCCGGAAGCACCGCCGACATAAGGAATATTCAAAATGGTAATACGGATAATCTCACCTAATCCCAGCGTGGCTATGGCCAGATAGTCACCATTGAGCCTCAAGGTTGGCAGGCCGATAATGAAACCGAGAATGGCAGCACCCAGTGCACCACCGGCAATCGAAACAATAAACGGCAGATGCATCTTTACCGTCAATACCGCACCCAAATAGGCACCGACGGCCATAAAGCCGGCATGCCCAATAGAAAATTGTCCGGTAAAACCATTGATCAGATTCAAACTGGTTACCAGGATAATATTAATGCAAATCAACACAATATTCAGCTGCCAGAAAGGCCCGATCTGGTCTGTCATGATTAAGGCCTGCACAATCCCGTATATGATAATACAGAGACCCAGTGACAGCAAATCTTTTTTGGTTATCGCATTCATTTTTTCTGTCACCTACACTTTCTCACGTACATTTTTGCCCAGTAACCCGGACGGTTTAAAGAGCAAAATCAGGATTAAAATTGCAAAAGCCGCGGCATCCCGGAAGGTTGAAGAAATAAATCCGCTAACCAGTGCTTCCACAACCCCCATAATCACGCCACCCAGCATGGCACCGGGAATCACGCCGATCCCCCCCAATACGGCGGCAACAAAGGCTTTTAAACCCGGCATAATCCCCATCAGCGGATCAATGGAGTTATAGTATACACCAACCAGTACCCCAGCAGCGGCAGCCAAACCGGAACCAATGCCAAAAGTGAAGGAAATAACCCGGTCAACATTAATTCCCATTAAGCGGGCGGCATCAGTGTCAAAAGAAACGGCCCGCATGGCTTTACCGATTTTTGTACGTTGCACGACATAAGTCAATAGTACCATTAATATCAGGGAGATTGCCAAAATGATGATTTGCTGACTATTTACAATAATCCCGCCGATATTGTACAATTCAGCCGAAAATACTTTAGGAAAAGTCCGCGGCTGCGGTGATACCAATAAAATTCCCCCGTATTCCAGAAAAAGCGATACACCGATCGCGGTGATCAGTACGGCAATTTTGGGTGCCGACCGCAGGGGGCGATAGGCCAGACGTTCAATCAGCATACCGGTCAATGCCGCTACGACCATGGCCAAAAGCAACGCCGGTATGAACGGCAATTTTAAAGTTGTCGTGGCAAAGAAACCGACATACGCACCTAACATATAAATATCGCCATGGGCAAAATTAATGAGTTTGATAATGCCATAGACCATGGTGTACCCCAGCGCTATCAAGGCATAAATACTGCCAAGCGATACTCCGTTAATCAACTGCTGGATAAACTGTTGAGTAAAGGATTCCATTTCCATTTCCCTCCAAATATTTTCTATTTCTATACTAAGGCTCGTCTAGGCCGCTAAACAGGAAAAGGATAAGACTAGATGCCTTATCCCCTTTTGGACACACTCACTCCGAAGTCTATACTGGCCCTTCCGCGGCGCCCCACAAACAGATATTCTACACCAAGTTAAGCATTTGCCAGTCGTAGAAAATCCATATATGCTGTTTTATAGCTAATAATCTACTGTAACAGACACGCTCTATACTATGAGTATATTATACACCTAATCAAGGATTAATGACTATGTTACTTATGGATTAATTTTTTCTCTAAAGGTTTGCTTGCCGTCTTTCATTTCAATAATGACCGCACTCTTCACTGCATCATGGGTCTCATTTAAAGTGATGCTCCCGGAGACAGCCGGATAATCCCTGGTTTTGGCCAGTTCATCCTTAATGGCAACCGTATCTAGGGAATTGGCCCTCTTAATGGCTTCCAAAACCATCATAGTGGCATCATAAGACAAGGCGGCAAATGCGTCCGGCACCTGTCCGTATTCCTTTTGGTAAGCGGCAACAAAGTTTTTAATAGCCGGACTGTTATCATCCGGGGAATAATGGTTCGCAAAGAAGGTATTATTTAGCGCCTGGGCACCGGCAATTTCCGGCAACTTGGCCGAATCCCAACCGTCACCGCCCAATATCGGCATGGTCAGCCCCATTTCACGCGCCTGCTTTATAATCATGCCTACTTCCTGATAGTAGCCGGGGACAAATAATACGTCAGGATTAGCAGCTTTAATTTTAGTCAACGTAGCTTTAAAATCAGTATCTTTCGCCAGGTAGGCTTCGTCGGCTATAATCGTGCCGCCGTTTTTCTCAAAAGTCTCTTTAAAAAACTGTCCCAGACCTTTTGCATAGTCACTAGAGTTATCAATATATACGGCCGCCGTTTTTCCTTTCAATGTCTTGCTGGCAAAATTGGCCATCACCGATCCTTGAAACGGATCAATAAAGGCTGCCCGAAACAAAAAATCACGGACACTACCGGTAGCCGGATCAACGGTAACTTTAGGATTAGATGCAGTTGGACTGATAGCCAGCACTTTATTGTCCATATTGACCTGAGCACCGGCAATAACACTGGAAGAAGCAATTGGCGCAATTACGGCGACGACTTTGTCCTGTGTAATCAGCTTCTGCATGGCATTGGCAGCTTCGGCAGCCTCGCTTTTATTATCGGCAACAATCAAAGATACCTGCTTTCCTAATATTCCGCCCTTTTCATTTACTTCCTTAATAGCTAGTTTTGCTCCATTGCTGGCAGACTGCCCGAAGGTTGCATTGCCACCGGTCATTTCCAGATTGGCACCAAGCTTAATGCCGTCCGCTCCCTGCTGACCTCCGCACCCGGCGATGGTTACACCTGTCAACAGCATACCTAGACACAGTGATAACATTTTTTTTGCAATCATCTTTCTCCCCCTGTTTTTAGTACGGATCAATCCGACCATACTTTTTAGTCCTGCCATTCGTCTACCAGGGATGAATACGCCCCACCTTTGTATTATTCACAGTGTATATTATATGTTTGCATTTTTACCCTGTCAATACTTCAGGCAAGGACTTTTATGTGAATGTCCTTGCCTGATAGACATTTTGTCTTTATCTTAAAAACAAAGCCAAAATCCGAATATTTTTTTATTTTTTTTAGGGATTTATTTTCTCCCGGAAAATTTGTTTACCATCTTTCATTTCAACTACAACAGCACTTTTTATTGGATTATGATTAGCATCCAGAGTTAACACGCCGGTGACTACCTGTAAATCCCTGGTCTGCTCCAGAGCTTCCCTGATTTTTTCAGGCTCGGTGCTATTAGCGCGTTTAATCGCATCAATCAGCATCAGCGCGGTATCATACCCTAGTGCCGAAAAAGCACTTGGCGTTTCATTGTATTCTTTCTTGTAGGCCTCGACGAATTTTACAACACGGGGATCTTTGTCTTCTGCTGAATAATGATTACTGAAAAAGGTATTATTTAACGGCGCGGCACCGGCAATTTCCGTTATTTTAGCATTATCCCAGCCATCGGTGCCCAAAAGCGGCACGGTAATGCCTAATTCACGAGCCTGTTTAACAATTTTTCCCACTTCTTCATAGTAAGCCGGAATAAAGATAATATCGGCATTCAGGCTTTTAATTTTAGTCAACGCTGCTTTAAAATCCTGGTCTTTCTGTAAAAAGGCCTCTTTGCCGATAATTTGGCCGCCGTTTTTAGTAAAGTTTTCTTCAAAAGACTCTGCCAGATTTTTGGAATAATCCGAACTGCTGTCAATATAAATAACCGCCGTTTTGGCGTGCAGGCTTTTTGTGGCAAAATTAGCCATTATAATACCCTGAAAAGGATCGATAAAACAACCGCGGAAAATATATGGTCTGACATTACCGCTGTCGTCAACGGTTATTTTCATGTTTGTACCGGTGGCTGTAACCAGCGGCACCTTATTGTCCTGGGCAATCTGCACGGAAGCAATTACATTCGAGCTGGTAACCGGTCCCAGCACCGCCGCCACTTTATCCTGGGTAATCAACTTTGTCGTTGCATTGGCGGCTTCTGAAGCCTCGGACTTATTGTCGGCCTGCACCAGCACAATTTTTTTGCCCAATACACCGCCGGCGTCATTCGCTTCTTTAATGGCCAGTTGCATGCCGTTCAGGGTTTGCTTACCATAGTCGGCAACCCCGCCTGTCAATTCAAAATTGCCGCCGATTTTAATTTCCGAATCACTACCGGCGCCGCTGCCGCCGCAACCGGCTACCAGGGAAGCACTCAAAATAGCAGCCAATCCCAATCCCAACCATTTTTTCTTCATTCATTCCCATCTCCTCTTGTGTAAGTTTACTTGCCACAGAGCAATAAAAAAACCCCGCCACGGATATTTTACAAGTCAACATCCACCGGGTTTATCCCCTGGCCGGACAAGCTGCCTGTTACCTAAACAACCCCGGCGTTTTTCTTTACACAGTGCCAAACTACCCTGCTTATAAGTACACAATACAAATATAATTGTCTATGGAATTATTATATGCACCATTGTATCTTCTGTCAATAGATAAATTTAATAATGTCCACTATAAAAGCACATTTGCTCTCCATTTTTCTCTTCATTCGGCTTTTCCACTGTAATGTAAACAGTTTACTTTAAGAGAAGAAGCTCCTGGCCAGCAACCGGTCAGGAGCTTCTTCTCTTAATTTTACGGATTTACTTTTTCCTTAAATACCTGTTTGCCATCCTTCATTTCAATAACTACCGCACTTTTAACGGGATTGTGTTCAGCATCCAGTGTCAGCACCCCGGTTACCACCTGTACATCCTTGGTGGCTTCCAGAGCATCCCTGATTTTCACAGGATCTTCGCTGTTGGCCCGCTTCAAAGCGTCAGCCAGCATCAATGCCGTATCATAGCCAAGTGCGGCCAAGGCACTGGGGCTTTCGTTATATTCTTTTTTATAGGCTTCAACAAACTTTACGACACGGGGGTCTTTATCTTCCGCAGAATAATGGTTACTGAAAAAGCCATTATTCAAAACAGCCGCACCGGCAATTTCAACCAGTTTTGCGTCATCCCAGCCGTCTGTTCCCAGCAGCGGAGCAGTAATGCCCAGTTCCCGGGCCTGTTTAACGATTTTTCCCACTTCTTCATAATAAGCGGGAATAAAAATCACATCCGGGTTCATGCCCTTAATTTTGGTTAACGTTGCTTTAAAGTCCTGATCTTTTTGCAGGAAAGCCTCTTTGGCGATAATCTGACCGCCGTTTTGGGTAAAGGCAGCTTCAAAGGAATCCGACAGCCCTTTAGAATAGTCCGAACTACTGTCCACATAAATAACGGCTGTTTTTGCCTGTAATGATTTGGATGCAAAGTTAGCCATTACCTTTCCCTGAAAAGGATCAATGAAACAGCCGCGGAAAGAGTAGGGTCTTACCTGTCCGTTATCCACCGTAATTTTTGGATTGGTACCTGTAGCCGTAATAATCGGCACTTTGTTATCCTGGCCAATCTGCAAAGTTGCCAGTACATCCGAACTGGTAACCGGTCCCAGCACCGCCACAACTTTGTCCTGGGTGATCAATTTTGTTACCGCATTAGCCGCTTCCGAAGGCTCCGATTTATTATCGGCCTGTACCAGCACTAATTTCTTGCCATGTACACCGCCGGCATCATTTACCTCCTTAAAAGCCAGCAGTATACCGTTTACCGTCTGCTTGCCAAAGTTCGCCACCCCGCCGGTAAGTTCAAAGTTGCCGCCGATTTTAATTTCTTTGGAATCGGTACCGGAAGAACCGCAACCAGCTAAAATTAGTGTCAGCAGTACGGCAAACAGTAAAAAAATCTTTGATTTTTTAACCATCTTCCCATCCCTCTCTAGTCATTGATCACAAAATCATTCCTAAGCAAATAAGCACCGACCGCCTCCTTACGCCAGATTGATTACCGTCAGGCCGATTGTTTACAAAATTAAATAATCATAATAATTTAAGTATGTAATTACAGCATCTTTGTCTTTAAAATTTATTATATTCTCCATATTAACACCATGTCAACAATATTTTCGCCATTTAAAAACACTTTTGTCTTTATTAAATAGACACAAGTGTTTGGTTTGTTTTATTTAATTTACAAACTGTTATGGTAAATATCCGGCCGCCGGTGTTTTAACAGCGGTAATTCGGCCCGCACCTGCCGCATAGTTGCGAAATTAAGCTCCGGGCAGAGGACAGCCTCCATGCTTCCTGCGGCAGATAAAATGTTTCCCCAGGGATCCACTGCCATGGAATGGCCGTAAGCCTGGTACGCGGCTCCCGGCGTTGGTGCCGGCGATACACCGAGAATAAACACCTGATTGTCAATCGCTCTGGAGCGCAGTAATAATTCCCAATGGGCCGGACCGGTATTGGGGCCGAATGCACCGGGGTAAATAAGCAGTTTGGCTCCTTTTAAAGTCATCAGCCGGGCCATTTCGGGAAACCGGATATCATAGCAAATACCCACGCCAAAACACCATTTCCCGGCCGTAACCACACCGATTGTTTCGCCCGCCGTCAAGGCGGAGGATTCCTGGAAGAAGGTCCCCTGGGCCATATCCACGTCAAATAAATGCACTTTTCTATGCCGGCCGGCCAGTTTTCCCGTTTCATCAAAGATAAAGCAGGTATTATAAATCCGGCCGTCCGTATCCCTTTCCGGAATGGAACCGCCAACCAGAATGATCTTATAGTGGGAAGCTACTTCAGACAACATTTGAATGGTCTCTCCGTCCGGGTAGGGTTCAGCATAAGCCGCAAAATAATCAGTTTGATAAGGACAATTAAACATTTCAGGCAAAACTACTAACTGACATCCTTGTTCTGCCGCTTCGGCAACCATTTTTCTCGCCTTTTTCCGATTTTTCTCTTTGCTTTCCACTACAGCCATCTGGCAGATTCCCAGCTTCAGTTTATCCATGGACCAAACACTCCTTCCTTCTTTTATCCTATATTCTCTTCCATTTCACCCTTGTTGTAAACCCTTTTTATTTATCCAGTGTACGGGAAACTTGTCCGTTTTATAACAACAAAAAACCGGCTCAATCTGCTTGATTGAGCCGGCTATCTTACTCCGGCATTTATAAAACAATGGTTTCGTTATTTACATACATGCCCCAAATACCGCAGGGACAAATACCGGCGCAAATGCCGCAGCCAATACATCTTTTCGAATCGGACACATATTCGAACCCGCCGTCCGGCAGTGTTTTGCGGGTGATAGCACGTTCCGGACATGATTTTTCACACATATGACAATCACGGCAGGTGCCGCAGCTAATGCAGCGGTTGTGATCGTCTTTGGCTTCCGGCAAATCACAGGCATGGCACTTCTCGAAATAGGCCTTGCTCAGTCTGCCGGCCGGAACTTTTTCTTTCTTGTCTACCGGCTGGTATTCCGTGTGCATCAGGTAGGCATCCACGGCCTGCGCCGCTTTGTTGGCCGCACCAATGGCATCTACCAGCCTGCCCGGCTTGACGGTGTCACCGGCGGTAAATACGCCCTCTGCCACTTGAAAATCAGGCCCCGGTTTCAGATGCCCGCGTTCTATAGGCATACCCTCCGGCAAGAAGCCAAGATCGGGTGCGTCGCCGATATTAATAATTACGGTATCCGCCGGGATCAGCTCTCCTGACTGGGTGATAATCCCTTCTGCCGTAACTTCTTTGGTTATAACCGGCCATCTGAGAACGCCGCCCATTTCTTCCACATGGGCGATTTCCTTTTCATCAGCCGCCGGACGCTGTACGTCGATACAGGTAACCTGCTCGGCCCCCATCTGATAGGCCCCTACCGCGGCGTCCATGCCCGAGTTGCCGCAGCCAATAACAATAACCCGTTTACCGACTTTATAATGCTGGCCTTTATTAATAGCCTTCAAAAATTCAATGCCCTTAATAATCCGTTCATGTCCCGGCCATGGGATTACCTTACCGATATGACCGCCGCTGGCAACCACCACCGCATCATGGCCGGCTTTAATTTCGGCAAACTTTTCTTTATCCACCTTGGTATTGGTCACAAAGGTTACGCCCATATTTTCTATGCGTTTTAACTCACGTGTTAACGTGTCGTGCGGCAAGCGTCCCCGGGGGATAACCTGTTCCATTTTACCGCCCATGTGAGAATCGGCTTCAAACACCGTTACCTCATGACCTAGACGGCTAAGCTGCCAGGCGACCGTAAGTCCGGCCGCACCACCGCCGATAATGCCCACTTTCTTACCGGTCTTCTGCTCAGCTTTTGGTAAGTCCACCTGAACAGAGTAGGTTCCCAGGCGGCCAATTTGCGCTGAAATATCCACTTCCCTGCGGGTACAGGAATCCATACACAGATTGGGGCAAACAGCACCGCAGACCGATCCGGGAAAAGGAGTATATTCCAGAACCAGACGGTAAGCCTCGTCAATTTTCCCTTCACGTAAGAGATTAAAGCGCTGTTGCGAGGGAATCGACGCCGGGCAATTGAATTCACAGGGAGCCGCATATCTGGCATTTTCCCATAAAGGAACACGCTGCCGGAAAACACCGGTGGTTACCAAACCGGCCACTTGAAAATCATCTTTATATACATCACTGAAAATACCGCCCGGCACCCACTTATCCATCCGGAAGGAATAGGTATCACTGGCGGCCTTTTTGGGCCGTTCCTCATAGGTAAGTGGTACAACCTTGCTCCAGTCACTCCACACACTTAATTCCGTCTGCAGTTCAGGCTGCCCGATAGAAGTCAGAAATTCTTCCATATTGCCGTTCAAATAAGCAATATCCTTTTCTTCCAGCGGCAACACCTTGACGTCTTTTTGCGATATGCCGCTTGCCCTGCCGCGGAAATATAAGGTACCGCCAACCATGCCCATGCAGGAGCGATCCCCCAAAACCGAGACAAACTCTTCGCTGTCATAGCCGCACACAACGGCAATACCGCCGCCCATGAATTCGAAGGAAAAGCTACCGCAGTTTTTGAGTACCCAAAATTCCGGCGGATCGTATAGCGGGTCATGTTTCATCAGCGAACCCGAACGGGTCCCTACCCGGCCGCCCACAAAGATTTTGCCGGCTGCCGCGCAATGGGCTGTGGTATCACCGCCGTCGCCTTTAACAACGATTTTACCGCCGGCATTCAGCCAGCCAACATCGGCTGAAGCCGAGCCCTCTACGATAATTTCCGTCCCTTCCAGGCACATGGACCCAACCCTCTGCCCGGGGTTTGTAACATAAAACCGTAAGGTTTTTCCTTCCGGATGCCATAACGGACCGCCGATATCATGTTGTCCGGCCGCTTCAATATGAAATTCCGTTTCTCCGTTAGCCAAAGCTTCATTAATGGCTTGTAGGAGGTCCTGGGTCGACATACGGTTATTGCCTTCAATTGCACTTAATTTGAACACTATGCTCCCCCTCCTAACATACGTACTGGATGCCCAGTTTATCCGCTACAGCATCATCTTTGCTGACCAATGCATCCGAACGTCCTACCGGCAATGAACTATTGCCGATCGGCGCCATCATTTTTCTCATTTCACTGTCCAAAGCCAGCATATAATCAACGATATTCTGCGCCGCTTTATCAATATCCAGGCGTCTTACCAGACGCGGATCCTGCGTACAAATCCCTGTCGGGCATTTACCGGTACTGCAGGAGTTACACCGTCCATGTTCATTGCCGACACAGCCGCACAATTGAATAAGAACCTTACCCATGAATACGCCGTTGGCGCCCAGGCAAATCATTTTAAACGCATCTGCCGCGGCATTACCGGTTAAGCCGACGCCGCCGCCCGCCCATAACGGAATCTGTCCCTGGCGACCCTGTTTAACAGCAGCCAGATAACAGTCACGCAATTTGGAAACAACATGATGACCGGTATGGTCCAAGGATACTTCATTGGCAGCACCGGTACCACCCTGAATACCGTCAATAAAGAAACCACCGCAAATACGGTACGGGTCCCTGAGCAGATTGTTGTATACCGATACCGAAGTTGCCGAAGCCGCACATTTAATGGCAACCGGAACACGGAATTTGAAGGCAGCGTTCATCGACATGAACATCTTTTGTACCGACTCTTCAATAGAATACAAACCCTGATGATTGGGCGGAGACAGTAAATCCGCCTTAGGCACCCCGCGGATGGCCTGAATGTGTTCAGCCACTTTGGCTGCCGGCAAAAGACCGCCGTCGCCGGGTTTTGCCCCCTGGCCGATTTTAATCAGCACACCGGCCGGATCCACCTTCATCCGCGGCATGGCTTTAATAATCCTGTTCCAGCCGAAGTGTCCCGAAGCAATCTGCAAAATAACATATTTAAGGTATTCCGATTCCATTAATTTAACCGGCATACCGCCTTCACCGGAACACATCCGAACCGGCAAATGATGCTTTTCGTTTAAATAAGCAGTCGCCATGCACACGGCTTCCCAGGCACGGGTGGACAGGGCACCGATAGACATATCGCTTAAAATGACCGGATAAATCCAGTTGACCGGAGGGGTTTTTTCGGAAAATTCCAGTTCGCCATTGCTTACTTTAAAAGGCAGTTCATCGGCCGGCAAAACGCGGCCGAAGGGAGCCAGAATATCAAATGTATGGCGTTCCGAATCCAGTGAGGGGTCCGTCATCTGCGATATGCGGCCAATGACGATCTTATCCAAAGTACGGTCGGCATTTAAATTGGTCCGTCCACCCCGTTTAATGGCATTGCCGCCGCTGCGGGCCAGCAGGTTAAACCGGGAATCTTCGTTACGCACCGGCTTGATCGCCCGGTTGGGGCACACTTTTTCGCACATGCCGCAGCCGACGCAGGCATTGGCTATACTGCTCTTTTGTTTAATGACCGGTACAGCAGTATGACGTTGGGTTGGTTCAGGCTGACGACCTGTAGAAATAGTTACCGAGCGGCGCTCCACGACGGCTTCAATGGCATTAAAGGTGCAGGCAGCCACACAACTGCCACACATAGTACACCGTTCCGTCGTATATTCAATTTTCCAGGGCAAGTCGTTAACACCAACATCCTGGCTTCTTACTGTTTCCATCGCTGCACCTCCAATTCCGGCGTAATGACAACAACTTCACGTTCATTAGGATAAATATCCGCTTCTTTGTCCCGGTTCGGCAAAATTACGTTCAAGCCGCATACTTCAGAAGCAATCGCCATCGTGGTATCATCCCCGCCGACGACAACCGGCCGTAATTTTTTCGAATCACAGCAAGTCATCATGCTGCCACTCGGCAGCATAGCAATAATGGTATTCGGCCCGTTAATTTCCAGATGACCCAGCGACTGGCGGATGGCCGTTAGTTGCGCTTTATCCGGGCGTTGTTCAATTTCATCAAACGGCAACGGAGTAATCACGTGTTTATAATATTTAATCGGCCAATTTAGTTCATGCAGTACATAGTGCAATGTATATAAGAAATTCTGGGAGTCGGATTCAAAACCGATATAACCTCTGTGCAATGATTTTTGATATTCCTTATTTTTGGTATAAAATGTATTTTCACCATTGGCGCACAGTGTATAACCCTGCAGGAAAAACGGATGAGCCGCATAGCGGACGATATCATAATTTGTATTCTGCCTGCACTGAACAACAATATTTTTCGCCATTAAGCTGTCATTCTTGTCCCACAATTTAAAATAAGTGGCAATATCCCGCGGATCGCCGATTTCCTTCAGGGTCAGTACATCCGGCCAAAAAGAATATACATATCCCTGATTATCTTTTTCCAGAATGGCCCGCAAAGCTAAGCGGACATCCAGCAGCAGCTCCTCTTTTTCTGTTTGACTGGCATGACCGAAATGCTCCGGATAATCATAGGCCCGGAAAATATAATACGGCATGGCCTTAATATCCAGTCCCGGCTGACGGTCGCCACGGGGAATCCATTCATACAAAGGACGAAAATCATGAGCCTCCATATAATCTTCGACTAACTTAGCCCCCTTCTGGGTGCAAGCTAATGACAACAGCGGCTTATCCTTGTATTGTGCAAACATTCCATCCAAATCCTGCATGACCATCGCAAAACCGGAGTTATCATGCCCTTCCTGCTGAGGGAGCATTAAATACAGCGCCTCCGAAGGATGAAACGGCACCTTGCTTTTAATCGCACCAATTCGGCACATAGGTCTCCACCTCTCCCATAAGTAAAATAAAAATCAAAACATAAAAAATAACCCTGCGAAAGTACCGGAACTCCATTTTCCAGGACCTTCCGCCGGGTTTTTTATACCAACGGTGTAGCACAGCGTTTACCTAGCAGGTGCCACGCTGCACCTGTGCCGCTCGGTCCAGACCGCAAACGCGCGGAACCCTAGGCACACTCCTTAATCATTTGTGTTTTCTGTTTAACACAATACTATATGAAGCTCTATTTAATTATAAAAACGAAATGTTATACTGTCAATATGCATATTAAAATAAAGTTTTTTCTGATAAATCCTATATTTTCAAGCTCAACAGTCGCATTTGCTTTTTTTATATTGTATATTTATGCAATATTTATTTTACATAGCCGTTCCTTTAAACCTTTGGAATGTGATATACACCCGTTTTTGTTCTACATAAAAGAACAAAATATGGCTTGATAATTCTGAATAACTTTAACAATGTATTGAATTGTTTTTCTGTATACATTTTTAAATCATTTAGTCTGAATTTTCTTTTTATTTTTTTGGATTTTATCTACTTTGCATAAGAAATAGCCGATCTACATATACTCTATTACAAAATTAGTATGTAGGAGATCGTATGCTGAATAAACTCTTTCATTTACCGCCTTCTGTTGCTGAATATAAGTGCAATATTCAGGATCCTGGTGCAACCTATACCCTTGCCATGAATATTCGCAGCCTCCTGGATGAACATAATCCAATCAAAAGGGATATCATCATACTATGTATTGGAACAGACCGTTCTACCGGAGATTCTCTGGGTCCCTTAACCGGCAGCAAATTATGTGCCTTAAACTCACATCCGCATGTATTCGGCACTCTGGAACAGCCTGTCCATGCTACCAACTTAAGAGATATACTGAACCAAATTACTTCAACTTTTACGGACCCTTATATCATTGCAGTCGACGCCTGCCTCGGAAAAAGTGAAAGCGTTGGCTATGTTTCCTTAGGGCGCGGCTCGGTAAAACCGGGTGCTGCCGTAAAGAAAGACCTCCCTCCTGTTGGCAATGCCTATATCACCGGCATCGTCAACGTCGGGGGATTTATGGAACATCTTGTCTTGCAAAGCACTCGCCTAAGTTTGGTCATGAAAATGGCGGATACCATCGCCTATGGTATTTCCTTTGGTTTACGGGCAACAGGGTATTGCCGGCAAATGTGAAAAGCAAGGTAGAGCAATACAGGCACCCCGGTAACTGAGTTACCGGGGTGCCTGTATTGCTCTACCTTATTACTTAGCCGCTTTTACTGTTTGTGCCGAAACGGGCTGTGAATGAACCTCTTTGTGCTGGGATTCTTGCCCGCGCATTTCGCAGGCGCCTTTAAATACAGCACCTTCAGCAATTGTCAAGACGGCCACTTTCAGATCACCGTCAATTTTAGCTGTCGGCAATAACTCCAGCTTTTCCTGAATATCAATATTTCCCCGGACAAGTCCGGCAATGACCGCATTGCGTGCTTTAATCTGGGCAAAGATCTGCCCGTTTTCTCCGACAACAACATCGCCGGAAGCGTGGATATCACCTTCGATTTTCCCATCCACCCGGATTCCGGCATTGGCCGTGACGGTACCTTTAATAAAAGTCTCCCTGCCTATAATGGTTTCAACCTGTTGTTCTATTCCTGCTGTTTTCTTGCTACCAAACATTTTTATCTCTCCCAAACCAAGTTAGCCTATGCACACACTTCTATATACTATAAAACAAGCACTGCAAAATGTATTTTATCTTTCTTCAATGAAAAGAAAGTTTATAGTCTGTTATAAAAATTTATCGGGATTTACTGCAGTCCCATTGACGCGTACTTCATAATGCACATGTGTTCCGGTGCTTAAGCCGGTACTGCCCATATAGGCAATGACCTGCCCTTTTTTGACATATTCACCGTCTTTCGCCAAAAGCTGGGAACAATGCCCATAGAGTGTCACAATACCGTTACCGTGATCCACCTCTACTAATTTTCCATACCCGCTGGCCCAGTCACTATGGACAACTACGCCGTCGGCCGTCGCTACAATCGGCGCACCGTAATCACCGGCAATGTCAATACCCGGATGATAATCGCTGCCGCTGCCCCACGGCGAGTTGCGCCAGCCAAAACGTGAGGTAACTTGTCCTGCCGCCGGCCAGATCGACGGAGTAGCAGCCAGTCTGGCATTTTTAGCCAGAAGTTCTTCTTTTAAATTCTGTAAACTCTGTTCCCTGACTTGAAGATTTTGCTGCATGGCAGTAACCGTTTGCTGCAAATCAGACAATGACGGGGGATTCGGCCCTCCCTGTCCTGCATATTGCATTGGTTCAGGTGATATTCTGGTAAGTCCGGCCCGGGAAGTATTACCATCATTGTCTTCATTTACTATGCGGCGGATTTCCGCGTCAAGCTTATTGAGCCTGTTCATATCCTGCTGCAAAGCAGCGGTGGCTTTTGCTAACTCCTCAATCTGCTTGACCTGGGAACCATTTACCTGCCTTAAACGTTCCAATTCGGCTTTTTCCATTCCGGCTGTATCAACCGTTTTGTGATAATTTACTGTTATGCCAATTAAAAACACGACCATAATACAAAATGCAACGGCAGCACATTTGACAGCCACTATTGGAATATGAAGGCTACGCACGCCAGCTTGTCCCTGATGCGGAACAAGCATAATGGTATACTTCCGCTTGTCCGGTTTCTTCTGTTGTTTTATCAACCAGCACACTCCTTTCTTTGCTATTATCATTCCCCATTTCGATTATTACACATCTGTCTTATATTCTATGTTTATCAAAATTTTCCTGCTAAAAAATAAATTTTTAGTTATTTTTTCCAGGCTTGCTCCAGAGCATCTTTTTCCTCGTCGGTTAAAAAATATTGTGACTTTCCCTTTATTATCGGTTTAGCATAAGTACGTGATTCATTGCGTCCAAATATACTGGAAATCACTACGCCATTATCCTGAGCATCCAATAAGGCTATCGCAAAGCTCAAATCGCTGCCGGTATCCTCGAAAGCATTAAAGCGCACTATGCCAACCTGTTGCACGCAAGCACGGGATATCGTTTCCAGATTGCGGCAGGTAAGGGTCAGCGTATCCACTTTTTGCACCGCATCACGCACTTCTTCAATATGACTCAACAGCAGTTTTTCTAAATTGGAGCCGTCCACTCCCTGCATCAGTTTGCGATAGCGACGGTTCATCTGAGCCAGTTTGATATTAATATTAATAAATATAATAAGTGCCAGAAATATCAGTACTGTCATTACCATTAACACGATTTGGATATTGGCTGACACCCATACTGTCAGCTCCGAAAAAAAGTTCATTTATATTCTTCCTCTCTGTTATTTCTAAATTATCTCCATAAAGCGGCAATAAGGGCAGCAGCCGGTATGGCCGGTAGAAAGTTGGCGACTTTAATATTTTTAATTTCCAGCATCAGCAGGCTGATACCGACAATCAATACTCCACCAACCGCCGTCATTTCCCGGATGATGTTATCCGATAAAATCGAGCTGAATAGTCCTGCCAGCATGGTAATAGTGCCTTGATAGACGAATATGGATATACCGGATAAAGCAACCCCTATGCCCATACTGGAGGAAAATACAAATGAAAAGACCCCGTCCAATATCGACTTGGCATACAAAGTTGATGCATCTCCCGTCAGCCCGTCCTGAATGGACCCTACTACTGCCATTGCCCCGACACAAAAAACCAGGCTCGCCGTAACAAATCCCTGACCCGCATTGCCGTATTGACTGCCTATACGGCTGTTGATCCAGCTTCCCAAAGCACTCAGCCAGCGGTCGATATCGATAGCTTCTCCCAGTATTCCGCCAATAACCAGACTGATAATAACAATTAATATACTGTTGGTTTTTAACGCCATTTGCAAGCCGATTAGTCCTACTGCCAAACCCAAACCATGAGTTAAGGTTTTTTGGTATTTCTCCGGCAGACCTTTTTTCAATAAAACTCCGCTTAGTGCCCCAACCAGCACAGTAGAAACATTCACCAAGGTTCCTTTCATTTTGTCATCTCCCGTCAAATCCAAACAAAGCCACAACGCGCTTAACGCCCTCTTACTCCTCCAGCATACAGAGCGCACTGGGAAAAGGGAACAAAGCGCGTTTTAAAATACCGTGAATAAAAGCAATGAGCACTCCGTAATTGACGATGGGCACCTGATTTTGCCGGGCAATCGACAACCGCTGCAGCATTTGCCTGCGCGTCAGCATACATGCCCCGCAATGTACAATCAGCTGATACCGGTCAAGGTCTTCCGGAAATGAGCCGCCGGAGGTCCAGTCGAAGACAAGCTCTCCTCCTACCCATTGCCGCAGCCAGCGCGGAATTTTCACCTTTCCGATATCATCTGCCTGCCGGTGATGTGTGCACGCTTCGGCAATTAAAACCCTGTCTCCCGGTTTTAGTTTTTCAATCGCTTTTGCCCCGGCCACTAAGGTTGCCAGCTCACCCTTATTGCGGGCAAACAGAATGGAAAAGGATGTAAGCATGACCTCTTCCGGCGTATCTGCGGCCACTTTTAAAAACTCCTGTGAATCGGTAACCACAATCCTGGGTGGCTTACGTACATTGTCCAGAGTTTCTTTTAATTCTCTTTCTTTTACAATAATACTGTATGCATCATGATCCAAAACATCCCTGATAGTTTGCACCTGAGGCAGAATCAGCCTGCCTTTGGGTGCGGATAAATCGATGGGAACCACCAATACCACATAATCTCCCGGGTTTAATAAATCACCAATAATGGGTGCACCTTCCCAGTCATCCGGCGCTTGCTCGATGATCATTTGTTTTAATTTTTCAATTCCGTTATGGTTGATAGCGCTAACCGCCAACAACGGAATACCCAGTTGTTCCTCCCATATCTGTTTGTTTCTTTCTGAAAACTGTTCCAGATCACTTTTATTGACAACACCAATTACAGGCAGTTCCTCCTTACGGATATAACGAATAAGTTGATGTTCATATTCCGACAATTGTTCATCTGCCGAAATCACCATAATACTGACATCAGCCTTGGCGAGTACCTGCATACTGCGTTCCACACGCATGGACCCTAATTCTCCCTCATCGTCAATACCTGCTGTATCCACCAGCATGACCGGTCCTACCGGCAGAATTTCCATTGCTTTATACACCGGGTCGGTAGTCGTGCCGGGGATATCGGACACCAGGGCAACCTCCTGTTTGGCCAGAGCATTGATCAGACTTGATTTTCCTGCATTACGTCTGCCAAGAATAGCGATATGCAGCCGGTTTCCCTTCGGTGTATCTTGCATAGCATCATCCCCTGTTCACAAATTGCGGCAGCCTGCTGTCGCTTTTACTAGCCCGGACTGGTCATTTTATAAGGATTTAGTATCGTATCTAATTCTTGTTCTTCTATTATAGCCAAGCTTTGCAACGCTTGATATATAGTTTTTCCCTGCTCGGCTGCGTAACAAGCAACCCTTGTTGCCCCGTCATACCCAATGTAAGGAACCAAGGCGGCGGCCGTTGCCAGACTATGCTCTACATAATCACGGCAGCGACTGCTGTTAGCCGTTATGTTTTTTATGCATAATTCACTCAGTATATTAATCCCATTGGTTAACAACTCTATACTCGACAATAAATGATACGCAATCAACGGCAAAAAAGCATTTAGTTCCAGTTGCCCGGCCTGAGCAGCCATAGTAATAGCCACATCAGAGGCCATTACATGAAAGGCAATTTGATTAACCGCTTCCGGTATAATCGGATTTACCTTGCCAGGCATAATAGACGACCCGGTTTGCCGTTCCGGTAAATGGATTTCAGCTAGACCGGTATATGGTCCGGACGATAACAGCCGCAAATCATTGGCAATTTTATTTAAGTTCACTGCCAATGCTTTCAGCAGTCCGGATACTTCGACAAAAACGTCGGCATTTTGCGTTGCGTCCACCATATTTTCCGCCCGGGCCATGCCAAACCTGGCATATTGTCGAACCCTGTCATTAACTAGATAAATATATTTTTTATGAGCGTTTAATCCTGTACCTATGGCAGTTCCACCTAAATTCACCTGCCGCAGCCGTTCTTCCACTTTATACAGGCGCCACCGATCGCGGGCAATGGCTTGGGCATATGCACCAAACTCCTGTCCCAGCATCATAGGGACTGCATCTTGCAATTGCGTGCGCCCTACCTTAATAATAGAAGCAAATTCCGCCTCTTTCTCCTGCAGTTTTTCCTGCAAGCATGAACAGGCCTCACTCAAAGGTTTTAGCAGCCAGATAGCCGACATTCGCAGGGCGGTCGGATACACATCGTTGGTAGATTGCTGCCTGTTTACATGATTCAGCGGATGTACAAGCTGATAATCTCCCTTTTTCCCGCCTAATAATTCAATTGCCCGGTTAGCCAATACTTCATTGACATTCATGTTGGTAGATGTTCCGGCTCCGCCTTGTAAGGCATCGACAATAAACTGTTCACGAAAACGTCCTGCCAAAACCTCATCGGCGGCCGTACAGATGGCCTTAGCAACCTCTTGGGGAATACACTCTAATTCACCATTTACTTCAGCAGCTGCCTTTTTTATTACTATTATCGCTTCAATCAATTTCGGATGTACGCTGTGACCGCTTAACGGGAAATTTTCCTTGGCCCTGACTGTATGTATTCCATAATATACTTCATCCTCAATTTCTTTTTCCCCTAGCAGATCTTTTTCTAAGCGCATCATACCACCCCCATATTATGATTGTTTCACGTGAAACATATTATACAGTTAAGGGGCTGCGATTTTTAAAAACAGTCACAGCGGATGACTGTGGCGTCAATACCTCCAAAATCCGATCCAAATCCTCTGAAGAATAAAATTCAATTTCTATTTTACTCTTTAATTTTCCCGGCTTAATTTTCACCTGTGTTCCCAGTAATAGCTTTAAGCGTTCTTCAGCATCCACCACAAAAATTTCCCTGGGCTGTTCGGAAATGTCTTTTCCTAATTTTTTTGATGGCGATCCGAACTTTTTTACCAGTTCTTCCGCATCTCTGGACGAAAGGTCCTCGGCTATAATCATATCTGCAGCTTCCTTTTGGAGTCCTTCATTTTCTAAGCTCAAAAGCGGCCGGGCCTGTCCCATGGATAATGTTCCACGTGAAACATATTCCTGAACAATAGGCGGCAAATTTAATAACCGAATGGTATTTGCAATCAAGGAACGGCTGCGCCCAATTTTACAGGCCACTTCTTCCTGGGTAAGGCCAAACTCTTCCATCAAACGCCGATAAGCCATAGCTTCTTCAATTGGATTTAAATTTTCCCGCTGTAAATTTTCAATTAAAGCAATCTCCGTCATTTCAGCATCAGTATATTCACGGATAATTGCAGGAATACTTTTTAAACCGGCTTTCTGGCTGGCGCGCCAGCGGCGTTCCCCGGCAACCAGTTCATAACCGGCCAGAGTTTTACGCACAATAATCGGTTGTAAAACTCCATATTGTTGAATAGACTGTGATAATTCCATCAGCACTTCTTCATCAAAAACACGACGCGGCTGAAACTTATTCGGTTTTATTTGATCAACCGCAATTTCGCTGGCCCCCTCTTCGGACACAGCCTGAGGAATCAGCGCATCTAAACCTCTTCCCAATCCACGCTGCTTAATCATCGTCAGACACCTCTCTTGCTAAATCCAAATACACCTCGGCACCTTTGGATTTGGCATCATATTTAATAATCGGCTGTCCATGGCTGGGCGCTTCACTTAAACGGACATTACGCGGAATAATGGTCTGGTATACCTTACTGCGAAAATGATTTTTCACTTCATCAACCACCTGAATAGACAAATTGGTCCGGGCATCAAACATAGTCAGTACAACTCCTTCCAAAGTAAGTGCCGGATTTAAATTTTTTTGTACCAGAGAAATTGTATTCATTAACTGTGATAATCCCTCCAGGGCATAAAATTCACACTGAATTGGAACCAAAACTGAATTTGCTGCTGTTAAAGAATTAATTGTTAATAATCCCAATGACGGAGGGCAATCAATAATTACATAGTCAAACAAATACTTGATTTTATCCAGCGTTTTCTTTAATTTATTTTCCCGTGACATCACGGAGACTAATTCAATCTCCGCCCCTGCCAGCTGAATGGTAGCCGGAACTATTTTTAAATTTGGCACTTCCGTATCCAAAATGATGTCGGCTAAGGGTACGTCCCCTACCAATGCATCGTAGGTACAACGTTTAATAGAGGATTTATTAATGCCTAAACCACTGGTAGAATTACCCTGGGGGTCAATATCCACTAATAATACATTTTTTCCGAGCTCTGCCAAACACGCACTCAAATTAACAGATGTGGTTGTTTTACCTACACCGCCCTTTTGATTGGCAATCGCAATGACCTTGACCAATATATTTCACCTCATATTTTTGAACTAAGTTTATTTCATTCCACATTTTACAAACATTCTCCTGCCAAATATTTGGTTAAGATAAATTTATAAGTTTACATAATTAATAGCATTGTATTACAATACTATTAAGGAAAATTTAAAGATCATTATCTGCCTTTATTTACTAAAAAGTATTGACTATTAGATTTAATTATGGTAATTTATGCAAAAGCATGTGGAGGGATAGATCATGCCGATTTACAATGCCACCCTTACCCATATTGATATTAATGAAACCAAACGTTATGCCGGTCTGATGCGTACGGCCGATTTTCCCAACCAATTGGTGGTCAACGCCTGTATGGAGGCACATGTATTGGCAGAGCCTAAAGGAATATGGGAAATCTACCCTTATGATGCCGACCTGGAAACCATCCTCGCCGAACAACCCTGTAGACTACAGGGAGAAAAAATTATTGCCCACCTGGAACACTGCAGCCAAGTGGCCGTCCTGGCGGTAACCATCGGAGAAGAGCTGGAAAAACTGGTCAGCCACCACTTTTCCAAGGGGAATTATACTGCCGGTCTGTTATTGGACGCCGCCGGCACAACGGCAGTCGAAGAAACAGCCGACCAGTTATCGGCTTTGATTGCCCAGCATGCAGCCAAACAGGGTTATGATACGACCTTTCGTTTTAGTCCGGGTTACGGAGGCTGGGATATAACGGTACAGCCGGCAATTTTGCAGCTTATTCAGGCACATCGTATTGGCATAACTACGACAGATACCTGCATGCTGGTTCCACGCAAATCAGTAACCGCTGTTATCGGTCTTACCCCTCATCAAAATCAGCTTATGGTGCCGACAATGGGAAAAACCGAAGGTTGTTCAACTTGTACACAACTGAATTGTCAATCACGAAAAAGAAGCTGATAAAAACCAGTACAGCTAAAAACCAATTTGACCGGGATACCGAAGGGAGACTATACATGATTACATTTTTTGACGGAGCTATGGGCACCATGTTGCAGAAAGCAGGATTAGCTCCCGGTTCTTGTCCGGAATTATGGAATATTGAACAACCGGAAAATATAACGGCGGTACACCGCCAATACATTGCCCATGGAGCGGATATTATTGAAACCAACACGTTTGGCGCCAACCGGATAAAACTGTCACATTACGGACTATCACATCAGGTAGCCGCTCTGAATAAAGCGGCGGTAACCGCTGCCAGAGCTTCCTGCACGGCCCATACGAAAATCGCCGGATCGGTCGGACCAACCGGCAAATTTATTGCACCATTGGGTGAACTGTCTTTTGACGAAGCCTACGATGTATTCGCCGAACAAATATCCGCCCTGCATCAGGCCGGTGTGGACATGATCCTGATTGAAACCATCATTGATATCCAGGAAATGCGGGCCGCTTTACTGGCCGCCAAAGCAGTCACCGATAAACCGGTCATTTGCCAGCTGACCTACGAAGCCGACGGGCGAACGGTAACCGGCACCGATCCCCGCACCGCCGCACTGGTATTGGAAGCCATGGGTGCAGATGTTATCGGCGCCAATTGTTCACTAGGACCAGCCCAACTGCTGGCCGTAGTAAAGACCTTAGCCCAAACCACCAATCTGCCTATCAGTATTCAGCCTAACGCCGGCATGCCGGAATTAAAAAACGGGCAAACGATTTTTCCCATGAGCCCGGCTGAAATGGCCGACTGGGCGATTAAACTGGTCAACGCCGGTGCCAGTTATCTTGGCGGTTGCTGCGGGACAACACCTGCTCATATTAAGGCAGTCCGGGAAGCCTGCGCCACACTACGTCCGGAAAAACGGCCGGTAATCAAACCGGCTACCGCCCTAACCAGCCGCAGTAAAACAGTTTTTTTAGGACCGGACTATCCAACAGCTATCATCGGCGAACGGATTAATCCGACGGGTCGAAAAGCATTATCCCAGGATATTCGTGAAGGTAATTTCACTTCCGTCAAAAGAGACGCCTTATTGCAGATTCAAAACGGCGCCCGCATACTGGATGTCAATATGGGCGTGCCGGGTATTGACCAGGCAGCAGCCATGCACAAAGCGATTCAGGAAATATCCATGCTGGTAAATGCCCCGCTTTCTATTGATACGACTGATCCGGCGGCACTGGAAGCCGGACTTAAGGCTTACCCCGGCCGGGCTCTTATCAACTCGGTCAGTGCCGAACCGGAACGTCTGAAAAGCTTTTTGCCTTTAGCCAAAAAATACGGAGCTGCCATCCTCTGCCTTCCGATTGCTCCCGGTGGCGTACCTGGCACCGGACAGGAACGGGTAGCCATCATGAAAAAAATCATTGAAGCCGCACTGGCCGCCGGGCTACGACCACAGGACTTTGTACTGGATGCCCTGGTTATGACGGTTGCCGCTGACAGCCGGGCAGCCTTGGAAACTCTTAATACTTTAAGATTATACCGCCAGCACTTCGGTTACCCGGCGACCATGGGCCTTAGCAACATTTCTTTTGGTCTGCCGCAGCGAGACTTATTAAATGCGACGTTTTGCTCAATGGCTCTGGCCAGCGGGCTAGATGCACCGATATTAAATCCCCTGGATACCCGTATGAAAGACGCTTTGGCTGCCGCTGCCGCCCTGCTTGGCCATGATGCCAGCGGCCGATCCTACAGCACTGCCTACGGAACAACCGGAACTGCCGGCGCTACGCCGCCAGCAAACAACATACCGACAACAAGAGCTATGCTCGCCCAAATCCGCCAAACCGTTATCAATGGAGAAAAAGAAGCCATTATTCCTTTAATCCGGAAGGCCCTGGAACAATCCTATAGTTCGGCTGAAATTACCGAACAAGGGCTTACCGCCGCCATGAACGAAATAGGAGATGACTTTGGTAAAGGACGGTGCTTTTTACCTCAAGTACTCCTGGCTGCCGAAACCATGCGCGCCGCTTTTTTAACCATTAAGGAAGTGCTGCCGGCACAAAACCACATAAGTCTAGGCACTGTCGTTCTTGCTACCGTCAAGGGTGACATCCATGACCTGGGTAAAAATATTGTTGGCGCCTTATTGGAAAACAGCGGTTTTACAGTCATTGATCTGGGTAAAGACATTGCCGCCGAAGCCATTGTGGAGGCCGCGGCGGCACACCACGCAGATATTGTCGGTTTGTGTGCTTTAATGACCACCACTATGCCTGAAATCGACAATACCATCGCCGCCTTAAAAAAAGCCGGAATTGCAGTCCAAACCATTGTCGGCGGAGCCGTACTGACCGCTGATTATGCAAGGAAAGCCGGTGCGAACCGCTACGCCGCCAACGGCGTTGCCGCCGTCAAAATAGCTAAGGAACTAATGAACGACATAAAGCTATAAATATAGACAGCAGCCCCCCGGCAAGCTTTTATTGCCAGGGGGCTGCTTTATGTATGTTAAACAAGTTTTCATTATTTTTATCATGAACGCCGTTTGGGGATACGCATGGTAACACGTATATAATCGTCATCCTGTTCCTGTTTAATCTGTACATTCAAACCTGCTTTTTTTATTTCGTTCACGACCTTATTAATCGTATTAAGAAATATGCGCACATCTTTTATAATTTTAACTACATTTTGTTTTGGTGCTTTTTGGGGCATTTCCCGGGAAATTTCATTATGAATTTCTTCAATTAACGCCTCCGTTTGACGAACATTGAGCTTATCCTTACAAACGGCATCAAGAACCCTCTTCTGTATAGTGGCATCCTCCACTTTCAGCAGGGCTCTGGCGTGCCTTTCTGTTAACTCTTCCTGCCTCAAGATATCGCGGATGTCTTCCGGTAATCGCAACAGCCGCAGCTTATTGGCAATGGTAGATTGTTTTTTACCAACCCTCAATGCCAAAGCATCCTGAGTAAAGCCAAAATTAGCAATTAACTGTTGAAAACCCTCAGCTTCCTCCAGAAAATGCAAATCTTCCCGCTGCAAATTTTCAATCATGGCCAGTTCCGCCATTTCCTGGTCATTCAATTCTTTAATAATGACAGGAACATTCTCTAACCCGGCCAGTTTTGATGCCCGTAACCGTCTCTCACCGGCAATCAGTTCAAAGGTATCATGAGTTTTTCGACGCACCAATAACGGTTGAATAACGCCAAACTCTTTTATCGAAGCAGATAGTTCCGCCAGGGAATCATCATAAAAAGTCTTACGTGGCTGGAATGGATTTGGTTCAATATCAGCGACCGCAATACGGAAAATCTCCTGCTGAGAAATTCCGGCAGTTCCTTCCGTTTCCTGTACCATAGCTATTTTTTCGTCATAATCGACTATATCTGTATTGACTCCGTCGTCAGTAGTTCCCTTTTCCGCATTTAAACCAAAAAATCTGGCTAATTTCATCTGCACACCGCCTTAGCACAAATCAGATATGGTAATATTCGCCATATACCGATCAATTCCTTCTTACAAAAACTTCCATTATAAAGGCTTTTTTTCAGGAGTTCCTGCCTTCCGGGGATACTGAACCGGTGTGGCTGTTATCTTCCGTATATAAATTACGGCCCGGACATCTTGCAAACCCGGTAAACTGACAGGCTTGACCTCTTCTATTCTGCCTCCCAATAAACTCACTGCCGATTGACCTTCCTTTATTTCCTGAAGATACTGCGCTCCTTTCAAAGCCACGAAATAACCGCCCGGTTTAACCATAGGCAGGCACAGCTCACTCAACACATTCAACCGGGCAACCGCACGCGACAGAGCCACATCATGTTGTTCCCGTTCCAGCTTTTTCCCTGCATCTTCAGCCCGGGCATGAAGGAGGCGAACATCCTGTAATGCTAACTTCTGTACTACTTCCTGTAAAAAGTTCAGACGCTTCTGCAGGGAATCAAGCAGGGTCAGCGTAATATCCGGCCGGATAATTTTTAAGGGCAGTCCCGGAAACCCGGCCCCGGTACCCACATCAATGATCTTGCTTCCCCTGGGAAAATAAGCCTCATGATAGCAGGAAAGCGAATCAATCATATGTTTAACCGCAACTTCACGAGGTTCCGTTATGGCCGTTAAATTTATCTTTTCATTCCAAGTAATCAATAATGCATAATACTCGGCAAACTGTTTTGCCTGATGTTCCGTAAGCGCAACTCCATATTCCTTAGCAGCCTGCAAGAGATGAGCAGTAAACAATCATATCCCCTCCCTGCGCCGCTGCTGTTCCAGATAGATCATCAAAATGGATATATCGGCCGGTGAAACTCCGGAAATCCTGGCTGCCTGACCAATTGAAAGCGGTTTGATCTTATTCAATTTTTGCCGCGCCTCTAAAGCCAGTCCACTGATCGTTTCATAATTAATAGTTTCCGGCAATCGTTTGGCTTCCAGTTTGGCAAACCGTTCAACCTGCTCAATCTGCTTATTAATATAGCCTTCATATTTAACGGCAATTTCCACTTGCTCCTGTACCTCCGGTGGCAACGGCTCCAGACCAAAATGCTCTGTCAACAGCTTGCAATTCACTTCGGTGCGGCGCAATAAATCATATAAGGAAATGCCTGAACGCAATTCAGCCGAATTCATTGCCTGCATTTTCACCTGAACGTCCCTGTTCGGTGTAATAAAGATTTCCCTTAATTTTGTCATAGCGGCAGCAATGGCCTCCCGTTTGGCTGTAAAACGGTTATAACGTTCATCATTAACCAGCCCCAGCTGACGCCCTTTTTCCGTTAGCCGCAGATCGGCATTGTCCTGACGTAAAATAAGCCGGTATTCCGCCCTGGAAGTCATAATCCGGTAAGGTTCATTGGTTCCTTTAGTAACCAAATCATCAATTAAGACACCAATATATGCTTCCGAACGGGATAAAATAAACGGCTCTTTTCCTTTAATTCTTAGTGCCGCATTAATACCGGCCATTAACCCCTGGGCAGCCGCCTCTTCATAACCGGAAGTACCGTTGGCCTGTCCGGCGGAAAACAAGCCGGAAACCTGTTTTGTTTCCAAACTGGGCTTTAATTGTGTAGGATCAAGGCAGTCATATTCAATCGCATATCCGGGACGCATAATCCGCACATTTTCCATCCCGGCAATCGTACTTAAAAAAGCCTGCTGTACGTCAACCGGCAAACTGGTGGACATACCCTGAACATACATCTCATTGGTATCTAAACCTTCCGGCTCAATAAACAGCTGATGGGCTTCTTTTTCGGCAAAACGTACCACTTTATCCTCAATAGAAGGACAATAACGGGGCCCTGTCCCTTCAATCAGGCCGGTATATAACGGAGCCCTGTGCAGGTTGGCCCGTATGATCTCATGCGTCCGGGCATTGGTATATGTCAGCCAGCAGGGAGTCTGCTCCCTGGTTTTACATTCACTCATAAACGAAAAATTTCTGGCTTCATCATCGCCCGGCTGTATTTTCATTTTTGAAAAATCCAGGGACCGTTTATCCACTCTGGCCGGAGTGCCGGTTTTAAAGCGCATTAATTCTATACCAATTTCCTGCAAAGACCGGCTCAACTGGATAGCAGCCCTTTGCCCGTTAGGACCTCCCGGATAAGCAAGTTCACCAAGTATAATCTTACCTCTTAAATAGGTCCCGGTAGCAAGAATCACACATTGACATTCATATATTTCTCCGGTTTCAGTTTGAACACCGGTAATACGGCCGGAGCGGGTTAGGATGGCATCTACCAGTACCTGCTTGACTTCCAGATTATCCTGATTTTCCACCGTATGCTTCATCATATTCTGATAAAACTTCTTATCCGATTGGGCACGCAAAGCATGCACGGCCGGCCCCTTCCCCGTATTCAACATTCTCATTTGAATACAAGTTTTATCCGTATTTAAACCCATTTCACCACCCAAGGCATCAATTTCGCGCACCAGATGTCCCTTAGCCGGTCCGCCGACAGCCGGATTGCAAGGCATCAAAGCAATATTATCCAGGTTAAGGGTAGCCAACAGCGTAGTGACACCCATGCGGGCTGCTGCCAAAGCCGCCTCACAGCCGGCATGGCCGGCACCAACAACAACCACATCATATTTTCCGGCATTAAACACCTGTATCATCTCCCAGTAACACTTACTTACCAATACAGAATTGACTAAAAATCTCAGAAATAATATCCTCATTCACCGCATCACCGGTAATTTCACCAAGGCGCTCCCATACTCCCCGCAAATCAACAACAATACAATCAGGCGGCATACCGGCAGTAATCGTAGACTGCGCCGCCAAAAGATGCTCCCTGGCTTTAGCCAGCAAATTGGCCTGGCGTATATTATTAATATAGCTTCCCTCCGGTAAAGTCACCTGACCGCTATATACCTTATTTACAATCGCCTCTTCCAGCTCTTGCAGCCCGGCTCCGCTATTTACCGAAATTTTCAGGATATCCTGTTTGGTTATTTCTAAAATTTTATCTTCCTGCCAAACTGCCGGCAGATCGGTCTTATTCAGTAAAATAATGACATCACGGCCTTGCAATAACTGTAATACTTCATAATCTTCCTCCGAAAGGGGCACCGAAACATCCAGTAGCAACAGTATAAGATCAGCCCGGCTGATAAATTCACGCGCCCGGTCTACTCCTATTTGCTCAACGACATCGGCTGTCTGGCGAATTCCGGCCGTATCCACAATTTTTAAGGGTATTCCCCGGATATTGACATATTCTTCAATGATATCCCTGGTCGTTCCGGGAATATCCGTCACAATAGCCCTATTTTCCTTTAGCAGGGCATTCAGCAAACTGGATTTTCCCACATTTGGTTTACCGATAATGACCGTTGCCAGCCCTTCACGCAAAATACGACCGGTATGGGCTGTTTTTAATAATTCATCCACTTCTTCCTGTAGGGGAAATAACTGTTCCGCAACTTGCCGTGCAGTCAGCTCCTCAATATCCTCCTCCGGAAAATCAATAGCCGCTTCCAATTGGGCAATCATTCCCAACACAATCTGACGCATGCGCTGGATACGTTCTGACAGACTGCCCGCTAAATGATTAACAGCCATACGCAGGGATACGTCGGTCTTGGAACGGATAACATCAATCACAGCTTCCGCCTGCGTGAGATCAAGCCTTCCATTTAAGAAAGCCCGTTTTGTAAATTCTCCGGGCTCGGCCAGGCGGGCACCACCGCTTATTGCCAGTTCCAAAATATGTTTTAACGGCACCGGTCCCCCATGACAGTGAATTTCAACTACATCTTCCTTGGTATAAGAATTAGGGGCACGCATAACCAATAATAGTACTTCATCAACCGGCTGGCCGCTGGCCGGATCGATAATATGTCCATAGGCAGCCTGATACGATTGAATATCGGCTACTTTTTTCCCCCTTATTCCTTTAAACAGATTATCCGCAATGGCAAGTGCCTGAATACCGCTCATACGAATAATACCTATGCCACCTTCCCCGACAGCCGTAGCCACAGCGGCAATCGTATCCTCCTGAAACACAGCCTTCACTCCTATAATGTAAGATTACGCCTGGTACCGTACGTCATGTGAAACATTAGATTAATTTACAAGGCGGAGGAGCCGCGTATATCGGACATATGTTGGTGACGCACGGTACTAGCATAGTGTAGCCGACATCAAGTAAATCATACCTTGGCCTATATGAAAACCCAGTAATAAAATTATTACTGGGTTGTTACATACCATTCTCTCATTCTATCGTTTTAATGCAATAACCACCTTGCGGAAAGGTTCATCCCCTTCACTATATGTAATGATCCGGTTATCATTTTGCAACGCGACATGAATAATTTTGCGTTCATGCGGACTCATCGGTTCCAGGGATACCTTTTCCCCGCGCCTTTTTACTTTATCGGCTAACCGTAAAGCCAGACGGGATAAGGTCTCCGTACGGCGTTTGCGGTAATCCTCCACATCCAGAATAATACGGACTTTATCTTCCGCATCCCTGTTAGCCGCTAAATTAGTTAGATACTGCAATGCATCCAGAGTTTGTCCATGCTTGCCAATTAAAATTCCTAAATCATTGCCCCGTAAATTAAAAACAGTATGTTCTTCACTTGTCAGCTTTTCAATAACTACCTGCAACTCCATGGAGTCAACAATATTTTGCAAAAACTCTCTTGCCACTTCCAAAGGATCCACCTTTTTAACCGTAACCAACACCCGTGCAGGCTTACTGCCGAGAAACCCGAATAAACCCTTGCTTGGATTATCCAAAATTTCAAAATCGACACGGTCGCGGCCCACGCCAAGCTCAGAAAGCGCTGATTCTAATGCTTCCTCAACAGTTTTCCCAGTTTTCTCCAAAGAAGTCATGGTATTATTGTGCCTCCCCCTGAATAACAGCCGGCTTACGATACATCCACCACTGCTGAACAATCTGTATTAAATTGCTAACCACCCAGTAAACTCCCAAACCGGCTGGAAATGTTAACGTAATATAACCGATAAACAACGGCATAAAAATCAGCATAATCTGATTTTGCTGATTCATTTTCGGATCCGAAGATGCCATAGTCTGCTTCTGCTGCAAATACGTGGTAGCGGCCGACAAAATCGGAACAATATAGTACGGATCTACTACACTGCTGTTTTGGGCCAAATTCGACATCCATAAAAATCCCGGATAATCAACATAGTGAAAATCACGGATTGCATAAAATATACCAATAAGAAAAGGCATCTGAATAATCATCGGCAAACATCCGGCTAAAGGATTCACACCGGACTGTTTGTAGATAGCTGCCAGCTCCTTATTCATTTTTTCGGGATTAGATTTATATTTTTCCTGCAATTCCTTGATCTTCGGCTGCAGTTCCTGCATGGCTTTCATGGAAGAAATCTGCTTTACAGTCAGTGGATATAATACTAATTTAATCGCGATTGTTAACAAAATAATAGCCGTCCCGTAATTAGGAATTCCTAACGTTACAGTCACATTATAAAAAAAGGTCAACAGGCTTTGCAAAGGAAAAACAACGATCGTATCAAACAAATTCTCACTCCTAACGCTCAATCACTTTACAGGAAATCATTGTGAGCCATTCTTACCTAAATATATTAAACGGGATCATAACCGCCCTTATGCCAGGGATGACAACGCAAAATACGCCGTGCAGCCCATAATACACCGCGTAAAACCCCGTATTTTTCAATAGCCATAATCGCATATTCGGAGCAGGTAGGTATAAACCGACAAGTAGGCGGCTTCCATGGTGATATGTAGTTTTGATAAAATCGTATCAAAAACAGCAATACAGCTTTCATCAGCGTCATACCTACTTAATTAAAATTTTCGCTCTCCGGGATAAATCCAAAAAAGCTTTGGTCACTTCTTCCCTATCCGCATCGACAAGCGGCTTGCGGGCAACAAGAAGGAAACTCATATTGTCGGCAAGGCGGTTCTGATTCAGGCGATATACTTCCCGCAGAAGACGTTTAGCCCGATTACGGATTACCGCACAACCCAGCCGTTTTCCTGCCGCAAACCCCACCTGCCGGCCATTTTCATGATTGGGCAAAATATAAAGCACCAGCATTTTATTGGCATAGGAAATGCCTGATTGATATATCGCCTGAAAATGCTTATTTTTTTTAACGATACTGCCCTTGTTTAACTTGTACATTAAACCATCCTGTCACATGGAAAAAATAGGCCACGCACCGGCGGCCTACTATGCGGATAATTTCTTTCTACCTCTAGCACGTCTTCTTTTTAAAACCATACGCCCACCCTTAGTGCTCATACGTTCGCGAAAACCATGAGTTCTCTTCTTCCATAACGTATTCGGCTGATAAGTCCGTTTCATCTATGATTACACCTCCTTGCCTAAATGCACAGGAATATTCCATGCTAAAATAATCATTTTAACTATAAAAAATTATAGACCAGTAACCCTCTAGTGTCAAGAAAATTACTTTGACAATTAAGGATAATATCTTAATGGATTTTTTTGTCGGGAAACTTATGATTGTGGATAAATACACCAAAGCTTGTCACTAACCACAAAAATATGTTGATAACTCCACACCCATTTGTTAATATATTATATAGCAAGGCGATATGAATTTTGTTTTATATTATAAATTATATACATATACCGCAGGGTTATACACATAATTAAGGCATTATACACAATTTTATCCACAATACCGGTGATTTATGTGAACTCTTTATAATACAAGGCCGTAAGCTATTCATTTATAGCTGCTGTTGTATTTTTTTTTCTTTAAATTTACTTAATATGGCTATTTTTATTCACAGGTGTTAATAAGATTGTGGATAACTTTTTAAATGACGTCTGGATATGTTAATAAATTAAGGCTATTCATCATGAAAGGAATGACTATATGGATACTTCGCAATTGACAGTGCTGTGGGAACAAGTATTAAAAAAATTAGAAACCGAAATCATAAAACCGCTCTTTGATACTTGGATTAAAGGTGCCGTAGCCTTATCACTTACCGGAAATGTACTGGAAATAGGGACTCCCCGGCAAATTATGAAAGAATGGCTGGAAACAAAATATATGCCGCAAATCGAAACTGCCGTCCAGCAAATTTTTGGCCGACAATTGTCTATAAAAATCACTAATTTAAATGTCGATGACGATCACTTGGAAAATGCGCCTGCCGCCGCCGAAATTAAAAATTTCCCGGCCAATTTCTCCGTTCCCAACTCCCAGGTCATCCGACACCATCCGGCAGCTACGGCTACCCTTGAGGCCGAAAAACCGGTGCTTGATGAAACCAAATCGTACGTTCCGGAAATAGCAGCCACTCAGACTACGCAATTGCAGGAAACTCTGCCGCTGGAAACCTTTAATCCCCCGCCGCAAACTAAAATTTCTCCTGCCGGAACTGATGATTCTTTGGTTATATTAAATCCCAAATACATATTTGAAACATTTGTAATCGGCAATTCCAACCGCTTTGCTCATGCGGCGTCCTTAGCCGTTGCCGAAGCTCCGGCCCAGGTTTATAATCCTTTTTTTATTTATGGCGGCGTAGGTCTTGGCAAAACCCATCTGATGCATGCCATCGGCCACCGGATATTACAAAATTACCCCGGAATTAAAGTTGTCTATATATCCAGTGAAAAGTTTACCAACGAGCTGATTAACTCCATTCGTGACGGCAAACCGGAAAGTTTCCGGCAAAAATATCGCAATATTGACGTTTTACTGGTTGACGATATCCAATTTTTATCTAAAAAAGAACATACTCAGGAAGAATTTTTCCATACTTTTAATACGCTGCATGAAGCCAATAAACAAATTATTATTTCCAGCGACCGGCCGCCACGCGAAATACAGACCTTGGAAGACCGCTTGCGCTCACGCTTTGAATGGGGGCTCATCACCGACATTCAGCCGCCTGACCTGGAAACCCGGATTGCCATTTTACGTAAAAAAGCCATGATTGAAAATCTCAATATTCCTAATGATGTTATGGTTTATATTGCCAGCCGCATTGACAATAACATCCGCGAGCTGGAAGGAGCCTTAATCCGGGTTATGGCTTATGCCTCCCTGACTAATCAAAGTATTGATATCAATCTGGCTACCGAAGCTCTAAAAGATCTTTTCCCTAACGGCCGTCCCAAACAAATTACCATGGAACTGATACAGGAAATAGTTGCTTCCTATTTCAAAATAAAAATTGAAGAGCTTCTTGCTAAAAAGCGCACCCGTAATGTGGCTTATCCACGGCAAATCGCTATGTACCTCTGCCGTGAATTAACCGATACGTCTCTGCCGCGCATTGGGGAAATGTTCGGCGGACGGGACCATACAACGGTTATTCATGCCCATGATAAGATCACGCGCGAACGCAACGAGGATGTAAAGTTGAGTAATACCTTAAAAGAACTGATTAAACGAATTGAAAGTGTATAATTTTTCCTTGTTATTAACCTTGTTTATAACAAGGTTATATGTTTGTTGATGAATTGTTAATATGTTTTACACAGCAAAATCCTGTGAATTTGTGTATAAGTGCTGTTTAGCTTATCGACAAGTTATTAACATCTCCCTTGTTAATTCGACAACACCATTTTACACTTATCAACATATCGACAGCGCCTACTACTATTACGACTAATTTTTATATATTATGTATCTTTTAGTAATAATATACCAACAGGAGGTAATGAAATGAAAATATCCTGCTCCAAAGAATTATTAACTCATGCTGTACAAACCGTCCAAAAGGCCGTAGCAAGTAAAACAACACTACCGATACTAACTGGCATATACCTGTCCGCTGCAGATGGAAAACTGGAATTACAAGCCACTGATTATGAAATAGGTATCAGCTGCACTGTGGACGCTGATATTGAAGAGCCGGGTACTATAGTACTTTCCGGCCGTTATTTTCAGGAACTGGTCAGAAAATTGCCGGGGGATACCATACAAATCATTTCCCAGCAGGCAGAAAAAACGATTCAAATTACATCCAACTCCGCCCAGTTTAATTTGCTGCTGTTACCGGCTGAAGAATTTCCTGTCCTTAATAAACTGCAGGGAGAAAGTTCTTTTGTTATTAAAGACAACGTATTAAGAGAACTAATCAAAAAAACTGTTTTCTCCTGTGCCACGGATGAGGCTAGGCCAATTTTTACCGGCGCCCTCTTGGAAATTAATCAAATGAATGCTAAAATGGTAGCGACTAATACACATCGTCTGGCTTTAAAACAAGATACTTTGGAAAAAAATTCCAATCAATTTAAAATGATTATTCCTGCTAAAATATTAAATGAACTGGCCAGGCTGTTGGTTTCAGAGCATCCTTTGGATGTTTGGGTTTCCTGGCAAAAAAATCAGGTGTCCTTTTCTTTTGATAATGTTTACATAAAATCAAGGCTTATTGAGGGACAGTTTCCTGATTATAACCGGGTAATTCCCGAAAATTTTGCAACTCTTGTCAAATTAAATACCGATTATTTTCTGGATGCGGTCGAGAGGGTTTCCTTGTTGGCCAGAGACGGAGAATATAATGTCATCAGGTTATGCTTTAAAAATAATATGGTGATAATAAATTCAAACAATCCTGATATTGGCAAGGCCTGTGAAACCGTGGAAGCGGAAATTGAAGGCAATGAATTGGAAATTGCTTTTAATGCCAAGTATGTCACTGATATTTTGAAAAATATTCATAGTGATAAGCTGGTTTTTTCACTTAACACCCCATTAAGCCCGGCCTGTATCAAACCGGTGGATGATGATTTGTATACTTACGTTATTACACCTGTCAGAACGAGCTGATATTCGGGGGTATGTACATTGGAGGAAATTGCTATTCATACTGCTACCATTCAGCTGGACCAGTTGTTAAAGTGGGCTGGTATTGTCGAAAGCGGCGCTCAGGTAAAATTTCTGCTGGCTGATGCGATGATTGAGGTAAATGGTAAGAGAATTGAAGAAAGAAGAAAAAAAATATACCCCGGTGATGTTGTACATGTTAAGGGTATGGGACAATGGCAAGTAATCAGCGAGTGAAAGGTACAGCATGAGAATTAATCGGTTAGTGCTGCATAATTTTCGAAATTATGCAGAGTTGTCGCTGGATTTTCCGCATAATGTTAATATTTTCATCGGCCATAACGCACAGGGGAAAACCAATATTTTAGAAGCGATTTATATTGGTGCGATGGGACGGTCTTATCGTACACATAACGATATGGAACTGGTCCGTTGGCGATATCCGCAGGGAACTGTGCAGCTTTATTTTTTCCGTTTGGATGTGGCTAACGAGCTTTTGTTCCGTTTTTCTCAACAGACTGCCAAACAAAGTCAGCATAAGGAAATTATCTACAATGGCTATAGTATAAAAACACGTGAACTGATGGGTGCCTTCAATGTTGTACTATTTTCACCGGAGGATTTACTACTAGTAAAGGGAATGCCGGCGGCCCGCCGGCAGTTTATTGATATGGAAATCTCTCAGGCCAGTCCTGCTTATTATAGCCAGTTAATGAAATATAACCGGCTTGTGTCCCAGCGGAATAATCTGTTAAAAAAAATTAGGGAAAACCGCTTGCATATGGATTTGCTGGAACCATGGGACGAGCAGTTGGTCCAAGCCGCAGCCAGGATTGTGATGAAAAGACGGGAGGCTGTAAAAAAGCTGGCCATGCTGGCGAATTTGATGCATCGTAAAATTACAGCCAGCAGGGAAAACCTAACATTGCAATATGCGCTGTCCGGTACCGAAAATAATGAGCCAATTGCCGATAGTGAGTTAACCGAATGGTACCGGCAGATGCTGGTGAAATTAAGATTCACCGATGTTCAGCGCGGAAGTACCGGTATAGGGCCGCATCGTGATGATTTGGTGTTAACGGTCAATAACGGTATTAATCTTAGAAATTTTGGTTCACAGGGGCAGCAACGAACCGGAGTTTTGGCATTAAAGTTAGCCGAACTGGAATTTATAAAGTCAGAAACCGGCGAATATCCGGTATTATTGCTGGATGATGTGATGAGTGAGCTGGATATGGTAAGAAGAGAGCAATTGCTCTCTTTTATTAAAGATAAAATTCAGACTTTTATTACGGCTACCGATCAAAGTTATTTTCCGGAAAAAAAGATGGGCCGATATTATTATGTGAATCAGGGGACTGTCATGGAGTGATAGAGTTGCAATGCATAGCTGAAGTGTTGGAGCAGACACTAAAAAAAATGGGCTTGACCAAACGTTACCGTGCCGAACTGGCCATCGACCGGTGGCCGGAAATCGTCGGTGAAGATATTGCTACACATGCCTGCCCGGTCAGAATGGAAGGCGGCGTGCTGTTTATTTCCGTAAGCAGCTCGGTATGGAGTCATCATTTGTTTATGCTGAAAGAAAGCATTATTTATAAAATTAATCAGTTTGTCGGCGAAAAAATTGTCAAGGATATCCGTTTTCAGGCAGGATATTTGAAATATTGTAAGAATGAAAAAGAGGCGGATGTAGTCGTCCCGATGAAACAAAAATTAGCTGCCGTGCGTTTGGATGCAACAGAGCTGACCATGATAGATGCTGTTACCGGTAATGTTACCGACCCGGCTTTACAAAAAAGACTGGCGGTATTCACTAAAAAATCACTGGCTTTTCAAAAATTAAAAAAGATGGCTCACTGGCATTCCTGCGCAGAGTGTGGTACACTTTGCCCTCCCGATGAGACTTATTGTGCTGTTTGCAGGCGAATCCTGCGGCAAGAAACAGTAAAAGACATTAGAAGGATGCTGCTGGAAGCTCCCTGGTTTACTTATGATGAACTAAAAAAATATATTGATTGCACCAGGTTTGAATTTGACCGGGCGAAAAATGAGCTTATCTCCCGCCTGGCCATGGATTATGCGATTCAGAGTGGACAAGCCGATGCCGTACAGACTACGACACTGGCCATGTTAATACATGCTAAGAAACCGGAAGAACTCACAGCAGAGACTGTGAATCTCACTTTGCAAAAAATCAGGAGGAAACCGTATGTTTTTGCATCTAGGGGCTGATACCGTTATTCCGTTAAAAAATGTGATTGCCATTAATGATCTGCGGTCCGGAAAATCGAATGTTAATAATGAGTTTTTAAAAACAATGAAGGATGAGCAAATGATCATTGATATTTCGGATAATAATCCCAAGAGTTTTGTTTTAACCGATAAAGTTGTATATTTATCAGCTATTTCTTCATTGACGTTAAAAAAACGGGCCGGTCATATACCGGAAGAGGATGAGGAAGAATTATAAACCGATCATTGGGCGGTTTATAGGGTGGAATTCGATGATAGGGGGTTCTATAGCTTGAATGAAGATATTACGGTAAGTGGAAATTATGGTGCACATCAAATACAGGTGTTAGAAGGTTTGGAGGCGGTGCGTAAGCGTCCGGGGATGTATATTGGCAGTACTTCGGCGCGTGGACTTCACCATTTGGTTTATGAAGTGGTTGATAATAGTATTGATGAAGCCTTAGCCGGTTATTGTACAAAAGTCGATGTTACAATTCATCAGGATAACAGTATTACGGTTATTGATAACGGCCGCGGTATTCCGGTGGATATGCACGATGTAGGGAAACCGGCGGTAGAGGTTGTTTTAACTGTTCTTCACGCCGGCGGCAAATTCGGCGGCGAAGGTTATAAGGTATCCGGCGGACTACACGGGGTTGGCGTTTCGGTAGTAAATGCACTGAGTACACGGATGGAAGTGGAAGTAAAACGCAGTGGCAAGATACACAGAATCTGCTTCGAACGCGGCAATACCGTGCAGCCTTTACAGGTTTTGGGAGAAACAGAAGAAACCGGTACCAAGGTCACCTTTAAACCCGATGCGGAAATATTTGAAGAAACGGTTTATCACTTTGATACGCTGAAACAGCGTTTACGGGAATTGGCTTTTTTAAACAAGGGATTAAATATCACGTTATCTGACGAACGAACCGGCGTTTCTGAAATGTTTCATTATGAAGGCGGTATTATTTCGTTTGTTGAGCATTTAAATAAGAGTAAGGATGTACTGCATACCAAGCCTATCTATCTTAAAGGCAATAAGGAGACTACCATAGCGGAAATTGCCTTGCAGTATAATGACAGCTATGTTGAGAATATCTTTAGTTTTGTCAATAATATCAATACCCAGGAGGGTGGAACGCATTTAAGCGGCTTTAAGATTGCCCTGACCCGCTCAATTAATGATTTTGCCCGTAAATTGAATATGCTTAAAGAAAATGACGAAAATTTGAGCGGTGAGGATATTCGGGAAGGTTTAACTGCGGTAATCAGTGTTAAAATACAGGAACCGCAATTTGAAGGGCAAACCAAAACAAAACTAGGTAACAGTGATGTCCGTGGCATTGTTGATACCATTGTCTCGGAAGGATTGAGCGAGTTTTTTGAGGAAAATCCTGCTGTAACCAAAAAAGTTATTGAAAAAACAATTATGGCTTCCAGAGCCCGGGAGGCTGCCCGCAAGGCACGGGAATTAACCCGCCGCAAAAATGCCCTGGAAATTAGTTCACTGCCCGGTAAACTGGCCGATTGTTCCTTACGTGATCCGGAACAGACGGAAATTTATCTGGTGGAAGGTGATTCGGCCGGCGGTTCAGCCAAACAAGGGCGTGACCGGCGTTTTCAGGCAATTTTGCCTTTACGCGGTAAGATCTTGAATGTGGAAAAGGCCCGGCTGGACAAAATATTAAATAATGAAGAAATCAGAGCGATGATTACCGCATTTGGCTGTGGCATCAGTGACGAATTTGATGTGGAAAAAAGTCGTTATGGCCGAATTATCATTATGACGGATGCCGATGTTGACGGGGCTCATATTCGTACTTTGCTGTTGACCTTCTTTTACCGGTATATGAAGCCGTTAATTGAAAATGGTAAGGTTTATATTGCTCAGCCGCCTTTATATTTAATAAAAAAAGGCAAAGAACACTGGTATTTATACAGTGATGAAGAAATGGATACATTGCTTGCCCGGATTGGCCGCGATAATATTAATGTCCAGCGGTATAAAGGGTTGGGAGAAATGAATCCGGAACAGTTATGGGAAACCACTATGAATCCGGAAGGACGTACCGTATTGAAAGTAACCATGGAGGATGCCATGGAGGCCGATGCGATATTTTCCGTTCTTATGGGCGATAAAGTGGAACCCAGGAGAAATTTCATTGAAGAACATGCGCATAGCGTAAGAAATTTAGATATCTAAAGTCTATAACATAAGGCACTAAGTTTTTTAACGTAGTGCCTTATGTTTATACAAGTTCTACTGTAAGGAGATATTCACTTTAATTTGCTTTATAATTGATGAAATGGCTAAAATACTTTTCTATACGAAAATCACAATCAAACAGGATGGATATTGAGGACAACACTTATTTTAAGGGAAAATGTGATAGTTACAACCGTGCCGTATCAGTTAAAAGATTAGAAGGTTTATAGGGCCTTTGGGTAAATATGCTTTATAGTTAGGGATTATTATGAATTGTAAAAGAGACAAGTCACACCATGATTCGGGTGATTTGTCTCTTTTTCTCTTTGCGTTAAGGCTTAATTTTAAACCAGGCTGCATACATGGTCGGCAAGACCAAAAGGGTTAAAATGGTAGCACCAAGCAATCCGCCGGCGATGGCTACAGCCATCGGTCCCCAGAAATTACTGGGAATCAGGGGGATCATCCCTAAGATGGCAGCGGCGGCGGTCAGCATAATCGGGCGAAAACGCAAAATCGCCGAATCAATGATAGCATCCCGGGGGGATTCACCGCTTTTAATATGCTGTTCAATTTGATCGATTAAAATGACCGAATTACGGATAATCATGCCGCCAAGTGCTAAAATACCAAGTTCGGCAACAAAGCCTATAGGTTGCCTGGTGAGCAGCATGGATAGGCTGACACCGATAATTCCCAGTGGAGCCGTAAAAACAGTTAGCGTCGTTAACGAGATTTTCTGCAGTTGTATCATGAGGAAGATAAGAATCAGTAAAATCATCACCGGTACAGGCTGCAGCAAAAATTCCATAGCCTGCTGGCTTCGTTCCAGCGAGCCGCCGATAGCAATGCTGTAACCGGCCGGCAGACTGTCCCGCAGTGGTTTTAACTCATTATAGACGGCTTTGGTAGCGTCATTGCCGGTAACCGCTGCTGAAACATCGGCTTGAACGGTAATGGTGGGTTTTAAATCACGGCGCCAGATCAACCCTTCTTCCGCTGCATATTCGATTGTGGCAATCTGGTCCAAAGGAACAAATTTACCGTTGCCGACCGGAATAGGAAGATCTTTAATCTGAGCTAAATTTTTACGGTTTTGATAATCCAGGCGGAAAACGATACCTACCGTTTTATCTTGTTCATAAAATTCACCGATAGAAGATCCTGATAATTGAGTTTGTAAATCGAGAGCCAAAGTTTGGCTGTCTATACCCAATAATCGGGCTTTATCCTGATCAATAGCCAGGTGCATAACTTTATTTTTTTCATTCCAATCAAAGTTTATATCGTAAAGATTAGGATTTGCAGCCATAACAGTACCAACTTGCTCGGCAATTTCCCGTACTTTTTCATGATCGTAGCCGCTAACCCGCAGCATAACCGGATATGGTGACGGCGGACCCGTCTGGATAAGCTTAATATGGCCGCGCACACTGGAAAAATCATTGGCAAATAAGGTATTAATATCGTTAATTAGTGTTTCTCTGGCGGTAAGGTCCTTGGCAACAATCACAAACTGGGCATAATTGCTGGCAGGCAGTTTGGGTTCGGTGGTTAAAACGAAACGGGGAGCTCCTTCGCCGACATAATAGCTGTAATTTTCGATATTGGAATTCCCGGTGAGCTGGGCTGCGAGTTTTTGTGCTTCCTGTTCAGTTGCTTGCAAGGATGACCCCTCCGGTAATGTCATTTCAACGATAATTTCCGGGCGGACCGAGGGCGGGAAAAATTCCTGCTTGACTAGCGTTAATAAAAACAGGGAAGCCACAAAAGATAGTACGGTGGCGCTAATGACCAGTTTACGGTGGTTGAGGCACCAGGTTAATGTTTGACGGAAGATGCGGTAAAAACGGGAATCATAGCTGTTATGCCCCTGGCCGGCCATATGTTTGGGTTTTATCAATTTAAAACCGAGCAACGGAGCGACTATAACGGATACAATCCAGGATAGTAACAGGGCAATGGTAACGACGGTGAAAATGCTGCTGGTAAATTCGGATGCCGATCCTTTGGAAAAACCGATGGGAATAAATCCGGCGCAGGTAATCAAGGTTCCCGTAAGCATGGGAAAGGCGGTGGCCGTATAAGCATAGCAGGCGGCTTCCATGCGTCCCCAGCCTTGTTCAAGTTTCACGGTCATCATTTCTACGGCAATAATGGCATCGTCAACCAAAAGGCCCAGAGCAATGATAAGAGCGCCTAAAGATACTTTGTGCAGGTCAATGCCGAATATATTCATGCAGACAAAGATGCCCGCAATAACCAAGGGAATGCAAAGAGCAACGACAATACCCGACCGGAAGCCGAGACTTAAAAAACTGACGACAAGAACGATGATAATGGCTTCTTTTAACGAATTCACAAATTCACCGATGGATTCTTTTACCACTTTAGGCTGGTTGGATACCTGGCTGATTTCGAGTCCCAGCGGTAAATCCTGTTTGATTTGGGTAATGGTTTCTTCCAGTTGCTGTCCCAGCGTCAGAATGTTGCCTCCTTTGTTCATCGAAACGGCAATCCCGATTGCCGGCTGACCGTTGAAAAACATTTTCGGCTCAATGGGATCGCTATAGCTGCGCTGGATGGAAGCAATATCGCCTAACCGGAATGTCCGGTCGTTTGCCCGGATGGGCAGGTTCTTTAAATCCTCTATATTTTCAAATATTCCGCTGACTCTGACATAGATGTTGTCTGAAGCCGTTTCGACCATACCGGAGGCCGACATGGCACTTTGTGTTTTCACCGCATTCATGATCAGATTGGGATCAAGACCTAGCTGGGCTAATTTGCTGCTTTCCATTTCAATGTAAATTTTTTCCGGTTGTACGCCGAGTAAATCCACTTTTTTTACATTATTTACGCCGAGTAAATTACGTCTTATTTTTTCCGCCTGATCACGCATTTCCTCATAAGAATAGCCATCGGCGGTAAGCGCGTAGATGCTGCCGAACACGTCATCAAAACGGTCATTAAAGGCAGGGCCGACAACACCCTGCGGCAGGGTGCTCTTTATGTCGTTAACCATATTGCGGACTTCAAGCCAGGTTGGCCGTACATCGTTTTCCGCTACCGTATCTTTTAAAGTTACATAGATAACGGATTTCCCTGGCTGAGAATAGCTTTTTAGATAATCCAGGCCAGGTGTGTCCTGTAACTTTTTCTCGATTTTGTCGGTTACCTGCTCTTCAATCTCACGGGCGCTGGCACCCGGCCAGGAAACGGATACAACCATTTGGCGAATGACGAAATCAGGGTCTTCCATTCGTCCCAACTGCCGATAAGATAAAATGCCGGCAATAAAAATAATTACAATAAAAAAATAGACTAACTGTTTATGCTGTAGTGCCCATTCCGATAGATTCAGCTTATTCATAGCGCACCTTCTGTCCCTCGTGTAATTTTTGGACTCCGGCACAAACAATGATATCGCCATCCTGTAAACCGTCAAGAACCTGGATTTTTCCGTCGCCGAAAGACCCGACTTTGACGGGATGCAGTGTTACCTGGCCTTCGTTGATGACCCATACATTGGGCGTATCTCCGGTTTGGTAAATGGCAGACAGAGGAATATAGACCGATGGCTGGGCGCTAACATTTGCGGCCGTTACAGTGGCTGTCATACCCAGCTGTAAATTGGGCGGAGGGCTGACAAGATGGATACGGACGGTATAGGTTCTGGTTACTTTATCGGCTACCGGGGAGATTTCCCGGATTTCACCATTAGTGACAATGCCTGGCAGGGCCCAAAAGCTTACTTGAACCTGCCCGGCATGGCGCAGGCTTTCAACATGATTTTCAGGAATATTGATTTCAACTTCCCGTTCGCCGTCTTTTACCAGGGTTAAAACAGACTGGCCCGCGCTGACGACTTGACCGGCTTCGGCCGTAATATTGGAAATAATACCGTTGCTGTCGGCAGTCAAGGTGCTGTAGCCCAACTGGTTGGTGCCTTGATTGTATTGGGCCGATGCTTGTTGAACGGCAGAAAGTGCCACATCATAGGAACTCTGGTATTGGTCGAGCTGGGCGCGGCTGATGGCACCCTGTTCATATAATCTAGTGTAGCGTTCCAGATTATTGCGGGCTAATGTTAGCTGTGACTGCGCGGAAGCAAGCTGAGCAGAACCGCTGTTTACCGTTTGCTGAATATCTTTGGCATCAATCTCCATCAGTATATCCCCGGCTTTTACGGTGTTACCGCTTTCTACCAGTCTCTTAATGATTTTTCCTCCTGTCTGGAAGGATAATTGTGTTTCATACCGTCCCCGCACTTCACCGGAATAACTGGCCTGTTGATCAGTTTGATTAAAATGGATGGTTTGGGTGCGGACCAGAGGAATTGCTTCCTTAACGGCTGTTGTGCCGGAACAACCGCTGATAAAAAATATGCTAAGCGTTAGCAGAACTGTGTAGCGGACTAACCGTGTATTCATTTACTTGTCTCCTCCATACATAAAATCAAATAAACCATATTAGTATTTTAGTTTATTTAGGACAAAATAAACTAAAGCCGTGAGTAGGGCACAGCACTAAAGTTATTTCTTAATAATTGCATGAATAATGAAATCAATTAACGCGGCCGTGTAATATTCCTGCTCCTCAGTTTCCGGGGAAAGGGCACAGGTGCGCATGTAGCTGAAGGCCTGAAACAGACGGAATCCGGCATAGCCGAACACTTTTTCATCCACATCCCGGAAGATTCCCTTTTCTTTTCCCTCCTGAATGATTTGTGCAATCTTTAATATAATTTCCTCATCAATCATAGCGTGATATTTGCGGTTTAAAAAGGCTGAAAACAAGTCGTCATCGTCTTTCAGCAGTCTGGTTATAAAGGTATCTTCATTAAAAAATTCGACGGCTGTCCGAATCAGTTGTATCAGGCGTTCTAAAGGATTCGGTATGTCACCCATCCTGGAGAAGATGGTTTCTATTGCGCTATGGCATTCCCGGGTTAACAGGCAGGTAAATAAATCTTCCTTGTCTTTAAAATGCTCGTATACCGTTTTTTTGGAAATTCTGCAGTCCCGGCTGATTTCATCCATGGTTGTTTTTTTGAAACCAAACCGGTCCAGCCGGTTTTTGGCTTTATCCAGAATTAGATTTTTTATATCTTTCATATATTCACCTGTAATGATAATAGTAGATCGTGGTTACCTATAAACTATTATAGTATTTTAGTTTATAAAAAACAATAGAGACAGAAATATTTTTATCCCTGTCTCTATTACAAGCCTGGATCCGCAGGCGATTAATTTGGCATTTCTCTGACAGTCGGGCTGACGGTCATCGTTTTTCCGTTGCGAACAATTTCCACAGTGATTTTGGTATTTACCGGAATATCGTCTAATATTTTACGCAGGTCGGCTACCGAATCAACGGCTGTGCCGTTTACTTTGGTAATAATGTCCCCCTGGCGGATAAACTGGCTGGCCGGTCCGTCAGCTTCTACGCGCATAACATATACACCATTGTCAATCTGCAGGCTGTAACCATAACGGGCGGCTGCATTTTTGTCCCATACGCCGACGCCCAGATACGAGCGGACAACCTTTCCCTTTTCCACTAAAGCCTGCAGAATCGGCCGGGCGGAATTAATAGGAATGGAAAATGCCATACCTTCCACGCCGTCAGCTGAAATTTTGGCACTGTTGATACCAATCACCTGTCCATCGGCATTAACCAGTGCTCCACCGGAATTTCCCGGATTGATGGCGGCATCGGTTTGAATCAAATTGAATTTGCGGTCGCCGATTTCAATAGTCCGGTTTAAGGCGCTGATTACGCCGACGGTAACACTGCCGCTGAATTCCATTCCCAGAGGATTACCGATGGCAATGGCCGGTTCACCGATCATCAGTGTACTGGAATCACCAAAGGTTACGGAAGGCAGGCCGGATACATCCACTTTCACCACAGCCAAATCGGTGGCGGGATCGGCCCCCAGTAACTTACCGTTTACCGTGCGGCCGTCGGCAAGGGAAACAACAATTTCCTGCGCACCTTGAATGACATGGTAATTTGTTGCGATATAGCCATTGGAGTTAAAGATAACACCTGAGCCTACTCCTGTCTCAATCAACACTTTTTGATCAAAATTATCTCTTACATAAGCTTTATTGGAAATGCCGACAACGGCCGGTCCGACGTTTTTAACAGCCTGAACAACATAGGTATTACGGGCGCTTGACTGGCTATTATCAAAAAAAGGATTAATTGTGGCCGCATTACTGACATTCGTTATGGCAGACATACTCAATATGGCAAATAGTAGAGTGAAAAGGGTGAATTTCTTAACAAATGCGTTCAAAAGAATCCCTCCATTTTACATAGTATTCAATAGTATAATCCATAGTTATGACATTTGTATGACAGTAGTTTTGCAGAGCCGGTTACAAATAGTACTGAAGCCTGTCATTTAATTCAGATGGGAACAAGGAAATCTATTTGCAATAAAGAAAAGTAAATAATAAGCACGACAGGAAGGTAAAGATAATGCGGATTGGAGGAGAAGAATGATGCTGAAAAGTAAGTGTTGGGGGATAGTTTGTTCCATCGTGGTATTATTGGCTTTATATTTCCCCGTCAGTCATTCAGCAGCAGCTGAAAGTGATTTGGTAAACGTGAAGGTACATGTTGTTATTGATAATCCGGATTATTTCTGGCAGTATCCGTTTTGGGGAGCAAAACTGGATACCGTTCGTCTGTCCGGCATGGGCAGGTCTTTTACTATTCCTTCACAATCTTCGGGTGAAGTATTTGAATTCCGGGTACCCCAGGGATATACGTTGCGGCTTAGCCTGGAATTTCCCGGAAGCCGGGCAGGTTACGGTGAAATCAGTTTGACCAAACGCAGAGTCAGTGAAAAAGATAATTTGTTAACTATTCACCTGCAGGCACCGGCCACCCAGGAAGTCATTGTCAATTCTTCTGATTTTGATACGAAGGATGTCCGGTAGCCTGGTTGTCGGATCACAGTGGACAGTTTTACTGTTTGTCTGCCGGGAATATCAGTCCAATTTGCCGGCGGGCGGTTTCCATCACTTCAGCAACAGCCAAGGCAAGTGAAAAGCTGTTGACAGTGGATTCGGTTCGTTTTGCCTTAATCAGGTTGATAAATTCCTGCGCTTCATAATACATAATATCGGCGGATTGCTTACGGGTAATATCTTCGGTGGAGCCATCGCGATAGATAATTTTCACATTGTCCTGGGTGGAAATTTTATCAATTAGAATGTTTCCTTTTTCTCCCTGTATTTCACTGGAGATAAAAGAATCGCTTATTTTAGAATGGGAAATAATAGCCTCCATATCCGGATAATGCAAGGTAATGCTCCCGCAGCCGTCAATACCCGATTCTAATATGGTGGCATTGGCTGAAACCGCCTCCGGCGAGCCAAATAAAAAGATGACAGGATAAATGCAATACACGCCGATATCCATAATAGAACCGTTGGCGAAGGCGGGATCAAAGGTATTGATATGCCTGCCCGCTTTGAAGATGTCATAACGGGATGAGTATTGGCAGTAGTTGGAGAAAACTTTTCTTATCTTGCCGATTTTCGGCAGATTCTCCTGCACACTTTTAAAGTTCGGGAGGAAGGTGCTTTTCATGGCTTCCATTAGTAATACTTGATTTTTCCTGGCCGTATCAATCATGGCCGAACATTCTGTTACATTGGAGGCCATAGGTTTTTCGCACAGGACATGTTTATGGTTTGCCAGAAATAGCATAGCCTGTCCGGCGTGATGAGAATTGGGGCTGGCAAGATAGACTGCATCGATGACATCACTTTGCGCCATAGCGTCAAGGTTGGTAAAAACATGGTTTGCACCGTGTTTGGCGGCAAAGGCTTTTGCTTTTTCCAACTCCCGGGAATAGACGGCGCTTAGTGTAAAGTCGCCCGTCAGGGATGCACAACGAATAAATTCTTCCGTAATCCAACTGGTTCCGATAGTTCCGAAGCGAATCATGATATTCCTCCTCATTGACAGTTTTGTACTACAATAATGGGAATTTACTTCCATAGTATCACAGTCTTTGTTGATATTGAAGGTGCGCGGTCAATTTTTCTTATAAAATAGATTCTGATTTACAGCGACTGCAAAAACAAAAAGGCCTGCGATGTTGCATCGCAGGCCTTTTTTCAAGAGCGTATTATTTCATTTTTCGATGTAACATAATCAAAGATGGTTACTAATTTCCATCCCGTTGATATAAACCCGTTCCACTTTTGTGGAAATGGCAAACGGATGTCCGTCAAAGATAACCAGATCTGCGTCTTTTCCTTTTTCGATGCTGCCAATTCGGTCGCTTACTCCCATAATTTCAGCAGCGTTCAGGGTAATGGCCTGTAAAGCTGTTTTTTCCGGCAGCCCTTCGCGGACAGCCAGGGAGGCTTCCAGACGGAGACTGCTGACCGGCAGGAAAGGATGATCGGTAATTAAGGCAATTTTAACCCCGGCCTGGTGTAAAATTGCCGGAGTACGATAGGTACGGTCTTTTAATTCCACTTTAACCCGGGCGGTAATAGAAGGGCCGACAGTTGCGGCAATAGCGCGGCAGGCCAATTCACCGGCTATTTTATGGGCGGAGGTAGCATGTTCGATCGTCAGTTTTAAACCAAATTCATCGGCAATGCGGATGGCGGTCATGATATCATCGGCGGCATGGGCATGAGCCCGCACCGGAATTTCACCGTGCAGCACCATTAGCAGGCTTTCCATGCGGAGGTTACGTTCTGCTTTCCCGGCAGATAATTGTTGTTCATAGTTTAAGGCGGCAATGATAGTTTCCCGGATCATACCGGCAATGGTCATGCGAGTGGAAGGCGGGCGGTCTTTTTTGAGATACATTTGAATCGGATTTTCACCAAAAGCCATTTTTAGCCCGGCCGGCTGGCGCAGTATCATATGATCGATGACCTTGCCAAAGGTCTTGATGGCAACGCTTTGACCGCCGATTACGTTTTCACTGCCGGGGGTTACAATAATGCTGGTTGTACCGGAAGAATAGGCGTCTTCCAGACCGGGATCTTCCGGATTAATACCGTCAAGTGCCCGGAGATGAGGACATACCGGATCATTAACTTCGTTTTTATCCAGATGGGCAGAACCGGCGGCTTCTTCGGCAATTCCCAGATGGGTATGGCAGTCAACTAGTCCGGGAGTAATGATTTTATGGGAAGCGTCAATCCTGGATGCATCATGGGGAATCGCCAGATGAGGTCCCACGGCTAAAAATTTTCCCCGATCAATCAGTATGGATGCTCCCGGCAACTTCTCTCCCGTACCGGTGTATACCATTCCGTTAACTATCGCCAGCATAGCAATCTCCCCCTGTTTTGGTATGGTTTTATTTTACCCCGGTTTATCCGGTTTATGTGCGGGACGGAATTTCGCAAGGAAATGGTTAAAATGGCGGGGTACTTGACGAAGACCTCACAAATAAGGTTATGATAGGAGTATGAAAACGGACATAAATAAACCCTCCGGTTGAGGAGGGTTTTATTATACGCTGGATGATTCAGCAATACGCCAGTTTTGCCCATGGACGGACTGATTATACATTTCGGTTATGGTTGCAAACAAGGTCGCTTTTTTTATGGTTCTTTTTTTGGTGAGAAGGGAAAATTTAAACCAACGGCCTTCACGCGAAATTTGATAATTCGAACTGTTAATTTCCAGTTGAATGCTTTTCGTAGGGGAATGCATCAGGGCGTCTTCCAATAATTTTACGGAAGGTCCGTCCAGCGGTGGAGTGGGGATGGCCAAGCAATCCTTGCTATCTTTCAAACTCAACACGCTCCCTCGTTAAAGATGTATTTGTAATTATACGAATAGTATAACATTTCGGCGGGATAAATGCTTGCCGCTAAAACACGTAAAAATGCGGTTAGATCGGGTTAGCGCCAAAAAGCCGGATGATTACGAAGGTATTCATATTTTAACAGATTTTATTAATATCATACGTTTTATCTAAGAAATTGAGTGTTTTAAAGCGGGTTCGGCGCATAAGAAAATGCTATTGGCTGATACTAATGATGAGTATGTATCAGAAAGGGTGAATAGGATGCGTTGGTGTAAAATAAGTGTGGTATTTGTGATCATGGTTTCTGTGCTGATTTTAATGCTGTCAGGCGGGTGCGGCGGTCAAAAGTCGCCTGCTCCCAAGTTATTGCCATCGGTCCCTAATTTAAATATTCCGGCCCGCCTAATCATCGGTTATTATGAGAATCCCTGGCCGGGAACTCCGGATAAGACCGGATCTTTTCCCAGTATGAAAACACATGCTAACAGTATGACCGGTGTGGGACCTTTTTGGTACCGGGCAACGCAGGACGGCACCCTGGAAGCCAGGGACAGCCAGTTGGTTTATGACACGGCCCGTAATTCAGGTTTAAAAATTATACCGTTGATAACCAATAAATCCGGAGCTACCGAGGCAGTTCTGGGGGATGCGGCAATCCGCAGCAAAGTGATTGACAATATTGTCAAACTGGCTCAGGAAAAGCAATATGATGGTATCAATATTGATTTTGAGCTGCTGCCGCCTGCACAACGGGAAAATTTAACCGCCTTTGTTGCGGAACTTTATCCGAAATTAAAAGCCCTGAATAAATTGTTGATTATTTCGGTTTTTCCTCAGGTAGATGTGGCGGAAGATGTATCCGGGGCTTATGATTATCCTGAATTGGCTAAAAATGCCGATTATCTGCAAATTATGACCTATGACCATCATTGGTCAACATCGCCGCCGGGGCCGATAGCTCCGATTGAATGGTATGAAAAAAATATTAAGTATGCAATCGAACAATGCGGTGGTCCCAATAAGGTATTAATCGGACTGGGGGCTTATGGTTATGATTGGGCTCCGGATAAAGATGGCGAAACGGTTACTTATGCGGATGCCATTGTCCGGGCCGAACAAAACGGAGCAAAGATCATGTTTGACGAGGCCAGTAAATCACCGTATTTTAAATATGATAATCATGAAGTATGGTTTGAAAATGCCGACAGCACCTCGGCGAAACTGGATATTATTGCCAAATACAACCCGGCCGGTATCGCTATATGGCGGTTGGGACAGGAACAACCGGATATTTGGCCGTTAATCGATCAAAAATTTCCTAAGCAACAGTAAAAAATAACTTGCTGGCCAAGCCAGCAGGTTATTTTACCATATAATACGGAATACAATGATATCCCTGGGAATTTTGTTTTGAAAAAAGCAGGGGAGGAAGGCAGTTATATGGAAAAGATAATCTTAACAGTAAAAGGTATGAGCTGTGCCCATTGCAAGGCCGTTGTGGAGAGGGCGGTGCTGGCTTTGCCGGGGATTATTGCGGCTCAGGTGGATTTGGATACTCAAAAGCTTTCTGTGGCCTATGATAATGAAAAGATTACGCTGGCTGAGATCACGACAGCGGTTGGCGAGGAAGGATATACAGTGGCAGAGCGGGAGTAGTGATGGTTTCTTTTTCGCCTGATGAAATTTAGAGGGAATTTTATGTAATGGGTAGTATTATCAAATATTTTTAGGGATTTTTATTTGATAAAGGGGAAGATAGGGTTGAAGGGCAGACGATTTTGGCCGTCGCGATATGGTGTGGGCACAAAGCTGCAGCATTCGCTTTTTTCAAAAAAAGGACAATTATTGTTGGCAAAAGGCACCATATTGACCAATTCCCATCTTCAAACACTTAAACATATGGAAGTTTACTGCGATAGGGAGAATTCCGATCGTCAGCAGGGTTACAGGGAAATTCCTGCAGCATTTGTGACAACATACCGGGAAACGGTCGAAAGGGTAAAAGATTTCTTTTTTTCAACCCAGTATATTCAGGATATTCAAATCAAAGACGTAAAAAACCTGGTGAATAGTGCCATAAAACCGTTGATGGAGACCTATGGGGTTATTGATTTTCTGCACGATCTGAGATGCCGTGACGAATATACCTTGCAGCATTCCATTAATGTGGCGGTTTTATCCGGTATTTTTGCCAGATGGCTCAATTATCCGGAAGCTGATTCCCATGAATTGATGATGGCCGGATTACTGCATGACATTGGCAAAATTACCATCCCTTTGCGGATTTTAAATAAGCCGGGAAACCTAACTGAACGGGAAAGAAAAATCATTCAGCAGCATCCGCTGGCAGGGTATGAACTGCTCCGTTACAGTCACTTTCCGGAATCCATATTATGGGCGGTATTGCATCATCATGAGAGAATGGACGGCAGCGGCTATCCCGGAAAGTTAAAAAAAGAAGAAATCCCTGTTTCTGCCAGAATTATTGCCGTTGTGGATATGTATGATGCGATGACGTCGAAACGAGTTTATCATGAGGCCAAAACACCCTATGAGGTAGCAAGGGTTTTATATTTGGAAATGTTTGAAAAACTGGATCCAAGCCTTTGCTGGATATTTTTAGAAAATATCAGGGGCTGGATTGTAGGTAATTCGGTATTGCTGAGCGATGGACGTAAAGCCACTATTGTCAGTGTAGGGAAGGATTGCCAGCTTCGCCTGGTGGTACGTACACAAGACGGTCAGTTTATTGACCTGGAAAAAGAATCCGGTCTTATCATTATCAGCAGGGAATAAAAAAGAAGCGGTGTCGGGGCCGCTTCTTTTTATTCTTAACCATAATACGGTCATTCAAAATCAACAATAAATAATTCGGGATTTTTTTTCAGGTCCAGTTCAATTAACTGGTTTATTTTACTGCTGTCTTCACCAGACATAATGCGTACAATAGGTGTTTGTTTATTTTCCTTGTCAACGTCTAAAATAACAGCAGTTTGATTATTATTGAGTTTAACGGTTGTACCAATGGGATAAATGGCGATATTCTTAATGAAATTGTCAACGATAAGGGGATTAAAATATTGACCGGCGGCCTTTTTGAGAATGGCCGCGGCATAATAAACCGGTGTCGGTTTGCGGTGCGGCAATCCGGAAATCAGGCGGTCGTAAGCATCGGCTACACTGATGATCTGCGCATACTCGTTAATGACGTCTCCTTCCAGCCCCATAGGATAACCGCTGCCGTTCCAGCGTTCATGATGCTGAAAACAGGCGTTGAGGATATTCGTATTTAACAAAGGGTTGTCTTTTAATAATTCCAGAGTATAAAAAGGATGCTGCCGATATTCCTCTTTCTCTGCTTCTGTTAACCGTCGGGGATATCTTTGTGACAGATTGGGAGAAAATTTAATTTTACCGATGTCATGCAGCATGGCGGCTAAACCCAGTTCTTCCAACTGGGTATCATTATAGCCCATGGCAATTCCGGTCATTACCGACAGAAGACAGGTATTGACGGCATGGGTAAACATATAGTCCTGCTTGCGGCGGATATCAATAAAATGTACCATGATTTCACGTTTTTGCCCCAATTGATTAATCATGTCACTGACAATGGATTTAACTTTGCTTAGGTCAACTCCCTTGCCGACTTGGAAGTTATTAATGATTTCCACTGTTGTCTGCAGTGCTTGCTGCCGTAGTTTAGGATTGATGACATCTTCGACCACAATATCCTCGGTTTTGGGTTCATCAATATATAGATACTCAATTCCCTGTTCACGCAGGTAATTAATATATCGCTCCTTCATTTCTATGCCTTCATGTAATAAAACAGCACCATCAGGCGCAATCAACGCTCTGGACAGGTACATACCGGGTTGGATGTTGTCTAATAGTATACGGCGCATGAGACACCTCCCTGACAGTTTTTATATTTATGAAATTTTTCATAAGCCATATCCATTATAATCCTTCTATAATCCTTTCAAAATAGTAAAATTCCTTCTTAGAGAATTCGCCGGGGAGCATGTTATATTATTTGCCTGTTTCCTTACCATTATAGTAAAACCGGTGTCTTTGGATTTAGTCTGATATTAGGCTTTTGGCGATGCACGTCCTTATGGTAAAATGAAACAGCAGGTGGAAGGATGCAGTGCAGGGGAACCGTATCAACGTTTTAAAAAGAACTGGTTCCGAAATACTGCCTTGGACAGGTTTGCTTATCATAAGGCTTCGCGGGAAACTAGCGGATTTTCCCTGTAAGCCGGGCTTTGAGGCTGTACGGAGCAGGCAAGCAATCCGCGGTGGAACGGACAGAATAATGGACAGTCGATTTTAGGGGGAATGGATGTTTTATGGCAGCAAAAAAATATTATGCGGTCAAAGCCGGCCGGGAAACGGGAGTGTTTACCACTTGGGGAGAGTGTCAAAAACAGGTGACCGGCTTTAAGGGGGCGCTATTCAAGAGTTTCCCGACGGAAGAGGAAGCACTTGCCTATATTCGCGGCCAGGCCGCCGTTTGGCCGGCAGCAGAAGGTCCGGGCTCTGATTTATCCTCCGGCAGGCATTATCACATTTACGTGGATGGCAGCTATGACCACAATAAGAAGCAGTACAGCTGGGGGTTTGCCGTATATCGGAACGGCAAGGTAATTCATACCGCCAGCGGCGTTGGGAAGCAGGCTGATGCCGCTGCCATCCGTAATGTGGCAGGCGAACTGGAGGCCACGGTGGAGGCCGTCAATTGGGCAAAACATCAGGATGTAGATACGATTACCATCCATCATGACTATATCGGCATATCCGAATGGGCAACCGGAAGATGGAAAACCAATAATGAGATTACCCGGGCCTATGCTGCTTTTATCCGTCAGCATCTGGACTGGATACACTTTAATAAGGTTGCCGGCCATACCGGAGTGGAAGGCAATGAACTGGCGGACAAGCTGGCAGGACAAGCGTTAAAGGAATATGGGGCTGATGACTGCGAAGCCTAACCCAGAGGGAGCTGCAAAGCGTATTTGCGGCTTTTTTTGTATTGATTTATTAGGTAAACTCGTTAATGACGAAGTTTCTAAACGTATGAGCGGCCGGTGATAAATAGCGATTTCTAACCCAGACCATTTCAATCATGCGGCTACAGTCGGCTTGGGCAATATGCAGGAAAGAAATTTTCATATTTTCCAGTCCGGCGATGCGGGGAATGAGGGCAATGCCAAAACGGGCTTCTACCAGACCGGCAACGGTAAGAATTTCTTCGCCTTCAAAGGCGATTAGAGGGGTTACGCCGGCAGCATGAAAAAATTGATCCATGATAATTCTGAGGCCATAATCTTGTTTAAACGTCACAACCGGTTCATTGGCAATTTCGGTGAGTTTAATTTCGCGACGATGGGCCAGAGGATGTCCGTGCGGAACGGCGATCAGCAATTCTTCATTGAATAGGGGCCGCCACTCCAGCGTTGGCTTGTCAATAGTCGGGGAACATAGGCAAAGGTCGATTTCACCGGCCTCTAACTGATCAATCAGTAAGGTGGTGTAATTTTGATATAGTTTAAACTGGATATCGGGGTACCGGTTATGAAATTTTCCCAACAGTCTGGGGACGACATTGCCGCCCAGGGAATGCAAAAAGGCCAGGGAAACGGTGCCATGATCCGGGTGGAGCATATCCTGAATGACTTTTTTGCCGGTGTCTACTTCTTGCAGAGCTTGTTCAACGTATTGTAAAAATGTGCGGCCATAGCGGTTCAAAATCACATGCTTTCCGTTGCGTTCAAACAGAGGACAACCCAATTCCTGTTCCAGTTTGCTGATGGAGCGGCTAAGAGCCGGCTGGGAAACGGACATTAAACGGGCGGCACGGCTTATGTTCTGAGTGTTAGCCGCTACTTTGAAGTTTTCCAGTTGATACCATTCCATAAAACGATCACCTTTTTTATATAATTGTTATGCATTAATTATATAATAAAGATGCATTGGAATTATAATTAATTTAGGCGTAAGATAAAAAAGTCAAATCAATTTTTGGAACCAGGGAAGTGTATGTGATGTTGGACGGTCTTATTGAGAAAGGTGACGCGCAGTATTGGAAAACCATTGCCGCGCTGTTTTTAGGCAGTTTTGCGACTTTTGCCCTGCTATATTGTATGCAGCCGTTGATTCCCGTTTTTTCGGCTGTCTACCATATACCACCGGCCAGCGCCAGTTTGTCAATATCGTTTGCCACCGGCAGCCTGGCGGTGGCGATGCTGTTTATGTCCTGGCTGTCTGAAGCCAAAGGAAGAAAGTGTGTTATGGCGGTTTCGCTGCTCGGTTCATCCGTTTTGGCAATTGCGGCGGCTTTTAGTTCAAATTTTGCCTTGCTGCTGGTCATCCGGATTTTGCAGGGGATACTGTTAGCCGGTTTTCCCGCTATCGCCATGGCTTACATTAACGAGGAGTTCAGTCCGTATATTACCGGTCTGGTTATGGGGATTTATGTCAGCGGCAATTCTGTGGGAGGTCTTTTAGGCAGGATAATGATCAGTACATTAACCGATTTCTTTGGCTGGCGTTTTGCACTGGGGACATTGGGTTTTATCAGTGTGCTGGCCAGTTTGTGGTTTTGGTTCAGTCTGCCGGAGTCCCGCAATTTCCAGCCGCGTCCTCTGCGGCTTAAAGATACTTTGGCGGGAGTTTTCGGAAACTTGCGGGAGGCGCAGCTATGTTGTCTGTACGCCGTCGGGTTTTTAATTATGGGGAGTTTTGTTACGTTGTACAATTATATCGCTTATCCGCTAATGGCACCGCCATATAATTTAAGCCAGACCATTGTGGGATGCATTTTTGTTGTTTATCTGGTAGGGACCTTTAGTTCCACCTTTATGGGGAAAATGGCCGACAACGTAGGTAGTGCTAAAGTGCTCTGCCTGTCGCTGGTGATTATGCTGGCCGGTGCTGTAATTACGCTTACTATGAATATATACATCAAGGTAATCGGTGTGGCGGTATTTACTTTTGGTTTTTTCGGAAGCCATTCTGTGGCCAGCAGCTGGGTCGGCAAGGGCCGCCAGACCGGAAAAGCACAGGCTGCATCCCTGTATCTCCTATTTTATTATATCGGCTCCAGCATACTTGGGGCCTGGGGCGGAAAATTTTTGCTGTGGCACGGCTGGAAGGGCGTAGTGCTATTGATCGGTCTGGCGCTGTCAACCGCCTTGCTTGTGTCAGTGGCGCTTTGGGCCAGGGAAGGTCAATGTACAGCCGGTTTACAGTCTTACCCGGCAGCCCATAAAAAAGCTTGACCATTGGTGTAACTTTTTGTATACTTGAGAAATAAAGCCCCCTCGTATTGGGGGCTTATTTCTTGCACGGGTGCGGTTGCTGAACGGAATGGCAAAGGTCTGGGTTTGATTCACAGGGGGAAAGCGGCTGTAAAGGAGGTTGCAAAATGGCACGTTTGAAAGAACGGCTTTCACAGCAGAGGGTTAGGAAGAAAACACGTATATGGGCCGTTTTGGCAATGCTTTTAATTATGCTTACGGTGGCAGCAGCGTCCTATGTCTGGTTTATTAGTGGCGGGGATTTTGAAAAAGCAACTAAACGGGTAGGCAGCACATTGATAGGGACGGGAAAAGTCAATATTCTGGTTATGGGTGTGGACGAACGTTCCGGGGATGTCGGCCGTTCGGACACGTTATTTGTCATTACGGTGGACAAGGATACAAAAGCCGTATCCATGTTGTCGGTACCGCGCGATACCCGCGTTAAAATTCCCGGGCACGGGTATGATAAAATCAATCATGCCTATGCCGAAGGCGGGCATAAGCTTAGCATGAAGGCAGTCGAGGAATTATTGGATATTCCCATTGACTACTATGTTTTGGTCAATTTTTCGGGATTTGTCAATATTGTGGACGCCCTGGGCGGCATTGACATCAACGTGGAAAAAAGAATGTATTATGAAGATCCTTACGATGATAAGGGGCTGGTTATCAATTTGCGTCCCGGACTGCAGCATATGGACGGTAAAACCGCCATTCAGTATGTCCGTTATCGGGATGAAGAAGGTGACATCGGCAGGGTGAAACGGCAGCAGAAATTTGTCAAGGCGCTGATGGATGAAGCGGCCAGCCCGGCGGTTATCACCAAAGTGCCGGCACTAATCAGTGAATTGAGTTCGGCCATTAAAACCGACATGTCGGTAAATGAAATGCTGAATTTGGCCAAGCTGCTGAATGATGCCTCCAAACAGGGGCTGCATGCGACTATGGTACCGGGCCGTCCGGCCTATATTGATGATGTCAGTTACTGGATTCCGGATATTGCTGCACTGCGCAAGCATATGGCCGCCTTACTGGATATCCAGGCCGGCGACCGATATCTGGTGGATGCCAAACGTACCGCTGCCGAGTATGAAAACTCCATTCCCAAGGAAATGACGGTTCTTGATCCGCCGCCCAAAACGGCTGAAGAACTAGAACAGGAAAAAGAAGAACAAAAAAAGGAAGATAAAGAGAGGGACAAGGCTGCCAATAGGGAAAATGAAAAAGACAGGGACAACAGGAAGGACAAAATCCGGGATAAGCCGGTGTTGCCACCGCCGGCTAAAATATCGGTGAAAGTCCTTAATGCCAGCGGTGTGGCGAGCGCCGGGGACAAAATGGCTTCGTTGCTCAAGGCACAGGGCTTTCAGGTTTCCGGGGTTTCCAATATGACCAGTACGTATAAGACCACTACCGTTGTTGCCAATACGGCCAATAGCGCAGTGGTTGACAAATTAAGCAACCTGCCGTTTCAGTATTCTCTGCAGGTCGAAAATGACGATAATAAAAACAGCCAGGCCACAGTGATTGTTGGCAGGGATTTTGCAGGTAAATAGTTTGTAGGGTAAGGATAGCCCCGCTCGGGGCTATTTTTTTTGTCCTTTTTTGCCATAATAAAAAGAGTATGGCAGTAGGACGTGATAAGGCATGATGCATATTGAAAAATTGCAGAAGTTGAGGGTATTGCTGATGATTGTCGCCGGCATGATCCTGGTGCTGGTTTTACGGCTGGGCTGGATGCAATTGATTGAGGGGCCGCAATATAAAGAATTTGCGGAAAGCAACCGTATCCGTAAAATCGCTTCACCGGCGCCACGGGGAATCATTTACGATCGTCATGGAGCGGTGCTGGTTTCTAACCGTCCCAGTTTTGCCGTATCCATTATCCCGTCGGAATACACTCGTGCAGTGGAAGCTACCCCGGTGCTGGCGGGCATTACCGGAGTACCGGCTGCTGAAATTGAAAGCAGCCTGGAGCGCAACCGGGCTATGCCTTATTCACCCATTCGCTTAAAGCGCGATGCCGATGAAGTTATGATTACCAAGATTCAGGAACGCAAAAATGATCTGCCGGGAGTGATTATTGAAGCCGTTCCGGTGCGCCACTATCTATATAACGAACTGGCGGCTCAGGTCCTTGGATATGTCGGCAACATTAGCGAGGAAGAGTATGGGGAATATAAGCAGCAGGGGTATGGGCCCAATGAATTGATTGGAAAATCCGGTCTGGAAAAGGAATGGGAACAGGTGTTGCGCGGCCGGGAGGGTGGCCGGGCAGTAGAGGTTAATGTTCAGGGCGAGGAAGTCAATATGCTGGGGGAAGAGGCCGCCACTCCCGGTGAGGCGATTGTGACCACACTGGATGCCAATTTGCAGAAAGCTGCGGAAGAGTCTTTGGCTGCTCAGGTGGAACGCAGCCGGAAAAGCGGGGCGCCGGCACAGGGGGGCTGTGTGGTTGTCTTAAATGTGCAAAACGGGGAAGTACTGGCCATGGCCAGTTATCCGGCTTTTAACCCCAATCTTTTTACTGACGGAATTAGTTATCAGGAATGGGAGCGGCTGGCAACGGATGTCCGTAATCCTTTAGCGAATAAGGTCATTCAGAATGCGTATCCGCCCGGGTCGGTTTTTAAAATTGTAACGGCCGCTGCCGCACTGGATACGGGGCAGACCAAGGCCGATGAGGTGTTTATCGACAAGGGCGTATATATATACCATGGCTGGAGCTTTTATGGGTGGGATATCAAGGGACTGGGTAAACTCGATATCGTGGGAGCCATAGCCTGGTCCAGTGATCCGGTTTTTTATGAATTGGGACGGCGGCTCGGGGTGGACAGGCTGGCCGATTATGCCCGGACCTTTGGATTTGGGCAGACTACCGGGATTAAACTGGCCGGAGAGGTCCAGGGCGTGGTCCCTACGGTAGCCTGGAAAGAAGAGCGGTTTCAGCAACCCTGGTATGAAGGAGAAACACTGATTGCCGCTATCGGGCAGGGGTATTACCTGGCAACCCCGCTGCAGCAGGCCATGCTCTTAATGGCGGTCGCCAATCGCGGCGTTATGTACCGGCCACAGCTGGTTAAACAGGTTTTAGCGCAGGATGGGAGTGTGGCGCAGGAATTTCCGGCTGAAATTCTGCGGACGGTATACCTGCAGCCTGCGCATTGGGAACTGATACGGCAGGGGTTACAACAGGTAACTGCCGGCGGCACGGGTGCGGCTGTTTTTCGTGATTTTCAGCCGACTGTTGCCGGCAAAAGCGGTTCGGCGGAAACCGGCAAGGGGACAACTCATTCCTGGTTTGCCTGCTATGCGCCGGCGGATCGGCCGGAAATTGCCGTTGCCGTACTGGTGGAAGAAGGCGGTGAAGGCTCGGTTGCTGCCGCACCGGTAGTAAGAGAGGTTTTACAGGCCTATTTTAAAGCAGCAAAACCCTGACGGGGGATATGTAGAATAGATAGTAAGCAAAACAATAACTATTTCAGACGAAAAAAGGAGTTCGGAATACGATAGCGAATACTAAACAAGATGAAGATGAGGTGAACGTTTATGCCTGTATATCCAGTTAATTTGCAGCTGACCGGCAGGCATTGTGCCGTAGTTGGCGGCGGCAGTGTTGCCGAACGCAAAGTGGGCTCGCTGCTGGCGGCAAAAGCGCAGGTGGCGGTAATTAGCCCGGACTTGACGCCGGAACTTCGCCGGCTGCAGGCGGCAGGACGGATTGTACATGTGGCCGAGGCTTACCGTTTTGGTATGCTGCAGCAGTTTTTTATCGTGATTTGTGCAACAAACCGGACGGAGGTTAACCGTGCGGCTGCTGAAGAGGCTAAGCAGGCCGGAGCCTTGGTTAATGTGGTGGATGACGCTGAGCTTAGCGATTTTACCGTGCCGGCGCAAGTGGTCCGCGGTGATTTGCTGTTGACGGTGTCAACCGGCGGTAAGAGTCCGGGCATATCCCGGCTGCTGCGGGAAGAGTTGGCCGGGCGTTATGGTGCGGAATACGGTTTATATCTGGATTTGGTTGCCGCGCTGCGGGACAGGGTCAAGGAGGGGTTGGACAGGCCTAAGGACAGGGAAGTTTTCTGGCGGCAGGCGTTTGATCAGGAAATACTTGCTTTACTGAAACAAGGTAAGGTTAAAGAGGCGGAGGAAAAGATAGAACATGCAGCTGGTTGTTCTGGGATTAAATCATAAGACGGCATCGGTCGATGTACGGGAATGCTTTTCCTTTTCGGAGGAACAGGTGAAAGCGGCTCTCCGGAACATGGTTACCCGCGAAGAGATAGCCGAATGTGTTATTTTGTCCACCTGTAACCGTACGGAAATGTATGCGGTCGTGGATGATGCCGAAGACGGACTGGAAGTTATGCAGAGCATTTTGACCCGTATGGCGGATGCTGAAAATGCGGCTGAGGGACATTTTTATGTATATTTAGAAGATGAGTGTATAGCGCACCTGTTCCGGGTATCGTCGAGCCTGGATTCACTGGTTATCGGCGAGGGACAAATTTTAAGTCAGGTAAAAAAGGCCTATGCGATTTCCCGGGAAGTGGGTATGACCAGTACGGTGTTAAATACTTTATTCAACCGGGCCATTGCCGTAGGGAAGAAAGTCCGCACGCAAACCCGGATTGCCTACAATGCCGTTTCTGTCAGTTATGCGGCCGTTGAGTTGGCCAAGCATGCGATTGGCGATTTCTCGGCTTCTAATGTATTACTATTGGGAGCCGGCGAAATGAGCGAACTGACGGCCCGCCATTTAGTGGAAAATGGAGTGAAGACGGTTTTTGTATCCAACAGGCGGTTTGAAAGGGCCGCCCAGTTGGCAGACAAGTTCCAGGGGATTGCCGTTCCCTTTGAGGAGTTTATGAAATGCGCCGTAAAAGCGGATATTGTAATTACTTCTACCGGGGCGCCGCATTATATTATCCGGACCCTGGATGTAGCCCATCTGATGGCCAAACGACAAGGCCAGCCGATCATTTTTATTGATATTGCCGTACCGCGGGATGTCGAGCCGGAAGTAGCCGCTGTGGCGGGCGTCAGCCTGTATAATATCGACGATCTGGAAGCCGTGGTGGAATGTAACATTCATGAACGGGAACAGGAAGCGCGCCGGGCGGAAGTCATTATTGCCGAGGAACTGCAGGAACTGGTGGCGAAATTCCGTTATCTTTCTTATCAGCCAACCATGGCACGACTGACCGATAAAGCGGAAATGATCCGCCAGCGGGAATTAAAACGGGCGCTGGCCAAGCTGCCGGAAAGTGCGGTGGAAGAACGCCGGGTGCTGGAAAATATGTCAAAAATGCTGGTGCGCAAACTGTTGCGCGATCCGATGATGCGTATTCATGAAGCCGCCGTGCATGGCGATGAGCAGTATTACCTGGATGCCGTACGTGCTTTGTTTAAACTTGATGCAATAGGAGATGGCGGACATAGTGAAAAAAAATCTTGTTATCGGTACGCGCGGCAGTAAACTTGCCTTGTGGCAGGCGGAACATGTTGCCCGGATGATTGCCGGGAAATATCCGAATATACAGGTGGAGTTAAGACATATTGTCACGACCGGCGATAAAATACTGGATGTGCCTTTGGCCAAGATTGGCGGCAAGGGTTTATTTACCAAGGAATTAGAACATGCCATGCTAAACGGTGAGATTGATCTAGCCGTGCACAGTATGAAAGATATGCCGACGGAGTTACCGGAGGGGTTAATGCTGGCGGCCGTAACAAAACGGGCTGATCCGGGCGATGCTCTTGTCAGTCCCCGTTATGGCAAACTGGATAAACTGCCGCCGGGAGCGCGGATCGGCACGTCAAGCCTGCGGCGCAAGGCCCAACTTTTGCATTACCGCCCCGACTTCTGCATTTGTGACCTGCGCGGCAATTTGAATACCAGAATGAGTAAGTTGGAAACCGGCGATTTGGATGCCATTGTTTTGGCGGTGTCCGGGTTGGTGCGGCTGGGCTGGGAGGAAAAAATCAGTCAGATTTTACCGCAGCATATTTGTCTGCCTGCCGTAGGCCAGGGAGCCCTGGCGATAGAAACCCGCAGTGATGATTTTACGGTACGGGAAATCGTATCTTTTGTGAATGATCCGGCTACCGCAACGGTGGTTACGGCCGAACGCTCCTATCTTAAAAAAGTGGAGGGCGGTTGCCAGGTTCCGCTTGGTGTTTACGGTACGCTGACCGGAGATTCGCTGCTATTGTCGGCGGTCATTTTATCAACGAACGGCAAGCAAAAAATTGAGGATCAAATCAGCGGACCGGCGGCGGAAGCGGCGGCGCTGGGCGTAAAGCTGGCAGAGCGTATGCTGGCAGCCGGCGGCAGGGAGATACTGGCGGCGTTATAGGAGGGAAAGGCGTGAAGCAAGGGATGGTATATTTGGTCGGGGCGGGACCCGGAGATTATAAATTGATTAGTGTTAAGGCCATAGAATGCATGCGGGTGGCCGATGTGGTTATTTATGACCGGCTGGCGGATGAGCGTCTGCTGGAACTGGTCCGGCCGGAGGCCGAACTGATTTATGTAGGCAAGGCATCCAGTGCCCATACCATGAAGCAGACGGATATCAATCGCCTGCTGGTAGAAAAGGCGCTGGCAGGGAAGGTTGTAGTACGGTTAAAAGGCGGCGATCCGTTTGTTTTTGGCCGTGGCGGCGAAGAAGCGCTGGAATTGGAAGCCCGGCAGCTTCCTTATGAAATCGTACCGGGGATTACGTCGGCTATTGCCGTGCCTGCCTATGCCGGTATTCCGGTAACTCACCGGGGTGTGGCAACCTCTTTTGCCGTCATTACCGGGCATGAGGATCCGGCAAAGGAGAAATCAACTCTGCGCTGGGACAAACTGGCAACTGCGGTGGATACCCTGATTTTTTTAATGGGAGTGGAAAATCTGCCCTACATAACCTCCCGGTTAATGCAATACGGACGTGCTGCCGATACACCGGCCGCCATTATCCGCTGGGGGACAAAACCGCAGCAGCAGGTATGGGAAACTACGGTAGAGCAGGCGGCGTCCATGGCGGAGACGGAGAAGATTACGGCGCCGGCGGTTTTTGTTGTCGGGGAGGTGGTGCGCTTGCGGGAGAAGCTTGCCTGGTTCGAAAAACGTCCGCTATTTGGCCGTAAAGTGCTGGTTACCCGAGCCCGTGAGCAGGCCAGTGCGCTGACAGCCAGACTGGAAGAACTGGGGGCACAGTGCCTGGAAGCCCCGGCTATCAAAATTGTGCCCCCGGAAAGTTTTGCCAAGCTTGATCAAGCCATCGGTGAATTGTCCCAGTATCATTGGATCATCTTCACCAGTGTCAACGGAGTGGAATTTTTCTTCCGGCGTTTACGGGAAGCCAAGCTGGATGCCCGGGCCCTGGCCGGGATTAAAGTGGCCGCTATCGGTTCTCAGACGGCCGGAATGTTGAAGCGGCATGGAATTTTAGCCGATCTAGTGCCGGTGGAGTTTCGGGCCGAAGGCATTGCCGAGGCGCTTCAGGGACGGGTGGAAGCCGGTATGCGGGTGCTGATTCCACGGGCAGCCGTTGCCCGTGATATACTGCCGGAAGCCTTGCGGGAAATGGGGGTAGGTGTCAATGTAGCACCAGCCTATCAGACGGTATGCGGCGATACGGAAGGAAAAAAGCTGGCCGGCATGTTAGCGGACGGAGGGATTGATCTAGTCACCTTTACCAGTTCTTCGACGGTAACCAATTTATGTGCTTTATTAGGACCTGATTATGTTCATTTGCTGAAAAAAGCGCAGGTGGCCTGCATCGGCCCGATTACGGCGGCGACCTGCGCCGAACATGACATCACACCGGATATCATTGCCGAGGAGTATACCATTGACGGTCTGGTGACCGCGATTTTAAAACAATAACAGGAAAGGGAACAGTCACATGGCTAAATGGAGATCGTGGCGGTCTGCCGTTTCAGGTTATGTGACTTTCCCCGTAGCAGGGAGTAGAGGAGGTCAATGAACATGAACGTACCGTTTATTCGTCCCCGGAGACTGCGGGTATCGGCAGGGATCCGCCGGATGGTGAGGGAAAACACTCTGCAGGCGGCGGACTTGGTATATCCGTTGTTTATTGTACCGGGAGAAAATATAGAGGAAGATATTGCGTCTATGCCGGGCGTGTATCATTTTTCCGCCGATAAAGCGGTGGAAGTGGCCCGTAAAGTTTATGAACTGGGGATTCCTGCTGTTTTGGTCTTTGGTTTGCCCGCCTACAAGGATGAACAGGGTTCCAGTGCCTGGGACATGCACAGCCCCGTACAGCAGGCTGTTTCCCGGATAAAAGAGGCGTTGCCGGAACTTACCGTAATTACCGACGTATGTCTTTGCCAATATACCACCCACGGCCACTGCGGCATGCTGCACGGTCATAAGGTGGATAATGACAGTACGCTGGAACTTTTGGCGAAAACGGCGCTTAGTCATGCCCGGGCAGGTGCGGATATGGTCGCTCCTTCGGATATGATGGACGGGCGGGTGCTGGCTATTCGACAGATGCTGGACCAGCAGGGTTTTCATGACGTAGCCATTATGTCTTATGCGGTTAAATATGCTTCGGCTTTTTACGGACCCTTCCGGGATGCAGCCGATTCGGCACCGCAGTTCGGTGACCGGAAAAGCTACCAGATGGATCCGGCCAACGCCCGTGAAGGGCTGCGGGAAGCGGCTCTGGATGTGGAGGAAGGGGCCGATATCCTCATGGTGAAACCGGCCATGACCTACCTGGATGTGGTAAGGCAGGTTAAGGACAGTTTTGATCTGCCGATGGCCGTGTATAATGTCAGCGGTGAGTACGCCATGGTAAAAGCCGCAGCGGCCAACGGCTGGATTGATGAGCGGCGCATGGTGATGGAGATGCTGTTAAGCATGAAGCGCAGCGGTGCGGACATCATCATCACTTATCATGCACTGGACGCCGCACAATGGCTTAAAGAAGAAGCGTGATGGATTCCACACGCAGAGGGAGGTAGCGATCGTGTTTCATTTGGAGCAGTCCGCCAAAGCTTTTGACGAGGCGAAACAACATATTCCGGGAGGAGTAAACAGCCCGGTACGTTCTTTCCGGGGTGTGGGCGGCACACCACCCTTCATCGCCCGGGCAGCCGGAAGCCGTTTATATGATATTGACGGCAATGAATATATTGATTATGTTGGTTCCTGGGGGCCGATGATTTTAGGACATGCGCATCCGGAGGTTACCGAAGCGCTTAAGAAGGCAGTGCTGCAGGGAACCAGCTATGGGGCTCCTACACTGTTAGAAACGAAACTGGCCATGCTGGTGAAACAAGCAGTGCCTTCGATGGAACTGGTGCGGATGGTGAATTCCGGAACTGAAGCCACCATGAGCGTGCTGCGTCTGGCACGGGCTTTTACCAGGCGCAGCCGGATTATAAAGTTTATCGGTTGTTATCACGGACATCATGACAGCCTGCTGGTAAAGGCTGGTTCAGGAGCGTCCACGCTGGGTGTTCCCGATAGTCCCGGTGTGCCGGAACGAGTAGCGGCCGGCACAATCAGCGTACCTTATAATGATGAGGAAGCCCTGCGGCAGGCATTTGCCGAGCATGGCGAAGATATTGCCGCGGTTATTATAGAACCGGTGGCAGGCAATATGGGTCTGGTGCTGCCGCGGGAGGGGTATTTGCAAACCGTACGGGATATTACCCGCCGCTACGGGGCATTACTGATTTTTGATGAAGTGATGAGCGGTTTCAGGGTTGCCTATGGCGGGGCGCAGGCGGTGTACGGTATTGTTCCCGATCTTACCTGCCTGGGCAAAGTGATTGGCGGCGGTCTTCCGGTTGGTGCGTACGGTGGCCGAAGGGATATTATGGAATGCGTTTCTCCGTCCGGGCCGGTCTATCAGGCGGGCACGCTCAGCGGCAATCCGCTGGCCATGACAGCCGGCATAGTCACGCTGGAACGTCTGACGGCAACCACGGGAATCTATGATGCCCTTGGCAAAAAGACGGCGCAGTTGTGTGAAGGGTTGCGCACGGAGGCCGAAAAACAGGGACTTTTCCTACAGTTTCAGCACATCGGCTCTATGTTTGGGTTATTCTTTAGTAAAGAGCCGGTATATGATTATGACAGTGCAACCAGGGCCGATAGCAGAGCCTTTACCCTGTATTTTCATGCCATGTTGAAACAGGGCATTTATCTGGCACCTTCTCCGTTCGAGGCCTCCTTTATGTCGGCAGCACATACGGAAGCGGATATACAGGCAACGATTGCTGCCAGCCGGCAGGCTTTTGCCGAGGTAGCACAGCACCGCAACAACAAATAATTCAGGCCGGCTTTCGCCGGCTTTTTTATACCCGGTTTTGCACTGGCTGGCGGTAACAAAAGGAATTTTGGCAAGCGACAGCGAAACCAAGGGTCCTTTTCTATCCGGCACAGCAACAGAGGCTGCCGGAAGCAGCTAATCAGACAGGCGGTAAGGGGGAAACCATGAAAAGACTGAATTTACAAATGCTGGCCAGCGCCTGGAAACTGGCCAGGGCCTACTGGTCCTCGGAGGAAAAGTGGCGTGCCAGAGGACTGCTTGCCGCTATTATTGCCTTAAATCTGGGCATTGTGTATATCAATGTCCTGATTAACAAGTGGCGCAGCACGTTTTACAATGTGTTAAATGAACATAACCGGGACGGGTTTGTCAGCGCCCTGGGAGATTTCAGTATGCTAGCCGGTTTTTTTATCCTGATGGCCGGGTACCAGCTGTATTTACGCATGATGCTTACCATCCGCTGGCGTAAATGGCTGACCACCCAATACCTGGGTGAATGGCTGCACAATCAGACCTTCTACCGGATGAAGCTGCTTGACAGCAATAACACCGATAATCCCGACCAGCGTATCAGCGAGGATATCAATCTGTTTGTAACGCACGCTCTGACGTTGTCGCTGGGACTGCTGCGGGAGGGGGTTACGCTGATTTCGTTTATTTTTATTTTGTGGCAGATGTCCGGTGATCTGGAGATACCGCTGGGACAAACGGTATTTGTGGTTAGCGGCTATCTGGTTTGGGCGGCTATCGGTTATGCGGGGCTGGGTACCTGGCTAACGGTAAAGCTGGGCAAGCCGTTGGTGAAGCTGAATTTTATCCAGCAGCGTTACGAGGCCGATTTCCGTTTTAGCTTGATGCGCCTCCGGGAAAACAGCGAAAGCGTTGCGCTGTATAAAGGGCAGCAGGAGGAACAGCGGAACTTTTTGTCCCGGTTTCAGAATGTATTCAGCAACTACTGGAAGGTAATGAATTTGAATAAAAAACTGACCTGGTTTGTTGCCGGTTATTCGCAGGTTTCCATTATTTTCGGCATATTGGTGGCGGCACCGCGTTATTTCGCCAATAAAATCACTCTGGGGGAAATGTTTCAAATTGCCGATGCCTACGGTACGGTACAGACTTCACTGTCGTTTTTTATTGACAGTTTTACTCAGCTTGCGGAATGGCAGGCCGTTATCAACCGGTTAAGTCAGTTTTCCGTTAATATGGACAATGTCCGGGCGATGCGGCAAAAGCAGGTTGAACCGGAGATTGTCCGGCAGCCACAGGAAAGTTTATGCGTGGAGAACCTAACGGTCTGCCGCCCGGACGGGCATCCTTTGCTGCAGAATATTCATTTACAGCTGGCACCGGGCGATACGGTACTGGTCAGCGGCCCTTCCGGCTGCGGTAAGAGCACGCTGCTGCGGGCCCTGGCCGGAATCTGGCCGTTCGGGCAGGGAAAAATCGTTTTTCCCGCCGATAAGCAGGCGCTGTTCCTGCCGCAAAAGTCCTATATACCGATCGGTTCTTTGCGGGAGGCACTGACTTATCCGGGTCTGGCCCAGCCGGTGGATGAGGCTGGCCTGAAGCAAGTGCTTGACGAATGCAAACTTGGCTTTTTAGGCGGCAGGCTGGAGGAAGTGGAAGACTGGGCACAGGTGCTGTCGCTGGGTGAACAGCAAAGACTGGCTTTTGCCAGGGTTCTGCTGCAGCGGCCGGAGATACTTATTTTAGATGAGGCGACAACGGCGCTGGATGAACCGATAGAACAAGAACTTTATCAGCTGATCAGTAAAAAAATGCCCCGGGCGATTTTGGTCAGTGTCGGGCACCGTAGCACGTTAACCAAATATCACCGGCTGAAGTTGGAATTAGATGGCGCCGGTTCCTGGAAAATAAGTCCGGTATGATTATGACCGTATAGAGAAAAGCCTGGTTATTCTTTACAGAAAGGAAACATAACTATTCCCAGTTTACCTTAATTGTTAAATTTTCATTATATCAATTTACATTTGTACGTTTATAGTGTATAATGGAAGCAAACTTAAGAGAAAGGCCGTGACGTACATGGCGATTTGGCGCATTGAGTTGGAAAGTAGAGATTACGATTACTACCGAAAATGGCTCCACAATCGAGGGTTTGTTGCGGCGGGTTATTTTTCTTCTAATGGATTTGACGTAAAAAAGATGCGCAAGTTAGCTGAAGCAGGTAAAGTAGACGCCATGAGATGCGTTTTCGGCAAGTCGGTACGCTGGTACTATTCCGAAGCGCAGGCAGAGTTAGCTCGCCTTAGAGGGGAATTAGGGTAACATTCCGATATAAATACGGAGTCAGAACAGGTAAAATGCCTGCCATCATGATGGCAGGCATTTTACCTGTTCTTCTGCTGCGATCATGGCAACCAGTCGGTTGCGTCCCTGCTGTTTAGCGGTAGCGAGGGCACCGGCGGCAGTACATAACAATGTATCAAGAGAGAGCTTTTTCAGTGTGACCGCCAAGCCGATACTGACGGTTACCGGAATGGAATGACAGGAAATCTGGAGGGGATCGGAGCTGAATTGTTTACGAAGCATATTGCAAAATTTTGTGGCTCCGGCAGCATCGGTACCCGGCAGGGCTATAACAAATTCTTCGCCGCCGAGACGTCCGAACAGACTGTGGTCAGGCAGCGTCGCGGTTATTTTCCGGGCAATTTCTTTTAAACTTCTGTCACCGGTAATGTGGCCCAGGGCCGCATTTATGGCCTGGAAACGATCAATATCCAGTATGGCTAGCGCCAGCGGATAACAGGTACTATCAGTCAGGAGGGTATTAAGCTGGGCCACGATGGTACGGCGGTTAAGCACCGCGGTTAAATCGTCGTGTGTTGCCAGACGGCGCAGGTATTGCTGCATTTCGGCAATGCGCTTGGCCACTCGCAGGCGTAACGCCAGCTTTTGCAGATTGAACGGTTTGGCAATGTAGTCGTCGGCGCCGGCGGCAAAGGCCGTATCAATAGAGGCTGCTTCCTGATGGCCGGTAATCATGATAATGTATTTGTAATTTAAGCCCGTAGTGTCCCGGCGTCGTAACATCCGGCAGACCTCCAGGCCGTTCATATGGGGCATTTCCCAGTCCAGCAGCACAATCGACGGGGAGTGTTTTTTTTCAAGAATGCTCAGGGCTTCCCGGCCGTCGGACGCTTCCTGGGTTTCATAGCCCATGTTATGCAGAATGTCGGTCAGAATACGGCGATTGATTTCTTTGTCGTCTGCAATCAAGATGCGCATACGTATCTCCTTCTTTTGCGGCAGCGTAATGGTAGTTGCAACATTCCGGACGGAAACTGTCCTTGATGAGAGAATGGAGCGGCTTGGCCTCAATACCTGCCGGTTCCGACAGAGATCAGCCGGAGACGGGGGAGGATTCGGCCAGGTGATGTCGTATAAGTTAGGATAAAGCCAATCTAATTAGTAAAAATGAGGAGGGATTACATCATGAAAGCGGCGCTTTTCGTTATTGATATCCAGAAGGCATTTTTTAAACGGAGCCCGGAAACGGCCAGATCGCTGGAGGAAGCCATCCTTGTTGTTAATGAGGCTATCGATTTCTTTCATTCACGGAACCTGCCGGTCATCTGCGTGCAGCATTGCAACGAAGCCAGCGGTGTTTTGCCGGGAACGGAAGGATTCGAACTGCCGGAACATCTGCACATTAAGCCGGAGGATATTCACATTGTTAAAACTTACGGGAACGCTTTAAACAAGACCGGGCTGGCAGAAAAGCTGCAACAGCTGAAGGTGGACACCTTGATTCTTACCGGCTATTGTGCCGAATACTGCGTATTGTCGACTTATCGCGGAGCTCTCGATCTTGATCTGGTGCCCATTCTTCTGCGGGGCGGGATTGCCAGCCGCAACCCGCAAAACATCCCATTTGTGGAAAATGTCAACGAGATTATTTCCCTGGGAGCTTTAAAACGGCTGTTGTCCTAGCAGGATGACAGTGAACGCCGGTTTTAACAATAACCGGCGTTTTTATTTTTTAGCAATAGCGGGAATATGGGCAGGCAGGTGATGAATGGCGAAGGAAATCGCCGCCTCCGGCGGCAGCGGCTGGCTGATCAGATAGCCCTGGATGAAGCCACAGTCCAGATTGATCAGTGACTGCAACTGTTCGGGGGTTTCCACTCCTTCGGCTACCACGTCAAGGTTCATCTGACGGGCCAGGTGGATAACGGTGCTGATAATGGCTGCTGCTGCCAGATTTGTAGCGGATTGGTGCAAAAAGGATTTATCAATTTTAATGGTATCAATCGGAAAGCGGCTGAGGTAGGTTAAGGAAGAGTAACCGGTGCCGAAATCATCCAAGGCAATTCGGATACCCAGTGTCCGCAATTGGGTCAGTTGTTTGACACAGGAATCAAAGGATTCGATCAGCATACTTTCCGTGATTTCCAGTTCCAGGGCTTCCGGTGGATAGCCTTCCTCCAGCAGGATAGTGTGGAGCCGCCGGGTGAAATCGGCCTGCATGAGCTGCCGGGCCGATATATTTACCGCTATCCGCAAAAGCTGTTGATGTTTTTGACATAACCGTTTGCCAAACCGGCAGGCGGTGCGGATGACCCAGTCGCCGATTGGCAGAATTAAGCCGGTTTCTTCGGCAATGGGGATGAAGGTTTGCGGCGGGATGAAACCTTTTGCAGGATGGTTCCAGCGAAGCAGGGCTTCAAAGCTAAGCGTCCGGCCGGAAAGCAGTTCCAACTGGGGCTGGTAATGCAACGAAAATCCATTGCTGGACAATGTCTTGTGCAAATCAGCTTCCAGTTCCATACGATTGACGATGGCTTTCTGCATATCCTGGGTAAACAGACGCCAGGTTTTACGGCCGGAGGATTTGGCGCGGTATAGGGCGCTGTCCGCATTGCGAAGCACCTGTTCCACGTTTTTGGCATCAGCGGCAAACTGGGCCGCACCCAAACTGCAGGATACCGTGAAGGTAGTGCCGCGCAGGATAAAGGGGGCGTTGAAAGAAGCAAGGATGCAAGCGGCCCATTGGGCAATTGCGTTTTTATTACCCGGCCAGAGGAGTAAGCCGAACTCATCGCCGCCGATGCGGGCAATGGTCGCTCCGGCCGGCAGGCAGGAGCGCAGGCGCCGGGCTGTTTCTATCAGTATTTCATCACCCAGGTCATTTCCCCAGGACGCATTCATAATTTTAAAATTATCCAAGTCGACTAACAGGACGCAGCCGCTGGCTTGGGTCTTTGCTGTCTGCAATAAGGCGGCATGAAGCTTTTCCTTAAAGCTGGCCCGGTTGGGCAGGTTGGTCAGTGCGTCATGGTAGGCAATATGCCGGATGCGTTCTTCACGGTCTTTCAGAGCCTCCTGGCTTTGTTCCAGTTCTTCAATTTTTTTGTGCAGGGATTCCTCGGTTGCCGATAGCTGGGCATACAGGGCTGCCAGTTCGGTATAGCTTTGGTGCAGTTTGTTTTGGGCGGTAAGCAGACTGGTTTCTGCGATTTTCCGTTGCGTAATGTCCCGGGCACAGATGACCAGATACCCTTGGTTGTCCAAAGTGGCCGTCGCCAGAGATAGCTCCACCGGAATGGCGAGGCCGTCCTGGTAATGGAAGGTGCAGCAGGACTGGACGGTATTCTCGTGCAGTAGTTCCAGCGGAACCGGCAAATCCAGCCACTTGGAGACCAAAGTGCCGATCAGGGCGTTGCTATCGGCGCCGCACCAACTGCAGGCCGCGGCATTGGCATCAACAATCCGGCCGTCAGGCAGTTCCACTAAAAAAACGGCGTCCTGTGCCTGGTCCAGCAATAAGCGGAAGCGTTCCAGTTCGGCCAGCCGCTGCTGGAGTTCCGGATAGTAACTTTTTCGTACCGAGGCCTCGCCCAGGCCAATCAGGAGTTCACGGGTAAAGTTTTTTTCCGTTGAGGGCTTACAATGCCTGTTCATAGATAGCCTCCAGATCGTGTTGTTCCAGCGGGCGGGGGTTGGTGGCCAGACAGGGATCTTTTAAGGCCACCGCCGCCAGACGGGAAAAATCGGAACGGCTGACGCCCAAATCCTTCAGCGAATGAGTAAGGCCGATCTGCCGCCGGTAATTTTCAATCGTACCGGCCAGCAGGGCAGCGGCCTTTCCAACCGTCATTCCCTGTAAATCAAGACCCAGTAAACGGCCGATGTGCTGAAATTTTTCCGGGCAGGCGGAATAATTGGCGGCAACGACCGGAGCCAGTAAAATGGCGTTACATTCGCCATGGGTTAGATCAAACAATCCCCCCAGGCCATGAGCCAGAGAGTGAGTGGCGCCCAAGATAGCATTGGAAAAAGCCAGACCGGCCTGTAAGCTGGCAAACAGCATTTGGGCCCGCAAGGCTATATCAGCCGGCCGGGCAAGTACGCGCGGCAGGGTACTCCAGACAATACGCAGCGCTTCAAGGGCGTGAAGATTGGTTGCCGGAGAACTGGCATTGGATACATAAGCCTCAATAGCATGCGTTAAAGCGTCCATGCCGCTGCAGGCTGTGAAAAAAGGATTCATAGTCGTCGTGAGCTGCGGATCAAGCAGTGCGACATCCGGAACCAGCGTTTTACTGACAATAGCCAGTTTCCTTCTTTGTGTTTCATGAGTGATGATGGAAAATTGCGATACTTCCGAGGCGGTGCCGCTGGTAGTGGGTATACAGATGAGCGGCGGCATGGCGCGTTTTATCCGGTCGACTCCTTCATAGTCGGCAATGTGGCCGCCGCTGGAAGCGATAATGCCGATTGCCTTGGCGCAATCCATAACGCTGCCACCGCCTAAAGCCAAAATGGCATTACAACGGGCTTGCAAAAATAATGCCGCACCGTCCATGACTTCCACTGCGCGGGGATTGGGCGAAACCTGGTCAACCACCACAAAAGGCAGATTGGCGGATGACAAAGAGGTTTCCAGTTTTTGAACCCAGGCGGTGGTGTTGCGCAGATGGCTATCGGTTACCAGCAAAACCCTGCGAGTACCGAAATTACGAAGATATTGACCGGCCAACAGACAGGCGTCCACGCCAAAGATAAATTCCGGAGCCATAAATTTTCTCAATTCTAAAAGAGACGGTTGCCCAGATTCACACATTGCAGTAACTCCTTTAAGGATTCATCAATGAAAAATTATGGTAGTAAAGCGTGCGGTATAATGGGCTTAATGGTACCGGAGTACCGGATACCACAACAAAAACTATACGTAGATAAATTCTCTGGGCAGGTAGCAATTTCCTTCTCCTAATGGACGAAATGACGGGATTTGTCGAATAATTGAGAATGTGAAGGGAGTACTGCTACCGGAAAATGAGGCTGTCTAAACAAAAGGATTTTCGGCCTATTGCCAAGAATAAACATAGTAATATAAAATTTGCCTAAAAGTGAAGGAGATGGCTGTGCGACAAATAACGGTGAGAGCTTGTCTGGTGATCGTTTTACTATTGTGGTCCGGCATGACGGTTTGCTGGGGACAGAACGGGAACCTGACCGATCAATGGGAAGAAAAACCGCTGATTTTACAAAGTGGGACAGTCCTGGTTGGTGCAGACGCTGTCTGGGTTCCGGTGAGCATTCTGGAAGCTTATCTGGACAGGGCGTTTCAGTTTGATAAAACGGATACCCGGGCATACCTTTCGGTAGCCCAGCCTGACTTCAGGCTGGAAAACGGGGCATTGGATGTCAAGATTCTGGATGGGGTCACGTTGAACTTTATGACCAGGGAGTTCAACGGAGTTTTTTATCTTAACGTATATGGTCTGGAACCGCTTTTAGGCTTACATGTTACTACGGACGCGGGAGGCAGTGTGATCATTTCCAAACCGCAAACCGCCGAACGCCGGAAACTGAATACCGTCCGGAAAAAGTGGCGCCCGCAGGGAAAAATCAATTTGGTGTGGGATGCCATTGGCACAGTAGATACCGATCTAATACGACAGCCGGCGATACCCGGGCTGCAGGTCCTTTCGCCGACCTGGTTCTCCATTGGTGAGGACGGTCTGGTCAGCAGCCGGGCCGACATACGCTATGTCAAAACGGCTCATCAGAAGGGCTACAAGGTGTGGGCGCTGGTTAACAACAGCTTTGATAAGGATCTGACGCGGCGAATCCTGAGCAGTCCGTATACGCAGGACAGGATTATCAAGCAATTGCTGGTATATTCCAGTTTATATGACCTGGACGGGATTAATATTGATTTTGAAAATGTATATATGGAAGATAAGGACCGGCTTACCGCATTTATTGCGCGCATTGCGGCGGCGCTCAAACTGCAGGGTGTGGTCGTTTCGGCTGATGTTACGGTGCCGGATGGTTCGGATAACTGGTCAAAATGCTATGACCGGGAAAAGCTGGCCGCGATCGTCGATTATATCATGGTGATGACTTATGATGAACACTGGGCTGCGGGTACGAAAAGCGGTTCGGTGGCATCGCTTGGCTGGGTGGAGCGGGGTATTAGCAATATGCTGCAGCAGGTTCCGGCAGAAAAACTGTTGCTGGGCTTGCCGTTTTACACCCGACAGTGGGCAGAGGATAAGAACGGAAAACTGGCGGGCAGAGGCAAAACCATGTCGATGGCGGATGTAGATAAAACCATTCGGGAAAAGCGGCTGACTCCCGTATGGCTGGCGGATCAGGGGCAGTATTATACGGAGTTTTATGAACAGGAAAAACGGCATCGCATCTGGCTGGAAGAGGAACGCTCCCTGGGCCTTAAAGTGGCCCTGGTTGACAAATATAATTTAGCGGGGGTCGCTTCATGGCGCAAAGGTTTTGAAAAAGAGACCGTTTGGCCGGTGATCCATTCCGGGTTGCAAAAGAGCAAGTAGTATCGGCGGTTTACTATCCTGTCCCAGAATAGTAAACCGCTTAGCACATTCCTTGTTGTGCTGTATTTTTCTTAGAAAGGGCGGCTGGTTTTTTTAAAACTAGCCGGCAGTGAAGTGACGGGAGGACATCATATGCGCAGTCTTTTATCCATTCGTATGACCATGTTGTTTATCGGTTTGTGTATCGCGTTTACCTGGTTTTTTGTTTTGCAGCAAATACCGTCGGCAACCGGGGAGGACAGTGATCAGGGCAATGCCGTTCAGGCCGAACCGGCTCCGGCGCCCATCCAGCTACGGCCGGAGGCACTGCCGATAAAGGCAGTAACTACTACGGATAAGGTAATCGCCCTGAGTTTTGACAGCGGTCTTGGGGCCGATGGGATAGACCTTATGGTAAGAACGCTCGGAATACATGGTGTGCATGCCACCTTCTTTATTTCCGGTCCCTGGGCGGCAGCCTATCCGGAAGAAGCCATGCAATTGACTTCCAAAGGTCATGAGCTTGGCAGTCAAAGCTATGCTTACGGTTCGGCTCATTCCGGTTCTTTACAGGGTATAAAGAACGATATGGAAAGGTGCGCGACGGAAATCCGCCAGGTAACCGGCAGGCAGCCCGCCTTATACCGCCCGGCGGTCGGTCAGTTTAGCCGCGCTGGCTTGCAGGCGGCCTTCGAACTTGGTTTTAAAGCAGTCGGCTGGGAAGTGGATGCCCTGGATCATGTGAATAACAATGCCGATATCATTGTCGGCCGGGTTATGCAGCATGTCAAACCCGGAGCCATTGTACGCCTGCATGTGTCCGGCAAGGCATCGGCTGATGCATTAACCCGGTTGCTGCCGCGGCTCATTACCCAGGGATACCGGATTGTGCCGGTGGGGGAATTGCTGCAGCAATACGGCGGCAGGGGAATTGTGTATGATTCCGTTTTATAAGGCAGGGAATGAACTTGACCAATATATCCAATAGAAAGATCTATGTCCTGATGGTGTTTACCGCCTTGTTCTGGTCAGGTGCGTTTATTACCGGAAAAATGGCGGTACAGGAATTTCCTCCTTTTGCCTTGACTTTTTTTCGTTTTTTATTTACTTTGCCGTTTATTTTTGCCATTTTATACAGCAGGCAGCCTGGAGCGTGGCTTCCCGGCCGCGTTCAGTGGGGACCGCTGGTTATACTCGGATTTGTGGGGACTTTTTTGTATCATGTGCTGTTTTTTTTCAGCCTCCATTATACGTCGGCCGTCAACTCGTCCTTAATCGGTGCGTCCAATCCCATGATGACTGCCGTACTGGCCGCGTTATTTCTACGCGACCGGCTGGATACACTTCGCTTGCTGGGTATCGCCCTGTCTTTTAGCGGCGTGGTTTTGACCATTACCGGCGGGGATTGGAGTGTGGTTTCCGGCTTTGCCTTTAACGCAGGGGATTTGTTTATGTTTGCCGCTGTGTTTAGCTGGGCGGCTTATGCTGTGCTCAGCCGCTGTTATATGCAGCGCTTTCAACTGTCGCCTTTAATGATTACCGCATATACTTTTTTACTGTGTACGCTGATTTCTTTTCCTTTTGTCCTGTGGGAGCGGCCGCTAGCCTTTCTGCCGTTTGCCAGCCTAGGGGGCTGGCTGTCCATTCTGTATATGGCTGTGTTCGCATCGGTGCTGGGTTATTTGTTCCAGTTGATTGCCATCCAGAGAATCGGTGCGCCCAAAGCGGCTATTTTTATTAATTTGGTGCCTGTATTTACAATTATTCAGTCCCAACTGATTTTAGGCGAAAGTGTGGGCTGGTTTAAACTTTTTAGTGCCGCCGTCATTATCGGCGGGGTCTATCTGACAACCCGTGCAGCGGCGACACCGCAAACTGGCTGTGCGACAGGAGGGAAGCAGTAATGCGCTTTTTACATACGGCGGACTGGCATTTAGGACGGATGTTTCACGGAGTTCACCTGACCGACGATCAGGCCTATATTTTAGAGCAGTTCCTGGAACTGGTGCGGGAGGTGAAACCGGATGCCGTTGTGGTCGCCGGAGACGTATACGACCGGTCGGTACCGCCGACGGAGGCTGTGCGCCTGCTGGATGATACGCTGTCCCGGTTGCTCCTGGATTATAAGGTACCGGTCATTATGATTGCCGGCAATCACGACAGTCCTGACCGGCTGGGCTTCGGCAACCGGTTGCTGGCCGGCCAGGGCCTTTTTGTTACCGGGCAGCTGTCTGCCAAACTGGAACCGGTTGTCTTATATGATTCCTACGGGCCCGTATACTTTCTTCCTTTGACGTATGCCGAACCGGCCGTTGTCCGGAATACCTGGCAGCTGGAAGCCGACGGGCATGAAGCAGCCTTGAGAGCGATGATTGCCCATACGACAGCCTATGTACCTCCCGGTGTGCGAAAAGTGGCGGTGGCGCATGCTTTTGTTGCCGGAGGAGTGGAAAGCGAATCGGAAAGACCGTTATCGGTGGGCGGCAGCGGCGCGGTCGGCTCGGCACTTTTTGCCGGCTTTGATTATGCGGCCCTGGGACATTTGCATAATTCGCAGCAGGCCGGGAGTGAAAAAATACGCTATTCCGGCTCACTGCTGAAATATTCTTTTGCCGAAGCCGGACAGAAAAAGGGGATCAATCTGGTGGAACTGAACGGTGACGGCAGCGTTGCCGTCACCGTATTCTCTTTGACGCCACGGCATGAGGTGCGCTGCCTGCGCGGCCTGTTCCAGGATCTTGTGGTGCAGGCGCAAACCGACAGCGCTAAGGAAGACTACCTTATGATTACGCTGGAAGACCATCAGCCCATTTTGGATGCCAGGCTCAGGTTGAAGGAAATGTATCCCAACCTGCTGGATTTTGACTATCTGCGTTTAAGCCGCAGCGGCACCCTGCAGGGACCGGCAGGTGACCATCGCCGGTTAAGCGAAGCCAGTTTATTCGCGGCATTTTTCAATCAAATGACCGGCGAGGATTTGACCGCGGAACAGGAGCAAACCTTCAGGGACCTGCTGGACGAGTTAAACCGGGAAGAACGGGAGGCTACACAATGAAACCGCTGTGTTTGACCATGCAGGCGTTCGGGCCGTATGCCGGCCGCCAGGTTGTCGATTTTTCCGAGCTGGGGGCCCGTTCGTTTTTTCTGATCCACGGACCTACCGGGGCGGGGAAAACCACTATTTTAGACGCCATTTGCTTTGCCCTGTACGGTACGGCCAGCGGCAGTGAACGGGATGGGCGGTCGCTGCGCAGCGACTATGCCACGCCGGACATTCCGACTGAAGTGTTATTTTCGTTTGCGCTGGGCGGCAGGCAATACCGCATCCGGCGCTGCCCTGAACAAATACGCGCCAAAAAACGGGGAGAAGGTACGACCAGAATGGATGCGGCTGCTGAACTATGGTTTGTGCGTGAAGGTGCCGAAACCCTGCTGGCAGCCGGCTGGAGCGATGTAACGCAGAAAGTCGAAGAACTGCTGGGTTTTAAAAGCAGTCAGTTCCGGCAGGTGGTATTGCTGCCGCAGGGTGAATTCCGCCGGCTGCTGACGGCCAATTCCCTGGAGCGGCAGGAAATATTGCAGACGTTGTTCAAAACCGATTTGTACCGTGCGATTGAGCTGAAATTGAAGCAAAAGGACCAGGAGGTAAAGAAGCTTTTCGAGCAGAAAAGAGAACAGATCGGCTGGATTTTGCAGGAGGCCGGTGTTTCCTCAACGGAAGAACTGGAACAGATTCATCTTCGCCATAAAGAAGAACTTGCTACGCTGACGGACCGGGAACAAGTTACCGCACAAACGCTGCAGGCGGCACAGGCGGCACTGACGGAAGGGCAGATCGTGCAGGCAAAGTTTGCCGAACAGGCTGAGGCCAGACACAGCCTAAGCGACCTGGAAAACAAGCTGCCGCTGGTGACGGAGAAGCGGCAGGAATTAGCACTGGCCAATCAGGCGTCGGAATTTTTTGATGCGGAAATGAATGTGAAACAGCGGCAGGAGGAACTGGCCGGGCTTGAGGCGGTGTTAAGCAGGCAGGAAACGGCACTGCAGGCAGCCCAGGCAGCCCAGGTTCGGGCTCAGTCTGTCTGGCAGGCGGAAGAAGGACGGGAAACCGAGCGCCAGGCAGCCTGGGAAGAGGTTATGCTGTTAGAGCAGCTGCAGGAAAAAGTGACAGGGTTCATCAGGGCGCAACAAACGGAAGAGGCTGAAGGTCAGGTAGCAGCCCGGGCGGAACGGGAGCGGGCTGCCTGTCAGTCCAGGCTGAATATGCTGCAGCAGGCCCTGGAGAAAAGCCTGTCTGAATATCAACAGGCGCTGGTATTGGCGGCTCAAAGCGGCAGCCGGGAAGCAGCCGTGCGGGAACTGTCCGAAGCCCGGCAGCGGCAGCAATTCTGGGAAGAGGGGAAAATCTCTTTAGACCGGCTGGAGGGCGAACGCATGACTATGCTGGATAAGAGCCGGCAGGTGACGGCCGCCTATACGGCCGCCAGGGAGAAGCTGGCCGCCTTGCAGCAGGCCTGGACTGCCGGTCAGGCGGCCCTGATGGCGGCGAGACTGTCGGAGGGCCTTCCCTGTCCGGTTTGCGGCTCCTGCCATCATCCCCGCCCGGCCTTTTCTCCGGAGGATACCCCGGAAGAGGGAGCGTTGGAAGCGGCCCAGGAGGCGGTTGATTCGCTGGAGCCGGCTGTTGCCGCCATAAGGGAAAAGCTGGCTACGCTGCAGGCGAACTGTCTGGCGGCGAAAGACAGGCTGCAGGAAGTGGAGCGTGCGCTGGGCAGTTATGCTCAGCAGGAGCCGGGACAGGTGGAAAAGGCCTTGGCGGCAGCAGAGGAAAGTTACGAAAAAACTGTGAAGGCAGCCGCCGCCGCAGGCGGTTTGCAGCAGGAAATCACCAGGCTGGAGGCGCAAAAGGCGGACGTGGGCAAAGAACTGGAGGAGTTGGAAATACGCTACCGGCAGGCCGAAAGCCGGTATCAGGCGGCCCGGGCAGTGGCCAAAGAACGCCGGGAGGGTGTACCGGCACCATACCGTGACAGCAATAGGCTGGCAGCGGCCAGACAAGCCGCGCAACAGAAGGCGGAGCAGCTTAAAATCTGCTGGGAGGAGGCGCAGAGCGCACTGCAAATAGCGAGTGAAGCACTGGCTAAAGAGCAAACGCTGTATAAACATACCCAAAGCAACCTGCAGCAAAGCCGGGAACGCTATGAAGCGCAGCGGCGGGAATTTCTCCTGCGGATACGTTCGGCAGGGTTCAGTGGGCCGGACGATTACCAGCGGGCCAAAAAGCCGCCGGATTACCGGAAGGCGTTACAAGAACGGATCGAGATGTTTGATAAAAACTTTACTGCGGCCGGCAGCCGGCTTAAGCAGGCCGATAAAGCAGTTAAAGGGCTGGTGCCTCCTGTAATGGAGCAATTGTTTCAGCGGGTAAAAGAGGCGCTAAGCAGTCATAACCAGGCAGTAGCCGAACAGGCGGCTGCCAGGATTAGAACGGAGCAAGAGCAAAAATGGCTGGCTTCCCTGGCTGTCCTGAAACAGGAAACGGATACGCTAACCGGGCAATACGGGGTCATCGGACGGCTGGCGGAAGTAGCCAACGGCGTCAACGAACATAAACTGACCTTTCAGCGGTTTGTACTGGCGGCACTGCTGGATGATGTGGCTGTGGCCGCCAATGAGCGGCTGAAAACCATGAGCCGGGGGCGTTATTATTTGCAGCGGACCATGGAGCGGACCCGAAAAAACGCTGCCGGCGGACTGGAACTGGAAGTTTTTGATCAGTATACCGGTCTGGCCCGTGCCGTCGGAACCCTGTCCGGTGGTGAAACCTTTCTGGCATCACTGTCGCTGGCGCTCGGGCTGGCTGATGTAGTACAGTCCTACGCCGGCGGTATTCATCTGGATACCATCCTGATTGACGAGGGATTTGGCACGCTCGACCCGGAAACACTGGATTTTGCCGTCAGGGCGCTGCTGGATCTGCAGCGGGGTGGGCGGCTGGTCGGCATTATATCCCATGTACCGGAGCTTAAAGAACGGATTGATGCCAGACTGGAAATCAGCAGGGCAGGCACCGGCAGCCGGGCGGAATTTAAAGTAGGTTGATGTTAACATAAGGAGGATTGCCTATGGGACTGACTTTGGTAGTAGGAGGAGCGGGAACCGGAAAAAGTTTTTACTGCAGGGAAGCCATCCGTGAGCGCTTGCAACAGTCTCCGGAGGGGAACCCTCTGCTGTTAATTCTTCCGGAACATGCCACCTTTCAGTCGGAAAACGATCTGGCGGCCACACCGGGACTGCACGGTTTTACCCGGGCGCATGTTTTCGGTTTTCAGCGGCTGGCCCACCGCGTGCTGCTGGAAACGGGCGGGGCCTTGCGGCCGCATATTACCGAACTGGGCAAGAAGCTGGTGTTAAGCCGCCTGTTACAAGAGCATCAGGCAGAATTTACGGTTTTTCAACAGGCGGCCGGTCAGCGTTCGTTTGCCGAAACCCTGGCCGGAATCATCAAGGAGTTTAAAAGTTATGCGGTAAAGCCGGAAGATTTACTGGCGGTGAAAGCCGGAATGCTGCCGTCGCCGCTGGCCGATAAACTGCATGATTTATATATTTTGTATCATGATTTTGAAGTATTTTTACAGTCCAGGTATACCGACCCCGAAGACTACCTGAATCTCCTGGCGGAAAATATTAACCGGTCTTCCCTGGTGCAGGGAGCCGAGGTATGGCTGGACGGTTTTATCTGGTTCAATCCGCAGGAAATAGCCGTTTTACAAGAGCTCCTGGCAACAGCGGCGGAGGTTACGGTTACACTTTGCCTGCCGCCGTCTGCCTTGCTGCAGCCGCAAAGTGAGACATCGCTTTTTTACCGTCAGTGGAATACCCGGCGCAAGCTGAAGGCGCTGGCCGCAGCAACGGGAGCTGCGATACGGGAAGTGCCCTTGCAAGAGACCCGGCGTTTTGCGGATAATCCGGCGCTGGCGCATCTGGAGCGGCAGTTTTTTTCTTATCCGGTTCAACCGTGGCGGCAGCCGTATCAGGACATTGCCCTGGTGGAAGCTGCCAACCGGCGGACGGAAGTGGAAGGCATGGCCCGGGATATGCTCCGGCTGTGCCGGGAAGAGAACTACCGCTGGCGGGACATGGCCGTACTGCTGCGGGATGCCGAAAGCTATAACGATATTGTGGAAAGAGTTCTGGCCGATTATGACATTCCCTTTTTCAGTGACCGGCGGCGTCAGGCTGTGCACCATCCGCTGGCCGAGCTGCTGCGTTCCGCTTTGGAAACTCTGGTTGAAAATTGGAGTTATGAACCTTTGTTCCGCTGCTTGAAGACCGATTTTTTTCCGTTGTCACGGACGGAAGTGGATCAATTGGAAAATTACGTACTGGAATTTGGCATTCGCGGCACACGCTGGTCCAAGCCGGAACCCTGGCGGTTTGTAAGGCGGCTTTCACTGGGGGAGGAAGAAGAGCTAAGCGAGGCGCAGCTTGATTATCTGGACAACATCCAGGCCATCCGGCTGAAGGCTTCCGCCCCGCTGCTCAAGCTGTCGGAGGGGCTGCAGGCCGCTGGCAATGTCCGGAGACTGACGACGGCACTGTATTATTTTCTGGAAGAACTGAAGGTGCCGGAAACTCTGGAAAACTGGGCCGATAAAGATGAACAGGCCGGCGGTGTCGATTCGGCACGGGAGCACCGCCAGATTTGGTCGGCGGTCATAGAACTCTTGGAACAACTGGTGGAAACGTGCGGCGACGAGGTCATGAAGCCGGCCGATTTTGCCGCCGTGTTGCGCGATGGTCTGGAAAACCTCCGGCTGAGTCTGATCCCTCCCGGGCTGGATCATGTGACCATTGCTTCGCTGGAACAGAATACGGTAGACAATATTCCGGCAGTGTATGTTTTGGGTGCCAATGACGGTGTATTGCCCATGCGGGGGCGTAGCGAGGGGGTACTGACCGACAAAGACAGGGAGGTCATGGCTGCCTGCGGTATGGAACTGGCGCCCGGAGCGCTGGCCGATACCTTTGCCGAACGGTATTTGATTTATCTGGCGTTGACCAGGGCCAGGAAACGCCTCTGGTTCAGCTATCCGCTGGCTGACGAGGAAGGCAGGGAACTGGCGCCGTCGCTGATCATCAAACGCCTGCGCCAACTGCTTAACCAGGCGCCGCTGTCTTATTTGCCGGCTGAGCCGCCGGAAGGATGCGAATATGAGTATGTGGCCCAGCCGGAGCGCAGTATAGCGGCTCTCGTGGGCAGTATCAGGCAATATAAAGCCGGGCGGGAAATCAGTCCGGTGTGGTGGGCGGTATATAACTGGGCCCTGCAGCGCAAAGAACTGAAGGGATATTTGCAGCAGGCCCTGGGCGGATTGTTTCATCAGAACCAGGCCGCCGACCTGCCCTTGGAACTGGCCGTCCGCTTATATCCGCGCAGCCGGAAAATTCGCGGCAGCGTAACGCGTCTGGAAAGCTTCCAGGCCTGCCCCTTCAAGCATTTTGTCCAGTACGGGCTGCAGTTGAGGGAACGACCGGTATTCCGGCTGCAGCCGCTGGATTTAGGACAGTTTCTGCACGCGGCCTTAAAAGCCTTTGGCGATCACATGGCGGAAAGGGGGCTGACCTGGGGTGCCTTGCCCCCTGCAGAGTACGGCGATCTTTGCGCCGATATTGTGCAGCAGCTTATTCCCCGGCTGCAAAATGAGATCCTGTTGAGCTCCGGCCAGTACCGGCATCTTACCCGTCGCTTGGAAAATACCGTAAAGCGGTCGGTGGAGCGTCTGGCCGAATTCGACCGGGTCAGTCATTTTAAACCGGTAGCACTGGAAAAAGCCTTCGGCCAGGGAAACGATGCATTGCCGCCGCTGGTCTATCCTCTGACGGACGGGGTGGTTATGGAACTGGTCGGGCAAATTGACCGGCTGGACAGTGCCTGTCATAACGGTATTTGTTATCTGCTGGTCATTGATTATAAATCCGGAGGAGCCTGGATTAGCCTGCCGGAAGTATATTACGGCCTAAAACTGCAATTACTGACTTATTTGCTGGCCGCGCAAAAGTCGGGTGGCGTTTGGTCCGGTGCCGGTGAATGCCGTCCAGCCGGCGTATTGTACTACTTTTTGAAAAACCCGAGCATCGCCGGGCAGGTTTTACTGTCACCGGAAGAGATTAAAAAAACGGTGAATAATCAACTGAAAATGCCCGGCTGGGTATTGGCCGATCCGGACATTATCCGGCTCCTGGATCAGGCCATGGACAGCCGTTCCGATTTTTTAAAGGTCGCCTTAAAAAAAGACGGTTCCCTATACAGCAACAGCCTGGCTTATGTAAAAACCCAGGAAGAGTTTTCCTTATTGTTACGGCATGTGGAAGCCACGCTGGCCGGTATTGGCGGGCAGATTATGAAGGGCAGGGCCGGGATTGAACCTTATCAGTTAGGCAGGCAGACAGCCTGCAGTTATTGCCGTTATTTTCCCGTCTGCCAGTTTGATCAATCCCTGCCGGACAATGAGTACCGTGTACTGAAGCAATTGGAAGAAAGCCAGATATGGCGTAAACTGGCCGGGAAGGAGGAGGACGAATGAGTTGGTCTAGAGAGCAGTGGCAGGCGATTACCACTAGGGGTAAAAACGTACTGGTGGCGGCAGCCGCCGGTTCGGGAAAAACCTCGGTATTGGTCGAGCGCATCATCAAGCGTGTGCTGGATGAAGAACAGCCGCTGGATATTGACCGCCTGCTGGTGGTTACTTTTACCAATGCGGCCGCGGCGGAAATGCGCAGCCGTATTGGCAATGCGCTGAGCGAGGCTTTAAAAGAGTCTCCCTATTCCAGGCATCTGGAACGGCAACTGGCCTTGTTGAATGCGGCAGCCATTTCCACCATTCATGCCTTTTGCCAAAGTGTTATCCGGCAGAATTTTCATTTGCTGGAACTGGATCCGAAATTCCGGGTGGCCGGTGAGGCGGAGACCGCTTTACTTAGAATCGACGTCATGGAAAAACTGTTTGAACGGCGCTACAATGAAGAGGATGAAGACTTTTTACAATTCGTCGAACATTACGGCAGCGGTAATGACGACACCCCCTTGTATCAACTGCTGTTGGAACTTTACACTTTTTCCCGCAGTCATCCCTGGCCCGGTAACTGGCTGGAACATCTGCCGGATGCTTTTTGCCTGCCGGAAGGAACAGACCTGGAAGATACGCCCTGGTCAGTGATTATCAGGGAAAAGGTAATTCTGGAACTGGAACAGGCCGGACAGCAGCTTGCGGTATTATGCCGGGAGGTGGAGCAGCCGGGACAGCCGGATGTGTATCTGGATGCCTTTTTAACCGATCAGGAGCTTTTGCGCGATCTGATTGCTGCGGCCGGACAGTCCTGGCAGGAACTCTCGGCGGCCCTTAGCCGGTGCCAGTTTGTGAAACTGCCGCCGGTTAAGGGTGTGGACAAAGTGCTGCGTGATTATTATCAAAAGGGCCGGCAAAAGGTAAAAGATGCCGTTAAACAAATACAGGAGCTCTATTTTGGCCGCCCTGACAGGGAACTATTGGCGGATATGTGCTCTGTTGCCCCGTTGATGCGCACGCTGTCCGGCCTGGTACAGGAGTTTGACCGGGAATTTCAGGCTGCCAAGCAGGCCAGGGGAATTATGGATTTTAACGACCTGGAGCACTTCTGTCTAGCTGTTCTGCTGGACCGCCGGGCTCTTCCCGGACAGGTTCGTCCGTCGCCTGTTGCCGCAGCCCTGCGGGAGAAATATGTGGAAATCATGGTGGATGAATATCAGGATACCAACGGGGTGCAGGAAACGATTTTGCGCCTGCTTGCCCGGGAGAGTGAACCCAGCCTCTTCCTGGTGGGTGATGTCAAGCAAAGCATTTACCGCTTTCGCCTGGCGGAACCACAGCTGTTCCTGGAGAAATACCGGCAGTATCCGGTTCGTAGCGAGAACTGCCTGCGGATTGATCTGGCCCAGAATTTCCGCAGCCGGGCCGGTATTCTACACGCTGTTAACTTCCTGTTTTGTCAGATTATGACGCCTAGGGTGGCCGAGCTGGAATACGGTGACGCGGAAAAGCTGAACCCCGGGCCGGACTACCCGGCAACCGACCGGCCTGTCCTCGACGGACCGGTAGAGCTTTGCCTGATCGACCGGGAGCAGGACGAGCCGGTGTGGACCGGTCAGGATACGGAAAACCAGGCGGATATGCCGGCGGAGGAAGAGGAGGTCAGTGCCTTTGAGCTGGAGGCGCGGCTGATTGCCCGCCGCATCGGTGAATATATGGAGAGCGGCTATCAGGTGTACGATAAACAGGATAAAGTTTACCGGCCGTTACACTGGCGGGACATTGTCATTTTGCTGCGTTCGGTGAAAAATAAAGCCGGCCTGCTGCTGGATGTATTAAAGAAAGCCGGAATTCCCGTATATGCCGAGGTGGACGGCGGTTATTTCCGGGAAATAGAGGTGCAGGTGATGCTTTCCCTGCTGTCGGTTATTGACAATCCCCGTCAGGATATCCACCTGGCAGCCGTATTGCGCTCGCCGTTGGTCGGGCTGACCGTCGAAGAACTTGCCCGGGTCCGATTGGCGGAAAGCAGGACGGACTTATGGACGGCTATCAGCAGCAGTGCCGGGCAGAGCGGCCTTTCCGAAGCACTTCAGCATAAAATCAGGCAATTCATCAAACGGCTGGAAACTTGGCGGGATGTATCACGACGCAAGGGGGTGCCGGATTTAATCTGGCAATTGTATCGCGATACCGGTTATTACGAATATGTGGGGGGAATGCCGGGCGGTTTGTTGAGGCAGGCCAATTTGCGGGCGCTTTATGACCGGGCCCGGCAGTATGAAGCAACCAATTTCAGGGGACTGTTCCGTTTTCTTAGGTTTTTAGAACGGATGCAGGATAAGGGAACCGATCTGGCCGTAGCGCGGGCTTTGGGGGAAGGCGAAGACGTGGTGCGGGTAATGAGCATTCACAAAAGCAAAGGCCTGGAATTTCCCCTGGTTTTTCTGGCCGATCTGGGCAAACAGATTAATTTGCAGGACAGCCGTGGCTTACTGTTGTGTCATAAAACGCTGGGAGTCGGACCTTTCGTCATCAGGCCGGAACTTCGCTACCGTTATCCCACCCTAGCCCGGCAGGCTATCGCCCACCAGTTGAATATGGAAACCAAAGCCGAAGAAATGCGCATTCTTTATGTAGCTCTTACCAGAGCCAGAGAAAAGCTGATACTGGTCGGATCAGCTAATAAACTGGCCGCGCGGGCCAAAAACTGGTGCCAATCGGCCGGGCATACCGGCGTGGTATTACCCGACGGGGTTATTGCCGGGGCGAAAACCTATTTGGACTGGATTTGTCCGGCTTTGGCGCGCCATCCCGCCGGCAGTGTCCTGCGGCAGCTGGCGCAGTGGGAAGGAGAGCCGGCCGATGCTCCGGTTAGGGAAAATCCCTCGCAATGGACCCTTTGGCTGTATTCGCCTTCCGAAATAACAACAGCGGCTGAAGAGACGGTTCATGATATCAGTTTTTTAGAGCAGGTAAAAAGAATGCAGCCGGTAGCGGAAAATAGCCGGCAGGATGAGGTTAAGCGGCGGTTGAACTGGTGCTATCCCTATGCTTCGGCAGTAGGTAAGCCGGCCAAGCTTTCAGTAACCGAGATCAAGCGCCGTTTTGAAACGCAGGCGGATGCCGACGGACCGGCCGGTCGGCTGTATGGATCGCAGCCTGCTTTTGTCCGTCCCCGTTTTCTGGCTGCCGACGGCAAAATGACGGCTGCCGAGCAGGGGACGCTGATGCATACCGTCATGCAGCATGTCGACTATCAGAGTGATGTCAGCCCGGCAGGAATTGCCCGGCAGTTAGAAAGCATGGTCAGACGGTTTTTGCTGCTGCCGGAGCAGGTAGCAGCGGTAAACTGTGACGCAGTGTCCCGGTTTTTCGCCGGGAGTCTGGGGCAGCGGATGCGCAGTTCCCCCTGTGTCCGGCGGGAACTGCCCTTTAGCCTGGTATTGCCGGCCAGTGAATTTTATCCGGAGATTCAGCAGCCGGACGGAATTTTTATTCAAGGCATTATTGATGTACTGTTCAACGAACCAGACGGGCTGGTGCTGGTGGATTACAAGACCGACCGCGGTAAAAGCGGCGTCGAACTGGCCGACCGTTATCAGGTGCAGCTGGCGCTGTATGCCCGGGCCATCAGCAGTATTTTGCAGATACCGGTCAAGGAAAAATATTTCTATGCTTTTTATTCCGGAGAAACCATACCCATAGAATAAAGACGGGATTAAGTAGGAACGGACCGGAAGAAAAATGTTCTTGTCTTAAAAAGTGAAGGGACAGCCTCAAATGGTTCTTTAACCTATTTTGAGGCTGCCCCTTCATTAGATTTGAAGGTAGTTTCCCGGTGGGGACTAAGCTAATTGAATTAGGAAATTAAGCGGTAATCAGCGGAAAGCACGTCCAGTCTTCCCGGATTAGGTCAAATAACTCCAAATCCTGATACCGCCCTCCATGAAAGACGGCATTGCGAAAACTGCCGCGATAACTGTAGCCGCATTTTTCCGCTACCCGGCGGCTGGGGAGGTTGCCGCTGATTACCGTGACCTGAAGGCGGGGTATGGGCATTACCATAAATAAATAATTGGTGAATAAACGCAGGGCTTCGGTCATGATGCCCTTGCCGCGTGACAGGGGACGGAATAACTGGTAGCCGATTTCATAGCCGGTGCGGTAGTCGGATACCCGGGAGTAAAAGATTTCGCCTAATAACGAATTGTCGCTGTCGGTCAGCAGCATACGGCCGAAATCCTCCTGCCAGAACCCGGTTTTATCAAAAGCGCGCCGGAATCCCGGCTCATCCGGAATGTCGATCAACCAGTATTCTCCTTTGTCATAAACTGTGCTGAGCATATCATATAACAGATCCAGATCACTGGCCTTTACAGTGCGTAAAATCACCTTTTCGCCGATAATCATCTGCTTTTCCCCCTTTACCGTAATATTGTAAAATCATTCCCATCTATAATGATAATATGATGCGGCAATTACGGCAATATACCGGTTGGAAAAAGACCGTCAAAAGGCGGAAGGCAGTTTGCAAAATACCGCCTTGTTTTATTATTGTTTAGGTAGAAACCGGCCTGTATTGCCCGGCTGCGGCAATAACGGTCTGCCAATACTCCGCCCGGACCGGCATGACCGACAGGCGGGGCATGCGCACCAGTTCCCATGCTGCAAAGAGAGGGTTTTGCTTGATCTGCCGCAGGGTCACCGGAGGGTTCAGGCGCTGGCGGGCTTTTATATCCACAACAACAAACCGCGAATCGGTTTCAGCGGGGTCCGGATAGGGCAAAGACACTACTTCGGCAATGCCGACAATGGCTTTTTCCTGTCCGGTATGGTAAATAAAGGCCAAATCGCCAGGCCGCATCTGGCGTAGATGGTTTAATGCCGTGAAATTGCGCACGCCGTTCCAACGATCCCGCTCCACCTTCTCCAAATCCAGGTAACTGTAGGTTTCGGGTTCGGTTTTCAGAAGCCAGTAAGACATGAGAAGCACCTTCTTTCCTAACAGTAAGGTCTATAACCAAAGGATGTGAATAACGGAACAGGATTATACCGGGGGATTTATTCAGCAACCGGACGCCGCAGGGAGTCCTGCAGCACTTCCTCTGCTTCACTGTCCGTCAGATCTCCGGCGGCCTGTTACTATCCAGCCCTTTTAATTTACACTGATCGCTTACATAAAAACAGATCGTGCTGCTCTTAAGCGCGATCTGTTTTTATATAAGCAGTATCCTGCCGGCTACAGATGCCGGTAATCCAGGAGAATAAAAGCCAGTCCGAACCCGATAACAGCGACGACGGCATTAATGGCATGAGCGCTAACCATAAAAAAACACCCGATTCTTGTAATGTATTCACCTGTCAGTATACAGCCGGATTGTGACAAAAATATGAAAAAATACGATAAAACAAACGTGCCGGTTTGTAAATCGGCAATAAGTCCTATTGACTATTCCCTGTCAATTGATATGATTAGGATAGAACGGCGATAAAGGATAGTGGGGGAAGGTACACATGGCACAGATGATCGACGGAATACGGGTAGTGGCGGAAGAAGGCATTACAGAAGCGGAAATTGCCGAAATTATTGCCACCGAAAAGACATTATGGCGGGCGCAGAACAAGGAAATAGCGGAAATCCATATCCGGGTCGAAGCGGAAGAACTGGTGATTACATCCATTGAACGTTCCCCGATCAAACGGGTGCGGCGGATTACCGGCTATTTAAGTACCAATGAGCGGTTTAATGATGCCAAACAGGCGGAACTATCCGACCGTGTCAGTCACTTCTAGCCGAAACGGGAGAAAAAATACCCGGCATTAGCGTGTGCTAACTGCCGGGATTTTCCTGTCTAGAAGAATCTTTTCTTATATAAGCCGAAGGCGGTAATACAAGTGGCTAAAATGGCCAGAATGGCTATATTAATGAAGCCTTGGGAATTGTTTCCCCAGGGAATATCCACATTCATACCGAAGAAGCTGGATATCATCGTCGGAATAGCCAATAAAATGGTCACCGAGGTTAAAAATTTCATAATCATATTTAAATTATTGGATATAATGGAAGCAAAGGTATCCAACATGCCGTTTAAAATATTGCTGTACATTTCGACCATTTCGATAGCCTGCTTGTTTTCAATGATGACATCCTCCAACAAATCTTCATCTTCTTCATAAATGGTAATCAGGTGTTGCAACTGCTTGTTGGAGCGCAGGCGCAGCAGTTTTTCCAGAACAATGCCGTTGGAGCGCAATGAGGCGGTAAAATAGGTAAACGCTTTTTGTAAATCCAACAGTTCAAAAATATCCTGGTTTTTGGCGGATTTTCGCAGATACCGTTCAATTTCATCGGTGCGGCGGTTGATTTGCTTGACGTATTTCAGGTACAGCGTTGCCGATTTATACAGAATTTGAAATAAGAAACGGGTTTTTTTGAAAGTGCTGAAAAAGCGGGCGTTAGCCAGGTTAAAATCCGATAGGACTTCATTTTGTTCCAGGCAAACGGTTATAATATACTCCGGTGTCAAAATAATTCCCAAAGGCAGCGTATCGTAATTATCGACACCGCGCATCATCGGAATGTTGGTGATGATCAGCAGGGCATCATCTTCAATTTCGGTACGCGAACGTTCTTCCTCGTCCAAGGCTGCTTTCAGGAAATCGCTTTGTACATTGGCGATGGCGGCCACCAGATGAATTTCTTCCGGGGTCGGATTTAAGAGGTTAATCCAGGAACCCTTTTCAATTGTATCCATAGTTAATTCGTTTATGGTTGTATAGTTGCTTTTATAGATCGCTAGCATGATGCTGTTCCCCCTTTTCTGTTTGGGGAAGCTTGTTTCATGCGTTTATCCTAAAGCCGGCTAAACAACAAAAAAACAGGTATTCCCCCGTTATTGAATAAATTTGGTATCATATGTGAACTAGGTCGGTCTACATCCATATTGCTCACCTGCCTAAAGTAAATCACTGATTTACTTTAAAATATACTCTTACTATTGCCGATAGTCAAGACGGCAACGTTAAAGTTCTGTAAAACCGTTGGTATTTTGGCGGCAATCCGGCAAAGTCTGGAAGATTAGTTTTATGGAAATAGTTAACATGGCGCTTATAATTGACAACCCATACCGTAATAGGTATAATATTATGTGTGTTTATAGGGAGGGGTGTCCGAGTGGTTTATGGAGCTGGTCTTGAAAACCAGTGATCCTGCAAGGGACCGTGGGTTCGAATCCCACCCCCTCCGCCATAGAATAAATGCTTGTTGACAGCGGTTCCATCCCTGATTTATACTAATACAGTAATGATACGGAGCGATACTCAAGTGGCTGAAGAGGACGGTTTGCTAAATCGTTAGGGGTCGCAAGGCCCGCCAGGGTTCAAATCCCTGTCGCTCCGCCAGCAATGATCCCGTACGGCCATCAATGGTTATTGATGGCCGTTTTTAATTTATATCCGGACTGTCATATTTTTGTCACAACTATAGTGTATTCTGAATACAGCAATAACTCCTCCAGCGTCCGTTATGCAGGGCAAAAGGCATAACGGACGTTATCAATAAAGTGTAACTGCTTTATTGACCTATGTAGTTTTATACATTTTTTTGCATAACCATGCAGTGCTTACTGCATGGTTTTTTTTGTAAAAAATTTTCATATTTTTCCCAAAATCTATTGACTGACATTGCGACAACAGGGTAGAATCAAGTTAGTGAGTGTTCACTAACTTGATTCGGAGAGGAGGAGACTATGTCAGCTAAGCAATTTCCTTCACGCAAAGATAAAATTATTGTCAGTGCCATTGATATAGTGAATGAGTTAGGCTTACAGGGTTTGTCGACCAAAGAAATTGCTGTTCGCCAAGGGATAGCGGAATCAGCTTTATACCGTCATTTTAAAAACAAAGATGAAATTCTGGTGGAAGCACTGCGGTATTATGCCAAGTTCGATCCGATGATCAATACGACTATCCGGAGAAGCAACTTTTCACTGAAAGAAAGCCTGCTGTTTTTTGCTAAGGTGCATGCGGAATATTACGAGAACTATCCGGCAATTACGGCGGTGACATATTATTACACCTGCTTTCTCAATAATCCGGCGACGGCAAAGGTCAGCCGGGATATTTACGACAGCCGGAGACATTTTTTTAAGGAGCTGATTGAAAAGGCCCGGCTAAGCGGTGAAGTTGGCGATGCCTTTACCAGTGCCGAACTAACGGAAGTGCTTTATGGATATTTTACTTTTACGGTTATCAGATGGCGGTTGAATCACTACAATTTTCCCTTGAAAGAGCAGATGTTGTCCATGTTTGAAAAAATTTTTGTACGATGCAGTTAGCTGGTTATGAAAAAATAGGTATGGGGTGAGCGGTGTGAAACGTGTATTAATTGTTGACGATGCTTTATTTATGAGACATGCATTAAAACTCATTTTGGAAAAAAACGGCTATGAGGTCGTCGGGGAGGCGGAAAATGGTGAGATAGCCATACAAAAATTCCGGCAACTGCAGCCGGACATTATTACTATGGATATTACCATGCCGGAAATGGATGGAGTTACGGCAATCCGGAAAATCAGGGAAATTGATCCGGCCGCTACGGTGGTCGTTATTTCGGCGATGAGCCAGCAAATCAATGTTGTGGAGGCAATATCGGCCGGTGCCAAGGGATTTATCGTTAAGCCCTTCCAGGAAGAACATGTGGTGAAAACACTGAGCGGTTTGTAAAGGCAAACAAGACAGGGGGGGATTCTATGCCTGACGGTATAAACCGGGAACCCATGCTGGAAATGTTTATATTTGAGACGGTGCAGTTGGTGGAGCAGCTGGAGCAGGAAGTGCTGAGCAGTGAACGGGAAAATGGATTTTCCGAGTCGGCGATTAATCAAATTTTTCGTATCATGCACACACTTAAAAGTTCGGCGGCCATGATGCTGTTTAAGAACATTTCATCGCTCGCCCATGCGGCCGAGGATTTGTTTTACTTTATCCGGGAGCAAAAGCCAGACTATATTGATCATTCCGGGCTTACCGATCTAATTCTGGAATGTATCGACTACATAAAAAATGAGATGAATGAAATTGAAAATGGCAAGAGAACGGATAGCGATGCGTCGGTGCTTTTGCAGCAAGTCAAAGATTTTTTGGAATTGTTAAAAACAGAAAATCCGTCTTCGCGCCAACAGACGGATACCAGGCAGCAGGGAAATAGCCGGCAGAAATATTACATAGCAGCCGAGCATTCGGCAACAGGAGAATTAACATACTATAAAGCCGTTGTTTTTTTTGAGGCAGGCTGTGAAATGGAAAACGTAAGAGCGTTTACTATAGCCCACACGCTCAAGGATATGGCTAAAGACATACAATATTGGCCGGAGGATATTATTGCCAATCCTGCTACGGCGGAATTGATCCGGCAGGACGGGTTCACGCTGATTTTTGCTTCCGGGGAAGACAGGGAAACCCTGCATGCTTTTTTTATGAAGGTACCGCTTCTTGACCGGCTGGAACTGGAAGAGTGGCAGGGTCCTGCCGGGCAGCAGGAGGAAAAAAGGAAAAGACCGCCTGCACAGATCTTTCTTGATGAGAATGAAGGCGAACCGGTAGCGGATGCCGTAAAGGCAGTGAAATCAACGGCTGCAGCTGCCGGCAGTCACAGTGTGATAAGCGTTAATGTGGGTAAGCTGGACAAGCTGATGGATCTGGTGGGAGAACTGGTGATCACTGAAGCCATGGTTACCCAGCACCCGGAACTGGCCGGGCTGGAATTAGATAATTTTTATAAATCGGCCCGTCAGCTGCAGAAACTGACGGGAGAACTGCAAGATATTGTTATGTCGATCCGTATGGTTCCACTCGCGTCCACCTTTCAAAAAATGAACCGCATTGTCCGGGATGCCTGCAAAACGTTACATAAAGAAGTCGACCTGGTCATTCTTGGTGAAGATACTGAAGTCGATAAAAATATTATTGAGCATATTGCCGATCCGTTAATGCACTTAATTCGCAATTCTCTTGACCATGGCATCGAAACGGGGCGTGAACGGCTGGCAGCCGGCAAGCCCAATCGGGGCACCATTACACTGGAAGCGAAAAACTCCGGCGGAGAGGTGTGGATCCTTGTTAAGGATGACGGCAGGGGACTTAACCGGGAGAAGATTATCAACAAGGCCCGCGAACATGGCCTTACCAGCAAAGCGGACCATGAGTTAACGGATAAAGAAGTGTATTCGTTTATTTTTCTTCCCGGATTTTCTACCAAGGAGGCGGTTACTGAACTGTCCGGGCGCGGTGTCGGTATGGATGTCGTGATGCAGAATATCGAAAAAATCGGCGGCATGATCCAGGTAGACAGCGGGGTGGGAAAGGGAACGACGATTTCCATCAAAATACCGCTCACGCTGGCCATAGTTGACGGTATGAATATCCGGGTGGGCCGTTCCCGCTATACCGTTCCGATCACTTCCATCCGTCAGTCCTTCCGGGCGCGGGAAAATGAAGTGATTTTAGATCCTGACGGCAATGAACTGATTGTCATCCGCGGAGTGTGTTATCCGGTTTTACGGCTGCATGAAATGTATCATGTCCGGACCAAGGTAACGGATATTTGCCAGGGTATTACCATTCTGGTGGAGCAGAACGGTAAGGGGGCCTGTCTTTTTGCGGATGAACTGCTGGGGCAGCAGCAGGTGGTCATTAAAGCGCTGCCGCGGTACATAAAGAAGATTCAAGGACTTGCCGGCTGTGCTTTACTGGGCGATGGGCATATCAGCCTGATTTTAGATATGGACGGGGTGCTGCAGGCGCATGTGCAGTGACAAGACGGAAAGTTTAGGAAGGGGTGTAAGCATGGCTGAAATGGCAGAAGAAAGAGAAGCGGTGGAAGATACACAAAAAGGAAAATTTCTTACTTTTGCGCTGGGGGAAGAACAATACGGCATTGAGATAAAATTCGTAATTGAAATTATTGGCATTCAGGTCATTACCCAAGTGCCGGAACTGCCTCCCTATGTAAAGGGGATAATCAATTTGCGCGGCCGTATCATTCCAGTCATGGATGTTCGGCTGCGCTTCAAGAAAGAGGCGCGGGAGTATACCGACAGGACCTGCGTTATTGTCATTGATATTCATGATATTTCCATTGGCCTGATCGTGGATACGGTACTGGAAGTTCTGGACATTCCGGAGGAAAGCATCGTGGCCCCGCCCGGTGTTCATACAAGTTTTCATAATAAATATATTAAGGGAATCGGCAAGGTCGGCAACGAAGTCAAACTGCTGCTAAACTGTGACCGGCTGATCAGTGATGAGGAAACGGCCGTATTACATGAAGTTTCCTAAAAAGGATATAAAATCTGGAAGGCAGTTAATTTAACATCAAGGGGGATAAAGAAATGAAATGGTTTGCTGATTTAAAAATATCAGTAAAGTTGCTGGCCGGTTTCATTGCCGTTGCGATTGTTGCCGCTGTCGTGGGAGGAATCGGGGCCTGGAATATTAATGTTATTGATAACAAATACTCGGAGGCCTATGAAGATTTTGGCGTGGCGTTAGGGGATATCGGTGCCATGTCGGTTGCCTACCAACAGAGCCGTTCGGCTATACGCGATTTGATTATTGAAAAGAATCCGGCGGTTAAAGAAAAGAAACTGGCTGAAATCCGGGCATGTGATAAAATAATGGAAGAAAATTTGCTTAAATTCCAGAAAAGTCTTAAAACGGAAGCCGGGCAGGCCGTGTTCAAACGACTGGAGGGAGAACGTACCAAATATAATCCGGTACGGGAACAGATTATCAATTTGGCTATGAGCGGACAGGAAGATAAAGCCTGGAATATGATCAATGGGGAAACGCTGCAAATGGCGCAGGATATTAATAATTCCATTGAAGAGCTTTTTCAGATGAAAGTTACCGCCGGACGGGAAACCTCCAATCAGAATGGTCAGCAGACAGCCATGACCATTAAAGTGATGATTGGTGTTATTTTGATCGGGATTTTGGTGGCCATCGGACTAGGGCTGTTTATTTCCCGGCGAATCAGCCAGCCGTTGAGCCAATTGGTAGTGGCGGCAGAAAAGATTGCCGACGGTGATTTAAATGTAACAGTTGATGTTCAGTCACAGGATGAAATTGGTATGCTGGCCGGTTCGTTCAGGAAAATGTCGGATAATATCAATCAGGTCCTTACCGGGATAAACAGCTCGGCCGAACAGGTTGCCGCCGCCGCCCGCCAGGTATCTGATTCCAGCCAGGCCCTGTCACAGGGATCAACGGAACAGGCCAGTTCGGTGGAAGAATTATCGGCTTCTATGGAGGAAATTTCGACACAGACCAAACAAAACGCCGCTAATGCCAGCCAGGCCAACGAGCTGGCTAATACGGCCAAAGACAATGCGGGGCGCGGCGAAAGCCAGATGGGAGAAATGCTTAAGGCCATGGAAGAGATCAATGAATCTTCCGCTAATATTTCCAAAATTATTAAAGTCATTGATGAAATTGCTTTCCAAACCAATATTCTGGCGCTGAATGCCGCAGTGGAAGCTGCCCGTGCCGGACAGCACGGCAAGGGGTTTGCCGTGGTGGCGGAGGAAGTACGCAATCTGGCGGCCCGGAGTGCGAATGCGGCCAAGGAAACGACCACTATGATTGAAGGATCGATCAAGAAAGTGGATGCCGGGACGAAAATCGCCAGTGAGACGGCGGAAGCGCTTAAACATATTGTAGACAAGGTTTCTCAGGCGGCGGCGCTTGTAGCCGATATCGCCGGAGCGTCCAACGAGCAGGCGGCTGCTATCGGTCAGGTTAATCAAGGCATCATGCAGGTTTCGCAAGTCACGCAAACCAACTCCGCTACGGCTGAAGAAAGTGCTTCGGCCAGCGAAGAACTGTCCAGCCAGGCTGAAGTATTGCGCAGCATGGTCAATAAGTTTAAACTGAAGAAAGGCGGCCAGCAGGGAGCTTCACTAGAAACGCTGCGTCCGGATATCATGAAAATGCTAGAAGGCATGGCGGGAAAAAACACGGCCCAGTCCAGTGGTGAACCGGATGATTTTTCCGAGAAACCGGCAGGTTCCAAAATTAAAATATCGTTAGGGAATCATGATTTTGGCAAGTATTAATCTTTTAACAGGAATACAAGCCGGGCAGGAGCAGCCTGTCCTGCCCGGGTCATTTTTTCTGAGCAGCTTGTGCCGGGGCCTTGGGGGGATTGAGCATGACCGAACTATCGGAAAAAGAGTTTGAGTTAATTTCCGGATTTTTAAAACAGAATTATGGAATTCACCTGGGCAGGGAAAAGCGGGCATTGGTAGCCGGACGGCTGGAAAACGTATTAAAGAAACAGAACTTTCGCAGCTTTGCCGATTTTTACGATTACGTAGTTAACGACAAAAGCGGCGAAGCTATTACCACTCTCATCAACCGGATGACAACAAACCATACCTATTTTATGCGGGAGATCCGGCATTTTGAGTATTTTAAAAACAGCGTACTGCCTTTTTTAGCAGCTACCGTAACCAATCGCGATCTGGGCATCTGGAGTGCCGGTTGTTCCAGCGGGGAAGAGCCCTACACGCTGGCCATGATTATGGCGGACTATTTTCAGAATAGTCCTAAACCATGGGATACCCGGATTCTGGCAACCGACATATCCACTGAAGTACTGAGCAAAGCAGCAAAGGGCATTTATGCGAACGACAGTCTGGAACCCCTGCCGAAAAGCTGGCAGAATGCGTATTTTTGCGGACTTGATGCGGAAAGAAGTATCTTAACCGAAAAAATTAAAGATAATGTCATTTTTCGCCATTTTAACTTAAAGCAGCCCTTCCCCTTTAAACGGCGGTTTCACGTCATCTTCTGCCGTAATGTCATGATTTATTTCGGATCGGCTGAACGCGAGGCCCTCATTAATAAATTTTATGAATATACCGAACCGGGTGGCTATTTATTTGTGGGCCATTCGGAAACCATCAACCGTGAGCGGACACGGTATAAATATATTATGCCGGCGGTTTATAGAAGGGAGTAGATAGTATGCCAGCTTTGCGCAGGAAAATCCGGGTACTGGTGGTGGATGACTCACTGGTATTCCGTGAAACGCTGGCACGGGGGATCGCTCTTGATCCGGCGATTGAAGTGATAGCTACAGCGACTGATCCTTACGATGCGCGGGATAAAATCATTGCTTTCGAGCCGGATGTCATGACCCTGGATGTGGAAATGCCCAGGATGAACGGTATTGATTTTTTGCGCCGTTTGATGCCGCAGTATCCGCTGCCGGTTGTAGTAATCAGTTCTATAGGCAGTCATGTATTTGATGCATTGAAAGCGGGAGCGGTCGACTTTGTGACCAAGCCGGACCTGCATGATATGGGAGGACTGAAAACGCTGATTAATGATTTGATTGGCAAGATTAAAATTGCCTCGGTAGCCAATATGAAAAACTGGCAGCAGGCGGCAAGCTGTCAGGCGGTAGACTGCAAAAACGGGCCCGACGTTAGTGACCGGTTTGTCGCCGTCGGCTCTTCGACCGGCGGCACGGAAGCGGTGTATCATATTTTAAGTATGCTGCCGCCGGATGCTCCCGGTATTCTGGTTGTGCAGCATATGCCGCCGCGATTTACGGCTATGTATGCTGATCGGCTGAACAAGTGCTGTCCGATGGAAGTGCGGGAAGCCCAAAACGGGGACAGGATTCATTCCGGCTTGGTATTGATTGCACCGGGAGATTATCATATGCGGATTAAAAAAACAGGAACCCTGTATTCGGTAGAGTGTTTTCAAGGGCCTCGGGTGAACGGACATTGTCCGTCGGTGGATGTCCTGTTTGAAAGCATGGCTGAGGTGGTTAAGCAGCGGGCTGTCGGTATCGTTCTCACCGGGATGGGCAGTGACGGTGCCAGGGGGCTGTTGCAGATGCGGAGGCAGGGGGCCAGAACCATCGGGCAGGATGAGCAGTCTTCCGTGGTATATGGCATGCCGAAAGTAGCCTGGGAAATGGGGGCGGTGGAAAAGCAGGCGGCTTTACGTGATATTCCCCGCGTAATGTATGCGTTGCTGGGCCAGTGTAAATCATGACGTTGTGTATTTTTTCAATGAAGGTGATGGTATGTATCCAATTCGCGGTAAGCCGGTAAGGGCGAATGTCGGAAAAACTTCAGAAAAAATAGAGAATATGGAAGCGGTTTTGTCCAGTATGGATGACGGGGTCATCATTGCCAACCGGCGGGGAGAAGTCGAGTTTTTGAATCAGGCCGGCGAACGGATTACCGGATGGACTAATGCAGAGGTGCAGGGAGTTTTACTGGACGACGTTATGAGCATCCTTCATGTTAAAACCCGCAGGCCGGTGCCCAGCCTGTTTCAAAAAGCACTAAACGGAGAACAGGGGACCGGTTTGCCGAAAGACTCTGTTCTTGTTTCCCGCTCGGGAAAAGAGTGTTATCTGTCTGCCACGGCTTCTCCGGTAAGAAAACGGGGCATTATCAGTGGCGTGGTCATTGCTTTTCAGGATATTGACCGCATGAAGCGGGCCGAGCTGGAAATCATCAATAAGCAAAAGAAGCTGGAAGTCATTTTTCATGCTGCTCCGGTAGGAATGCTGATTCTGGATGAAGATAAAAAAGTTAAACAGGCCAATCTGGAAGCGTTGCAGAAACTGGACCGCAATTTGCTGGATATATACGATCAGCCGCTTGGGGATAGTTTCCGGTGCATGAACAGTTATGACACACCAAAAGGGTGCGGAAGCGGTGAAGCTTGCCGGGCATGCCCTGTCCGGGAGATAACGGATGCGGTGTTATACTTTGGCGAAAGTTGTTACGGACGTGAGTGGCTGCAGTCCGTCAACAGTGCGGCAGGCGTGAAACAGGTATGGTGGCGGGTAAGTGCCGTACCGCTCTTTTTCGGCAAAAAACGATCTATTCTGTTGGTCATAGAGGACATTACGCAATACAAGGTTTTGCAGGACAATCTTACGAAATCCTGTGACTTTTATCTGACCTTATTTGAAAATTTTCCAGTTCTGATCTGGCGGGCTAATGTTGACCGGACTTGTGACTATTTTAATAAGAGCTGGCAGGAATTTACCGGTAAAAATATTTCCGGTGTGGCGGACTGCGACTGGCGGGATATTATTCATCCGGCAGACCAGCAGCGGCGTTACCAGCAATTTCTGACCTCCTTTGATGCCCGCCGGCCTTTTGCGCTGGAATACCGTCTAAAGCGGTACGACGGGGAATACCGCTGGGTAGTGGAAATGGGCAAACCGTTTTATGGCCTGGAGGGGGATTTTTCCGGCTATATCGGTACGCTGTATGATATAGACGAACGCAAGCAGGCGGAGCAAAAGATGCAGGAGGCCAAGGAGGAAGCCGAACGGGCTAATCGTACCAAAAGTCAGTTTTTAGCCAATATGAGCCATGAAATACGTACACCGCTGAATGGAATCCTGGGGATGCTGGATTTAACACTGCTGACCGAACTTTCCGACGAACAGCGGGAAAATATGAAAATTGCCAGGGAATGTGCCGGTTCCCTGCTCAATGTCATTAATGACATATTGGATATTTCCAAGATGGAAGCTGGTAAAGTTGTCATGAAAAATATTGATTTTGACGTCAGGCAGGTTTTATTCAGCACCATACAAATGCATGATGTGCACGCCGCCAAAAAAGGACTGGTGCTGGAGTGTGATATAGCGGAAGATATACCGCCGGTATTAAATGGTGATCCTCACCGGCTGCAGCAGATTATCAATAATTTGTTGAGTAATGCCGTGAAATTTACCGATGAAGGAAACATTGTTTTTTCAGTGCACAAGGTGGCTGCTGCCGGTCAAAAGGTAGAACTGCAAATAGCAGTTAAGGATACCGGCATTGGTATTTCCACGCAGGATATGCCGCTGCTTTTTCAGAAGTTTAGTCAGGTTGACGGCTCTTATACCCGCAAGCATGGTGGCAGCGGGCTGGGACTGGCCATTTCCAAGCAGTTGGCGGAATTGATGGGCGGGAGCATCAGTGCCGAAAGCGAAAAAGGAAAAGGCAGTGTGTTTTATGTCCGGCTGGGGTTTGCCGTAGGGAGCGGCCCTGTGGAAGCGGCGGTTGCCGGGGAAGCGTCGGCACCGCAGAAGAAGGCGGTGCTGACCATCCTGCTGGTGGAAGATGATGTTGTCAATCAGAAAGTGATCACCCGCATGCTGAAAGCGCCGGAATACCGGATATGTTTAGCGAATAACGGACGGGAGGCCCTGCTTGCCATTCCCCGCGTACAACCGGATCTGGTTTTAATGGATATTCAAATGCCGAAGATGGACGGTCTGGAAGCAACGGAACAAATCCGGGCGGGAGAAAAAATGACGGGTAAACATATGCCGATCATTGCCGTAACGGCCCATGCACTGGAAGGTGACCGGGAAAAATTTCTGGCGGCGGGGATGGATGATTACCTAGCTAAACCGATCGTTAGGGATGAACTGCTCCGGGCTATTGACCGTGTATTGCTGAAAGCGAAAGAAAGGAAAATCCTGGCTGCTTTACACCATAACGAAAATAGCAGTGACAAACCGGGAGCGCTGGAACGGGCGCAGCTGACGGCAGCGCTCCGGCAATACATGGAGCAGTTAGGACAGGTAAAAGGGGAGCAATATGCGGTTGCCGGCGGGCTGGCCCACCAAATCAAACAGGCCGCTGCCGGTCTGGGGGCTGAAGGGCTGAAAGCCAGTGCATTTCTTCTGGAAATGGCTTGCCGTAAAGAAAATCAGGAGGTGGTTCAGAAACGGCTGGCCGGACTTAAGCAGGAATATTCCCATTTTAAGCGGGTGCAACAGGGGGCTTCAGGGTAACGAAGAGAGCATTGTACGGGATAAATGTATAGAAGAGAGGTGTCGTTATGCGCATATTAATAGCCGAGGATGATCTTGCCAGCCGTAAATATCTGGATAAACTATTATCGCCTTATGGCGAATGCGATCTTACTGTAAACGGAATCGAAGCGGTAGAGGCTTTTATGATGGCCTGGGATATGGGAACTCCGTATGATCTGATCTGTCTGGATATTATGATGCCCAAGGTGGATGGGTTGCAGGCATTGCAGGCCATTCGTGATCTGGAAAAACAAAAAGGTGTTTCGGAGGAAAATAAAGCCAGGGTTATTATGATAACCGCTTTACATGATGCAGAGTATGTACACCATTCATTTGATAAAGGTTGTGAAGCGTATGCAGCCAAGCCGGTCAATGCAGAAAAGCTGATTGAGGTTATGCGGCAACTGGGCTTGGAGGTATAAGTAAAACCATGCGTATGGTGGCAACCGCATGGTTTACTTGGTTCAGACTGACGGTGTTTTTTTGCACAGCGGGTTAGCCCGGCTTTCCATGCAGCAGATACAATAATGCCAGCAGTATCGGCTGGTGCAGCAGATAGAAGAGCAGAGAATGACGGCCGATGGTTTCCAGAAAGAAGCTGATGCGGTTCTCCGGAAGCTTGCAGAGGGGCTGTCTATCGGAATAGAAGCATTTGCCTGTCCAAACTCCGAGCAGGTAGACACTATACCAGGGCAGTAGCGGGTAGTAGTCCAGAGAGGAAAATGACGGAGGGGTAAATCCGAAGGGAATCAGCTGGGGAAAGGCAGTTTGATGATTGGCAGCCCAATACCCTGCCGGAAAGATCAGGCAGGCTAACAGCAGTAAATACCCTGGAGGCAGTTTTTTTAGCCAGGGATAGGTCAACATGCTGGTTCCCAGCAGCTGCAGTATCCCGAAAACAATAAAGTCGGCCGGACTGAGCCAGTAGGTAACAGCCGTGACAACAAAACCGGCGGACAATACGACGAAACCCCGGCGCAGGCTGTGGCGGCCCAGGGTCGTGCTGACTCCCGAAACCAGGATAAAGAGTATGGCGGAGGTTTTGCCGATATAATACCAAAAACCGCTATCATACTCAAAATCGTATTCATAAAAAACCGCCAGATCGAATACGGCATGAAATACCGTCATTAAAAAGATGGCAAAGGATCGCAGGAGGTCGATTTCGCGGATACGGGTGGCAGGATGTGTCATGATATACCTCTGTTCATATATAGATATGAATACCGTTATTATACCATGTTGTCCTCCAGCCGTCATTTTAGGCAGTTGGAAGGAACGTATTTTTTTTCACATTCTTTTGATAAAAGGGATGATAAAAAATAAAAAAGGATGTATAATTACATATAAAAGGTACAAACATTTAGGGAACAAACATTTAGGAGGATGATGACAACATGAAAATTACAGTAGTTGGCGCTGGCAACGTTGGCGCGACTTGTGCAAATGTCATTGTACAACAAGGACTTGCCAGTGAACTTGTATTGCTGGATATTAAAGAGGGCGTAGCGGAAGGCAAAGCCATGGATATTATGCAGACTGCCACGACTTTGGGTTTTAACACCCGTGTCATTGGCAGCACCAATGATTATAGCAAAACTGCCGGTTCCGGCGTTGTTGTAATTACTTCAGGTATTCCCCGTAAACCGGGTATGAGCCGTGAAGACCTGATCGGTACCAATGCCGGTATCGTTAAGGGCGTAGCCGACAACATTTTGAAATATTCTCCGGACGCCATCATCGTGGTGATCAGCAATCCGATGGATACTATGACTTATCTGGCGTATAAAGCACTTGGACTGCCGAAGAACCGCGTAATCGGTATGGGCGGCATTCTGGACAGCTCCCGTTTCAAATATTATCTGAGTGAAGCATTGCAACGTCCGGCTACTGACGTGCAGGGCTTCGTAATCGGCGGACATGGCGATACCACCATGATTCCGTTAACACGTTTTGCTACATATCAGGGTATCCGTATTTCCGAATTATTAGACGCAGCAACATTGCAAAAAGTAGCGGCCGATACCATGGTAGGCGGTGCTACCCTGACCAAATTGCTGGGTACTTCCGCCTGGTATGCTCCCGGTGCTTCCTGCGGTGCGCTGGTGAAAGCCATTGTGCTGGATGAAAAGAAAATTTATCCTTGTTGCGTAGCTTTGGACGGCGAATACGGACAAAGCGATATTTGCCTGGGCGTACCGGTTATTCTGGGTAAAGACGGCTGGGAAAAAGTTGTTGACTATAAACTGAATGCGGAAGAACAGGCGGCATTCAATAAGAGTGCTGAGGCTGTACGCAATATGAATAACGTATTAAAAGAAATGAAAGTTATCTAATCCTTTCTTTACCGGAAAAGAGACAGCGAATGCTGTCTCTTTTTATGTTAATAATTTGTTATTTTTAGCTGGGCGTGACAGGATTCACTCTGCCAGTGTAGAAGCATATAACGGAAAAATGCAGGCAGCCGCTGTGCTGGAGGGAGAGAGAAGGATTTATGGTCGGTGCGGCCCAAACTGGGTGTGCTGGCAATGAATTCCGGAATGCTGACGGCTGCTCAGGTAGAGGAAATTCATGAACTGCAGCGCAGCAGGGATAAGCGTTTTGGTGAAATTGCCGAGGAAAAGGGATATCTGGCGTCAGGGCAGATACAGGAGTTACTGACACTGCAAGATTCCAGGCAGCTATACCTCAGCCAGGCCATTCTGGATAAAGGCTACCTGAATCTCTCGCAAATGCAGCAGGTGCTGGAAGAATACAAGCGGGACAATCGTCTTTCAGTGAAAAAAGGGCAGGAAATAATGACGGCGGATATGGATGACCTGCTTGCTGCTGCGCTCCAAATTCCGGAAGCCGGCGGGGAACGAGAGTGGTATACGAACTATACGTCGCTTTTGGCCCGCAATATGGTGCGGTTCTTGGATGAATTCCCGCTGGTCGGTGCCGGAGTGTCTTTTGACGATTTGGATATTACGGATCATCTCTGGTTTGTCACTCAGCGGGCGGTCGGACAGAAACAGCTAGTTACCGGGCTTTTACTGAATGACGGCAGTTTATTAGAGATCGCCCGGTGTTACAGTCAGGAAAATTTGACGGGAATTGATGAGCTGGCTAAGGACAGTGTTGCCGAATTTTTAAATCTGGTCAACGGTATCTATTGCGTCAATGCATCTGACCAGGGACTGGAACTGGACCTGAAGAGCCCCTGCACAGAAAAGGGCGGGAGCCTGCAGAATACGAAAGGCTACCGCATTCCGTTAACACTGCGTTTGGGTAGGATCGAACTCATTTTAGGTATTGTCAGCAAACTGTAAAGTAGGCGCGTACACAAGCAGGGTCTTATGTACGCGCTTTTTTTGTCGATTTATGAGCGGTATTTTGCCGGAAGACCCTTCGTTAGCAGGATAATCCTATCTTCTGCAGAATTAGTTGTAAAACCGTAAAGTAAATCACTGTGCGGTTAAAGCCGATATTGTTTAGTATACTATAGTAGAGAAATACTCCGGCTATGTTGTTCAACATATAGCCGACAGATAGCAATGAGTAAAGTAATGGAGGCGGCCTGATGACGCAAACTGTAAAACGAATTTATGTGGAAAAGCGAAGCCCTTTTGGGGTGGAAGCGCAAAGTCTTTATCATGATCTGAAGGAAAATCTGGGTATTGGACAGCTGCGCGGAGTGCGGCTGATCAATCGTTATGATATGGCCGGTATTAGCGAGGAAGAGTATGCGCTAGCCCGCAATACCATTTTTTCGGAGCCGACGGTAGATGATGTCTATGATGAAATTCTGCCGGTTGGAGCCGGGGATAAACTCTTTGCCATGGAATTTCTGCCCGGGCAATACGATCAAACGGCGGATTCGGCGGCTCAATGTGTGCAGATGCTTACTCAGAAGGAGCGGCCGGTAGTTGTATCCGCCAAAGTGGTTATTTTACAGGGTGATATTTCCCAGGATGATCTAAATACCATTAAAGCGTATTGCATCAATCCGGTAGAATGCCGCGAAGCGCAGCTGGCGAAACCGGACAGCCTGGAGATGGTGGCGGACATTCCGGCCGATGTGGCTATCTTTGAGGGTTTTATTGCTAAAAATACAGCGGAATTGGAAGCCTTCCGTCAAGAACTGGGATTGGCTATGAGCTTGGCTGATCTCGAATTTTGCCGGCAATATTTCCGGGACAGCGAAAAACGCGATCCGACTGTAACCGAGATTCGGGTGATTGACACCTATTGGTCGGATCATTGCCGGCATACTACTTTTTTGACAAATATTAAACAGGTTGAAGTAGCGGACGGACACTTTGCCCGTCCGATTGCAACCGCTTATGAGGAATACCTTACGTCCCGCGAAATGGTATACCGGGGGAAAGAGAAAGCTATTTCCCTGATGGATATTGCCGTGCTTGGCATGAAAGAATTGCGGTGCAGCGGGCAACTGGCCGATCTGGACGAATCGGAGGAAATCAATGCCTGCAGTATCGTCGTCCCGGTGGATGTGGATGGTGAAACGGAAGACTGGCTGGTGATGTTTAAAAACGAAACGCATAATCATCCTACGGAGATAGAGCCTTTTGGTGGCGCTGCTACCTGTCTGGGCGGCGCCATCCGCGATCCGCTGTCGGGCCGGTCTTATGTTTACCAGGCCATGCGCGTGACCGGCAGTGGTGATCCCCGCACCAGTGTGGCGGACACGTTGCCGGGCAAACTGCCGCAGCGTAAAATCACACTGGGAGCGGCTGCCGGATACAGTTCTTATGGCAACCAGATTGGACTGGCTACCGGCCAGGTGACGGAAATTTATGATGAAGGTTATGTGGCTAAGCGCATGGAAATTGGTGCGGTGATTGCCGCCGCTCCCAAACGCAATGTGGTGCGGAAACAGCCTCTGCCCGGCGATGTGGTCATATTACTTGGTGGGCGGACAGGCCGTGACGGCTGTGGCGGTGCCACCGGGTCGTCCAAAGAACATACTGAGGAATCGCTGGCAACCTGTGGTGCAGAGGTCCAAAAAGGCAATGCACCGACGGAGAGAAAGCTGCAGCGGTTGTTTAGGAATGCAAAAGTCAGCACCATGATTAAACGCTGTAATGATTTTGGTGCCGGCGGCGTATCGGTTGCCATCGGCGAGCTGACCGGCGGACTGCAAATCAATCTGGATGCTGTGCCTAAAAAATACGAGGGACTTGACGGCACGGAACTGGCTATTTCGGAATCGCAGGAACGGATGGCGGTCGTTATCGCACCGGAAAATGTGGAGGAATTTCGCCGGTATGCCGATGCGGAAAACCTGGAAGTGACTGTCGTCGCCGATGTTACCGATACCAATCGCCTGCAGATGTTATGGCGCGGCAAACCCATTGTCGATCTCTGCCGGGATTTTTTAAATACGAATGGGGTTACCCAGTTCACCGATGTTGCCGTAACGGCTCCGGATGTTGATCAAAACTTTTTCCGGCAACAGCCGCAGGCACTGGCAGGGCAGCAGCCGGATGTGCGGCAGGCCTGGCTGGCCATGTTGGGCGATCTCAATGTGTGCAGCCAAAAAGGGCTGGTAGAGTGTTTTGACAGCACCATTGGTGCCGGAACGGTGTTAATGCCTTTCGGCGGGAAATACCAGCTGACGCCGGCGGAAGGCATGGCTGCTAAAATCCCCGTATTGACGGGTGAAACAGCAACGGCCACGTTGATGACTTATGGTTATAATCCGACTATGGCTGCCTGGAGTCCTTTTCACGGCGCCCTTTATGCCGTTATTGAATCGGTTGCCAAAATTGTGGCTTTAGGGGGAGATTACTCTTCCATCCGCCTTACACTACAGGAGTATTTTGAAAAGCTCGGACAGGATAGTTTAAAATGGGGCAAGCCCTTCAGCGCACTGTTAGGGGCTTACTATGCACAAAAACGGCTGGGCATACCGGCAATCGGCGGTAAGGACAGCATGTCCGGTACGTTTAAAGATATGCATGTGCCGCCGACGCTGGTTTCTTTTGCTGTCAATGTGGTAAAGGCCGGCCAAGTAGTGTCGCAGGAATTCAAGCATGCCGGCAATCCGGTGGTACTGGTTTCACTGCCCAGAGACGCCTATGAGTTGCCGGACTTTGGCGTGCTTGATAAAAATTACCGTAAGATTAACCGGCTTATCCGGCAGGGGCACGTGCTCTCCTCCTATACGGTGAAATGGGGAGGCATTGCCGCAGCTGTCAGCAAGATGGCTTTTGGCAATAACATTGGTTTTGCCTTTGCCGGTGAAATTGATATGAAGCAGCTCTTTGCTCCGGATTACGGCTCTATTATTTTGGAATTGTCTGCCGGTGTGGATATCGCAGCCGTTTTTGCTGAGGTTTCCTACCAATTGCTGGGTACGACGCAGGAAACTCCGGAGATCCGTGTCAATAATACCGTCATTGCGCTTAAGGAAGCACTAGCCGCCTGGCAGCAGCCGTTGGAGAAAATTTTCCCGACTCATACTAAAGGCGCAGACTTGCAGGTACAGACGATTGCTTTCAACGGACGTAACCGCCATAAACCGTCTGCCCGGTTTGCCAAACCGCGGGTTTTTATCCCCGTTTTTCCGGGGACAAACTGCGAGTATGATTCAGCCCGGGCGTTTGAAAAGGCGGGGGGACTGGCGGAAACTTTAATTATCCGCAATCTGACGCCGGCAGCTGTGGAGCAATCGATAGATGCCATGGTCCGGTATATCAATCAAGCCCAAATCGTTATGCTCCCGGGTGGTTTTAGTGCCGGGGATGAACCGGACGGCTCCGGCAAATTTATCGCCACCCTGTTTAGAAATCCCCGGGTAAAAGAGGCCGTTATGCAACTGCTGAAGGAGCGGAACGGTTTAATGCTGGGAATTTGCAACGGTTTCCAGGCGTTGATTAAGCTGGGGCTGGTTCCCTATGGGGAAATTCGCGACTTAACTCCGGAGTGTCCGACTTTAACCTATAATACCATTGGGCGACATATTTCATGCTTGGCTAAGACCAAGGTGGTATCTATTTTGTCGCCGTGGTTTAGCCGTGTGGATTTGGGCGAAGTGCATACCATTGCTCTTTCGCATGGTGAAGGCCGTTTTGTAGCCAGCGCCGAAGTTGTAGCCAGGATGATACAGAATGGACAAATTGCTACACAATATGTGGATTTTGCAGGAGTGCCGTCAATGGATATACAACACAACCCCAATGGCTCCGTACAGGCTGTAGAGGCGATTACCAGCCCTGATGGAAGGGTTTTGGGAAAGATGGGGCACTCTGAGCGTATCGGCGATCAAATTGCCAAAAATGTCCCCGGGAAAAAGGATCAGCAATTATTTACTGCCGGTGTGGATTACTTTAAGTAAACTAAGCAAGTTATCCACAATTTTATTCACAAATGCTATGTAAATGTGGATAAGTGGAAAAATGAAAATGACAATTGTGGAAAAAACCCACTTTTCCCGAAAAACCGTCATTGTTTTTGTGGATAAACCTGTGCAAAAGGTGGACAACTTTTGTTTGCTTTTCCACAGTGACCGTTAATCCAGGTAGGAAGAGGTTATATGAGGTTAATTTTATGTTAATATTTTTGACATTAGTGCCTATAAACGGATGAAAAACGACTTACCTATGGATAAAAGGTGCGTTTTTAGATAAAATAGACCGATATTTTTATTGGAGATACTTATTGACACTAAATAATTGAATATGATATAATACTTTTTGTCGGTTAACAGAAAGCTCTGTTGCTGACCATGATGACTCCGTAGCTCAGCTGGATAGAGCGTTTGACTACGAATCAAAAGGTCGCAGGTTCGAATCCTGCCGGGGTCGCCATTAGGTATATCAAGGCTTTGCGAGTGATTTCGTGAAGCCTTTTTTTTCGTTTTCAGAGCAGCTTTACAACAACCGTACAACAACGCGGCGGAAGCTGCATTTTCTAAACGGTCAGTTAAGTGGTGTCTCATGAGTGATCGGTGCGACCGGAAAGGAAGAATTGAGCCATGAGGCGATTTGTTCCTGGCCGCCGGTTATCCTGTGGGTGTAGACATTAAGCAGCATTTGCGTGGTACTGTGGCCCAGCCGGTACTGGGCGTCCTTGATGCTGACGCCGTTGGCCGAGAGGCGGCTGGCGTGATCGTGCCGGAGTTTGTGAAAGGTGACATTGACGCCGGCCGCTTTGACCAGGCGCTTAAATTTCCTGGACCAGTTGCGCGGGTCCTGGAGTTTGCCGAGGGAATTGGGAAATACCAGGTTGTTGTCTTCCCAGGGCTGGCCATTGAGCTTATGGGCGGCGATCGTTGCCGCCAGTTGTGCCAGGTGCTGCTTGACCTGCAGGATAGTGATTTCCGGCAGGGGCAGGACGCGCTGGCGGGCGGTGGTTTTGGTGTCGTCGAGCTCCAGGCCGTTGTCGGTGATGATGACGGCCCGCTGGATGCTGACGCTGTCGGTGGTGAAATTGAAGTCTAGCCCCTTCAATCCTAAGAGTTCGGAGCGGCTGATGCCGGTGGCCCATTCCAGGGACAGGGCGGCATACATTTCGGCGTCGGCCTCGGCTGTCGTGAAGAGGCGCGCCCATTCGGCGCTGCTTAAGGGCACAAATTCCTTGCGGCGCTTCTTCTTGGGCAGGGACACCGTTTTGAACGGCAGCCGGTGCAGGATTTCTTCGTTGAACGCTGTGTTTAAGGCGGCGCGCAGGACGGCAAAGGTCAGTTCGGCCAGGCGCGGTCCGCCGCCGTTGTCTTTGATGGTGTTTACCATGTTTTGAATATCAATCCCCCTGAGTTTTTGCAGTTTAATCTGGCCTAAGAGCGGCAGAATATGGTTGTTGACGACCGAGCGATAACCAATGTAGGTATTGCCCCGGACGCTGGCCCTGGCATAGATGGTCAGCCATTTTTCCACCCACTGGCCGACGGTGATTTTGTCGGCGTCAATGAAGACCGGCCCCTTGCTCTGTTCGAGCAGGGCGTCTCTTTTTTGCTGTACCTCGCCCTTGGTCTTGCCGTAGCAGTATTTGCGGATGGGTTTGCCGGTTTCGATGTCCCGGCCGATGATGACGGCCGTCATCCAGAGGCCATCCTTGCGTTTGCATATGGTACCTTCGCCATTGGCCCGTTTCGCCATGAGCACACACCACCTTCTTGATGTCGGTGGCAAGGGCGGCTGCACGCTGTTGTTGTATAACCCGTTGCCACCGCATGCGGTTTGCAACGAATTACAGGCGCAGCCTAGCTGTGAGAGGCAGTCAGGCCGGAAGTGGCGGCGAGTTCTTTGCGTTTTGCAAGGAGCTCCATTTTTTTCTGCAGCGCTTCCTGTTTGGTTTTGCCGTAGAGATAGGTACGGACGGTTTTACCCGCCACCGGGTCGCGGCTGCAGACGGCGGCCACCCAGCGGCCGTCCTGACGTCGATAGATACTGCCATTGCCGTATTTGCGTTCCATATACACACACCTCCTTTGCTGGCGATTTCTCCGGGGAAGGGCCGCAGCGCTTGTCCACGCTACGGCGGCCTCCCGGAGCTACGCAGGCATTTTGCCGCATGCGCCATGTTCACACACCATCCTTTTGTCCTAGGTACATTATCCACTCGGCGGCCGCCACTCGGCCGCCTGTTTTATTTCCGGCGCTTGCCGCCGGGATAGAGCATATTGCGTATCCACCGGTTAACGAGGGACAACTTTGGCTTTGTCTTCGGCTTTTAAGGCGGCCACAATTTTTTCGATGACGGCCCGTTCGGAGGGCGGCAGGCCGGCAATGTCTTTGGCCAGGTCGGCCACATCGGCCGGCAGGGACAGCACGCCGTCGTCGATACCCAGGAGGTGATCGGTTGAGACTTTCAGGATGACGGCTAGGCGGGCCAGCGTTTCGCCGTCCGGTTCGGTGCGGCCCCGCTCCCAGCCGGCCACCGTGGACTGATTGCCGGCCCCGATGGCCTCGGCCAGGGCGGCCTGGGACATATGGAGCCGTTCACGGGCGGCACGGATGCGTGCGCCAAGTTCTTTGCTCATGTTTTATCACACACCATTACGATTGATTTGCACACACTGTAAAAAGTAGTTGCTACCCACATTGTACATAGTGTATTGCGATTTGTAAATATAAAAGTGAAAATTGTATTGAAAAAAGGAAAATCGTCCCGTATAATTATTACATAATGCAATATAAAAATTGCGTTAATTCATTTATGGGGAGGGTCTTTTATGAGTAACGCCAAGCTGGTAGTCACGGTCAAGGAGTTTGCCGCCATGACCGGTATTGGCCAGAACCGGGTGCGGGAGTTTTGCTATTTGCCGGACTTTCCGGCGTCGAAGGAGGGCAACCGTTTTTTAATTCATGTGGAGGCTGCCGATGAGTGGCTGCGGCGGCGGGCCAGCGCCAAGACGGGCGTGGACACGGCCAATTTGAAGCACGTCCTGCCGTGAGACTGAGGCGCCGGCGGTCCAAAGAAGCCTTTCACCGGTGGAAGTGGGCGGGGCCATGAATTACATTGTCGAGCTCAACGCGTTCTACGCGCAGTTGCTCACGCGGCCGCTGTCCAGTGAAGCCCAGGCTCTGTGGGGTGTGCTGATGCATCTGTTCAACCGGGCCGGCTGGCCGCCCCGGCTGACGGTGGCCGCCAGTACGCTGTTGGGGTTTCTGGGCTACAGTTATACGACGCTGTCGCGGGCCCGCGGCGAACTGGTGGCGGCCGGGCTGCTCATTCATACGCCCCGCCCCGGCCGGCTGGCACCGTATTATGAACTGCAGCCAGTCCATCATAAAACTGTGGATAAATCTGTTGATAACCCTGTGGATAAGCCGCGGCTTTCGCTGGTGAAGCCGTTTTGCCAACCATAATGGTTGGCAAGCGGGTTGGCAAAGGCGGGTTTGTTAACCATTATGGTTGGCAACCTGGTTACATTATTTAAACGTAAACTTTATTTATAAACGTAAACCAATAATAGTAATAGAGCCTGTGACTATGTGGACAACAAGGGGGAGGACGGGCATGAATAAGGTCTTTCTGGTGGGAAGCTTGTCCCCGGACCTGGACATGCGCATAACCAACAGCGGCAAGGCGGTGTGTTCGTTTTCGCTGACCGTCGCTTTCAAGACCAGAGTGCGGGAGGAAACCGACGCGATTGACTGCGTCGCCTGGGATACGCTGGCCGAGCAGATTGGTCAGGAGGGCCACGGCGGCCGCCGGGTGGCGATTGAAGGGCGGCTGCATACGCGGCAGCTAGAAGGAACGGACGGCCAGCGGCGAAAGGTGACCGAGGTGGTGGTCCGGGATATTGAGTTTTTGGACAGGCTGGGCCTGGCCCGGCCGGGTTAGCCGTCAGGCCGCGGTGGTGTGTGTGGAAAGCAAGGCGTTGACGGTAGCCGGGACGGGCGGCCGGACGCGGATATAGAGGACGGGAGACAGGCGGCTGCCGGCGCGGCTTGTTCCCCTCCCGGTTGACGGGAGGGGTCAGGGGTGGGTCCGGTAGTCTGAGGAGCCAGGGCGACGCTCCGCGGCAGCGGCGGTGGACGTCCGCTAATGTCCGGTTTATGTCCAGCGCAGCGGTAGCCCGGCGAAGCGGACCCAACGGGCGGGCGTGGACATAAAAGCCATTAGCGGATGGCCGCCTTCCCTTCCCTGGCAGGGAAGGGGTAGGGATGGGTGGCCGTTGCCCCGTGCTTCGGCAGGCCGGCCGCGAGCGGCAGGGAACGGCGGGCCTGCTCCTTGCCAAACTGAGTATGGCCGCCCGGCAGGCTACGGCTCTCAGCGTCAGCGGTGGCCGGACGGCAGCGGATGCGGCAAGGGGAGCGAAGCGGAACGCCGCAAGCAGCGGACGGCCAGAGAGCGGTAGCCGTTGGGTGTGGCACTGAGCGGAGCAGCCCGAGGACGGCAGGCGGAAGACGCGGCAGCGGCTGCAGCGCCGCCCGCAGGGCTGCGGAGCGGGCTGGCCTAGCATTATTCTGCCTGGCGGCAGACGGGGGTGTAATCAAATCATACGCTAAAGGGGTGGGAAAGGAAATGAAAATTGTGATCGACCCCGGCCATTCCGGGCCGGTGGAACCGGGGGCCTGCGCCGCCGGCGTGCGGGAGTGCGACGTGGCGCTGGCCATTGCTAAGCTATTGGCCGACCAGTTGTATGAACAGGGCCATGAAGTGCTGCTGACCCGGACGGGCGATATTGGGACCGATGGCTTGGCCTTCCGGGCGGAGCTGGCCAATGCCAACGGGGCGGACGTGTTTGTCAGTATTCATGCCAACAGTGCCGCCAGCCCCGCCGCTCACGGCACGGAGGTGTATTGTTATCCGGGCAGCGAACGGGGGAGGCAGCTGGCGGCCTGCCTGCAGGCCCGGCTGGTGGTCGAGCTCAATACCGCCGATCGGGGCGTAAAGGAGGCCGATTTCCAGGTGCTGCGGGAAACGGACTGCCCGGCGGTGCTGGCGGAGGTGGCCTTTATCTCAAACGAGGCGGACCGGGCACTGTTAACCGGTTATGCCGGCCAGTTGGCGGCAGCCGTGGCCCTGGCCGCCGGCCTGGCCGATTATGCGGCCGGGTAGCGAAAGGGCTTTACAATATTTCAATTTGCCTATATAATAAATACAAAATGAAATATCGCTCCTGGAACGGGCAAGAGTTGGTGACCCGCGTGGCCATTAGGCCGCGCTTGTCATAATCCGTTCCAGGCGCAGACAGGCACACCTCCCGGGGTGTGCCTTTTGCGCGGGACCATCCGGGCAGGAAAGGAGGCGAGAGCCATGGCGGTGGTAAAGGTACCGCAAAACAGCACGATTGCTGTTAAGTTGCAAAAGGGCGTGACCACGAGCGGCAGCCCGGCGTATGTGACCCGGAATTACACCTGCAAACCGGCGGCGACCGATCAGGATATGTTCGATGTCGCGGTGGCGCTGATGGGGCTACAGTCGTATCCGGTGGCGGATATTACGCGGGTGGACAATGCCAACCTGATCAGCGAGTAACGGTAAGGCAGGCTTAGTGAGCAAGGGGAAAGGAGGAGTGACCGATGGCTGATACCAACACCAAGACGTTGGAGCTGGTGTTTATCACCGAGGCCAATAAAGAGGTGACGGTGGTGGTGAAAGACCCCAAGGACGGGGTGACGCTGGCCGAGGCACAGGCGGTGATGGCGACTATCATTGCCAAGAACATATTTTCCAGCACCAGCGGCGACCTGGTGACCGCCAAGGAAGCGCAAATCCGTCAGTTGGCGATTACCGAGTTGACTTAATGAGGGAAAGGAGGCCCTGCAAATGGAAGAGTTGGCCCGCCTGACGGCGACCTACGGTTTTCCCATGGTGGTGGCCTTCTATCTTTTGGTCAGACTGGAAAAGCGCCTGACCGAACTGACCAGCGCAATCAACCAGATGTGTAATTGCGTCGAAAGGATGGAGGTCACGAAAAAATGATGCTAAAAACAGTGTACGGTCCGCCGCCGGCCGATCAGGAGCGGATTGAGGCGGTGGAGCAGGAAGAGGAAAGCTGCATCCGCGAACAGGAAGCGCCGGCGGCCGCTCCGCCAGTCGTGGTAAACAGCAGCGGCGCGGCCGGCTGAACCGGGGCCGATAATTGAACAGGCAATGAAAACAAGCCATTGACGCTTGCTTCAGCAGCGGTCAATGGCTTGTTGCTTTGGTCTGGTGCGGCCGGCGTTGCCCGTCCGTTCCTGTGGGGCGGGACTTAGCAAGCGCGGGTTAGTCGCCCCTGTGCCGACGGAGCCGTAATACAGCCAAGGCGGTGATGGCAAGACACAGCCAGGCCAGCCAGTCGCCGGTCAGGCTATACAGCGAGCGGCCGCCGCCGGCCGGGAGCCGCCCCAGCAGGGCCGCTTCGCCGGCAGCCGCATCGGTGGCGCTCATGCCCAGGATGCGGCCGCGGCTGTCGCTGAGCGTCAGCAGGCCCCACTGGGCGGTGCGGGCGACGGCCATATTGCCCTCCACGCCACGCAGGACGGCAATGCGGGCGTGCAGCCAGCCGTCATCATGAAAATCCAGCGCCGGTACCAGCAGCAGGCCAGCCCCCTGCTGGCTGTAGTCCCTGGCCGGCCGGACAAAGTCCATGTCTTTGCAGATGGCCAGTCCCGCCGCGGTCCCGCCGGTGTTCAGCCAGGCCAGGCTGTCGCCGGGCGTGTAACGGCTTTCATAGGCCGGCAGCAAATGCTGCTTGTCATAGGCGGCAGCCGGCGAGCCGTCCGGCGCAAAGGCGACCGCCGAATTGGCCAGCCGCTCCTGCTGGAGACTGAGGCCGGCAACGAGGACAACCCGGTTTCTCGCCGCTGTCCGGCTGAACAGCGCCAGCCCCTCTTCCCGGTTTTCCGGCGCTAAGAAGGCCAGCTTTTCCGGCAGCACCACTACTTGGGCCCCGGCGGCGGCCAGCGCGTCCACGCTGCGGCTGTAGCCCTGCAGCGTACGGTTCACGGTTGCGGCGTCCTGGCTGCGCAGCTCGGCCCTGGTGGCCGGGACGGCGGCCAGACCGACGGTCACTACCGGCCCGGCGGCCGGCAGATAGAGGCGGCAGACCCCGTACAGCAGCGCTGCCGCCAGCAGACCGCCGGCGGGCAGCAGGACGGAGCGACACCCGCACCCCTGCCGGCGGCAGCGCCAGGCAACCGCCAGGCCGGCCGGCACCAGCATGAGCAGGAAGGTGATGCCCCAGATACCGGTCAGAGAAGCCAGTTGCATGACCGGCAGATTGAGCGCCTGGGTATAGGCCAGGCTGGCGAATGTGCCGAACGAGGATACCAGGGAACGGACATAATCAAACGACGTCCAGGCGGCGGCAAAGGCAAACGGTGCGAAAGCGGCTTGCCCGGACCGGACCAGGCTGCGCAGCAGCAGCGCTGCCGCGGCAAAGGCGACCGCGTTCAGGATGGTTGAGGCGGCGAAAAGCGGCGGCGGCAAATAGCCCCACGCGTTCAGCGCGCCAAGGCTGTAGGCCGCAAGCGCGGCCAGCGCCGCCCGGCCGGCATGTGCCTCTAAAGCATACAGGCAGACCGGCAGCGGGGCCAGCCAGGTCAGCGGCCAGTTGTCGTAAAAGCCGGTGGAGACAAAGAACAGGACGGCGCTCAGGCCGGCGGCAGACAGAAAAAAATAAGGCAACCGATTTTTCACGGGCGGTAAGACGGACATACGGAAAACCTCCCTTGCATTCTTCTGGATATTTTCGCCAGGCGCAAAGGAAATCCTGTGCAGGCTGGGCCGGAAAGAAAACGCAAGAGCGTACTTTGCCCGTTGCCGCCGGCTTGGCGGGGCCGGGACTACGGCGGCTGGCCCCGCACGCTGCGCGGGGCCCCGGCAGGACACTCCGGCCGGACCGGCCGCAAAACCATCGGCCGACCCAGCCGGGCGTCCCGCCGGCCGCCGGGAACGGAAAACCAAGCACGCAGCCCGAGCGGTGACCAAACGCTCCACCGGGCCACCTGCCGCCACTCGCTTGGCCAAGCGGCAACCGCCGTTCGTTCCCTGCCGCGGCCGCGCCCGTCCCGCCCCGTGGACACCAAAGGCATGTGTCCACTCTCCGTCCTCCCTTCCCCCCGCGCCCCCCATCCCACCTAGATGGCGTTGCCGTCCAAGCGGTGGGCCGCAATTGAAATTCAGGGGGAAGGGAGGACTCCGGGCGCCCTAACGGGAAGGACTACCCCCCCAACCCCCCCCCGCTAAGGAGCGGCCGAACAAATTGGGGGGTACGCGGCCACGGCAGGGCCCTTCACTAGCCGGGAGGCAATTAGACGGCGGCGGCACCAGACGGCCCGGTTACGCTTCAATGGACCCACCCCCTGACCCCCTCCCGAACGAACAAGCGGGAGGGGGAATTCGCAGTCCGGTGTCTACAGCCCAATAAACGGCTTACCATGAGCAGCCACAAAACCCCTGTGGCCGCACATCGTAAGCCTGTTTTGTTTGCTATAGTCTGGCTGGCAGGGGAGCGCACCGGCCACGGCGGCCAAACCCTTGCCGCCGCGCCCTGTGCGGACGGGCCTGCCGGCAGCAAGGGAGCCGCGAACTGCGCGGCGGGAGAAATGAAAAAAGCCGCCCACGGTTGGAAGGCGGCACTGTATCGGAGCAAGGTTAGGGACAATAAAAATTCTTTTTTGCTCTGGTAGAATATGCTATACTAAGTGTACAGGCTGCTCGGGGGACGGTTAGCCCCTTCCTTTTCAGGAAGGGGGTGGTAGGATGAGTATCTACGAGGCATTGACATTTGCGGTTGCATTTGCCACTCTCATGGTATTGATCACGACCAAAAAGAAATAACCGCCCCTAGCTCAAAAGCGGCGGTTATTTCTTAATAACTATAACGTTTGGGCTAACCGTTTTCTGGTTAGACAGCCTGTAGGACTGGCGTGCTTGCAACATGTCAGTCCTTTTCTTATATTATACCCATTGGAGTAAAAATATGCAACCGGTCAGGAAAAAATGTTGGGCATTGTATAACATTTAGCTACTGCCAAATAGAACCCATTCCGTTGTATTACTGGCAGTCCATATCAGACGGCTTACCATGAGCAGCCACGAAAAGCGTGTGGCCGCACATCGTAAACCTACTTTGTTTGTAGTAATCTAGCCTGGCAGGAGAAGCGCACCGGCCACGTCGGCCAAACCCATGCCGCCGCGTCCCGTGCGACGGGCCTGCCGGCAGCAAGGGAGCCGCGAACTGCGCGGCTATATTGTATCGAATATTAAAAGAGGCAGGATATACTCCCGCGAATCAAGAAAATATTTGTAATTTACAGAAGGGTTGAATTATGAGTTTTGAGGTACCATAGAGCGGCGAAAGATAGGAGTGTGTGTGAATGCAAATTACGAAACTCAAGGTGTCTAATTTTCGGTCCTTGGGAGAGGAAGAAACCATTATTCCTTTAAAAGATATGTCTATCCTTATTGGCAACAATAGCACAGGAAAGACCACTGCCATGCAGGCACTAATAAAACTTTTTGGTGTGTATGCGAAAGACCGCGAACTCGTGCGTGCCGATTTTCATGTTCCTCCTGGAGTCGAACCGGAGGACATTACTGAGGCCGAACTTTATATTGAAGCAGTAATAGAATTTGCTGAATTGCAAAATACAGATGGCTCAGGAACGGGATGCATTCCTCAATTATTTCATCAAATGGTTGTTAACGGACAAGGACAAGCTCCATATGTTAGGATCAGGCTTTCGGCAACCTGGCAGCGAGGAAACACGCCTGACGGTGATATTGATTCTAAACTTGAATTTATTACGGTTGCTGAAGGGGAGACTATTACTGATGATAATAGAATACCAGTCAAACCTCATCAGCGCTCACTAATCCAAGCCTTTTATGTTCCTGCCATGCGTGATCCTCGAGCTCAGTTAAAACATGACTCTGGCACAATTTTATATCGTTTTTTTAAGGCAGTAAAATGGACTTCTGATCTTGCCGAGACACTAAAAGCAAAAAGTGAAGAAGTAAATGGACTCTTCACCAGTCAGCCTGGGGTTAAAACTGTCGAAAATCTAATAAAAGCTCAATGGAAAGAGTTTCACGATGATATCAAATATTCGGAGGCCAGGCTTGGTTTCTCGGCGACGGAGTTGGAAAAAGTATTAAAGCGGGTTGAAGTTTATTTTCAGCCTACTCCTGAGGAAAAAAGCTATACGATTGATCAATTGGGTGATGGTCTCCGCTCCTTGTTTTATATTGCGTTAGTTTCCGCTTTGTTGAAATTAGAAGCTGATTATACAAGTATGACAGCCGAATCAGGAATTGAAATTGACTGTAACTCAATACCTGTATTAACGATCATGGCTCTTGAAGAACCGGAAAACCATTTGGCCCCCCATCTGCTTGGCCGGGTGATTGGCTTACTAAAAAGTGTTTCCAGCCAGCCTAATGCACAAGTGATCATCTCCTCACATACACCTGCAGTGTTAAAGCGTGTGGAACCTGAAAATATTCTCTATTTTCGAATGTTGAATCCTCAGATGCGAACTTGTGTTAAAACTATCACACTTCCCCCAGCTACCTCTGAAGCATTCAAATATATTAAAGAGGCAGTCAAGGCATATCCGGAGTTGTATTTCGCGAAGCTTGTAATTTTAGGCGAGGGAGATAGCGAAGAATTAATTCTGGCAAAGACTCTTGAAGCGATGAATACTCCTATCGACCGAAGCTTTATTTCCATAGTACCGTTGGGGGGGCGGCATGTTAATCATTTCTGGCGTCTCTTAAGTCAGCTTGATATTCCGTATGTTACAATTCTTGACCTGGATAGGGAAAGAGATGGAGGTGGTTGGGGCCGGATTAAGTATGCGATAAAGCAACTCAATGAAGTTGGTGTTCCCATAACAGAGTTGACTAATATTGAGTTTGAAGATGGGAGTACAATTGCTTTTACGAATGAACAACTAGAAGGAATGCATTTATGGCCATTGGACCCAGAACGTTTAGAATTAATGGATAAGTTTGTAAAATGGCTACGTAAATATGGGATATTTTTCTCAACGCCCTTGGATATTGATTTTATGATGCTTTCATCATTTCCAACAATCTATCAGAGTGCCACGGAAGGGACTGGTCCTAGAATTCCTAACAGGACAGAACCGGCATTTTTGGAGAAATTAAACACGGCGATTAAGGCAACTTTGAAAAATGAAAAATGTACTGGTTATACATACAGTGAGGAAGAAAAGGAACTGTTTATTTGGTATAATTACTTGTTCCTTGGTCGTGGGAAGCCAGTGACTCACTTACTTGCTTTAAAAGAGATAGAGGATGGGGCGCTGGTAGGCAATCTGCCTGAACCCATTACGGCATTAATGAATACTGTCGTCAATAGACTTGGGAGGCGTTAAAACATGTTAACGCCAATTCGCCCTGAAAATTGGGTTCCATCTGATAATATTATTCTTGAGCCGAATGCAGAGGCCGCTGTTCGTAGCAATGTTAATACGGTAGTGGTTGCTGGTCCGGGGGCTGGGAAGACGGAATTACTTGCCCAACGAGCTTGTCTTTTACTTCAAACCAATAGCTGCAAATCGCCAAAACGAATTTTGGCGATTAGTTTCAAAAAAGATGCGGCAACTAATTTGGCAGAACGTGTGGAAAAGCGGTGTGGCAAGCTTCTGGCACAACGTTTCGATTCCTATACCTTTGACGCTTTTGCAAAGTCACTACTCGATAAGTTTTTAAATGCACTGCCGGCAGACTATAAACCTTCAAGAAATTACGAGATTATTTTTCCGACCAGAGATCAGATGCAAGAAGCAATTCAAGAACTCGTTTTGCCACCTGCTTGGTCTGGCCACAATATCTACGAAATACATGCGCAGAGAGTATTAAATAATCTTTGTGTTAGAAAGCTGCCGTTAAATAATGACACTACTTTAGAGCAGTGGGCTATAAGGGAAATATGGCAAAAATGGTTACATAGTTCTAATTCATCACAGTTGACTTTTCCAATGATCAGTCGTTTAGCGGAGTATTTGCTAACGCAAAACCCTTTGCTAGTCAAGGCATTACAAATGACGTACAGCCATATCTTTTTGGATGAATTTCAGGATACTACATACCTTCAATATGACTTATTAAAAACGGCCTTCCATAATTCGCAGGCGATTTTTACGGCCGTCGGCGATACTAAACAAAGAATTATGGGGTGGGCGGGAGCTTTACCTAATATATTTTCAACATACTGTAATGACTTTCAAGCCCAAAGGTTAGACTTAATAAAAAATCATCGATCTGCCCCTGTACTGGTGAATATTCAAGCAGCCCTTTTTCAACATCTTGACCCTGAAGCAGTTCCAGCCGTAGCGGCGGAGGGATGGAAAGCAAATGAGGGGATATGTGAAATTTATTTGTTTGATAGTCATATACAGGAAGCAGAGGTGCTAGCCCGGCAGATTCATGAATGGATAACTCTCGAATATATAGATCCAAGAAAAATAGTGATTTTAGCAAAGCAACAGGTTGATGTTTATGCGAGAGAAGTAATTAATCAACTAAGTCTTGTCGGCCAAAAAGCTCGAGTAGAGTCCGATATGCAGGATTTGTTAGCAGAACCTTTGATTCAGATCATTTTGCAGTTTTTAAGACTAGCAACCATGGAACGCATGCCCACAGACTGGCAAGCGGTTGTTGATCTATTGTTAGAACTTCGTGGCTGCCAACACGAGGAAAAGTCTGGAAAAAATATTGAGATTGAGAGACAGTTAGCTAGTTTTCTTCAGACACTTAGGAATGAACTCGGTAATGTTACTATGGAGACTTGTTCTTCTACAGTGATACGGTATATAGTAAATCTGATTGTCAGTTTTGTGGGTGAGAGTTCGATCAAAAGCCAATTTCCGCAATATAAAAGGGACCGTTGGTATGATAGCTTACTTAATAAGGCCTCAACAATTCTCTCTGATGATTACCAGGTTTCATGTGAATGGTCGCAGACATTAGACAATTTCATTGGAAAAAATACAATTCCCATCATGACAATCCATAAAAGTAAAGGTCTTGAATACGATATAGTCATATTTATAGGACTGGAAGATGACGCTTTTTGGAGTTTTCGTAATCAACCCCATGAAGATACGTGTGCATTTTTTGTTGCTTTATCTAGGGCAAAGAAGAGAGTTTATTTTACGTTTTGTGAGCGCAGGCAGACGCGGCGGGGAAACAATCGCCAAGCGCGTCAATCCATTGGATCATTATATGGTCTTTTGACAGGGGCCGGTGTGGCGGTCATTGATAATAGGAAATGTAATTAGAATTTATGAGAGGCAATCCGCTTTATTTGTAATATGTATTACCTTAGAGATAGCTAGAAGCAGGGAAACTAAAAGTGCGGCTTCATCTGACAATGAAGCCGCATTAATGTCTATTTATCTTTGGAAGAAAATGCTATAATAATCGTACAGGCTGCTCGGGGGACGGTTAGTCCACACCCTTTTTAGAAAGGGGGTGGTGCCTATGACTACATATGAGGCATTGACATTTGCAGTCGCATTTGCCACGCTCATAGTCTTAGTCATAAAAAAATAACCGCCCCTGCTCAAAGTGCGGCGGTTATTTTAATCCCGTAGACATGGGCTAACCGTTTTCCGGTTAGGCAGTCTGGAGTGGGCTGGCGTGCTACTAACACGTCAGTCCTTTTCTTATATTATACCCATTGGAATAAAAATATGCAACCGGTCGAGAAAAAGTCATACCTGAGAAAAATGTGGGTAATGCAGAAAAAAACTGTCCCAATATATGCGGGCAGTCTCATATCAGACGGCTTACGATGAGCAGCCACGAAACCCATGTGGCCGCACATTGTAAGCCTGTTTTATTCGCAGTAAGCTAATCTGGCAGGGGAGCGCACCGGCACGGCGGCCAAACCCATGCCGCCGCAACCCGTGCGACGGGCCTGCCGGCAGCAAGGAAGCCGCGAACTGCGCGCCCATTGCGCCACCCCGCCGCCGGTCTTTTCATGATATCACACCGGTCAAGGCTTGTGCCTGCTCCGCTTTGCTACGCCCCTGCCGGGTGACCCGGTGTGCCGCGTAAATGCCTACCTCTATATCAGCAAGTTTTCTGCCAGCATCCTGTTTGAGGGTGACGGCGGCGGGGAGCCGCTGAAATGAGCAGGAGGCGGTAACCATGCTGACACTCGAACAGGTGCAGAAAAGACTGCGGAGGGACCGGGTGCTATACGGCCGGCTTGTGACCAGCCCGGACGGTTCCGAGTGGATACGACTGCACCTGACACGGCGTGTACTGCAATACTACCGGGAGCGGGTGACCTGTTACGGGTTCATCCCAGACTAGGGCGGAAGCTCTTTTTTTGCGCCGAGAATGGAACTGCTTAAAAAGTAATCCCGTGCCGAGAAACGCCCCGCCGCCGGTCTGCAAATTGTATCACACCGGTCAAGGGTGCGCCTGCTCCGCTTCGCTGCGCCCCTGCGGGTGACACGGTGCGCCGCGCCGGAATCTTAGCGCAATAGGAAGTTTACTCCCGCGCTCTTTTGGAGAGTGACGGCGGCGGGGAGCCGCTGACGATGAGCGGGAGGTGCATGAGTATGTGGGACTATCTGGTGAGACGGTGGCGGGTGGAGGCCGCGCTGTGGGTGTGCTATTGGAACGCGCTGGACCGGGATGACCGGCCGAGCATCCGGTACTGCGCCGACCACAGCTTACTGCTGTCGGCTTTCTGGCTGATCATGCTGGCCGGCGGGCTGATGGCTTTTGGGACAGTTATACAGTTTTTGCAGGGAGGCTGCCGGTGATGCCGGCGGCCTTCTTCATACTCTTACTATTTTTTAGTACATCTTTGGGGGCAAGACGGCTCGGCTACGAAACCTGTGTAACGCCTGTAAATCTGTTTGATTGCATAAGGCGATGAATAAACCAACGCTTACCCCGCATTCTATGCCTGTCTGCAACACGGGGACACAACTGCATGAACATTAACCTGTCTGTAACAGGCTGAAAATTATTGTGCTAATACAGTATGGTAAAAAGCTTAAACCGGAAAAATTAAACATAATTATTGTTTGGTTCTAAGGAGGCTACTGTGAACTATAATATTTTGGCAGGATTTTGGTAAGTTTTGTAGAACAAATGATAAAAGTAAATGCACATAAAAATATTATAGTTAGATATATTCTGCTCAATCGCACCCGTCATTGATTAATAGAAAAGGACGGGTATTTGTTTTTTCTGCGGACGTTTATAATGACTGAACAAATAATGACGGGGGAATTTTGCATGCCTATAATATCAGAGAATAAAAACAAAGAACCTGAAAAAATTTTAGAAAAGGGTGTTATAGGATTTAGACCAAAGGCGAGGCTTGTTAAAGGACTCCTTGGTGATGAACTTGTTAGTGATCAGATTGTTTCCGTTATTGAACTTGTGAAAAATTCTTATGATGCTGATGCCGAAAATGTTTGGATTAATATACGGGATGATTCCGTTACTGTAACAGATGATGGTCATGGAATGACTAAAGATGTCGTACTAAATGGCTGGTTTCAACCGGCGACCACATTTAAGAAGAAATCCCCGTTTAGCAGAAAAGGGCGACCTGTGTTGGGAAACAAAGGGATAGGTCGGTTTGCAACAGCAAGGCTGGGTAGTTTGGTACAAATTCGTACTAGGGCAGAAGGGGAAAAATATGAAACATATTTTGAATTAAATTGGGATCAATTCGACAATGACGATCTGTTTCTTGATGAAGTTAAATACACATGGAAAACTATAGATCCTAAAAAGTTTACACCAATAGCAGCAGGAAAAACTCCATCCGAAACCAAGCCCGGGCTGCATGGTACCTGCATAAGAATTCTAAATTTGCGACGTGATACACAATGGACGAAAGAAAAAATACAGGATTTGTGGAATGCTCTTGAAAGGCTAAAATCTCCGATAGGAACTACATTAGACTTTAAAATTAATGTCAAAACTGATTATGAAGAGCTTACCGGGGAGGTACTCAGCCCGGATGCTCTTCGTAATCCCAAATATATTTTGGAAGGAACTGTATATGCAGATGGAACGTATGCCCTGACATATAGCAGCGGTGGAAATCAGGAGCCCTTAAACGGACAACTTGGAACGACAATTTCCTGTGGTGAGTATAAAGTTGAATTGCGTGTGTGGGACCGGGAACATCGTGACTTAAAAAAAGTTGCGGATTTGTTTGAGTTAAGTATTGTTGACCTTAGAGATATGCTGGATAAAAGTTCAGGGGTATCTGTTTACCGGGATGGATTCAGGGTTTTTCCTTATGGTGAGCCAGGTGATGACTGGCTTGGTCTTGACAGTCGAAGGATACAGAATCCGACTTTACGACTGTCTAATAATCAGGTAGTAGGATTTGTTCAGATTTCATCGCAAAGAAATTCTGAACTAATTGATAAAAGTAGCCGGGAAGGGTTATTGAATAACCAGGCACTTAAAGATTTGAAGGAAAGTCTGATCTCAGTTTTTAAAATTTTGGAGGAAAAGAGATATAAGACAAAGCGTCCGCCAGTAGTAAGTGCTGAACCAGAAACCAAGAAGAAAACTACTGATCTTTTTGCGGAAATCAATCTTGATCAGCTTAAAACAACAATAAATGAGAAAAAAGACAGTCTTACTCCTAAAGATACGCTCAAAATTGTAACTGAGGCAAACCGTGAATTGAAATTAAGGATTGATCGGGTTAAAAGTGCATTTATCAGATACCGGCGGTTAGCCAGTTTGGGGCGGCTGGTGGATATTATTCTTCATGAAGGACGTCAGCCATTGGCAATGATAGATAATGCAGCATTTTTGGGTGGTATTGAAGTAAAACACAATATAAAAGATCCATATGCTACGCAACTAAACAAACATTTCACAATAATAAGAGGGCAATGCACGGATATATCCAGGCTGTTTAAAAAGATTGAACCTTTTAGCGGCAGAGCCGGTTACCGGCGCCGATCAGTCGTGGCAATTGAGGACATTTTTAGGGATGCCGTTTCAGTGTTTGAACGCAGAATCACCTCTGAAAAAATACGGGTATCCGTTGTCGGCTCTGCCACAGCGAAGGTGTTTTCAACTGAGATACAACAGGTTTTTATTAATCTTATTGATAACAGTATCTATTGGATGAGATCGTCAAAGGTGATTGCCAAAGAAATTTTGGTAAGGATTGAAACTGAAAACGATAAGATAAAAATTGTATATTGTGACAGTGGACCCGGAATTAACCAGGATGATGCAGATCGGATATTTGAACCTTATTTTACAACCAAACCGGATGGGACTGGATTAGGTCTGGTCATATGTGGCGAAATTATTGCTGAGCATGATGGTACTCTGGAATTATCTTCTTCCGGTATGCTTTCCGGAGCCTGTTTTGTGATAACCTTACCAAGAAAGGATGGCTAAATTATGAGCATTAGTTTTCATATACTCCACGTAGAAGATGAACCTCAGCTTGCTGAACAGGTTGCAATGTATCTTCAAACGCCTGGATTATTTAGGGATGCTGAGGTAAAGGTTACCGGATTAAATAATATTGATGCTGCAAAGGCGGCGTTGGAAGCAACATTTTTTGACCTTATCATCCTGGATTTGAGATTAGCCGGTGAGGATGATGGTGCTACCTTTTTGAAGTTTATAAAAAGTAAAAGATTTGTACCAGTAATTTTTTATACCGGGTTAACCGGCAAAATCAACGAAGAAACGCTGGTACGGGTTGTTCCGAAAGAGGCGGGAGGCCTCGAAAAGCTAAGTACCATTGTACAAGAAATTATGTTAGAAGGGATGCCACAGTTCCAAGATACCTTACGAAAATTTGTGGAAGAAACAGTAAAAAATTACATGTGGGATTTTGTAAATCAATATGGAGAGCAAATGAAAACCGAACTATTTCAGCAAGATGCCAGAGTACTTAAAAAACTTGTTCTTAGACGTCTCGCAGCTGAATTACGTGAGCCAAATGCAGCAGAACGCTTTTTACCGCAGCCGACTGTAGCATTTACTGCACTTGCTGATGTCGATCCTGTTGTACAGCCTATCGAATTTTATATTATTCCTCCGATTTTTACGTATCTTGCAGCTGGAGATGTATTAACTGGAGAGATAAGCGGAGAAGATGGTACTTGGGTTGTTCTTCACCCTACCTGTGATATGGTGCCAAGAGCAAATGGGCGGTGCAAAGCGGAATATGTAACAGTTGCAAAAGCAAGGCCTTTAACCTCGTTTCCCGAATATAAAGATTGGGAAAGCTCCAAAACAATTAAAGGTAAAGTAAAAGCTTTACAACAGCTAATTTGCAATAACAAGCAGGACGGTCAGGCTGAGCGCTATTGGTTTTTACCCGGAACTTTAGATATTCCACATTCAATAATTGATTTTCAATGGATAAAGACAGAATCACCGGATGTTTTAATGACACTTAAGAAAATTGCATCACTCGATAGCCCTTTTGCCGAGAATTTACTGGCATCCTATTCCAGATATAAAGGCCGTATTGGTCATCCAAGAATAAATGTTGATTATGTAATGGCGTCATTACAGCCAGCGACGGCGGAAACTCAGGTGGCCGCAGGTACTGAGACGAACAAAGGAACAGAATAAAGATTTGGTAGATAAAAAAGTGATGCATGGATAATCTGTTCTTTGTGGGATTCCCGTTAATCACTGGTACAAATTAGCGGCTTATGATGTGCTGCCATTGAGCATACAATGAATGGGTGTACAGCATAAGCCTGTTTTATTAAATAATAGTTGTAATATTTCGGGTCAACAGAAAGCCTATTTTTTGTGCATGATAAGAGGGAACAATGTGAGAGCTGTAAGCCAGAAATTTATTGATGAATTTCTTAAACAGGCAGATTGCGCTCTGCTTGAGGGGAGAATTGTTCAGTTTATTGTAGCCGGATATGAGAAAGAAAGAGACAGATTTCATGACATTTTTCTGCAAAGCCGGTTTATGTTAAAAATGGACGGGCAGGATATTCAGATAATATTTGGCAAACTGCGAGGCTGTTTAAGTGAGAAAACATGGAATGATTTGGTTTGCCTGGGATGGCTGAAACATTTTATCTCCAGATGTGATGAGAAAATCGAACATTTAATAAATGAGAACAATATTAGTGCACAGGATCTGCTTTATTATTATGAAAAATTAGCGGTGAAGTATAAAACAGAAGGTAAATTTTTTGACGATGTTCCTTCGCACATTGCAGATTCACAATTCGCATTTTATGAGACAGTGTTCGGATGTTTGATTGATATAATTACCAGATATGCAATACCTTTTAAGGATACTGCACCAAAAGAAAAGCCAGGGCTTAAGCAAATCATGGCAGTAATACTGCAAAAAGAGAGTGCGACTGATATTTTTAATGGAATTTCATATAAATTTTATAACCCCAATTATGCAAAGAACTGCTGGGTTTTAGAACACACCTGTAACTACTGGACCGAATTTGAATTGTACCGTGATTTGAATTTTAAATATTATTGCCAGCATGATACCACCTTGTGTGATTCAATTAATCTTTTTGAAAGTTCGGGATTTCTAAGAAGAGAATGCAATAATGAAGTTTTTCGGTTTGATTTTGCAAAAGCGGAAAGGTACTTTGCTGAACTTGAAACTTTTAAAACAAATCAGATGCTTTCTTTTCTTTATGGTAGTGCGGATACCGAGTTTGAATATCAGGGAGACATTTTCAAAATCAGGGATCTGATGGAAATGGTAAAGGCACTTAGTGAATATGCCGGAAGGCAGGATGAGGTGTATTTTGGAGACAAACGTCCTGCTGTACTAAAAACTGTCGGCAGCAGACAACTACTGAGAATGGTTGGGTTGCCGCCAACATCCGGAAGAAAGAAACTATTAGAACTGTTTTGTTTTAACCTGGAAGAGGACAGAGGGTATCAATCATGGAACAAATTACTTTTTCGCAGAGGAGAGCTGATTTATTTATTACGTTCCCGGATACAGGCACCAACTCTTATAAAAGTCATTGATAAGATTTTGGCTAATGAAGTCGTTGTCAGGTACCCAGAGAAAAGAAGTCGGGGTATATTTTTTGAGGAACATATTGAAAAGTTTTTTCGGGACAATGCTATTCCGTTCTGGCGTATCCCCCGAAAAGCCGTCAAAATGATCCCCGAAATTGATGGTATATTTTTGATTGATAATATTGTGTTTGTTTATGAGGCTAAAGCAAGTATAAAGCCAGAGAATTTCGTTGAGGCATTTTGCTTTTTAAAAGACAGCCTGCTAAAGGCAGAGGAACAAATCCGGGAGCGCACTCACATGCTGGAAAATGATGCTGTAAGGCGACGGTTCATAGAAAAACAAACAGGACTGTCATTTGAAGGCAAAATAATTCAGCCGCTGATAATTTGCAATCATATGTTTTTTTCCGGATTTAAAGGACTTACAATAGATGAGAACCGGCATATTCCGATCATAGATTTTATCCTGCTTAAGAAAATAATCGCTGAAAGGAAGGCTCCGGCATGGAAACTCAGTAAACATACAGGCCGGTACAGAAAGAGCGATCAGGAACTGGTATCCGGTGATGATATACGAAATTATTTGCTAAATCAGATACTGATACAGGGAGATATTCGCATTCAGCATCAGTTGACACAATATGGGGTCATTTTTCCCATTTGTCCACCTTCTGAAATAGATGAAGATAATTTGATTGAAGATTCAAATCAGCCTGATTTACCTTTATAGTGAATTGGGTTTGTTGCAGAATTATCGTCTAACATGGAAAGATATCTGCCGTTTCTTCCCGCAGGTTTTACCAAACCTTTATGGACATTAAAGTGGCAGGATTTTGGTAAGTTTTAGCGAAATTAATATTTTAATTTTGACTAATTGAATGGCGGGTGGCGTTCCCGAATGGCAGAAAAAAAATATAAAGTACTTGAATTATTTTGCGGGGCCGGAGGGTTTTCTCTCGGATTTAAACTATATACAGAGAAAAGTTACCACCCGTATGAGATTGTCGGAGCACTTGACTGGGACGTTAACGCTATTAATACGGTTCGGTCATCCCTGATCCGGGCGGGTTATGGTCGTGATAAAGCTCAGCGTATTGCTATCTGTGGTGATATTCGTGAGAACAGTGTTAAGAACCAACTGTATGAAGCCTGTGCTGAGGCGGATATCATCATCGGCGGGCCCCCATGCCAGAGTTTTTCTATGATCGGGCCCCGCTCAGGTTCCCCGGAAAAGCAGGAAGAGAATGTGACGGATTACCGGAATGATCTCTTTGAGCATTACATTGAGGTTATAAATCATTACAGGCCTCTTTATTTTGTTTTTGAAAATGTGCTGGGAATATTGTCGAAAAAAGATAAAAATGGTATCCGCTATATTGAAAAAATAACCGAAAGGATGAAGGCTGCCGGTTATTCTCTCCGGAGTTCGAAAGAAGCTGTAACGACAGACTTTCTTATCCTCAATGCGGCTGACTATGGAGTTCCACAGTTGAGAGAACGGGTTATTATTATTGGTAACAGGCTTAACAGGCTTAATCCCTTTCCCGAGCCCACTCACTGTCCGGCCGAACAGGTTGGAGATACCGGTTTGCTGCCGTATGTGACATTGCGTGATGCCATTGGTGATTTACCGCCTGTACTTCCTAAAATTACCACGACAGCTGCAGGTAAAAAGAAAAAGGGCGTTACTATATGTGAAGCCCGGAAACAAAAGATTGCACGGCGAAATATGAAACGCAACTGTGGGGCAGACCCGGCAGAGTATCACTGGAGTGCTTTAAACCAAAGCCTGTCCTCCGGGAACGATTCCAGAAAAAAATTTCTTCGTTTTGTCATGTCCAAGGAGGAAGAGCCTGTATTAACCGGACATATAGCCAGAGGTCAGCAACAGAGTGATATTATTCTGTTCAGATTTATGGAAGAAGGGACATCTTCCAAAGTCTTCTTTGGCATACCTGATAGCCTCAGAAACCGGCGCCTTCGATCGCTAATCAAATATAAAATGGACAGTTTTAAGGACAAATACAAAAAACTGTCCTGGGACAAACCATGCTCTACAATTTTTGCCCATCTTACCAAAGATGGCAACCGTTTTATTCATCCGGATGGCAGGCAGGGGCGGACCTTAACCGTTAGGGAGGCTGCCAGAATTCAGTCATTTCCCGATGATTATGTCTTTGAAGCTATTGGCAACAGGCGGTATACCTATATTGGCAATGCCGTGCCACCACTTTTGTCAATGGCAATTGCCGATTCGTTGTTCCATGCTTTGAATTCAGGAGCATTGCAATCGACAGGAACGCAAACAGGGAATGACCATGAAGCTCTAGGTGCTGAGTCGGTCATTCAGGCTGAACAGCAGTGGACGTAAAATCGAAAGAAGCCCGCAGTAAAAACATGGCCGCGATCAAAAGCCGGAACACACGGGTTGAGCTTAAGCTGCGCAAAGCTCTTTTCGCAGCCGGATTCCGATATCGGGTGAATTATAAAATTACAGGAAAGCCGGACATTGTTTTTGCTGGGAAAAAAGTTGCTGTGTTTGTTGACGGATGCTTCTGGCATGCCTGTCCGGTTTGCTACAAGGAACCGGAGAACAACCGGGAGTTCTGGCGCAAAAAGATATCCGGAAACATGGAGCGGGATCTGAAAGTAACCCGGGAACTGGAAGAAGCAGGCTGGTTGGTTCTGCGGTTCTGGGAGCATGAAGTCAGGAAAAACACAGAGTCAGTGATGGAAGTAATCAGAACAGCGCTGGCTGAACGATCATCTTGATGTCTTATGGAGTTGCTATGGAACAACGGCCATGAAGACATCTTTATTTTATAATCACGGAGGTCGGGATGTATGCCGATAATTCTGTCGCAGCGGGTGGATGCAGGTTCGGATTATAATGATGTGCCTTTCGTCGTGTACCATTTTCCAAAACGTTCCCGGAGACAGATTAACCCAGGAGATTTGTTTCTGTATTATCAGGGGAACCGCTTAAAGAAAGAACAGCGGTATTATTTTGGAACAGGCATAATCGGGAAGATTGAACTGTGCGAAGATGGCGACCATTATAATGCCTGGTTTTTGGAGGCGAAACGGTTCATCAGACGGGTTCCCATTTATAATCCGGCGGGCGGATACTATGAAAGCCTGGATTATGCCAGTGTGCGGAAAAGTGAAACTCCTTCCTGGCAGAATTCAATCAGGCCCGTATCGGAAAGTGCCTTCAGTGCTATTCTGGCTGCAGCGGGAATGCATCGTACTGTTAATATATGCGGTGTTATTGAAAAAACGGAAAACCCGCTTCATGCACTCGGTCTGATGAATGAGACATACAAAGATTGTTCCCCCGCAAAAGCGTGACTGTATGATAAGCCTCCACATTGAACGGGGAACACGGATAACCGCTTCGCTGAAAAAGCTCCTTGGCCCTTTTTTCTCAGATATGCGGCGCCGAGGGATTTGTCAAACATAACGGTGACCGGTATATAGAAGCACATCATCTGGTGCAGATTGATAATGTAATTCTTGTATGTCCCAACTGTCACCGGGAACTTCATTACGGTCGTGATGTGGAAGTAGTTGATCGGGGTAATGAAATCCTGGTCAGACTTGGTAATATGCGGGAAAGTCTGATAAGGAAAAACACCATTAATTATTTGGAAGAACTTCTAAATTTATAACAAAGAAAAAAGCGGGCTATCTTGTAGCGTAGATAATATCTTAGCAGTCAGTTGCCGGAGTGAGAGGAAATGTAAAGGTCTGTCGATAGTAGGGTTGTTGCAGACTGCGCTACCATCCGCCATTTGCTATGGCCGGTCTTGGTGATATAGGTTTTCTGGCTGATGGCCTTTGAGGTAATTGTACAGTATCTGGAGGGAAGCTGCTGGTGATGCCGGCGGCTTTTTTGCGGCAGCCCTCTGGTTGCTGGCCATAGAAAAAAAGACCACCACGGCTTGGTGGTGGTAATGGCAGACCTGTCAGAATGTTTTTTATCAGAAGACACTTGCGAAGTTGTCCGGATTATGTTATACTAACTAAACATCCGGTGAGCGGCTCCCAAAACGGAGCAGGAAGCGTAAGCTCACTAGTACCCAGCCGTTACTGTACTACAACAACCGTACAACAACGCGGCGAAAAAGCTCTGTGACTGTCTGTGATGAAAATCCAGCATTATCAAGCATTCATGACATTTTGAAAACGAAAAATGATGGCGAAATTTGACTACGAATCAAAAGGTCGCAGGTTCGAATCCTGCCGGGGTCGCCATAGATATTTCAAGGGTTTACGAGCATTTTCGTAAAGCCTTTTTTTCGTTTTCAGAGCAGTTTTACAACAACCGTACAACAACGCGGCGGAAACTGCATTTTGTAAATGCTTATTGAAATGATGTTTCATGAACCTTCGGAGCGGATGGAAGAGATGAATTAAGCGGTAAGGCGTAATATACTTTTTATTCTGCAGACAATTTCCTGTTTTCTTTTATCCATTAACCAGTCTGGTGTCGTTTACAATATCACCCCATTTTTTGCTGCTGCATTTAGGTCATCTAAAAAATGGCAGTACTCTTCGCCTATAGGCTTGTTGATTCCCGTATATACAACAAGAGCAGTTGGAATAAAAATTGAATGGTGAAAATTCGGAAGACCCATTAAAGAAAATCGGCTATACTAAAGAAAATAAAACAACAGGAGAAAGTTTTATGAAACAGATCGCATTTTATCAAACCATGCTCGGATTGGTTGGTATTGCAGAAAAAAACGGAGCACTCACAGATTTGTTCTTTGGCAGGGAACACCAGCCCCAAGATAGCGTGGAGAGGGAAACGCCCTTACTCAGGGAAGCGGCAAAGCAACTGAAGGAGTATCTTGCCGGTAAGCGTAAGACCTTTGAGCTGGCGCTGGCACCGGAGGGAACCAGCTTCCGGAAAACCGTCTGGGGAGCACTGCGGGAAATTCCCTATGGTGAAACCCGCAGCTATAAACAAGTGGCAACAGTCATTGGACAACCCGGGGCTTCCCGCGCCATCGGCATGGCAAACAATAAAAATCCTCTATTAATTCTGATACCCTGCCACCGTGTGATCAGCAACAGCGGCAAACTGGTGGGTTACGCTGCGGGGCTGGACGTTAAGGAAAAACTGCTTGAACTGGAAAAGCATCGTGTCCGCCGTTAAAACCAAGTTTTTTCCTATAGCGCCAAAGAAATGCGCTTGCTGTCGATGAAGCGTTTTGCTTTGCGATCAAACGGCTGGGCAAAGCAGAGCGGGAGGTCATCCCGGATGTATTTGCCGCTTTGGTTCGTGCGATTATCGGCCAACTCGTGTCGGTTCAGGCCTATAATAAGGCGCTGCAGAAAATTACGGAATCCTGTTGTGTTGACAAGGATGCAAAAAGAATAATCCGCAGCATGAAACGCAAATAGACGCAAAGGAGGTGTTTCCCATGGCGCTGGATCATGAAGGAAAATGGCAGGCGATTATCGGCTGTGATGCGGCTTATGACGGCAGTTTTTTTTATGGAGTTAAGACAACCGGCATTTTTTGCCGTCCGTCCTGCAAATCCAAGAGCCCTAAAAGGGAACACATACTCTTCTTTGATACGGCAGAGCAGGCGTGCGCCTGCGGACTACGTCCTTGTAAACGCTGCCGGCCCGATCTTTTGGAATTTCAGCCGCAAAAAGAAATGGCCGAAAAAATTAAAAAGGTGTATGACCATTTTTTTGCCGACCGGAACCGGTTGAGGGAAGAACTGGCAAAGCTCAGCTTGAGCCATAACCGGATAACCCAGTTGTTCTATAAGCAGTACGGGAAAACACCGGTAGAGTATTTAAATGCACTGCGGATCGAAATGGCAAAAGAATTGCTGGCAGATACTCAGGATAGTATCCTGCATATCGCCCTGCTGTGCGGTTTTAACAGCCTCTCCACCTTTTACGACATGTTCAAACGTTTAACAGACACTTCTCCCGGAGGATACCGCCAAGCATTCGTCCGCAGGGAGGTTGATTTATGATTATCAGTGCAAGCCGGCGTACGGATATTCCTGCTTTTTATTCCGAATGGTTTTTGCAGCGTCTGCGGGAGGGCGCTGTTTTGGTGCCGAATCCGAGGCGGCCGGACCACTACAGCCGTGTGGAATTAAATCCGGCAGTGGTGGACTGTATCGTTTTTTGGACGAAAAACCCCGCGCCTATGCTTTCTAGGCTGGATGAAATTGAAAATATGGGGTATCCGTTTTACTTCCAGTTTACCCTGACGCCTTACGACCGGCGGATTGAACAGGGCCTTCCGCCCAAAAACGTTCTGCTTGAAACCTTCCGGAAACTGAGCGGTAGACTGGGGCCGCACCGTGTGGTTTGGCGCTATGATCCGGTTATCTTAGGCACAGGAATAAATATAGGCTATCATCTCCATCAGTTTGCAAACATGGCCGCCGCCTTGGAGGGATTTACGTTTCGGTGTATTTTCAGCTTTCTTGACCTTTATCCTAAAGTGCGTAAACCGTTGAATGGCATAACGTCACAGGAAACAGACGAAGCCGATATGCGCCGCATTGCGGAAGGCTTCGCAAAAGTTGCAAGCAGCCATGACATTCGGTTATTTACCTGTTCCGAGCCGCTGGATTTGAGCCAATTCGGCATTACCCACGCAGCCTGCATTGATCAGCACATGGTTGAGGAAATCATTGGCTGCCAAATTCAAGCTACAAAGGATACCAACCAACGTCCCGCCTGCAGGTGCATCCAGAGTATTGACATCGGAACCTATGACTGCTGTTCGCACGGCTGCATTTACTGTTATGCAGCTTCCAAACCGGGCAGTATTATTAAACATACCGGCTCTCATGATCCGCGAGCACCGGTTTTAGTTGGCAGTGTTACGAATAATGATGTCGTGACCGAGCGGGAAATGAAAAGCAATAAGGTCTCACAGCTAAAGCTGTTTTGAATAGAGAAAAAATCCTACCTGCGCGTGGTGTAAAGCAGGTTTATATTGACACTGAATCTGGCGGGCTGGTATAATGAATTCGTCTTTGAATAGCGGGCGATGGAGTTCGCCTTGAATTCCGTATAAACGGTAATGACTCCTACCACCTATGTGGTAGGAGTTTGTTTTTTATCAGGTGGTGCCATATTATTGGAGGATACGCTAGGGAAGGAATGGCTATGATTGACGATATGGAGGTTATCAAATACGACGGCAGGCCGTTGAAACAAGAATAGGAAAGTAGATAGAGCAAGAGAGGTGAAAGATATGCTGGAAATCATCTTGGTAACGATTGGCGGCGGAATTGGCGCGACTACCCGGTATTTGACGTCCAACTGGATGGCAGCACGGTTTGGTACGGCGTTTCCCCTGGGAACCTTACTGGTTAATGTTGTGGGATGTTTTATTATCGGCTTATTTATGGCGCTGGCGACTGAACGCCTGAGTGTCAGCCCTTATTGGCGGCTTTTTATTGCCGTAGGATTTTTGGGCGGGCTGACCACTTTTTCGTCATTTAGTTATGAGACCCTGCGCCTCTTACAGGACGCGGAGGTCATGCGGGCGTTTTATAATGTCGGACTCAATGTCCTGGCCGGTTTTTTGGCTACGTGGCTGGGAATGGGTGTCACCAAACTGTTCTAACAATCTTATTACGATTAGGCTTTTTTGCTGGAAGGGACAAACGATGGGAAGGGGTGTTATGGTGCAGGAATACGATAACAAGGAAGCGTTGATTGCTACCGTTAAAAAGACGTACCGGCTTTTTGACAGAGAGTTTGACGATATTCCGGAACAGAAAATACATGTCCGTATCAAAGAAGTGGACAGAACACCACAGGAAATGATTGCCTACCAGCTTGGCTGGTTACAACTGGTGATGAGTTGGGAGCAGGATGAACTCGCGGGTAAAACGGTTGTCACTCCTTCTCCTGATTACAAATGGAATCAGTTAGGGCCGCTTTATCAGCATTTTTATGCTGAATACAGCGGTTATTCCTTAAAAGAACTACGTACATTATTTGAGAAAAGTGTTGAAAAATGGTGCAACTGGATTGAGCAATTGAGCGATGAGGAACTTTTTACACCGAATGTACGTAAGTGGACAGTAACCAATGCCAACTGGCCGCTGTGGAAATGGGTGCACATCAATTCGGTTGCGCCCTTTAAGAGTTTCAGAGCTAAGCTTAGAAAGTGGAAAAAGCATGTTGTATAAATTTTGGGTTTTTGGAAACCTGCTTTCACATACATCTGGATAGCTGTTTTTTGATCTTCTGTTGTTTCCAGAAATATATGCCGGAACCCTGTTTTTCGGCTTTAATTCGTACCGGATAGTGATCTTTTCTGCGGCAGAGCCCGTTTGTTTGGAGTCAAACCACTTCCTATGTTTCCCGTTGTCATTAAACCGGAAAGATAGGAAGTGGTTTTTTTCCTGCTCTTAAAAACGGTTGTGGACAGTGTTGCTGCTGTGAAGGTATGGTTTTCTATCAGGACGGGGAAAATAATCCGGACAATCAATCAGTTCATAAGGGAATCCGTAATTTTTACAGAGAAAAAGAAGGCTTGGCAACGCCAGTTTTTATCTGGTATATTAATCGTAAGAGTGATTCAATGAAGCAAACAGTATCCAGGGGAATCATACTGCGTTTTTCATGTCCTGGAAGGTGAATCGGCAGGTGCGTCATTAAAAATCTGTAGGGAGGGGAGCCGATGAATAGCTTCTTTCAGAAAAAATCACTGATTATCAATTTTTTGGTAACGGTTACCTTGACCTATTTGGTGATTAGCCTTATGTTCCCTACCACAGAAGCGGAAATACCGGTAGGTGCCGATGGGGAAACGCCGTCTGCCGAGATAGAATATCCGGTCTACGCCGAAGGTGGTAAACCCGTGGCGACAGTTTGCTTTTCAAAGCAGTCGCCGGCTTCTTTAAAGCCGGTGTTGACTTGGACTAAAGTAGAAGGGGCTGTGGCATACGAAATTGAATTTTTTCATGAGCTGCCGGAGACTGCTGAAGGTCCGTACGTTCATCCGGTTCCCTTTTTTTCAAGCAGGGAGATTTATGTTAACGGTTTTAATGCGGATCTGACGGAATTTCTTCAGGATAATATATTTTACTGGCGGGTGCGCGGGTTAGATTTGGACGGAAAGCCAGTCGGGGAGTTTTCCGACGCTGTCAAAGTGTATCTCGACAGGAACAAAGATATACGCCAAAAGCCGGTACCAACTTCCATTTTTAATCAAAGCACGGGCAGTACCCTTCTCTATCCCGTATATGCCTGGATTCCTGTAAACGGGGCGGACAAGTATGAGGTGGAAATTCTTGATGCACCGCCGGAAAATCCGAATGGTATTATGCCGTCTGTGCACCGGATTGATTCGGCCATTGCCGTTGGCTTTGATTATTATGATGTAACTCCTCGGTTTGCGGCAAAACCTTTTTACTGGCGGGTCCGGGGCATGGACCGGGATGGGCGGCCGGTCGGAGTGTTTTCGGATGCCGGTGAATTCATACTGAATCCGGATGAGCCGGTGCCAGTAGCAACTTTTGGTGACAGTATTACTCACGGAGGCGGCTCAGTTTCTTATTCACCGGCGGACTGGGAGTTCAGCTACCAGCATTATCTGGATTTTCCGACGATAAACTTGGGTAAAAGCGGTGATACCAGTCAAACTATGGTTGAACGGTTTGATCAGGATGTTTTACCGTTTAAGCCGCAAATTCTTCTGATCATGGCGGGTAGCAACAGCGTACGGGGCAGCTATACGGCGCAAAGTATTATTGACGATCTGCAGGTGCTGGAAGAAAAATGCTTGAAAAATGGGATACGGCCTGTATTTTTGACGCTTCCGCCAATTAACCCGGATAATATAAACAGAGTATTTAATGAAGAAACGGATCCGGACTGGCAGGAAAAACTGCAGCAGGTGAATGCTTTTATTCGTACGAGGGAATACATTGATATCGCACAGGACATGGGGGACGAACAGGGAATTCTGCCAACAGGTATGGCGATTGACGGACTGCATCTGGACATGAAAGGGAAGCAGGCCATAGCTGCCGTTATCAACGCCAATTGGCAGCATATCCTACAATCTCCCACTTCCGTTGAAGTGAAGGGCTAATGGTGCACGAGGACTGGGGCTCAGCAGCGTGCCGCATAACCGGTAGTGATATTTATTCTCTGTGTGCTTTGACAAAAAAATGACGGTTTGCTATAATGGCTAAAGTAAAGCTAGTATGCGTCTGTAGCTCAGGTGGATAGAGCAGCGGTTTCCTAAACCGTTGGTCGGTGGTTCGAGTCCTCCCAGGCGCACCAGTTTTAAACAGCAAAGCTTCAAGAGGATCAGGCTCTTGAAGCTTTTTATTTTTTAGGCTCCGTATTGTTTCGGCTGCCTGGGGATGTTTCCTTCACAAGGTACGCCTGCCTGACATTTTCCGCAGCCATATCTCGGCTTATATTTTTCCAAGCCACATGCCTTTCAGACCAGTTGCTGGTAAAGGTAGCTTCCAGATGCTTTTCCGGACGTTGCCATTACCGGTGCTTCGGGGAGAATAAAAATTCATCAAAATTGAGCTAAAATACTTGCGAAGATATTCATTTTACAATAAAATATTGGTTTATAAGAGACGAGTGAGATATAGGGGGAAGGTCTGGATGAAACGATTGTCTCAATGGGGTTGTGCAGCACTTTTATTGATCGGTCTTAGCGGTGTGGTGGCAGGTTGTGGCGGCAGTGCCGGCAACGAAGACATAAAAATCGGTATGGTGTATGAATTGACCGGCAATACCGCGTCATACGGCACGTCGGCGGCCAATGGTGCTAATTTGGCCTTTAAGCAGATTAATGCCAACGGTGGTGTTCTGGGAAAGCAAATTCAAATCGTAACCGCTGATAATAAGGGCGAGCCTTCCGAATCAGCCAATGCCATGACGAAAGTGATTACGCAGGACAGGGTAGCCGCGGTAACCGGCTTTACGGTGAGTTCCTGCGGCATTGCCGGTTCGGTTGTTGCCGAGGATAACAAAATTCCGTTTGTTGCGGCAGCTACGGTCAATCCTAAAGTGACGGTGGACGAAGCTACCGGCAAAGCGAAGGACTATACCTTCCGGGCTTGTTTTATTGACTCTTTTCAGGGAACGGTAGGGGCCAATTATGCCCTCAACAGCCTGAAAGCACAGAAGACGGCTATTTTAGTAGATAATTCCAGTGACTACAGCAAAGGACTGGCGCGGGTGTTTAAAGAGGTTTTTTCCCGCCAGGGCGGACAAATCGTGGCTGAAGAGGCATACCTGCAAAAAGATCAGGATTTTAAGTCCACTTTGACGGCGATTAAAGCCCAGAATCCGGATTTATTGTACATACCGGGGTATTATGAAGATGTCGGCAAGATTATAAAGCAGGCCCGTGAGTTAGGCATTACCGTACCGATTCTCGGCGGCGATGCCTGGGATTCGCCGCGTCTGGCCGAATTAGGCGGTGCCCAGGCGTTGAACAATACCTATTTTACCAATTTCTATTCGGTTGAAGACAAGAATCCTGTTTCCAATGATTTTGTAGAAGCCTACCAAAAAGAGTACGGACAATTGCCGGACTCCATGGCTGCCATGGGTTATGACGCTGCACGTCTGCTGGTGGATGCCATCAAACGGGCGGGTAGCACCGATGCCGATAAAATCCGTGAAGCACTGGCAGCAACCAGGGGCTTTGACAGTGTCAGCGGGAAGATGGATCTAAATGCAAGTCATGATGCGGTGCGCGGGGTCGTAATTATGGAAATGAAAGACGGTAAGCAGGTGTATAAAGAAACGATAAAGCAATAAGACTTTGTCAGTAAAGCAAGAAGTATGAATATGAAATGGATGCGTAGCATTACGCATCCATTCTCTATAAGGCAGGCACGGTTGTCCTGTATGGGGCAGAACGGCTAAGGGAGGAAATATATGAAGATTAGGGTTCCGCAGCGAATGACCAAGGAAATAGAAGCACTATGCCGGCAAATCAACTCGTGTGCCTCTCCGGTGTTCATCCCTGTTGACTGTCCCGATACAGGTGATGAGGAAGCGGATTGTCTGGCGAATGTGGCCAGAAAGATGCTGGAGGAGGGTGGTGATTTTCAATGTGGCTGGGCAGTGTGGGAATGGCCGGAGGTCATGCTGGAAGCCGAATTCTGGACAGTCTGGGTAAACCCTGCGGGACAGTGGATTGATGTTACACCGCGGGGCAGAGGAAACCGGCTGTTGTTTATTGCGGATAATCAGACCAAATTTCAGGGCACCCCCATCAACAGCATTGTAAAACCAATGATTAACCATCCGCTGGTTAGGGAATATGTGGAATTGAATCAAACCATCTGGCGGCAAACGGATGAACTAACCGGGGCCGGAAAAACAGATATGGAAATTTGCGAAGTGGTCGCACCGCTCATTGCCAGAAAGGACGCTTTGGAACAAGAAATTGATCAAAAGCTGTCAGGCAGTGTGGGACGTAACGATTCATGTCCCTGCGGCAGCGGTAAAAAGTTTAAAAAGTGCTGTGGGCACTAAATATCATGAAACATAAAAAGACTTTATGGGAATAATAGACCGTGAAGTCTTTTTTACTTACTCCGAAGTATCTCCTGTATCTTCCACTTATAAAATGGCAGGACTTGCAAAAAATACTAAGGAGTTCGGGCGACTACTTTATATTAAAGGATGGCATAATGCAGCAATATAATATTGGTATTCCGCAAGCATTATTATTTCATGAATTTGGTAGTTTATGGAGGGAATTTTTTAAAAAGCTGGATATTCCGGTTACTTTGTCCGGTGAAACCAATAAAGGCATACTGGACCGCGGTACTGCCCTGGCGATTGACGAATCTTGCCTGCCGTTGAAGGTGTATTTGGGTCATGTTGATAAACTTTTGCCCCAATGCAGCCATATTTTTGTTCCCCGGATTGCTCAGTATCACCGCAATTTTCATTTTTGTGCAAAATTTGCCGGATTGCCCGACATTATCAGCAATACCTTCGGAGTATCTCCGGAGCGGCTGCTCGCTCCGAATGTGGAAAACCAAACTCCACTAAACCGGATCCAGGCCGTGAACTCCATCTGCCGGGGACTGGGCATTTCACCGCTGGCCGGTCAGGCTGCCTACCATCATGCGGTTAAGGCCTGGCGTTCGCAAATTTCTTTAAAAAATGGTTACTCCAGCCAAAAGATCGGTCTGGTCGGGCATAATTATCTCGTCAGGGATTCCTTTTTTTGCCGTGATATCATCAAAACATTGCAATCCCAGGGAGCAACCATCATTACTCCGGATGATCTTCCCGGCAAAATGCTGTATGAAGAGGCTCAGATTTTTGTGCCGGATCTGTATTGGCAGTTATCGGCCAAACTTGCCGGTGCCGCCCGTTATTTTTGTCGGCAGAGCGGTATTCAGGGAATCATGCTGGTATCAAGTTTTGGCTGTGGCCCTGATTCACTGGTAAACGAATATCTGGAGCATCATATTCTGCAACCAAGCAAAAAACCTTATATCGTTATAAACCTGGATGAACATACCGGAAGTGCCGGTATCATCACCCGGGTCGAAGCGTTTTGGGATTTGGTGAATAGGAGGGCATTAGCTTGAAAGTAACCTATCCTCATATGGGATATTTGAGTATACCGGTACGTAACATGTTGAACCATTTAGGTGTTGATGTAGTGGAAGCGCCGCCCATTACCAAAAAAACGGTGGAATTGGGAGCGAGTTTTTCGCCGGAGGGAGTATGTTTACCTTACAAAATCAATCTGGGGAATTTTTTGGAAAGCATGGAGCTTGGTGCGGACACCTTTGTCACGGCGTGTGGTGCCGGTAAATGCCGTCTGGGATTTTATAATGCTGTGCAAAAAATCCAACTTGCCAAGCGGAAACAGGTGCAATTTTATACCCTGGACACCAACCGTTGCTTTTTTAGTTTGTACAACCTGCTAAAAACACTGGCACCGCAAGCCGGGCGGATGGACATCATTAAGCAGATCATGCTGGCCATACAGCAGCTTAAAGCTTTTGATGCCATCGTTAATGCCAAAAATTTTTATGGCGCGCGAACAAAATATCCCAAGGATATCATTGCTATTAGCAATAATGCTTTGCAACAGCTGGCGGAGTATAAAACATTCAGCGAAGTGCAGTCAGGGAAAAAACTGGTGATTGATTTAATGAGGGCCAGCAGCGGTGACGACGGGGAACAGCCTGTAAAGATTGGATTAGTGGGAGAATTTTATGTATTACTTGAACCGTATGTAAATCATATGATCGAAGATGTCCTGGTACAGCAGGGCATAGAGGTAAAAAAATTCGTTTATACCGGACAGTGGGCTTTTGCGAATACCTGGCTACAGGCTGCCGGGCTGCATAAGGAGGAGAAAGCCTATCTCAAAGAAGCACAACCGTATTTCCATTATCATGTGGGCGGGGAAGGCCTGAAAACGGTTGGTACGGCATTATGGTGCATTCAAAATGGCTATGACGGCATTGTTCACATCTATCCGTTCAGCTGCATGCCGGAGGTGGTTGCCGAATATGCTTTAAAAAAAATGGCAGCGGACTACCATGTGCCGCTGCTGTCGCTCAGTCTTGACGAGCAATTCAGTGATGTCGCCATAATTACCCGTCTGGAAGCTTTTGCCGATTGTCTGAAGCGTAGACTATCAAGAAATTAAATATGTTGATCAGGTTGAGGCTGTTTTGGTTTTGTAAACGGTCTCAACCTGTGCTGCAAGTAAGAGAAAAACCAGGAAGAATAGTAGGGCCGTAAAGCCAAATATGGAAAACATACCGAAACTTAAGGACAATAACCCGGCGGAGATGGGGCCAAGAACATTACCCAGCAAAGCTGCGCCACCGGTTATGCCAAAGGCGGCACCCCGTTTGTTTTCCGGTAACCTATAGGCAATAATAGTGTTGGAGCAGGGGACCATCACACCGATACACAGGCCGCTGAGGGCCCGCAACAGGGATAATGCCGTCAGATTATCCACCGCTAATTGCCCGATGAAAGACAATGCTCCGATCAATGCGGCTCCGACCAGAATTTGTTTATTGGAAACATATTTATTGATATAACCGATACCTGCGGAAGCAATGGCACTGGCAATGCCGGCAATGGCAATAATCATGCCGGATATGCTGGCGATATTGTTATGATTAATGCCCAGTGACTGGATGTATTGCGGCAGGATAGGACCAATGCTTTGAATGGCGAACTGGGCCAAAAACTGAATAAACAGCAGTAATTTTACACTTTTAAGCGAACAAACGTATTGGATGTTTTTCCATATGGATGTTTTTTCTTTTTCCACTGACGGAGTGTATTTTTCCGTTACGGCAAAGTGCAAGATAACAAGTGAACATAAGCACAGTACACCAAAAACAATAAAAGGCTGGCGGTAGCCGAAAGTATCGGCGACAAACCCTCCGGCCATAGGACCGGTGGCCGCCCCAATGATCATGGCCGATTGAAACATGCCGATGGTAAACGGGATCTTTTCCGGCGGTGACATGCTTGTAACCAATGCGGTGGCCGCCGCCGTAAATCCTCCGCAAAAACCCTGGAGTATGCGTAAAATCAGAAGTTGGTAGACATTGGAAACAAAGGACATGGCTATAATGATCAGACCGAAAAAGAGCAGGACCTGTTTAACCAATGCCTTGCGGCCCCTGCGATCGGCTTTTGCTCCCCAGTAGGGGTTGGACAATGCGGCACATAAGGAGGTGATGCCCATTAGCAGCCCGGACCACACGCTGACCGCTGCCGTACCGGTCACACCCAGCTGTGTAACATATAGCGGCAAAAAGGAAATTACACCGGTAATTGCACTCATCCCAATGAACTGGATGCCCCACATAACGGCCAGATTTTTTTTCCATTCCGTTGACAACATGACTAAAAATACCTTCTTTTAAGACCCATGGGAACAATTAGTATTGACAATATTTTATGAGCTCCTGTACATTATAGCATAGACCATAGTATACTAAAATTACCAAAAAAATATAGTATATATATGAAAAATATATAGGTTTGGGGTGTACAGATGGATATCCGGGATCTGAAATATTTCTATGCCATTGTGGAAGAAGGGAACATAAGCCATGCTGCCAGGCGGCTGAATATAGCCCAGCCGCCGCTTAGCAAACAAATGAAACAACTGGAAGATGCCTTGGGAGTTCAGCTGTTTGAACGCGGCAGCCGACGGATACGGCTTACCGAAGCCGGCAAGCTGCTGCGAGGACGGGCGGAACAAATTCTGGGTTTGATGGATACCACGATGAAGGAAATCACCGACCTGAATGCCGGGGTGGTGGGGACGGTAGCCATTGGTACGGTTACTTCGTCGGGTGCGGCATTGTTGCCGAAGTGGATTCAAAAATTTCATGATTTATATCCCCATGTTACTTTTGAATTATGGGAAGGCGACGGATATCATATTCTGGAGCTGCTGGATAACCGGATTATTGAAATCGGTATTGTCCGTGCTCCGTTTGATTCCAGCGGCTACGAGTCCATCAGCCTGCCGGATGAGCCGCTGGTTATTGCCATGAAACAGGAGGGCTGCTATTGCGGTGATGACCCGGAACAGGTACGGCTCATAGAGTTGCAGAATCAGCCGTTGATTGTTCCCCGGCGCTGGCGTAATGTATTTTACGAAAGTTGCCAGCGGGTCGGCTTTAAGCCTAAAATTGTTTGTATAAGCGATGGAATTTTACAAAATTTATTATGGGTTAAACTGGGGATCGGTATGGCGATTGTACCACAATCTGCTGCAGGCCTGATTTACGATTCTGCCCTGGCTTACAAGAAGATTGTCGAACCCGGAGTAAGTACGCAAACGGTCATTGTATGGGGGCAAAAGCACAATTTATCCTCTGGCGGCCGTCATTTCCTGGGGCTGCTAAAAGATTTTGTCCCGTAAAAAGACAACCAGTCAGCATGAAAGCCCGCTAAGATCATCTTAGCGGGTTTTCATGCTGTTAAGGGGAATTATAGGTTGTTTTCTAATCTTATTTTAATAATAATGTTGGAAAGTTATGCTTATAGCAACAGCATAGACCAATACGCCAAGGGGGATAGCTGTCAATACACGTGTATTGACAGCTATCCCCCTTGGCGTTACAATGAGTACGTGAATCTTGAAACAAAGAATAGGTAGAGGGGAAGAAAGCTTTGATAGAATTAGCACAGGAGATAAACAGGCTGAAGCAGGAACGCAACGCCGTGATTCTTGCCCACAATTATCAGTTGGATGAGGTCCAGGCTGTGGCCGATTATGTTGGTGATTCATTTTATTTAAGCAAAATCGCCGCCAGTGTGGCCTGTGAAGTGATTGTTTTTTGCGGTGTGTTTTTTATGGCTGAAACGGCAAAAATGCTGTCACCGGAAAAAACGGTGTTATTGCCGGAGGCGGATGCAGGCTGTCCACTGGCGGACACCATTGATGCCGAGGCAGTACGGGTACTTAAGCGTCAGCATCCCGGGGTTCCGGTTGTTTGTTATATCAATTCGTCAGCGGAGGTAAAGGCAGAAAGCGATGTCTGTTGCACTTCCGCCAATGCCGTGCAGGTAGCCGGATTATTGCCGGGAAATAAAGTGATTTTTATCCCGGATAGCAATCTGGGAAACTATGTGGCTAAACAGTTGCCGGATAAGGAATTTATACTTTGGGAGGGCAGTTGTGTTACCCACGCCAAGGTACAGGTTGCCGATGTGCTGAAAGCCCGTGAAAAGTATCCTGCAGCGAAAGTGCTGGTGCATCCTGAATGTTCGCCGGAAGTGGTCAGCCTGGCTGATTTTGCCGGCAGCACTTCGGAAATCATCCGGTATGCGGAGGAAATGCCGGACCGGCAGTATCTTATTGGTACGGAGGCAGGGGTATTGTGCAGGCTGCGGGCCAGTCAGCAGCACAAGGAATTTTTACTCCTGCACGCCGGTCTGTTTTGTCCGAATATGAAGAAAACCCGTTTGGAAAGTATTCACCGGGCGCTACTTGCGAATCAGTGTGTTATGAAACTTGATAGCACTGTAGCCCGAAAGGCTACTCTCACATTAAGAAAAATGCTGGAGATGGTGTAATGTGAAAGGGCGGGAATATAGTAACGGAATGCTGCCTGCCGGCCAATACCCGAAAAGCAGGCGGTATGATGTAATCATTGTCGGTATGGGGGTTGCCGGATTGACGGTTGCTTTGTCTTTGGATAAAAAGCTTCGAATAGCTCTGGTCAGTAAAAATTCCCTGGACGAAAGTAGTACTTATAAAGCACAGGGTGGTATGGCGGTTGCGGCCGGAACTGATGACAGTGCGGCGCAACATGCGGCGGATACGTTGCATGTTGGCAAGGGGCTTTGTTCAAAAGAAAGCGTTGCTGTGCTCACCCGGGAGGCTCCTGCTGCTTTGGACTTTTTACAGACTATGGGGACCAGGTTCTGTAAAAGTGAACAAGGCCTGGAACTGGCCAGGGAAGGCGGCCATTCGCGTAAGCGGGTGGTGCACCATTATGATTTTACCGGAAGGCATATTGCCGAAGTGCTAGCTCGTCAGACTGCCGGCAGGAGCAATATTGAATGTTGGGAAGATACCTTTCTTATAGATATTTTAACAAATGCACAAGGCTGCTGTGGCTGTCTGGTTAAGAAAAAAAAGCAAACGCTACAGCTTTTGGCGCCCGCGGTCGTAATTGCTGCCGGTGGTTACAGCGGGATTTTCGGCCGTTCTACCAACTCCGTTGCGGCCAATGGTGACGGGATTGCGGCTGCCTATCGTGCCGGAGCAGTTATAACGGATATGGAGTTTGTCCAGTTTCATCCTACTGCGGTTACTTTGCCGACAGGCAAGGTTTTTTTGGTAAGTGAAGCGCTGCGAGGTGAGGGAGCGTTACTGGTAAATGCCGCCGGGGAGCGGTTTATGCCTAACTATCATGAAAGCGCCGAACTGGCCCCGCGGGATGAGGTGTCCAGGGCCATGCTGGCTGAACTGGAGCGGCAGCAGGGCGGCTGTCTTTATCTTGATGCCAGGGCTTTAGGACAAGACTATCTGATGGAACGATTTCAGGCAATTTATGCTGAATTGGCGGAGCACGGTTACTTCATGGAAAAACAATTGATTCCGGTGCTGCCCACCGCGCATTATACCATTGGTGGAATAAAGACCGACCTGTGGGGGCAAAGCAGCATTCCGCACCTTTATGCCTGCGGGGAATCGGCGGCAACCGGTGTTCACGGGGCCAACCGGCTGGCCAGCAACTCTTTGCTGGAGGGAGTCGTGTTTGGCCGCAGGGTGGCTGCGCATATTCATGATAATAGCCGGAACCCTTTGCAGACGGCAGACTTTTCGGCTGCTGAAAGACGCAAACGGCATTCGTTGCCGCCGGTAGCTTTGTTGCGGAAGAAAATGGATGTGACAGCCGGGGTGGTCCGGCAGGGTAGAGAACTTAAGGACATGACCGAGTGGCTGCACCAGCAGCAGGAAGCCAACCGCCAAGAGGAGGGGCAACCTGATTTTTCTGCCGATAATGCTTATCTCTTAGCAGGGTTATTGGTTGAGGCTGCGTTATTACGGCGGGAAAGCCGGGGAGGGCATTATCGAGCCGACTACCCGGTGCAAAATGACCGGGATTTTAAAAAACACAGTATTCATGTATGGGGAAAGAAGGTGAGCCTGCAATGAATCGGATTGCGCTGGAGGTTCTGATCAGTCAGGCACTGCAGGAGGATATTGGCTTTGGTGACATTACCAGCGAGGCTATCTTTACTGATGATCATGAGTCAAAAGGATATCTTTTGGCCAAGCAGGATATGATTCTGGCCGGGAGGGAGGTATTTACTCATGTTTTCCGGATGCTGGATGAACGGATTGGTGTCGAATGGCATCGCCAGGACGGCGATGCTGTGCAAAAAGGTGATATTTTTGCTCATTTTTACGGCCCCACCCGGTCGCTGCTTTCCGGGGAACGGGTAGCGCTGAATTTTTTACAGCGCATGACGGGAATTGCCACGGAGACAAGAAAATATGTGGCTGCCTGCGCTCATTCGGGGGCGGTGATTGTTGATACCCGCAAGACGACACCGGGTCTTCGGATGCTGGAAAAATATGCGGTTACTGCCGGTGGCGGCAGCAATCACCGTTATGGATTGGATACCATGGTGATGATTAAAGACAATCACAGCAAGGCAGCGGGAGGCATAGTGCCGGCCGTACAAAGCGTACGCAGCCGCGTATCGCCGTTTATCAAAATAGAAGTGGAAACCGAGAGTCTGGCTGAGGTCCGGGAAGCACTTGCCTCAGGCGTTGATGTGATTATGCTGGATAATATGCCGCTGGACGTGGTCGAAGAAGCGGTGCGGCTGATTAATCACCGAGCTTTGGTCGAAGTTTCCGGAAACGTAACACTGGAGACCGTTGCCAAACTGGCGGCAACCGGAGTGGACATCATATCCAGCGGCGCGTTGACCCATTCGGTAGCGGCAGCCGATATCAGCATGAAGATGGAATAGGATAAAGTCGGTAGGGAAACGGTTCGATAGAGAACGCAATAAAGCGGACTTTAAGTCATAAAGTCCGCTTTATTGCGTTTTTGTGAAAGCTTAGTCATATTCTGGTCAGGGAACCCAGGCTAAGGTGAATAAATGAAATCCGCAAGCCTGTTTGCCCCCCAGCGGTTTAACGTGGTCTTAGCATAGAGTAAAAAGCTGCAGGCTCGGGTCATATGTAAACGCAGCCAAAAGCGCCTGCCGCCAACAGCAGCAACAGGACAGATGCTACGATTAGAATCTTGTGTCTGGAAGATAACAAACCGGGACCCCTTCTTTAGGAAACGATTTGTTTACCTAAACCAATTCAACAGATACAAAGCCATTCCTGTCGACAACATGCTAAATAAAATAACATTCCGTTTTGGACTGTTCTTCAATATTTTATTTCCATTGATCTTGTAGTATGATTATTACAATACCATGACAACATGCTCAGGCATGCGTATCAAATGTGTTTAAGGGGGATTCTTATGGAAAAATCCAAGGTGTATTTTTCAAACTTGCGGGCGAGTTCCAATATGAATTTACTGCAAAAACTGGAACGTCTGGTTAGAAGAGCAGGCATTGGTGACATTGATTTTAAGGGGAAATATACGGCAATTAAAATTCATTTCGGCGAACCGGGCAATTTGGCCTACCTCCGGCCTAATTATGCCAAGGTGATTGTCGATGTAGTAAAGAGCCTGGGTGGCAAGGTATTTCTTACCGACTGTAATACCTTGTATGTCGGGCGGCGCAAAGATGCCCTTGAGCATATGGACGCCGCCTATGAAAATGGTTATAACCCGTTTACCACCGGCTGTCAGATCATCATTGGCGACGGGCTGAAGGGGACCGATGAAGCTTATGTGCTGGTTCCGGTCGGTAAGCATGTAAAAGAGGCTAAAATCGGAAGAGCCATTATGGATGCCGACATTGTGATCAGTTTGAATCATTTTAAGGGACATGAACTTACCGGTTTTGGCGGTGCATTGAAAAACATTGGCATGGGCTGCGGTTCTAGGGCCGGTAAAATGGAAATGCACAGTGACGGCAAGCCCCGGGTTAAGACAGCCGCCTGCGTTGCGTGTGGTGCCTGTATAAAAATTTGCGCACACGGCGCAATCAGTATGGTTGATAAAAAAGCCGGGATTGATCACGCGGTATGCGTCGGCTGCGGACGATGTATTGGGATGTGCCATTTTAATGCGATAACGGCGGCCTGGGATGAATCCAATGATGTTCTTAATGAAAAAATCGCTGAATACAGCTGGGCTGTACTTTATGGCAGACCCCATTTCCACATCAGTATGGTCATTGATTTGTCTCCGAATTGTGACTGCCATTCGGAAAATGACGTACCCATTATTCCGGATGTCGGTATGTTTGCCTCCTTTGACCCGGTAGCGCTGGATGTCGCCTGTGCGGATATGGCTAATCGTGCACCGGCCTTTCCGGGTAGCTATTTAGCCGAACAATTGGAAAAACAGGGCGGCAATGCTGGCGCCCGGCAGGATCATTTCCATGTGACTCACCCGGAAACCAACTGGATGTCTTGTGTTGATCACGCTGAAAAAATCGGCATTGGCCAAAAGGCCTATGAGCTGATCGAGATTTGATGATGATTTTGTCTGTAATCACGAAATTTTACATTGCATACAGCAAAGACGGGCTTTTTCAGCCGCTGTCTTTGCTGTTTGGTCTAGTATCCTGTGGAAAAATATTTTCGTTACCGGATTTTAGCGGATACGGCTGCCGGAAATAAACGCAGGCCTTTTAAACTGATCTTGCAGGTATAAACAGAAGCCTATTGCGGAGACACTAAACGTTGATCCTGAAAGGATAATACCCTATAAAGGACGAAAAACTAAAAGAATATACTGTATTATCCGGTTAGCTCTAGAAAATTAAATTTTGCGGTTGTATAATACTGTTCTATGCGCTATACTGATACAGTGTCAACTTTTGTTCATGGGAAAATCGCTTGTGTGGTGAACCGGAAAATGGATGACAGCGGTTATATGGGATTAGCTTTGGCGGAGGCACGTAAAGCGTATGATTTAGGGGAAATCCCTATCGGAGCGGTACTGGTAGTAGATAATGAGGTAATAGCCAGTGCGCATAACATGCGTGAAAGCTGGAATGACGCCACTGCTCATGCCGAAATCATTGTAGTCCGGCAGGCGTGCCAAAAGCTTGGACGGTGGCGTTTGACGGGAGCAACGATTTATGTTACTATAGAACCGTGCCCGATGTGTGCCGGGGCACTGGTGATGGGGCGTGTTGACCGGTTGGTGTATGGTAGTTCGGATTACAAAGCCGGGGCAGTCGAATCCATCTTTAATATTGTCCAAAATGCGGCATTAAATCATCAAATGGCAGTAACCTCAGGTGTGCGCAGGGAAGAATGCGCTGCGTTAATGAAAGATTTTTTCCGTGAACGGAGAAGAAACTAACATATTTATTATTTGGAGAGGTGTCCGAGTGGTCGAAGGTGCTTGACTCGAAATCAAGTGTCCTGTCAAAGGGACCGTGGGTTCGAATCCCACCCTCTCCGCCATAGAAATCTGGTAAATTAGAGTCTTTGCTATTTGCAGGGCTTTTTTTATTTTGTTGACTTTCAACTAAGGTTGTACCCCACCAGGGGATGGAAGCTCGAGAGCATTTATTTCATAGCTGGAGAACTCATAGGGATATAGTGGCTCCGGCTTACATAAAAAAGGCCAGCAGCTACTGGCCCTGGAACTGTTGAGTAAATTTCGCCTCCATTTTAATTTATTAAACGTACTAGTCATCATCATCGTAATCGTAATAGCGATTTACATAAGGAGAATATCTCCCGTCACGAAAATAAGGAGATCCCCATAGGGAACCTATTCCCAGGCCCAATACGAATGCTCCCCAAAAGGGAAACCGGCTTTTAAAATAAAAATTTCGTTGCCTTCTTATGCATTCTGGACAATAATAGGACATCTAATCACCTCCTCACCATATCTTATGTATACGCAGTATATTTTGTGAAAAAGAAAGGGGCTGGTCCTGAAAGGGGGAAAGCCTATATTATCAGATATAATTCTTTTTCTTTTCTTGCCGGCCCGGTCAGGCCGGTTTTTCTTATTTTGATAAAAATATGGTAATATTAAATAACACAGTATATCGAAAAGAGGCTGATTAATGAAGAAAAACAAGATTTTGCAACAAATAAAGCGCTATTCCTTACTTTTTATAGGGGCGATTATTTATGCTGCAGGGCTGGAAATATTTCTGGTCCCCAATAATGTAATTGATGGCGGGGTTGTTGGTATTGCAATCATGATCAGCTATCTGAGTGGTTGGCCGTTTTGGGTCTTTCTAATTCTCGTGAATATACCGTTTATTTATTTGGGGTATCAACAAATTGGAAAGACGTTTACCATCTCAACTTTGTTTGCCATTCTTTCCTTATCCTATTGGACCAATGTATTTTTGCCAATTCCCGGATTAACAGATGATTTGTTTTTAGCTTCAGCATTTGGCGGTATCATTCTGGGAGTTGGGGTAGGACTCATTGTCCGATACGGAGGTTCGCTGGATGGAACGGAAATTGTAGCTATTTTAATGGACAGGCGGACCAGTTTTTCCGTAGGTGAATTTGTCATGGTAATCAACCTGTTTATTTTGAGCGCCGCAGGGCTGGTATTTGGCTGGGACCGGGCCATGTATTCCCTGTTTACCTATTATATTGCGTCAAAAGTAATTGATATTACGATTAAAGGACTGGATGAATCCAAAGGTGTTATCATTGTATCGGATTATTCGGCAGACATTACTGCGGCATTGATGGACCGGCTGGGCAGAGGTGTAACGGTGCTCCATGGTGAGGGGGCATACAGCAATAACCCCAAGAAGGTTCTTTATGCTGTAATTACCCGATTGGAAATTGCCAAATTGAAAGCAATTGTCGAAGAAATTGATGAGAAGGCTTTCGTAACGATTAGTGACGTATATGATGTCTTTGGAGGAACATTTAGGAAAAAAGCCATTCATTAATCTGATGATAACAGGTTATTTGTGTTTAGAAATAGTTCGGAATCTAGGGCCGCCCGGTGGCTTTGGCATCGACTTTTTACGTCGGAGGATGTTAAGGAAAGAGCAGACTCTCTGCGGCTAAGTACAAATAGTAACTGTCGGGATAAAGGTATTTGGCGTTTCGTATCGAATTTATTTGACAAAGTTATTTTATGCAAAATGGAGAGGATTTTATGGGACATGCAGACTCGGTGCCTACGAATGAGGAAATATTAGAAGCCTTTAAGATCGTGCTGCCTTACCTGAATCATATTGTCCGGGAGGATATGGCTGTAGGGTTGACGAATCTGACCGAATATTTGGCTTATCAACGGGCTAAGGGTTTTGAACTCGATTTACCTGCCGGTAAACCGATTCAAGGTATTGAAACAATAGAGGAATGCATTCGTACGGGGAAAAACACTTTTGCTGATGTTCCGCCGGAAGTATATGGTCGCAATATAAAAACGATTTTTACACCGATATATGGCAGTAACCGGGAAATTATTGGCACACTCAGCTCCGGAATTGATTTAGAGCACAGTTTTGCTTTGGTAGCTACCGTGGAAAAACTGGCTGATTCTACTAGTCAGGCATCCGCAAGTGTTGAACAAGTTGCCCAGAGCGCCAACGAACTAGCTGAGGCAGGTCAAAGGGCGATTCAATTGGCTGAAGAGCTGATTAAACGTAATAAAGAAACGGAGCAGGTAATCGGCTTTATCCGGAATATCGCTCAGCAAACCAATCTTTTGGGTCTGAATGCGGCGATTGAGGCTGCCCGGGCCGGTGATCAAGGCAGGGGATTCGCCGTTGTAGCCGAAGAAGTGAGAAAGCTGGCGGATCAATCACAGGAGGCAACGAAAAAGATACAGACGACCCTCCAGGAAATGAGTCAAGCCGTTGCTGAAATTTACAAATCGATAGAGGTTACCAGTTCAGTTAGTCAGGAGCAGGCTGCCGCAACACAGGAAATCGCTGCGAATTTAGAACAAATTAATAAAGGGGCTCAGAATTTGGAAACCTATGTGGAAAGGTATCGATAATGAGACTGAAAACGTCCGAATATTAATCCGGACGTTTTTTTATCGATAAACCTTGTGCGGGTACTATCTGTCATGCTAAAAGCTGTCGCTATGGAAGGATATTTTTAGTTAAAATCAAACGTTTTTCTAAGACTATCCATCTATGATAAAAATGAAGAAGTGTAAATAAACTTGTCTGAGAAAGGTTGAAAAAATATGGGCAAAAATCCTATAACAGACAACGTGGTTGATTTTTCTAGATTTTTATCTGACAGCCATTTGAGGATTGATCACGAAGCGGCAAAGCAATATTTTATTAAAGAAGTACTCCCTTATGTAAGAGAGGCCGGCTTGCAGCAATTAATCAAGGCCAGTATGGCAGGAAATTCACAAGCCGTACATTTGGAAATGATGAGAATGTATGTTGAGGCTGAACTTAACAGACCGGACCCGGATAACAATATATTAAAATCATTTTTTTTGGAGCCGAATGCGGACAAATGTTCAGATCCGGCGAGAAAAAAATAGTTTTATCGACGCTTGACGGCGTCGTTTTTTTATTATCCTTAGATTACTTTTCTGTAATAATTTTGTCACAAATATGCCGTATACTGTCACCAGATGCAACCCATATATCATGTCCGGCAGGATTGTAGAGCCCTAGAATGCGGGGATTCTTTCGTCCTTTACCGAAAAGTATGGTATTTTACAGGACGATGTGGCATAATAAGGAAAATCACTATTAGCAGATAGTGGTTTAAGGAGGAATGGCGATATGGCGACATTTCAAGAAAAATTAGTGCATGCATGTCGGGTTTTTTCTGTAAGCATTGCGGATGTATGCAACGCAACCGGTGTCAAACCATTTTCGTTGTATTTGCAAATAACCGGTCAGCGTCAGCTAAGTCATAACGAGATGCTGCAACTATGTCAATTCTTTGATGTTGTTGATGATTACTTTACCAATGAAGCCATTCAATATGTTGATGAAGATGAACTTCCCGGCATACTCCGCGAGCTGATGTCTAAACCACAAAAGAATAAAAAAATTCTGTGTTATGAAGAAGTAACGGAAGAAGAAGCGGATTTTTATGAACGGATTTTTGAAGATATACGATTTTCTTCCAGCCGGAAAGATAAAGTCCCTGTGGCTATATTGTCTAAAAAGTTTCAGAAAGATTTCTGAAACTTTTTACGTCTGAAGTCGGATTTGTTATGCGGAAAAGTAGGTTCAGGAATAACACAGCAGGAATTTTAGGCAGTACATAGCGAAGATAGAGAAAAAGACAGACGGTTTGCAGGCCGTATAATAAAAGGGTGAGATGCTGTGCATATTGGGGAGTTATTTAAAAAGAAAGCTAAACCGGTCGTTTCTTTGGAGGTTTTTCCACCTAAACCTACGTCGCCCATTGAAAATGTTTTTAACACACTGGAGGGACTAAAGGCGCTAAAGCCCAGTTTTATCAGCGTCACTTATGGTGCCGGGGGCGGTAATTCCGCCCGGACGCTTGAGATTGCCGACCGGATTAAAAACCACTGCGGTATTGAAGCCTTAGCACATCTGACCTGTGTTGGTTTGGCACGTGAAGAAATTGACAATATGTTAGACCGGCTGGAGGCGTGCCAAGTGCATAATGTTTTAGCGTTAAGAGGAGATCCTCCTGCCGGTGAAATTTCCTTTAAGCAGCCTGCCAACGGATATAGGTATGCGCAAGAACTGATAGGCCATATTAAAGATCGCCGGCAGTTTTGCATTGCAGCGGCTGCTTATCCGGAAGGGCATATGGAATGCCGCGATATGGGAAAAAGTATAGAGTATCTGAAAATGAAGGTGGATCAAGGTGTTGATTTTTTAATCACCCAACTGTTTTTTGACAATAACAGTTATTACGCGTTTCGGGAGAGAGTACTACAAGCCGGTATTGACTGTCCGATTTCCATCGGCATCATGCCGGTATTAAATGCGGCTCAGATTGAACGGATTACGTCACTATGCGGAGCACGGATACCAGAAAAACTAAAGATACTTTTGGATAAATACCGGAATTCGACAGCCGATATGGAAAAAGCCGGTATTGAATATGCCTGTGAACAAATTCTGGATTTAAGGGACCATCAAATTGACGGGATACATTTGTACACTATGAATAAAGTGGAACAGATAAAAACAATTTTGCAGCAAACCGGAATAACAACTATGGTGTAAAATCTCCTAAAAACTTTGCAGGCTGGAGACTTGTTGTGCAATTGCGTTGGAAACAGATAAAATGCTGGTTAGGTTGGTTTCCGGGTCTGTGTTCAGGGTATCCAGAATATTCAGCAGTATCAGTATTGTATAAATGGCAGCAAAATCTCCGAATTGCAGTGCCTTATTGGCTGTCAGAGAGTGCTTTGCAGCTATTTGTGCCAATACTTCATCCCTCATAGCAAGCCCCCCTTGGGATACGTTTTGTGAAATATTGTATGCTGCAGCAGGTAAGAATTGACACTATTCCTTTATCTAATCTTCTATTGACAACTGTTTTGATAAATGATAATATATTTTGCGTAGCCGATACACGATACGTGTTTTGACTTGACAAATTGCAGATGGTTTAAACATGGTAGACCCGGAGAGATGTCCGAGCGGTTGAAGGAGCACGCCTGGAAAGCGTGTGTACGGGAAACTGTACCGAGGGTTCGAATCCCTCTCTCTCCGCCAGAAAACATAAACAGCCGCTTTGCGGCTTCTGTTTTTAAGGTCGGACCGCGGTAATGTTGGGTCTTGCGCAATAGGAACTCATGAACTCCGCCAGGTCCGGAAGGGAGCAACGGTAAGTGATCATTTCTATGTGCCGCAAGGGTGCCTGATTATTACCGTGGCCCGACGTTAAAAACAGTGACATAGCATTTTAAAAGCAGCCAGTTATTCGATTCTGGTTGCTTTTTTGGCATTAATCAGTTCTCAGCAGGAGGTAAAGCCATGTCTTATGTTGCGTTATACCGCCAATGGCGGCCACAGGATTTTCATGGGTTGGTAGGACAGGAACATATCTCGCAAACGTTACGGAATGCCATAAAATTGGGCCGGATTTCACACGCCTATTTATTTTCCGGTCCACGGGGGACGGGGAAAACCAGTACGGCTAAAATACTGGCCAAGGCTTTAAATTGCCTGCAGGGGCCAACGGCTGAGCCGTGTAATACCTGCGCTAACTGCACCAAAATTACTGCCGGTAATTCTATGGATGTTTTTGAAATTGATGCTGCTTCCAACAGGGGAATTGATGAAATCCGTGATTTGCGTGAGACCATTAAATTTGCACCGGTTGACGGGCGTTACAAAGTATACATCATAGATGAAGTACATATGTTAACAACAGAGGCCTTTAATGCCCTGTTGAAAACGCTGGAAGAACCACCGGCGCATGTGGTCTTTATACTGGCAACTACGGAAGCCCATAAAATTCCCGCTACCATTCATTCGCGCTGCCAGCGCTATGATTTCCGGCGGATCAGCAATAAAGAAATTGAAAAACGCTTGCTGGACATTGCCGGGCATACCGGTCTTACTATTGAAGATGAGGCCGTCAAAATGATTGCTGTTCATGCAGATGGCGGTTTGCGCGATGCGCTGAGTATCCTGGATCAGTGTGCTACGTTGTCCGACTCGGTTATTAATACGGAAAAGGTCCGGCAACTACTGGGGCTTGTCGGTCACGAATGGGTCATACGGTTAACTGGTTGCCTGGCTGATAAGGACGTTAAGGAAACATTACTGATTATTGACGAGTTATTTAATTTAGGCAAAGATATACGGCAGGTTTTGCTGGAAATGATACTGCATATACGGAGCCTGATGTTGTACAAAGCGGCACCGGATCTTACCGGCATTGATTTTTATGTTGAGGACAGGTCCGTATTGGCAGAACAAAGCGCCAGGTTTACGCATGAAGAATTAGTAGGTATGATTCGTTTGTTGAACGAGGCGGCCAATGAAGCCAAGCGATCGCCGGAGCCGCGGGTAACCGCTGAGATGGCCCTTCTGTCTCTCTGCCGCAACGCGAGGGACGACACGGCCGGTCTTTTAAAACGAATTGAGTTGTTGGAAGAAAAACTGGCCGGCATGGGTGATATAAAGGCAGGGCATATTCCGGTCACTCACCCGCAGGTAGCTGCACACATTGTCCCGCCGGCCGAGCCGGTTCCCAGTCCCCCCGCGGCAGCCGGACAGCGTACGGCATCTGACCTGGCAAGGCCACAGCCGGCAAATCCACCGGAAACTGTTAAGCCATCCGCCGAGCCACCTAAAGATAAAAAGCAGGTTTGGGATGGGGTATTAAAAGAATTGTTATCAGCCGGCAAACGTTCGGTGCATGCCTGTGTGGCGCAAGGCCAGTTGGTCTCACTGGACGATAAACAGGCGGTCATTCAATTTACAGCGGCCTTTCCTAAAGAGCGCACGGAAAAAGAGGATTACCGGGCTATTGTAGAGAAGATATTCATGCAAGTATCAGGAAAACAGATACAGCTTCGCTGTGTGTTAGGCAGTGCAGCAGTGCCTAAACCGGCCGAGGTTTCTACTCCGGTCAAGGCAGTAAGTTCAACCGGGAGCCTGCCGAATGTGCCGGAAAAAGAACAACATGCTTTGAAGCAGGCGCTAAAAGTATTCGGTGGTAAAGTGATAAAGCAGGAAACAAATAAGGAGGTTTAATTGAATATGTTTGGTAATATGGGAAACATGGGCAATATGGCCGGTATGATGAAGAAGGTGCAAAAACTGCAGGCGGATATGGCCAAACTGCAGGAGAAATTAAAAGCGCGTACGGTAGAAGTATCTTCCGGCGGTGGAGCCATCAAAATTATCATTAACGGTGAAAAACAAATCCAATCGGTAAAAATTGAGCCCAGTGCGGTAGATCCGCAGGATGTTGAAATGCTGGAAGACTTAATTGCCGCGGCAGTGAACGAAGCCATTAAGAAAGTGGATGACATGATGGCAGCGGAAATGGGAAAACTGACCGGAGGATTAAATCTCCCGCCGGGATTGTTTTAAAGATGCAGCAGATTGCCCCGTTGGCCAGATTAATTGAGCAATTGCGGGCTTTGCCGGGTATAGGAGCTAAATCGGCCGCCCGTTTGGCTTATCATATACTGGAAATGGATAAGGACAAGGCATTGCAGCTATCCAAGGCTATTGTTGAGGCCAAAGACAAAATCGGATATTGCCGGATCTGTTTTAATCTGACTGATTGTGATCCCTGTGCCATATGCCGGTCGCAAAACAGAGATCAGTCTGTATTGTGTGTAGTTGAAGAGCCCCGTGACGTGGCGGCAATGGAAAGAACCCGCGAATTCAGCGGAATGTATCATGTTTTACACGGGTCTTTGTCACCGCTGGAAGGAGTCGGACCGGATGAACTCCGTATTAAGGAATTACTTATGCGGCTCCGGGATGGCCGGGTACAGGAGGTCATTATGGCTTCCAATCCGGATGTGGAGGGGGAAGCTACGGCGATGTATCTTGCCCGTTTAATTCAGCCGATGGGAATCAAAGTGACGAGAATTGCTCATGGATTACCGATAGGCGGAGATTTAGAGTATGCGGACGAAGTTACCTTATCGAAAGCTCTGGAGAACCGCAGAGAAATGTTGTGATATAAAAAGCTCAAACCTTTTTTGTTAAGGTTTGGGCTTTTTTGTTTATTTGCCGCCTTTTGTGGAAAAAATAACCTCATGAGGGGGATTGATTATGCAAATAACCTGGCAAAAACTTGTTAAACAACTTTTGAGCCATGATGTAAGCCCGGCCAGATTGCCGGATTTGAAGGATATGGTGGAGGAAGCCCGGCGAGAGTGGTTGGCCGCCCAATATTATTATGATAACGTAACTGACCAGGATTTGGTGGATCATGCAGTATATATGATGCAGGCAGCGGAAAAGAAATATGTTTACCTGTTAAAACAAGCAAGACGGGCTGGCATTACTTATTATCCTTATCCAGCAGAAATAGAGGAGAATTCTAAATTGGTTTATTAGCCTATTGGCTGTATTGCCGATACATAAACACCGCTGTCAAAGGAACACCTGACAGCGGTGTTTATGTATCGAATGAACTAATTATGAGATGGAGGTAACTTTTTGTCAATTCGACTGGGGGCTTGTCCTTTTTGGCATAAATCGGACTGGCTGCGACTATATTTGTTGAAAGAGGGGTGTTAGGGGAGGGAAGACAATGGGATTGTGGCGAAGGTTTTTTTTAGGCTGGCTGTTTGAAGAACGGCATGGCCTTGCATTGCCAGGGTTGCCGGAGTTAGTTGAACAAGCGCGGAAAGAATGGCTCTATGCCCAACAATATTTTAATAATGTAAATGAGCCGGATTTGGTAGAGTATGCCATTTATCTGATAAAAGCATCCGAAAAAAAATACAACTATTTATTAAAACAAGCTAAAAAAGAAGGGATAAAAGACAGCTTGCATTTAGAAGATGCAAATAAATGCATGACAGACGGGTAATTCTGATTTACAAT
>NZ_CYSP01000006.1 GCF_001298735.1 Propionispora sp. 2/2-37 | reverse complement strand
GATATTTATGCCAATTTATCAATATTTTTTGACAAAAAATAGTAATTCCGCATGAATTCTCCGGGAGAAATACCATCACCTGCCTATAGAATACTTTTCTCTGTGCCAATTAAATTACTCATAATCATATTCATCCTCCAGAATTTTGGTTTTGTGTACAAAGCGAATAATTCCTTTTATCGCCGTTTCATCATCATACCTGTGAAAATACATTGCAACCATATCCAGCCAGTAGTCCAGGTCTTGCTCTTTTCCATCTACCAATACTTTCAAATTGTTTTCCTCCCTACACTGTTACCGCAAAAAAATCCCGGTAAACAATCGTTTATTGTATTAAAACTCTAGCAGTATTTACAAATACAGACCTGAGTTATCGCAAAATACTGTGTAACAGAAATATTGTGCCTTTTTATTTTAAGACTGATTTGTTACAAAATTATTACAAATGTATGACATTTATATAAATTAAATTCAGACGAAAAATCCAGTAAAAAAATAGATACCGCTTTTATTCGTGCCATCCTTATAAAATTAAATGTCGACATCAACGCTTTTCCCGACGGAAGAACCAAAATCCTCCGCAACTCTACCAATAGCTGCAGCTTTCTGCTGACTGTTTATTATAGTTTGCTTTCTTCGTATTTGCTCCTCCATTTGTTGTATCTGTGCTTCAAGGGCTTGAATTTGCGTTTGCTTTACTACTGAATCAGTATTGGCGCTATCAGTCAACTTATCTAGTTGTTTTTCAAGCCGTTTTTGCTTTTTTTCTAACGCTTTAATTTCTTCGCCTTGTCGGCTATCTTGTTTTGCTAAACCGTAACTGGTAATTAATGGAGTTTGCATATTGTCATATTCCTCCGCTTATAAATTAACTGCTGAATCCTGCGTGGTACAGCCTTTATGATTATTAATTTATTTGCCGGATCAATCACTGCTAGTTGTTAGCCACTATAACTAAGAACAAACTGACTAATATGTTTATTTCTATAAATTCAGATGAGTAAAATATGTTGTCAAACAATGGATGGTGCAGTCCTCCACCTCACTTCGACTGCAACTAGCCACTTTAATAATAAGCCCTAATCCTCGTAAAAAGTTCGTAAAATTGTAATATTTTACGAACCCATGTTTATCTATTGGCCCTTGTCACCAAACAAGCATCGTCCCGAATTCGGGTATAACCTTAATATTTACTAAGCAATAATAAGCTATAGTAAGACTTTGCCTTTACTGCTTTGTCATCGCTATTCTCTCTTGATTGCACATCCTTGCAACCTTCATTATTCTAAAGGAGCGAATATAAATGAAATGTCCTATGTGTGGTACATCTACTAAATTTGATTTTACATACTGCCCCCATTGCGGATATCGCTTGGCTATAGAAATGGAACAACCACTGCCCAATTGGAGAAAATTACCGGGATTCCGCTCCCTAACATTATGGAAAATAATAGTTGCAACGATTATTTATTTAGTAATATTATTTGCACTCATCACCTCATCATTTATTTTTATATAAAAAACATCCTAAAAATTCAGACCCCAAATTTAACAAAAGCTATTAAAAATCATATCTTTTATTAACTATTGACACCGGCAAATCTCTTCATAACATAAAATACTATGTAATATCCTCCTTGTAGTTTCTGACTTTACCTCGGGTCAACTACCCTATCCGGCTGTCCATTTCCGCATAATCTCTTGTCCCTCGCATATATTAACCTCTGAGAGACTTTCTACTCAGAGATTTCCCTTCATGTCGCCTCGCTTTATCTTCTTGCTAAAATAATATAAAGGAGACGAGTCATAATGAATACTAATTTTAACAAAGAAGTTATACGCGAACTTATTGATGAATTTCACTTTGCATTCATACATTCCAACAAAAGTCATGACGAAATTTTCAAGGGATTAATCTCCCAGTATCCGGAAATCATCTGTTCTCTGGAAGAATGGAATGATCTCAAGCAAGAAACCAAGGAACATATCATTATCAGAGCAAAGCGCTCTCTGACTACCATATAAAAAACCAGTTAAGGCAGCTCTCTTTATTTCTCTTTCCTTTGGCGCTATCATGCAATTCTGTTCTATGACTCTTTTTTCTATATCAAATACGGCGCAGGATACCTTTTACATTCCATCCAAACATGGCTCCCGGAGAAGGCATAAAATTTTATTTCAGACTTATAATATTGTCTCTCGCGCTTCTGCCCTAACCGCTTGTCCGCTTTGTTATATTTCCATGCCACCGTCTGCTAATTGGGAAATTCATTAGGAGTCAGCTTCCTAAATGCTTTCACCCGGAGTATATTGGTATAACTACTATACGGGCAATCTTTGCTTGTAAACTGCCAAATGGTTAAATAATAAAATCCCAGAGCCGCAGCTACTGGGAAAAACAAATAAATGTATCTTTGTGGGGGAGTTATTGCTATTTATAAGTATAAACCGCAAGGGGCTTAGGTATTCGAAATAGGGCGTAGAAGCCAGATCTGGAATTCTCATTCTACGCCGATTCTTGATGGTAGCGGTTCATTTCCAGGAAATGTTTTAAAAATATTTTCTTTTAATCGCATAAATTCTTCCTGCACTGGCAATACTTATACCGGAGTTTATTTCTCCTCTCCCACTTAAAGGCCAGCCAACCCTTAAGGCTGGCCTATTTTTTTAGGCATAAATCCCACCTTCCCCAGGATATTAACGACCGTTTTCTCCCGTACAGGTCAGTTTCGCATTGGCCTGTTTTTTTATAGCCACTTTCCGTTTACCTCTAACACAATTATCCAACCTTGACAGCACAGACGATAACCTTCTCTTTTTCAAATCGACATCAGACAAATTATGTCTATAGTAAGTTTGTTAAATGATCTGCGCTATGTTTTCAACGTTGTTAGCAGATGAAGCTAATTGTTGCATTGCAGAAGCAATTTCACTACTAGCAGAGGCTTGCCTCTCACCAATTGCTGTAGATTCAATGATACCTGTTGTAATGAGCCCGGTTTCAGTTCTTATTGCATTCAATATTTTTCTTATCTCAATTACAGATTGAGCGCTATTATCTGCCATCTTTCGTATTTCAGAAGCGACAACGGCAAAGCCACGACCCTGCTCACCAGCTCGTGCAGCTTCAATTGCTGCGTTTAACCCAAGTAAATTAGAATTTACCGCAACCTCGCTTACAAAACTTAATATTTCTTCCGTCTTTTCAACATGCTCAGCTACCACTTTGCTGCTTTGTTTTAATTTTTCTAAGTCTTTTGCCAGTTCCGTCGCTGTAGCTGCCAATTCTTCAGTAGTTGCCGTAATCTCTTCACTAGTTGCAGCGATTGCTTGAGCTGCTTGTTGAAGAATTGCTTGGTTCTCGAGGCTTAATCCAATTGCATATGCTCCAATGAACTTGCCATCTTCATATAAAGGCTCACAACTCGCCTTAATTGGAACACCATATAGTTCTTTCTTTAATGATTTATGGATGCTACTCTTGGTTCTTATGCATTCATCGACAGTTCCACCTTTTGCTGCATAGTCGCCCTCACGGACCCCCATATCAAATGTTTGTGCAGGAACAAACTTTACAATAAGACCATTAAAATCAGTAATCATAATGCAGCAGTCTAAAGGCATCAGTTTTTTAGTAATTTCTGCTGAGTTTATAACACTATCCATTAATGTCATAAGTTACCTCCCATAATTATTTTTAATTTATTTCGACATTTTTAGACATTAACCTGCATAAAATATCATTCTTAATATAAATTAATCGTTTTATTTCGGATACCTTAGCACTCAAGTTGTCAGAAAAACTTATAACTAATCCCAGAATGACACTGCTATGGATAAAATGAAGATAGCGAGAAGGATACACTCCTCATTCGGACTAACCCCATCACAATTTTGATCTAGCAAAATCGTACGTCTGGTTACAATCGAACGGGGGGATTTATTATACAGACTTAATAGTTTTATCTCCATTACCCATGATTCACTAATAACTCTGCATAGCATCAGGAGTCATAACAACAGGTATTTTGCAGGGGTATAAGAGTTGGTTCTCTTTTTTTATCAGCGCTAGAGGTATTATACAAATACTAGCCAATATAGCTTCCTGGATGCGTGACGAACTCATGTAATAACCTTAATTAACTTGATTGCAACCGACTTAATCAGTTCTTACATCATAGTAAGCGTACAAAATAAAAAGCCCAGCAGTTGAAGCCACTGAACAGTAATATAAATAATCACATCAAGGGTAGTCATTGCCCATTTAAAGTATAAACCCTCAAAAATAGCGCAGAAATCGTTTATTTTTAAATATAAATAATTCTCAGTCAAGGAGCCGTCTAATTATGACAAATTGGCAGGATCTATATAAATGCCATGAGAAGCCCCGTATAAAACCAAGGCTGTTACAACAAGCGCAAAAACACTGTAGCCCCCAATGATGAACAATTTTTCTTTTATGCTTAGAAAATCTTCCCTAGGGTAATCTGTATTACTCATTATACTTCCCCCTTCCATCAGGTATTTTAAATAAATATATTCCTATTGACAATCATTGTCAATTTAAAAGATCTTTCTAAATATTTTAACAGTACTAAAAATAAAAGGCCCGGTAGCCAGGCACCGGGCAAACACTAAAATAAAAATCATATCATTAAGATAGGAGTTAATGCAGATAGTAGACAAATGAACCTTGCTTGTTCCAGTTCTCGATCGATACCGTCAGTTTATCTGTTACATCATCTTTGTTAGTGATTTCTTCATGAAACTCTGATTCAGCAAATGCTACTGAATTGAAAAATAAACAAATAACTATGATTAATACAATTTTTTTCACCGGTATCTCTCTTTTAAAATTAATTATTGCACTATCATGGTGAATTTAAAAACCACCTGACAATAAGACCCCTACTCTCGAAAGAGTAGGGGTAAATTGGCCATGAATTAAGAAGAAAAAACAAGGAGGAATTCCCGTCTTATCCCATGGCCGACTCTTAAAAGTTCTTAACTTTTAAGAGTTATTTTCATTATAAATCTTAATTATCGCAGAAATATCGCATGAATATTTTGTTTAAAATGATAACAATCCCCCGTTCCTGAAAAATAGGTTAGGCTGTACTTACCCAAACCACGCTAACGAGTATATATTTTCTTTTATATCTGGGACCCTTACATTTCTGAGTAACAAATTTGCTTTTAAAAAAGCCTATTTCTTGTCATAAGGAATCCGATTTACACAAAATTATCCTCAGACCTAGTGTATGTAAACCTTAATTATCGTAAAAACGTCGTGAGAATACTTATTAAAAAAAGATGAATCCCCGTCCGGCCACGACCGAAACGGGGAGTTTTTATGCAAACTTACCATTTTTCCTTTTGAGATTCTTATGAACTTAGTCATAACGCCAATAATGCCCCCCACCATGGTGACAACATTTTTTCCATGCAGGATAACCCCAACTCCAACCAGGATTTCCCCAATACCAACCTCCCAAAAGAGGCCCCCATTTACCAATACTTCTACCAGATAAATCCATTCCGCAATATGGACACCGTTCTCGTTCCATAAGCACTTCCTCCTTTCTTCTTATATATATTATGTGATAAATGGTATTTTGTAACGGAAAAAAATTCTGCCTGTCTTAGCAAAAGTAAAGTAACAACTTATTGTTGTGTATATTCCTTATACCAAAATACATACTAATTTTTATAATATTATAATGATTTAACACTGCCTTTAACGTTTTAATAGGTATTGATTGTTCACCATTTGATTCTAAAAAAATATCAAAGCCACTAATACATCTAGGCAGTACGACTAACTCATCATTACTGTTCATAACTTTTCTTACTACCTTCCATTTACATATTATCTTTTTTTAGGGCTTCCATGCTAATGAATGCCGCCTAAGATTCAATATATTGCCGCCGTTACCTTCAAACTGTTTGCTCAACAATATTTTAAAATTCCAATATCTCATTAATATACCACATAAGTTAAATTAGATAGTAAACTATAACAATTGTACGTCGAATTTTATTAAATGGAGGACAGAATATGACAGTAAAAAAGGATTTAGAAAAAGCTTTAGCGGCTGCTGAGTCAGCAAAAGGAACCTACGCAGCCTTTGCTGCAGCTACCGATGAGCAAAGTGCTCAACAGATGTTCCAACAAATGTCCCAAGATATGGACCGTCACATTGCCATTTTAAACATCCGTATTAGCTCTACTGCTGAAAATCAACTAGACAATTAAATAATAATAAACAATAAATACTCGCACATAGTAGTTCGAGTATTTATTGTTTCCACCACATTATTTATCTGCCTATGCCTGCACCGTTATTAGCAAACAGAAAGAGTCTCGCCCCATACGGCCCAACTGCAGACGCAGGCTATGTACATCACGTCGTGAGAATGTTTTATTTGTGGAAAATGAAAAAAGCCCCAACCGAAGTTAGGGCGAGATTATGGACAATATTATTTGTTGAGGCCCCCCTGGTTAATATTTTCTAACGCCTTTTCGTGGCGCAATGTTTCTTGTCCCTGACGCTGTTTCCACTCTTGATCGCTTTCATTGGGTCGACGCTTCATTTCTTTTTCATAACGCTCGTTTTCTTCTTGAATTAATTGTGGGTGATCTTTAGCTGAAGATTCGTACTGTGGCTGATGTTTTTGACCAGCCCCTGGATTCGGTTCCACTACCGCTGTTGATGCTGCTACACCAATCCCTGTTTGTATCAGGAGCACCAGTGAATAAACAATCGTGGTTTTAGTTAGCTTATTTATAAAGCATACCTCCCTTTTGTTTGCTAGATTTAGAATATAATGGAAATATGGCAAAAATATGACAAGCTGATTATTATATAAATAATAAGACCGGCAGCCGAGGCCGCCGGTCAAAAGTAAAACCACGATGGCAAAAGCCACCGCAGTTTTACTAAGGTCATTCATGGAAATTTTCTGCCCTTTTTTAGTATACGCTTTAATTCTCGGAAAAACATCGTATAAATATTTTATTGCGTGAAAACAGAAAGTCCGGTAAACGAAGTTACCGGACTACGTGGAAATAGCGTCTGAATCAGTACGAAAGTAACGCTGCTTTTTTAAGGGTAAACCTTAATTCTCGCGATAATATCGTTAGAATATTTTATTTTATGAAAATAAAAAAAGGCCCCAACCGAAGCCGGGGAGAATCAATGGAAATTATTGCTTGTTTTCATTATAGCTACCAATTGTTACAAAATCGTTACAGGCATGTCACATTTTGTAATAAAAAGCCCGGTAGCCGAAGCTACCGTGTAGTTTCCTTCAATATTCAGTCACAACAAACTATTTTTTGTTGATGGCAATCATCCATCTCATTCTGAATCAATTCGAGGATTTCAAGGAAGTGCTCGGCTTCACGCCGGACATGGTCGGCAAGCAAAGGCGGAATTAGAGAAAGCACTGCACACTCCTTGATTAACTCTTCTGCAGTTACTTTGAATTCCCGAAGTTCTACCATTGAGTTTGTTACTTCTGTTTCAAACCGGCTAAAGTCGTTGTTAGGACGGATGTGCCACAACATACTATCAAAGTCGCGGGCATGCAATTGGAGTTGGTCAAACTTATCACTAAGGGCATTGGAAGTATTCCATACTTCCCGCTCGGACGGGTCTAACAAGCCACGAATGAACTTGAGATGGTCAGCCATAATTCTTAGCCAAAATACATTTTCGCTTACTATCGAATCGACTGGGTACTCCATCTCATCGCACTTAATTTTTTCTAGTATCTTTAGAAAATACATAGCTTCCCGAGAAATATGGTCAATAAGCAGCGGATAGTTTGCGCCTCCACGAATTCTGCATTCGATGAGGAGATGAAGCAGGTGTCTTTTATAGCAAAAAAAATTTTTGACGGCAACAATAATCTTCCCAATTAATCGCTTTAAGTCTGTCTCACAACTAACACGGCATACTGTTTTTTCAAGATCTTCAAAAACATTATAGAATTCTTGTGCTTCACGAATTAAATCAGTTTGATCACATGGCAGTCCAAGTTTAATGAAAAGAGAATGTTCTTTCATTATACGGAGCCAAAATCTAACTTCGTGTAAATTGAGGGGCACAAAGGGTTGAACTTCACTGCAAAAGATATCCAAGGGTATCCCTCCTATTATAATTATCTTGCTATATAATATGTAAAGTAGATTTAAATTGTTAACATACCTCTAAAAAGCCCAGACAGTACCATCCTAATGAGATATAAAACCCTGCAATGCGGGGTTATTTCTTTATTTCGGTGTTGACAAAAGCCAGATACTCTTTACTGATTTGCAACCCAATTGTTCATTAAGCATATAACTTGCAGCAACTCCATTCGTGGCTGGAAAGCTGAAAAGCAATAAATGACTGCATAAAGTACCAAATTCGGAAGATAATAGAAAAAAAACAGAGAGGTGGTTAAGTGTGAAAACTACTAGGCTTTGGGTGGGATTAATCACCGTAATGATTATTGCTTTTGCGGTCTTAGGTTATTATGGAAATGAAATCTATCAAACCGTTCCGCCAATACCAGAACAAGTTATCACAGAAGATAGGACAGTTGTCTTTACCAAACAAGACATACAAGATGGACAAAATATTTGGCAATCAATGGGTGGCCAGGAAGTAGGAAGCGTCTGGGGACATGGATCTTATGTGGCACCTGATTGGTCAGCCGATTGGTTGCATCGCGAATTAGTATGGATATTAGATAAATGGTCAACAACTGAATATAAGAAGAAATATTCCGACCTTGATATTGAAACTCAAGCTGCGCTTAAAGCCCGATTACAAAATATGATCAGAACGAATACATATAATGTCTATACTGGAGATATTACCATTTCACCTATACGGGCAGAAGCCATTGCTGCGGTTAGTTCTTATTATATTGCTCTGTTCGGGGATGACCCCAATATGAGTCGATTGCGAGACAGTTATGCCCTTAAGACAAATACCATTGAAGACCTAGACCGTGCAAGAAAGCTGACTGCTTTCTTCTTCTGGGCTTCATGGGCTACTTCAACTAACCGGCCGGGAAGCGACATTACTTATACTACAAACTGGCCTCCTGAGGACCTAGTCGGCAATAGACCGCCATCATCACTTTTAATCTGGTCGGTGCTTAGTTTTGTTTTATTGCTTGCAGGCATCGGCACGTTGGCATGGTATTATGCCGCCCACAAAAGGGAAAAAGAAAGTGAGGAATATCCTGATACCGATCCGCTCTTAGCCCTAAATCCAACGCCTTCCATGAAAGCAACTGTAAAATACTTTTGGATTGTTGCAGTATTATTAATCGTACAAATTGGTCTCGGTATTTTAACCGCTCATTACACAGTTGAAGGCTCAGGTGTTTATGGATTTCCTCTAAGCAAGTGGCTGCCATACTCCGTCACCCGAACTTGGCATTTACAATTGGGGATTTTTTGGATTGCCACCGCTTGGCTAGCGACTGGTTTGTTTATTTCCCCTGCTGTATCAAGACACGAACCCAAATACCAAAGTTTTGGAGTTAATTTTCTCTTTATCTGTCTTCTAATCATTGTTGTTGGCTCTTTGGCTGGTGAGTGGCTAGGTGTGATGCAAAAGCTGGATTTGACGATAAATTTCTGGTTTGGCCACCAGGGCTACGAATATGTAGATTTGGGTAGATTTTGGCAACTATTTCTAACTATTGGTCTTTTTTTATGGCTGTTTTTGATGGTTAGAGCAATTTGGCCTGCATTAAGTCAGGCAAGAGAAAATAAAAGCCTGCTCCTCCTCTTTTTACTCGCTACCACTGCCATTCCTTCTTTTTATATCCCTGGGCTTATCTGGGGTCAGCATACCAATATGGGAATAGCAGAATACTGGCGTTGGTGGGTGGTACATCTATGGGTAGAAGGCTTTTTTGAGGTTTTCGCAACTGCAGTTATCGCTTTTCTCTTTACTCGAATGGGCTTATTAAGAGTAACAACAGCTAATACTTCTGTATTGTTTTCTACGATTATTTTTCTCTTTGGCGGTATTATTGGGACTTTCCATCATCTGTATTTTTCGGGTACCCCTCTTGCAGTCATGGCTCTCGGTGCCACCTTCAGCGCCTTAGAGGTAGTACCATTAGTTTTAGTTAGTTTTGAAGCCTACGAGAACTTAACCTTAAGTAAAGCCAAGCCTTGGGTTAGTGCCTATAAGTGGCCGATTTATTTCTTTGTTTCAGTTGCATTCTGGAATCTAGTGGGAGCAGGCCTGTTTGGATTCTTTATCAATCCACCTATAGCCCTCTATTATATGCAAGGTTTGAATACTACCTCGGTACATGGTCATACTGCTTTGTTTGGAGTATATGGCATGCTTGGTATAGGACTAATGTTGTTCAGTCTAAAAGGCCTAACAGGGCAACATGTCTGGAAAACTACACCACTTAAATTTTCCTTTTGGGCTATCAATATTGGGTTGGCATTGATGGTTCTAATTAGTGTTTTGCCAGTTGGTATAATGCAGACCTGGGCCAGTGTTGAATACGGTATGTGGTATGCTCGCTCTGCGGATTTCCTACGCAGCGATATTATTAAAAACTTCCAGTGGTTCCGAATAGTCGGCGATACCATCTTCGCTATTGGCGCTATTGTTTTAGGTTGGTTTGTCATCGGGCTAAAACTGGGATGGTCCCTGACAAAAGAGCATGACAAAATAGTAGAAAATCGTTAAATACTTTAGAAATTCCCTATCTAGGAGATATGGAATACTAGCGTGGTTTGACAACTTAAATCAAGCTATCATCCACTCCGCTAAAAGCTTTTCCGAACCCCACGTCTAATGTGGGGTTTTCTATATATAAAAAGCCCGGCAGCCGAAGGGTTGTTGACAAAAGACTTTTTCGTAAAAAATGGCATTTGAGAACCCGTGAAAATACTAGGGTTTTAAATGCCATTTTTGTGAATTTAAGGGTTTAGAGGTAGTTTGTCAACAGGCCCCGAAGCCGCCGGGCAAATCTCTTTATTACTTTTTATTATCTTCCTCTTCGTTTAATGGCTTAGAAGCTGCAGGTTGAATTACTGGTACATTCTGTATGTCTCGTAAGTAAAACCAAGCTGAAAATGCATACCATGTAAAAAAGATTAAAACAGCCACATACTCTGGCATTCCTACATATTCAAATAAACCATAAGCATTCATCAGCTCTCCTATAATATAGCTTAAAGCAGTAAACGTAAGTATATAGAGAGCTAAGAAGCCTTTTCGCCTTGGCATTAAATAAAAGAATATCGCAAAGTTAAACATCCAGGTAATAGGAACAAAAATAGGAATAAATCCCAATACACTAAAGTTTCCCATATTCATAAACCGTATCTGATTTATGGGTACCAGAGTAACTATGGTGAAAACATCTAGAATTCCACCAAAAACCAAGCCATAAAGAAGATAACGTTTATATTGATTTTGGGGTACTAGAAGCAAAAAAGCTATTCCCGCTACTGCAGTAAAAATCAAATAAATATAACTTCTATCCATGAGTCTACCTGCTTTCAAAATTTTTATTAGTATTCCCGTTTTCAGGTTATTTATATAAAAAAGCCCTCCACCCTGGCACTAAACCAGAATGGAAGGCAACCTAAGGAGTTATGACACCCTGCATGCAAGGTTATTTTCTTACTACTTGGTAAACTTCATAACCTCAAAGTTTTGATTTTATCAAATACTAGATAGTCTTCCCTGCTATCAAACGGCCCCAGATGAAACTCTTATTAAAGATGTAATAAGGAGATCCATTACCTGCTGCACGGCTATCGTACCATGTAATAAATGCAACCAATTCCGCACTTGTTAGTTCATATTCTTTTTGTAAACCATCCGTGAGTTCAATGAGCAACAAAACTTTTCCAGGGTCGGGCTCAGGCTCAACAGGCTGATATGGTTTAAGCTCGCCTGATTCATCAATGTCAATTGCATCAAGAGCGTAATATTTAGCTTGATTATTTGTAATAACCACAGAATGTTCCGTATTGGTTAAATTATCAATAGTAAAGTCTAAACTTTGAGATATTTTTGATGTAGCACTATATTGATCAATGTTTCTAACCTTAATACCGTCAATTACTACATCAACAAATGAAGATTTTTCTTTATTGTCGATCCAGCTATTCCCAAAAACATTTCGCTCTAACTTAGTTGAGAGAATATCAACCTCTCTTTCAACTAAACAAATGAACGACCTTGTTAAAGCTGCAGAAAAAAATGACAGTAAATACGCCTTTGGTATATATGATTAGAATTTAGAACCGGGCTGCGCCGATCAGAAATACTTGCCCTTGAATGAGAAGATGTTGACTTTAAAAAATTCCACATTACAGTAAAAAAATCTCTTGTTCGCACTGCTAGAAAAACAATATTAAAAGAGCACACAAAAACCAAGGCTGGGTACCATATTATTCCTGTTCCGGAAAAGTAATGAGCATAAAAACCTGCTAAGTAAGTCAAGCATTTTTCTAGCAGGTTACAGAAACTGCAAATATGGGAGTAGTCGGTTAGCTCCACCTTGAGCATAATTTCCGCGGAAAACGTATACATTACCCGAGTCAAAACCGCAGATACTAAAATCTGTAAGTGAGGTGTTTAAACTGAAAAAAATAAAAATGCCAAATAGGCCTGCTATGCTTTTTCCGACTATCCTTGTAGGTGCGGATGTTAACGGCAGACCCAATTATTGCACAGTTGGTGCTTGCGGGGTAGTGAATTTGGAGCCGATGCTGTATGTTTCTTTGAAAGAAACGCATTATACAACCACCGGTATTAAGGCGAGCGGGTTTTTCAGCGTAAACCTGCCCTCGCCGGACTTGGCTGAGAAAACTGATTTCTGTGGCGTGGTATCAGGGAAAACAACGGATAAATCCGAATTGTTCATCCCGTTTTACGATGAGGCAGGCAGAGCGCCGATGATACAAGAGTGCCCAATCAATATGCTTTGCAAGGTAACCCAAACGATTTTATTATCGGGGTTTGCGATGTTTCTAGGCGAAATAGTGGCTGTTTATGCAGATGAAAAAGGCTTAACAGATGGGCAGATCGATCCTGTAAAAATAAACCCGATGGTCATGATGTATCCCTCATATTTTGAATTAGGCAAGGTTGTCGGCACGGTGTTCAAGGATGGCAATGATTACAAAAAGTCCCTGGGTATATGACACACTAGGAGCTTGATCTCATGCGAGAAAGGGCAGGTCGTAATCTGCCTTCTTGCGTGTACTGGAGGACTACGCGTCATATTCAATTAACTTTTAATGACGTAATCAGCACACTGTAGAAGCCACCGTATTGTGGTGACTCGAAGAATCTACTGTTAAATAAAAAAATCCCGGCAGCCGAAGCCACCAGGCAAAGGAGATATGCCCCCCTGCTCTGTTAGGATTATTTTTTGCCATGAGATAAACTGCTGCCAAGAATTCTATAAAAAATATCTACAATATAACTATATTTTTCACAATATCGTTATAAGATGAACTTCCGTCTAAAATATTTCTGTATGTACTAATCCAACAAGGAATGAATCCGCTACGGTATGCAACCATCTGAGAGCCAATATTGGTAGTCGATGCACAATAAAATGGAACAATTTCCTTTTTCAGAATATGCACTGCTAAATTATATATTAGCCGCGTCGCTAAACCACATTTTCGATATTGAGGTTTTACATCTACTCCCATTTCCCACATTTGTTCATACTCTGCAGATGCCCCTGCAAGCCCTATTATTTCATTGTCCCTCATTGCATATAAAACAATAACTGTAGACGTATGTCCCTTTTCATCAAATGCCAAAGAGTTTTGAAAGCCCGTTATTCCCTTTAATTTCTTGATTTCCTCTCCCTTTAACAATTCATACTCATAACCTACTATTAAAGGTAATTCCTTTGTCAAGCCCGAGTCCGGTATAAAATATATAGATTGACCATAGATAAATGGAAATTCAAATATCTCATCCCTACTTTTTTCAACCAGAAGTGGCTTCACTTTTGGAAGGATATTTGAAGAGGCAGAAATAATCACTGATTTTCCCATAGTAATGATCTCAAGAAAAGGATACTCTTTTTGATCATTTGCGATAAATAAAGTTCCATCTTTGTCGAATGCATCAATGGAACAGTTCAATTTTTTTGATAACTGTTCTTTAACAATGTTTAAAACAGTATGCTTATCCATTGCACTCATCGTACCTCTTTCTATAGACTATACAAACAATTGGAAGTATTTTACTATTTCAGTATACCAGAAAAACACTAAGTAATTCTACTCAATTTTGGCCAGCGTCTTCAGCAGTATTTCAAGCAGCATATGTACGTGATCTGAACATAAAAAAGCCCTGCCAGCACAGCCGCCAGGGCAAACCTAAGTAGATGGCACCCTGTATGCAGGGTTAGTTTATTCTGCCGGCAGAGGAATTACCTTAAAACTAATAATCTTTTCAAAGGCTAAATATTCTTTGCTGCCATCAACAATATCATCGAAGCTATAGCAGGTGTTGCCAGTGCCAACTGTACGATTGTACCAACTTACAAAATCATCTATAACCGTCTGGTTAACTTTATACTGACGTTCGCTCGAATCATTCATAGTAATTCTGAGGAGCACTTCTCCCTCTTCCACCGGTGCTGCCTGCGGCGTAGCAGATGCTTCGTTTGAATTACCACTTTCACCATCTGCCGTAATGGCCGTTACCACATAATAATAGGTCGTTCCATTTACAACATTAGTATCCTACATAGCTGGTACCGGAGACATTGGGTACGATAGTTTCGTATGGACCACCGGCTGTGGTGGAGCGTTTTACGTTGTAGCCGATTGCATCGGTGACTGCATCCCAGTTGAGAGCAATTTGAAAATCGCCAGGAGTGGCGGTTAAATTTGTTGATCCTGGAACAATCACATAACCGTCGCTATCTATATCTATAGCATCAACGTATAATCTTTGGTAACCTTGTCCGTCAGTACCTTGTTCAATCTTAACACTATGATTTTTATTCTCCATGTTAACAATTTCAAACACTAAAACCTGTCCGGAAACATCATATCGCGTTGAAAACATATGCTCAGTACCATCGATTGTAATCTTACAATTAGTAGGATAGGTATACCAACAAGTAGAAATTAACCTAAATTTAGTACCCTTAAAATTAATTAAACAATACGCTCCAAATGTTTGCGTTATTAATCAGGTAATCCTGTGCCAATTGCTTCTCTATTATAGGCTCCATTCTGTTGTGCAACGCCCCATGCACCATTGGGCAAAAATTGGAATCCACTTCCATTTATTGTTGCATTATATCTTTTCCACCCTGCCTCTGGTACCGTTAGCGATTTTCCTACTGTTGCCATTTTACATTCCTCCAATGCCCAATAACCAACTAGCAACTTTTTTAAAGAAATCAGCCATTGTACTCAACTCCCTTTAATATTTGATATTGCCATCAAAATACTGATCGCCGATATTCAGGCTATCAGTGTATTGCCACATGTAACCCTTGATATCATCACTACTTCCCCACTGTGCATTCCATACGGCGCATCCAATACTTCGCCAATCAATGTAACCAGTCAACCATGAATACGAGGCGTACAGGCCGCAATCTAGGCCTATGCTATCAATAAACGCTTTGCACATGGCTGTAATTTCTGCCGGATCAAATGCAAAGCCATTGCGTCGCTTATAGCCGTCCGCGTCTTCCATATCGAAGAATACAGGAAATTCTAATAGTTGACCTGTACTGTCAATAACACTCCGGCAGTTGGCCGCTTCTTGGATTGCATCAGCTACGCTCAATCCATACGAATAATGGTAAGCCCCAACTTTTAAGCCAGCAGCTTTTGCCCTTGCTATGTTTTGCGCGAACATCTCGTCCTTTGATTGTAGTCCGTATGAACTGCGGATAATAGTAAACTCAATACCAGCATCTGCCACCGCCTGCCAGTCTACTCTGCTGTTGTTCTCGCTTACGTCGATTCCTCTCATTTCATTACCTCACTTTTCATAAAATTCATAAGGCCAGGATGTTCTCCTGGTGGAGAATTAAATTGGCTGTCTTGGCCATATTTAGTCCATGCAGCTTTTGCCAGGGCGACCACACCACCAAGGCCAGTAATCACCACAGTTATTCCAGACCAACAGGAACTAAGATCAAACTTTGTTCCATACAGCGCGTTAGACCAGTAGCCATACAACCATGAAAATAACAAGCGCAAGCCAGTTTGCTTGTGCCCAGGTGCAAAAGGTTATAAGTTTTTCTTTCATCCTCTCCCTCCCATCTTCGACCATACCGATATAACTATATTGGTCAACGTACCAAAGATAGCACCAAGACTTCCTGCCGCAACAAAGATTCCATCAATCCTGCGATGTGCAGACTTGGTACTTTCCTCCGCTTTTGTAATTCGTTCGCTATGGCTGGCTAACGTAGCAGAGTGCTCTTTTATTGTTTCGATATGGGCATCCTGCTTTGTTTCCATGCGAATGAGACGGTTCAGTACCTCACGTTGGAAATCCGTTTCCCCCACTGCATCATCTCCCTTCTACCTGGTTACATTCCTGTAACCGAATGGGTTAAACGGCTAACGGAATGTAATCATAAAAAACCTGCTAACAAAATTCAAGCCTATTTATTAAAAATTTTTAAAGTTAAATTTGGGGACACGAATAGACCGACGCAATTACCATTTTTTTGCCCCGGTTCATTCACGAAGATTTTTATTTCGTATATACTTCTTTTACACGTGCGTAGTAAATCCTCAAGAATTTATTCAGCCCTGCTATTTTTGCGGCACGTTTCGGCTTTATCCTGGCTTCGGTGGTATCCTTTTTCTTTTGCCCATTCTAAATATCCTGCTATAAATTCTCCTTCCGTCATTTTAGTAATTATGTGAAAATGCCAGAAGCTCTCTACGAAATCCCCCAGTTTATCCTTGCCCGTATTCTCGTTCCAGCCCTTGAGCAAGGTCTTTATCCCTGGCATGGTATAATCCAGCAGATGTGTGAACTCCAGGACGCTTTCCACACGCATCCGTATGTAGTGCGAATACTGGCGGCCTAATAATTTCAGCTCACTGTGTACATCCTCTGAAATTGTGTAATTCCGCAGCTGAAACCAATGATCCAGTCCTAGTTAGCAATTTCCATAGCGTCCTGTTTATCCGTCTTTGCCTGTCGTAATTTTTGCTTGATTAATAACGCAAACGAATATGCCTTGCTGCTTTAAATAATGCACAACAGGCAAATGGTATATGCCTGTTGCTTCCAGCACTACGCGCACCTCATCGTGAAAACGCAGGATCATAGCGGATAAGTCATGAAGCTCTTGCTCTGTATGTGCCACCTCAAAGGGACGTGCTAAAATCTCGCCATAAAGCTTGAAGATAGCTACCATACTTTTTCCTTTCGAGACATCGATTCCTACACTGATCAAAGCCCTCACCCCTAAAATGAATTTGTAATTGTTCCATCTGCACTTATTACCATTCATTTTAGTTCGTTACGCGAAAGCCAATCCTATGGTTTCAACCTGCTTAATCGAATGCTTATAACAAGGAGATGGCTGAATGTTTTTATGCCGGGTGTTCATACCCCAAAAAAGCCGTCGTCAGACCAATTACTCTCCCCATTATAAAAAAATAAGTGCAGATGGTTAAGCACAAAATGTTTCCATCTACACTTTTATGGTACTAAAATAGCCGCTCTTTTAGCGGCCTTATTCTGCAATCAATCGTTTTGCGACTTCTTCCCAGTACTCTTCTGGCACGGTCAAATGAACAATCCCCCGTTCCTGAAAAAATAGGGGAAGACAATGTGAAACAGAACGAAAAATATTCGGTAAACCACTGCCTCAGAAGGGAAATTTGCATCAGTTGAATTGTCAACTGTAATTTCAAGCAAAATATCAAAAAAAGCATGGTAAGGCTGTACTTTCCCCAAACCACGCTAACGAATATATATTTTCTTTTATATCTGGGACCCTTACATTTAAATTACAAATATTCGTATATAGTTTATGTCAATTTCTGAGTATTACTTCTAAAATGAATGGATTCAGCAATATGCTGCCCGATTATTTTTTCACTGCCGGCTAAATCGGCAATAGTTCTTGCTACTTTTAGAATCCGGTCGTACCCACGCCCGCTTAAGTTCATTCTTGCAAAAGCTTGTTTAAGCAACTCCTGTGCATCTTTAGTCATCGGGCAGAACTTTTTTAGATGTTTATGTCCCATCTGTGCATTACAAAATAGCCCTTCTGCCTGTAACCGCTCCATTTGCAGACTGCGCACGGCACTGATACGTCCTTTGATCACGCGTGATGATTCTGCAGGAGTAGTTTCGGCCATTTCACTGTACTCTAACCGGGGTACACTAACATGGATATCTATCCTGTCCAGTAAAGGACCGGATATTTTCTTAATATAGCGATGAATATCAGCCGGGGTACAACTGCAGGGCTGCAATTCATCCCCGGAAAATCCGCACGGACAAGGATTCATAGCAGCAACTAGCATAAATTTGGCTGGATAAGAAAGCGAAGCGCTGACCCTTGAAATAGTGACATGTCCATCTTCCAATGGCTGTCTCAGCACTTCCAGTACTCCTCTGGGGAATTCAGGGAGTTCATCCAAAAACAGTACGCCATGATGGCTGAGCGTCACTTCACCGGGTCTCGGTATACGACCACCCCCAATCATACCTGCATCGGAAATGGTATGATGCGGAGCGCGAAAAGGACGGCAGGTAAGCAGCCCAGAATTATTGGTAAGCATTCCGGCAATACTGTAAATTTTTGTTACCTCTAACGCCTCCTGACTGGACATATCCGGTAAAATCGAAGGAATACGACGAGCCAGCATCGTCTTTCCCGAGCCCGGCGACCCAGTCATAAGAATGTTATGACCTCCGGCAGCAGCTATTTCAATAGCACGCTTGGCAACCGTCTGCCCCTGAACTTCAGCAAAATCGTCATCAAACATTGAATTTGGAGCTACTACCTCTCCGTTTTTCACCTGAGGCTGCAGTTCTATTTTTCCCTGTAAATGCTGAATAACAGTAGCAAGGTTTTCTGTTGCATAAACAGTAAGCCCCTCTACCAACAAAGCTTCGCTGGCATTGCCCGGTGCGACAAACATTTTTGTCATGTTCTGTTTAATTGCTGCAATCGCCATGGGTAAAACCCCTGTTACACTACGCAGATGCCCTTCCAGGGAAAGTTCAGCGACAAACAGACACCGCTCACAGCTTGGCCGTGCCAGTTGCCCGCTAGCCGCCAAAATTCCAATAGCAATCGGCATGTCCAGACCCGAACTGTCTTTTTTTATGTCTGCTGGGGCAAGATTAACAGTGATCCTTTGGGACGGAAATTCAAATCCGGAATTTTTTATTGCAGCCCGCACCCGTTCCCGTGATTCGCGCACAGCAGTATCCGGCAGTCCAACAATTTCCATACTGGGAATTCCGTTTGCAATATCCACCTCTACATGAACCACCATACCATCTAATGCAATTGTTGTCGAACCAAATGTTTGCGCAAACACGTGTTTTCCTCCGCCAGTAATTTTACTTTACCTTCCCCGCACGGTCCTTATAGTATGAGTTCACTTGCTACAAAAAACCTTATTGTCCAAAAGCATTGCAAATATGATTGCAGCGAAAATTAAATCCTGACACATATACCTCCATCACGTCAAACCGGCAGGGTGCTTCTATTTGCTTGATTTGTTTCAAATAACACAAAGCCGTATGGATTATTTTCTGTTGTTTGCGGTAGCCTACTGCTTCTACCGGCAATCCATAGATCAGACTGCGCCGGGTTTTTACTTCAACAAACACAAATACTCCATCTTTTTGAGCAATAATATCAATTTCACCCAACTTCGACCGATATTGCCGCTGCAAAATGGAATAGCCCTGATGTTCCAAATATTCTGCGGCAGCTGTTTCTCCAGCGGTTCCAATACCGATATGATCCATTACCGTTCTCTCCAATCATAAAATGGCTATTACCACGGGCCTTGCTGACGGCCCATTTTTTGATCAAGGCGGTAAATATATGCCAAGACTTCAGCCACCGCCCGGTACAATTCCGCAGGAATCTCCCGGTCCAGCTCAACAGCCATTAACATGCTGGACAACGCTTTGTTTTTATAGATCGGCACCGCATGCTGCTGTGCCACTGCCACAATTTGCTCAGCAATAAAGCCGCCGCCCTTGGCGACTACTTTGGGCGCAGCATCGGATTCTTTATTGTATTGAATGGCAACAGCCTTTTTTATAAGATTGTCATTTTCGTTCACAATATCTCCTCCGGCATAGTCCTGATGCTAAAATCAGCAAGATGAATCGGCAAATCAGATAAAGTACTGCGCAACTCATCCATCTGCTGCTGAAAAGCCCGGGTGGCCATCTCCGAAGAAAATTCGGTCCGGACACTGAGCATATTTCCCTGATACATATGAAAAATAAGATTGACCGATCCAATGTAGTCCGTATCGAAAAATACCCGCAGCCAGGTTTCCGCTTGCTGCAGAGAATTGCCGGCTGTCTTCTCCTTTTCATGATAAATGCGGACATAAGCCGGATAAACGGTTTCTCCATTGCCAAAATATAATGGTAATGTAAAAGACAGAGTATTGCTGTTATCTGATCGTTCTGTATAAGCCGCCACTGCATTCTGCATGGATGTAGAAAATTCCTTCACGGTGTGAATAGCTTTTTGCAGCGTTTCCGCAGGAAGATCCACCCATTCTGAAGCATTGCGAAATTTCATCAAAATCCATAAATCAAGTAGCTCCGGTAAGTCAAACTGCGCCGAAGCTTGGATAACCACCTGGGGCATACCGGTCTGAAAATAAGAAGAAACGCGATTTACCAAGTCCTGCTCATTTGGGGTTACCATGTCGTTAATCGCTGCCAGCATTTTTCGCAATTCAGGAGGAACATTGCCTTCACTCACAAGTGTTTTTGCCAGCAGAACAATTGTTTCCGTATTAACTGTAACCAGCTTGGTAATTTCTGATTTGCCATTAACCGGCACCATTTTCTGCACATTTTCTGACAGAACGTTTTTTAATTGATTTAAAATATTCGTAGCTCCATTTTCTGCCCGGGATTGTATTGGCAGCGATGCTTGATTTTTAATCAGAAATTGAAGCCATTGCTCAGCCTTCTTAGCTGGAAAAGTGTCAGTAGACACGGCATTCAACAATTGCTTAACCGCATTTTTTTCCGTACTGGTCATATCATTATATTGTGCCAATAATTTGCCCAGTTCCCTGGTGTTGGGCCCATAGGGTTCCTGCCTTGTCGTGAATGTCTGGAATTTATTCATCCACATCAAGGCAATATTTTTTTCTGCCGGAAGAGGAACTTTCATCATCTCCGGAACCGCCGGCTCGCCGCCGTCAGACAGCCTGCTATTTCTCCCGTTAAAATCCGGTTGATCCTGGCCTTGGGGGATTGTCCTGTTGCGCTCTAACAGATTTGCAGGAGCGGGATTAGTAGCGGGATTAGTCTGCTGTTGAGCTGCTACAGCTTCAACCGGTTTGTCATACTGTACTATAGCATCCGTAGTTTTCATGATTTGGTTGGTAATCTTCGCCGGAACCGGAATGGCCTCATTCTTTACTATCGTGCCTGTACCCATTTCGCGGAGCACCTGCACCGGATCATACTTAGTCTGATTTATCGCTGCTGTTTGCTGTTCCTGGGCAGCAATATATGTATTGATTTTTTCTACCAGGGATTGTACTACTTCCGGTGAATCCTGCTGTTGAATCAGCGTCGCCCCTTGCAATGAATTCAATAAATATTGTAGTTTTTCGATCATATTCCTTTGCTCCTGCGTTACAGCCGTCATTCCCCGGAAAAAGATGGCCGCAGCATCAGGTGCCATTTGTTCCATAAGACGCTGTATTTCTTGTTGCAGCATAGACGGCAGGGATTTGAGCAAAGACTCATTGTTTTTTAATGTACTGCCCAATTGTTTTAAAAGCTCGCCGATGGCCCCATTGCCCATCAAGTCTACTTTCAGACTTTTGGTTTCCTGCGTTACCTGTTGTTCACCTTTCGGCTGCAGAGCATCCGTTGGCACTTGCTCTGTCGCTTCCGGAACCGCCTGAGCTTGTCCGGGCAATATATTGTTGATTTTCATAACTATCCTCCCCATGACTTAATGGGTTCAAAACTTTTCCTGTGAATCGGACAAGGACCATATTTTTGTAAGGCTTGAATATGTTCCCTGGTAGCATACCCTTTATGTTTGGCAAACCCATATACCGGATATAATTCATCCATTTCATTCATAATCCGGTCCCGTTCCACCTTTGCGATAATCGAAGCAGCTGCAATGGATGCGCTGGCTGCATCTCCGCCTACGATAGAAAGGGACGGGACTTTCAGCTTCGGCAACGGAACCGCATCAATTAATACTGCCTGCGGCGTAGTCTCCAATTCTTCAAGCACACGATACATGGCGGAAACCGTCGCCTGATAAATATTGAGTTGATCAATAACCTCCCGGTCCATGACGCAATAATGCACAGCAATAGCAATTTCCTTTATTTCTTTATACAGAACCTCTCGCTGTCGGGCTGATAACTGCTTCGAATCATTCAAATGCGGTAAGAAACAATCATGTGGCAGTATCACCGCACCCACTACTACCGGACCGGCTAACGGTCCCCGGCCTGCCTCATCAACACCAGCAATCACCGTAAAACCTTTTTGCCGGTAATTTTCTTCATAACGATACATTTGCAGTAGACGTTTTTTTTCAGCCAGCAGTTCCTGCTGCCGTTTATGCCACTTTGCCACCAATTTAATTATCGAAATCCGCTTATCCGACCTTAAGTCGTCAATCAGTTTAGCCGGAGCATCCATATTATCAAGCAATGCCGCTACCTGTGCTACTGTCATATCAGCCGTTCGCAAATCAATCCCCGCCTATAAATATATTTATTTGTGCTATATTCTTGATTCTGCCGGGAAATCCTTTCAAAATAACAACAAAAAAGCAAAGGTTCCGGAAGTCATCCGGCCTTCGCTTTTTGTATCTAAAACTTTAATTACGTTTTACTGCTGTTTTCTATTCCGCGGTCCAACGTAAAACGCCCTAATTTCCCACCGCGGAATTCATTGAGAATAATTTTTCTGGCCTTATCGTAATCGACAATACCACCAGCACGCAGGCAACCACGCTTAGCGCCAATTAATCCAAGCAATTCCTCATTCTCTTCGGGCAACGGCTCATTCAGCTTATAGCGCTCTACGATCCTTTCACTGTAATGCTCCCGCAACAGGCATAAAAATTTAGACATTACTTGTTCTAAATCATACACCTCGTCATTAATAGCGCCTGTAATCGCCAATTTCAAAGCAACCTCAGAGTCTTCGATTTTGGGCCAGAGAACGCCCGGGGTATCTAAAAGCTCCAGATTTTTAGATATCTTTATCCACTGCTTACCCCGGGTGACACCAGGTTTATCCGCAGTACGAACGGTAGCCGCTCCCAGCAAACGATTGATCAGCGAAGATTTGCCCACATTAGGTATGCCTAAAATCATCGCCCGCACCGCACGCGGCCGGATTCCCTTAGCGGCAAGCCTGGTAATCGTATCACTGGCAGCTTGTTCCACCTTACCAATTAATGCCTTGGTCCCTTTGCCTGTTATAGCCTCCAGCGCAACCACCTGTAATCCCTGGTCACGGAAAACTCCGCTCCAATATTCGTTCCATTCCGCTTCAGCCAAATCCGCCTTATTTAAAGCCACAATGCGCGGCTTGTTTTCAATAATCTCCTTAATTACCGGATTGGCACTGCTTACCGGAATACGGGCGTCTAATAATTCGATGACTACATCCACTAATTTCAAATGCTCACGGATCATCCGCTGAGCTTTGGCCATATGCCCTGGAAACCAATTAATATGTATATTATCCATATGCCATTCATCCCAATCATGCTCGATATCAATTTAAATTCAAAAAGCCGTTGCCAACATAGTTTAGTATCGCCATCGGTACGGAAAAATAACCCGATGCAAACTATCCCAGTCTCGAACGGCTTACCGTTTTCCCTGCATAGCCTATCTTTCTAAGGAAGAGTTTTCAATTGAGCGAACGGCCAAAAGACCATAACGGCCTTTCCCTTAATAAGCTCCAAAGGTACAAAGCCTACATCGCTAAAACGGCTATCCTCAGAATTATTGCGGTTGTCGCCCATAACGAAAACCGTCCCTTCCGGTATAGTGGCTAATGGATACGATCCATTGGTTTTTTCTAAAATATACGGCTCATTTAATAATTGTCCGTTGCGGAACACGCGTCCGTCCTTTATTTCAATTGTATCTCCGGCAACACCGATTACTCGTTTAATAAAATCACGACTGGGATCCTCCGGGTAGCGAAATACCAAAATTTCACCACGTTCCGGTAATTTAAACCGATAGATAAACTTATTGACAACCAGGCGCTCACCATTTACCAGCGTAGGCCGCATGGAAGGCCCCTCAACCATATACAATTCAACAATGAAATACCGAATAAAAAACGCCAGTACAACGGCAATCAGTATCGAGATTACCCAGTCTTTTACTTCTTTTCGAAATGTCGTATTACTCAACATGCTTTCCTCCTGCCGGATAACAACAGTTTATATCATACAAGGCGTAAACCGCCTCCATCAGAAAGTGAGAAAAGGGACTGTCATCAGTCCCTGCTTACCATTAGCGTCTTTCTTTAATACGGGCAGCCTTACCGGTAAGATTACGCAAATAATAAAGTTTTGCCCGGCGCACAATCCCTCTGCGCACGACTTCAATTTTTTCCAGACGAGGAGAATGTACCGGAAAAGTACGTTCTACGCCGACGCCGTAAGACATACGTCTTACCGTAAACGTCTCGCGGATACCGCCGCCCTGTCGTGCAATTACAACACCTTCAAAAACCTGAATACGTTCGCGATTACCCTCGACAACCTTTACGTGAGCCCGCACTGTATCCCCCGGCTTGAAAGCAGGAATGTCCTTACGAAGTTGCTCTTGTTCTAAAGCCTGAATAATATTCATTTTTATGTCCCCCTTATACTAGACGTTCGTACCGCTTATGGCAGAGGACCGCCCGTTTTACACGTGAGCAATTATATCATATTCTTTATAGAGATTCAAGTAATATTATTAACAGCCGGTATGGATTATAACCGCAGCAAGCACCCCCGTTATGAAGCCCACCAGGCCTCACCTAATAACCGGTCTAAAATAATGGCTGCCGCCGCCCGGACCGGCAGATGGTTATAATCGCCTGGCCCATAAATCGGCTCTAGAATATAATCAAACTTTTCCATAACCGATTTTTCCATTCCCCAGCCGGTACCAAACAATAATAAACAGGGCCGCTCATCCCGGTTGATCAAATTTCTTAGACCTTGATAGGATATCATGTTTGAAAACTGCCGCGCATCCGTAGTAACGATCAACGGAGCCACGCCTTCGCTGTCGGTGATGACGTGAACAGCCTCATCTATGGAAGGTATGGTTGTCAAAATCTGAAAAGCCTCGCAACGATCCGGGTTATACTGACTACCATACCCGGTTTGCCAATAATTGATGATATCTTTTACCATGGCAACCTGACTCTGTATCGGATGGATAATAAAATAACGCTTTATGTTATAAGTACGGGCCGTACGTGCGATATCGTGTACATCAAAATTTGTAATTGCCGTTGTGATAACATCACCATTTTTGTTATAAATAGGATAATGAACTAGCCCAAAATAAACAGCTGCCATTTTAGCCTCCCGAACGCTCTTGCCGGATCTCCTCCAACAGAATTTTATCTTCCGCAGTTAGGGGAAAATGTTTCAGCAGTTCCGGCCGGCGCTCCCAGGTATTCTTTAAAGACTCTTTACGCCGCCATCTTGCTATTTTGGCATGATCACCGGATATCAAAACTTCCGGGACCTGCCAGCCGCGAAATTCCCTTGGCCTGGTATATTGCGGATGTTCCAGAAGACCGCTGTAAAAAGAATCCTGTTCTGCCCCCTCACTAGCCCCCAAAACACCGGGCAACATTCTTGCCACGGCATCCACAACCACCATTGCCGGCAATTCTCCACCGGTCAAAACATAGTCTCCGATAGAGATAACTTCGTCAGCCAGATATTGCCGCACTCGTTCATCAAACCCTTCATAGTGACCACAGATAAAAATGAGCTGGTCATACCTTGCCAATTCCTTGGCTTTTTCCTGCGTAAAAACCGTTCCCCCGGGGCAGAACAAAATAATACGGCGACTATCTTTTTCCTGCCGGGAAAGAATATCTTCTACTGCAAGAAAAATCGGCTCAGGTTTCATAACCATTCCTGCTCCCCCACCAAAAGGATAGTCATCAACAATTTGGTGTTTATCGAAAGCAAATTGCCTGGGATTTGTCACTCCAATAGACAACAATCCGGCATCCTGCGCTCTTTTTATGATACTATGGCCAAACGGACCGGTAAACATATCAGGAAATAAAGAAACAATATCAATCTGCATGATTTACTCCGTTTCCCATTCCGGCAATCTTACAATCATTTTTCCACCCGGAATGTCAATTTCCCTGACTACCTTTTTTAGTGCCGGAATTAATATAGGACGTTGGCCCTTTTGTTCGGCTACATACACATCATTACTGCCCGTCTCCAGGATATCGGTAACATCTCCCAGGTACTCCGCCGCTTCATTATATACCCTTAAACCAATAATCTGAAAATGGTAATAGTGTCCTTCCGGAAGAACAACCAGTTCATCCGTAGTTACTTGTATCAATTTTCCCCGCAGCGGTTCGGCATCATTCATGCTTTCAATGCCGCGGAATTTGAGCAAAATAAATTTCTTATGATATTTCATGCCGGTGACAGAAAAGCAGCGACCATCATCCAGCCTGACTTTAGCCAGTTTTTCAAAGCGATCAGGAAAATCAGTCAGCGGCAGTACACGCACGTCACCCCGCACACCGTGCGGGGCAACGATTTTACCTATTGAAATCAATTTTTCACTCATCGATCATCTTCCCTAGCTGCGAAAAGCAATAATCTTTCCGTCTTCCAAAAGAATTTCGGTCCCCATGATTTTGTGCAAATCATCGCCAACCTGTACCGTAACAATGCGTTCCAAATTGCCCTGCACGATTTCAGCCCCAAGTTCCAGTTGTGCCGTTTCTTTCAGTCTTTCCAGCATATGATTTTTAAATTCCAAGCGTTTTTGCTTTTCGGCATCAATTTGCTGGCGAATAGCATTCAAACCTTGAACATCATGTTTTGCCTGCTCGGTCATAACCCGTTTCGCGTGAAATTCGATCTGCTGCAGTTCCATGTCCGCTTTTTTAATATTATCTTGTATTTCTGCTGCCAACTGTTTCTTCAGCGTTTCAGTAACTTTTGCCTTAATTGTCACAGGACATTTCAAGCTCATGTTTTCCATCTTGTTAGTCCACCTTTTCTGAGTTTATTGTAAAAGGCTCATCTGCCAAACTTAAATTGACATCTGAACCTTTTACAAAAACTGAATTTTAAAATTCTAAACAATGTCCACCGTTACTTTTTTATTTTCGCGGGTGGCAGCAGCTTTTACAACGGTCCGTAACGCCTTGGCTATACGTCCTTGTTTACCAATTATCTTTCCCATGTCTTCCGGGGCTACGCGCAATTCATAAACAGTGCCGTTAGCTTCAGCTAGTTCCGTCACATCCACCTGTTCCGGATTTTTCACTAAGGCTTTGGCGATAACTTCTATCAGGTCTTTCATAGTTATCACGCTTCTTTCTTAGCACGCTTTATTTCATCCCATTTTTTCATAATGCCAACTTGTTTGAATAAAGTTTTTACTGTGTCAGTAGGTTGCGCACCTTTTTGCAGCCAGTCAATTGCCTTTTCTTCATCAAGTTTAATCACTGCCGGTTCAACCGTGGAATCATAATGGCCAAGAGTTTCAATAGAACGGCCATCGCGCGGCGAACGGGAATCAGCTACAACGACACGATAAAACGGGCTCTTTTTAGCTCCCATACGTTTAAGACGGATCTTCACTGCCATACATCAATCACCTCCTTTATAGAATATACCAAAATATCAACCTGCCTTAACGCATAAACGGCAGTTTAAATCCCAGCCCTTTTTTGCCGCCCTTTTGCATTTCCTGAAACCGCTTCATCATTTTTCTGGCTTCCGCAAATTGTTTCAACAGCCTGTTGACATCCTGCACCCGTGTACCGCTTCCCATTGCAATCCGTTTACGGCGGCTGCCATTAATGATATCTGGTGATCGGCGTTCCTTCTTGGTCATCGAACGGATAATGGCTTCAACATGTTTTATTTCTTTTTCATCAAAATCCAAGCCCTGCATTTTTTTTAAATTTCCCATGCCAGGCAGCATGCTCAAAATTTGTTCAAACGAACCAAGTTTACGAACCTGCTGTAGCTGATCCAAAAAATCATCCAGCGTAAAGTCTTCTTTACGCAGTTTCTTCTCCATCGCTTTGGCTTGCTCCAGGTCAATGGCACTCTGAGCCTTTTCAATCAGGCTCATCACATCGCCCATACCCAGAATACGAGAAGCCATACGATCAGGATGAAAAGGCTCCAGCGCATCCAGTTTTTCACCCATGCCGGCAAATTTAATCGGACACCCGGTAACAGCCTTGACCGACAAGGCAGCCCCACCACGAGCATCGCCGTCCAGCTTGGTTAAAATAACACCATCGACACCCAGTTCGTTGTTAAATGACTCCGCCACGGTAACCGCATCCTGGCCGGTCATGGCATCAACAACCAGTAATATTTCATGCGGTTTAACCGCCTGTTTGATGTTTTTCAGTTCCTGCATCAGTTCTTCATTAATATGAAGCCGCCCAGCCGTATCAATAATTACGATATCCCGTGTATGGGACAATGCATACTCCACTGATTGCCTGGCAATATCCACCGGACTGGTATTGGGTTCTGCTGCATACACCGATATTTCTAATTGTTCACCCAGCACCTGCAATTGTTTGATTGCCGCCGGACGATAAATATCGGCAGCTACTAATAACGGACGTTTACTTTGTTTTTTTGCCAGTAAGTTAGCCAGCTTTCCTGCCGTTGTCGTCTTACCAGCTCCCTGCAGTCCGACCAGCATAACAATGGTCGGCGGACGGGAAGAAATAGCGATACGGCTTTGGGTCCCACCCATCAGTTCAGTTAACTCGTCATTAACAATCTTTATCACATATTGAACCGGCGTAAGGCTTTCCATGACTTCCTGCCCCACGGCCCGTTCTTTAATTTTCGCAATGAAATCTTTAACTACTTTAAAATTTACGTCAGCCTCGAGCAAGGCCATACGCACTTCGCGCATAGCTTCGTTAACATCAGTCTCCGTTAACTTTCCCCGTCCGCGCAGTTTTTTAAAAGTTTGCTGTAATTTATCGGCTAACCCTTCAAAAACCATGCTATGCCTCCTTATTATAATCTAACAGGAGCTGTAATATCTTGCGTGCCTCACTAATTTGCCCCAGGCCATATACTTCATCGGGCAGGCTGTCTAACAATTCATAGGCCTGTCGTACGGCCTGCTGTTCATGGAGAAAGCGCTCCAGGAGCTTTAACTTAGCTTCATATTCATCCAGCAATTGTTCAGCACGTCTTAAAAGATCATGCACAGCCTGACGGGTTACCCCCATCTGTTCGGCTATTTCTCCCAGGGATAAATCGCTTAAATAATGCATTTCCAAACACTGCTGCTGCTTTTCAGTTAACAAAGCGCCATAGAAATCAAACAAGAGTCCGATGCGTAACACTTTATCAAGCATGTTCAATCCCTCTGCATTTTCTTACTTATATAAGTATACAGATACCACAAATCATTGTCAAGCAAAAAACCTTGTCAGCACTATAAACAATCTTTCTTCAGAATGATAAACCACAGAGATCCCTATCACGATTCCGCAAACAAAGCCTGAGCAAAATCAACAGGATCAAAGGGGCGTAAATCATTTATCCCTTCACCAATCCCAATCCAGCGAACCGGAACCGCAAGTTCCGATTTAATGGCAATCACGACCCCGCCCTTGGCTGTACCATCCAGCTTGGTCAGCACCAAACCTGAAACAGCAGCCGCCTCGCTGAATAATTTGGCCTGATTCACGGCATTTTGCCCGGTTGTAGCATCCAATACCAGCAAGGTTTGATGCGGTGCACCCGGCAGTTCCCGCTGAATGACCCGGTGTATTTTTTTCAACTCCTCCATCAGGTTGGATTTGGTGTGCAATCGTCCGGCCGTATCAATAATCAGCACATCGATTTTTCTGGCCCTGGCTGATTGTACGGCGTCGAAAGCTACGGCTGCCGGATCTGACCCTTCCGTATGTTTGATAACATCGGCGCCAATCCGCCCACCCCAGATTTCCAGCTGTTCAATAGCCGCGGCACGAAAGGTATCCCCCGCCGCCAGCATGACCGATTTCCCCTGTTCGCGGTAATAATTGCCCAGTTTGCCAATCGTGGTGGTTTTTCCCACACCGTTAACGCCGACAACCATAATCACCAGTGGTGGCTGCACTGCGGCTTCCGCCACTTCTCCGGCTGCCAAGATATCACCTATTTTTTCCTGCAAGAACGGTTTTAACTGCTCCGGCGACTGAATTTGTTTACTTTTGATTCCGGTACGGACATCGGCAAGTAATTGTGAAGTCGTTTTCACACCGACATCACTGGTTAGTAATACCGCCTCCAGATCATCGAGAAGCTCGTCATCAATATCGGCATAACCAATAACCAGCTGTTCAATTTTTCCGGTAAACCCCCTCCGGGTTTTTTCCAAACCTGCTTTCAATTTATCAAAAAAGCCCATAATGTCATTCCACCTAGTTTTGTATTCTGTTTACTGTCTTTCCGGATCACCCTGCCACGTCAGAAAATTTTACTGATACCAGACGTGATACACCGGATTCTTCCATCGTAACGCCATGAATAATATCAGCGGCTTCCATGGTTCCTTTACGGTGAGTCACCACAATAAATTGAGTATTACGCGCATAATCCTTCAAAAAACTGCTGAATCGTCCCAAGTTGGCCTCATCCAACGGCGCATCAATTTCATCAACCATAGTGAATGGTGCCGGCCGGTAGGCTAAAAATGCAAACAATAGGGCAATAACCGTGAGCGCCCGTTCTCCCCCGGATAAAAGAGCAAGGTTTTGCTGTTTCTTCCCGGGCGGCTGTACAAAAATGTCGATTCCTGTTTCCAGAAGATTGTCCGGCTCCATTAAAGCCAGATGAGCCTTTCCCCCGCCAAACAGACGTTGGAAGGTCTCGCCAAAATGTTCATTGATCTGCCGGAATGCGGTATTAAATTGTTTGGACATGGTTTTATCAATATCGGCAATAATTGTAGCAAGATATTCTTTTGCCACTTGCAAATCCTGTGACTGTTTCTGTAAAAATTCGTATCGTTCCTGTATCCTGGTATATTCTTCAATGGCAGCAAAATTCACCGGACCTAAGGCCGTTATTTCTTGCTCGAGATCTTGGATTTTGACAGCAAATTCGGCAGCCGGTCCTGGCCGGCACACTGATTTTGCTTCCTCCAGCGACATCTTCCCCTGTTCTTCCAGTTGTTTATGACAGTGCTCAAACTCATATTTGTATTTTGTTGCCATCAACTGTATTTCATGCAGCTTACCTTGAACTTCATTAAGCTGTTTCCTCATATCCCGTACTGTCTTTTCTTGTTTCTGCAGTTCGGCTAACACAGTAAGCTTGTCTGTTTGCCGTGCAGCCCTGACTTCGGTCTGTTCTATCCTTTGCCGTGCTTTATCGGCCCGCGCCGCTTTAATATTTTCCAATTCTTGAGTATAATCGGAGATTTGTGTCCGGATAGCCTCAACTTCTTCTGCCAGTTGATGAATCTTCCGGTGCTGAAGCTCCTGATCGGTTTCCGCCTGACTGCAAGTGATCTGTAGCGTATTTATTTCCTGCTGCAGCCCGGTCATAGCAATTTTAACATCGGTAACCGCATTATTCATGGTTTCCCTAGTCTCATGCAATTGTTTTAACTGCTGCTGCCAGTCCGCTACTTGCTGCTTATGCTCAAAATCGCGATTTTCCAGCATAGTGATTCGTTCAGTACATTCTATTAATCGATTTCCCAACGCTTTTTTCTCTTCATCGGAGGATTTCATATCTGTCTTAAGCGCCTCCATGGCCAAACGCAAACGTTCCTGTTCTCCGTGCAGATTATCGGCATAAACTGCCAGTTCCGCCAGCCGTACTTCACAGGCCTGCCGTTTCTCCCGCATAGCGGTTACCTTACCTGTATTTTGCTCCAATGCAGCGTTGGCGGCGGCTAATTGGGCTTGGGTGTCGGCTAACGCTTGTCTGATCTTCTGAATTTCCTGTTCCAGCCTTTCGATCTCATTGCCACGGCTCAAAAAACTATTTTCCCTGCGTTGTGTGCTCCCTCCGGTTAACGAGCCCCCCGGATTAACCTGCTGTCCATCCAAAGTGACCATTTTAATGCGAAAAGCACATTCTCTGGCAATACGCAATGCTGCATCAATATCCTCAGCAAGTACAGTACGCCCCAGTAAAAATTCAACGACTTTACGGTATTCATCTGAACATGTTACGATTTCGGCAGCAAAGCCTAATCCGCCTGTTTGCTTTGCTGCCTGGATCTCATAGTCGCGCGGACGGCTAGGTTGAATAGTACTCAATGGCAAAAAAGTAGCCCGTCCCAGTTTTTGTGTTTTTAGAAATTCAATGGCTTGTTTCGCTGTTGTCTCATCCTGGGTGACAATGTGCTGCAGAGCGCCCCCAAGAGCGGTTTCAACTGCCGTTATATACTGCTGGGGCACATGGATAATCTGTGCTACAGCACCGCAAAGCCCTGCTTTCCATGGTGCTTCCGCATAAAGGATGCTTTTAATGCCGCGCCCAAAACCTTCAAATTCCCGTTGCATGTTAATAAGAATTTTATGTCTGGAAACGGCCTCTTGCAATTTACTGTGATTCTGTTTATCCTGGCTCATCAATCTGCTAATGGTTTCTTCCAGCTCCAACCGTTCCCGGTTAAGCTGCCCGGCCTCCGTGTGCCAATCGTCTAACCGGGTTTTGATTTCTTCTACTTCTGTTTGATTTTTTTCCGCTTGCTGTTTCACTTGGATAGATTGGATATCATAGTTTTCCAGTTCACGTGCAAAATCACTCTGATAAGTCAGTAATCTGGCCATATCCCGTTCAATGCTGCTTTTTTGGTTACGCTGCCCGGCTAATTCCTGCAAATGGTCCAATGTCTTTTCCTTACCGACTTCTAGTTCGGTTTCCAGCCGCTGGATCTTGTCCAATATGTTCTGGTACTCAGCTTTTTTACGCACTAATTCCGTATCCAAAATAAGCGCCTGCTTTTCCTTTTCCTGCAACAAAGTCCTTGTATGCAGCAGTTTTGCTTCCAATTCCTGCTTTTGTTCTGTAATCTGCAATAATTCTTGGCGAATCCGCTCATCATTTAGTTTTCCCTGATTAATCCTTTCGTCCAACAGAGCCATTTTCCCGTCCAACCGCTCTAATTCGGTCTGGTTTTGCTGAACGATGGCTTCGGCAGAACTGATAGCTTGATCCAGCGAAGCCAGTTGCCCGGTCAGCCGCTCAATTTCTGTTTCGCCCAAAGCCAGTTGAGCACTAAGCCCCACTTCTTCCTCCTGCAACGTCAATTCCTGCAGTGTAGCACTTTCCACCATTTTCTCAGCCTGAGTCAGTTTGTCCACCAGCACGGTAATACGGCAGATCGTAAGCTCACTATACAATTCATTATACCGTGTTGTCTTGGCAGCACTTTCTGCGAGCGGACCCAATTGAGTTTCAATTTCGGCAATAATATCCTGCAGCCGTACAAGATTTTGCTCCGTGTCTGTCAGTTTGCGCAAGGCTTCTTTTTTCCGGTTCTTATACTTCGTTATCCCGGCTGCATCTTCAAAAATCATGCGCCGCTCTTCCGGTTTGCTATTTAATATCTCATCCACCTTGTTTTGTCCGATAACCGGCATGGCTTCACGCCCCAGGCCGGTATCGGCAAGCAGATCATGAATATCCTTTAAACGGCAATGCGCTTTATTGATAAAATATTCACTTTCTCCGGAACGGAAAACCCGGCGGGTAATTGTAACTTCATTAAAATCCAGCGGTAATATTCCATTCGTATTATCAAAAACCAGCGATACTTCGGCCACCCCCAGCGGGCGTCGTGCGGTACTGCCGGAAAAAATAATATCTTCCGCTTTGGCTCCCCGCAAATTCCGAATATTCTGCTCACCTAAAACCCAGCGAATGGCATCCGATATATTGCTCTTTCCACTGCCGTTAGGTCCAACTACTACAGTAATTCCCGGCCCAAAGTCCACTTCCGTTTTATCGGCAAACGATTTAAATCCATATGCTTCCAGCTTACGCAATAGCAACGATCTTCACCACACATTATCATAACTTGTCCTCTATACTACTTTATCTATGAGAAATTTTACCATGCCTTGCAGATACCTGACAACCATAACTACTAAAAACCTGTCTGCAGATAGTGCAAACAGGTTTTTTCAGCATTTTACCGTGGTTCAACGATAAAACGGATAGCAGTGCGTTCTTCCCCCTCAATCGAAATTTCAGCAAAAGCAGGAATGGTTACCAGATCGATTCCATTGGGAGCCACAAAACCTCTGGATATAGCAATGGCCTTGATGGCTTGGTTAACTGCCCCTGCGCCCACGGCTTGCACCTCGGCGGAATGTTTTTCTCTAAGTACGGCAGCCAGAGCACCTGCTACTGATTTAGGATTTGATTGTGCGGATACTTTAAGGATTTCCATAAATATACCCTCCCTGTAATAGTATCGGGGCGTTCTGTAACGTATTGCCAGGTGATACACTTTAAGATATTCAATCTCTTTCCTAAAAATTCCTTTTTTATCATTAAATACAATAGAGCATGCTCTTATTAATACAATAAGACAGTCCCTCATATTGGATGAAGAGTTCGCCGGTTTTTTCTCCATCTGGAAATAACGAAATCTCCTGACAGGCATACTCAGACTTCCATTGCATCAAATTATGATTGCGATTCCCCCGTACTTTTGAATGGTCCTTGGGATGATGACAAATTACAATCTGTTTGTTGGTAAGTTCATTGCCGACGGCAAATTTTTGAAACATAAGCTGGAAGAGATAGGAATCTACCATTTCGCCAAAGGCCGGATGATAAGGGCCGGACAGCACCGTATCCCGGCTGGATAATTCTTCACTGGCCTGCAGGCCAACGCGAATGACCGGAATCTGATTTTGCTCACATATAAGTTTGACAAAAGCTGCGCGTTTTATCGCCTCCGCCAAAGTCAAGGGAATATACTGTTTGCGTTGATATAATACAGCCAGATGGGTATCGGCAATAACCAGGGTAGGATAGATCCTAACCATAGCAGGCTGCAGCCGCAGCAGCCTGCCGGCTGTCCGGGTCAAGCTGCGCCAGTCCTCTCCCGGTAATCCCAGCATAAGCTGCAAGCCACATTGTAAATCGGCGGCGTCAAGCAGGGCAACGGCTTTTTCAATATCCTGATAGGTGTGCCCCCGCGCTGCCTTTTGCAGAATGGAATCTTCCAGGGACTGTGCCCCCAGTTCCACTATGCTTACACCAAAAGCACATAACTGTTCTACTATGCTTCGGTCAATTGCATCCGGACGGGTCGATAAGCGTATGGTGTGAATGCGGCCCTTTTGCAATGCCTTAAAGGCCGGGTTTAGCAATTGACGTTGGTATTCAAGCGGCAGTGCGGTGAAACTGCCTCCATAAAAAGCCAGCTCAATATGCCGTGGCCGGTCAATCCTAAGGATATGCTCATTGATGATCTGCTCAACGTCCTCCCCGCTTATCTCTGTCGTTACCACTCCGCCGGTAATTTTCTTTTGATTGCAAAATATGCACCGGTGCCTGCAGCCATAATGGGGAATAAAAACAGGAATAATATAGTGCTTCATGCGGATCTTCCTTCTCTGCAAATTACATTTCGTGAATCTTACAGCTAAGCAAGGGCGGCCCTCCGGCCGCCCTTTATTCTTGTTTATCATGGATGATATTGAGTTTTACCAATGCCTCTTTAGCCGCAAACTGCTCTGCTTCTTTCTTACTCTTACCCGTACCATTGCCCAACATTTGCTCATTAACACAGACCGCCACCTGGAAAACTTTATCATGATCAGGTCCCTGCTCCCCAATAATCTCATAGACAATCTTGCTGTCATTATGCTTCTGAACGGCCTCCTGCAACAGGGTTTTATAATCCTTACTATATTGTCCCTGCTCAACCAACGTTAATTCATCCTGCAACTGCCGCAACACAAATCGGGAAACTTCAGCAAAACCTCCGTCGAGATAAACCGCACCGATAATAGCTTCAAATGAGTCGGCTAAAATAGAAATACGCTCACGCCCGCCGGAGCTCAGCTCGCCCTTGCCCAGCAGGAGATATCTGCCAATCGACAGCCTGGCCGCATGGCGGGCCAGTGTAGGCTCGCAAACGATAACCGCTCTGGCCTTGGTCAACTCACCCTCAGTCAGTTGAGGAAAACGGTTGAATAAAAACTGGCTAATCACTAAATCCAGTACAGCATCGCCTAAAAATTCCAGCCGTTCATTGTGCATGACACCCGCATGCTTATTTTCATTGGCAAAAGACGTATGGATAAGCGCTTGATTTAACAAGGAAATCTCATTAAAGTGGACCCCTAATGTACCGCTTAATGCAGCCAATGCCTGCATACGGCCTTTATCCAACATACTTTTCATGGATTTATGCCTGATACTTTTTAAGCAATATAGTGGCATTATGCCCGCCAAACCCAAACGAGTTTGATAAGGCTACATTCACAACACGGGAGCGTGCTTCATTAGGGACATAATCCAAATCCAGTTCCGGATCAGGAGTATCATAATTAATGGTTGGCGGAATAATATCATCTGCTATTGTCAGCGCCGTCGCAATGCACTCAATACCACCGGCCGCTCCCAACAGATGCCCGGTCATCGATTTAATGGAGCTTACCGCCATGTCATAAGCATGTTTTCCAAACAATGATTTAATTGCCAACGTTTCATTTTTATCGTTAAGCGGTGTAGATGTGCCGTGGGCATTAATATAATCGGCTTCTTCCGGTTTCAAGCCTGCATCCCTTAAGGCCATTTCCATGCATTTTGCCTGTTGAACTCCTTCCGGAGCAGGAGCGGTAATATGATAGGCATCCGCATTATAACCATAACCGGCTATTTCCGCGTAAATATGCGCGCCTCGGCTCAGCGCATGTTCCAGGGATTCCAAGACGACAATACCGGCACCCTCTCCCATAACAAAACCGTCACGATCCTTCTCAAACGGGCGGGAGGCTTTTTCCGGTTCATCATTCCGTGTAGACATGGCCTTCATCGAACAAAAACCAGCTACCGCGGCCGGTGATATGGCTGCTTCCGTCCCGCCAGCGACCATAACATCGGCATCGCCGCGCTGGATAATTCTAAAAGCATCGCCAACCGCGTTAGTCCCAGTTGCACAGGCAGTGACCACACAGCTGTTAGGTCCCTGCAACCCAAAGGTAATAGACGTCTGTCCGGCAACCATATTTCCGATCATCATCGGTACAAAAAACGGGCTGACCCGGTTGGGCCCTTTTTCAAACAAAATCTTATACTGCTCATGCAATGTCTCAATGCCGCCGATGCCGGTGCCGATTAATGTGCCAACCCGGGTACGGTCCTCAGCTTCCAGATCGATTTTTGCATCTTCAAAAGCCAGTTTAGTTGCCGCAATGGCAAACTGTGTGGCACGATCCATACGTTTGGCTTCTTTTTTATCAATATAGTTAACCGGATCAAAATCTTTCACTTCTCCGGCAATTTGTGTAGAGTATTCAGTCGGATCAAAGCGGGAGATTCGGCCAATACCACATTTACCGGCCAATATAGCATTCCAGAATTCCTCTTTGCCGATACCTACCGGTGATATAGCCCCTAATCCCGTAATTACGACTCGCTTTTTCAAATCCTTCACCTCACTATATTCTCTTCTCACGACTTAATCCAGTTCTGCTACTTCTGCAAGCAGTCTGTTAAAAATTTCTTTAACAGAAAGTATTTCCTCTATTCGATGAATGTACTCGCCAGTAAACACCAGTCCATTTTCCACGTCACCCTGCTGGGCACGAATCAAAGCTTTAATAATACAAAAACTTTTCGAACAGTGCTTAAGGCAGGCATCACAAGTAACGGGAAGAGGCGCAGTACCTTCAATTATTTTCTTTGCAAAAGAATTATTTATCGCTTGCCCGGGCAATCCCACAGGACTCTTAATTAAAACAACATCTTCATGTTTGGCTTTTAGATAAAACTCTTTCAGTGCCGGAGCGGCATTAGATTCCTCACTTGCCGCAAATCGGGTCCCCATTTGTACCCCATCGGCTCCCAGCTTTATAACTTCCACTATATCTTTCCCGCTAATGACGCCACCGGCACCAATAACAGGGATTTTGACTGCTTTTTTTATATCCGGTAATAACACCCGCATCGACTGATTTGTACCAAGATGTCCACCTGCTTCTTTCCCTTCAACCACAACAGCAGCAGCACCTAATCTTTCAGCCAGTCTAGCCGCTTTTACCGATGAAACCATAGCAACAATCGGCGTTCCTGATTCCTTTCCAAAACCGAAAACATCACGTGAAAAACCCGCACCCGCAACAACTAAGTCAATTCCCTCGTCAATGGCAGTCTTTACAATCTGGGCAAACTGCCGCGCAGCAACCATAATATTGATACCAATAATTCCTTTAGTAAGTGACCGGGCTGTACGAATTTCCTGACGCAGTTCGTCAAAACTCATACCTGAAGCAGCAATAAGACCTACACCGCCAGCCTCCGCCACAGCAGCAGCCAACCGTGAAGTCGATATCCGAATTGCCATCCCACCTTGAATAATAGGTACCTTTGCAACCAAGTTGCCAATTTTTAGCTCTGGAAGTTTCAAAGCAATAACTCCTCCATTCACGCATTACCTTTAAGAAAGTCCCGCGAACTGTTTCACGGGACTTCCATTTTGAACAGGTAATACTTTTAACCTTGCTTCTCCTGTTCTATGTACCCCACAGCATCTTTTACTGTTTTGATTTTCTCAGCTATTTCATCAGGAATTTCAACATTAAATTCCTCTTCAAAAGCCATAATCAATTCAACAATGTCCAAAGAATCTGCACCCAAATCATCAATAAAAGTGGAATCCATAGCAACGTCAGCTTCATCAACACCCAGTTGTTCAACCACGATTTCTTTTACTTTATCGAAAGTTGTCATGATAAATTCACCTCCTTCCAAAATTATATACAAGAAGAATAAAAAATACACATCTGTTACATTACCATGCCGCCGTCAACATGTAAAGTTTGACCGGTAATATAATTGGCCGAATCAGAGACTAGGTACAAAACTGCGGAGGCAACATCCTCCGGACTCCCCAATCGTCCTAAGGGGATCCGGCCTGCCAAGCCCTCTTTTACCTGCTCTGATAAAACAGCAGTCATATCCGTGGCGATAAATCCCGGCGCAACAGCGTTGACAGTAATTCCACGCGAAGCCAGTTCTCTAGCCATAGACTTAGTGAAACCCAGGACACCGGCTTTTGCAGCCGCATAATTTGCTTGTCCGGTATTACCTATCAGTCCGACAACAGAACTCATATTAACTATTTTGCCGCTACGCTGTTTCATCATAACACGCGAAATTACTTTTGTACAATTAAAAATTCCCTTCAAATTGGTATTTATAACAGCATCCCAGTCTTCTTCCTTCATTCGCATAAGTAAATTATCCTTGGTGATACCAGCATTGTTTACCAGAATATCAATGCGGCCAAACCGTTCCGTAGTCTGTTCAACCAGCTTTTCAACATCGTTCATTCGGGAAACATCGGCCTGTACAACCAGCGCCTCACCGCCTTGTGCAACAACCTGTTCCTCTACTTCCCGAGCTGCCTTCTCATTGCCAGCGTAATTAATGACAATTTTAGCCCCGGCTCCCGCCAGTGTCAAAGCCACAGCACGACCGATACCACGGGAAGCTCCGGTAATAATTGCCACTTTATGATCTAAAAGCATTTTAACGAACCTCCCTGAAATAATCAAGGGTTTTTTCTAAAGAGGCAAGGTCTTCTATATTTAAGTTAGTGACCTCTTTGGCGATTTTTTTAGTAAATCCTGTCAGTACCTTGCCCGGACCGGCTTCTACAAACTCCGTCGCACCAAAAGCCACCATCTGAGCCACGCAATCTTCCCACTTCACAGGACTTGCCGCCTGTTTAACCAGTAATTCTTTAATCCGATTGCCCTGCGTGACAATCTGTCCGTCAACATTGGCAACAAGAGGGACGAACGCATCCCGCACAGTGACTTTATCCAGTTCTGCCGCCAATTTTTCTGCTGCCGGCTGCATCAATGTACTATGGAACGGAGCGCTTACCGGCAGCATAACTGCACGTTTTGCCCCTTTTTCTTTTAACTGCTCGGCGGCTTTTTCCACTGCCCCCACTGTACCGGCAATAACAATCTGCCCGGGACAATTAAAGTTAACTGCCTGGACGGCTCCCCCAGCCTCTTGAATCCGGCTGCAAACTTCAACTACCGACGCACGGTCAAGGCCTAATATGGCCGCCATTGCACCTTTTCCCAGAGGAACGGCTTCCTGCATATACTGCCCGCGTTTGCGGACCAATCTTACGGCATCGCTAAACGACAGCGAACCGGCCGCCACCAGTGCTGAATACTCACCCAGACTATGACCGGCAACAATATCAGCTTGAAGGCCATGCTCTTTTAGAACCTCATAACAAGCCACACTAACCGTCAAAATGGCAGGTTGTGTATTAAAGGTTTTGCGCAATTCCTCCTCCGGTCCGTCGAAGCACATTCCGGTTATGGAAAACCCTAACGCCTCATCAGCTGCTGTAAAAACCTTTTTAGCAGCATCAAAACGATTGTAAAGTTCCTGCCCCATGCCAACGGTTTGCGATCCCTGACCGGGAAATACAAATGCAATTTTACCCATCAATGCTTCCCCCCGTCCTATGCCTGTGTAAAGGCTTGCACAGCAGCTACCACTTTGGGTATCTCACTGACAATTTCATCAATAATGGCTGCAACCGGTTTTACCTCACGCACCATACCGGCAATTTGTCCAATCATGACAGATCCCCGTTCCACATCACCATCACGTACGGCCGCTCTTAGCTTTCCTGCACCCAAATTTTCCAACTCTTCCGGTAAAGCCCCGCCTCTTTCCAATTCAAGATATTCCCGCGTAAGCTTATTAGAAATAACCCGGACCGGGTGTCCTGTCGATACTCCTGTAACAACCGTAGAGCGTTCTTTCGCTTTTACGACAGCCTGTTTGTAATTCTCATGTGCCGTACATTCCGTTGAAACGACAAATCTTGTACCGATTTGCACTCCCTGCGCCCCTAGGGCTAATGCAGCAACCACGCCACGGGCATCACCAATACCGCCAGCAGCAATAACCGGAATTTGAATGGCGTCGACAATTTGCGGCACCAAAGCCATTGTCGTAACTTCCCCAATATGACCGCCGCTTTCCATGCCTTCAGCGATAACAGCATCCACACCGGTCCGTTCCAGCCTTTTGGCCAGGGCTACCGATGCCACAACCGGAATCACCTTGCTGCCGATTTCTTTTAAGGCTGGAATATATTCTCCGGGATTGCCCGCACCGGTTGTTATCACCGGCACACGTTCTTCAAGCACCACATTCATAACTTCTTTAACAAAGGGTGACATGAGCATAATATTAACACCAAAAGGTTTACTTGTTAGCGACTTCGCTTTAACAATTTCTGCACGCAGGGCGTCCGGCGGCATATGTCCGGCTCCAATAACCCCCAAGCCGCCGGCGTTGGATACCGCAGCGGCCAATTCGGCAGTTGCGACCCACGCCATACCGCCTTGTAAAATTGGATATTTAATGTTTAATAATTGGCAAAGTTTACTGTTAAACAATAGTATTTTCCTCCTTACACCATTTTATAACACAGGAGCCCCAGGTTAATCCTGCACCAAAACCAACAAGTACCACTATGTCATTATGTTGTATTCGACCTTTTTCCAGTGCTTCCTCCAAGGCTAACGGAATAGAGGCAGCAGATGTATTACCGTATTTATCAACATTCACCATTACCTTATCCATAGGCAGCTTGAGGCGTTTGGCAGCAGACTGGATAATCCGTATATTAGCCTGATGCGGTATCAGGCAGTCAATGCTATGATAATCCATACCGGCATTGTCTAATGCCTTAACAGCCGCTTCCCCCATGACCTTGATGGCAAATTTAAATACCTCATTTCCATTCATGCTCAAATAATGCAGCCGCCCGGCCACAGTCTGTTCCGTTGCCGGAATACGCGAACCGCCTGCCGGCACTTTTAAATGATCGCCCCCCGAACCATCGGCACCAAGATCAATGCCCAAAATGCCGTAACCGCTCCTGACTTCACTTAATACAACAGCTCCGGCTCCGTCACCAAACAGCACGCAGGTATTGCGGTCTGTCCAGTCAACTATTTTCGACAGTGTTTCCGCACCGATGACCAGTACCTTTTTATATAATCCTGATTTGATAAACTGACTGCCGGTCGCCACGCCATAGACAAAGCCCGTGCACCCCGCAGCCAAATCAAATGCAGCGGCATTTACAGCTTGCAATCTGTCTTGCACTAAACACGCCACAGAAGGAAAAAACATATCCGGAGTAGCCGTAGCCACAATAATAAGATCCAATTCATCAGCCGAAACATGGGCATTTACCAAAGCTTTCTGTGCAGCATATACCGCCAGATCGGATGTGGCCACTTCAGGTTCAACAATATGTCTCTTTTTGATTCCGGTACGCTCAACAATCCAGTTATCTGATGTATCCACCATGTTCTCCAAATCATGATTGGTAAGGATTCTATCCGGAACGTAAGTTCCGATACCGATAATACCTACCGATACGCCTTGTTCACTCATTGGCGCTGCCCCCTTCCTTCGCAATGTTCTCACTGATATGTTCAACCACTTTTTGCTCGGAAAATTCGCGAGCAACGCGTATCGCATTTTTTATGGCCTTTGCCTTGGAACTTCCGTGACAAATAATAAAGCCCCCATTTACTCCTAACAGCGGAGCCCCGCCATACTCAGCGTAATCCAATTTTTTCTTTAATTTTTTAACTCTGGGCAAAATCAACAATGCAGCCAGCTTGGCCATCCAGCCGCTGCTGGCGATGGTTTCTTTGATTAAGGTTGTAAAGAAACTAACTAAACCTTCGCCGGTCTTTAACACTACATTACCCACAAATCCATCGCAAACCACTACGTCCACCATGCCGTTAAAAATGTCTCTTCCTTCGACATTGCCAATAAAATGAATGGTTTGCAATTGTTTTAAAAGAGGAAAAGTCGCTAAAACCTGCTCATTGCCCTTACTGTCTTCTTCGCCAATATTCAGCAGACCTACCCGCGGCTGACTGACTCCCAAAACATATTCTGCATAGATGGACCCCATAATCGCACTTTGCACCAGATTTTTCGGTTTACTGTCAACATTGGCACCGGAATCCAGCAGTATAGTAGTACCTACCAAATTGGGGATATGCGTGGCAATACTCGGCCGTTCAATTCCCTTAATCCGTCCCAGGCCAAACAACGCCGAGGCTACCGCCGCTCCGGTACTTCCTGCCGAAACAACAGCATCACAGATTCCTTCTTTAACCAGTCTTGTGGCCACTACTACCGAAGCATCTTTCTTTTTCCGCACCGCTGCCCCTGGATGTTCATGCATTTCAATCACTTCTGAGGCATGCTGAATGCTAATCCCGATACTTTGCCAATCGCCGTATGTATTTAAAACCTGAGCAATTTGCTCCTGGTCACCTACCAAAACTACCTCACATTGATACTCCTCTGCAGCCGCTATTGCTCCCAAAACTATTTCTCGAGGTGCATAATCGCTACCCATGGCATCAACGGCAATCCTCATCAGAAATCTCCCTTCATATCCCCAATCACGTGTTCTTGATTCTCTAAAGAAACTATAATAAATTTCGCACGAAAAACTTCCTGTTTGTTGTTTCTAGTTTTAACCCATACAAAGTATTTATTTCCTCTTTTTTTCATAACTTCAGCTTTAGCAATTAGTTTTTCACCGATATGAATAGGCACTTTATATTTTATGTTGGCAACCCCGGTGACAGCCACCGGAGCATCAATAACCGCCAAAGCCAGCGAATTGGCCTGCGAAAACACATAATGCCCACGAGCTACCTTGGTTTTTTCAAAAACCATATCCGACGTTATCTTTAATATTGAAATTCCGGCACGCCCCAACTCAAGATCAATCAGTTCTCCTACAATTTCACCGCTGTCCAATGTCTTTAACTTGCTTTGTACGTTTTCGGCCATTTGTTTCGTCCGTTCACGGACCTCCGGTATGCCAAGTTCCAAACGATCCAGTCTAATAGTAGGTATGCTGACACCCAAAAGACCGGCAAGCTCCTCATCGGTCAAAAACGGGCTGGCTTCCAATTTTTCCTGTAATAATCCCTGCCTGATTTTTTTGTGGATACGTGCCATACCATCACCTGATTTTATCAGTAAGTAATAATACCAATTACTATCAACCATTATAGCCACTAACTAATGAAATTGCAAGCAAAAAAAATAATGGGCAAGATAAATCAACTACTTTATCTTACCCATTTTCAGCCTTTTATTCTGCTACCTGCACAACTACCTTACCATTATAATGACCGCATTCCGGACATACATGATGAGGCATTTTCTTTTCATGACATTGAGGGCATTCAACTAAGCCAGGAACAGTAAGTTTCCAATTAGCGCGGCGCTTGTCACGGCGTGCTTTAGACATTTTACGCTTTGGTACTGCCATTTATTACACCTCCTTAATAAAACTAACAGCATCCAGCCCCATATAAAATGACCCCTATGGGTTATTTTTGAGCAATTGTTGCAATTTTGCTAAACGAGGATCAATTTCAGTCCGGTCGCACATACATGCCGCAACATTTAAGTTCGTGCCACATTTAGGGCATAACCCGCGGCAATCCGGTGAACATACTGTTTGCAGCGGTTCGGCCAATGCAATGTTGTCCTCTACTAAACCGTTTAGCTCAATTTCATCGCCCTGATAGGTGGATACTTCCGCTAATTCATCCGTTGCTTGCATTGCGGACTCCTGAAATTCCTCTTGGAAAACTATGTCCAGCGGAAACTGGAATTCTGCCAGGCAGCGGTCACAAAAGCTAACCGCATCCGCATGGATTATCCCCGCAACTTCCAAAACGCGTCCTTTATTAACTACGTCTCCTGTAACGGTCACCTCACTAATCATGGTAAAACTCAACTGCTCCAGTTGAAGGCTGTTTACAGGAAGAGTAAATACAAATGGTTGCCGGCTGCCAATCTCCTTTTTTGCCTGAGAAATGTTAATTTTCATTGATTTTCCACCTCAACCTTCATTAATTATAGCGATACCCATATGGTTTGTCAAGGAAGGAAAATCATAAAGAAGGAAAACGGCAGCAAGGCTGCCGTAGGCAAATTTTGCAGGTTATATCCGGTCCCTGCCGCTCACACAAATTTCTTTTGTGTCACGGGCAATAACCAGTTCTTCATTGGTCGGTATAATAAATACTTTTACTTTGGAATCTTCGGTGCTGATTTCCCGTAGTTGACTGCGGACATTATTTTTCTCATCATCCAGTTTCACACCTAAATAACTTAGATTCTTACAAACGTCTGCACGGGTTTCTTTAGATTTTTCCCCTAAACCGGCGGTAAATACAATTACATCGACCCCGTTCATTGCCGCCGCATAAGCACCAATATCTTTAATTACTTTATAGGCAAAAATATCGAGAGCCAGTTGTGCCCGCTGATTGCCTTCCTTCCATGCTGCCACTTCTATATCGCGGAAATCACTGGATACACCTGATATGCCGAGAACACCGGACTTTTTATTGATATAGGTGTCAATCTCATCGGCATTCATTCCTGTTTTTTTCATTAAATAAGGAATAATTGCCGGGTCCAGGTCACCGCTGCGCGTTCCCATGACCAAACCTTCCAGCGGAGTAAAGCCCATACTGGTATCTATACTTTGTCCGTATTCAATGGCAGCAATACTAGATCCATTGCCCAAATGACAGGTAATAATCTTCAATTCTTTAATATCGCGACCGAGAACTTCCGCAACGCGGCCTGATACAAAACGATGCGAGGTTCCATGGAATCCATAACGGCGGACGCCATATTTTTCATATGCCTCATATGGCAAACCATAGATATAGGCTTTGGGAGGCATCGTCTGATGAAAAGCAGTATCAAAAACGCCTACCTGCGGCACTTGAGGCATTAACTCTTCACAGGCATTAATACCTGAAATATTCGGCGGATTATGGAGCGGGGCCATTTCCGAACATTCCTCCAGTGCCTGCATGACTTCCGGAGTAATCCGTACGGATCCGGCAAATTTTTCGGCACCATGCACTACACGGTGCCCAACAGCATAAATTTCCTGCATGGTTTTGATAACACCATAATCCTTATGAGTCAAGGCATCCACTACCAGTTTAATAGCAGCAGTATGATTATCCACTTCTGCAGTAATCTTCACCTTTTCCCTTCCCTCCGGCTCGTGCGTCAAAACCGATCCGGCAAGACCGATCCTCTCGATCAACCCCTTAGCTAAAACCGATTCGTCTGTCATATCAAACAATTGATATTTAAGCGACGAACTACCGCAATTAATAACTAAAATTTTCACAAACATCCTCCTTAACATGATATCATTATTTTCTATTCAAATTGGACAATTGTTCATCCAAATCCGCAAAACTAAAAGCTACTGTAAGCATGGGTAATTACTTCTACGTCAATCGAGATTTACCTGCTAAAATTCTCTATTATACGCTAATTTGCATGTAAATCCGATCTATATGCTATAATAAAAGGTATTGATTAGGCAAACGGAGGCGAAATATATTGCAAGCAGTCGGTATTATTGCGGAATATAATCCCTTTCACAGCGGCCATCAGTGGCACATAGGCAAAGCAAAAGAAATATCCGGATGCCCATTTGCCATTGTAGTCATGAGCGGTAATTTCGTACAGCGCGGCGAACCCGCCATTTTTGATAAATGGCTTCGAGCCGAAATGGCGGTATCGTCCGGAGCCGACCTTGTCATCGAATTGCCTGTCGTTTTCAGTCTGCGTAGCGCCCAATACTTCGCCGCCGGTGGAATTAGACTGTTAAAATCGCTGGGGCTTGTCAGTCACGTTTCATTCGGCACCGAAACGGATGATTTGCCAAGGCTGAAACATCTGGCGGAAATAATCGACAGACCACAAACCGGCCATTTGCTGCGAAAGCTGCTAAAGAATGGGACTACCTATGCAGCCGCATTGAGCCGTGCATTGCAGCTAGTGCAAAATGGCACTCCCTACGAACTTAAATCTCCCAATGATATACTGGCTGTTGAATACCTCCGCTCCCTACGGCATTTTGCTCCCGACATGATTCCCTGTCCAGTCAAGAGGCAATATGCCCAATACCACGATACCAAAATTCATTCCCCCTTCGCCAGTGCAACCGCAGTTCGTCTGGCCATTCTGGAACAGCCCCAAAATCCGGACGCCAATCTGAAAACCGTTCTGCCAAAATCCAGCCAGATGCTGATCCACCGGGCAGTAACAGAAGGAAAAGGTCCGGTGACGCTCGCCGGCTTTGACTCTATATTACTGGCCAAATTACGTCTATTCTCACTAACCCAACTGGAAGAATTGCCGGATATCACAGAGGGACTCCATAACAAAATCGCTGAATGTGCTTTGCATGCCCTTTCTCTTGATGATTTATTGCATCAATTAAAAAGCAGGCGTTATCCCCGCAGCCGGCTGCAGCGGATTTTAATGCACGCGCTAATCGGCACAAATAAACAGCTGCTGTCTGATTTTGATACCACTGGCCCGCTGTACGCCCGGATACTAGCCTTCAATCACAATGGCCGGCAGATGTTAAAATCGCTGTCTTCCTGCACTGCTATTCCACTCGTCACCAAAACAACTCATTTTTTAAACAGCAAACAGCGGTCCAGAGGTCCATTAAGTCCATTGCAAAACATGCTGGCAATCGACACCTATGCCAGTGATATCTACCCGCTGGCAATGCCTAATCGTAAGTGGTGGTTTGGCGGTCGTGACTTTTGTGTATCCCCGGTCTATCTCCCTGATTAGTCAATAGTTTTTTTATTTCGGGAAGTACTGTTTCCGCAGCCGCTTGCCCGATTTGAAAACACTCTTCAATAGACTCAAACGAACTGGGTGAAATGTGGGAAACATCCGGACGTATCAATACATCACAATGCAGCTGCCGGTGTTTGCTCAATTCACGTTCCATAATATCAATGGACTGAATGATGACATCAAACATGTTGGTTATGCCGGATACCGTGGCTGCATGCGCAAGATCGACCCCGATAACAACATCGGCTCCCATTTTTCGGACAATATCAATCGGCGTAGGATTGAGTACAGCACCATCGACCAGCATCATATCTTCAAACTGATACGGAACAAAAATTCCCGGGACGGAAATACTGGCCCGGACGGCTTTTGCCAGATCGCCTTCCGTAAAGATCACTTCTTTGCCTTGATTAATTTCTGTTGCTACAACCGCCAGCGGTATTTTCAAATCGGCAAATGTCTTTTTTTGTGTTAACAGCCTCATGATATTAAGTATTTTATCCCCGGATACAATTCCCATTTTGGGAACGATAAAATCCAGCCAGTAATTTCTTTTCAAACGACGGGCCAGCTTTACTATATTCTCAGGTTGTTGTCCGGCACAGTATAACGCGCCGATCATACTGCCTATACTACAGCCCGCAATATAATCAACCGGGATATGCTCTCTTTCCAATACGTGAAGCACTCCTGCATGGGCCAAGCCGCGCAAGCCACCCGCCCCCAACGCCAATCCTATTTTCGGACGCATAGTTATCCTCCTCCTGCTATTTTCATATCGATGTGTGATATTCCCCCTACCTTCTCAATATATATTACAAAGACCCAGACGGTAGAGGAGGAGATTATTGATTATGAAAATTCGAAGCAACAAACGCTATAGTTCCCGTCTTTTTACCTATCTTATGGCATTTTGTGCAGTATTTATAACCTTGTATATGGTTCAATATCCTAAAGATGCATTTGATTCCGCTATCATGGGGCTCAATTTATGGTGGAATGTAGTGTTTCCTGCGCTACTGCCTTTTTTTATCCTATCGGAAATTCTAATGGGACTGGGAGTTGTACATTTTATCGGAGTATTACTTGAACCCCTTATGCGCCCCATCTTTAACGTCCCGGGAGTAGGCGCTTTTGCCTTGTCGATGGGTCTGGCCTCCGGTTATCCGATGGATGCTGTGATTACCTGCAAATTCCGCAAAAGCAATCTTTGCAACGCCGTAGAAGCCGAACGCTTATTGTCATTCACCAACACAGCCGACCCTTTATTTATGTTTGGAGCAGTGGCTGTTGGCATGTTTGGCATGCCGGAATTAGGGATTATTTTTGCTCTGGCACATTATCTCTCCAGCTTTCTGGTGGGCATCATTTTCCGTTTTCACGGAATGAGCCGTGATGTAGCACAAAATCCGTCAACATCAAATAACGGCAATATTTTGTTCCGGGCGTTTCGTGCTCTTAATCAGGCTAGACAGGAAGATAAGCGTCAAATCGGTCAGCTTTTGGGTGATGCCGTAAAAACCTCTATGAACACAGCTTTGCTGATTGGCGGCTTTATTATACTATTTTCTGTTTTTTTGAGAATGCTGTCAATTATTGGTATAACCGACATCTTAACCACAATATTTGCCGGCTTATTACAGTTATTAAACCTAAGCCCCAATCTGGCAAATTCAATGGTAAGCGGTCTGTTTGAAATCGATTTGGGTACACTGGCAGCCAGCCAGGCCGATGTTCCTCTTTGGCAAAAAGCGATTATGACCAGCGCTATCATCGCCTGGAGCGGCCTATCCGTCCATGGACAGGTGGCTAGTATTGTCATTGAGTCGGGAATCCGCATGGGGCCGTATATGATTGCCAGATTGCTGCATGCTTTTCTTGCCGGAATCCTAACATTATTTTTTATGGGTCATATGGAAACGGTAAGCCGTCTGTTTATCGCATCGGTTTTCTTTATCCCTTCCAATAATTATACCCTGCAGTTTTGGCTGGCTCGCCTGGAACAGGTCTCTTATCAGTTATTATTTTTTTTAATGATATTAATTGCTTTTTCCTTCCTGGTCCATATGCTGCGTGAACTATATTTTTACGCAAAAAAATAAGGAGCTGCTGCTCCCTATCCGGCTTTGGACTGATCATTTTTTGATTGTTGCAGTTCACTATGACCCTGACGGATTACTTCCAATGCTTTAGTCAAATTGGACTCCAAATGTCCAAAAACCTGATCGGCATAAGTAATCGCATCCCCCTGCAGTTCCCGCGCTCCCTTGCGTGCCTGGAGAATGATTTCATTGGCCTGCTCCTGAGCTTGTTTGGTAATTGCATTGTCGTCCGTTAATTTGGCAATGTAGTTTTTAGCCTGATCAACAATATGCTGGGCTTCTCTCTGCGCTTCGTCCAAAATCCGCTGCCGTTCTTTAACAATACGGCCAGCCTCCGCAATTTCTCCCGGCAACATCTCCCGTAATTCATCCAGCAACCGTGCCAGTTCATCTTCTTCCAATACACGCTTGTTCGTAAAAGGCACGCGCGAGGCATCCAATAGCAGTGTTTCCAGTTCATCCAATATTTGCTCAATACTCATGTATCCATCTCCCACCTAAAAATACTCTTAGATTTGGGCCATTCGCCTGACAATTTCCTTCTCAACGGATTCAGGTACCATACCGGCAATAGGACCGCCAAATTTAGCCAGTTCTTTAATACCGCTGGAACTTACAAAAGAATACTCACTACTGGTCATCATAAAAACAGTTTCGATCACCGGATCGACTTTTTTTATTAAAAGCGCTCGCTGAAACTCATATTCAAAATCGCTCAATGCCCGCAATCCACGGACAATAACATTACTGTCCTGCTGACGCACATAAACATTTAGCAGACCTGAAAACGAATCAATCCGGATATTGGGGATATGACCGGTAGCTGCCGCCAGCAATTTCACCCTTTCTTCCATAGTGAACAGAGGCTTTTTGTTGGGATTATGAAAAACTGCCACAATCAACTCGTCAAATAACCGGCTGGCTCTCTCGAAAATATCAATATGACCGTTGGTTACCGGATCAAAACTTCCCGGACAAACGGCAATCCGCCTTTCAAAATTCCTGCAAGTCATGTTCCAGACGTCCTCCACCTATCGTGCCGCATTGGTTTTGAAAATAAAATCTCATCTATTAGGCAACTCCTTATTCATTAGAAAACTGATTAGGGTTTCCCCATAGCGTTCACAGCGTGCTACACGAAGCGACAACCAGTTATCGCTGTCAGGCAGCTGCTCATGCCTTGAATGTTCAAGGACCAAAATACCTGCCGGAGCCAGTATATTTCCACCGTCTATTCTTTGAGCCGCCCCGACTGCCAGCCCCCTGTTATAAGGAGGATCGCAAAAAACCACATCGAACATACGCCGGTCTTGAATTACTTTCTCTAAGGCTTTATATACATCTCTACGGTATATTTCAGTCCGGTCAGACAATTTTGTTTGCCGGGCATTCTCCCTAATGGCTGTAACGCTATGAATACTGTAATCTACAAAAACAGCACTTTGAGCGCCCCGGCTAAGCGACTCCAGCCCCAGATTCCCGGTACCGGCGAATAAATCCAATACCCTGGCATCAATTACCGCCGAACCTAGGATGTTAAAGACAGACTCTTTCACCCGGTCAGCAGTTGGACGGGTATCCATCCCTCTTGGAGCCTTTAATCTGGTGCCTCTGGCACTCCCGGTAATAATTCGCATACCCATACCTCTACATTTTATATTTTAACACACTTTACCTTGAAATGCTCGAATATACTACAAATTATGTCATAAAAATAATGAAAATGCAAAAAGATCATGAACCGATTGATACCTTTTGTTCATGATCCCGTAACGAACTCAATTATTTACAAGTAACCAGCATGACTTCTCCACCGGTATTACTAATATTTTTCTCGATTTGCTCCACTTTCGCGTCGTTGTTTGTAATAACGAGCGCTGTAATCAGAGATTTCCCCTGACTTTCTAAAAATTCCCGGTCGAAACCAATCAGGCGCTCTCCTATGCATACCATCTCCCCCGTACCGACATAACTGACAAACCCTTCACCGCCAAGGTCTACCGTATCCAGCCCAATATGAATCAGCAGTTCTAAATCCCCCCGACATCTCATCGCTATCGCATGCTTGGTTTGTGCCAATAACACGATCTGACCATCACAGGGAGCAACAATTTCATCGTTTATCGGATCTATTGCAATCCCGTCCCCCATCATTTTCTGTGAAAAAACATCGTCAGGAACATCAGAAATATCCATAATCCGTCCCTTTGCCGGCGCAAATAAGGCTACTTTTTGTTTCTTTTTTCCTAATAAATTAAACATCGTATCTCCCATCCGTCCAACGTTATATCCGCATTGCCATTCGCCGATAGGTATGTCTTCTGCCTCTTATTGTAATCGAATACGTCATTACATTTTCCGGAACAGCAACCCCCGTATAGCCGCTGTCACCCAGATGATGCATATCGGCACCTGCCATTTTGCAATGCAAAGCAATATTTTTTATCGTATATTCATCAGCGCCCTCTTGAGAAGTACCAATACTGGTCATAACCATGGCACCCAGCTTATGCGCCTGGAGACAAACAGAATGTACAAACTCTATGGTAATACCCGGAACAGTTCCTGGTGCCGGTACCATAATAACATCGGCTCCGGCCTCGATAAAGCGGATTACCTCCTGCCCGGAAAGAATGCGTTCAGACATTTCGCTTTGTATTCCGGCTCCATGCATTTTACCGGCAATAAGCACCATGTCCCCGCCTAATTCGTTGCGTATCTCCCTGACAGAGCGGACAATCTGTTCATTGGTTACACCAGTATCAGGGTTACCTGTCAAAGTGATAAAATCAGCACCCTGCTGCCAGGCTAACCGGGCAGTCTCTCGTGAAGCTACTCTTCCCGGCGGCACTGCATCCATAACTTCCTGCTGAAACGCAGTTACATCAATTGCTTCCAGATTAATACCAATATTTCTGCCCGTCAAGCGTTTTAACGCCCGAATGACGCTTTCACCTTCCAGTGGCGTTACGCCGAAGACTGTCGGATTAAATACATCATATAAATTTAACAGCAATAAATCCGCGCCAAATCCGGCGACCAACTCAGCATTCGTCACATCATAGCATAACGGCATAACCGGGCAAAGGACTTCACAAACAATAGTCCTTCCTTCAGCCGTCCGGATGCTCTGCAACAGTTCCCGCCCTTTTATCCTGGCAAGCTCACTCGGTCGCAAATCCAGCAAGCGTCCTGCCATAGCACATACCTCCTTTATGTCGAGCATCGCACCGCCCGTCATGAGGCCAAGAGCCAAATAATGCATTTTCTGGCAAACTATCAGGCAGAAAATCAGCCGCACCAGCTTCAACAATCACGGTTACATCCGGATGCAACTGTAAAACCGAAGCCGGGATATTAGGAGTAATCTCTCCGCAGAGAGCCTGATATACGGCTTGCGCCTTATTATTGCCGTTGGCTAAAAGCAAAATCCGCCTAGCCTGCATAATGTTTTTAATTCCCATGCTGACGGCATGTCTTGGCACTTCCTGTACGGTACTGAAAAATCTTGAATTAGCTTTAATTGTCTCCTGATTGAGCCGTACCTGATGCGTACCGGCATCAAATTTTACGCCCGGCTCGTTAAAGCCAATATGACCGTTTTGCCCTATACCTAATACTTGCAAATCAATACCGCCGCATTGTTGAATCCGTTGGTCGTACTCCCGGCATTCTTCTTCAATGTCCGCTGCCATCCCATTGGGGATATGAATATTATCCGGCCTGATATCAATAAAATTAAATAGATGATTGTACATATAATAATAGTAACTGTTTTCATCCGTCTTTCTCAGCCCCACATATTCATCCAGATTGAAGGTGGTAACTCGTGAAAAACTCACCCCTGCTTCACGGCAAAGGTCAATCAGATACCGATACATTAACAACGGTGTACTTCCTGTGGCCAAACCTAAAACACTGTCCGGTTTGGCAGCTACCTGTTCTGCAACAAATCTCGCTGCCTGCCTGCTCATATCTTCATAATCTTTCACAACAAATACACGCACACCATTACCCCCGATATACGAAATTGCCACGCACTATCGTGGCAGAAACATTAATCTTCTCATCAAACATCACAAGATCGGCATCTTTCCCTACAGCAATACTGCCTTTAAAGCTGTCGACGCCGATCCTCCGGGCTGGATTAACCGTAGCCGTTTTAATACTTTCAACCAGACTTAAACCCGTATTGGTCATAAAATTATACACCGCTTTATTAAGCGTCAGGGTACTGCCGGCTATAACACCACTGGCTAATCTGGCCTCATGATTTTTCACGGTTACCATTTGCCCGCCCAGATCGTAGTCCCCCTCACCAAGCAGGCTGGCCCGCATTGCGTCTGTTATCAATATAATCCCATGAATACCCTTGCTGGCTAGCAGTATTCTCTGAATAACCGGATGTACATGAAGATTATCGGCAATTAATTCGCAGGTTATCTGTCGATTATCCAAAGCTGCTCCTAAAATCCCTGGTTTACGGTGATTCAGCGGCGGCATGGCATTACAAATGTGGGCAATATGGGATGCACCGGCTGCTATGGCCGCATTTGCTTCCTCATAGGTTGCCGCACTATGCCCTATGGCAGCTACAATCTGGTGCTCCCTGCATTTAGCGATAAACGTTTCACTTTCCCCCAGTTCCGGAGCCAAGGTAATAATCTTAAGGACATCCAAAAACGGCTGCAGCATCGTAAAATCAGGATTTAATATATACGTTGCATCCTGTGCTCCCTTATAAGCGGAGTTTATAAAAGGGCCTTCCAGGTGACACCCCAGAACCTGAGCACCGGACCGCGGATAGTTGTTCATAAAATAACGGATCGACCTAAGGGCACTTTTTATTCTATCAAAGTGCATCGTCATCGTTGTCGGTAAGAACGAGGTGACACCGGTTTTGACCAAATTTTGACTGATCTTTTCGATACCTTCCGGATCCTTATCCATTGTGTCTATCCCCGAGCAGCCGTGTATATGGATATCAATAAATCCCGGGGCTAAGAATTTGCCACGGGCATCAATTTTTTCAACACCGTTTTCAAAGGCAAGTTCTCTTTCCGGTAAAATGTTAATGATTTTATCATCAAATAAGACTGCATAGCGGTCCAATAAAACATTTTCCATTATCACCCTGGCATTAACAATTGCTTTCATCTTTATCCCTCACCGCTTTTTTTAAAAAACCTCCGTTTTGGTCCAATACGGTTCGTGCCTCAACAGCGTCAATTCCCAGCAGCAGCATTAAAATGGCCACTTTTGTACTTCCACCGGCCTTTTCCAAAGCTGCCACAACTTCCTGTTCTTCCTTTGCAGTAGCTATTTTAACAATATCAAGCACTCGTCTGCGCAACTTATTATTGATGGGAATCACATCCACCATCAGATTCCCATAGGTTTTCCCCAGCTTAATCATCGAACCGGAGGAAAGCATGTTGAGGATCATCTTCTGTGCCGTACCCGCTTTTAGACGGGTCGACCCCATAATCACTTCCGGACCAACATCCACCGATATGCACAAATCGGTTATATTCTCTAAATTTCCTCCCGGTGAACAACATAAACCGATTGTTCTTGCCCCCACCTGTTTCGCATATTGTACCGCCGATAAAACATAAGGAGTATTTCCACTGGCACTAATCGCTACAACAATATCGCTGGAAGAAAGGCTTCGTTGTTTCAGATCGGTTACAGCAAGTTCCTGGTCATCTTCGGTTTCCTCACGCCATCCGCTTAACGCCTCTAACCCTCCGGAAATAATACCAATGACAGTTTCATCCTGCACTCCAAAAGTCGGAGGGCATTCTGTCGCATCCAAAATGCCTATTTTCCCGCCACTTCCTGATCCGATATAAATCAAACGCCCATTCAAGCGCAGCGTTTCGCCGATCAAGTCAATAGCCTCGGCAATTCTATCCAGACATTTTTCTACCGCAACAGCAACTTTTTTATCTTCATTATTGAACATTCTCACCATATCAACCGTGGAAACTTCATCAATATATATTGTATCTTTATTTCGCTCCTTCATATTGCCTCCTGTACGGCTGTACATTGTTTTCTGAACAGGCAGGGTTTACCGTCTAACTCCAGCGCCAATAGAATAAACTGACGGTAAACCGCGCTCTAGCCTGTTGAATAATAAGGATCAACCGATTTACTTGAGCAGTTTTTTCATTTCTTCTGCGATAAGTTCTGCCTGCGTACCGACAACGACTTGAACACTGTCACCGCGTTTAACAATACCGCGAACTCCCAGCTCTTTCAGCCTTTTTTCATCTATAATACTGGCATTTTTCATATCCAAGCGTAAACGAGTAATACAGGAATCCAAGGCTGCTACATTTTCCTTGCCGCCAAGAATTTCCAGCATTTGCACGGAAAAATTGCTGATATTAACGCCGGCTATTGCCACATTATCTGCTTCATCTTCATATCTGCCGGGTGTAGGAATATCAAAATGACGGATTGCCCAGACAAAGGTTACATAGTATATCGCCGCAAATGCCAACCCCAGTGGAATGAGCATTCCGGGATTTGTAGCCAGTTTCCAGTTTAACAAATAGTCAATTAAACCTGCCGAAAAACCAAACCCGTGCAAAATTCCGAAAGAATAGGAAACCGCCATGGCCAGGCCCGTCAAAATGGCATGAAATAAATACAAACCCGGAGCTAAAAACATAAACATAAATTCAATCGGTTCTGTTATCCCGGTCAGAAACGCTGTAAAAGCAACGGAAAAAAGCATACCGGCTATCTTGGTCCGATTCTCCGGTTTGGCTGTTGTATAGATAGCAAAAGCTACTGCCGGCAAAGCAAACATAAAGATAATATAAAAACCGGCCATAAAGTTCCCGGCAGTAGGATCACCGGCAAAGAAACGATTTAAATCACCTGTAACCACTTTTCCGGCACTATCGGTATAATTGCCGAATACGAACCATATAAAGCTATTAAGGATATGATGACAGCCGAAAGGTATTAATAATCGATTGAAAAAGCCAAAGATAAATACACCGACAGCGCCTGCACCAATAATCCACTCACCAACAGCATGAATGATACTCTGAATAGGAGCCCAGACAACGCCAAAGATACCCGCCAGGACCACGGATGCCGCTGCCGTAGCAATGGGTACAAACCGTCTCCCGCCAAAGAAACCTAAAAACTCCGGTAGTTTAATATTGTAGTAGCGATTATAAATAGCTCCTGCAACCAAACCACTGATAATACCGGCTAACACACTCATGTTCAGATCGGCGTTAATTGTTTTCAATCCATTCGTAAGAACAAAATATCCCACCGCTCCGGCTAAACCCGCCGCGCCGCCACTATCATGCGAAAACCCCACGGCAATCCCAATGGCAAACAACAATGCCAGGTTGTCAAAAATAGCGGCGCCGGCCTTCATAATAAAAGGAATATCCAAAACATCCGGCGCACCAAACCGCAACAATAGCGCCGCAGCCGGCAATACCGCCACCGGCAGCATCAAAGCCTTGCCTATTTTTTGTACACTTTTAAACCAATTACCCATCCTTTCAACCCCCTATGTATTTTTACACGTCCCCGACGTGCCGATCAACGATTTAAAGTAATCTCAAACTTATAGCGATCACTCCGGTAAATGGCTTTGGTTACTTCCATAGGTATATTTCCTTTTAAATACGTTCTGCGCGAAAGCAGAAAAGCTAATTTATTTTTTTTCATCTCCAACAAGTTACTTTCATATTCATTAGCCAGGACTGGTTCAATCGTCTGGTAAGCATGTTCTATCTGTAAACCATAGCTACCGGCAAGCAAATCATAAAGCGAATGATTCTCCAGCATTCCGGCAGTTAAGCTTTCACATAAATAGACAGGTATATAGGCTGTTTCCAAGGCATAAGGGTCTTCCTGCACGTAACGAAGTCTCGTGATTTCAAATACAGACTGACCTTCCGTCAATTTTAAGTTATTCTGTAATTTTTTAGTAACATCTTTTTTTTCAAACGAAATTAATTTTGTACGAACTGTCAATCCCCGGCGCTGCATATCTTCCGTCAAGCCAAACAGCCCGGACAGTGTATATTTTTCTTTATGAGCCGCCACGAAAGTGCCTTTCCCTTGCTCCCGGTATAAAACTCCCTGATTTACTAAACTTATAATCGCTTTATTCACCGTCATACGGCTGACGGCGTGATACTCACATAATTCTCTTTCGGGTGGTATGGGATCATTTGGCTGCAACTCTTCATTTTCAATCAATTCCACAATAATATCTTTTAGTTGGTAATACAGTGGTATGGGTGAGTTTTTATCTACTTTTTTCATGATTGCCTCCCAGCAGCTGTTCAATATACAACATATCAACATGTTGTATATACCAATTATAACATACTCCTTTCCTTATTCAAGTACTTTATTATAAGCTGGACTCCAAAATATATCGTCTAAATCCATTTGTTTTATCGGTGGTTTGGAGCACCCGCGATTCCACAACTATCACACCAGCTCCTATATTGAGCCTGCCAAATCCATTATGAACATTTTAAAAGGCAGTAGTCTGGCTACTGCCCTGGAATATTCTTCGTAAAATTTTACTCCTTGCATTCATCAAAGCACACGACGTGCACCTAAATATCTGGATTGGTAATAATCGCTGTACAGCGATGTGCGTATCACCCGCCCGGCACCCGAACTGGCATGGATGAACTGACCATTGCCAATATAAATTCCGACATGCGAAGGGCCTGGTTCATATGTACTAAAAAACACCAAATCACCCATCTGTAAATCAGACCTGTCAATCCAAACTCCCACTTTGAATTGTTCATCCGCCATCCGAGGTATGCTGACCCCCTGCTGCCCAAAAACGTAAAAGACGAAGCCGGAACAATCAAAACCGCTGGGCGAACGTCCCGCCCAAACGTAAGGTACACCGTAATACTGCTGGGCTAAAGCAGCAATACGCCAGCCGTTATTACTGTGAATCCCTTGCCCACGGCTGGCGTCACTGAACTTGAAATTGCGTAAAGCCAGCCAAGTTTCCCTGCCAACAATTCCATCCGGCACCAAACCATAGTTCAACTGAAAATTGATAACGGCACTCCGCAGTTCAGAACCAAAGGTACTGTCCAAATCCCCCTGGTAATACCCCATTTCCTGCAACTTTACCTGAAGCAGGTAAACGTCGTTTCCCGTACTCCCCTGTTTAAGAAGTACCTGAGCCGAAACTGCCGGAACCACACCGGCCAGGAATACTAGAATAAAAAAATAAATTTTCAAGATTTTTTTTGTCTTATCCATAATGCCCCCTTTTATTATGTTTTGCTAATATTTTTTCTCCATTTATTTTCAAAATCCTTCCATTTTTCGTATATTATGCATTTTTCTTCATCTTATTTTATTCTTTTCATCCTTATGTTGACAGGTAGCCTATAGTTGTGTATAATTTATAAATGTGAGTACGGGGCGTAGCGCAGTTTGGTAGCGCGCTTGGTTCGGGACCAAGAGGCCGCAGGTTCAAGTCCTGTCGCCCCGACCATGTAAATTTAGTATCTTCCTGATGTTGATGAGGTTATAATGACCATAACATGAGTTAGCTTCTAACATTCTTCTAACGGATAACTAGAAATTATATATAATAACACATTAAACAAAACTCTTACCTTAATGGTAAGAGTTTTGTTTTTTCTTTACTATAACAAAAACTCTCCGTCCGGCCACGACCGAAACGGGGAGTTTTTATGCTGATTGCTAGCTTTCTTTTTAGATTTCTTAATCTTGTCAATTTTAGCCATACTTGCCTCTAACATGGCCATAAGATCAACAATCTGATTACCTTTCCCTATTCATATTGGTAAAGCTTTTTTATCAGGCCCATTATTTATGTATACTCTTATAAAATCTCATGTTCATTGGCGCTTCAGATCACTGCTCCTCTATTCTCATTAAACCAATGACGTGTCTTATTACAGAAATTACATACTGACAGCATAACAGGTACTTCGACTAATACGCCTACAACTGTTACAAGAGTAGCCCCAGATTTTAGTCCAAACAACGAAATACTAACTGCCACAGCTAATTCAAAAAAATTACTAGCACCGATTAATGCACCTGGCGCAGCAATGTTATGCGGTACTTTAAAATATTTGGCGAGAAAATATGCTAATGATGAGTTAAAATACACCTGTATGGTTATAGGAATAGCCACTAAAATAATGTTTCCCCAATTGGCTAAAATCACTTCACCCTGAAATGCGAAAATGATAATCAAAGTTGCAAGAAGCGCAATGATTGTAACTGGCTTTAATGGAGCAAGAAACTTCGTATTAAACCACTCCTCGCCTTTGAGGGAAAGAAGTAACTTTCTTGTAAGATATCCAGCTCCAAGCGGTATTACGATATATAGAAGTACGGACATGAGTAATACGTCTTTTGGAACTACGATATTTGATACTCCTAATAAAAGCATTACAATGGGTGCGAATAAAACTAGCATAAGCAAATCGTTAATAGCGACTTGGACCAAAGTATATGCCGGGTCACCATCTGTCAGGTAACTCCATACGAATACCATAGCTGTACAAGGTGCAGCGGCTAGAAGAATCACTCCTGCCATATATTCATTTGCCAAATCTTGACCGATAACAGGTAAGAACAGGTTTTTGAAAAACAGCCAGCCTAGCAATGCCATACTAAACGGTTTTACAATCCAATTTACAAATAAGGTAATTAAAAGTCCTTTTGGTTTCTCACCAACCTTTACTATTGCTGAAAAGTCGATCTTTAACATCATGGGGTAAATCATCAGCCAGATTAGTACTGCAATGGATAGATTAACATGACTGACTTCCATCTGGCTAAGGGCATTGATAGCAGAAGGAAAGAGCTTTCCTAGGGAAATTCCCACAACGATGCAAAGAGCTACCCAAATACTTAAATATCTTTCAAAAAAATCCAGCCTTTTTTCTGACATTAAATCAAGCCTCCTATTGGTTATCAAAAGTATCTTCAATCCATTTTTTTATCTCTTCTCTTACGGCAGCAACCCCTTTTAAGATTTTATCTTCAGATCCCGTAAACTTTGACGGATCAGAGAAGCTCTTATGGATGCGTTTTTTCGCATGGGGAAAATACGGGCAAGCCTCCTTGGCATTGTCGCAAACCGTAACAACGTAATCAAATTCGTCCTCAAGAAACTCTTGTAAATGTTTAGATCGATGACTACTAAGATCAATCCCGATCTCAGCCATTGATTTAAAAACATAGGGATTTACTCTTGTAACCTCAGTTCCGGCACTATAAGACCATATCGATCTCCATATAAAGCTCTTAACAATCCTTCCGCCATTTGTGAACGGGCAGAGTTATGCGTACAGAGAAATAAAACCATTTTCTTTTTCATGAAAAATTGCCTCCTAAGATTGCTACTCTTACAAATTAAAGCTATTTACGATTTTGTGAGCAAGGATGTTGCCGTTCATTTTTCCCTAACTGATGATCCATACGCCTAAAAAAACTGCTTACTAATTCAAAGACTTCCGGAGCAAGACTATAATAGATCCACTTTCCATCTCTTACATCTGTTACTAGCCCTGCGTGTTTAAGTATTTTTAGATGGTGAGAAATAACGGGCTGTGTCTTATCGAAAGCCTCTAATATATCGCAAACACACAGCTCTTTACCTAGAAGCATTTCAATTATTTTAAGACGGGTTTCATCTCCAAAAGCTTTAAAAATAACTGATAAAGAGTTCATGATATAACCTCGTTTCTATCTGATAAATGTATTTATAATATACTCTTTGATACTGTCTCTTACAGTTCGGACTTGAGCAAGAATTTCTTCTTCAGACCCTGTAAACTCCAAAGGATCAGGAAAACTCTGTTCATAGGTTCTAGCGCCATAGTAGAAAGAGCAAAGTTCCTTTGATTTATCACATAAAGTTACAACGTGGTTAAAATTAATATCTCGGTATTCCTGAATGAATTTTGAGCGATGATTTGATAAACTGATACCGATTTCTTCCATAGCTTTAACTACGTAGGGATTAATAGACGTCGGTTCTGTTCCCGCACTAAAAACTTCGTATTTGTTCCCGCGTAAGTCACGTAACAAACCTTCTGTCATTTGAGAACGGGCGGCATTATGGGTACAAAGAAAAAGTACTTTTTCTTTCAATGGATGCATTATCTTTCCCCTCTTATATATATATTTATATATGTCTATATATTACAGTCATTATCCTAGCGTATCAAGTGTTCTCATATTAAAAGTTTGTTAACCTTTAGGTAGTACATCGCAAAAAAGAAAGGTAGTGGAAACTTCCCATAGCCACGCCGTGCTAATTCCATGGTACGGCAAGGAAGCGATATCTTGGATTTAATTAAGTGATGTCGAATTAGAGTCAAGCAAAATAAAATAAGCCCGGCAGCAGAAGCTTCCGGATCACCTGGAAATAGCATCTGATCAACACGGAAGCACTTCTTAAATTATAAGCAAAACTCCCCGCCCGGCCTAAACCAAAATGGGGAGTTATATTCTATAAGCTACTCATGATTTTTTCGTTAGCTTCATCCATTGCTTGACTTAAAGCTTTAGTAATTGGATCTTTATAACCTACATCACCAAATACAGTTTTATTTTCCGAAAGTCCGGTCGTTTGGAACGAAATTACTTTATCCTGTTCTACATTGTAAAATTTATAGCGCAACTTGGACTTTGTTACTACTTTTGACTGAAAAAAACTGATATGCCGCGTAGTTATTAATTGTGATATCTCCATAGCGATAACATAATCAGCATTCGTTTCCTTTGCAACAGTTGACAAAACCTCTTTGTCGGGAAGTTCCATATTAGATGCATCATAACCAGCAACATTTAACGCTTTTTGTACATCCACAATAGGAATCATTTTAAATTTATCATTTGAATACTGTTCAGAATATTTATTGTCGATAGTTTCTTTTATATAGCCCTTTGTTTCCTCTGATGAGTTAATGTAAGGAATGATTGCAATTCTATAATCTGGCTTGCTAAATGGTGTTTTAACAGGTTCTTCGGCAAACACAGTACCTATTGAAATTAAAAACAAACATAGAATTGAAAGAATTGTAAACAAAGATAATTTTCTCATATGGACACTCCCATTCTACTATAATCAACTATGTAAATTATATACTTAATCAATTGTCAAAATTTGTCGAATTACAGAACAACAAAAAACCCGGCAGACGAATAGGATACACACTCTGCATAATAACAGGATATTCTTGTGCGCCCTAAAACCGAAACGGGAAGTTTTATGCTGATTCCTGGTTTCTGAATGTATGGCAATAAATTCTGGCCATTTACTACGACAAAAGTCTTATTTAGATCGTCAAAATCTAGATCCGGTAACAAAGCACCGCAAACAAAAATGGTTTTCCGGTTATAACACTCCAAAAAAGTTGAAACTACTGCAATGGCCATTCTAACTGATATGAATCGTGGTGTATGGTTGGCCAAACACCCTATCAGGCAAAAGGTGCGGCCTAAAGATATCAAAGAAAGCCGTACTTAAAGAAAAAGGATGGACAAATCCCGATCAGCTTGTTAATATACAGTTAGCCAATGGTCGTCCTATAGCCCTGATTACGTCGACAGGCGGTTTGCAATTCCTTAAACATAGGCAAAGCCACAGGTCATCTCCCTGAGGCGGAAAGGACACATATGATCTACATCATCACTTATAATATGAAGGTCGACCATCCTAATTACGATAAAGTCTCCACTGCGATTCAATCTCTGGGACAGGCGGTACCTGCTTTAAAATCCGTTTGGCTACTGGACAGTCAATACGATGCCAACCAGGTATTCGAAACGTTGGGCCGTTACTTACAACATGATGATCGACTGTTTGTTGCGGAAATAACCGACAATAGTATGGGGTGGATCGACCAGCCGGCCAGCTTTTGGCTAAGCCAGAAATTTGGCCTATACTAAAAAATCCCAACAACAAAGAGATTAAATGCCTTTGTTGAAGATATTCTCATGATCAGCGTTTTCAAATATTACAGGTTTTTCACATGCGGGATCTAAATTTTTTGATCTTTTCTCACTTGCTGAATAGCGATGCCAGCATAATAACTACCATATATAGCATGATAATCCCCGTAAAAAATACAATTGGATTACTCCATTCACGATTAACTTTCACTTCATAAAAACCCTCTCTCTTTTGCCGCAGCTTGTTCTTAATAATATAACCTTCATCAAACTAATAAGTGTTGCTTTAGAAAATTGTTGATTTAACGGCCAACTCTTTAATTGCTTTTTCTAAAACAACTTTAAACGAGGTATCCGATTTACCTTTTAGAAAGCAGCGCTTCTGTTTATCCTGCCTTTTTAATCCATCCTTGTAAATACTTGTGACCGGAGCTATCATCATCTATGGAGCTCCTTATTTCCATTTTTTTACACATATTCGATAAATGGAAATAAATTCCTTTTTTGCATTGAACAGTAAAACATTATACCCGGTCCCCATTAAAGCATACTTCAGAACTATGACAAAATAATGACCAGCCACAGTTGTCTCTAAACAAAAAGAGGGCATATTAGCCCTCTTTTTTACATCTCATCAACCATTTTATCTTTTTTCGCACCGGCAATCACTGCATCGGCAATCCGCTGCGGAACTTCTTCATAATGTGAAAACTTCATGTCAAAGCAGCCCCGTCCCTGGGTAAGTGAACGCAAATCCAAGGCATAACGGAACACCTCTGCCAGGGGTGCTTGCGCTCTAACCACACCGATCCCGGCCCCCACGTTCTCCATTCCCAGTATCCGGCCCCGCTTGCCGTTCAAGTCACCGATGATATCACCCATCAATTGCTCCGGAATTTCAACCTCTATATTGCAAATCGGTTCTAACAGGACCGGTTTGGCTTGTAGCACTCCCTTGCGCAAAGCTAAACCACTGGCTATTTTAAATGCCATTTCCGATGAATCTACCGTGTGATAAGACCCATCTGTCAACGTAACCTTTACATCAACAATAGGAAAACCGGCCAAAACTCCACCAGCCAGGGCTTCACGCACACCCTTTTCCACTGCCGGAATATACTGGCGTGGCACAGCACCGCCAAAAATTGAATCCTGAAATACAAACCCCGCCCCCGGCTCCAGTGGTTCAATTTGCAGCCAGACATGCCCGTATTGTCCATGTCCGCCACTTTGTTTTTTATGTTTTCCCTCTATCTTAACAGCGCTCCTGATCGTTTCACGGTAAGGGATTTTGGGCTGACTCAGCAATACATCCACACCAAATTTCCGTTTCAGGCGTTCAACCATGATATCAATATGCAGTTCTCCCATACCGCTGATTACAAGCTGGGGCGGCTCTGTCTCCTTATGCATCACCAAGGTGGGATCTTCATCCAAAAGGCGCTGCAAAGCGCTCCCGATTTTGTCTTCATCGTTGCGGTTCCTGGCCTCCAGACGCATGGAGAACATAGGCTTAGGATAATCTATCGGTAAAAAAACAATCGGTCTGTCTTTATCACACAAAGAATCTCCCGTCGCAGTATCCTGCAATTTGGCCACAACACCAATATCTCCCGCCCGCAGGACCGGAACAGTTTCCTGCTGCTTCCCCCGCAAAGTAAACAGGTTACCGATACGTTCTACCTTTCCTTTACTCGCATTATAAACCGAACTGTCCGGTTTTAGCATACCGGAAAATACCCGGATATAGCTAAGCCTTCCGACAAAAGGATCGGCAGTGGTTTTAAAAACCATGGCCGAAAATGCATCATTTGCTTTTCGTTCCAACACCTCCTGCGTTAACGGATGATATCCTATGACGTTTTTTTTAACAGCAGGGGGCAGATAATGGACCGCAGCATCCAGAAGCAGCGGCAAAGCAACGTTTTTATAAGCTGAACCGCACAGTATCGGAAAAAGTTCAGCCCGGGATATTCCGTTCAACAATCCCCCCGCAATTTCCGCCGTACTTAGTTCCTCTCCTTCCAGGTATTTTTCCAATAAATCATCATCGGCTTCAGCTGCCATATCCAGCAGTTCTTGCCGGGCTGCCTCAGCCTGCGGCAGCATGCTCTCCGGGATAGCGCTCTCTACTTCCTGAGTCCCCTGCGTAAGCACCGCTTTCATCGTCAGTAAATTAACCACACCAGAAAACTCCTCCTGAGCACCGATAGGTATTTCAATGGGAATGGCCCGCTTGCCGAATTTTCCCTGTATTTGCTCGACAGTACCGAAAAAATCCGCATTTTCCCTGTCCATTTTATTAACAAACAACATGCGCGGCATTTTCAAATTTTCGGCATACTGCCATACTTTTTCGGTTTCGACTTCCACTCCCGATACGGCACATACAACTACTAGTGCACTGTCAACTGCCCGTAAACCGCCTTTTACTTCAGACACAAAATCGGCATATCCCGGCGTATCTAAAAAATTGATTTTATGGTCTTTCCATTCACACGGCGCCAGCGCAGCACCAATAGTAACTTTACGTTTTATTTCTTCCGGTTCAAAATCAGTTGTTGTACTGCCGTCATCAACACGTCCTAGGCGTTTTACAGCACCTGCAGTGAACAGCAGTGCCTCCAGCAACGACGTCTTTCCGGCGCTGCCGTGAGCAACAATTCCTATATTCCGGATTTTATCACCTGCATACTCCTTCATAACGACCCCCCTTAACAGATTGGCAGTTCCTGAAACAAAAGAAAAATTGATCGAATTTTTTTTTTATTCTCTATTTATAGAAAATTATCCTTCTTTTTAATTTATTCGGGAGGAACAAAATAAATAACCGCCCTATTGATTAAGGCGGTATCGTGGATATAAAAACCTATGAGGGTTTACAAAACAGCCGTACAATTTTACGCAATGGTGCCGGTACGGACATAATATATACTTTCAGCAATTTCACCACACTCGCCTCCTAATTGGTTGCCTACACATCGTTTTTTACATTGTATGATGAATTTGCATACTTTGTGCCACAGCCTGCCGGCATGGCAATAAATTTTCATTTGGATAACCGGGATTCTGCCCTGATAAGTATAAAACATAAGTCAGACAAGCGGTTTAACAATACCGGGACGTGTTCACTAATCCGTTCTTGCCTAGCCAGGCGTAGAACATTGCGCTCCGCGCGCCTGGTAACTGTTCGGGCCATATCCAATGCAGCCGCACCGGGCGTATCCCCCGGGATTAGAAATGCCTTTAACGGCGGCAGTTCTTCCTCCAGCTTGTCAATCGTTTTCTCCATATAGACAATATGATCCAAAGAAACAAAATCGGTCTCTTGAGTACTGGCAAGATCAGCCATAACTGGCATTAAGATTTTCTGCAATTCATACACAACGTCACGCACCTGCTGCTGGCAGCAGGTAGCTCTTGCCAGGCCCAATGCCGAATTCACTTCATCTACGGAACCATAGGCTTCTACCCGCAAGCAGTCTTTTTCTACCCGTTCGCCGGTCAACAAAGCGGTCGTACCTTTATCACCTGTTTTGGTATATACCTTCAAGGCAGCCCACTCCCATTAAAAAATTTCATGTTCCTTAAAAAAAATATTAATTTCCCGTTCCGCATTGACCGGACTATCTGAACCATGAATCACATTATGCGACATAACGGTAGCATAATCACCCCGTATGGTTCCCGGAGCCGAATCTAAAGGATTGGTGGTACCCATCATAGCACGCACCATTTTCACCGCGTTTTCTCCACGTACAATCATAGCTATAACCGGACCGGATGTAATGAAGTCGACCAAGCCTGCAAAAAAAGGTTTATTTTGATGTTCCTCATAATGCGCACCAGCCTGTTCCCGCGAAAGCTTCATCATCTTCATAGCTGCAATTTTCAATCCACGACGCTCGAAACGGGCGATAATTTCGCCAGTGATAGCTCTTTCTACTGCATCCGGTTTTAATAATACTAAACTGTTTTCTACCATATAAATTAGTCCCTCCTGTTATTTTGATTAAAGATAACTCTGTGCTTCTTTGTAATAATCCAGCGCAGACTGGCGGATAGCTGCTACTTCCTCCTCAGTCAGCATACGTACAACTCTGCCGGGTGATCCCAACACCAGCGAATTAGGTGGTATTTTTTTATGCTCAGTAACCAGAGACCCCGCACCAATAATACAATTTTCGCCGATCTCACAATAACTCAGCAAAATTGCCCCCATACCAATAAGACAATTATCAGCAACCGTACAGCCGTGAATAACCGCATTATGTCCCACGGTAACATAATCTCCGATAACGGCCGGATGATCATGCATAACATGTACCGTACAATTGTCCTGAATATTGGTATACTTACCGATACGGATGGGGTGCATGTCTCCCCGCAAAACGGTATTATACCAGATATTTGACTTTTCACCAATACTCACATTCCCGATGACCCAAGCTCCCTGTGCAAGAAATACACTATCGTCCACCTGCGGGGAAACACCCTTAACTGTAATTAACGGACGATTCGCCATTTACATCACCAAATCCCTATATTGTTTGTCATCTAACCGTTTTAGCACAGCAATTAGCAAATCTACGGCCGCTTCATAGTCGTCACGATGAATGATGCTGTGATGGCTGTGTAAATAGCGGGTGGGGATGCTCAATACCAGGCTGGGCACTCCCTGTCCGTGAATATGTATCCGCCCTGCATCCGTACCGCCGCCTTCCGTAAATTCCAACTGATAGGGAATATGATTCTGCTCAGCCGTTTCAATAACAAAATCACGCAGCTTGGTATGAGGAATCATACTTGCATCATAGATACAGATAGCTACTCCCTTGCCAAGCTTACTGGCCGCCTGGTCGGTCGTCACTCCCGGAGTATCTCCGGCAACACAGGTATCGACGGCAAAAGCAATATCCGGATCAATCACTCCCGCGCTGGTTTTTGCTCCCCGTAAGCCAACCTCTTCCTGTACCGTCCCCACGCCATACACTGTATTGGGATGTATTTCCTGCTGCAGTGCCGCCATCACATCGGCAATAATCGCGCAACCGATCCGGTTATCCCACGCTTTTGCCATCAAGAGACGGGGATTTTTCATTACAGTAAATTCACTGTACGGGACAACAGCATCGCCTGGTCGCACGCCAAATTCCCTGGCTTCTTCTTCGCTGGATGCACCAATATCAATATACATTTCTTTTTTGGGTACAATTTTTTTCCGTTCTTCCGGAGTCAATATATGCGGCGGTTTGCTGCCAATTACTCCGGGTATGTCCCCCCTGGAGGTAAGCACGGTAACCCTTTGTCCCAACATGACTTGCTCCCACCAGCCACCCAGTGTGCTAAATTTCAAAAAACCTTCCTTGGTAATGTTTTTAACCATAAAACCAATTTCGTCCATGTGACCGGCCAGCATGATCTTGGGCATATGGTTTGTTCCCTGTTTCTTAAAAATGATACTGCCTATTTTATCATAGGAAACTTCCGCTATACCGTGCAGCCGTTTTTTCAACAATTCTTTAACGCGGTGTTCAAATCCTGAAACGCCTGGAGTCTCTGCCATTTGTTTTAACCAACCTGTTGTGTTATCTTCCAAACGTATCCCTCCTGTCTGTCATAGGATCAGTGTATGCCTTATAAGACTTAATATTCTACTTTATCATTATAGTGGAGATAATAGGCTCTTGTCAAAGATTATCAGCTCAAATCACTTCATACAGTCCTATATCCAAAAAAATGATCATTTTCACCAAAAAGAATCCACTGAAGCTTGTCCAGTGGATTCAACCTAGCATCTCATATTTTCAGCCATCGCCTTCAACCGCTTGACTCGTTCCTGTGTGCCAGGATGTGTACTAAAAAGATTCATGATCCAACTGTCTGTACCACTGATAAACGGATTAACAATAAACATATGCGATGTCGGTGGCGTAGCCTCCGGCATAACCTTTTGCGCTGCGTATCGTTCAATTGTTTCCAGTGCCCTGGCTAGTACTAGCGGCTTGCCGGATATACCCGCACCGGTCTCATCAGCCAGATACTCCCGCGAACGGGAAACTCCCAGTTGAATGATACCTGCCGCTAACGGAGCCAGTATGACCAGGCATACAGCTTCCAGAATTCCTCTGATAGAATTATTTTCATCATTCCCGTGTCCGGTTCTCCAAAATACCGTCCAGCGAACAAGGTGAGCCAGCATCGTAATCACACCGGCTATACTGGCTACCATACCGCTTATCAATGTATCTCTGTTCTTGATATGGGCAAGCTCATGGGCAACTACAGCTTCCAGTTCCTCGCGGTCAACCAGCCGCATCAGCCCGGCCGTAACAGCCACAGCCGCCTGCCGGGGATTGCGCCCGGTGGCAAAAGCATTGGGAACTTCCGTTTGAATAATATATACTTTAGGCATGGCTATCTTGGCTTTTTGCGCCAGCAAAGACACTATGCGGATCAAATCAGGATTTGTTTTAATGCTGGCTTCTTGAGCACCATACATAGTGAGCACAATTTTGTCACTAAACCAATAGCTTACAAAATTAGCCAGCATGGATAGAACAAACATGACCGTCATGCCCTTACTGCCGCCCAAAAGGCTGCCAATTCCCAGTAAAAGGCCTGTCAGACCGGCAAGCAAAACAGTTGTTCTCAGCCTATTCATACTAAACCCCCGAGCGTTAATTTACATGAGACTACTGATACCGTTCGCCATAATCCTACTCCCTGAGGCATGTATTATAATTATATGTAATTTAATAAAAATTAACAATAGCCCAATTTCATATTTTTTCCATTTTTTCCTTAATATGACGCAGCATATTCATACTGTTAGCTTTGACCTTTTTTTTAAGAATAGGATTCAGCAGGCCGGCAATCATCGGTACCCCAAATTCAAAATCAACTGTCAGTTTAATTTCCGTACCGCCACCATCCATTGGAGTCAGAATCCACTCTCCAGCAAATTTCTTTAAATCACCTGTAATTTGCCGGTAAGCAATATGCATATTTTGATCATCAAACGTATCCTTTTCCGTCCACTTAATGATACGCCCGTCCACATTGGACACCCATTGACTAACTGTAGTGTTGCCATCACGTTCCACTATGCTAACACTCTCTAAATCGGGCATAAATTCAGGATATTTTTCCATTTCTTTTAGAATCGGATATATGCTTTTCCGTTCACAATCAACCGCCAGAGCCACTTCTACGTAAGGCATGTTTATCCCTCCTCTATAAATCGTCGATCATACTATGCGCTATTTGTGCCGATTCGCCAATGGCATGAACAATCTGATCAACTGCGACAACAGGAATAGTCAACGGCGGCTCCAGACGAATAACCTTGGGATTATTCAGAGTATAGGCCACTAGAACCCCCCGTGTTATCAGCTCGGACATCATTACCCCGCCAGCACCCTCTTTCGTAAGCGCAATTCCGATCATTAGCCCTCTGCCGCGTACCTCCTCTATAACATCGGGATACGCTTTTCTGACTTGCTCCAGGCAACTGACAAAATACTTGCCTGTCGCCGCTGCCTGCCCCGGCAAATCTTCTTCCTGTATTACCCGGACAGCGGCTAAAGCCGCTGCACAAGCCAATGGGTTGCCGCCAAACGTCGAAGTATGTAAAAAGGGACTGACAATATATTTGTCCCAAACAGCCGGCCTGGCAATAAAGGCTCCCACCGGCATCACGCCTCCGCCCAGGGCTTTAGCCAAAGTCATAATATCCGGGACCACATTAAAATGCTCGACAGCAAACATTTTCCCCGTTCTCCCCAGCCCTGTCTGCACTTCATCACAGATCAGTAGTGACCCATACTGGTCGCACAAGCTCCGTACAGCCGCCAAATATCCCTCCGGCGGTACCACAATGCCTCCCTCACCCTGGATAGGCTCGACAATCACTGCCGCAACCCGCTCGTTCATCGTTTCTTCCATAGCATGGATATCGCCATAGGGCACATGCCTAAATCCGTCCAACAACGGCCTGAAAGGATCGCAGAACAAATCCCGTCCAGTCGCACTTAATGCACCGAAAGTTTTTCCATGAAAAGCATTAACCGTAGAAACAAACTCTTCCCGTCCTGTATGCAGTCTGGCAAGTTTCAATGCACCCTCTACCGCCTCCGTACCACTATTAACCAAAAAGCTGTATTGCAGATTTCCGGGAGTGATCTCACTTAATACAGCAGCCAATTCGCCCATTGTTTGATTAAATAACACCTTGCCGGAAAGTGGCATACGGTCTAACTGCCTCTTAACCGACTCAACTACTTTAGGGTGCCGGTGACCCAAACTAAAAACGCCATACCCCCCCAGACAGTCAATATATTGATGCCCGTCAATATCTTCAATCAGATAACCTTCTGCCCGGTATTCCACAGTTGCTAGCCCCATAAACCGAAATAGCCTGGCAATGGCCGGATTGACAAATTGTTCATAATTGGCGATCGTTTCACTGACTATGGTTTTGGAATCCATAATACACCTCCATGATTGTGGCATATATTTCTATTTATACATAAAAAGACTAAATTTTATGCGTAAAATCCACATCGGATGTATTTATGGCAAGAAAACCTTCCTTTATCGAGAACAGACTAGTAAAACGCAACTAGCCTTGACTTTTAAACAATCCAATAAATAAAAAAAGATTCCCAAGAGAATCCTCGAAAATCTAAATTACGCGATAATGGTGCGGTAGACTGGATTTGAACCAGCACGAGGTTGCCCCCGCTAGCCCCTCAAGCTAGTGCGTCTGCCATTCCGCCACTACCGCTCTTATAGCATTCATATTAGTTTTGGTGCGGTCGAGTGGATTTGAACCACCACGAGGTTGCCCCCACTAGCTCCTGAGGCTAGCGCGTCTGCCGTTCCGCCACGACCGCATTAGCATCTGTAGTCACCAAACCGTCAATTCTTGCAAAAAACTTCCAACATATAAAGAAATCTTCAGGATTATGTCACCGTTTTCAGTTGGCAGCTTGTCAACCACAAGTGATATTTTAGCACACATAACATTAAATAGCAAGTAGTTTTATAAAAATATTTGTAACAGATAATTACAAACTTGATTCTATGATTATAACCTATAATAATACTTAAAATTTATGGATAACCATTCCGTACATAAGGAGGATGCTAGTCGTGCCTTTTCCTGCCCAAAAACAGCAAATTACGGAAGGCATTCATCAACTTATCCGGGCCTATTCAGGCGAGTGACAACAGACGAGCAACTTATTGATTATGTCGGCGGCCGTATGAAAAACTTCGTCGAAACATATGCCAGCAAAACATTTGAGTTCAACTTTGACTTGCTGCTGCCTCCCGGCATATCCAGTACTTTTGACAAATATCACAGAGATGCCGTACTTAACGGTTTATATAACTCCTCCTTGCAGTCAAAAGACGATCCAAATTAAGCCAGCCTGCATGACTTAGTATAAAAACAGTTGTAATCGTCGTTTTCCCTATGTACCGGAAAATGTGATCTCAAATATTGCTTGACATTGGATAAATTTAGTAGGATACTGATATAAAAGGAGAGAGATAAAAGTGTCTGTGACAATTTCAAACAATCAGGCTTATCTAGTCGAAAAACCAAATTTATCGGCTGAACAGCAGCAGCGCATTAATCGAGCCCTTAATGACATCAGCAGGCCGGGGAGCAGAGCGTCAGCTTCAGACAATCCCGCCTATATCCTAGATTTGAGCGATACTGCGACCAGCCAGACAACTGAACGAGTACAGGCATCACAAAATAAGTTGAATGCTGGAACCGTTACGGATAAAGACAACCCTGCTTATATTGTCGAGCTAAGTACCGCTGCCATTGAATTGCAGAAACAGGCCTCCAATCCTTTGCAGGACCGGACAAAACCCACATCGAAAACGTTAATTGCACAATTATAAAGCTGGCATTTTCCTATGCCAGCTTTTATTTATGCTTTCCGAAAGCTATTTAGCACTAAAGCCCCATTCCCAGGCATTCCATAAGCTGCCCGCTAACGTCGGATTGGCTTTGTAATTTTCCAAATTATTTCTGATTACATCAATATTGGTATGATAATATAACGGCACTACAGGGTATTCCTGACTTAATATATCCTGTATGCGAAAATAGGCTTGCTTACGGGTTTCGATATCCAACGTATGCAACGCTTGTCCGGTTAAAGCATCCACTTCCGCATTGCGCCAGCCGGGATAATTTTGCCCCGTATATCCATTGTTTCTGCTCGGAATATATTTGGAATTCCATAAACTGATATTATCCGGATCGTTGCCGCCAAACCATGCGTAAAGAGCGGTTTCAAACCGTCTGTTTTTCAGCATGTCGCTAAAGAACACCCCTTTTTCCACAGGACGCACTTCGACTGCAATGCCAAGTTCCTGCAGTTCTTGTGCTATCATTTGTGCTACCGCTTCCCGTGTTTTATCCTCCAGTGGTACTGCCAAAGAAAAGCGCAACCGTTTTTGACCTTTGGCAAATATTCCTTCCGGACCGGGCTGCCAGCCGGCTTCCGTTAATAATTGTCTCGCCTTATCCACATCACGTCCCGCTGGTACTGCCGCAGGGTTATATGCCCACGAGATAGGTGGTTGATCGCCGGCTGCCGGAACGGCAGTCCCTTTAAGAATTTGAGTTGTAATAGCCTGGCGGTCAATCCCCAATGCAATGGCCTGCCTCACTTTAACATCCTGGAACAATTCATTGTCTAAATTAAAATCCATATGCTCCCAGATCATATTGGGTACAATGACCACCTTTACCCCCTCGATGGCTTTAATTTGGTCCAACTGCAAAAAATCGATATTGCAAGCTATATCAATTTCACCGGACTTAAGTTGAGACAGTAAGAGATTAAACTCCGGTATGACTTTGTATTCAATTTCATCCAACAGAGGTTTACCACGAAAAAACTGAGGATTTGCTTCCAAAAAAATGGCTTCCGCCATACGCCATTCTTTTAGTTTAAAAGGTCCTGTACCAATCGGTGCACGATTAAATTCCGCTTTGTTGATATCAGGTACATTTTCCAGAATATGTTTGGGCAAAATAAACGGAAATAAATTCAAGTAAGACGCATACGCTTCCTTAAATCTGACAATAACAGTTGAAGCATCCGGAGTGTCAATAGCAGCTATTTTATTATAACCTTCACGCGAAACCACATTAACCTTGGGATTCATAATCATTTGCCAGGTAAATTTAACATCCTCTGCGGTGAATGGGGCACCGTCGTGCCAGGTTACTCCTTCCCTAAGCTTGTAAGTAATCGTTAGTCCATCCCGGCTAACTCCGCCGTTTTGCACACTGGGAACCGCAACTGCCAGATCAGGTAACCATTCTCCCTTTTCATTGGTAATTAGCAAACCATTAAAAATCAAACTGCTCACTTCGGATACGGAAAGCAGATCGGACAACAGGGGGTTTAAGGTGTTAGGTTCTTGAAGGCTGCCATATGTCAACTGCCCTCCGGCCTTGATTTTTCCCTGCATAGCTCCTGGTTTTTGTTGTGCTCCAGGTTCTTCCGGCTTAGCACAGCCAGTGGTAAATAGTGCTGCTACCATGATACTGACCAAAATTAGTTTATAGAAATACCGCAAAAGTACACCTCATTTCCCAACAGCATGCCTGCCCTTATTTCCTATTCGGCTTGATATAATTCCTGATAGCGTGCCTTACTCGCAAGCACCTTCTTTACATACTCACGCGTTTCCCGAAAGGGAATCCCCTCTATTCCCGCAAAATCAAATGACCATTGATACTGCTCCATCCAGTGCTTAACATTGCCCCGGCCGCCATTATAAGCAGCGAGCATCAATATCTCGTTACTGTTAAACTCCTTCTTCAGAGAAGATAAATACCATGCACCCAGTCTGATGCTCACTTCCGGATCGTCAAGCTGTTTTATGGAAAAATCAGTAAATTCCAGCTGTGTCGCAACCCACTCCGCCGTTTCCGGCATCATCTGCATAAGACCCATAGCACCTTTAGGCGAACGTGCTTTCACCAAAAACTTGCTTTCTGCCCTGATAACACTGGCAACAAGAAAAGGGTCCAGATCATTTTCCAGGGCATATTTAAAAATAATAGCTTCATATGGCAAAGGATAAACATACTTTTTCTGAAACCAACCGCTACAATATACGGCATAGGCGCCAACAACTAGAATCAGCACACCGGCAACCAGGATTCTCATCCGGGTTATTATACACAAGACCATCACTCCGTTACTGTTATCCTATATAATTACAAATTATGCGGCGTGCAACAAAAACATACTTCTTTTACAGACTTTTTCCCGTATTCTTCTGCAGATTACGCCAGGCTGCCAGTACGTATTGCTTCATAGTTTCTTTATCCGTATTATTGTCAATGAGGACATCCGCATAATTCCGTTTTTCCTCCAGGCTCATCTGTGCATCAATTCGCTGCAATGCCTGTTCACGAGTTAGACCACTCCGAGCCATTAACCGTCTAATCTGATTTTCGCGGTTAACATATACAACCCATAGTTCATCAACCGCTTCCTGCCATCCTGCTTCAATTAACAGTGGGATATCCAGAACAACAACGCTACACCCCTCCTGCCCGGCTTTTGCTATCTGCCGGTTAATCTCCTCCCGAATAGCAGGATGGGTAACATGATTCAGCCATGTCCGCAAAGCGGAATCATTAAATACGGCATCCCCCAGTTTTTTTCTGTTGATGCTCCGGTCAGCAAGCAAAATCTCACTCCCAAAGCGCTCGACAATTTTCTGCCATACAGGTTTTCCCTCTTCCATAACTTGATGTGCAATACGGTCAGCATCAATAATGCGACAGCCATTTTCTTTCAAAATGGTACTGACCGTACTTTTCCCGCTGGCAATCCCACCGGTTAATCCAATGATATACATACTTCCTCCCAACTGCTGCAAAGGTTTCTACTGCTGGCAATACGGGCAGTAATGAGTCCCACGGCCAGCCACAACCGTTTTAACGATGGGGGTACCGCAAATACGGCAAGGTTGTGCCTGCCGGCCATACACCTGCAAATGCTCCTGATGGCTGCCACGCCTTCCCGCACCGTCACGATAATCGCGGAAACTTGTCCCACCATTATCTATCCCGGCCTGGATAACTTGATTGACAGCATAATATAGTCTTTCTATTTCTTTATCCAGCAGACAGTCAGCCCTTCGCTCCGGATGGATTCCAGCCTGTGCCAGGCTTTCATCTACATATATATTGCCCAAACCGCTAACAAGCGCCTGATTCAGCAATACGGCTTTGATTTTCCCCGGACGTTTTTTGAGCATAGCACTAAAATACACAAGAGAAAACTCCAGAGTTAAAGGTTCCGGTCCTAGGTGCTGCAAGCCGGAAATGCGCCACAGCTCATTTTCTTCCATTAAATATAGTGTTCCCAAAGTACGGGTATCCGCATACAATAACACATCGCCATTATCCAGAGTAAAAAGAATGCGCATATATTTATCCCGCGCCTCATCCTTGTGCTGAAAATACAGACGTCCTGTCATCCGTAAGTGGACAACCATCACCATGTTTTCATCTAAATGAAACAGTAAATATTTGCCGCGCCGTGTTAACTGCCTGATCCGTTTCCCGGTAATCATGGCTTGAAACTCTCCGGGACCCGGCCATTTTATCAGGCGTGGCAGCAATAACTCTACTTTCTTTATTACACGTTGGGAAACTTTATCCGCCAGCGTTCGGCGGATGGTCTCCACTTCCGGCAATTCCGGCATAGTAACTCCTCCATATCGGACAGGAATATCATTTTGCACTTGCCCAGTTTTTACCTATTTTCACATCGGCAACCATCGGTACGGCCAGCATTACAGCCCGTTCCATAGACCGCTTCACCAATTCACTAACCCTATCAACTTCGGCGGCCGGCACTTCTAAAAGTAATTCATCATGGACCTGCAATAATATCCGGCTGCGGAATTTTTTTTCGGCCAATTCACTATATACATCAATCATTGCCTTCTTGATGATATCTGCAGCCGTTCCCTGGATGGGAGTATTCATAGCCGTCCGTTCGGCAAATGACCGTTGGTTAAAGTTACTGCTGTTAATCTCGGGCAAATAACGCCGCCGTTCAAACATCGTCGTGACATAACCATGTGTATGAGCATACTGAACCACTGCATCAATAAATTCTTTTACACCGTGGTAGCGCGCAAAATAACTTTCAATATATTGACCGGCCTCCCTGCGGGTGACGCCGATATCCCGAGACAGCCCGTAATCACTGATGCCGTATACAATACCGAAATTGACCGCTTTCGCTCTGGAACGCATTTCCGGCGTCACTGCAGACATAGGGATGCCAAAAACTTCCGCGGCAGTACGGGTATGAATATCCTGACTATGTTTAAAAGCATCAATTAGTCCGTCGTCTTGAGACATATGAGCTAATATTCTAAGTTCAATCTGTGAATAATCGGCAGACATAATATAGTCAAAACCCGCCCCGGGAATGAATAACTCGCGAATTTTCCGTCCAATATCCGTACGAATAGGGATATTCTGCAAATTCGGCTCGGAACTGCTTAATCGTCCGGTTGCTGTAACCGTTTGGTTAAAAGTAGTATGTATCCGTTTGGTCCCGCTATGAACCAAGCCGGCCAAACCATCCAGATAAGTAGATTTTAACTTTGTCAACATTCGGTATTCCAACAAGCAATCAATAATCGGATGCGTACCGGAAAGTTTTTCCAAAACCTCGGCATCTGTCGAATAACCGGTTTTCGTCTTTTTTATAACGGGAAGCTGAAATTTATCAAATAGAAGTACTCCCAGTTGTTTCGTAGAATTAACATTAAATTGTTCACCGGCAAGGCTATAAATTTCCTGCAATAGTTCACTGATTCTTGCCGCAATTTCCTCAGACATAACTTGTAATCGCTCTTCATCAATAGTAATCCCACAGCTTTCCATTGCCGACAAAACATCCACCAGCGGCAATTCAATCTTCCGGTACAGGGTTTCCAGTTTCCATTCCTTAAGCAGTGTAATGATTTTTGGATACAAGCGGGCGACCGCGGTAACTGCCCAGCAAGCTATGGCCTGCGCGTCTTGTTCCTGCTCCGGTCGGAGGGAGGGGAAGCCGTTTAAATACTTTGCCGTCAACATACGTAAAGGATACTCTGCCGCGGTAGGATCAAGCAGATAGGCGCCCAATAAAACGTCAAATTCCAGCCCCCTAAGCAAAATACCCTCATGGCGGCAAGCATTGTACACAGGTTTTGCATCATAGGTAATTTTTCGGACGGCATCATCGTTCAGAAGTTGAACAACCTGGCTCCAGCCCTTGCTTTGCGCCGAAATATATACCACTTCGTCTTCATTTCCATCCCATACCGCCATGCCCATAAATGACAGCTCCGGTATGCCTCCCTGCAGTACAGGATAAAACAGTAGAACGGCGCGATGCCGGATATCCGCAACTATTTCGGCAATCCGTTCTTCATCCGCCGCAACAGTGCATTGGTCAAAAAATTCATCATCGCCGGTTTTAGCGGTTCCATTTCCGGGAAATATCTCACCCATTCTAAGCAATAAACTTTTGAATTCAAATTGGTTAAACAGTTCCCTAAGCCGGGCACTGTCCGGAGCATACTTAAACTCATCCAGCATAAATTCAAATGGCATATCGCAGGCAATAGTCGCCAGTTTTTTCGACAAAATTGCCATATCCTGATGAGTACGCAAATTATCCTGCAGTTTTTTCCCCGAAATGCGGTCAATATTATCTAAAATGTTTTCTACCGAGCCAAATTCAGCGACCAATTTTGTTGCCGTCTTTTCTCCAATTCCCGGAACCCCCGGTATATTATCCGAAGTATCGCCCATTAACCCTTTTACATCAATAAGCTGGTTTGAATCAATTTTGTATTTATTCCGAAAAGCTTCTGCATCAAATATTTCCAGCTCGGAAATACCTTTTTTGGTTAAAAGTACTTTTGTCTTAGGTCCGATTAACTGAAGCGCATCCCGGTCACCTGTTACAATAATAACATCACAATCAGCCTGCACGGCCTTTACCGACAAAGTACCAATAATGTCATCCCCTTCATAGCCAGCTTCCTCCAAAACACGGATATGAAAGGCCTGAAGAATTTCCTTGACCAGCGGAAACTGTTCCGACAATTCGGTCGGAGTCGGCTTACGATGCGCCTTATACTCAGAATAGGTATTATTGCGGAAAGTGATGCGCCCTTTATCAAAGGCCACCGCTACCGCGTCCGGTTTAATATCGGCCAGTAATTTAACCAGCATGGTGGTAAAACCGTAAGCGGCATTCGTATACTGCCCGCTGGCAGTCGTAAGCAGCGGCAGGGCATAAAACGCACGATGCACCAGACTGCTGCCGTCAATAATAACAAATTTTGGAGACATGTTTATCCCCTCACCATCATTTAATTTAGTATTCTCGCTAAGAAGAATAATCATGTTAAAAAACCCCTACTAGTAAAATACCAGCAGGAGTTATTACTAACAAAATTATACAGCAACCATCTTTATCCGTCAACCATGCTGCAATTTCCTTTTACAGGGAAATTCCAAGAATATACCAAACAGTTGTTGTATATGTTCAGTGGTTGCATATAAAATATCTCCCCGTGCCATGCCCGGAACACTGTGATCATCCGCATAAATGATGCCCCTGGCAGCATTCCAGGTTATGTCCGTTTTTAATGCGATTGCCACAGGCCATACCGGTACCCAAAGTGTGCCGTTCAGCTCAATCGCTTTTTCTTTAAGCTCGCTGCCATGTAGAACAATACTGCAAACCCGGCCTAATGCCATATGTTGTTCTTCATTATTTTGCAGCGCCCGATCAACTTGTTCTGCATCTACCAGCCCATTGATTCCATATTGTGCCAGCTTTAAGTAAACTGTAGCAACATCGAGCGGCTGGCTGTTATAGATATCAGGATAAATATGCAAAGAGGCATAACCATCGTTATCAATATATACCCTGATGCGTTCATAAATAATATGAACTGGTGTACCTATGAAAACTGTATCAAATAGTTCTTCTGCATCACTCTCATTCATGCGGATGCAGCCATTCGATATCACGGAACCGATACTCCACGGAGCGTTGGTTCCATGTATTCCATAAGTTGAGTATAACCCCATCCAGCGATATCCCAAAGGATTAAGGGGCCCCGACGGGACAACAGCATCTCCGTTCGGAGGTATCCAGTCAGGATTGACTTCTTTGGTAGAAATATAAAAATCTCCAGTCGGTGTCGGTGTGGAAGGTTTACCTACGGCGACGGCATATTCTCTCCACAGAGTATTATCGCGATACAAATCCAACGTACGACTGGGGATATTAATTATAATTTCAAGTCCCGATTTACCTTCGGCAAAAGCATTATTATCCCAAAAGAGCAATGCTGCAGTAAGCAAAATCAGTATTGTTCTCAAACTAAACACAATCATCCCTTCTTCATCCGAAAATTACAAACGATATACTACTATGTATTACATCACCTGAATATGATAAGAGATTTCTGTATTCGCCCCACTGAGAACAACCTTCATTCTTTATACAGCAGCGTTTACATTAAGGTACACAACCTATTTCTATAAAGAAATAGTATAGAATCCTATTCCTCAATTATCCTCTTGCTGTCAGACTTTTTACCACTAAGCCAATTATCTCGCACCCCCGTTCAATATCTTTCGCGTTAGTCCGGGAAATACTGATTCTTATACCTTTTTCATAAAAGGATCGGTCAAGATAATACAACGTTCCCCGGGATATAAAAATCCCCTTTTTGCGCAATTCGTGCGCAAGCCGTTCTTCATCAACAATATTAGGAAACCTAAGGTAGGTGTAAAATCCACTCGTTATTCCCGGATGCTCTATCCCATATTCCCGTAAATCCTCCAGGCATTTTTGCAGTCTTGCCAGACGGATATTCAACTCCTTCCCGATCTCATACGCATGTTTCGCCAATAGCTTACTTCGTATGTACATGTCCAGCGTTGCCTGCGACACCAGTGAGGCAGAAAAATATGACTGGTAATACGAATACCAGGTCTCTTTCTCAAAAACCGGTAACAAATGCGTGGGAATAACGGCAATCCCAATCCGGAACCAAGGAATGATTTTAGAAAAACTTTTTAAATAGATGTGATGGTAATGGTCACCATAGGCATATATCGGATCATAGCGGGCGTCATTAACAACATCACCAAAATAATCGTCTTCTACAATATAGACGTGATGCCTGGCAGCCAATTCTGCAATACTCTTCCTTTGCACAGCCGGATATGTCGTGCCCAGTGGATTATGATTGCGCGGAACAGTATAAAAAAACTTGATCTTTTTGGTTTTAAAAAGAAATTCAAGTTCATCCAGATCTAATCCGTGACAAGTTCTTTTTATCCCCAGCACGGAGCTGCCGGAACGCTTTAAAGATTCCATAAAAAACCGATAGGTGGGTTGTTCAATAAGAACTGTCTTATTTCCATTCGGAAAAGGCATATGTGTCAACAGATTTAACATTTGTTGAATACCAAGAGTAATAAATACATTTTTGACAGAAGTAAAAACCTGAAAGGTTTGCAGATAATGCGGCAATAGTTTCCGTAAAGAACCGGTTCCATGCAGATCACGACGTATGGAGTAATTATTACTTAAATCAACCGCCCGGTCCAAACAGTGTTTGAGGTCCGGAATATGGACAGCCCCAATAAGCGGATTTCCAGTAGAAAAATCGACAACCGAATGATCAATTTCTTCATTTCTGAGTGATTGCTCAACAATATAATAGCCGCTTTGCGGCACAGAATAGACCATATGCTTATTTTTTAAAGTATCATAGGCTTTCACCGCCGTGGTTTTCGAGCAATGATATTTCTCACAAAGCTCACGAATCGATGGTAGTTTTCGTCCGCCCTGATAGTTTTTCTGTATTATTTGATTTTCGATGGCAAAGGCAATTCGTTTATATAGATTTCTCATAATGCCTCCTAACTGTATCGGTACACTTCAATTATAACACCATTGTTAGCCTCCCGGCGCCAACTTATAATCAAACCAGAAAGACACACCAAGCGATTAAGGAGGATTTAACCATGAAAGGCTTAAAGATCGTAACTATTGGCGGAGGATCAAGCTACACACCGGAAATTATCGAGGGGTTTATTAAACGCTACGATGAACTTCCGGTAAAAGAACTGTGGTTGGTAGACATTGCGGAAGGAAAAGAAAAGCTTGCTATTGTCGGCAACCTCGCAAAGAGAATGGTCAAAAAGGCCAATCTCCCGATAGAAATCCATACAACACTGGATCGCCGAGAAGCACTTTCCGGTGCTGATTTTGTAACAACCCAATTACGTGTCGGGTTACTGGATGCCAGGATCAGAGATGAACGTATTCCGCTAAGCCATGGTTATATAGGCCAGGAAACCAATGGAGCCGGCGGACTGTTAAAAGCGCTGAGAACCATTCCGGTTATCCTGGACATTGACAAAGATATGGCGGAATTGTGCCCTAATGCCTGGCTGATTAATTTTACCAACCCTTCAGGAATGGTAACGGAAGCCATTTTACGCTATGGGAAAAATAAAAAAGTGATTGGGCTGTGTAATGTCCCGATCGGAATGGAAATGGCGATTGCCAATCTTTTGCAAATTGATCCTTCCAGGGTGAGAATTGATTTTGCCGGTCTCAATCACATGATTTTCGGTCTGCATGTCTATGCCGACGGAGAGGAAGTCACTCAGCGGGTTTTAAAGGATATCGCTGCGGGCAATCTGGGAGAAGTAGTAAAGAACATCATTAATATAAATTGGGTCCCGGAATTCGTGACCGGTCTAGGCATTATTCCCTGTCCTTATCATCGGTATTATTTTAAAAAGGACGAAATGCTGGAAAAGGAATTGGAAGAGTTTAGGAAAGGAGAAACCCGGGCTGAACTTGTAAAAAATCTGGAAAAAGAATTGTTTGAACTGTACCAAGACCCTAACCTGGATAGTAAGCCTCCACAATTGGAAAAACGCGGCGGTGCCTATTATAGTGATGCAGCCTGCCGATTAATTACTTCAATATATAATGATAAGAGGGACATCCAGCCGGTAGATACCAGAAACAATGGTGCGATTAACGGAATACCGGCCGACTCAGTCGTTGAAGTCAGCTGCTTAATCACTAAAGACGGCCCCAAGCCACTCCAGGTTGGCGAACTTCCCGTTCAGGTGAACGGTTTAGTGCAACAAATCAAATCCTTTGAACGGATAACAATCGATGCTGCTGTAACAGGCGACTACAATCTGGCGCTGCTCGCCTTAACGATTAACCCACTGGTTGCCTCGGACAAATCGGCTAAGCTTTTACTGGACGAAATGTTGGAAGCGAATCGGACTTATCTCCCGCAGTTTAAGGAGTATTTTTCCAGGAAATAAATAAATCAACAATAAGAAGCCATCTAGCATGACAAACAGCTGGATGGCTTCTTATCATCAGACTAGCATGATTCCCATGGTACTGCTTAAAAGAATACTTGGACCTGAGTCCAGAACATGTTAGTCATACTCTCGTGATTGACTCTGCACTGCTTCCAGATCTTTAATGGTCTAAAATTCCCCCAAGCAATCGGCTACGGCCCAGCAAATAGCCCTACAAAAAACAACAACCCACTATCTGCCGCACCAACCAGCGATACAAGGGCTTTCATAATTGCTTCCGGAATAAGTACATTAAAATTGCTTTTCCCTTTTTATTTCTTTGCATGCTGCGCTTCAAGCATCAAGATCATTTCCTCAATTAAGTCTTTAGCCAGTATAGCTGTCATTAAATGATCCTGCGCGTGAACAAGCAATAAACTGATGTCTTGTTTTTTCCCGTCCGCTTCCGACTGTAACAGATTGGTCTGAATATGATGGGCGGCAATTAATTCGGCCTTCGCTTCAGCCATGCTTGCTGCTGCCTCGGTAAACTTTTGTTCACGGGCATACCGTAACGCTTCCAAAGCATGGCTGCGGGCATCTCCCGCATGAAGAATTATATTAAAAGCAACTTCTTCCATTATCTTGTATCCCCTTATCCTAGTATCGTCTTTATCGCTTCAAACTGTATGCCTGTTCAAGAACCTTTGCTCCGTCAACCCTGCCATAATTCATCGAATCAATGACACCAAATCCCTTGCCCTTGCGTCCAACCATTTCACCAATGGCCTTCGCTTTATACCGGATTTGAGGTCCTAGCAAAATAACTTCATATTGATCAATATGCTCTTCCAGTTCATCAACAGAACAGGCAAAAATAGTATCATTGCTGCCGAGTAATTCGCTTTCTTTCTGCATTTTTGTTACCAATAAACTAGTAGACATACCAGCCGCACAAACCAATAAAATTTTCATCCTTATCCCTCCGATTGTTTTTCAATAGTCAAGCTTACCGGGCTATCGTTGCTCCGACTGGCTTACCGGTTTTTGCTGTCTCTTCAACAGCTTCTTCTTTACTTTTAGCTATATCCCACATTTTTAGAAATGGATAGTACACCAACCCGGTTATCAAAAAACATATAAACTGCAATATGGCTGCTTTTATATCCCCGGTATCCAAAAAAGCATTAATAAACGGCGGTGTTGTCCATGGAGCCATGGCAAACGCCTTATCCACCAAGCCAAGATCCATAACAAAATAGGCGATTGTAACCGAGACAACCGGAGCAATAATAAAAGGAATCATCAATACAGGATTCATGACAATCGGCATACCGAAAATAATAGGTTCATTAATATTAAACAAACCTGGCCAAAGGGCTGATTTGCCAATTGCCTTTAACTGTTTCGATTTTACAATGGTAATCAGCATGATAGCCATTGCGAAGGTTGAGCCTGATCCGCCAATAGTGCAAAACATCTCCCAAAATTGTTGACAGATAACATTGGGCACTGCTTCGCCGGCGGCTTTGGCAACAGCATTTTGCTGGGACAGTGAATACCACACGGGACTCATCATACCGGTAACTAAACTAGCACCGTGGATGCCTACACTCCAAAGCAACTGGCAGAAGATTACAGCAAGCAAAAATGCCGGCAAAGAACCGCCAAGACTTAAAAGCGGAACGCCGAGAATTGTATAAATGATATCCTGAATATTAGACTGGGCATTCAGTAAAAGGAGATTAAGCCCTAAAACAACCGCTAAAGCAACAAAACCGGGAATTAAGGCAACGAATGAACGTGCTACCGTAGGCGGCACTCCGTCAGGCATCTTGACGACAATATTCTTTTTAATCATAAAGCGCTGCAATTCTACAATGAATATTGCCGATAGCATGGCAACAAATAATCCTTTGCTTCCCATCCAGGCAGACATAATATTACCGTCTTTAGCGAAGGGGGTTGCCAGCATAAACGCCGCTACACTGAAAAGAGAACTGCCCAAAGGGTCCATCTTATACGAGTTCGCCAGGGAATAAGCGATAGATAGGGAAGCCATAAGCCCCATTAGTCCCATGGTAGTGTTATTGACGGAGACCAAAGTAGGAACATAGGGCTCAACCATTTTGGCTAATGCAGGAATGGGAGGAAAAGCGATAATTAAAAAAAAGGATCCAATAAGCATTAAGGGAATTAATGATACTACGCCATCCCTGATTGCCTTTAAATGCCGCTGCTCCCCCACCCTGCCGGCTAAAGGTGCATAATACTCGTCAAGCCATCTAATAAGGCTTTCCATAATAACAACTCCTTTTTTCTTCTGTAAATGCCCATATATATTGCAAGGATCGTGCCAATACACAAGCTGACCAAAATTCCTCTGAAAATCTAAAAACTCCCTGATATCCAGGGAGTTTTTTTATTCGTATTCTTCTGTATATAAATGTGTATCGCTTTTAAAGCCAAGAAACAGCGGTTTATATAAAGTGTATTAATTTTATAATGTTATAGATTTCATTTTCAGGTAACGTAACGGAAAAACTCTTCTCCAAAGGCTCCAGTGCTTTTTCTATAAGGGCATAACTTTTTTCATAGCCTTCCATTTCAGCCGTCTCACACCGGTCACAGACAGTCAGGGTTTCTCCCTGAATTATCCTTTCAATAATGCAGGCCAAATGCAGGACTAAACCTATAGCCGTATCCTCTTGCATCAGCAGACCATTGTCCGACAATTGATGATAAAAAAGCTTAAACATTCTCATAAATGCGTCGCCATCAATACGGAGATTCTCATTAATAATATCCGCCATAAATTGTATTTTTTCAAACACTTCTTTAGTGTCCAGCGGATGGATTTCCGGTAAAATTTTGTCCAGCCTTCCCTCAATCAGTTCTTTCATCGAGAGATAAGGTACGTTTGATTCCTGAGGTTTTATACTGCTAACCACTGCAATTATATTTTTTTCCCGTTTAATTTTATCCAGTTTGCGCTTATAGTCTTCCATATTACTAATCTCTATCGGCAATATATCCATCTGTTTTCCATAAACGGCCAATGATTTCTCGACCATATTTTTGAGTTTAATCGCCGTTCCCTTTCCCGTTATGCAAGCCGTAACAATCACGTTATCTTTCAGTTGATTGTTAAAATCCAGGTTACTCCAGTACAAACGGCCAAGATAAGGGCTAAGATTTGTCACGGCATGATACACCTCTTCTAAGGATGTCATCATTAATGCTTTACGGGCTGCTTCCAGTACCATGGGAGTACTGACCATTTCTATGGTTTTTATGGGAATCCCGGTACATTCATAAATCATATCACCAAACATAACCAGCGAACCCATATCCACCAGCAACAAAATTCCCTGTCCTTCATTATGCTCCCGTACCAGCCTGCTAATTTCATCCAATGCAACTTCCGTTTTTTGCTCCAAAGGAATATCATATCCTATGGCATGCTTTTCACCCAACAGACGGTTAACCACATCGACCATCGAAGTGGCCGTACTGTTACCATGCATGGCTACAATAATTCCAACCCGCCCTGCCGCCGATTCTTTCATATAGTCATCCAGCACCAGGAACATGGTAATAAAACCGATCTCGTCCGAAGGGATATCAACGGCAAATTCACGCTTTAGCAATGCGCCGAAATATTGTGCCAGCAGAAACTCCTGATGATAGGTTTCTTGTATTTCGTTAATATGCGGATTCCGGATTGTTTTGCCGTCTTTTATCCTTTCTATAGCCTTGGCAATATGAATGGACATGCCAAACAGTACTTTCTCTTCCAGCTTCTTGCCTGTTTGTTCCATGACATATTGCAGAAAGTCCTGCGTGACCTTCACGATGTTACGGTCGACAATTTTATACAGTTCTTCTAAATTATCCTTGCGAAAATTAGCCATATATTGCCTGATATGGGCATCAATGTCCAGGCTCATAACAAGCTGAATATCGGCTTCACTTAAACCCTTGGCCTTGAGAGTTTTAAACTTTTGCTCCAGGGTATCGTAAATACTCTCCACTTCACCTTTTTTTACTGACAAATCCGCTTCCTGGGATGCCGAAAAGATAATATTCCCATTTAAACCAATCTTGGCAATCTCCTCACGGTAGTCTTTATAATGAACAAATCCGCTTCTAATGTATTCCGGTAAATCCTCACTGCATACTTTAAGAATTCCTTCTTTATTGCTGACGTATTCTAAAAAAGCCCGCGCACAACTGAGCTTAATATCACTTTTTAATTGCCCAATGTTGTTAGGGCAGTCATATAGTAAAAATGCTTTCAAAGAATTTTGTGAAACACTGATAGGGACTTTAAGACAATTAGCTTCATTTTTAAAAAAACTTTTCACTAGTTCCCAGCGTTCTTCCAGCGTTCTTTCTTTTATCGAAGGGAGTTTTATTATCATGGGGATACGGCGGGTAAAAGTACGTAAAAGAGTAGAATCGGTACTTTCTGTTGTGGCACAGATAATTAATACTTTCACTTTTTTTTCTTCTGCAACCTCTCCCAGCGAACGATAAAATCCTCTATCAATCAAATAAAACAGCATTTCCTGGCCTTCCGGCGGTAAACGGTGTACTTCATCTAGGAACAAAATACCCCGGTTGGCTTTTTCCACTATCCCGGCAGTATCCCGTTCAGCTCCGGTATAGCTTCCTTTTTTCACCCCAAAAAGCTGCGCCAGCAAAAGCTGCGGATTGTGGGCATAGTCTGCACAATTAAAGGTCACAAAGGGTGCATTAGGCTCTAATCGCTTAATATCCTGTGCATAACGAAAAACTGCTTCTGCAAACATGGATTTACCAACTCCGGTTTCGCCCAACAATAAAATATGCAAACCAAAAGGAGGGTACATAACCGCAGCTTTCGCCTGCTGCAGAGGAGTTTTAAGACTTTGTTCCGCACCAATGATTTGGTCCAATACAGAAAGACTAGTTGCTGTTTCCGGGTACAATATCCCAGCTTCTGCTGTTTTATACAAAACAGGCTTGCCCTCTACCTTCTCCAGTCGCCCCAGCTTAACAAGACTGTTTAAATCGCAGGAAGCGTTAGATCGCTGAATCGCCAGGTTACGTGCCACCTCTTCTGTGGTTACACCGGATACCTGCCGTTTCTTATTATATTGAATCTCACATTCTGCCTGAACAAATTGAAATACCTGTTCGATTCTCTTCATGTGCATCCTCCGGCTACATAATAGACAACGACAGAGATTTCTACAGGAATTTTGTAAAATCCTCCAGTTCATACTCGTTTTAACTTTTTCTTGATTTTGGAGGATTTCGACTGTGAACGTAGAATCATTGCTTTAAATGGAAATATTTTCAATGACTAAAGGAGGTTGGAATAATGAATCTTATTGTTTTATCACCAAATGTCGCACCCAACTATCATCATTTCTATGAAGCTTTGCGTGCATTAGGTGCAAAGGTTCTGGCGATCGGTGATGAACCTTTTGATCAGCTAAGTTCTCATCTGACCGGCTCTTTAGAAGAATACTATAAAGTAGAAAATATGTGCAATTATGAAGAATTAGTACGGGCTGTTGGTTATTTTACCCATCGTTATGGAAGAATTAATGCTATTGAAAATTTCACCCCCCATTTACTATTAACCGAAGCCCGGCTGCGTAGTGATTTTAATGTGGCCGGTATTAACCAGGCAACGGTAACCGCTTATGCCACTTACTCTTCCCTGAGAAAGATATTTAAAAGAGCCCGGGTAAATCCGGCTTATAGTGAAAGGGTTACAACTCTGGAAGAAACCAGGCAATATATAAATGAAGTAAACTACCCGGTGTTAATCAGACCCGATTCTGTATTTTCCAGAGAGTCCTGCCAGGTCATTGACAATGAAACAGCTTTAAACTCTTTTTGGACGGATAAGACCACAGAAGCATTTGTGCTGAAACCTTATACACCGGCCCCCTGTATTTCCCTGGATGGCCTAGTTGATAACCGGGGACAAATCGTATTTTGTGCTTCCCACATCATCCATGCTGCCGAGCCTAATAATCTCTTTATTTACTCGGAAAGAGAGATACCCGCCGATTTGGAAAAAGCCGGACACAAAATCATTTTGTCCGGCAATCTGACAAAGCGTTTTTTTCATATTTGTTTTTACCGTAACACCAAAAATAAGCTGCTGGCAGAAAATCTCAATCTTTTCCCGTCAAACAACGCCATGGTGGATATGTTTAACTTTGCCAATGATATTAATATGTATCAGGAATGGGCCAACATTCTGACGGATAAACCTTTTACCGCCGAATATAAAAGGCCCTATCACTGTGCATACATCCATACCGCTGCTCATACTACACCGGAAGAAAAATATCATCCTCTGATTGTCGCACAGCATGCCCTGTCAATACAGTCTTCTTCACACGTGATGGACACTACTGCTTATATTGCCCGCTCAGCCAATCTGAATGAAATCCTGGAACTAAACCGTTCTCTACAAATTTAATATCAACCGCCTATTCCGGTACGCTAATATATACAAAGCCGCCGCCCCACCTAGTGGTTGCCAGCCAGAGGCCTAAATCAAACGTAATTTTACGGCCCCCATCATAACCGGTGACCATATAACACTTCTGTTTTGCATCATAGGATACCCCCAAAAGCACAATCCAGTGCCAGCTTTCTATAATTGTTATCCGCCCTCGATGCAAATTTAAAAAAGCAACGGGACAATCTTCCGCAATTCCCTGTTCTACAAACTCTACTACCTGGGAAAGCGATGGCCGTTTGGGCCGGAATGCAGCAACGCTCAGTTTTCGGCACTGCCAAGTCAGCCCATAATAGGCTAGGAGTCTTTGTACGCCCGTACAAAATTTTTTTGTGCTGTTGAGGCCTAATAACCAGCCGGGAGTCACAAAGTCCCATACATTCTCCAGCACTTTCGTAGCCGAGGCGATGCTGTCATCCTGATATGGCAGCACTTCTGTTTCCCGTTTGTTAAGATACACTAGCTGCATAGCGGCAGCCGTCGGTCCGCACCCTCTGGTTCTTTTAAAATAAGTTGTATACCATTCCTGATTGTATCCGTATATATTCAATCCGTCTGTTTTCATTTGCAGCCACTCCGGATGCTTTATTTCCATCTGCTTCTTCCCCCTGATTGCTTAACACGCTCTACTCTCGCTAACCTTTCGCATCCTAAAACTAAAATCCTGCCATCATCAGAGATAACCATGGCAGGATTTTGCTTTTTGTTAATTTTGTGAATGACGCATCGTTCAACTTCACAGTTTTATTTTTAGCTTCGTTTAATATTTTCATACCTTCGTGATAATCTTATGAATAATGTACCATTCACTTAAAACTGACAAATATATCGATCTTGCAAAATAAAAGCATCTAACAGACTATGGCAGTCTCCAAATGCCTTTGTTTAGCATTGCCAACTATCAGCGTTTCTCAAGTTTCCTCCTGGTCAGGCATTATTCCGGAATTTTGCCTCTGTTTCCCCACTTGTTTAATCCCTCTATGCCGGCCCGCTGCCGCCGAATGGAATTCTCCCTTATACAGGCGTTGCATCAATTCATCCCAGGGAAACAGTTTTCCCGGACATGATGTTCCCTCCGTCACATCCCGATGAGGGACGACACGGTCAAGCGGGATATGATACTTTTCCATTAATTCCAGTACTAGCTTTACAAGACTGTTCATTTGCGCGGCTGTCGGAGGCTTAGTTTCAAAATTGCCATCGACCCCGATACCGATACTGTGCGGATTAACTCCCAAAGCATGGGCGCCCACCATTTGTTCCGGCCGTCATGAATACTGCCATCCGCAAATAATATCCGTCTTGTATCGTCTTGTATGAAGTAAGCAGGACCATATTGCATTTCTATTGTCCTTTTACTGTCACCAATAGCCGCAAAAACAGCACCGGACAATACACTCCATAAAAATAGCACCAACACCATCAGCCTTCTCATCAACCGACCAGCCTTCTTCCCTTGATTCACACTTCATCTCTTCGGATACATTATTGTTGCTTTATAATTGCCTCGCTCTGCCACTCCTATAGTACTAGTATATCATTTTCCGCTAACAGCAACCATGCCTTCAAAGATAACTGGCACAATACTCTTTCAACTTTCGAAAATCTGAATGCATTTCTTCATCGCAGCAACAAACCCCGCACAAAAACATACGTTTTCCCAGTTATAGTATAATGTTTTATAATTCTAGCTAAGCAGCTTGTTTGCGGAACAAGGGATGTTTTTGGGTGATATATTCAAGAATAGGTATCATTGGCGAATTTGATTCGACAGTACCCCATGGAGAAGCTGCCTTACTAGTAAAAATTACCTTTTTGCTTAAGGAGTTATATACATGTCGTTCCTGACAACGTATTTTTTGGGATTTTGCATCGAATACCATTTTGGAAAATACCATTTCATGCTTTCGGGATCGCTCGGCTTTTAGCCAAAAACTAAGTATATTCTGTGTGACAGACGGACTATTCATATCGACATAATAGGTAACCTCAACCTGTGTCAGTACATACTGCCAGTCTGATTGATATTGACTTTCCGCCTTGCCTGCCAAAGCAGTACTTGGAATAAGAAAAATAACCAGTGCCATTAACCATACTTTTTTCATGCGAATACACTCACACTCCCTTTTTAACAATAATCTCTCCTTGTACTAATGATGTCGTATGATTGTATTGGTATTGTATTGGTATTTTATTTCTTTCTGCACATGCAAAAGACTAAACCCGAGATTTCAGGTTTAGCCTTAAAAAAATATTAGCGGATGGGAATGGTTTTAGTACCGGGTGCTGTAATCTCCCTTTTGGGAAGTGATATCGTAAGCACTCCATCTGTAAATTCAGCATCAATATTTTCATCGCGAACATTTCTAATATAAAAGCTTCTGTTAAATTCACCATAGCGCCGTTCGCGCCGTAAGTAACTATCTTCCCTTGTTTCCGTTTCTTCATCTAGTTTGGCAGCAATTGTTAAATAGTCATTAGCAAACCGGATTGTAATGTCTTCCTTTTTGATTCCCGGCAAATCAGCTTTTATCACATACGAATCGGCGGTTTCTTTCAAATCTACCCGGAAGTTGTTTCCCGCCGCAGTAAAAGGAGCAAAGAAATCTTCCCGGAAGAATTGGTTAAAAACCTGGTTAAAGAAATCCTCTCTGGACACCACCTCATTCTTTCTGTTAAAGGGAATCAGATTGAACATAACACTCACTCCTTATTTTATATTACCAGCCCTTTACCAGGATTGGTTCCTTTATTTGTCTTTATTATAGCAAAAGGTCAATAAAGATCAAAAAGTCAAAAGATCAAATTATTAGTGATTGTCCGTAAAATATTCTTTTCTATGCAGATCACCTTTGAATTACATATATTTTTCTTATTTTCTTCAGTTTTTTACCCCTAACAGCATACTTCCCAGTAGATTAACCTATTGTATACTTTCCAAAAAACAACGTACAACTCCCTCGGCACACTCCGCTGAAAGAGTTGTACGCTTATATACCGAAAATAAATCGGCTCATATTTTAGCTAATTGTGAATTTTTTTTAAAAGGTATTGCCTAAAAGTTGTTGAATACGTTACAAATTATGTTATCATTTTTTTAAAAGTGTAAAATTCACTAAAAAGGAAGTGCATTTGTGTTCGGATATGTGAATGGAGCCATGCAGTATATATTAACTTTTTTTTATCATCTTACCAGTAAATTAGGGTTCCCAAATTACGGAGCAGCCATCATACTGCTGACAGTTGCAATTAAGGCTTTATTTTTCCCATTGTCGCTGAAGCAGATAGAATCCATGCGAAAAATGCGTGAACTCGGTCCTCAGCTAAAGGCCCTGCGGGCAAAATACAAAAATGACCTCCATAAACAACAGCAGGAAATCACTCTTTTGTATAAAAAATCCGGTGTTAATCCTCTGTCCGGGTGTTTGCCGTTATTGATTCAAATGCCCTTTTTAACTGGAATCTTTTATACAATAAAAAATTTCAGCTATGCCAGTCAACCTAGTTTTCTGTGGATAAAAAACCTGGCCGGTACGGATCCCTTCTATATCCTGCCGTTTCTCGCAGCGCTAACTACGTATATTTCTTCACAGCAATCAATGACCGATTCCAGCCAAAATCGGGCTATGTTAATAATTGTGCCTTTTATCATCGGCTTTATGACCTTGCGGTTTCCTGCCGGTCTTGGTTTATACTGGGTAGTAAGCAATTTGATTCAAATCATGCAACAATGGTTTTTATACCGCAAACCAGTCTCTGGTCAACGTGCACCGATTTAAAAAGACCAGATCTTTTTTTCACAATTGTCTGAATACATCGAGTCCCCGATCGGTTTTTGCCGCCGTATCGGGGATTATTTCTTTGAAAAGGCCAGCTAATTTCTGTATAACGCTTCTATGAATAAAAAACATTACAATTAAGAACTTCGAATAATTTTACGATAGTATATAATAGGTTTATAGGGATTGCAACCTTATAAAAATAATGTCGCAATGAAGCTAAATTTATACACAACTTATAATGTCAGTATTCCAGGGAGGGAAATAGTCATTAATAGTTGTCTTACAATTCCAGGGAGGGAAGTATATTATGAATCAGTTTGGAAAATTGCTTAAAAGCTTACGACACGAAAAAAAAATCAGCCAAAGAAAACTAGCAGAGTTAGTCGGGATAGACTATACCTATATTAGTAAAATTGAGAACGGAGTACAAGAACCGCCATCTGAAGATAAAATTATTAAGATAGCGAAAGTGCTGGGTAAAGACGCAAATGCCATGTTAATTTCAGCCAATAAAGTTCCTAGTAACTTCCAAAAAATAATTACCGAAAATAAGGATGTCCCATTGTTTCTGCAAAAAGCAAACAGCTTGTCACCCAAACAATGGGACAGCATTCATCGTATTATCAATGAAAAGCAATAGGACTTTAGACTCATTTTTACATTAACGATTAAATTTAAATAAAATTACAATATAGCAATGGTATATTCAAAAAGAGTTGTGCAGGCAGATGGCTTTTAGCGCTGCCTTTATTTGCAACAATATTGTTGAGTTGATTATCAACGCAATATTGTTATGTTTTATAAAATCAACAAAGAAAATCATTAAAGAAGGTGGAAAACAATTGAATACTATTGTTCCTAACGCAAACGATCCGACCTCTGTTTTTCAACATTATATCTTCAATGACGAATTATCACCAATTGGCAGCGAAACAGATATATGGCTCTTGGATGATGATATTTGTTTTCCTCGAAAATGCCAAATCCAGGGTTATGAAATTTGCTCCTCCCACAGAACTGTATGCTTAAATGGGGCCAAAATTCATTTAACCGCTCAAGAATTCGACTTAATTTATTTATTGGCAAAAAATCCACGAAAAGTTTTTTCAAGAGAGCAATTAATAGCACATATATGGGGGAAAAATTACTATGGTTCTAAGCGCATAGTTGATAACCTGGTTTGGCGTATTCGTAGTAAATTAAAATCATTAAAAATTGATACAATTTATGGTTATGGCTATAGAGCAAACTAATATAATGTGCTTGTGACTTTAACTGATATTGTTTTTAAACAATACCAGTTATTTTTTTACTAAAGTTACTAAATTTAAATACTTTTTCGGAAGTTATTCGTAAATTCCGGGATATAATTTATTTGTTCCCATAATTCTACATTTTGTTTAAATATTTCCTTTAAAACGACACTGTTTGACCTGGATGGTGTAGAGAAAAATGAAACTGCTAATTTTTATTTTTTCAATTATTTGTTGGACGTTACCCCCAGGATTAGTTTGGGCCAGTAGTGAAGTGGATTCAAAGTTTGTTTATTTTAACTCATATAAATATAACATGAATAGCTTCAACTGGAATAAACAATATTTTGTGGATCAAAGCAATATCGTTTTTTTTATGGAAATTGGCAGAATAAATTCAAACTCAATCAATGTTGTTTATAAATATCAGCCCCATATTATATCCAAGTCTCTAAATGGGTTTTATTTAGCCGTTTCAAGGGAACATACTTTTGAAGTAGAGATATTGTTTTAAAAACTTTTCAATTTAAGATATTTCGATGAGCAGAGGTGTAAAACTATGCATAGTACGGACTATAAAATCTACCTTGTAGGAAGCAAACCAAAATTGAATTGTATTTTGACTACATATCTTCAAACTTACGGCTGGACTGTTGAGTCTTTTCTTGATTGCAACAAAGCATTTCAACATATAGATGATAATCCTGATTTATGGGTTATTGATGTTATCCATCCTTCAAACAACGATAATAATATTGTTAAACAAATAAAAACTCACAATAACGTTACACCTGTTATACTAATCTTTGATCCTAAAATTGCTTTTGAAAAATTGCTTGAATCAACAGAATACGATGATTATGTTATTAAACCATTTTCTCCTCTTGAATTGATTATGCGAGCGCAAAAATTAATCGAGAATAAGCTCAATAAAAGGCCTGATCATTCTAAAATAATATATTATAACGGCTATGAGATTAATAGTTTGGAAAGGCTGGTTAGCTTCAAAGGAAAAACAATTAACCTGACAACAAAAGAATTTGAATTGGTCTATTTACTAGTAAGCAATCTTAGGCGAACCTTCTCCAAAGAACAATTAATTAAAAACATATGGGTCGACGATTATTCTGTTTCTGACCGCGCTGTATATGATTTGATCAGCCGAGCCCGAGCAAAACTTAAAGCGCTCAAAATAACAACTGTTTATGGTTATGGATATAAAGCTAATTAAGTTTAAAGGAGACTTAAGGTATGTTAGCAAAGATTTTCTACTCTGTTTTGTTCGTCATTTCCCTGAGTATAACAAATGTTGACATTTGCTTAGCAAGTATCAATGCTTCAGAGCTATCACAGGAAGCAGCCTGGATAAGTTTAGACTTGCCAGTAGAACAACGTAAGCAGATTGACAATATCATTGTCCAGACAGTTAAAGAGGCACAAATAAAACATATTTCTCCGAAAATTGCAAGTTTGGATTATGCACAAATTTTTACCCTTACAAATTATCTAAATGAAATCAGCGATATTCGCGAAACTATAAACAATCAAATTATGCAAGTTTTACCTCCACAACAAAGACAGTTATTTGAAGCACAATTAGAAAAGAAACAACACTTTTCAGAACAAACTACAGCTTTGATATTATCATTAAATCTTTCAGATAAGCAGCAAATAGCAATTATTAATTCTTTATTACGATGCCAAAATCAGGCTTTATCAATTGTCTCCAATCAATCGCTTTCCTGGGAAGAACGAAGAAAGAAATTAAAAAAAGCCAATCCCCTTAGACTGATTAGCCGTAATTTAACAAAAGCACAACTAGCAGATTTAATGCTGTGGTCAAAATCACATTAGCACTTTTACGACTATAATTTTTAGCGAGGTGTTCATCAGATGATACGGAATCGTAAAACAAAGATTACTAAGATTCATGCTACCGCTGTAATTTCTCCACATGCCAAGCTAGGAAAAAATGTGGAAGTGGGCCCGTATGCCATTATTGGCAAAAATGTCACCATCGGTGACGGTACGAAAATAGGAGCACATACAGTAATTGACGGCTGGACAAGTATTGGGGATAATTGTACTATTTACTCCGAAGTTTCTATTGGCAGTCAACCACAAGATAAAAAATTTAAGGGTGAAAAAAGTTATGTAACCATCGGAAATAATACACATATCCGCGAATTTGTTACTATTAATAGAGCGACCGGTGAAGAAAACGAAACAAGAATCGGAACAAACTGCCTATTATTAGCTTACAGCCACGTAGCCCACAATTGTATCATCGGCAGTCACGTCGTCATATCTAACGCTACTAATCTGGCCGGACACGTTGAACTCGAAGACAGAGTAACCATAGGGGGATTAACAGGGATTCATCAGTTTGTAAAAATCGGGCGTAATGCCATGATCGGCGGTGCTTCAAAAGTCGTACAAGATATACCGCCGTTTATAACTGCCGATGGCAATCCTGCACAGCCGGCCGGCCTTAATACAATCGGCATGATCCGTTCGGGGATTGATGAAGAAACACGCAGAATAGTAAAAAGAGCTTATAAAATTTTATATTTATCAGGATTACGTCTGCCCCAAGCTATAGAGGCAATAGAGAAAACCCTTCCTTCCTCCGCGGAACTATTTGATTTTATTAAATTCTTACGCAGTAGCGAAAGAGGAATTTGCAGAATGACCTATCACCCAAGATATTTAAAAAATCAATGAACGAATAGTCCATTATTATTCCTTCTTAAATGCACGGAATCTTATATACGGAGGTATTTACATGAAACCACTAATTCTAACCGGCTTTTTGTTATATTTTATTGGTTTTAATATTAACAATGGCTTCGCTGCTCCAGTTCCCGTCACTGATGATTTAAACGAGTTAAATTCAGCTTATGGTTTTATGATAGGTAACCACAGCAATACCTATTATATAGCCAACAAAACTACCGACACATTAACCCTGGGTCTACAGTCGACCTCATGGAAAAACAAACATACTGTCACTGATCTCTTCGGAGAACTTGACGGTACTGATGAAAGCAAGTTTCTCGTTGGTGTCAGAAATTTCGATTCCAGGACAAGAGCTTTTATAGGTATGACAAAGTTGATGCCGGCGACCTTAGAATGGAATACATATATGTCGGCACTTATCGGCAAAGGATTTCACGAACTGGAAGTTGGTGCCATATATTCAGTGACAGAAAATACGGACCTTAATTTCAGCTATGATTATTATAGGTATCAGGGAAGCAGAACTAGCTTTAATATTGGTTTAACCTACAAGGCTTGGTGACAATCGCATGAATAAAATAATGTTACCTTTATGCACAATAGTAATCCTCTTTTCATCTACCGTAACGGCAGCTCCCTCGACCTCCGGCCCTACAGGACTAATCAACACACCATCCTCTGAGATCCTTTCGGAAGGTCAGCTCTCTCTCGGGTACTATCATCTAAAAAATCAGGACATAAAAATACTCAATATCGGCATCTCACCCAACATGGAAATTGGCGTGGCACAGTATAATTATGACCAAGAACCAACTGACACTGTTTTAAATATTAAATATAATATACTAAAAGAGAATCTGTTAACACCGGGGCTTTCTGCGGGCCTAGAGGACATAGCCGCTTGTTCGGAACGTTCCGGCTATGTAGTTATGAGTAAACAGCTGCCGTTAGGAATTAAAATAAACGCCGGAATAGGCAATGGAAGATTTGACGGTGCATTTGCCGGAATTGAAGCAACCTTTAGCCCGCTTCCACTGCTACCTACTGATGGTGATTTTTTCCCAACGACCACATTAATGGCCGAACGTGTTGGGCATACCACCAACTGGGGATTAAGGATGGCCATTGTTCCAGGTGTAAAAGCTGAGGCTGGCCGAAGAGATCATAAATATTACTTGGGAGCAAATTTCACTATATAAGGTTAATTAGCCACCCGTAGCAATCCTGCTTATATAAAAAACTCACAAGAAATTACTGTATAACAAAACAGAAGCACCATGTTGATGGTGCTTCTGTTTTGTTTATAGCGTAGCCTACTAGCGAAGAAGTCGCATCAGGCGCATTCCATTTAAAGTTACCAATATTGACGAGCCCATGTCAGCAAAGACCGCAAGCCATAAATTCACATAGCCGGCAAAGGTGAGGATAATAAACACAAGCTTTATGGCAATCGAAAAAACAATATTCTGCTTGATTATGGCAACTGTCTTGCGGCTGAGATGGACCAGATAGGAGAGTTTTCCAAGGTTATCCGACATAAGCGCAATATCCGCAGTTTCAAGAGCGCTATCGGCCCCTGCTACGCCCATTGCGATTCCTACATTGGCAACAGCCAGTGCCGGAGCATCATTAACCCCGTCCCCAACCATGGCTACACTCCCGTATTGACTCATCAGGCATTTTACCGTTTTGACTTTGTCTTCCGGCAACAGTTCACTATAAAAAGCATCCAGCTTCAATTGTCCGGCGATAGAAGCGGCCACGCAGTCATTATCACCGGTCAGCATGGCTACATGCTGCATACCAGTTTGATGCAGTGCCTGAATGGCCTCAATACTATTAGCGCGTAAAGTGTCGGCAACTGCAATCAGTCCGCAAATCTGCTCAGCATTTCCCATCAACATAACGGTTTTTCCCTGCCGCTGAAGATTTTCCAAATCATTGTGATAAGAAGATAAATCAAATCCCAGCTCTTCAAACAATCGGGGATTACCAATATAGATTGTTTTCCCCTCAAATTCGGCCTGTGCGCCCCGGCCAACCAAGGCCTTAAAATTCGTTACCGTTTTTAAAGCCAACCCCTTTGCCTTCTCTACAATGGCTATCGCCAGGGGATGCTCAGACAAACGTTCTACGGAAGCGGCCATGGTTAAAAATTCTGCTTCCGTTATTCCATCGGTTGGAACGATGTCTGTAACCGACGGGCGCCCGTGGGTTAATGTGCCAGTCTTATCAAAGGCAATGGATTGCATAGCCCCCATCTGTTCCAGATAGGCTCCCCCTTTAATTAAAACGCCGTTTCTGGAAGCATTACCGATAGCGGACACGATAGAAACCGGGGTGGAAATAACCAGCGCACACGGGCAAGAAATAACTAAGAGAACAAGCCCCCTATAAAACCACTCCGTGAAAGGCAACCCAAAGAATAACCAGGGTATAACCATAATCCCGGCTGCAGCAAGCAATACTGCCGGAGAATAATAGCGGGAAAACTTATCAACAAACTGTTGCGACGGCGCCTTCTGAGCCTGAGCCTCTTCAACCAAATGCATAATCTTGGCTAGGGTAGAATCCGCGGCAATTTTAGTTACTTCAACTTCCAAAACTCCATGTTCATTTACCGTCCCGGCATAAACAAAATCACCGTTATGTTTTTCCACAGGAACCGATTCGCCGGTAATGGTTGCCTGATTTACCGCCGACATACCATCTCTGACAATACCGTCCATCGCAATCCGTTCCCCTGGTTTTACAATGATGATATCCCCGACCACGATCTCTTCCACCGGCAGTTTTTCTTCCTGCCCATTCCTGCGGACCAGCGCTTCCGGCGGAGCCAATTCCATGAGCGCCCGGATGGATTGGCGGGTTTTATCCATTGTATACGTTTGCAGTGTATTTCCAAAGGAGAAAAGAAAAGCCACCGTAGCGGCCTCACTCCATTCACCAATACAAAGTGCGCCAATTACTGCCATGGTCATAAGAGTATTCATATCAAAACTTAAAGACCTGAACCCATAAAATGCACTTTTAGCTGAGGAATAACCGCCAACCAAAGCAGTTGCAACATACAAGGGAACAATCACGTTATCACTGACACCAAGCCATTCCATAGCAACCGCTAGAATTAATAAGATACCGGCAACTGCAGTTGTCTGCGTACGTCTATTTTTCCACCATTCGGGCCTGCTATCCGGTGACTTGCTGTCCCCCTCCCTCTTAGCATCGTAACCCGCTTGTCGCACTACCTTAACAATATCTGCTTCACTGGCTGTGTGCTCTACGATTAATTTACTTGTGGCAAAATTAATCTGTGCTGAGTATATACCGGTCAATGAAAGGATTTTTTTCTCCAGTGTAGCTGCACAATCAGCACAATCAAGGCCCGATACCATAAAGATTGTTTTATGAATACCTGCCTGACCTGCAGAAATAACAGCCGGAACAGCCGAATAGCCAAGCCTGCCAGCCTTTTCTATGATGGCGGCGGCGTCTACTATTCCCGGATCATAAGTTACTTTCATTTTTGCGGTTGCGAAATTCACCTGAACACGGATGATCCCTTTCATTCTGCCGATCCCCTTTTCCAACTTGACCGCACAGTCGCCACAATCCAATCCTTTAACAGCAAAATTACTGGTAGTTTCCCGTGCTTCAGGCGTTGCCTCTATCTGTTCCACAGGTTCTCCATCAATACAACAACCGCAAGCTGCCGCCCCGGCCTGTTCATTAACCACTTCCGCCTTTTCTGCGCAACAGCCGCAGGTCAATGCTGCAGCCGCATTTTTAATCTCAGAGCAGCAACCGCTCTGGCAGTTACTTTGCTTTTTTATTCCTTTATGGAAAGAATATTTTCCTGCCATTGTACATCCTCCTATCTGTGCTGAATATGCTCTACACACTGCGAGAGCAGCAATCGGATATGTTCATCATCCAATGAATACCATGCCATTTTTCCTTCTTTACGGTATTTTACCAAACGAGCATTTCTCAATAAGCGCAGCTGATGCGAAACCGCCGACTGTCCCATCTCCACAACTGCGGATAAGTCACAGACACAGAGCTCCCTCTTGGCTAACGCATCCAGAATCTTCACGCGAGTCGTGTCGCCCAATAATTTAAAGGTATCCGCAACCTGCTGGGCATCTATTTCGGGAATGGCTTCCTTTTTGGCCACACAGATAGTTTGGGGGTGTTCACAAAGCTGTTCGCAGGTATCAATGGTACATTCGGAATTCCACATAGTATATACCTCCAACAAATGAATATGTGTTCATATATTATTATATGCGATTTTACAAAAAAAGTACACCAATAATATGTAATGTAAAAATAAGCAAAAAAAATCGCCGGCATTGCCAGCGACTGAACTATTAATAAATATCCTGGTGGTTAAATTCGGCTGATTCGAACCAATCATTCACAACATATCAATGATATTCTCAAGACTTCCACATGCTTCTCTTCTTCTTGCATTAGCTTCAAGCAAACAGCTTTTTCTGTCTGTTCCTTCATCAATTTGTTCACTTTTTAGTTTTGCAAGCAATTCCGGATTGTCCATTGCAGGTTTTGTATTCACGGTAAAAACATTCTGTACCGTACTTAAAAGCGGATTGGTCTGAACCTTTTCGACAGATTCTCTTTGGATCAACCGAATAATTTCATAATGACGTTGTTCGTCTTCCGCAAGGCCCTGAAATATTTTTTTCAAATTCTCATATTTTACTTGTCTGGTAATTCTCCGTAGTACTTTTCACCGTCTAACTCTATTTTTAATGCATAATCATAAAATATTCATGCGAATTACACCTTTCGAGTAATTTCTTTACCTATTTTTAATATAATACCGGCAAAATTTATGATCAAGCAATTTACCGAAAATGTTTTGTTAATAATCAAGGCATAAAGACAATAGTAAACCGCATCCGGCCGGATGCGGTTTTACTATTGTCTCACCTGAATTTAATCTTATTTTTTATACATAGCATCTTGTTCTTTGCGCAACTTGTAGATCAAGGTAGACTGATCCAGTTCGACCATATCCAACGTTAAAAGCTGTCCTTTTTTTGCCTCTTTTAACATCCGGGTTTTCTTCGTTACCAAGCCGTAAGGAACATAACCCTTGGCGTCGGATTCAGCGGCAGTTGCAATCGATCCGTAAGTTGTGTAACCGCCGATGCCGTCAATATACTGACCGGCTTTAAGATCCGTTTTGGCAACCGTGATACACTCACTTACAAGACCGTCAATCGGTACAATGGTGGATTCACCGTCAATAACTGCTTTGGCAACTGTTAATGGGGTTTCCAGATTGCACAAATGATACGGACGGTATAAAATCCACAACGGACCGTTACCCATGCTATGATAACGCATTTGATAGGCGATTTCCTCGTTTTCCGTTGAAACTGCCACAAATACACCAGGTGCAATACCGTTTACATATTCAACAACACCATGCTGGTTTAGAATACCGCCATCTTTTTTCAATTTATACAGTTCGGGCAACTCTTTTAATCCGGCGGCAATACCATGACCACCGATGACATCCGGAATCAGTCCGGTAGCGTTGGACATCGCAGTCATTTCCACCATGGTTTTGGTACCGTCTTTAAAAGCACAAAGCATTTTAGGGCTCATTTTACGACGGGTAGCCTCTTCTAAAACCGTATCGGGGTTGCAATCATAGTCCAGCTTGTTATTTTTCCCTTTGCCCATTACTTTTACATCCATACCCATGGCTTTGGCAAAGCAGTATAATTCCATAACTGCACCAGGTTCGTCACCAGCCGAACCGGTGTAAATAACCCCCTGTTTTTCCGCCATTTTTTTCAAATAAGGACCAATAACTACGTCGGTCTCTACATTCAGCATGACCACATGCTTACCGTTTTTCATGGCATCAGTTGCAATCTTTGCCCCAACATCAGGTACACCGGTCGCATCAATTGCGCATTCTACCAGGTTAACCTGGGAGATTAAATCCGCATCGGCAGTAGCCACATATTTTCCGGCTTCAATCGACTTATTGGCATCAGCCAGATTATCCACAATAGCAATTTGATCATCTTTTACGCCGGCATAATGAAAAGCATGTACGGCATTTTCTACGTTAATATCGGATACAATGGCCGGCATGATCCCCTGCATTAATACCATCTGGGTTACCATCCCACGTCCCATCTGTCCGGCGCCGACGATACCCGTACGAATCAGCTTGCCTTCCTGCTGACGTTTAATTAGCTTTTGATTCATGTTTAACATACTAAGACTCCCTTTTAGTGTAATTATTTTAAACTTCACAACAAGTCGATATCCAGCTTCCTGTAAAATTTAATAACTAAAAAATCTCAATAGTGGCCCCAGCGACAATATCCTCTGGAGTCAACTCGTCCCCTTCCAGCATAATGCAGCCCGGCCGTTCCGGTTCCGGCCCTCCTTTGAAGTTTAATGTGCAATGCCCTAACTCTTTCAGCGTATTCACTACTTCAGAACCAACGGCACTGATCGTAAAGACTTTGCCGCAAATACTCAGAGTATCCCCTACAACCGGTTCGGCAAGCAGCGGAGCCGGCTTATGCAAAACAGCCATCTCCGCCAGTTCCGGCGGCACACCTTCATTAAAGATAATAATACTGTTCAAATCCGGTTCAGTAAGAAACTGGACGGCTTCCGGCCCCCAGCCCGTAATTTCACAATGAAATTTCATATTTATTCTTCTCCATTAAAAAAAATTTATTATTGATACAGACCAAAGCTAAAGAGATAAGCGATGAGCACTGCTAACGGCCCGGTGATTAAACGTGAATACAGCACCGCCGGTACTCCAAGTTCAATGGTTTCGGAATCGGCTTCGCCAAGACTTAATCCAACAGGGACAAAATCACCACCAACTTGAGCATTGATCGCAAACAGCGCCGGCAAAGCATATTGAACAGGAATATGCCCTAAACCGATCTCTACACCAAGCAAAGTTCCAACAACCTGGGCGATAACCGCGCCAGGGCCGATTACCGGAGCAACAAACGGTAACGAACAAATTAATGAGATTAGCAGCATGCCCGGCAACGTGCTGGCCCAAGGTGAAACGGTCTGGGCGATCAGGTTGCCGATACCGGATACCTGAATAACCCCGATAATCATACTCACAAAAGCCATAAATGGTAAAATACTTTTCATAACCATATCAATAGTTTCACGACCGGCCTGATAAAACTTATTCACAACGCCGCCAACTGCTATGCCAAGACGGGTAATCACGTTTTTCTTTTTTCCGGAATTCATGGCGGCAATTTCCGCTCTGGCCTGTGCCTTGGTCTTAGGTTCAGTAACGGCAAGAGCAACCGTGCCTTGTACGGTTTGCGCAGCGGAACCGTCTTTACTTGTCAAGGCAGCACCTTCTACTGCAAAGCTGATACAAGTTTCCGTAACATCAGACACATATAAGTTTTCAACAATGAATTTAGCAAGCGGTCCAACTTTTCCAACCGGAGTGACATTTACCGTAAACACTTTCTTTTTAGGGTAAACGCCGCACCGGGCACTACCGGCGCAATCCACAACAGCAACAAACATTTCTTCATCAGGGACAGCTGTTTTAAACCCGTCAACGAGCTCGCCCCCGGTCATTTCCGCTATTTTTACCGCGATTGGATGAATTCCCCCGCCGGTAAGACTGACTACTTTATTGCAAACCTCTGTCGGCATAATGGTTAAAGGACCACCCCAGCCGCTGTTTCCCTTCACTATGGTAATCGCTCGATACATCTAATCATACCTCCCGTTTTTATTGCTGGTGCGTGTCTTTACTGTTCTCTTGCTTTCAGTGCGGCATAGATTTTTTCCGTAACCAAACCGCGTATAAAAATAACCACTATCCCGACCAGAAAATATCTGACCGCTAATTCACCTAACGGAAAACCTAACGTAGTAACACCGGCGGCGATACCCATATAAACGAACAATTCACCGCCGTTGGCATGCGGGAACAAACCTGTTACCGGATGCAAGAAACTGACCGTTGCATCATAATAAGCCGGTTTATGTTTATTTTCAACAAAACGTCCAAAACTATAGCACATTGGATTTCCCAAAAATAAGACAGCCAGAATAGGTAAAATAGTATAACGGGTGATGATATTCCCTGTTGCTTTTTGCGCTAATCTATGAATCCGCTCTTCACCAATTAATTTAATAACCGCACTCACGGCAGTCATTAAAATAACGATAAGCGGAATAATTCCGGTTACCCAGCTTGAAAATACCGCAGCGCCCGCTTTAAAAAGATTCATAAACCCATTGGCAAAATTAGCTATTAAATCCATATTGTTTTCCTCCATTTTTCATTGTCATTTTTTCAGCTTTTATACATTTTATATTAACGTTATTTAGATGAGATAATCATATTGCCAACACCTGACCGGGCCCTGATCAGTGAAAACAAATTATACCTCAGTTGGATTCAGTCTCATATCCAATGCATCCAATGCCTGCATATGCGCTTTATAAGCTTTTTGTTTTTTTACCGGTAAAGCCAGATATTCTGACCGTAATTCATAAATAGTCTTGCCAATGATGCCTCTTACTTCCCTAAAACCGTTAAAAACCGTATACCCCTCCAGCACTTCACCGCCGGTAATCACACCGGCACTGTTACAGGCAATGACTACTATGTTGCCCGGCGTCAGCCTGCCTTTTTTGCTGCCAATGCCGACATTGCCTAATTTGCGCAGCCTGCGCACTGCTTGTTTATATTGTTGAATCTGTATATAGGTGGCAATAGCCTGTAATAACAAAATGACGAGTAAAGCTATAAAAATCATGGTTGTAATCTCTCCCTTGTTTAAAGTTCAAGCAAGGCCACTGCACAATCATAATCGGTGATTAATATATTGATAAATTCCCCGCGTATTGCACCCCGGACGGCTCTGGCCTTATGGACACCTCCGGCAATGCCAATCCGTTTTTGCACTTTTTTCAGTTGTTCTATCGGCATCCCCGCCACACGGCGGTTAAAACTCGTAAACTTGTCCAGATGGCCGTCCTGGTCAAAAAACTGCAGTAAGATATCGCCAACCGTACCCTCTTCAACGAATTTATCCAAAGTTTCTCCACTGACATAACCGGTTTCCATTAACGTCGACCCACCGCGCTGCGGTATACCGATTCCCATAATGACGGTACTTACACTGTGGTATAGTTTCAAAACACTTTGCACAGATTCTTCTTTAAGAAAACCTTCTAATACATTGACATCCGAGAAAATGGCCGGAGAGAAAAACTGCACACATTCCCCGCCAAATAACTTGGCGAACTCACCGGCAATGTAGTTCGAGTGAATATCCAGCCTGCTTGCACCAATGCCGCCGAGAATGGGTACAAATTTGCAGCGAATCGGCTCTTCCAACTGCCGGGTTGCCCGGATTACATTTTGCAAGGTCATTCCCATGGAAACGCCTACTACATCTCCATCCTCCAACGTTCTTACCAGGAAATTTACGGTTTCCTTACCCAAATTGGAACTGATTCTCTCTACGCCTGTTTCTATCGGGCTTGAATCTGCTACAACAGCTTCTCTTAAGCCAAACTTTTTTTCCAGCTTCCTTTCCAATTTTCCGAATTTTATGTTATAAGGATTAGTAACCTCAATTTTCACAAAGCCCTGTTCTTTGCCCAGCTTAAGCATTCGGGAAACGGAAGGCCTGGAAACGGCAAGATATTCACTAATATCCTGTTGGCTCATTTCATCATCATAATAAAGACTACAACATTTAAAAATCAGCCTGGCATCATCAATAAACTTCTTCATTGCAGCCTCCCTAATCTAATTCTTGCGATTAAAAAAGTATCCTACAAAAACAATATGGTCAAATTATTTCATCATTATTATCTGTTCAGAACATTTGTAAAATATTCATATTGATATTATTTTTATATTTCAAGAAAAACAAGATTCATTATTGCTTGAAAATTCAGCCGTTAGCAAAAAATCAGTTGTAATAATAACTTCTCTCTTATGATTCATAATTATATCTCAGAGACATTATTTTATCAATATTTTATACATAGAACATTTGTAATAATTCAGTCCATCTTTTTTGAATGTTTACATTTTTTCTATGTTTAGATTTATGCAACATGTCTCACGGGTCACCATTATACAAAACAAAAAAAACAACCCGGCAGATCGTGTGTCCGACCGAGTTGCTTCCTTATCTTCATTCCGGATGTTTTATATATCGCCGAACCAAGGCATCCAAGCCGCTTTCGCCATGGTCCTCTAGTTCTACGCTTTCAAACAGGCTCCATATTTCTTTATGTTCCAGCATGGCTTCAGGCTGCAGAAGTGTCAAGGGCGATAGGGTCTCCATTTCCAGCATGGCATCATTGGTATAGGTCTCATACGAAACACCGAAATCCGGATATTGGGCTTTCTCATGATGGCAATACTGCTTGACAAACAAATGTCCCCGGTTAAAATAAGCCGCCCAGCCATCTTGATTGTCAATGCCGAATTTAAACGCAGCTTTCATCGCCGGATTCTGCCGCACAGTAATATACCGTTCTCCCCAACATACTCTTGGATCGTTCATTTTAGTATAAGGCCATAACGCCAACCTTCGGTTTGCCAGCAGCCCGGTATCATGAGCCGGCTGGGGTATAATTTCCATTCCTCCCGGCGCCATAACGGTCAGCCCCCATACAGCGAGTTCAACGGGCCAGGCATTTTGATTGACCAGTCTATGAACTATCGTTAACTGATTGCTTTCGGTTAGCCGTACTTCCATCTCTTTCTGAATTTGCACCCATGGTTCCACCGGCTGTGTAAAGATAAAGCCGTCGGCAAGACTTTGGCAAGTTAACGGATCATTATCGGCAATATAGGTGCGGGGCATCTGCTCCGGACTGTGCCACAAACGATGACCGCCACGGACCTGCCAGCGCTGGCCACCATATGTGCTGATACTGCCTTCCTGTTCACAAAATTCGTTGTGCTTTCCGGCAAATCCGAACCGGATAATGCGCGGCCCACAATTAACCGTGGCAACAAATTCAATTTGTCCGTTCCCCACTTGTACACATCTTCCAACATTACCATAAGAAATTTCTTGTACCTTGATTTGCTCCTCAGGCATAAACTCCCTCCCAAGACTATGCAGTTTTTTGTATACCGTTTTACTTTTCCTTAATCTCATTTTGATTATAAAAAAAATAAGGAGTGTTGTATTTACAATAATCGGCTATTTTATATAAAAATTTATACACATACGCTGGACTTACGCAGTTCAGGGAAAGCGGAAGAGTTTAAAAATCAACGGTTATAAATAACTGCTGTTCCACTCTGCTATAAAGGGGATTTAATAGTGATATTTCTTTGGTCCAAAAAACTGCCGAAAGTTAGACAATTGTGGTATCTTAAAGAAAAGGGTCTAAAGGGGGGAATACCGATGATTTACACCCGTACAGGCGATCAAGGCACAACCAGTTTATTAGACGGAACCAGGGTGCGTAAAAACAGCATCCGGGTGGAAAGTTATGGTACCATCGATGAGTTGAATTCAGTATTGGGATTTGGCAAACATTTTGTACAAGACAGGAATATTGTGGAAAGAATTCATCTTATCCAGAAAGAATTGTTTGCGGTAGCAGCAGAACTCGCCGATCCACAGGGCACAGTTTTCAAATCTCCGTTAAGCGAAGCAGAAATTCTGCGTTTTGAGTCCTGGATTGACGAATATGTAAAAAAAATGGATCCCGCTCCCAAGTTTATCGTTCCCGGAAGCAGCCAAGCCTCAGGAATTTTGCACGTAGCCCGCACAGTCTGCCGGCGTGCCGAACGGATTATGATGGCTCTGGACGAGCAGGAACCGCTCAATCCGCTTGTGATCAAATATGTCAACCGTCTTTCCGACGTGTTGTATACGTTTGCCCGTTATGTGGAAGAAAAACAAGAATTAGTAAATACCTGAGTTTCCAAAATGATAAAGAGGCCAATACCTCAAACGGTTTTGGCCTCTTGTCTGTTAATAGCCTCCGGGCTCAGTCCGTAGCCTTAATCAGGCGTGCCGGATCCATATAATACTTGTAATCGGCTTCAGTTACATAACCTGTCGACAACGCCGCTTCTTTAAGCGTGATAGCTTCCTTCGCCGCTTTTTTGGCAATTTCCGCCGCTTTATCATAACCTATCAACGGCACTAGACCGGTGATCAAAATCAAAGACTGATTCAAATTATGCTCGATCTTCTTACGATTAGGCTCCAGCCCCACTGCGCATTTTTCATTAAAGGAATTCATGCCGTCACTTAATAGCCGTACTGTCTGAATAAAGTTATAAGCAATAACCGGCATAAATACATTGAGTTGAAAATTACCCTGGCTGGCGGCAAAACCTATGGTGGTATCATTGCCAAAAACCTGCGTCACAATCATAGTCAGTGCCTCGGCCTGAGTGGGATTGACTTTAGAAGGCATAATCGAACTGCCCGGTTCGTTAGCCGGTATTGTTAATTCCCCGATCCCGCAACGCGGACCGCTGGCCAGCCAGCGAACGTCATTGGCAATCTTCATCAAATCGGCTGCCAGTGCCCTTAACATGCCATGAACCACTACCAGTTCATCTTTACTGGTTAAGGAATGAAACTTGTTAGGAGCAGTTTTGAATTCTTCACCGGTAAGGCGGCTGATTTCGTCCGCGACTCTAACGCCAAAATCAGGATGTGAGTTAATACCGGTTCCCACGGCCGTTCCACCCATGGCTAAATTTCTCAGGAAATCCATACCTGTTGTCAGCATCATTTTGTTTCTTTCCAGCATACCTGCCCAACCGCTTATTTCCTGTCCCAGAGTCAAAGGAGTGGCATCCATAAGATGAGTCCGGCCGATCTTTACGATATCATTAAATTCAGCCAATTTTGCCTGCAGCGTTTGCAGCAGATTCTCCAATGCGGGAAACAACTGTTTGCGGATTAATGTCAACCCTACAACATGTAATGACGTGGGAAAAATATCATTGGAACTTTGCGAGCGGTTGACATGATCATTCGGGTGTACCGCTATATCCCGCCCCTGTGCTTTCAGTATGGCTTGGGCGCGATGCGCCAAAACTTCATTCACATTCATATTGAACTGCGTACCGCTGCCGGTTTGCCAAACGGATAACGGGAAGTTGCCTTCCAGTTTGTCATCAAGCAGTTCGTCGCAAGCGGCAATAATGGCATCCGCTCTGGTTTCGTCCAAAACGCCAAGGGCTTTATTCACAGTTGCTGCCGCCCGTTTTAACAAGCCAAAAACAGTTACCATTTCTGCAGGAATTTTCTCACTGCCAATCCGGAAATTCTCATAGCTGCGCTGCGTTTGCGCTCCCCACAGTTTATCTGCCGGAACTTTCACTTCCCCCAGGGAATCTTTTTCGATACGATATTCCATCTGCCACACATCCTTTCTTTTTCCTATGTAGATTTAGAAGGGAAAGTACGGCATTGTTACAAAATAGCACCGGTAATCCTTTCCCCCTCTTAGAATATATTCATTAAATAGATCCGTTAACTTTATTAAACACAACTCTTGTACAAAATGCAATCCCTACTTTTTTACTTGGCAATAGAAGGCGTGTCTGTTATAATAACACAAAATAGCTATCTGCATACCAGACTCTCTTTAATCTCTGCAAAAATAAGCTTGGCTGTATTTATGCCGGCTGATGATGAGGTTATAATAATGAAACTGTTATCATGGAATGTAAATGGTCTTAGGGCCTGCTTAACCAAAGGATTTATGAATTTTTTTACCGCTATGGACGCAGATATTTTCTGCATTCAGGAAACAAAAATGCAGCCAGACCAGTTGGAACTGCAGCTTCCCGGCTACGAACAATATTGGAATAGTGCCGTAAAAAAAGGATATTCCGGTACGGCAGTCTTTACTAAAAGGTCCCCATTGTCGGTAACCTGCGGAATGGCAAAAGAAGAGCATGATCAAGAAGGACGCCTGTTAACCGCCGAATTTAACGATTTTTATCTGGTTAATGTCTATACTCCCAATTCTAAGCGGGAACTGCTGCGGCTGGATTACCGCATGCAGTGGGAAGACGATTTCCGTGCCTATCTGTTGCAGCTTAATGAAAAGAAGCCGGTCATTGTCTGTGGCGACCTCAACGTGGCCCATCAGGAAATCGATATTAAAAATCCCCAGTCTAACCGCCGCAACGCCGGTTTCACCGACGAAGAAAGAAACAAAATGACAATCCTGCTACAATCCGGTTTTAACGATTCTTTCCGCTATTTATACCCGGACAAAACCGAGGCTTATACCTGGTGGTCCTATATGATGAATGCCAGGGCGCGTAATGTGGGCTGGCGTATTGATTATTTTCTGATTTCCAAGTCGTTATGCTCGCAGGTGAAAGATTCTGTCATTTATCAGGACATCCTAGGCAGTGACCACTGCCCTGTGGGGCTGGATATATTCTAAAAGGAGAAGGGAACTTGACCTTTCTCTTTTTCTTTGTTTTTTCACACTTTTCGTGGAGGAGAGAGGAGGACTTTACACCTCTGTCATAGAATACACACCCTTAATTAGTTGGCTGCATATTCTATACACCCTATTGGGAGCATATCTCTATCAGACAAACAGCCCGTTGGACAAAGAGGTATACAGCGAGTATACCTCTTTCATGCTTAGGAAGGGAGTGTCCCATTTGCTGCGTTATATATTAAACCGCATAATCAGTTCTTTTTTCGTTTTATTCGCTATTATAACTATCACTTTCCTGTTAATGCATACCATACCGGGTGGTCCCTTTACCAGTGAAAAAAACCTTCCGCCAGCCATAAAAAAAAACATTGAGGAACGTTATCACCTGAATGACCCGCTCTGGAAACAGTATGGTGATTACCTGGCTGACTTAGCCCGTTTTGACTTAGGTCCGTCTTTTAAATATGAAGGCCGGACGGTAAACAGTATTATCCGTGAAAGTTTCCCCGCATCACTAGAGCTGGGCATAATAAGTATCGGGCTTGCCCTTCTCTTTGGCATTCCTGCCGGAACGATTGCCTCACTGCGCCAAAACCGCTGGCAGGATTATACGATTATGCTGGTCGCAACCCTAGGCGTGTCGGTACCCAGTTTTGTACTTGCCACTTTGCTGATTTATGTTTTTGCTATTAAACTACAATGGCTGCCGGCAGCCATGTGGAACGGGCCGGCTTATATGATTTTGCCGGCTCTGGCTCTGGCAAGCTATCCGACTGCTTTTATTGCCCGGCTGACCCGTGCCAGCTTGCTGGAAGTTCTGTCCCAGGATTATATTCGAACCGCAAAAGCCAAAGGCTTATCGCAAACCGTTATTATCTACCGGCATGCATTAAAAAACGCTTTGATTCCCGTTATCACTTATATAGGGCCAATGACGGCTTCCATTCTTACCGGCAGCTTTATCATTGAAAATATTTTCGCCATTCCCGGACTGGGCCGGCATTTCGTTACCAGCATCTACAATCGTGATTATACCGTAATCTTAGGGGTAACGGTTTTCTACAGCGTATTAGTCATCACACTAAACTTGCTGGTCGATCTGATTTATCCATTACTCAACCCCCGTATTTCTTTACACGACCGACAGGAGGGCTAGGAACATGTTTCTTCCAGGTGAAGCATTTCAGCCGATAGAACGTAAAACCATTTCCGTCGCGGATGATAATTCCTTTTCCAGCCCCGGAGAAAGTGCGTGGCAGCGCTTTAAAAAGAACAAACCGGCAATAGCCGGTCTCTATTTCCTGCTTTTTATTATTTGTATCGCCGTATTCGGCCCCATGGTATCCGACCTCTCCTACTCCGCCCAAAACCTCCAGGAGGTTAATCAGCCGCCAAGTTCAATGCATTGGTTTGGGACGGACAGTCTTGGACGCGACTTGTTCATTCGCGTATTATACGGAGCGCGCATTTCTTTAACTATTGGTCTTGTTGCCAGCTTGATCAACCTTACCCTCGGCGTCATTTACGGTGGCATCGCCGGCTTTCTAGGCGGCAAGGTTGACCGGCTTATGATGAATATCGTCGATATTCTGTATGGGATTCCGTTATTGCTGTATGTCATCTTGCTGATGGTTATCTTAAAACCGGGACTGACTAATATTTTTATCGCTTTGGGTATTGCCTATTGGCTGGGTATGGCCCGTATTGTCCGTGGCCAGATTCTCAGTTTAAAAGAACAGGAATTTATCCTTGCTGCCCGCACCCTCGGCGCGGGCAGATGGCGTATCCTCTTTCGCCATCTGCTGCCCAACAGTCTCGGGCCGATTATTATTACCATGACCCTTTCCATTCCGGAAGCCATCTTTACCGAGGCTTTCCTCAGTTTTATCGGTCTGGGAGTGGCAGCACCCATGGCCAGTTGGGGTGTGCTGGCTTCCGAAGGGTTAACCAGCCTGCGTTCCTATCCATTTCAGTTGTTTTTTCCGGCGCTTGCAATCAGTATTACCATGCTGGCTTTTAATTTTCTCGGCGATGGGCTGCGCGACGCGTTGGACCCTCGCAGTCGGCGTTAAGGAGGTATCCCATGAAACCACTACTTTCTGTTCAAAATCTAACTATGTCTTTTGATACCTTCAGTGGTGAAGTGCAAGCCGTTAACGGCATAAATTTTGAAGTTTTTCCCGGCGAGGCTGTCGGAATAGTCGGTGAGTCAGGCTGCGGTAAAAGCGCCACCGCCCATGCCATCATGCGGCTCATTCCCACTCCGCCCGGCCGCTATAAAAACGGGAAAATACTGTTTAACGGTACCGATTTATTGCAAAAGACCGAAAAAGAAATGACGAAAATCCGGGGCAATACAATTAGTATGATTTTTCAGGATCCCATGACTTCATTAAACCCGGTATTAACGATTGGCAGGCAAATTGCCGAATCATTAGAACTCCACCAGCAAATGACCAAGCAGCAGGCATATGACCGGGCGGTTGAGTTATTAAATCTTGTAGGCATTCCACAGCCCCGGAAGCGCTTGAAAAATTATCCCCATCAGTTCAGCGGCGGTATGCGGCAGCGGGTTATGGTTGCTATGGCGCTTGCCTGCAATCCCAAGCTATTGCTGGCCGATGAACCAACAACAGCACTCGACGTAACTATCCAGGCTCAAATTATTGATTTACTTAAGGATCTGCAAGCCACTTTAGAAACTTCAATCATATTCATTTCTCATGATCTTGGCGCGGTTGCCCAATTCTGTAACCGGGTCATGGTCATGTATGCCGGAAAGATCGTTGAAACCGGAACCGTCACCGACATGTTTCACAGCCCTGGCCATCCTTATACCCGGGGGTTGCTCCAATCGCTGCCTCGCCTGGATAACGGCGAGAAAAAACGTCTGACGGTTATTGACGGACAACCGCCAAACCTGCTGGACGTCCCCTCCGGCTGTTCTTTTCATCCCCGCTGTCCTCATGCCATGCAGATCTGCTGCCAGGAACAACCTGAACCTACCCTGCTCTCGCCGCAACATACCGTAACCTGCTGGCTGCAGCACTCCGACGCACCTAAACCGCAGCGGGAGGTGGGAAAGTAATGAAAGAAACCATTCTGGAAGTTCACAATCTAAAGAAATATTTTCCTGTCCATACTAATGCTTTCGGCCGCCCCATCTCTTTTCTCAAAGCAGTGGACAATGTCAGTTTTTCCATCGCCAGAGGGGAAACACTGGGCCTGGTGGGAGAGAGCGGCTGCGGCAAATCCACTACCGGCCGGACTATCATCCATTTGTATAAACCGACAAGCGGCGAGATTCTTTTTAATGGCATGAATACCAGCACTCCTGCAGCACAAAAAAAACTGCGCCGTCGTATGCAGATGATCTTTCAGGACCCCTATGCCTCGCTCAATCCGCGCATGACGGTCAGGGACATTATCGGTGAGCCGCTGGATATCCATAGCCTGGCAACCGGCCAGGAACGCAGTGACCGCATCCGGGATTTATTGCAATTGGTTGGGTTAAGCCCTGAACATAGTAAACGCTATCCGCATGAATTCAGTGGCGGACAGCGTCAGCGGATTGGTATCGCCCGTGCTTTGGCAGTGGAACCAAGTTTCATTATATGTGACGAGCCGATTTCGGCATTGGATGTATCCATCCAGGCACAAATCGTAAATTTACTGGAACATTTGCAGGAAACACTGTCGCTAACGTACTTATTTATCGCCCATGATTTAGCTATGGTAAAACACATCAGTAACCGCATTGCGGTCATGTACCTCGGCAAAATTGTCGAACTGGCGGATAGCAGCGAATTATATTCCCAGCCCCTGCATCCTTATACGCAGGCACTCTTATCAGCCATTCCCAGTCTTGATCCGGCATGGCGACAGCGGGAACGGATCCGTTTATCCGGCGATGTTCCCAGCCCGGTAGCCCCTCCTTCCGGCTGCGGGTTTCGGACCCGCTGCCGCTATGCCCTGTCACTCTGCGCCGAACAGGAGCCAATACTGCTTGATACCGGTAGCGGGCATCTCGCCGCCTGCCATTTATTAAGAACAAGCTGATCTTCTATGACATGATAGCGGGCGGAAATTGCAAAGGAGGAACTCATGGAAGCATTACGAAAAAAAATAGAGCAAATGACAGCTCCTTATACCGGAAATTGGGGAATACTAGTAAAAAACATCAATACAGGAGAAAGCCTGTCCATAGAACCGGACAGGGTTTTCCCTTCCGCCAGCATGATTAAGCTCCCAATTATGTTTGAAGTCATGCGCCAGGCGGCTGCCGGTGCACTGTCGCTTGACGACACCCTGCTGGTTACCGCTGCTGCCCGCGTTGGCGGAGCCGGTATTTTGCATGAACTGCGGCCGGGTATAGCTATGACCATCCGAGAACTGGTTACACTGATGATTATCATCAGTGACAATACCGCAACAAACCTTCTGATTGACCTAGTCGGCATGGAAGCCGTAAACCGGACCAGCACCAATCTGGGGCTGTGTTCTACCTTCCTGCGCAGACATATGATGGATTTTGCCGCTGCAAAGGCCGGCAATGAAAATGAAACGACGGCTGCAGATATGGCCTTGATGCTTGAAGCCGTCTACCAGGGCCGTGGTTTACCGCAAGGTTATGCCGACATAATGCTGGGCATCCTAAAACGCCAGCAAGTGCGTGATAAACTGCCCTTTTATCTGCCGGAAGAGTTCGAAATTGCCAATAAGACCGGAACGTTACATGGTGTCGAGCACGATGCCGGCATACTGTATTTTCCAGACGGACCTTACATCGTTTGTGTTTTAACAGGCAATCTGACCGCCAATTATGAAGGAATTCAGTTAGCTGCCGGTATCGGCAAAGCCATTTATGAACATCTTGTCGGAATGTAAAATTCGATGAATCTAGGAGGAATTCATGATGTCCTACAAAAATCTCTTGCTGCTCCTGTTGACTGCTGCTATGCTGTTAACATTAGCCTCCGGCTGTGGCCAGACAACCGGCAGCAGTGAACAAATACTCAAATATGCCCTTGAAGCCGAACCGTCTTCCCTGGATCCGGCCAAATCTACGGCTATCCCGGAATCTTTAGTCGAACTGCAGATTTTTGAGGGACTGGCCCGTTTGGATGCTAAGGATCAACCGGTTCCGGGTGTGGCAGAGAGCTGGGATATTTCTTCCGACGGACTGAAATATATCTTTCATTTACGCTCTAATGCCAAATGGTCGAATGGCGAACCGGTCACTGCCCGCGATTTCGAATTTGCCTGGAAACGGGCCTTAAATCCCGACTTCGCCTCGGAAAACGCCTATATGCTGTTCCCTCTGAAAAATGCACAAGCCTATAACGAAAGAAAAGTTACTGCTAATGCGGTGGGTGTAAAAGCGATTGATGAGCATACACTGGAAGTAACCCTGGAAAAACCAACCGCTTACTTTTTGAACTTAACAGCCTTCCATGCCTTCTACCCGGTCCCGGAAAAAACCGTAACAGCCAATCCGGATGGCTGGGCAGCAGACGTAGCCACACTCATTGGTAATGGCCCCTTCAAAATTAGCAACTGGGTGCATAACGGACAGATCGACTTTGCGAAAAGTGATACGTATTGGGATGCTGCCGCCGTTAAACTGGCCAAAATGGAATGGCCCATCAGCGATTCCCAGTCAACCAGGTTGTCCATGGTGGAAAATAATCAGGCCGATATGATGGTCGAACCGCCGGTAGTGGAACATGACCGCCTGCAGCAAGAAGGTCTTCTCACCATCTCTCCGTTTCTCGGCAGTTACTACTATGTATTTAACACACAGGCAGCCCCTTTTGACAATCCCAAAGTACGCCAGGCTTTCGCAATGGCCATCAACCGGGAAGAACTGATAAAGAATGTGGTCAAGGGCGGCAAGCAACCGGCGTATTCCTGGGTTGCACCGGGACTGATCAATCCGGTAAGCGGTAAGGATTTTCGCGAAGAAGGCGGCAATTTCGCTGTGGAAAACGCCGAGCAGGCCAAAAAACTGCTGACGGAAGCAGGTTTCCCCGACGGCAGGGGACTGCCGCCGATAACCATTTTGTTCAATACCAGCGAATTACATAAATCCATTGCCGAAGCCATTCAGGAAATGTGGAAGCAAAACCTGGGCGTAACCGTAAACCTGGCAAACCAGGAGTCCAAGGTATTTTTAACAGCACGCAATCAAGGCCAGTTTCAGGTGGCCAGAGCCTCCTGGACCGGCGATTATGCTGATCCTATGACCTTTCTGGACGTATTTAAGGACCCTGATAATGATGCAAACTACAATAATCCGGCTTATAACAAGCTATTGGAACAGGCCCAATCCACCAATGATCAAAAAATCCGGATGCAGACCATGCACGATGCTGAAAAAATCTTGTTTGACGATGCCGTGCTCATTCCGATTTACTATACTACACAGCCTTATGTCGCCAAGCCTTATGTGAAGGGATTTTTCTGGTCCGTCCTGGGATTGGCTGACTTTAAAACAGCGTATATAGAAAAATAATATTTATCGATTGCACAAATTTTCTAAGGGGTATGACGTTCTTATGTACGCATATCCCTTTGGTTATACAAGGAGTGGTTATCATCATGAATTTAGCCCCAATTAAACCCAAACGGCTTTCCTCCGGAGCCACGATCGGTGTTATTGCTCCTGCCAGCCCTGGCGATACCGATCAGGCGGCCGCGGGAATTGCCTGGCTGGAAGAACGTGGGTTTACAGTAAAAACCGGTATATCGGTTAACCAAACCGCAGGGTATTTATCCGGTGCGGATGCTCTTCGCGCCAGAGACATCAATGACATGTTTGCTTCCCCTGCTATCGACGGCATCATCTGCCTGCGTGGCGGCTATGGAACCATGCGTCTCTTAGAAAAAATCGATTATGAATTAATTCGCTCCCATCCCAAGGTCTTTATCGGCTACAGTGACATAACAGCACTGCATATCAATATCGGACAGCGGACAGGGCTTGTCACCTTTCATGGCCCGATGGTTTCCTCCGATATGAGTAAGGGGCTGTCTGAATATACCTGGGATTATTTTTCACGGGCTATACTGCAAAATACACCCTTAGGACCGGTAAAAAATCCGGTTTCAGCCCTGTCGAGCGTTTGCATTTCTCCCGGGCAGGCCTCCGGGCGTCTAACCGGCGGTAACCTAACCTTAGTTGCCGCGACTTTGGGGACTCCTTATGAAATCGATACGTACGGCAAGATCCTTTGTCTGGAAGAAGTCTCTGAAGCCCCCTACCGTATTGACCGTCTGTTGACTCAACTCTTGCTGGCCGGAAAACTTCAGCAGGCTGCCGGCATTGTCTTCGACGTATGCGCTCACTGCGACAGCGAAGCCACTCCGCCCAGTTTTACCGTGGAAGAAGTACTGAGAGACCGACTGTCCGGCCTTAATCTTCCGGTCCTTTATCAATTATATTTCGGCCATACGGAAGATAAAGTGACTCTTCCGCTGGGAGTCAGCGCTATACTGGATACGGAACAAAACGGGCTGATAGTAACGGAAACAGGCACAAGTGATTGAAGGAAAGGGGGACATCTAATGAATAAACAACTGTTAAAACAGCAAGTGATCTCCATTATTGATCAACTGGCACCAACGCTCAGCGGCATCAGCCTGTTTTTACACCAAAATCCGGAACTGGGACAGCAGGAATACCTGGCGTCCGGCCGTCTGATCAACGCGATCAAACAACATGGCTTCACAGTAAGCCAAAACATCAGCGGTTATGAAACGGCTTTTATTGCCAGGAAGGGAAGCAACGGTCCTAAAATTGCCTTTTTAGCCGAATACGACGCTCTACCGGAACTAGGGCACGCCTGCGGCCACAATTTAATTGCCGCCATGAGTTTCGGAGCAGCAGTTGCTTTTGCCGCCGTCGCTCAAGAGAATGCCGTTTCTTATCTGATTGGCTGCCCGGCGGAAGAAACAAGCGGCGCCAAAGTCAGCATGGCACAAGACGGCGTGTTTAACGAATTAACCGCAGCACTGATCGTCCATCCGGCAGACAGGAATACACTGGGCGGCTCCTCCTATGCCACTCACCCGTTAAAGGTAACTTTTCACGGCCGTCCGGCGCACGTTGCCAGTAAAACCGATAAAGGAAATAATGCGTTGGATGCCTTGCTGATGTTTTATAACGGCATGAAGCTGCTGGGCCAGACCTTTACTCAGGAAACCATTCTGGCAGGAATCATCACCAAAGGGGGAACTGTACCCAACATAGTCCCTGCCGAAGCCGAAGCGAAATTTACCATCCGGGCCTTATCTGCTCAATATCTAGAGGAAACAGTCCTGCCGGCTGTCCGCCGCTTGGCCGAGGGGGTCGCCCTATCCACCGGTACCAGAGTGGCTACCATTCATTATGAACCGCTGTTTAAAGAGTTAATTAATGATAAAAAGCTTATGCGGTTTTTTCAAAATAATATGGCTCTTCTCCAGGAACCGGTTACGTTGTTAAAGAACAACGATGCTGACGGTTCTACGGATGTCGGCAATGTCAGCCACGCTACCCCCACGCTCCATCCGGACATCGCCATCGGCAGTCAGCTTTCCGCGCACACGCCGGAATTTGCCGCGGCTGCCGGTTCTCCCTATGCTCAGGAGCGCATCCTGGTCGGCGCCAAAGCCATGGCCATGACAGCTATTGATCTTCTAGAATAAAGTGACATAAGTTATCGTCTCTAAAAAGATGATAGAAGCTACATATCTGTCGACTTTCCTCTCCATTTGTGATACACTATTCCAAGCGTTGGACAAATAGAAAATTCTATACTATTTTCTATTAATTAATTTGTATTTTAGGAGATAGGTTTAAAATGCCCAAATACTCCATACTAAGTGCGAATCAATTCCGCTTAACCTCTTATCAGATTCTGGTTTCCGGTTTTTTCGGACTGATTTTGCTCGGCGCCTTTCTTTTAATGCTTCCGGTTGCTTCTACCGGTCAGCCGTTAAGCTTTCTGGATGCACTTTTCACCGCCACTTCGGCTGTATGTGTTACTGGTTTGGTTGTTGTCGATACCGGTACACATTTTACCTTGTTTGGCCAAATCATCATTTTATTGCTCATCCAGCTCGGGGCCCTCGGCATTATGACGGTAACCACCCTGCTTTCCTTATTAATTGGAAAGAAGATCCATCTCAAAGAACGTATTATCATGCAGGAAGCCTTAAATCAACTTTCTCTTGCCGGTGTCGTTCGCCTGACACTCTACGTAGTAAAAATTACATTATTAATTGAATTTATCGGCGGCACCTTGCTAGCCATTAACTGGTATCCGGAATTTGGCCTACAGGGCATCTACTACGGCTACTGGCATGCCATCTCCGCTTTTTGCAATGCCGGCTTTGACCTGTTTGGCAATTTTCGAAGTCTTACAGGCTACGTGGACGATGTAACGGTTAATATCACCATTATGCTCTTAATTCTGCTGGGCGGGCTGGGTTTTGGTGTTTTAGCTGATTTGTGGCGCTTCCAATCTTTTTATAAACTGCAATTTCATACTAAAATCGTGTTAGTGACCAATGCGGCTCTCTTAGTTACAGGCTTTCTGTCTATCTTGCTGCTGGAATTTAACAATCCGGTTACGCTGGGAGAGTTAAGTACAGGCAATAAACTATTAGCCAGCCTGTTTCAATCCATCACTCCCCGAACAGCGGGTTATAACACGATAGATATTGCCGGCATGACTCATGCGTCCCTGTTTGTCACCATTATACTCATGTTTGTCGGAGCCTCTCCCGGATCAACAGGCGGCGGCATCAAAACCACAACATTCGGTGTGGTTATTGTCGCCGTTTGGTCCTTACTAACCGGCAAGGAGCAGACAGTTGCTTTTGAACGCCAAATTCCGCCCTCCGTTATCTATAAAGCCTTTGCTATTATTTTTATCTCCGGCATTTTCATTGTTTGCATTACTATGCTCCTCAGTATCAGCGAATCCGTTCCTTTTCTTCACATCCTGTTTGAAGTGGTCTCAGCCTTTGGCACAGTGGGCTTGACAACTGGAATCACACCATCATTGACCGTAACCGGAAAACTTGGTCTTATGATAGCTATGTTTGCCGGCAGGGTTGGTCCTGTCACTTTGGCGCTGGCCATAGTACTCCGTTCAAAAAACCACTTGATCAAATATCCTAATGGAAAAATCATCATAGGTTAGGTGATATATATGAGCCAAATCAGACAATTCGCAGTAATCGGCCTGGGGCGTTTTGGCACCAGCCTGGCGTCCACTCTGGAAAAATTAGGGCATGAAGTCCTGGCATTGGACAAAGATGAAAGTAAAGTGCAAAAATACAGTGATTCGTTTACCCATGTAATCCAAGGGGATTCCACCGACGAAAGTGTCCTAAAAGCAATTGGTATACGAAATTTTGACTGTGTTATCATCGCGATTGGCGGTGATCTGCAAGATAATGTAATGACAACCCTATTAGTAAAAGAATTAGGGATTAAATATGTTGTTGCCAAAGCGCAAAACCATTTACACGGCCGCATGCTGGAAAAAATCGGGGCAGACCGCGTGGTCTATCCCGAACGGGAAATGGGACAGCGTGTTGCGCACAGTCTTGTATCCACTACCATTCTGGATTTTATCGAACTTTCACCGGAAATCAGCATCCTGGAAATTACCGCCCCTGCTAAAGTTATCAACAAAACTCTGCTGGAAGCTAACCTTCGCGCCAAATATAGAATTAATGTATTGGCCATTAAGCGCAACAATAAAATTATTGCTACTCCAATGGCCAATGATATGATCCTGGAAAAAGACATCCTTATTGTCATGGGTGATAATAAGGATATCCATGAATTGGAAAATCAATAAACCAACACAGCTGTTAATGCAAGGCCCTTCCCGGCTATGCTGAAATCGGGAAGGGCCTTGTTATATCTGACCGCAATGCTTACAGATTACCGCTTTGATGGTAGTATAATCAATCTCGTCCGGAAGTGCTTCTTTGAGCGGTTTTAGCCTGTCTGTGCCCAATTGTTGAATGGCCTTCAATACTAATTCTTCTTGCTGCGAAGGAATCAAGGGATCCCAGTTTACAACATGCCCCTCCCGGCTGCAGCGTACAAGATGGTCCTGCACTGTTATGACTTTTAAATTCCGTTCTTGAGCAATTTCCTCCAACGAACACCCTCTTTGATACAATTGCAGCGTGATTTCATGGCTGGGTATTTCTTTCTTCGGTATTGCCGCCACAGGCTGTATTGCCGAAGAAGCTTGCAACGGCAGCCCATGTTCGTCGGCATATTCCCGTATTACCTGCAAAAATGCTTGTCCATAACGTTCCAGCTTGGTTTCTCCGACTCCTTTAATCGCCCGTAATCCTGCTTCATCAAGCGGAATCTTCGCACTCATCTCCCTGAGCGTACTATCGGCAAATACTACATATGGCGGTACTTTATCCTGATCGGCTAGCTTTTTGCGTAATTTACGCAGAGCTGTAAACAGTGCATCTTCCACAATTTTCTCCCTCGATTGACGGGGAACCTTTTGCCATACTTCTTCCCGGTGTTGCAAAACAGTTAAACCTTTACCCGTCATTTTAACCACAGGATACTGACTCTCCGTCAAATACAGATATTCAGTAGCAATAAGCCGGTTGATCATGTCCTTGATATCCTGCAGAGAATATTCCTTCATAATCCCGTAGACGGAAAGAGTATCGCCCCGCTGCTGTATGACCTTTTTATTTTTAGCGCCTTTCAGCACATCGGCAATCAAGGATATTCCAAAACGTTCTTTAACCCTTAACACACAAGAAAATATCTTTTGCGCTTCAATGGTAATATTCGTCATTTCCATATCGCTGTTGCAGTTCCCGCAATGGCCGCATTCCGCTCCAACGGGTTTATCGCCAAAATACTTCAAAATATAGCCGCGCAGGCATTCCGGGGTATGGCAATAGTCTACCATGGATTGCAGCTTGCCAAATTCCGCATGTTTTCGCTCCTGATCCTCAACGGATTGTTCAATTAAATATTTTTGCAAAAGAGGGTCCTGAGCCCCAAACAACAAAACGCACTCTGCCTCGTCGCCGTCCCGTCCGGCCCTGCCGGCTTCCTGATAATAAGATTCCATGTTTTTCGGCATATTATAGTGGATTACATAACGTACATCCGGTTTGTCAATTCCCATACCAAACGCATTGGTTGCAACCATAATGCGGATATCATCATGAATAAACAATTCCTGACTGCGTTTTCGCTCTTCATCCGGTAAACCGGCATGGTATTTTCCGGCGTGATAACCGCTTTTATTAAGAAAATCACAGATATTCTCCACTTCATTACGCGTAGCCGCATAAATAATGCCCGACTGTCCGGGGTGCTGCGCAATATATCGGCTGATAAACTGCTGCTTATTTTCTCCTTTTAGCACAGTAAATGAAAGGTTTGGCCGGTCAAAGCCCGTAAAAAATAAAGCGGGACTTTGTAATTCCATCAGATCGACAATATCTCTTTTTACCTGCTCCGTAGCCGTAGCCGTAAAGGCACCGACAACTGGACGGTTAGGCAACCCGGAAATAAAACTGCTGATCATGCGGTAGCTGGGACGAAAATCATGCCCCCACTGAGAAACACAATGTGCCTCATCAACGGCAATCAGCGAGATGGGCAAAGAGTAAAGCGTCTTCTGAAAAGACTCGGACGCCAAGCGTTCCGGTGCGATATACAGTATCTTATACCTTTTTTGCCTAACCTGATATAGTCGCTCATTCACCTCTCCTGCCGACAACGAACTGTTAATAAAAGCAGCCGCGATGCCCAGGGAGGAAAGAGAATCCACCTGATCTTTCATTAAGGAAATCAATGGGGAAATGACCACTGTAATTCCCGAAAATAATAAAGCCGGAATTTGAAAACATAGCGATTTTCCTGCACCTGTCGGCATAATCGCCAAGGTATCCCTCCCGCGCAATAAGCTGTCAATGATATCGGCCTGTCCCGGACGAAACTCCGGATATCCGTAATACTGTTGCAATATATTCCGTGCCTGAGTTAACATATTGCTCTCCTCTGTCAAATTATACTACTATATTACATTCGAAATGCGATTATTAAAATCCTGCAGCTTCCCCATCTTCGAAGGTGCCTTTCCGCATTGCGCTTTTTGTGTGGTGAATACAAGATACTTGATTTTTTTCAGCTCTACCTGTTGCCTGAATTTCGTTAAGTCGCGTATAATGGAAAAGGATAAAAAGGAGCGCGATGTAAAATGACCCAATTGGAAATGATGGCTGATGCCGAACTGCAAGAACATTATGCCACATTATCCCAAAACTACCGGAATTTTCAGGATAAAAAATTAAAACTGGATATGTCACGGGGAAAACCCTGTGCTGAACAATTAGATCTGTCTTCCGGCCTAATTGACTGTTTACAACCAACTGATTACCGGTCGGCCGACGGTATTGACTGCCGTAATTATGGCGGTGTTGACGGTATCCCTGAAGCTAAAGAATTATGTTCCCGGATATTAGAAACCACAACCAGTGAAATCATTGTCAGCGGCAACTCCAGTTTGGCATTAATGCACGACTTGATCGTCCGCGCCATCTTGCACGGGTTCCCGGATAGCCAAACTGCCTGGAAAAACTATCCTAAAATAAAATTTCTCTGTCCCAGCCCTGGTTATGACCGCCATTTTGGTATCTGTGAATATCTTGGAATTGAAATGATCACCATCCATTATCAATCCGCTGGTCCGGACATGGACCAGGTAGAAAAATTGGTAGCACAAGATGAAAGCATCAAAGGGATCTGGTGTGTTCCCAAATACAGCAATCCCACCGGAATAACTTATTCTGACAGCGTTGTGAAGCGCTTGGCTGCCATGCCGGCAAAAGCCGGTGATTTTCGAATCTTCTGGGATAATGCCTATGCCATACACCATCTCACTGATACTCCGGATCATTTGCTGAATATCCTGACAGCCTGTAAACAAGCCGGTCATCCCGACCGGGTGTTTATGTTTGCTTCAACCTCTAAAGTCAGCTTCCCTGGCGCGGGAATTGCTATGGTTGGCGCCAGTGAAGCCAATATCAACTGGCTGAAAAAACAAATGCTGCAGCAGACCATCGGACCCGATAAACTTAATCAATTGCGTCACATCCGTTTCTTTAAAGATCTGGCGGGAGTAGAAAGTCAAATGCGCCGTCATGCTGCCATCATTAAGCCAAAATTCGATTTGGTATTTTCTCTGCTAGAAACTCATCTGGGAAGCAAACATATCGCTCGCTGGAGTAAACCCAACGGTGGCTATTTTATCAGTTTTGATACCCTTCCCGGCTGTGCTCGGAAGGTAGTGGCCAAAGCAGCCCAAGCTGGTGTCACCCTTACTGCTGCCGGCTCAACTTATCCTTACGGCAGGGATCCTGAAGACAAAAATATCCGTATTGCACCTACACTGCCACCTCTGCCGGAATTACAACAAGCCATGGAGTTATTCGTTCTCTGTGTCCAGCTGGTCAGTACCGAACAGGAATTACAAAGAAGAGGACTTCTTCCTTGAGGGATATAAAGAGAACCTGCCAAAATGCAGGATCTCTTTATATCCCTTCCGTTGCGGCTCCACGGTATTATAAACACGCTGCCTTTCACTACCAATCAATTGTCCGGAAAAACTTGTAAAGCTAATCCTTCTTCGTAATATAATATATTAATATAAAAATAGCAAAGGAGTATAATAAATTACGTAGGCAGGGGCATATGCTGGCAGCGGCTAAGAATGAAATCAATATATGTTTACGTCCAAAACTAATCTACCGGGTTTCACTAATATCTCTTCACTACAAATGTGAAAAAAGGTGATACTGTGCAGGTATGAGTCGTTATCTAGAAATCAGTAAATGCTTAAAAGCAATTGCGCGCAGCTTTGCATTGTAAGCTTATTGGATAAGCAGGATAATTTGAAAAGCATGCAGGATTATCTGAAATTATCACATTCACTGTCTCCTATCATCTGCAAAATGAAAAAACGGCCGTATTTTATTGCCGGTGAACGAAAAGTTTTGCTAATCCGCTAGGGCATCAGAGCAAAAAATATGATATTTTCTTTTGAATGAGAAATATGTAAAAAGGATTTTATATCCATGCTGTGAAATATATACATATAAGCTATGTCCATAGTTTGGCGGTTTGCTTTTTAACGGCAATACCGAAAAATGTGATATGCATCACATTATAAGTTTATCTTTTAGTTATAATGTAAGTGAGCTATAAGGAGGTGACATCATGTATAAAATTAACAGTGAATGTATTAAATGCGGCGCATGCGCTTCCACCTGCCCGGTCAATGCAATTTCCGAAGGAGACACTCAATACAATATCGACGAAAACTGTATTGACTGCGGCTCCTGTGCTTCAGTTTGTCCGGTTGGAGCCATCAGCCCCGGTGAATAAGAAACTCAAAGCAACACGGTATGAAGCAGCTATTACCTCGGTGATAGCTGCCTTGTTATATAGCTAATAAGTAGACTAACGCCCTACTCTCTGATACAATAATAACGAAACTTACCCAAGTTTATCCTAGCTAAAGAAAGGGACAGATTATGGAACACTGGCTTTCCTATATCCAACGTTTACAATCCATTGCGCAAAACGGCTTAACCTATTCCCAAAATAAATATGATCTGGAACGTTTTGAGGAATTAAAAGAAATCAGTGAAAAAATGCTGGCTGATTTAATCGGCAAAAGCATTACACAGATTCAAAATATTTTTATCCATGAGCATGGTTATGCCACTCCTAAGGTAGATGTTCGGGGCGTTATTTTTAAAGAAAATAAAATCTTATTAGTTAAAGAAACCATCGACGGTTGCTGGTCGTTGCCCGGTGGCTGGGCCGATATCGGTTTTACTCCAAGCGAGGTCGTAGTGAAAGAAGTACGTGAGGAGGCCGGTCTCCACGTTAGAGCTGCCAAACTGCTGGCCGTATTGGATAAGCAGCGGCATGCGCACCCGCCGGATATTCATTATATTTATAAAATGTTTTTTCTTTGTGAGCCGGTCAGCGGCACACTGACTCCAGGCATGGAAACAAGTGCCGTTGATTATTTCCCGCTTGACCAACTGCCGAAATTATCAGTCAGCCGCAATACGGAGGACCAAATTAAAATGTTATTTGCCTTCCGGGAGAATAAAGATAAAGAAATCGTGTTTGATTAGGTAGAAAAAAGGAAACCGCTATATGAAGTGGTTTCCTTTTCCGTTTCTAAATTCCGAGTTCCTGTCGTTTTTTTTCAATATGATCAATATAAATTTGAACGGTCTTGTCCGCACTGGTTTCCACAGTCAGTTTTCCTAATCCGAGAGTTTCTGTTGTTTCTGTCAGCGTTTTGATTACAACATCACTGCCTGTAACGGAAGGAACCGGCGCCACATGCACCAGCCACCCCAGAGCGATGGCCGTGCAGGCATCGGCAACCGCTTTCTGCTCCAGATATTCTGGTGCCCCGATAACCAAGGGCAATTGATTGGTATCCACTTCTAAGGCCTCAGCTATTTCTTTGGCAGTCTGCGTCATTTTCCCAATATCCACGCAAGCACCATACGATAGTACCGGTGGAATACCCAATGCTTTACATATTTCTTTCAGTCCGGGACCACATTCTTCCGCCGCTTTAGGATCAGCCAGCCCGGTATACTGCATAACCGATGAAGTGCACCCGCCTGATAAAATTAAAATATCGTTTTTAATCAAACCCTTGGTTATCCGGAAAATATTGCTGCCACCCTGTCCATATCTGGCGGTAGTGCACCCGACAATGGTAGCAATGCCACGGATTTTCCCCGCCACAAGGGCATCAATCAAAGGTTTCCATGAACCTCCCAAAGCCGCTTTAACCGATTCTGTGCTAAAACCAACCATACAGTCCGAAATATGCGGCGGGATATACACTTCTCTGCTTTCTTGCCGCCGCTTTCTATAGGCAGCAATGGCCATATCCAGAATGGTATCAGCTTGCTTGCGCATTTCTTGCGGATTAAATTCAATCACAGCCGTATCCGGCATGCGAATGACTTCATGCGTGCTGACCATTGTGGTTCCAAAACGTTTTGCATACAACGGCAAGGTAGGTATGGTGCAGTTATAGTCAAACATAAAGAGGTCAACCGCTCCGGTAGCCAGTAAATATTCTTCCGACAGCCACTCCCCCTCCTGACCGGCATAGGCGCTCATTTCACCGGTATGCTGGTAGTTTAGGAGCTGCTGTCCCTCACAAACGTGACCCAAAACCTGTATCCCTTCTGCTCCGGCCTGTTTGGCCTTTTCCTGCCACTCCGTTCTGGAGGCCTGCTCAATTACCACATGAGCGGTTAATGGCATATGGCCATTTGTAATGATATTGACCATATTTTTTTTTAACAGCCCCATGTTCTGCCTGGCAGTCCGGATTTTTTGCGTTCCCATCAAAATCTCCTGCAAGATATCTAAGGCAAACAACCCCTGGTATTCATTAGCAATGCCCAGCCGGACCGCAGTCAGTAAAAAGTCGACCGGATCGGCATTCAGATTGGTCATGCATTTGGTTTGTGCCAGTGCCACTTCACTAAACCCTCCGCCGGGGAAAAGATTAAGTTTACGCCACAATTGCTGCCGTTTGGCCGGGGCAAAGACCTGTGTCATTTTTGATTCTTCCCAGTAAGGGCGTCCCATATCTTCCAGCACCCAGGTTGCAAACGCAACAGCAACCTGATTATCATCGCCATGGCTGGACAAACCGGCCAGATTAGCATAGTGCAGAAGTTTTTCTCGATCGCGTATTTTTAAACCGCTTTGCGGGTGCTCAGCAGCCGCCTTGAGAGTACGGGCCGCCTGCTGGGCGTGAAAAATATTTGCTGAGGTGCCAATCGTCACATGACGGTAAACAAAGTTGCGGGCCACCATGACATGAGCATCTACACCACAATTTCCCCGCGGCACTTTGGCATTGATACGGCAGGGTCCATTGGCACATAACTGACAGGATAAGCCCTGCTGACAAAAATTACAACGAATCTTTTCCTGTTGTTCAAACCGATCAAAGACATTGGTTAAGCCTTGTGCATGCACATGCTGATACATCTCCCGCATGGCCGGGTCTACAATTACGTTTAACGGGAAACCATCCTTACTCTGGTCATGCACCTGAATATGTTCGCGCTGCCATTTATGTACCGCTTCTATCGAAGAAGGTGACTTTTGTATATCAAAATATTTTTTGCTGTTGTGATGAATATCAAAATGTTCACCTGGGTGATTGGTACCGCTGGCATCACCCCGGCTTGCAATTGATTCTACATCGCTGCCACTGACAGGATCGGAACTCTTGATCAGCTTGTTGTCTTCCTTCATCTAGCTTTTCCTCCTATAAAGTAAATAGTCGCTTTCTCTATATATTGTGAGACTATCCGGCTATTTTTATAAGTTGAATGCCAAAATCATCATTTTTTCGTTCTTCTCTGCCTTAAAACAAAAAACAGCCGGTCCGCATACCGGCTGCACTCAGTTATTTCCCCGATGATATTCGCTGATCCATATAGGCCAGCAGGCGCTGACCTGCAGCTTCAATTTCCTGATTTTTCGGCAAATAGGACAATATCTCCTCGACATAGCTCTTCTCCCTGATCGCTCTTAACGTCCAGCAATAATTGACATCATAAACCCAATTCAACCGTACCAACTTACTGTCATCCGGTGTCCTGATATTGGCAAAGCTGGACTGCTTCCCGTTCAGCAAATCCTCGATAAACAACTTGGTATATCCCTCGGGCGTAGGTGGTTGTAAAAAAGGAGATAATACATAATAAATATCCAGTTTGTCAGCATCACGAATCAATTTAGCAAATATTTCATATTGCGTATCGGGTACCGGGGCTATTTGCATGGCATTATGATTGCGAATGGCAAAATCGAAAATTTCCCGTTCTTCGCTTGACAATACCGTTAACTCCGGTAGGCCGGAAATCTCTGCCAACCCTAATTCTGCATGATTTACGGACTTTCTGTCATCAAAGGTTTGATATTCTGTGTACTGCTTAAAACGCCCGACATCATGAAACAAACCTACCAGCTCTGCCAACGTTCGCTGCCGTCCATTCAGTTGCAGATATTGAGCCAGTTTACGGCAGTAATCCACCACACGTAAGGTATGTTCTTCCTTTTGCCGGATATGAAACTGAATATCCGGGTCCTGATTATAGTAGGAATGTACATATTGAGAAAACCAGGCGTATAGCGCTTGCACGTCAATCATCATTATTTCACTTCCCGTCAAAAAGCTACTGCAATTCCCGTTGGTGCAGTGCTTAAAAGCTGTGTCTCACTCCAAAATAAGTATTGTCCTCCGGATTTCTATTTAAACTCTCGGTCTGCCCCACCAGAAAAGTATCCGGAGCAATCTGATACTGTGTTCTGAGTTTAACCCGTACATCATTGGGATCATACACATCCAGCGACATCCGCATTTGGCTGTTAATTTTGGCATCCAAGCCTACCCCGACTTTGCCTTCCACAATACCGGCCCTCCCGGCAAAAGACTCATTGCCTTTTCCTATCTGAAAATTCCCTTTATTCTCTTCACCAATACCATGAACTCCAATGACGGCAAAATCAGTCGGTGAAGTGTTGATCTTAATATCGGCATTACTCTGGTAATTCGAGGTATCTGGATTATATAACACTTCAAAACCGGTTTCCGCATTCAAAGAATCGACTTTGCTAAGCATCTTATTCGCCTTTTCACTGGCTTCCCGGGTATTTTTTAATGTTTGTTTAAGGTTTTCACCAGTTTGCGGATCGGTGACAACCCCCTCCAGTGAAGCAGCCATATTTTCAATGCGTGCACTGGTGCTTTTAATATTGGCCAGTGTCTCCCGCAGATCGCCTGCCGTTTGTCCGTTATTATCGATGTCGGCAACCAGGCCATCCACACGGGCGGCAACCATATTCAAACTCCCGGACATATCCTTCAGGTTGGTAACCATAGTATGCACATCTGCTGCATTATTCTCTGCCATCCGGGCCAGCGTGGCACTCAAGGCATTTAAATTAGCCGTTATTTCCCGGGCGTTCAGCATGCTTTCTTTTAACGAAGCTTTTACCTTTTCATCGCCAAGAATATCATTTAAGGATTGCACCAGCTTTTGCACATCGCCTAACACCTTATCGGCATTGGCAATTAAGTTGTCCAATCCCTTGGGCTCCTCGCCGCGTACAATGGAATTGGGCTCCAGGGCCCTGGGGCTGGCACTGGGGTATATTTCAATAAATTTTTCTCCCATTAAACCGTCTGCCCCGATGACAAAGCTGGACCCTTCCGGGATAATCACCCCCGAATGGATCAATAGCTGCACCTGTACTCCTTCGGGGCTAACTCTGATATCTTTAACTTTACCCACTTCCACTCCGGCATAGCGCACTGCATTGCCCTGCTTTAAACCACTTACTTGACTAAAAACCGCCTGCAGCGGATACCCATCTTCCCTCAGGGAAAAATTCCCTAAATGAAGAATCATATATACTAACAAAGCCATCCCGAGTAATGTCACTGCCCCTACTTTTGCCTCTGTACTCAAATTCACGACTGTATCCTCCTTCTGGCAGTGGTTCCAGGCGTTCTGAAACCGTAAACAAATTGCTGGACCAACGGATTATTCGATTGTTTGATTTCTTCTACGGTACCTACCTCAATAATGCGCCCGCCGTAAATCATGGCAATACGGTCAGCGATGTTAAATGCACTGCTCATGTGATGTGTAACCACTACAGAAGTAACTCCCATGATGCGCTTTGTACTGGAAATTAAGCGGTCAATCTTGCTGGACATAATCGGGTCCAAGCCCGCTGTCGGCTCATCATAAAGAATAATATCCGGATTCACGGCAATCGCCCGGGCCAGACTGACACGTTTTTTCATACCGCCGGAAAGTTCATTCGGCATAACATTTTCTTTGCCGAATAGCCCTACCATGCGCAGCCTGCGGCGCACAGCTTTTGTAATTTCTTCTTCGGACAAATTGGTGTGCTCACGTAATCCGAAAGCGACATTTTCTCCCACTGTCATGGAATCAAACAGGGCGGAATACTGAAACACCATCCCCATCCGCAACCGGATCTGATTTAATTCATTTTCGGAAAGCCCGGTAATCTCAGTTCCGTTTATCCAGATTTCACCCGACGTCGGCCTTAACAAGCCGACAATCAGCCTTAACAAAGTGCTTTTTCCGGAACCGCTGGGCCCAATAATAACCATCGTTTCACCGGTAGAAATTTCAAGGTTTATATCCTGCAATATCTTATTCCCCTGAATTGACATATCAACAGCAGTTAACTGGATCACTTTTTCACCTCTCATCATGCTCCGGCTTAACGAAATAATATCATGGATAAGAAATAATTGCTGATAAAAATTAAAATAATTGACGTCACTACGGAAGCGGTGGTGGCCCGTCCGACCCCTTCAGCACCCGGCGCGGTAGTCAGTCCCTTATAGCAGCCAACAATGGCAATAATCATGCCAAATGCCATAGCTTTTACCAAACCGCCGGTGATATCATTGACAACCGCAAATACTTTTATGGAGTGCAAATAAGTCACCGAGCCAATCCCCGAATGCAGCGTTGCGACCAAATAACCGCCAATCGTTCCAATAACATCGGCAAATATAACCAGCACCGGCGTCATAATCACACAGGCAACTAACCTCGGCACCACAAGATAGGCCACCGGATTAACCGCCATAACGCGCAACGCATCAATTTGTTCAGTTACTTTCATAGAGCCGATTTCCGCCGTAATGGCCGCCCCTACGCGTCCGGCCAAAACAACCCCGGTCAGTACCGGCGCCAGTTCCCGTCCCATTGCAATGGCAACCACACCGCCAACGGAAGACTGGGCGCCATACTTAATGAACTCATTGGCACTTTGCAATGTCATGACCATTCCTGTAAACAATATGGTTAATAATACAATAGGCAGCGAGTCTACGCCCAGATGCGACATTTGACGAAATACATGAACCGGCTTAGGCCGCCTGCGCAAATGATATATGCTTTCTCCCAACAACAAAACGATTTTGCCGACGCTTTCCATTCCGGCAATAACGTTTCGTCCGATGTCTTCTAACAATGCCTTCATGTGTAATCCCTCACCAAAGTCATATCCATTTCCCCGCTGGACAGGTATATTTCAAATGCGTCATTTAGACAAAAACAGCTTTATTTCTATCTATAAATAGTATTCTATACAAGAAGTCACTTCCCTGCCGGAAACTCTTTCTTCCCCTAGCATTATATGCCTTCTTGCCGTTTAAATAAGCGGAATGCACCTTGTGCCAAGGTGCATTCTGCTTATTTCTTGGTATCTTTCGCTTCTACATTCAGCAAAACCTGTGTGTCATTATCGACAATGTAATCGGTAGTGATAAAAGCCTTGTATTTTGCCTGAGCAGTAGCGACTTCACCCTTATTTTCAATTGTCAATTCCCTTTTTTTCTTCACTTTCAGCGATGTATCATCGTCCTGAGATTGTGGCAAAACTTCTGTATCGACCGCCTTGTTCTCCGCCGTTTTTTCTTCCCCGCCTGCTCCTGCCGGCATCTGGGTATCGAGGATCTCTACGACAACCGTATTATTGCGGTCACGCGAAACAAAATTATTAAGCGTATCCTCAAAGGATTTGGTTTTTGTTTTTGCCTTAATTCCCTTTAAGAGCGCCTCATCAACTCCCTGCTGGCTTAATAATAGCTGCGTCAGCGGAACCATTCCGCCGCCGCGGACTTCCAGCAGCAGCGGGCCTGGTGCTTGTTCCTGCGGAACAGTAAAGTTAACCGTTCTGGTGATTGGTTCACCACGGAAAGGTTTCAGTTGAACGTTAATAGCAACGGTATCCCCTGGTTTTGCTGTTGTGGCCTGGGCCTTCGCGCTGACTATCGAAGCAGTTTTCCGTTCCTTGTCGACCTCCACCTTTACTTTTACATCCATAATATCCACCGGATTAAACTGGTTGTTCATAAGGAGATTTAACGCTTCAAAGAACTCTCCAACAGCTGTTTCACCAATATTGGCCGGACTATAAAACATATTTTCCCGCTGTAAGGTTTGTCCGGGCATATTACGTGCTGTTATCGTAAAACTTACATTAGCCGTGCCTGCCCCGACCCGGTCCATCGCCTTTTCAATAACATTATACGCGGTAGTTGCCGATAATATGGGTGCTAATTCTTCATTTTGCACCACCTGGACAGCATCATCCTGGATCTTATTCGTATTGACGTCGTTAACTGTTATCCGTATCGGAATAACGGATGGATATTGACCTATCACACCGGCAATACCGGCTTTGCGGTCCTGAGTAACCATACCGACCAGGTCACCGGTCGTACCTACTTTAAAGCCGCTTTCTAAACCATTAACTACCGTAAAGATAGAAGCATTGGTCATAAAATAGGATACACCTCCCTTTTGCAGGAAGGGATGGCCAAAAGCCAGGACTTTATTGCCTTCCGTATAGGTTACCGTACCAATGGCACCAATGCTGACATCCCCCCGGACCAATTCGATACCTGCAGCACTGCCCGGCTCAAAAGCCGCATTAGGAGCCACCTCACTTTGCGGCACATTGCCGACGGCATACGGCATTAATTGAAAAGGACTCAATTTTTCTTTCAGCATGCTTAAAGCCGACTCACCGAAACCGGAAACCATCAACGGAGTAACCATAGGCTTTGGCTGTAAGGTACTGTTATTTTGCAATTTAGTTTCCATAGATGGTTTGGTATCGGATATATCCCATAATTTCAACATATCGGCAATAGGCGTAACCATTCCGATAGTATGATCGGTAAGCGGCCAGCCATAGGCAATCGCACCTACCAGTTTACCGTCTATATAGACCGGGCTTCCGCTCATTCCCTGCACAATTCCACCTGTACGTTCAATAACATCTCCGGATGTCTTTACCAGAATCAAATTACCGGAAGCCCCCGGCTGAGCCATAATGCCCAAAACTTCTACATTGAAATCCTCAATTGTCGTACCGGACACTACCGTTTTCGCGATGCCCCTCATACCCTTTTGAATTTGGTCTATCGGCATGGTCGAAGGGTAAGCTTGTGCTGTAAATGGCAAAAAAATCATAATGATGAAAAGAAGCAAGCACCGCTTCCATGTATTTAGCAAAAAAATCATCCCTCCTGTTTACTTGCGTACTGATTCAATACGAACCAGCACTTCTCCGGCACGAATACTTTCTCCCGGTTTTACCAGCACCTCCCGGACTACACCGTCCGTAGTAGAACGGACAGCCGGAACGGGACCGGTAATGCTGTCAACCATAACCAGGATATCACCTTCACGGACTGCAGTCCCGGCAACGACTAAATGATTAGCCAATACTTTTCCGGATAATACACTTTTTTGATCAATTAAACGGTTAGCTGCCGATACCCAGACAGCAAAAGCGAGCAATAGCATGACCGTAGCCAAGATGACTTTTCTTTTGTAAAGCATACTACTCTCCCCCTGTTCTCAGCATAATACTTGTACTCACAAAAATATTTCTCTGATTTTTACAAGAATGTAAACAGGTACTCTATTTATGTATGTATTATCATTATACAGCATTATGGTTAATTAGCAAACTACCGGGAAATAATACCCAGTCCGGCACCGATAGAACGCTCACGTCCGTCGGAAGGTTTATTGACTACTTCACCCCGGACAATCATTTCACTGGACCCGCCGCCATCAAAATTCATGGCCTGTACTGCCCCCATTTCCTGCATAAACGCACTTAACTCCAATAGGGAAAATCCGATACTATGTTGTTGACGTCCATCCACAACCACCAATAAAACATGCCCGTTCTTCGTTATACCGACTGCTGTCCGCGGTGCTCTGCCCGCAGTCACGTCACTTTCAAATGCCTCCATTTTACTGGTTATGGAAATACTGTTATCCTTAACCAACCGCGGCCCGGCTCCGATGACATGGATTGCCTGATCCCATTCTGTTCCTAGAGTTTGCATGACTTTTACCTTATCACCCACATTCAGTTTTGACAGCGCCTGCGCAGCAGCACCATGAGCCGACAAGACAAAACCGCCCTTGGGAATAGTCGAATTATTGCTGGTATTGATTGCTGTAACCGTATCTCCTTCCACAATATACTCCGTGCCAAAGGGATTGGTATCGGTTGTCACATCGTAATATTCATTATATAATACCAGTGCATCAGTCCCCCGCTCACAGTTCACACCGGTAATCGGCAGTGTTTGTCCATCAGGCAATTCAACTTTGCCCTGATATTGGACCTCGCCGATGAGCAGTTTACCATCCGGGAAGATACCGAATGCAGTACGGGAAATAGCAAGACTGCTCACAATCGTATTGTCAATTTTAGTAACACCCAAAATGGTTCCGTCCAAGGCAAAATAAGGTGCATTTACGGCAGCCAGCACTCCGGCCCGGCTACTCATGGCTGAGAGTCTTTCCAAACCGGCTACCTTTTCATTAGATAACAAAGGCTGAAGCTGTAAGCCTTCCTGCAGATTGATATCCAGAATATGCGCTAAAACCGGTCCTGCCGCCGTGCCACGCAGTATTGACGTATATAATAAACCCGGGGCTATTTGTTTTTGTATTTTATGGTCATACTCCTTGATGATGTCAATAACCAGACGGTTAGGACCTTTCAAAGTAAAGACTTTATAGACAGCAGACTTCTTTAGATCAATAATCGCAGTCAGTTTCCCTCCTGTATTCGTAAGCCGCAGGCTTTTAAAAACCGGATCACTTTGCGGTAAAGCAGGCAGTTGACTTTTATTTACTGTACCTGGCATATTGATCAGAATATGCGATGCAACATCTGTTGCCTTCTGATTTTCGTTGACTAACTGAACGCTGTATTCAGGAAGGTTGTCCACTTCTAAAACGATACGTACTTTTTCCGTTGATTGGCTAACCCGCATGTTTTGTATGACAGCAGCCGTTGAAGCCGCATATAAACTACCGGAATACAGGCAAATATACATGTACACCAACAAACAAACTACAATTCGAAACAGCTGTTTCATGATTTTTCTCCAATACCTCCAGATTATACAATAAGTGGGAAAGCCAGGCGCCATTATGGCGTCTGGCTTTCCCCATTTGCTTCCCTGTCTTGGGACAACTGACGATATAACAAATCCGCTAATCCTATGCCGCCTGCCTGCGACATATTTTTCGTTAGTTCCGTATCCAGCATGGAAGTCATAATCACTTGCGCATTACTTTCTTTTAATAAGCCATCTTTAGGAACGGTTTCCCGCATCTTGCTCATCATAAAGTTCAAAAAAACAGCTTCCATATCCTGGCAAACCTTTTTTAACTTAGCTGCGTCCTGAGTCTTATTAATACTGCGTTCCGCTTGCTCCAGCTTTTCAGCAAAACTGCCGCTGGTATCGGCCTGCAAAGCTCCGGCTTTACCCGAAAAGCTATTTGCAGTGCCGACATTGCTGATGCCACTGACACTGTTGATATTCATAGCCTCACCCGACCATTTCTTCTTTGTTGTCAATCATTACATCATCTGCAAGTCAGCATGCAATGCTCCGGCTGCCTTAATGGCCTGCAAAATAGATATAATATCACGCGGTGTGGCACCGGCCGAATTCAAGGCTTTAACCACGTCGCCGACATTGGCCGTAGAAGGCAATACAATGGTATGGGCTTCGTCTTCCTGAACATTGACATTAGTATTTGTCGTCGTTGTCGTGCTGCCGCCGGAAAAAGGCGGAGGCTGCGAAACATCCGTAGTCTGGCTGATTTTAACAGTTAAACCACCCTGAGTTACCGCTACGGAATCAACGGCAATATTGGCTCCCATAACCACCGTACCGGTCCGTTCATTAATAACAATTTTGGCTATATTATCAGCTATGATTGGCAGTTCTTCCACCGAAGCCACAAAACCGACGACATTATCCTGGTACCCCATAGGGACGGAGATGACCACTGTCCCCGGATCACGGGCCATAGCAATGGAGCCAAAGCGGTAATTAACCGCTTCGCTAATCCGATTGGCGGTAGTAAAATCAGGCTGGGTCAGAGAGAGAGAAATACTACCGCTGTTGCTGAACTGCATCGGAACATCACGTTCCACAATAGCACCACTAGGCAGGTTGGCAACAGTAGGAAAATTTTTCTGCTGACTATTCCCGCCATTACCGGCGACAAAACCGCCGGTTGAAATCGGCCCCTGTCCTACCGCATACACCAAGCCGTTAGCTGCCCGCAAGGGAGTCTGTAATAAAACTCCTCCCTGCAGGTTTTTAGCATCACCAATGGACGACACTGTAACATCAATCGTGTCACCGGGTTTGGCAAAAGGCGGCAGCTGGGCCGTCACAATGACGGCGGCAACATTCTTGGATTTTAATTCGGAACTGGCCACGGTAACGCCATAAGTTTTTAACATGTTGGCAATGGACTGCATAGTCTGAATACTTTTCGTATCCGAATCTCCTGTATTAGCCAAACCAACCACCAGACCATACCCCTGCAACTGATTGGCACGAACACCCTGCACCTTGGCCACATCTTTAATCCGGGTAACCGCCCCCATAGTTTCAGCCATAATGGGCGTCATTATACCGAAAACCATAAGGGCAGTAACCGATGCAACTATCAATTTACGCATAGGCATAAAATCCTTTCTTAAGCACAGACGGCCTGTTCGCCTGCTTCCTGTCACAATTAGAATAAGATATTTAAAAGCTGAGTGATAATACCCTGACGCTGCTTTCCGGCAATTGGTCCTTTTCCATCAACATAAAGCTGGGCATTGGCAACCAGATTAGAGGAAATTGTATTATCAGCTGCTACATCATCGGTCCGGACAACACCGGATATAGTAATTTTCTGTTGTTCGCCATTTTGCTTAATCGTCTGAGTACCCGAAACAACCAAATTTCCATTGGGCTGGACCTCGATCACCTGAACGGTGATCTTGCCCGTAACTTTATTACTGTTGGTTATCGACCCCTTAGAGGAAAAGGAATCGGAGCTTCCGGCACTGGCATCATTTAGAAAAGTAAATAGTCCAACTCCGGCACTTACCTTAGTGCTCGCCGATTTTGAATTGCTGGAACTGCCGGACCGGCTGGCACTGGAACTTTCATTAATCAAAATGGTAATAATATCCCCAACTACATGCGCCTTACGGTCACTGTATAGCGACATAGCCTGACTGTTATCGCTCCATAACGATTCTGCCCGTACAGCCGTCGCCACCGGTAACAGCAGGAAAAAGAAAACCAAAACGGAAACTGCCATCCTGTGTATCCTATGTATTCTCACGACCGTGTCACCTCACTTTCTTTCACTTACCAGATCACTGGTGAACAGGTACTAATACTGATTTCTCATCAAGTATCCGGGCAGCAACCACTCTTTTGGAAGTGCTGTTGCGAACCCGGATCAGGTCCCCCACGCTGCCGCTTTGCAAAGCTTCTCCTTCTGTTGTAACTTCCAGATCACCAATACGGACAATGATGGTAACCAATCCGCCACGCCGGATGGCTAACGGCTCGTCCAGCATATACTTATTGATCGGCGTTCCCGGCGAAATCACTCGGCGGGCCAGCATACCCGTAACCTCGTCCGTTGCAGTAATATACCCCTGCGCCATCCGTCCGATATCCACGCGTTCATATTTTATGCTTTCCGGTGCAATGACCTCATTAATGGCAATACTGCGGGCGGCCACAACTACATCCTGAAACATACGTACATCAAATTTGAGATTGGCTTTGGCGTATACCCGCCCGTCCAGTTTAATCACCGCATAGGCAGTTGTCGGTATATTGAAGCGAATACCATAGGGAAATTCAATGTAAAAGTCGGCCCTTCCCGCCGGAAGTACGACATCCCCCGGTGAATTGAGCGGCGCAATCGTCAGCCGGTTATCCTCATATGCCAGACCTGTCCGGTTTTTAATTTCCGCAATGGCCGCCCGTTGCAAACTGTCCGCGCTAATCACCTGCGGTGTTCCTGAACTTGCCATGCTTTGACGATACTGCGAAATATGTCCATGGTTTGGCTGTCCTTGAATATGCAGCGTATCTTTCCACACCGTCTGAGCAGCTGTATTATTTTTATCCGCAGTTAACCCTTGACCGGAAAAGGTAATCATCAGCAGCCAAAGAACCCACCAAACTTTTCGCGCCATGACCTCAATCACCTATCGTTTAAGATTATTGGCCGTCTCCAGCATTTCATCGCTCGTTGTTACCGCCTTGGAATTCACCTCATAAGCCCGCTGCGCAACAATCATATTTACCATTTCTTCTACCACCTGGACATTGGACATTTCCACATACTTTTGAAGGATAGTTCCCGATCCTTCTTCTCCCGGAACGACTACCACCGGGTCACCGGATGCCTCGGTTTCCTTAAGTAAATTGCCTCCGATGCTTTCCAACCCCGCAGCATTAATGAACTGGGCTATTTCCAACTGTCCCAAATCCTCTATATCCCCGTCTGCATTCGTTACGGTGACCGTACCGTCAGCAGCCACAGCAAGATCTGTACTTCCCTCCGGAATGGTAATCTGAGGTTCCACCAGATACCCTTCCGAAGTGACCAGTCGACCCTGGTTGTCTTTTTTGAAAGAGCCATCACGGGTATAAGCAAGCGTACCGTCCGGCATGGTAATCTGGAAAAAGCCATCTCCCCGAAGTGCCATATCCAAATCGTTACCAGTCGATTGCAAATTACCCGTCGTATAAACCTTCTGAATGGCAGCCTCCCGTACTCCCAAACCGACCTGCAGCCCGGTAGGCAACTGTGTATCCGCCCCCGACGTAGCACCGGCCTGACGAACGGTCTGATACATCAAATCCTGAAAATCAATCCGGCTTTTTTTAAACCCCGTAGTACTTACGTTAGCCAGGTTATTAGAGATATTATCAATATTAGTCTGTTGAGCAATCATACCCGTACCGGCGGTCCAAAGCGCACGCATCATAACACAACATTCCTCCCGTCATCATTCATCAAATTTTCAACTCACTCTGCCAACTTCATTTACCGCTTTATCCAATAACTGATCCTGTGCCTGCACCGCCTTAGAATTTGCCTCATAAGCACGATAGCCGGCAATCATGTTTACCATCTCGGACACAGTATTTACATTGGATTGTTCTAGATAACCCTGCGAGACAAGCCCACCGGCCGCTCTCGCCTGCACTCCATCAGGAGCGATATACAGCGTAGCGCCCTCTTTAACCAGTTGGTTCTCATTATCAAACGCCGCCACTTGCAAAGCGCCGACATTAATTCCATCCACTGCCACCTGACCATCGCCCGAAATAACCACTTTTTGTCCGTCAACACGAATTGTTCCGCCATTTTGTCCCATTACCGGATAACCTTCCTGCGTTACCAATATCCCCTGGGCATTTCTCGTGAACGAACCATTACGTGTATAGCGTACACCGTTGGGCGTCGCCACTGTAAAATAGCCTTCTCCGCTTATCGCCAGATCAAAATGATTCCCCGAATGGAGCATCGGTCCGGCCGTATGAATGGTGGCGATTTCTTCAATCAGCGCACCCACGCCGATATTTCCAATGATCGGCGTTTCCGGGCCATCATTAATACGCTCAATATACATACTGCGAAAATCCTGGCTGACCGCCACATCCTTTTTATAGCCGGCCGTATTGACATTTGCCAGATTGTTCGCGATCGTATCCGTACGAAGCGACTCAGCCAGCATTCCGGACGCAGCCGTGTAAATTCCCCGAATCATAAAACATCTCTCCCATTTTTTTATCGGCAGGATAGCACCTTAAACAATATCAACCAGAATGTACCACTATTATAATTCTACATTTATGCAATACTTCCTTTTTTTAGAGTCGTTAAACTATCTTCTATTGCTTCGAGTGAATCAAGCGCCTTACCCGTACCCAGGGCCACACAGGACAATGGATCTTCAGCCAGATAGGTCGGAATGCCGGTTTCCTGAATAATCAGCCGTTCCAGTCCATTCAGCAGGGCTCCGCCCCCGGTCATCACAATCCCCCTGTCCATAATATCGGAAGAAAGCTCCGGCGGTGTATTTTCTAAAACCGATTTAACGGTTTGTATAATTAAAGAAACTGGTTCCGAAAGGGCTTCCCTGGTTTCTGAGGAACTGATTCTTACGGTTTTGGGCAGACCCGAGACCAAATCCCGTCCGCGTACCTCAATATATTCATCCCGTTCATTAGGAAATGCGGTGCCAATTTTCACTTTAATTTCTTCTGCGGTACGTTCCCCAATCATAATGTTATATTCTCTCTTTACGTAGCGAACCAGCGCTTCATCAAATTTATCACCGCCGATACGCAAGGATTCGCTTAGCACAATGCCGCCCAAGCTCAATACAGCCACATCGGTAGTTCCACCACCGATATCAACAACCATGGCGCCGCAGGGTTCCGAAATATCCACGCCCGCTCCCAGCGCAGCCGCCATGGGTTCTTCAATTAAATACGGCCTTCGGGCACCAGCCTGCATGGTGGCTTCCAGAACCGCTCTTTTCTCTACCGTCGTCACACCCGACGGTATGCATACCATAATGCGCGGCTTAAAAAAGTAGTTTTTACCGGCAACCTTCTGGATAAAATGCCGCAGCATACTTTCTGTCGTATCATAATCCGCAATTACACCTTCCCTTAACGGACGGATAGCAATGATATTCCCCGGCGTTCTCCCCAGCATTCGGCGGGCCTCTTCCCCAATCGCCAGAATTTGATTGGTATCCCGGTCAATAGCAACTACGGACGGTTCCCGCAACACAATCCCCTTACCTTTTATGTACACCAAAACATTTGCCGTACCTAAGTCAACGCCAATATCCATCGAACCAAACATTAAAAATCCCCTTTCGAAACTGCCAGTTAAGCTTGTCTCCTGTTATCATATAAAAAAGCAAGCGGCATACGGCAACCTATCTGTCAGCAATTTGTAAAACATCCTCCGATGCACGATAGCGCCCATATGTCAGCTTCCTATTTATGGATGATAATCAGAAATGCATATATTTTTTTAGCTTCTACAATTACTTTTAAAATCCTCTAATTTTCTTCATGTTCTTTTGTTTCTTGATATTTTTTTCTAGTTGCTTCCCCTCCCCGGATATGGCGCTCCGCTTTATTAATCTCCAGTACCTTCCGCACCTTATTGGACAGCCTTTTATTTATCGTCGGCAAGCGTTCAATCATGTCTTTGTGCACCGTACTTTTGCTAACACCAAATACAGCAGCCGCCTGCCGCACAGTATGTTTGCTTTCCAGAATATGATTACAAATATCCAACACCCTTTTGCGAATATAGTCTTTCATCTTTGTCGCTTCCCCCTCACCTACTACTTGCTAAATGTATATGCGGACAAATACAAATCATGCGCGAAAAGAAAATTCGCGCATGATTTGTATTGATTCCGGATGAGGAAGGAAAAGTACTATCAGCCGGCAACGATTTTCGCTGAAAATAAGGTATCATTGCAAAGGAAAATAAATCAACAACCTGATGGTGCTATTTCAAAAACTCCCGGGGATTTACCGAATTCCCCCCTCGTTTTACGGCAAAATGGAGATGAACAAAGGGTTCACTGGGACAAGTTCCGGCCGTTCCGATCACCTGTCCGGCAGTTAATAGTTCACCTTTCTGCACTTTGACTTCTGCTAAAGAACCGTAGTAAACCGTATCTTTTCCATGTGCTGCGGACACTGTCAGCCCGGTATGACGGTCTTCATAAATATCAATGACTTTTCCAGGAAAAGCAGACCGCACAGTACCGGCCACGCCTTCCTGCCCAACAATGTCAACACCGGCATGAAAACGCCATTCGCCATAAAGCGGATATTCCTGCCAGCCAAAATCGGTTTTAATTTGACCTTGTAGGGGCCATACAGCTTCGCCTGCGGAGTTCTCAACAACGGCCTGGCTGGCGGATTGTTCCACTATGACTGCGGCCGGGGCAGGCTGCGGCAGCACATAATCTTCCTTGACCGGCTGCAGTTCACCGGGATCTTCCGGCGTATTAACCGTACTAATTGCCAAAGACTGCCGCGATACCTCGGGACTCGGCTTACTGCCCGTATTGCTTATACTTGCCGCAACAACCAGCATCAATATAACAGCCGTTACCAACATGCCGGTTGCAGCATACAGCGAATGTATAAAATCAAGTTTGCCAAGCACGGACAAGCGTTCTTTCACCATGCTTAGGATTTTTATTACTTGTTTTGGCATACCGGTATCACCTCATTAGCAGTATGCCCTTTTTGACCTTATTCCAGACATTTTCTTCCTATGATTCCAGAATGTTTTTAAAATCAATCCCGGTATAGTAGTATCGGAGAATATATTTATAATCTTTTCCTTCTTTAGCCATGCCATCGGCTCCATACTGGCACAGGCCAACTCCATGACCGTAACCGATAGTTTTAAAAATCATTTTATCGCCGGCCAGTTGTACTTGGAAATTGGTTGACCGCAACTCCAGCTTATCCCGTACTACCGAACCGGATAATACCTTACTGCCAATACGGACCTGGCTGACCCGCCCCGAATCGGTCATTTCGGTTATTTCTGCAACTTGACCGTTTGGATTCTGCGCGGCTGTTATAATTTCCGTATCTTCTCCCAGCCGGGCCGCAATATCTGACAAGGCAAAGGTCTTGGCATCACTATAACGCGGCGATTGTTTATCCCACTGGCAGGGTACACTTTTCAGGTAAGGATAATCAAATCCCCATACTTCCTGCGCACTGGCCGTCCGTTCGCCGCTCGTCGAATGAAAAACGGCGTGTATCGGCTCCCCTTGATAAGTGATAATAATTCCACGTGTCTCTTCAACCGCTTTGCTGATTTTGTTCCAGTACACTGTGTAGCTTAACGGCCCCCAGCGTGTCACAAGCTCCTTCTCATCCAGCCACGCCTGTCCTTCTTTATGATCGGTGCTGATATCCGCTCCCGGATGCCCTGTCACGCCTTTACCGCCAAAGGCAATCATATTTTTTACCGCATAGGTTCTGGCCGCCACCGCCTGCGCTTTCAATGCTTCCGGTTCAAATTGCGCCGGCATCTCCGCCGCTACTACTCCTTTTATATATTCTTCCAGATTCAGTTCCATAATCTTGTCCTGATCAGGCAAATACACTCTTATCACAATATCTTCCCCCTTGTATAGGGCACGTTCCGATTTGTTAGGCGGCACAAATACAAATAAACTGTGTATTACCACCGCCGGAACCACCAACACTAATAAAACAACGAGGGCAATAGTGCCTGCCAGCACTTTTTTCATGGTTGAATTCTCCTCTTATCTTCTATTTTCAATGATTCTAAAACATAGCTGATACAAATGACGGGCTGTTACATAATCACTATATCCTATGCAACCGTCGCGGTTACTATGACATAAAAAGGCAGTCAAGCCTATCGGCCTGACTGCCCTTCATCTTTTATTGCTACTGCTTTTTTTATTTATTAATCCGCTGAATATCTGCGCCAATTCCACGCAGCTTTTCCACAATACCGTCATATCCACGGTCAATATGATGAATGTAACCCACTTCTGTCTGACCTTCCGCAACTAGGCCGGCCAGCACCATAGCTGCTCCCGCCCGCAAATCAGTAGCTTTGACCTGGCAGCCGGTAAGCTTAGGGACACCCTCAACAATGGCACTGCGGCCCTCGATTTTTATATTGGCACCCATGCGTTTCAGTTCATCAACATGCATAAATCTGTTTTCAAACACGGTTTCCGTATAAACGCTGGTTCCTTGAGCCACCGTCGACAATGCCATGAACTGCGCCTGCATGTCGGTAGGAAATCCCGGATACGGCAAGGTTTTAATATCAATAGACCGTAACCTTCCGGAACTATACACCCGGAGTCCGCTGACATCTTCCTCTATGCTTGCTCCTGCTTCCTTAAGTTTGGCTATGACAGGTTTTAAATGTTCGGTTAGCGCATTCTCTATCCAGACATCCCCCCCGGTCATAGCTGCAGCCACCATATATGTTCCTGCCTCAATACGATCCGGTATGACCGTATAAGAGGTTCCTCTGAGTTCACTGACTCCTTCTATCTTAATTACATTGGTCCCGGCACCGCGTACTCGTGCGCCCATCACATTAAGATAGTTTGCCAAATCCACAATCTCCGGCTCATGGGCCGGATTTTCCAAAATAGTGACGCCTTTTGCCAAACTAGCTGCCATAATGATATTTTCCGTTGCTCCTACACTGGGAAAGTCTAAATAAATTCTGGCACCGTGTAGCCCGTTTGGCGCTTTGGCCTCAATATAGCCATGTCCGATATCAATTTCCGCTCCCAGCGCCTCAAACCCTTTTAAATGCAGATCGATAGGACGCGTGCCGATGGCACAGCCGCCAGGCAGAGAAATTTTAGCCGAGCCACGCCTCGCCAGCAGCGGCCCCATGACCAGAAAAGATGCCCGCATTTTACGCACAAGTTCATAAGGAGCGTCACAACTGGTAATATTTGAACTATCTATGAATAGCGAGTCTGCTTCGCGCTGCGTTTCCACGCCCAAATGTTCCAGCACGTGTGTAAACGTACGGACATCTTCCAGATCGGGGATTTCTTCCAGTGTACTGGGCGAAGTCCCTAAAAGCGAGGCAGCAATAATAGGTAACACCGCATTTTTGGCCCCGCTTATCTTTACAGTCCCGGTCAACCGATTGCCCCCTGTAATAATTAATTTTTCCATATCCTATGGTCCCCCCACTAACTCTTCTGACCGCTTTTTCTTTTCCGTGTATACAGATGTTATCATAAGCTTAATATTCTCTATTAATAACTGGAGAGCCAATAATAAAATAAGTGCGATTCTCAAATTCGCTGTACCGGACGGCTACATTAACATTAACCGGTTGATGATTCGAATCCACGGATTCAGGTATCCCTGCCGTATAGCCTATACCGCTGGCAAAATTCTCACCATATATGATTCGGCATTGGGTAGCATGAACCGCCTGGAAAGCCTTATTTATACGCTCTGCCCATTCTTCCTTACCTAGTTTACCATCAAGATAACCGACCAGGCAAGTGGTAATCCGAGGCGTTTCTCCAAAATTCGCGATAATGTCCGAAACTTTTTGACGATATTTATCCAGTATAGACTTATTTAGCCCATATTCCGTCACATGCACAACCAGGTAATGTTGGGAAACTTCCTTATCCCTGCCTTTGTCCGGAAAAGTGACGGATTCAACCAGCACACGTATTGTTACATTTTCTAAAACTGCTTCTGCTGTCATAAAACGCTGACGTCCATTATGAACTGCCCCGATCCGGTATTGTTCCGGCCCGATTTCCAGCTTTTTCATTGTTTCAGCTACTATAGAACTGCACTCTTCTTCGCTGATTTTCCCCCAGGGCAGCTCCGTCCAACTGCTGACTGACGCTTCTTTCTCTTTCAACTCTAGGGCGGCCATAGCCTGTCGCAGCACTTCCGTTGTAGCTGCGGCCTGAACATAGGAAAGACACAAAAGGCAAACACCAAGTATACCAAAACCAATAATACCATAAGAAAACCAACGCATTCTGCACATCCCTGCAAATATAATCTTTACTATCATGTTTGCCATTTTTTAGGGATTCTATGCAAGGAAATGGTTGTCATTCATCTATCGGGGTACAGGTAATACAAAGGCAGGCAATGCAGCCTGCCTTTGTATTACATTTTATGCCCCTTTTCTGCTATCTTCAATCTAAGGAGAGCCCGTTTCAAGGCAAGCTCCGCTCTGGCAACATCAATTCCGCCTTGCTGCGGCGCCTGCAGGCGTTTTTCAGCTCGCGTTTTGGCGGCCTCGGCCCGTATAACATCAATTTCTTCCGGCTTTTCCGCACAACTTGCCAAAATAGTGACCTTATCCGGCTTTACTTCAATCATGCCCCCACATAGGGCCAGTTGCTGCTCCCCGTCATCTCGCAGTAAGCGAAGTATCCAGATATCCAGTCCGGCAATCAACGGGGCATGTCCCGGTAAAACACCGATATCACCGCCCGTGGTACGGGCAATAACCATATTCACATCATCAGTAAGAAAAATTTTTTCCGGGGTCACAATTTCCAGTCTAATTGTCTTGGCCATGGGCTACTCCCCTTTCATGGTTTTCGCCTTTTCCACCACTTCATCGATTGAACCTACCATATAGAACGCACCTTCCGGCAGGTCGTCATGCTTCCCGCTCAAGATTTCTTTAAAGCCGCGGATTGTTTCCTTCAGGGGAACATACTTGCCGGGTGTTCCGGTAAAGGTTTCGGCAACAAAGAAAGGCTGACTCAAAAAACGCTGAATTTTACGTGCCCTGGCGACCATTAGCTTATCCTCATCCGATAATTCTTCCATACCCAGTATGGCAATAATGTCCTGCAACTCTTTATACCGCTGCAATACTTCCTGTACTCCACGAGCCACTTGATAATGCTCGTCACCAATAACATTAGGATCGAGAATCCGTGATGTCGATTCAAGCGGGTCCACTGCCGGATAGATGCCGAGTTCGACAATCTGTCTTGATAGTACCGTAGTGGCATCCAAATGGGCAAAGGTGGCTGCCGGAGCCGGGTCGGTTAAATCGTCCGCCGGCACATACACGGCCTGTACTGATGTAATGGAGCCTTGTTTGGTCGATGTAATTCGTTCCTGCAACGCACCAACGTCAGTAGTTAATGTAGGCTGATAACCTACCGCCGATGGCATACGCCCCAATAGCGCCGACACTTCCGAACCCGCCTGTATAAACCGGAATATGTTATCAATAAATAATAACACATCCTGTCCGCCAATATCACGGAAATATTCCGCCATGGTAAGTCCTGTCAGCCCCACCCGCATCCGGGCTCCCGGCGGTTCGTTCATTTGGCCGTATACCAGTGCGGTCTTTTCAATTACGCCCGATTCGCGCATTTCCATCCATAAGTCATTACCCTCGCGGGTTCTTTCGCCCACACCGGCGAAAACGGAATAGCCACCATGTTCGGTTGCCACATTGCGGATTAGCTCCATAATCAAAACAGTCTTCCCCACGCCGGCACCGCCGAATAAACCGATTTTACCGCCTCGTGAATACGGGGCGATTAAATCAACCACCTTAATTCCCGTTTCCAGGATTTGGGTTGCAGTTTCCTGCTGTTCAAAATCCGGAGCTGGCCGGTGAATCGGCCAATAGTCCTCCGCCTGTACCACCTCTTCGTTTTTATCCACCGGTTCACCCAATACATTAAATATTCTGCCCAGCGTGCCCTTGCCTACCGGAATTCTAATCGGAGAGCCGGTATTTTCCGCTGCCATTCCCCGAGTCAAACCATCTGTGGACGACATAGCCACGCAACGTACAATATTGTCACCAAGATGCTGCATGACTTCTACCGTCAAATCAATTTTTACCTCGCCGGCTTCACCCTTGATTTTAACTGCATTATAAATTTCAGGTAATTGTTCCGGGGGAAATTCAATATCAACAACCGGACCAATTACTTGTATTACTTTGCCTAAAGTATTCAGGGGATTTCCCTCCTTTTTGAAACTCACTTCATTTTCAATGAGTCTTATTTTAATGCTTCCGCCCCACCGACAATTTCCGTAATTTCACGGGTGATGTTAGCCTGACGCACCTTGTTATAATGCAAGGTCAGCTTAGCTATGAGTTCTGTGGCATTTTCCGTGGCCGAACTCATAGCCGTCATTCTGGCGCCAAGTTCACTGGCGGCGGATTGCAGCAATGCATTATAAACCGTAGTTTCCAGATATTGCGGCAGCAATGCTGCCAACACTTCGGATGCCGAAGGTTCAAATAGGTACTCCTGCTGTCCATCAGCTTCCCTACCGTGTTCCGAACTGTCAACCGGTAATAGTTTAATCGTAACCGGCTTATGGTTAATCGGCGAATGGAACTGGGTGTGCACTAAATAAATTTCATCATACTGACCGGTAATAAATGCCTGCGTTGCATGTTTTACAATATCCACTGCATGTAAATAGGTCGGTTTTTCTGAAAACCCGGTATATTCCTGATCTATTTTAAACGCCCGGCGTTTAAAATAGTCCCGGGCTTTACGGCCAACCGTAATCAGTCCGGCATCCTTTTTTGACTGAATTTGCTGCGCTGCTTCTTTAATTACATTGGCCGAATAAGCTCCGGCCAAGCCCTTATCAGAACTTAAAATGATAAAACCGGTTCGGTTTACCTCCCGGACCTCCAGCAGCGGTAAAGACACATCCCTTGTTTTTCCCGCTACACTGGCAAGAACCTCTTTGATCTTTTCTGTGTACGGAGTACTTGCAAGCGCCCGCTCCTGCGCCCGTCTCAATCGCGCGGCAGCAACCATTTTCATGGCCTTGGTAATCTGCCCGATGTTTTTAACACTTTTTATCCGCCGGCGTATATCCTGTGCGCTAGGCATATCTTATCACCCCGCAGCACCTTGTGATTTATCATAGGACATAAAGGTATCCTTAAATTCGGTGATCGCTTTTTTCAAAGCCGTTTCAATATCCGCATCCAGGACTTTCTTTTCATAAATTCCTTTACCAATTTCAGCATAATTCAGCCGCATAAACTTCAAAAATTCCTTTTCAAATTTGGCAACTTCCTCGGTGGCCACATCGTCAATATAACCGTTTACTACGGTATAAATGACCATGACCTGCTCCTCAACGGGCAGTGGACTGTACTGGGATTGCTTTAGAACCTCCATTGTCCGCTCTCCGCGGTCCAACAGCGCCTTAGTCGCCTTATCAAGATCGGAACCGAACTGCGCAAAAGCCGCCAATTCTCGATACTGCGCCAAATCCAGGCGCAGACGGCCAGCAACCTGACGCATAGCTTTAATTTGAGCAGAACCGCCAACACGTGATACCGACAGACCGGCATTAATGGCCGGACGAACCCCCGAATAGAACAGTTCGCTCTCCAGGAATATTTGTCCATCGGTGATCGAAATGACATTGGTCGGGATATAGGCGGACACATCTCCTGCCAGTGTTTCGATAATCGGCAGGGCGGTAATGGATCCCCCTCCCAGTTCTGTCGATAATTTTGCCGCCCGTTCCAGCAGGCGCGAATGTAAATAAAATACATCACCGGGATAGGCTTCACGTCCTGGCGGGCGACGCAGTAAGAGCGACATGGCCCGATAGGCCATAGCATGCTTGGACAAATCGTCATACACACACAGAACATGGTCGCCTTTGTACATAAAATATTCACCCATGGCTACGCCGGAATAGGGTGCCAGATATTGCAGCGGCGCATTATCGGAAGCGGTTGCCGTCACGACAACGGTATACTCCATTGCGCCGTGTTCTTCCAGCGATTTTACGACACGCGCCACCGTGGACGCTTTTTGGCCAATGGCGACATAAATACAAATAACGCCCTGTCCCTTCTGATTAATAATGGTATCCACCGCAATGGCCGTTTTGCCAGTCCCGCGGTCCCCAATGATCAGTTCACGCTGCCCGCGGCCGATGGGCACCATGGAATCCAGCGCCTTTAATCCTGTTTGTAGCGGTTCTTTTACCGACTGCCTGTCCGCAATACCCGGTGCCTGGTATTCTACCGGCCGGAATTCTGTAGTGGCAATCGGTCCTTTGCCGTCAATAGGCTGGCCCAATGCATTCACAACCCGGCCTACCATGGCTTCCCCAACGGGTACCTGCATAATACGGCCGGTACGCCGTACCGTATCTCCTTCTTTAATCTGGGTTTCTCCGCCCAACAGTACCCCACCGACATTGTCTTCTTCCAAATTAAGCACCATACCGTAAATACCGTTGGGAAATTCTAATAATTCCCCGGCCATGGCTTTTTCCAGTCCATGGATTCGGGCTATACCGTCGCCTACTTCGATGACAGTTCCCACATCATCAATATTAAGATCCACCTGATAATGTTCTATTTGCTGTTTGATGATCGCTGTTATTTCCTCTGGCCTCATTTTCATACCTGGTTTGTCACCCCAATCTTAGCTTCATTGCTCAACAGTGAATTTTTAAGTACCTGAAGCTGCCGTACAACACTGCCATCAATCAACTTGTCACCCATCTTTACGATGATGCCGCCAATAATCGCCTGATCTATCGTTGTTCTTAAAATCACTTTTTTCCCGGTTACCCGGCTCAATTTAGCAGACAATGCCGCCTCTTCCGAAGCGGCAAGCGGCATGGCCGTCGTAACCATCGCTTCCATAACATGATTGGTTTCATTAACGAACTTGGTATATTCTTCCTCAATAGCCGGCAATATGGCCTCGCGATGTTTATCTATCAGCAGCATTAGAAAGCGATATACACTTTCCGTCAATTCCTGGGAAAAAATTTTGCTGATTGTTTCTTTCTTAGCTGTCGCTGGTATTCGTGGATGATATAGCAAGGTAGCCAATTCCTGATGTTCTGTAACCGTTTCCACTACCATATGCAACTGGGCGGCTACCTCATCCGGCCGCTGTTGTTCACTGGCCAACTCAAAAAGGGCCTGCGCGTACTTAACTGCTAACTGATTAGCTAACATGGCAGGCCACCTATCTTCTTATCGTCCAGTTTATCAATAAATTCGGAAACCAACTGGGAATTTACTTCGGCATCAATGTTTTTTTCAATAACCTTGGTCGCCGCAGCAATCGAAAGTCCTACAACCTCAGCACGAAGCTCAACTAAAGCCAATTGCCGTTCACGGGCAATTTCCTCCTGCGCCGTCTCCAATAAACGGGCCCGTTCTGCTTTGGCCTCCTCTAAAATATCTTCCTTATTTTTTTCCGCCAGTTTTTCAGCCTTTTCCACAATAACCTGGGCCTGGGCACGTGCCTCGGCAAGCTGTTTTTGGTATTCGTGTTTCATTTCCTCGGCTGCCTGTCTGTCGCTTTCCGCCGCTGCCACACTATTGGCTATGCTGGTCTGACGATCTTCCAAAGTTTTCATTAAAGGCTTATACGCCACTTTGGTTAAAATGAAGACCAAAATTAAAAAATTTATAATTTGCGCCACCAAGGTCGCATTTATCTCGATCACAAAGGCCATCCTCCTCATAAGGCATATAACAGGACGTCGGCAGAGCAAAAGTGCTCTAATCCAGACGTCCTACACTGATTCCGGAGTTATTAATAAAAGAGACAAATGAGTACTGAACTTCCAAGTTGATCATAAGCATCCCTTGACGGTCAAGGTACTACATACATCCTTTATAGATTTCCCGGAACAAGTTCACAGCCTTTCAAGATACTTTTCCTACTAAAAGCAGTTAAATAAACGGATTAGCAAAAACTAAAGAAATGGCAATAACTGCGGCAATAATCGGAATTGATTCAATTAAGCCTACAGAAATAAACATATTTACCAAAATAGTGTTTTTCGCCTCAGGCTGTCTGGCGATCCCTTCAATTGCTTTCGCTGTGACATTGCCGTCAGCTACAGCAGCGCCAAATGCAGCCAGACCAATAGCTAAAGCTGCCGCAATAACAGAAGCGGCGACAATAATAGCATGTTCCATATGGTTTCCTCCTTTCACCCTGTAATAAAGCTAATAACAAATAAAATGAGATTGTTGTTTTTAATGGTGCTCATCTTTTAGTGAACTGGACAGATAAGACATGGCAAGCATTGTAAAAATAAATGCCTGAATAATACCTACCACCACACTAAATGCTAACCAGAGAGTAGGAACAAAATAAGGCACCAGCATCCCTAAAATAAGAAGTAAAATCTCGCCTGCCATAATGTTACCGAAAAGACGGAAAGACAACGTTACCGGTTTTGCAATCTCTTCAACAAGATTAATTGGCAGAAAAAAAGGATTAGGTTCAATAAAATGCTTTAGGTGTTTTATAATTCCTTTGTTTATTATTCCTGTTGCATGAACAAGAATGACTATCATTAATGCCAATCCCAACGCAGTGTTTAAATCATTGGTCGGCGACGTAAATCCGGGAATCAAGCCAAGCCAGTTGGAAAAAAGCAAAAATAAAAACAAGGTAATTATCAGCGGAGCCAGCTTTAACCCTTTAGGACCGACAGTACTTTCCAATTGGTCCAGCAAGGCGGTTATCGTCATTTCCAATACATTCTGCCAGCCTCGCGGTATCATAGACCGTTTCCTTACGGCCAATACCGCAATCAAAATAATAAATGCCATGGTCAACCAAGTCATATATAAAGTATCCATATTGAATGTTAAACCAGCAATATGTGCTAATTTGTGCGCTCCAATTTCATGACCGCCACCATGCTCCATTTTCTCACTCCTTCCTTATAAACAATTTCCTGTTGTCTTTGGTGCGCATCACTATTTTAACAACATGAAAAAAAACAATAATATAAAGTAAAAATAATCCAAACAACATCCCAACAATGTCTACATTAGGCATATTAACAGCCCATGATGCCACCAAGGCAATAAAGCCCAATCGGATTATCCAGCCTGTCCGCATATAGGCTATTGCCTGTTGAAGCGGCAAGTCTGCAGCTTTTTTCACCCGGAAAGACATCATCATCAAATACGCCACACCGCTCACAGAGCCAGTTAGAATGCCATAAGCAAATTCGATCTCTTCCATCAGATATGAGCCGAAAGAAATTAAGAAACTCCACAAACACACCTGGTTTAAAATTCTTTTGCCTTCTAAAACAAGTGATTGCATTTTTTCCCTTTCTATACGACATACTTTTGTTCAGAACCGGTCAGTTACTTTTTTGTATATAGACCATAATCCTGAAATCATACCAATAATAATTCCAGAAACAGCCAACCACGGAGAGGTTCCCAGCCAGGCATCCGCCATATGCCCGATAAACAAGGCAACCGCAACATTACCAGCCATAGTAAAACCAATTGTCAATGCTATGCCAAAAGAATAATAAGCTTGCTTTTCCTCATCCTTGCGCATAAAAATACCTCTTACAGCACGTTTCAGAACTATTATTTCCTGCTGAGGAAGATTATATCAAACACATAATAGAAGATTTCGCCAAGCACTAAGAAAATCCTTCAACAAAATAGTTTCCTAACAAAAAATTAACGTCCTGTCATTTAAAACAAGCATCCATCCGGAATACATCCGGCCGCTTACTGATAAATCCATATTTAAACAAAATAGTCTCTACAATACGTCTGGAAGCTTGTCCGTCGCCATAAGGATTGCAGGCATCCGACATACATCCATACGCCGCTTCATCTGTCAGCAGGCGGCGGGTTTCCTCATATACACACTGCTGTTCCGTGCCAATTAGGCGAACCGTCCCGGCTTTAACTGCTTCAGGACGCTCCGTTGTATCACGCAGCACCAAAACCGGTTTTCCTAAAGACGGTGCTTCTTCCTGAATTCCTCCTGAATCAGTAAGTACCAAATAAGCCCGGGCAATTAAATTGGCAAAAGGCTGGTAATCTAACGGGTCTATTAAATGCACCCGATCCAGTCCTCCCAGTTCGGCCTGCACCACTTCCCGGACTTTTGGGTTTTTATGTACAGGAAAAACAACTTCCACGTCGGTAAATTCCGTTACAATATCTCTTAAAGCCTGATATACATGCCGCATCGGTTCCCCTAAGTTTTCCCGCCGGTGTGTTGTCACCAGAATAATCCGTCTGTTATGATAGTCAATTCCGGCCAGCAGCTTGTCACTAAAGACATATTGATCATCCACCGTCATTCTTAAAGCATCAATGACTGTATTGCCGGTAACAATAATCTGATCATCGGGCACTACTTCCGCCAATAGATTCTGGCGGGAAACCTCGGTCGGCGCAAAGTGCAGATCAGCTAAAGCACCGGTTAATTTACGGTTGATTTCTTCAGGGAAAGGTGAATATTTATTATGAGTCCTCAGCCCCGCCTCTACATGGCCGACCGCCGTCTGATGATAATACGCGGCCAGCGCACCGGCAAAGGTAGTCGTGGTATCACCATGCACCAGCACAATATCCGGTTTTTCTTTTGCCACTACTTCATTAAGTCCGTTCATTGCCCGGCAGGTAATGTCGAAAAGAGTTTGTCCCTGTGACATAATATCCAGATCATAATCCGGTGTAATGGCAAATAACGAAAGAACCTGGTCCAACATTTCCCGGTGCTGTGCCGTAACAACAACTACCGGTACAATAAACTCCGGATACCGGGCCAGTTCCAGAACAACCGGTGCCATTTTGATGGCCTCCGGACGGGTACCAAAGATTGTCATAACTTTAAGTTTAGGCTTCTCCCTACATTGCTGCATGTATACACTCCCCCATTATCGCTTATTTATCAGAAATGGGCAGGCACTATGCCTACCCATCAGTCTTTGCATATGCAACTTCACGATTAAATCAATGACTGCCAACTGATTTATCCGATTTCAAAACGCCGATTTTTTTCGCACCTAAGAAAGCGATAATCAGCACAACAGCGATGATAATCGCGCCCAATCCCTTATTCACTTCCGTCAGGGCAATAGCACTCAGTCCCAGACAACCGCTGATGACATACATAAGCAATACCGCCTGTTTTTGTGTCAGACCCAAGTCCAGCAGCCGGTGATGCAAGTGACCACGATCCGGTTTGAAAATCGGACGCCCGCCATTATAGCGGCGTATAATGGCAAACAAGGTATCCATGATCGGCAGTCCCAATGCCAAGATAGGAACAATTAGCGCAATTGTCGCCGCACTTTTGACCATACCGAGTACGGAAATCCCCGCGAGCATATAGCCTAAGAACATACTGCCGGTGTCGCCCATAAAAATCTTTGCCGGATTGAAGTTATGCTGCAAAAAGCCGAGCGCACTGCCCGCTAAAGCAGCCATCATAATGGCAACTGTCCAAAAATTCTGCTGCAAGGCAACCAGCAATATCGTAATAGAAGCAATGGTGGAAACTCCTGCGGCCAAACCATCCAGGCCGTCAATCAGGTTCACGGTATTTGTAAGCCCGACCACCCATAGAATGGTCAGCGGGATGGACAAATATTCAACGTAGATCATATCACCAAACGGATTCGTCAGCCACTCAATCCGCACATCAAATAATACCAGCACCGCAGCCGCTACGATCTGTCCAAATAATTTGACCCTGGCCGACAGCTGTTTCAAATCATCAATGATGCCGACAATTAAAATCACCGTACCACCAACCAGCAAACCAAAAATATCATGTGTAATTTGCATGCTGGATAACACCGCCAGAATAAAACCTGCATAAATTGCCAGTCCTCCCATGCGGGGAATCGGGCTGGTATGAACTTTCCGGGCATCCGGTGCATCCATGGCCCCAGCTTTAACAGCTAGTTTTTTTATATACGGGGTAGCAAAATAGGCCACAGCCAACGCTACGATAAATGCAACAAAATATGCCTGCATAAACGTAAACACCTCTTTCCTAAACCAACGTTTTCATTGTAACTTACGTATCAGTACTTGTCAAACTATACCGGTTTCTCTATACAGTCCGTTTTTCTAGTATTTTCATTCCCTGTAGCTATATTCATAATCAGCATGATAAATACCATCCATTTTGCCCTTTTACTGTCTTTTTATAAAAAATAATCTGTCAAAACCATCGAGTCTTCTTGATTTTGACAGAAACCGACCTTCAACGCACGCTGATTTATCCGGGTCTCCCGGATTACCGGGTACAATATCCTTTACGTCTCAGCTTTTCTATATGTCTTTCTACCAATATGCCGATATCGGCACCGTAGCGCTCTGCTAAAATGTACATCATAGTAAAGCAGCACTGTGCAACATCGAGCAGTTCCTCAGCACAGCCCTGTAACGCTTCATCCCGGGGCAATCTGGAAGTTTCCCCCGACGCTCCCAGACGTTTGCCCAAAAACTGAGTCAACTCGCCCAATTCTTCTTGTATCTTGCAGACCGTTGTCAATAGCGTAACTTCTTCCAATAATAATCTGGGCAGGACTAAATATTTATAATTTCCCTCTGTCGTAATACTGTAGGCAGGCGTATGGTCAAACCGGTAGCCTTTTGCTTCCAGCTTGCTTAAGTGAGTGTTTATCAATTCTTCTGTTGAAACGCCGGCAAACTCCGGCATATCTTCCATTACAAAAATCATAGTGACACAAGTCTGCGCCACATCCAGCAGTTCGCCGGCTACATCGTCCAGCAAAACAGCAGCAGCAGCATTTTGTAGAACAAGATCCCGCTGCAAACTTTCGAACGGCAAAAATTTCAAGACCGCCCGTGCCAGTTCTCCAGCCTCCTCCATGATCTTCAACAGCGTTGAATCCAAAGTGGGGACAAGGTGATTTAATTTTGGCAAATAGATGGATTCCAGCATAGATAGCCGCTCCGTTTGCTTATTTACGTAAAATTTTAACATATTGCTTTAACTTTGTACAGGAATTTTAGCGGAAACTTCCTTACTTTTCAGCTTTAATCCATTCACAGCAAATACCGGCTTCCTCCAGCATGGCAACGGCCAGAGTGTCGGGATAAGCATTTTCATAGATAATACGTTTTATTCCGGCGTTAATAATCATTTTTGTACAAACTGAACACGGCTGATGCGTACAATATAAAGTTGCTCCTTCGATTTGCACACCATGAAAAGCCGCCTGTACAATGGCATTTTGCTCCGCATGAGTACCTCTGCATAATTCGTGTCTTTCACCGGAAGGAATGCCAGCAGCTTCCCTAAGACAGCCGGTCTCGCTACAATGCCGTATTCCCTGCGGCGCGCCATTATAACCTGTAGTTAAAATCCGTTTATCTTTCACTATGACAGCTCCCACCTGCCGGCGTAAGCAAGTGGAACGGGTGGCGGCCACCCGTGCCATTTTCATAAAATATTCGTCCCAGGACGGTCGAATCACGGTCAACAACTCCCTTTGCCCTGTTGCTTTTATTTATTGCATATTGAGTGTTCTTATCTCCATTATTATATATTACTGCAGGCCAGGTCGCCAGATATAAATTTTCCCTTAGCAGCGTTTGTTTGCTTCCTGCAAAAAAAAGAGAACCTCTAAAACGGATTCTCTATCGTCTGTAAGTTTATTTCGTCCCGAAAATTCGGTCGCCGGCATCACCCAGTCCAGGCACAATATAGCCATGATCATTCAGGCACTCATCCACTGCGGCTGTATATACTCCCACGTCCGGATGCTGCTTGTTGACAAACAGTACACCTTCCGGTGCCGCTACCAGACACATCAGCTTGATATGTTTGGCGCCTTTTTGTTTGAGAATGTCAATAGTCGCTGATGATGATCCTCCGGTAGCCAGCATGGGGTCAATTACCACAAAGTCCCTTTCAGCCACATCAGAAGGAAGTTTACAATAATATTCAACCGGCTGCAGCGTATCCGGGTCACGGTATAACCCGACATGCCCGACTTTTGCTGCCGGTATCAGCCGCAATACCCCATTGACCATACCCAAACCGGCCCGCAGTATAGGAACAACTCCTATTTTTTTACCTGTCAGCATCCTGCACTGGCATTTGGCCACCGGGGTCTCAATTTCCGTGACCTCAAGCGGCAGATCGCGGGTAATTTCATACGCCATTAACATGGCTACTTCATCCAGCAATTCCCTGAACTCTTTCGGTCCTGTTTTCACATCGCGGATCAACGATAATTTATGCTGTATTAAAGGGTGGTCAATTATCTTTACTTGCATCTGTTCATCTCCTAAGCATATAACGGATATTTTTTACACAACTGTTCGACCATAGTAGCCGCTGTTGCCCTAGCTTCATTATCTTCCGGACGGTTAAGCACCATACTGATAATCTCACCAATAACCGCCATATCTTCTTCTTTCATCCCGCGTGAAGTCAGTGCGGGAGTACCGATACGAATGCCGCTGGTTACAAACGGACTGGCCGGATCAAACGGTATTGTATTTTTATTAACGGTAACGCCGACTTCATCCAATAATTTTTCTGCCTGTTTACCGGTCAGATTTTGCCCCCGCACATCCACCAGCATCAGATGATTATCGGTCCCACCCGAAACCAGATTAAACCCGGCTACAGTCAGTTTATCGGCCAAAGCACGCGCATTTTTAACCACTTGTTCCTGATACAGGCGGAATTCATCTGTCATAGCTTCTTTAAATGCAACAGCCTTAGCAGCGATTACATGCATCAACGGTCCACCCTGGATGCCCGGGAATATGGCTTTATCTACAGCAGCCGCATATTCCTGACGGCATAAAATAACCCCGCCCCGCGGGCCACGTAAGGTTTTATGGGTTGTCGTTGTTACAATATCCGCGTAAGGCACAGGATTCGGATGCAGACCGGCTGCCACCAACCCGGCTATATGGGCCATATCCACAAACAGCATAGCACCGGATTTTCGGGCAATTTCACTCAATCTTGCAAAATCAATAATCCGTGGATACGCACTGGCGCCGGCAACCAGCATTTTAGGCTTATGGGTCATAGCCAGATCTTCAAGCTCCTCATAATTGATCCGGTGCGTGACAGAATCGACACCATAAGCAATTACCTGATAATATTTACCGGAAATATTAACCGGACTGCCGTGGGTCAAATGACCGCCGTGCGACAGGTTCATACCCAATATGGTATCCCCGGGTTGTAAAAAAGCAAAATAAACCGCCGTATTGGCCTGGGCACCGGAGTGCGGCTGTACGTTTGCATGGTCGGCGCCAAACAAAGCTTTAACCCGGTCAATAGCCAGCTGTTCCACCATATCCACATACTCACAGCCGCCATAGTAGCGGCGTCCCGGATATCCTTCGGCATATTTATTCGTCAAAACCGATCCCTGTGCTTCCATAACCGCCCTGCTGACAAAATTTTCCGATGCAATCAATTCCAATTTGTTTTGTTGACGTTGGCATTCCAGCTCAATAACACGGGCGATCTCAGGGTCAAAACCACGTAGTGTACTCATTTGTTTCTTCTCCTCCAAACTCTTCTATTATTGATATTATGCTTCATACACGGCTCGTGCGCCACCGATTAATTTAGGCCGGGTGCGGGCAGCAACAAGTAAAGCAGCGCCAATTTGTTGCTGCTGCAGACGAACTGGTACAGCCACGCGTTTTAAGTGCATGCCAATCAAAGTATGGCCAATGTCCATGCCCGCATGTGCCTGAATGGATTCCACAATAACCGGATTGCTGAAGGCACGCATGGCATAAGCCGCCAGCGAACCACCAGCCTTAGCCACAGGAACGACACTGACCTCTTCCAGATTAAATTTTTCCATTACCCATCGCTCCACAACCAACGCACGGTTTAAATGCTCACAGCATTGTATCGCCAGAGCGATGTCATACTGGCCGGCAACCTGCAAAAGGCCTGTCAGCAGAGCCTGTGCCACTTCTGCCGAACCGGCTGATCCGATATGTTTTCCCCGTACCTCACTGGTGCTGCAACCAATCACCAAAATCTGTCCAGGTTGCATGGAAGCAACCTGGACCAGCTCGGATGCAGCTGCTATTGTCTGCCGGGTGAGTTGCCGGATGTCCGGGGCAGTTTCTTGATTCAGGCTTTCAAAATGCTCTTTGTTTTTGTCCATACCACAGATTCTCCGTTTCACTATTTTATTCCTGCTAAAGCGACAATTTTTTTCCATGCCTGTGCCAGCAACTGCTCCAGGATTGCAGCAGTCTGCACATATACCCGGCAGTCACCGCCAAAAGGATCAGCTATATCACCGCCGGCAGATGTATATTCGCCCAAAGTATATACTTTTCCTCTTGCTTCCGGGAACATACTGATAATCCGTTCCTTATGTGACTTTGACATGGTCAGGACCAGGTCGGCTCCATGAATACTATCCACCGTCAACTGCCGGGAGCGATGCCCTTTCAAATCAATTCCCTGCATACGCATAGCTTTACAGGCCTGCTCCGTTGCCGGATATTGTTCCCCGGCCATAATGCCGGCAGAAGATACGGCAATAGCATGCTCCAAGCCGGCCTGTCCGATTTTTTTACGCAATAAAGCCTCAGCCATAGGACTGCGGCAGGTATTGCCGGTACAAACAAATAAAACTCTTACCATAAGGCAAAACTCCTCCTTACCAAATAATAGTATGTCCAGACCTTAGCATATTACTTGGTGAAGCTCGCTGTTCCTTACCATTATAATGCCGTCCACAATATATGCAGGCCTAATCCCACCAGTACGGCCCCCCCCGCCAATTCCGCCCTGGAACCAATGCATTTTCCCAAACGCCGCCCCAAAGTCAGACCTACCAGCGCAATAACAAAAATCACCACACCCAAGGTAACACTTAATTTGATCAGATCCACATCGATCATCCCCATGCTAAATCCTGCTGCCAAAGCGTCAATACTGACACTGATACCCAGCATGGCCAATGCCCAGCCCTGCAGCATCTTGCCGGAAGAAGTATTTTCCTCTCCTCCCGTCAAGTTTTCCCTCATCATGTAAATACCCAATCCGGCTAAAACAAGAGCGCCAAAAGCATTTGCCCAGTTTTGCATAACCAGTGACGAACATTCCACATGATAGGTTTCAACATGCTCAACCGCCATTCCCAGCCAATGGCCAAAATGATAACCGGTTAAAATCATAACAATATGAAAAACAGCAAAAAGCAAGGCTGCCCGCAGAATAAAATTCCACCTGATCCGGTTCATGCCAATCGGAATTGCCACCGAAAACAAATCCGTACCCAGTGCCATACTCAGGATAAGCACTTCCAAACTACTCACCATCCCACCTCCGCGCTTATATATATATGTGCGCGGACAGGATGATAGTATAGCAATTTAGTTCTTTATGCTCCGATACCCGCTGGCCTTGCGCAGCCGGTTCATAACCGCCAGACCCAGACCTTTTTCGGTGATTCCCTCAGCATAGATCATATCAACCGGTTTATCATCAAAATAGCGCAAGACGGTATACAAAGCAGCTGCAGCCGCGGCTGTATCCTCACGTTTCCCCCATACAGCCAATATCACATTGTCCGGCAGAATAGCCGCCGTTTCTTCGGATACTACAGCGCCCACTCGCTTGTTACAAGTCAAAGCCCTGTTAATTTCCCGTAATAAAATTTGCGGGGTCTGTGTTGCCCCCTCCACCAGTGTCATCGGCGCCAATGGTGCATAATGTGTATATTTCATACCCGGAGCTTTGGGGATTTCATCTTCTTTTACCAAAGCCGGGTCTACTTCAACCTCACCCAGGGTCTCAAACAGCATTTCCAAAGTAATGCCGCCCGGCCGAAGCAGGGTCGGCACCGGCGTAGTACAGTCCACAATCGTGGATTCCACCCCAATATTGCAATCTCCGGCATCCACCACCGCCGCTATTTTCCCATTCATATCCGCCAGGACGTCGCCGGCATTGGTCGGACTGGGTCGTCCGGAAATATTGGCACTCGGAGCGGCTACCGGCACACCGGCAAGGCGGATAAGGGCCCGTGCCACAACCGAATCCGGCAGCCGGATAGCGACTGTATCCAGTCCGCCGGTAACCATATCGGGAACGACCGGCTGACGGGGTAAAATAACAGTGAGCGGTCCCGGCCAATACGTATCCATCAGAAGCGCCGCATTGGCGGAAATAGCTGCCGCCAGTTTTCCTACTTCGTCCCGTTCGGCAATATGTAAAATGAGAGGATTATCTCCCGGCCGTCCCTTGGCCTTAAATATATTGGCAACCGCTTCCCGGTCCAGGCCATTCGCCCCCAGCCCGTACACCGTTTCTGTGGGAAAAGCGACCAAACCGCCCTGCCGTAAATACTGTGCTGCCCTGCGCAGGCAATGTTTATCCGGGTGCTTCCTATTGACAATGATATGTTCCGTATTCACGAATAGCTCTCCTTCCTATATTCGTCGCAGCATCACAACGCGGTCAATCCCTGCGTAATCTTTTATAATTTCTTCTACCACCATACTGTTTGCAGCCGCCATTTGCGCCACTGCCGCCGCCTGCCCTTCTCCCACTTCCAAAGCTCCGAAGCCCTCCGGTTTCAGATGCAGCGCCATGCCGCCGATAATCCGCCGGTAAAAAATCAGTCCGTCCGGGCCGCCGGACAAAGCGCCATGTGGTTCATATTTAACCTCCGGCTCTAGACGAACCAGATCTTCATCCAAAATATAGGGCGGATTGGATACAATAACGTCAAACACGCTCTTTTCAAGTAGCTCGAAAAGGTCTCCCCTCTTTAATTCCAGTCGCTCCATTACCTGATGCGTGACCGCATTTTGTTTAGCAACTGTCAGGGCCTGATCGGAAATGTCCACTGCCACTCCGGCGGCGAGCGGAACTTTGCTTAACAGACTGACAATAATCGCTCCACTGCCGGTTCCGAGATCTAAAATACTGGGATTGCCCCTTCCCTGCAAGCGCTTCAATACAGCCTCCACCAGAATTTCGGTGTCCGGCCGCGGAATAAGTACCGACCGGTTCACCGCAAAAGAAAGTCCCATAAACTCTTTGCTGCCAGTAATATAAGCTACCGGTTCACGCCGGGCCCGCCTTTTGACCGTTTCCCGGAAGGCAGCCAGTTCTGCCTGCTCCAGCGGCTGATCAAAATGCACATATAAATACAGGCGGTCTTTACCTAAGATATGGGAAAGCAGTACTTCGGCGTCCAGGCGCGGATTATCCACGCCTTTTTCTCCAAAATACTGCTTAGTCCATGTTAACAATGTCCCTATCGTCCATACACATTTCTTATCCATATCATTCAGCCTGCTTCAAGCGTTCGCCCTGATCCGCGGTAATTAAGGCCTGAATCAGTTCGTCAAGATCGCCGTTTAACACAAAATCCAGTTTATGCAGTGTTAAGCCGATGCGATGATCGGTAACACGCCCTTGTGGGAAGTTATAGGTCCGGATACGTTCACTGCGGTCACCGGTACCTACCTGGCTTTTACGAGCTTCTGCTACGTCAGCCTTCTGTTCGGCCTCTGCCGCCTCCAACAGCTTTGCCCGCAAAACCCTCATGGCTTTATCCCGGTTTTTCAGTTGTGATTTTTCATCCTGACAAGTCACTACAATGCCTGATGGCAAATGGGTAATTCTGACCGCCGATTCCGTCTTATTGACATGCTGCCCGCCTGCACCGCTGGCACAATAGGTATCTATTTTTAAATCGTTGGGATTGATGCTAACATCCACTTCCTCCGCTTCAGGTAATACGGCAACCGTAACGGTTGACGTGTGTATCCGCCCGCTTGATTCAGTTGTCGGTACACGCTGCACACGATGCACTCCGCTTTCGTACTTCAGACGGCTATAGGCGCCATCACCATCAACCACAAATATGACTTCCTTGAAACCGCCTAAATCCGGTGCATTGGCTTCCAGCAGTTCAGTCCGCCAACCGCGATTTTCAGCATAACGGGTATACATGCGAAACAAATCCCCGGCAAATAAAGCCGCCTCATCACCGCCGGCACCACCGCGTATCTCCACAATGACGCTTTTATCATCATTAGGGTCTCTGGGCAGCAACAAAATGCGCAATTCCTGAGTCAACGTTTCCTCCCGCTGCTTAAGGTCAACTAATTCCAGTTCCGCCATTTCCCGTAAATCATCGTCCAATTTTTCCTGCAGCAGTTCTTGTGTGTCTTGTAAAGATTGCAGCACTTCCTTATATTCCCGGAATTTGGTGATCAGCGGCGTTAGTTTTGAATGGGCTTTCGTATGTTTTTGCCATTCCGCCATATTGGCAATAACGGTAGGATCACTAATTAAATTTTCCAATTCACTGTATCTGTCTTCAATGGCCTGGAGTTTGTCAAGCACCAACATTCACCTCATCAGCATATCTTTTGCAATCAAACTACCTTAGACAATCTCTCTGTCGTTACGGGCATTGACCGCAAAGTTCCTCCGTATTTCCGTCTGTCTCTTCATTTGGCCGCACGGCTTCAAACGCCTGAATGGCTACTTCGATCTGATCATCACTCGGTTCACGGGTGGTTAATTTTTGCAGCCAAAGTCCCGGCATAATGGCATACCTTACCCATGCCTTCGAACTACGTCCGGCAAACCGGATAACTTCATACGCAATTCCTGCCACCAGCGGCATAAGAATAATGCGTGATGTAATGCGTTCCCACAGCGATGGCCACCCCAAAAAAGCAAACATAACAATACTCACAACCATAACAATTAATAAAAAATTGGTACCGCAGCGCGGGTGAAGGGTGCTAAACTTACGGACATTTTCCACCTCCAGCGGCACTCCGGCCTCATAAGCATGAATGGTTTTGTGTTCGGCACCGTGATATTGGAAAACCCGTTGGATATCTTTCATGGAAGAAATAGCTACAATATAAAGCAAAAAGATAGCCAGCCGCAATCCTCCCTCGAAAAGGTTTAACAAAATAGGATCGGAAACGGTACTATGAATATATTTCGCGCCATAAGTGGGAACGGCAACAAATAAGACTACCGCCAGTCCCAGAGAAAACAGCATGGTCAACGCGATTTCTTTATTAGTCAGTTCTTCCCCTTCTTCACCGGCCGCCTGTGCGGAAAACGATAAAGCCCTAAGGCCGATAACCAGCGATTCAAAAAGCGCTACCACCCCGCGGATCATTGGTTTTTTCAAAACCGGATATTTATCGGCAACGGACACAAGCGGTTCTTTTTTAATGGTAATTCCACCTGAAGGCTCGCGCACTGCTGTCGCAACAGAAGCCGGACCGCGCATCATGACACCCTCGATAACCGCCTGACCGCCTATATAAATCTTAGGTTTCACAATACTCATCCTTTCTAATCAAACCTACTCTTTGATCGACACTCCATAGTTCGTTGCGTATGTTCAAAGATACATAATATTTCATACGGTACTGGATATAAATGAAGCAGAGCGTTTCTGCTCTGCTCCGTCCGTCTCTTAGGCTTTTTGACCGTAACGCTTATTGAATTTTTCAATCCGTCCGCCCGCTGTAATATTACGCTGTTGTCCGGTGAAAAACGGATGGCACTTAGAGCACACATCAACGCGAAGTTCCTTTTTTACAGAACCGGTCATAAAAGTGTTGCCACAACCACAAATAACTTTAGCCTCGCCAAAATTGGGATGGATTTTTTCTTTCATTCTATCTTGCACCTCACTTCGTGTAACACTTAAAATTCATACTAAACAATTATAGCATACCACTATATGTTATGCAATCATTCCGCAAAGGTATTGTACTTTTATTTATACTTTTCTATTTTATTTTTCAAAAAAGTGGCTGAAACTTCCCAGTAAAAGATTGGGGTACCGGTTTTGTAAATGAGTCAGGAATACTTTTACACCTAGACTTTTTCCCGGCTGCAACGGCACAAAATCAAGGAACAAATCGGGATCGAAATTCAAATTGCGCAGTTGGACCATAGCAACACGGGTTTCATCAAGAAAGGCAATCCATGCCTTCAATTCCTCTTCCCTATCGTTTAATCCCGGAAAAAAAAGCATATTTAACGATACCCGCACACCTTTTTCCCGGGCATAGAAGATTGATTGTTTTACATCTTCCAAATCATAATCCGAACGGTAATACGCTTGATAGGTCTTAGGAATCGCGCTAATCATACTGACCCGCATACTATCCAGTCCGGCATCAACAATGGCACGGATGCCTCCAGTAAATCCGGCATTGGTATTGATATTAATTAGGCCTTTATTGGTTTGCCTCCGGATCAATTGAATTCCCCCGGCAATATTGTTAAAAGCCAAAGAAGGTTCTCCCTCACAGCCTTGTCCAAAACTGACGATCGCTTCCGGCGCGCTGCTCAGATGATACGTTCCGACCGCCGCAATTTCCTCCGGTGTAGGCGAAAAGGAAATGCGGCTTTGCGGTGAAGGGCAGCACTCCGAAGACTGCAGGGAAATGCAGCCGATGCAATTGGCATTGCAAGCCGGCGACACAGGAATCCCCGCTTCCCAGCGATGATAAAACAAATTTTGCGCTGTACAACAATGCCATTTGAGTGAACAATGAGCCAATTGCTCAACTATCCGGTTGCCACGCAGCTGTTTTTTGACTTTAGAAACTCTTTTTTTAAAGTCAGACGTATTATAACGGGACGGACACCATTTATCATTATCGTCGCTCTTTACCGCGGCGACATAAATGGTGTCCCGGTAAAGAGCCGCTGCCGTATAGCCGTATAAAGGCAAAACGGGGGCATCAGCCTTTTTCTTAAAAGCCGGCAAATGAGTACGGGTATATCCTGCAGGCAATAATGCTGCCACCGCCAGCGCGTTGCAGCGAATGACCGCTTCCCGCTGCCCCCTGCCGCCCACCGCTGTCCGTCCCGGCAAATAAACCAGAGTTGCCCCTTCCGGCAACGGAATCATATCATCAAGATTCAAAACCATGTCATCGCGCCCGATTCTGCCCATAGCCCGGAAATCCGGAGCGTCGAAAATCTCCCCATTTTCATCTGCAAACAACGCTGCTAACAACACCTATCAGCTCCTACTCCATACTGACCGTTACCTGTTCTCTATTAATCTATTAATTATAACGATTCATCGCCTTATTTATGCCCTGTTCTAACAGGCATTCCACTGCCGCTGCCGCCCGTTTAATGCCATCGGTTGCAAGCGGTTCTTCCTCAGCCGTAAAACGGCTGAGCACATGGTCAACCACCTGCCACCCGGCAGGCGGACGGCCAATCCCTACGCGCACCCGAAAAAAATCAGCAGACGGCAGGTGAACCAATAACGACTCAACTCCCCGGTGACCGCCTGAACTGCCGGTGGTGCGTAAACGCAAACGGCCTGTGGCTAAATCCATGTCATCAAAAACCACAATAATATCAGTAACAGCTATTTTGTACCAACGCGCCAGTTCTCCCACGGCTACGCCACTTAAATTCATATAAGTTAACGGTTTGACCAATAATATCTGTTCCGCCTGACGCTTTTCCGCAACCGACGCTTCATTGCGTGTACGCCAGGAAGCAATGCCCCACCGTTTTGCTAATTCGTCTATCACCATAAAACCAACATTATGGCGGGTGGCTTCATATTTCTGTCCGGGATTGCCCAGACCCACAATCATTTTCACCCTGTATTCCTCCATAGTAAATCAATAGGCACGGTAATCAAAAAGATTATATCACAAATGAGCAAAGGACGCGATACCGCGTCCTCGCTCCCAAGCAGAAAGCAGGCAGAATGTAGATCAATATCCTGCCAGCCCTGTTTTATGCTTAATCGAACAATATACTCACCGGAAGTTCATTATGAATATTGGCAATAACCCCGCTTAACAGTTTAGCTACCGACAGAATCTTAATTTTCGGCGAGCATTTATCCGGAGAAAGTTTTATCGTATTGGTAACGATTAATTCCTTTATATTGGAATTGTTAATTCGTTCAACAGCGGGATGACTAAGAACAGGATGCGTACAGCAGGCATATACCTCTTTTGCTCCCAGTTTTTCCAGTGCCTTTGCGCCTTCGACCAAAGAACCGGCTGTATCTACCATATCATCGACAATAATTGCCGTTTTTCCCTCTACACTGCCAATGGTATTCATCACTTCAGCCACGCCGGGCGCCGGGCGTCTTTTTTCAATAATAGCGATAGGTGCGCCCAAGCGGTCAGCCAGTTGTCTGGCCCGTGTTACCCCGCCAAGATCAGGGGAAACCACAACGATATCCTGTAAGTTTTTCGAGGCAATGTACTCCGCCAAAATAGGCACGCCCGGCATATGATCCACCGGGATATCAAAAAATCCCTGAATCTGCCCGGCATGCAAGTCCATTGTAATCACACGGCTCACACCTGCAGTCGTCAACAGATTGGCCATTAATTTGGCCGAGATAGGTTCCCGTCCGCGTGTTTTACGGTCTTGTCTAGCATAAGCATAATAGGGAATAATTGCCGTCACATGGCGAGCCGAGGCCCTTCTAAAAGCATCCACCATGATCAATAATTCCATAACATGCTCATTAGCGGGATTGCTGGTAGGCTGAACGACAAAAATTTCCTTGCCGCGTACACTTTCATCAATAATAACCTGAGTTTCTCCGTTATTAAACTGACCTACAAAGGCTTTTCCCAAAGGAATTCCCAAATGGTCCGCCATCTCCTGCGCTAATTCGGGATTGGCGTTTCCGCTAAAAAGACATAACCGCTGTTTGTTTTTCAATTCCATTTCAATACATTACCTCCATAGCCTGTTGCCAAACTATTTTTATAACACTAGCGTCTGTTTCGCAACGGCCTTGTTAAAATAGTATGATCCAACCGATAAGTCCGTCCGGCAACTCACTCTCCCTTTTCTTTTATTTTCTTTTTGTTTACCCATTCCTCAATATTGGCCTGACGTGCCCTGCCTACTCCCAGAGCAGCCGGCGGCACATCTTTTGTAATGGTAGAACCGGCAGCGACATAAGAATCCTGTCCAATGGTTACCGGCGCTACCAGATTCGAATTGCACCCAACAAAGGCACCATCCTCAATGGTAGTCCGATGTTTATCTTTCCCGTCATAATTTACAGTAATCGTTCCGGAGCCGATGTTAACCCGCGCACCCATATCCGTATCTCCGATATAGCTTAAATGAGGAATTTTGCTATTTTCACCGATATTGGAATTTTTCACTTCCACAAAATTACCGATTTTTACACCGTTATCCAGTTTGGTATTGGGACGTAAATGAACATAAGGACCAACTGTCACGCCATCACCAATTTCACAATCATGGGCATAAACAAAATGCAGTGTCACATCCCTGCCGATTTTTGTATTTTGAATACGTGTATTCGGTCCAATGACACAGCCACTGCCAATGACCGTCCGGCCTTCCAGCCAGGTAAAAGGGTAAATGACGGTATCCTGAGCCACTTTGACAGACTCATCAATGAAAGTACTGTCCGGGTCCATGATGGTTACGCCCTGTTCCATCAATGACATATTTTTTCTTTGCCGGATAATTTTTTCCGCTTGTGCCAATTGCAGCCTTGAGTTGATTCCCATGGTATCATGATAATTTTCTGCAGTAACTGCCCATATTTTTGCCTGTTTCTGCACCAAAACACCGATGACATCCGTCAAATAATATTCTCCCTGTGCATTGGCACAGTTAATTTGCTTCAATGCTTCAAATAATAATTGACTTTCAAAACAATAAATCCCTGTATTAATTTCCCGTACAGCTAATTCACCGGCAGAGGCATCTTTCTGCTCAACGATCTTATGCACTTCGCCGGCAGTATTTCTGATCACCCGGCCATAACCCGAAGGGTCTGGCATGACGGCGGTTAAGACCGTCGCTGCCGCATTAACAGCACGGTGCTCAGCATAAAGTTTTGCCAATAATTCTCCCTGCAACAGAGGAGTGTCACCACATAATACCATGACCGTTCCGTTAAAATCTTTTAACAGGCTTTCCGTCTGCATTACCGCATGCCCTGTCCCCAGCTGCTTTTCCTGCAATGCGAAATCCGCCCGTCCGGTAAGCTCGTTCTGTACTCTTTCCGCACCAAAACCAACAACAACAATATTTTGACGCGCCCCGGCAAAATTAGCGGCATCCACTACGTGTTCCACCATGGATTTGCCACCAATGCGGTGTAAAACTTTCGGCAAGGCTGACTTCATGCGTGTCCCTTTGCCTGCCGCCAGGATCACCGTTACCAATTCAGACATTACCACAACTCCCCCTGTTACTTTTGTAAGTATTTTCGACAATACCCAAACCTTAAACGACTTCTACATATGCGGTAAGAATCCTGCACCCAAAAATAAATTACAATCTTTCACAGGAATTTTATCTATATAACTAATTAAAGAGTATATTATTTTATTTGGATGCCGTTTAAACAATATTTCGTTAAATAGAAATATTGCCTGTACTGGATCAATTGCCAACACGATTCAGCTTATATATTTTATTCAGTATATCCAAAAAGCAGTCTCCAAGCTATAATGCCGGCCGGATATCAATCGTTTTCCGTTCCTGGTCCACCTCATGCAAAACTAATAGCGGCAAATAATCCCTTACCAATTTTACTCTAGGCTCGGCTGTCCCAACCAGAACACCGGTCCCCACAATATCAACTCCGACTTCCTGTGCCAAGTCAAGAATACCACGTGCCGTCCCACCGGCTTTCATAAAATCATCAATGACCAGAACCCGGGACCCGGCTGGAATGGCCCGGCGCGGCAGGGACATGGACTGGATGCGCTTCGCCGAGCCGGTTACATAACTAATACTGACTGACGGACCTTCCGTCACCTTATTCCCCTGCCGCACAATGACCAATGGCAAATCAAAGGCCCGGGCTGTCATAAACGCCAGTGGGATTCCCTTGGTCTCAACGGTCATGACATAATCCGGCGTTAAATGGGCAAACTTTGTAAAAAAAATCTCCCCTACCCGCACCATTAATTCAGGAGTAAAAAGAATATCGGTCATATATAAAAATCCGCCGGGAATAATCCTGTCCGGCGTTGCCAATTTTCCAGCCAATTCATACAAGAAATCACCAATGACCTGCTCTGGCTGAAACGGCCGAAACCTCACTCCGCCTGCAGCGCCGGAAACTGTCTCTAAGTTGCCAAGTCCAAATTCTAACATAACTTGCCGGATTGTCAGGACGTCTTCACTAAGTGTTGATTTAGCCGCTCCAAATAGTTCACAAAAATAATTCAAAGAAAATAAATGCCCCGGAGAATCAACCAATACTTTGGTCAATGCAATAATTCGTTCCGTTCTTCGTAGTTTACTCATTTACTAGCCTCCACTGTCAGGAATTTAGCGAACATTATCCCGGCAAACAACTTTTTTATTCAGATTCTCTGTTCACCTGACAAATCCTGCTGGAAGTATATTTCATACCCACAAACTTATTCCATCCGTTCGAAGATCAAAATATAAACGCGCTTATCTGCGCGTTTATATTCTAGCTGCCATTTTACTGCGTGCCAAGGTAAGCTCACCGGGCTTGTCCACATCCATTCCAATCTCAGCATATCGAGAGTAAATCACTGCACCTTGTATGCCCAAAATTTCCGATGCCCGGCGTTGAATAATATCTAAGCTTAAGTTACCGCAAAGAAACCTAAAAACAAATGTCCAACCGAGAAGTCCGCATAACCGCAGCGGATTCTTCCGGCGGGCAATAATATGGTTGGCTTTTTTCAGACACTGTGGAACAATGCGGGGATTGACCAAAAAAACATTTCCCCCGGTAAAGGTTCCTTCCTGTAAACGCACGTATGTCCTTCGGGCTTTAGGATAGCTTTGACTACTGATTTCACGAGATATAATGGGATAATAAAAATCAGCTTCCTGACCAGCACATTTTCCCAGAAAATCCTCAATCGCAGCCGCCGTCAGAAAAGGAATATCAGCCGTAACGACCAATACTTTGTCAGTATGGTCCAACAGGCTCATCCCATTGGCAATGGTATCCATAATTGACTGTCCTGCTGCTGCAATCACCGGCTGCACTGGAAATTTACAATGGGACAACTCCTCAACCGGCCCTAAAAGAAAAATCCGGCCAATATCCCGGCAGCCTGCCAGTGCATTGACAATATAATAAATCATCGGTTTACCGGCAATTTCAATCAACGCCTCATATGTCTCTGACGACATTTCCCTCAAGGCCCGGCAGGTTTTCCCCCCTGCCAAGACAATTGCGTCATACATACTATGGCCTCCCTATGTAACAATGCGTATGCCGTATTACTCTTTTGTCTGGTTCCGACGTTCGTTCAGATCCGTCAACAATGTCTGCTCGGCATTTTCCATATGTTCAACCGCTCTTTGTTGGGCTAGCTCCGGATCGCGCTGAGCAATCGCTTCCACCAACCGGCTGTGTTCCTCTAAAGTATTTTTCAGTCTTCCCGGATAGGACATGGACATCGAACGAAAACGTGTCAACTGTTCACGTAAATTATTGATAATTCCTACCAGACGGTCATTACGGCTGGCACGGTATAAAATATCGTGAAATAAACTATCCGCCTCTACTATTTTATCCATATCATTATTATCTATATACTCACCAATTTGTACGAGCAGGCGTTCCATCTGTTCCAGTTCGTCTTCCGTAATGCGTTCCGCAGCCAGTCCGGCAGCCAAAACGTCCAGCGACGTACGTACCTCATACACTTCATTAATATCCTTTATCGAAAGATCAGCCACATAGGTACCCCGCCGTGGGATCATAACCACAAAGCCTTCCAGTTCCAGTTTGCGTATTGCTTCACGGACCGGAGTACGGCTGACACCAAGTTCTTCGGCCAGTTGTATTTCCATTAACCGTTCCCCTGGTTTTAAAATTCCATTTACAATCGCATTACGCAATGTTTCACATACCACTTCTCTAAGCGGTTGATAGCTATCCAAACGAATTGGCAGTAATCGGCGTTCCATCTTCTCACTCCACCCCTGCAAGTGTTTTTGCCACAATAATATTTGTTTTATCCCCAAACTGTTTAGCCAGTTCAGAAGCAACATACGTTGCCCGTTCGGCATCAGCAGTCAAACCAAACACCGTAGGACCGCTGCCTGACATCAAACTGTTCATAACCCCGCAGCGACGCATAGCTTGTTTTATCTCGTCAATCACCGGATAATCAAATACCGTTACACTTTCCAGCACATTGCATAAACGATCAGCTACTCCCTGAATATCCTGCCGTTCCAGACTTCTTAACATACCCTGGGTATCAGGGTGTTTTATTACTCTGGCACCACTGTACGCACCATACACTTTAGCAGTTGAAACACAAATATCCGGTTTCGCCAAAACCACATAACACACCGGCAATTGCGGCAAGGGAGTCAAAATCTCTCCCCGACCTGTGGACAGCATCGTACCGCCCCGCAGACAAAATGGAATGTCTGATCCCAGTAAAGCACCCAACTCTTCCAGTTCTGACTGGGTTAGCCCAAGCTGCCAGAGACTATTCAATCCTTTAAGTACAGCTGCTGCATTTGCACTGCCGCCAGCCAATCCCGCAGCCAGCGGAATATTTTTCTGCAATGAAATATGAACACCCTCGTTAATATCACATCTGTCTTTAAGCAAAGCAGCGGCCTTGTAAGCCAGGTTGCTACCATCACAAGCAAGAGCGGGAATATTAGCCTCAAGGGTAATATCCCCGTTCTGTTTTTGTAGCTGAACCGTATCAAAAAGATCAATCGCTTGCATGACCATGGCTACTTCATGATATCCGTCACTGCGTTTATGCAGTACATCTAACGTTAAGTTAATCTTTGCATAAGCCCTTACCTTCAGCACATTAGCCCTCACTTATTATCTATTAATTTCTCTTAACTCGATATCTTCCTGGCTGGTTAAAATATTGTCTATATTCAGCAGTATCAAGAGACGTCCGCCTACCTTCCCCACGCCGTGAATATACTGCGCATCAAGTACGAAAGACGGCGGCGGCGGTTCCACCTCAGACTGACTCATGCGAACCACTTCCGTGACGGCATCTACAATAATCCCAACTGTTTGCCCGTTCAATTCAATAACAATAATTCTGGAATCATCGCTGTGCTCATTCACAGCTAATTGAAAGCGTTTTCGCAAATCAATAACAGGGATAATCCGTCCCCGCAAATTGATAATTCCCTCCATAAACAAAGGAGTCTGAGGCAGCTTGGTAATCGGTACCAACCGGTTAATTTCCTGAACTTTCGTAATATGCAAGGCATACTCCTCTTTCGCCAGACGAAAAACCACCAATTGCAATTCCAGGCTGTTTGTTACTTCTTCTACACTGTTATCCTCCATTGTCGGATCCCTCCATATGCGGATTCGAGGATTATATATTCGACATCAATGAAGGTATGCCTGCAATAAACGATATTTTTTTTAAGATACTCCTCTCATGATTTAGCTTAAAATACATTTCTGTAAAAATATGGTTATCGTTATTTGGCATCAGCTAACACCAAATGTTCAAATGTAGCAGGTAGCAACATTTGTTTCTCTTCCAGTTCCTGATTTTGCTTAATATCACAATATTCTCCAATTACCTGCAACACTCCATCATACTGCTCATAAAAAATCACAATAAGGTCTCCGGGGTTGGCTTGCATGATTGCGCTTCTGACGGCCTCTTTTTCTGAAAAAATCATTCTAATGTTTTCTGGTAAAAATCCGGACTCCAGAATCCCCTGTTTCAACAATGCGGCGGTTTCTCCCTGCTGACGGCCACGCAAATCGGAATCCTCTTTTATATACAGATAATCAAATCCTCTGCCGGCAATCCGCCCGATATCAAGAATCACATCATCGCGCCGATCACCGGGAGCCGCGATAACACCCACCAGCCGTTTGGCATTCAAACAGCGTACTGTATTGATCACTGCCTGATAACCAGCAGGATTATGCCCGTAGTCCACACAAACGCGAAAATCATGGATGGACTGAATATGTAACCGGCCCGGATTAACTTCAAAGCTGCTTAATCCCTGGCGTATATAGGCAATGGGCACTTTCATGCAATAACAAGCCGCAGCAGCGATTACTGCATTTTGCAGATTATGTACGGCAACACCATTTAAGGTTGCCGGGATATCGCTAACCCGCATAATGGCTTTTGCCAGATCACCACTTGCCGCATAGAGAGTCTCCTCTTTGACAAAAAGAGCTTTGCCGCCGGTTCCCAGATGTCTCCTGACAACAATATTGTTGGCTTCGGTACTAAAGTACACAATCTCGCTTTTAACCCTGGCAGCAATATTGGCTACAAACGGATCATCCGCATTTAACAATGCAACTCCATCCGGTTTGACTGTCTCCACAACCAAAGATTTAACAAAAGCAAGATCCTCCAGCGTTTCAATACCGTCTTGTCCCAGATGATCCTCCGTTATATTGGTAACAATCCCCACATCACATTGATCAAAAGCCAACCCGCCGCGGATGATCCCCCCCCTGGCAGTTTCCAGCACCGCCACTTCGACGGAGGGATCGGCCAATACCAGGCGGGCACTTGCCGGTCCGGTGGTATCCCCCCGCATGGCACAATACTGATCAATATATATACCATCCGTTGTTGTCATGCCCACACAAAATCCGGCTTGTTTCCATATATGTCCAATCATCCGCGTAACCGTGGTCTTGCCATTGGTACCGGTAATGGCAAGTACCGGAATGCGGCCGTTATCGCCATTGGGAAATAGTCTCTCAATAATACATTCCGCAACGTTCCTGGCTTTTCCACCCGAAGGATAGTGATGCATCCGAATTCCCGGCGCCGCATTCACCTCTATAACGGCACCATGCCCATCCTGAATGGCCTCCGTAATATTATCCACGATAATGTCGATGCCGGCTACATCCAAACCAATCAATCTGGCTGCCCGCTCGGCCAGCTTTGCATTATCCGGATGTACGCTGTCGGTAACATCTACCGCCGTTCCTCCTGTGCTTAAATTGGCATTTTCCCGGATGCGGACTACCTGCTTGTCTGCAGGAATCGCCTGTAATGAAAGATTTTGACGGAAAAGAACGTCAACTGCCGTGGCATCAATTTTAATTTTCGTTAACCGTTTTTCGTGTCCATGGCCACGATCCGAATTTGCATTGACTTGACGAACCAGTTCTTCAACCGTATGCACCCCGTCCCCAATTACATAAGCCGGGATGCGTTCAGCGGCAGCCACCAGCTTACCGCCCACTACACATAACCGGTACTCATGTCCGGCAATATACTCTTCGATTAAGATTTCCCTGCCATATTCCTGGGCCAGCATAAAAGCACGCTCCATTTCCGCTGCCCGCCGGACATGGAGTGTAACTCCCTTGCCTTGATTTCCTGACAACGGTTTCACAACTACCGGTCCACCGCCAAACCGGACTAAAGCCTGCTGTGCTTCCGTAATGCTGGTAACCACAATCCCATCCGGCACCGGAATTCCGGAGGCCGCCAGTATCTGTTTAGTAAGCTGTTTATCACAGGCTAAATCCGAAGCTAACGCACTGGTATGATCGGTAAGCGTAGCCCATACCCGTCTGCGTTTATATCCATAACCTAAAAACAACAGACTGCTCTCACCCATTCGGATTACCGGAATATTACGTTTTCGGGCTTCCTCATACAAAGCGGCTGTACTGGGCCCGAAACACCCTTCGGCACCGGCCTCTTTAATTGACTTGACTGCAGCCACAATATCAAAATTTTGTTCAGCAAGTATAGCCTGTAACAGGTTATGTGCCACATATAGTGCCTTTACAACCAGTGCCGCTGTCCGATATCCGACAACCACATGATATCTTCCCTTGCCTCCGGCATCACGGGTTTTACCAAAGTTGACGTCTTCCCCCGCCATACACTGCAATTCCAGAACAACATGTTCAAAAATATGGGCTAAATAGGTTCCTTCATGTAACCGTTCCACAAAACCTCCCTGCCGTCCGCGTGAGCAATGATGACTATAAAGACCGGGCAGCAGCTTTAGCAAACGGTTGTTAAATCCTTTGATTTCTGCACTCGAAATATCTTCATATTTCCCGATATCAATTGTTGTTTTGATGACAGGACGATAACTGTATATATTCGGCCCTTCGATGGTACGGATAGCAATGATTTGCATGAAAATGCTCCTCCTGTTTCAAGTACGGCAAATAAACGGCAGCCGCCGTTTCAGATTAAATCCGAAACCTGCAGGTAGAATGTGTAATATTACATTAGTAATCGCTAAAGGGTCATTCCGCTTTGACTCCGATATGTTGGAATGAATGATATTTTTGCCGTCAACAATGGTTACAGTCTGAGAGCCAGTTACCTCGCAACGGCCATCGGGTGATACCACTAAAGCCGTATCCTCATCAATCCCTATGCCCAAAACGTGAGGATTTTGTGATACAGCGGCAAGCAGGCGGTTAATACGCCCACGCTGAGCAAAATGCTGGTCAATGACTACCCCTTCAATCAAACTCATGCCGTGGGCCATACTCAGACTGGATTTTTTAGGAGTGTCACTTGAGTCTCCGCCAACAATCATCGTGTCGCTCATCACGGAAGCCCCTGCACTCGTACCGGCAATCACCGTTCCCTTTTCAATAGCACACCGAATAGCAGCATCCACCTTAGATCCTCCTAAGATACTGGTTAGCCGCAATTGATCTCCTCCCGTAAAAAAAATTCCGGAAGCATTCTCTATTTCACTGGCATGATGCTGATCATTTGCCGCATCGCGGTCTTTAATATATAAAATGACTACGGAGGCGGCCCCTAACTCGTTAAACAACGAACGATATTCCACTCCTACCTCCTGAGGATATTCAGTAGCTGTAGTAATCAAAGCGATACGGGCTTCTTCCCTGCCCGCCAGGGCAATGAATTTTCGCAAAATCTGACAATCACCTTGTTTATCTTCGCCTCCGCCGATAATTAACAATTGTCCGGCTACTTTTTTCTGCATGGCGGCCTCCGACAGCAAGTATTATCCATAAAAACAATCCCTTTCTGGCAGGTCATGGTTTAATTGAAGAACATATTTCTTCTATTTCCACCATAGCATTATTGTTGCCACCTTCATGATTTTTTTATACCAGTATTCGCATTAAAACACAAAATTCAGCACCGCCTCATATAATAGCAAAAAAACAAAAGGAGATATTTCCGTGAATATACGAAAACTTTATCCCCATTATTCATTACTTCTTTTACAAAAAATAAATAGCAATTATACGCACCCGATAGTCGGGCAGATACAAAAGCTATTGTCGGTACGTGGGTTATATACTGGTTCCTTTCACAGCACGTATGATGAGGATACCGCTGCTGCCGTTCGTTCATTTCAATTATCGGAAAACCTGCCTGCAACCGGCAGGATTGATCCCGTCACCTACTGCCGCCTGGAAAAAGCTATTAGCACTTCACTCATCCCTCCCGATCGCTCCGTGCAGCGCAACCATCCTTCCCTGTCCCTGCCCCGTGCCAACATTCGTATTGCCCGGCAGCCCCGTCAGCTTACTTTATTTGACGGTAATTCCCCCTTACGGCAGTATCCTATAGGAATTGGCAAATCTGCTACCCCTACGCCTTTAGGAAATTTTTCGATCGCCTTAAAAGTCATGAATCCCGGAGGCGTACTGGGCACAAGATGGCTGGGACTTAATTTTGACGCTTACGGCATACACGGCACCAACCGCCCCTGGCTGATCGGCCAGATGGTCTCCAACGGCTGCATCCGTATGCATAACGCTAATGTGGAGGAATTATATGCTCTGGTTCATATCGGCACTCCGGTTTTTATCCGGGATTAGTGAAAAAATACGCTCGGCTATCTTATCAACCATATCCCGCCGCCTTAATAAAAACCGAAGCAAAACCTCACGTTCACTTGGCAGCGGCAACCATTCTTCCGGAATGGAACCGACCAGATCGTTCCAATACCCGTCATCCAGCGTACGCATACTTTTAACATACTTGCTGAAATGCTCAGGCTTTAGAAAATATTTGAGCAACGTCCCGTAAGTACGCTGTTTGTTAATAACGATTCTATCCATCAGACGAACCAGTAAACGCGAATCCCATCGTCCTTTACCAAACAAATGGGAATTATCAATGGCATATATTCGAAAATGTTCTTGTTCCTGACATAACAATAAATTTTTGTGATTTCCTGTTCGATCAAAATTATGAAACAAATGATCAAATAAAACCACACCCGCCATATCGCTTATGTTACCGGCCTTCGCTAAATTTGTCCTGCTGACATATCGATTCTGTTTTATGTATTTGCTGGCAAAATGAATTCCCACCGGCACCCGTGTTCTCCATAAACGGCGATTTTCTTTTATGATCTTTTCATCCAAAAAAATGATATCGCTTGGCGGGAATGTTAATGCCAGGCTTTTGCCAATCTGTGCGGCTAACAGTTCATTAGCCAGTATCTTAGGACCCAACCGGTTGTTCTGCAGTTTTACTATATATACACAATGATCATCAGCCAGAAAAAGTTGCGGCGACGTCACTCCCATGCCAACCGGTCCAAGATATTTGACGGCTGACAACATCTCCCCTTCCTCCCTTCTGCGTACATACCTACATATGGTAATATATGATGCACTTTATGATTCATGCCAAAACAAACACCACTCGGTACCCGACCGAAGTGGTGTTTGTTTTATTTTTTGTTTCACTTTACTACAATTACCCAAGTAGCCAGCTGGCAATCCAGCCAATGGTGGCATTATCCGACAGTACCACCCGGTACCAACCGAAGGCCTGCTCTCGAATGGTAACTACATCGCCTTGCCTTACTTTGGTTACAATAGGGAAGTTCGTCCCCGGACCACTGCGCACATTAACTACAGAACCGGTCACAGTAGCTGTGCCGCTGACTGTCGGCTGAGTACCCACCGTCGGCGTAACCCCGGAAACATATACATTCTCTTCTCCATATCCCTCAAACTGAGAAGCTGTTGCCATTTCACTCGTAAAGGCACTGGCCGCCCCTGATGCCAATGTTGTTTCACCGCTAGACGCAGTGGCCGCACTACCGGAAGTTGCCGTAACAGAACTTGCCGATGTTGAGTCGCTGCTTGCCGTAGTAGCTGAAACAGCTTCACTCTGTCCTACCTGATCAATTGGAGTTAAAGCATATACATCCATTTGTGTAGTGTCTACAACTCGGACCCAGAATTTCAATACGATCGTAATATGCACTTTACGTGGTTCATGGCAGCAGAAGTCATAGTCAATGTATTCAACCTGCACGTCGGCTTTAGCCGTCATTTCCGGTAAAGCCCCGGGAATTTGGACATCTCTTGTAAACCGCACATGAGAACGTTCAAAAGCATGCACCGGCTGATCGGGCAGATCGGCCACATACATAACTTTTACCTCAAGATCGCCGCGAACAATCACTTTATCCGGAATAATATCCACCGTATTAATTTCCAAGTCCTTGACATAAACGTCAATTACTTGTTCAATATCCGGTTTTTGCGACGGTACAAACATATCAAGCTCAACAACTCTTTGCTCCATCTCGGCGCCAAGAACCTGTTCGACTTCTATCGTTTCCAGGCCAGGTTCCGGGCACCCGCAGATGACCTGCGCATTATCTGACGTACCTGTTCCACTGACGGATACAGCCGTAGTGGATGTAGAACCTGTAGAACCTGAACTTTGTCTTAGATCATCAGCCATTCTCTTCCCCCCTTTTCATCTTGCAGATGATAGCGCACAAGTTCTTATCCTTTTGGTGCTGAAGGCATTTCACCAGCAGCAGCAGCAACTTGTACTTCCCGATCAACCATAACCTTAGCTGTAATTTTCAGCACAACGGAAACGTCGAATTCCCGGCAATCATGATGATGATGGTGATGATGCCCGCAATGACTGTCATCGGTATCGCAGTCATCATGATGATGATGCCCGCAATGACTGTCGTCGGTATCGCAGTCATCATGATGGTGATGATGCCCACAGTGGTCATCGTCGGTATCGCAGTCGTCAAAATGGGGATCCGTGTCGCAGTCATCATATTCATAGTTCTTATGCTTGTAAGCACGTGTCCATTCATCCAGGTCATAATCCACAAACTCAATAATAACGCTGGCGTCAGCATCCATACCTTTGCGAACACCCGGCATGTGAAGATCCTGCGTCCATTTAAAGTGCCTAATTTCTACTGCATGCACCGGCTGATCAGGAAGTGCAGCCACATAGATACCTTTAACATCAAACTCTCCTCGTACAATTACCTTGTCAGTGATAACATCAACACAATCAATTTCTACATCTTTAACTAAAACATCGACAATTTGCTCAATAGACGGTTTTCTTTCCGGAACAACAACATGAATATCGAGTACTTTCTGCTCTTCCTTTTCGGCAATAACCTGACGTACTATAATAGTCTGTGGCCCGGCTTGCGTACCTAATGTACATTGATTGTAATAATTCATCCCAGCGGATGCACTTACCGTTTGGCGGAGATCTTTATCGTCCACATATATTCCCCCCTTTGTATGTTCTATTTATATATATGCCTGCTAATTTTTTTGTGTGACTAAAAACATGAATGCTGGCGGCAGGAAGTTAAATTTAAAATTATCAGCAGTTAAATAGACATAACACTTTCTTGTTAAATAACATAGTATGTAACAGAAGCCGTTTCCGGCTGAATAAATATAATTAGGAGGTTGTGCTGGAATGTATTCAAAAGGCACCTATTATCCCAAATACGACTGTGATGATACCAAAGACGATTATTGTCACCACCATTATATGAAGGACGATTGTTATAAAGAACATCCAGGAAAATATCACTGTTACGAACCGATGTATTGCGACATCCCTAAAATGCCTAAAATGGAAAAAGAATGTGTTAAAACGTTCAAATGTGTTTACAAGTTATACAGGATATGTCAGTACAAAGTATTCAAAGTATGTCCGACCTGTGGCCATGAGTTTGATTCCGCCTATCATCACGGTGTCTGTCCCAAATGCATGATGTACAAGTAAAAATCGCTGCATTTACCAAGTAAATGTAGCTTTTTTGCCTGTAGCGGTAGCGCAATCAAGAAAAAGAAAACCTGCCCGAAAAAATCAGGCAGGCTTTTTTTCTGGGAGGATCGGTTTAAGCAAATTAACCCCCCTTTGAAAAAAAGAAATCGATTTTGTCCGAAGCAAAAGAACCGTCCCTTCGTTTTGCTAAGGTTTTATAAATTCTTGAACTACATATACAGAGCCATTAGCCGCATGGCGAACACCAAGACCAACCTCGGTAAAGTTCGTGCTCAAAATATTGGCCCGATGTCCCGAACTATTCATGAACGCAGTTTCTGCGGCCGCAACGCTGGTGTTGGTCGCCAGGTTTTCTCCGGCATAGGTATAACTAATTCCGGCTTCCTGCATACGATCGAACGGTGACTGGCCTTCCGGATTGTAGTGGGAGAAGTAATTGCGGCTGATCATATCTGCCGCATAAGCATCTGCCAAATCAGACAATTGGCTATTCAGCTTTAATGCCGGCAAACCGTTCTTGGCACGGTCCTGGTTTAACAGGGTAAAGGCCTGTTGTACTTCACTGCTGCTTCCTGGTGTAGACGAATTGGATCCTGTGGTTTGGGAATCCCCTGTCGAAGTATTTCCTGTCGAACTATTGCTGGCAGCCGCTTTGTCATCATCATGTCCGCCTCCTGCAAGAATAGCCAGCAATCCGACTGCCAGCAAACCGGTAATTAGATCCTTGCTTTTTTGATTACTAGTTTCCGTCACCTCTTGCTCTGCAGCCGCGGCCTGAGCCGCAGAAGCAAACGCACCAACAAAAGACGTTGAAAGTATGGACACAACTAAAAAGCCAAACATGAGATTATTTCTAAATTTCTTTAGTCTCATTGAAAACCTACCTTTCTGTTTGTTTACATAATTTTGATAACCAAGTTGATATATTCGTTAAAAACAGAGAAAATCCTTCAATAATCCAGTGCCAATGTTTACATAATCATATATTTTGTTTTTCTACTTCAATCTTTTCTTCATATTCCTGATTTAATAATCCGACAGCTTCCTCGGCCGGCAGTTCCTGTACCGTTTTTAGTTTTCTTTCGATAGTGCGTGACTTACGAGCCGCTGTATCAATAGAATTACTCGCTTCCTGGAGTTTTTTTTGGGTTTTCTCCAATAAGTCGCCAAATTTACCGAACTCGGTTTTCACCGCTCCTAACATGGCCCACACTTCCGAGCTGCGTTTTTCGATAGCTAGTGTACGGAACCCCATTTGCAGACTGTTCAAAAGTGCCGCTAAAGTCGTCGGACCGGTGATAATGACTTTATAGCGCTGCATCAACTGATCGCATAATCCGGGCCGGCGTAACACCTCGGCATACAGACCTTCAATCGGCAAAAACAAAATAGCAAACTCCGTGGTATGCGGCACACTGATATACTTTTCCGCAATCTCTTTGGCTTCGCCTTTTATCCGGTTCTCAAGGGCTTTTCCGGCCTCTTCAACCAGCGGCAGATTAGCCTCGTCTTGCGCATCCAGTAAACGCTGATAATCCTCTTGCGGGAATTTGGCATCAATCGGCAGCCAGACCGTCGTTCCTTCTTTATCACGGCCGGGAAGTTTAATGGCAAACTCAACCCGCTCATTGCTGCCGGGCTTGGTTGCCACGTTTTTCTCATATTGCTCCATGGTCAGAATTTGTTCCAGCAAATTTCCCAAATGGATTTCTCCCCAGATCCCCCGGGTTTTAACATTTGTCAAAACCCGTTTCAGATCCCCTACTCCCGTAGCCAGTATTTGCATTTCACCTAATCCTTTATGCACCAGTTCTAAACGCTCGCTAACCAGCCGAAAACTTTCTCCCAGTCTTCTTTCCAAAGTTGCATTCAGTTTCTCATCGACTGTTTTACGCATTTCCTCCAATTTCTGAGTATTATCCTGGCGCAGTTCTGATAATTTTTTCTCAACCGTATTCCGCATATTTTCCAGCCTGTCTTCATTTGATTGTGTCAAAACCCGTAATTGGGCCGAAAAAGTTTCCAGCTGCATCATTTGCGTCTGCAAATTGTCGCTTAACCGGCGCAAAACGGATTCATTCACTTTACTTAAGGTATTATGCACCTCCTCGCGCAATGCTCTGGAATAAACGGTCATTTCTTCGCGGTTGCGCCTGATCTCATCTTTAAAAGTCATCTCTATCCGTGCACTATACTTCTCCAGAATATTGAAAGCATTTTGTGCTTCCTCCCGTTTATTCACCTGCCTGGCCAATATAACAAGGAGAAAAAACGTGGCTATGTTTATCCCCAGCAAAACATAAAGTACAGTTTCCCTCATATCATCACTCCCTCTGTTTTATAATTTGACATAATGATGAAAAAATCCTATTACCGGTCTCTATGCATAAACGCAAAACAACCATTGTTTATCACAACGGTTGTTTTGCATATGTTTATTTTTCACTATTTGTAGGGGGTTTTAGGAAGACCCAGCCTAAATTTTCCTCTGGTTTCTAAGCCACCAACCCCTTCAATGCCGGTAACGGAAGCACTAATTGCATCTCCAACATCAACAGTGCGGTTGATCGGAGTAAAAGCAACTTTCTCGGCAATAAACACCGGGTCATAAGCATGAATAAAAATTCTTGTAGGCGAGCTGGCAAAATTGGCACCAGCACCCAAAATGGCTTCAAAGTACGACTGGCAAGCACCGGCAAAAATGACTAAATCATCCCGGTCAGGTTCAAATGTCCGTACTTTTTTGACAGCTTCTACATAATAGCGGGAGTTGCGGTAATTATTCATGTCTTTAAAACTCTTCTTGCCACTGCCGATCAAAGCATCATGGCCGGTTAAAACCAAGATGTCCGGCCGGAATTCATTTATTAATCCGATCACTGCATCGGGCTGCTTCGTTTCCTCAATGCACCGGCCTACCGCCTCAATATTAAGCTGTCCATACGTTTTCAAACACATTCTAAGATATTCTTCATCACCATCGATGTGTAAAACCCTCCCGGGCAGATCAAAAAAATCATATTTTTTGGAAGACTCCGAACGGTGCAATTCAAAATTTTCCCGTTCCAGGCTTCTGCGCATCATGACCCTTTTTAAACTTTCGTTGTGCATTCCTTCCATTCTGACAATTTCATTCCGTAAATGTTCGGCATCAATTCTTTCCAGGTCCTCCACCGGTGCATCAGCCAGCAGTCTGAGATGCATTCCCTTGAGTACCGTAAGCGGCTTTCCTCCCGCCGGATCCATATATATATCAGCAACTTTAAATATCACGTCGCCACCATGAGACTTGCGAATGACCAAATCACCGATCTGAATCGAAGACATTTCTGTCCCCTCCCATCTGCTCAGCATCTATCTACTACATACTATGTAGAACAGATTTTATTGGTCACACCGTATGACGGATAACGGCGGGGATTCCAATCGTTCAGCTATTTCTCCCACAGCGGTGGCATTTATCGCTAGCCTTCAATATACTATACTGAATAAATTCTGTTGTGACCCTATCCGTGTCATACCTAATTTGGCACCAGTTCTTTCGAGCTAGGTCACAATGCACCGCACTCCCATTTTACGAGGTGATGGCGCATGATTACTATGGTAGTTCCGGCACGAAATGAAGCAGGCCGTATCACAACCGTTTTGCAAAACCTGGCCACCTTACCGATTGACCACATCATTCTGATTGCCAACGGATCCATTGACGCAACCATGCACGAAGTTTTGCAGTTGCGAATCCCCAAATTGCAGATTATCTATTTTCATGAATGTCTGGGAATTGACATTCCACGTTCCATTGGAGCCAAAGTAGCGTTATCCTTGGGCAGTGATGTCGTTGTCTTTGTAGACGGCGATATGGTGGGAACTTTCAACGAAAATTTATCTGAACTTATTGACGGAGTATTATTAGGGCATCTGGACATTGCACTAACCAATTGTTATCCATCTCCACCCCGCCATTTAGAACGTTATAATCCGACTTTTCAATGGCGTCTCAACCTCAATAAAGAACTAGGGTTGGAAAAAAAGATCAATTTGGCCACACCGGCCCATGGACCACATGCCGTATCCAAACGTTTGCTGGAGTTAATTCCCCTCCGGGAGCTGGCTATTCCTCCGGTTCCTATGGCACTTGCCCGGTTGAATAAACTTAAAATTGATATTGCAACCACTATTCCTCATTACCAACTGGGTTCTTCCATAAAAAATCAAATTCATACCAATCAGATTATTGACACTATTGTCGGAGACTGCCTGGAAGCCATTGCAGTTTTCCGCAATGAACCGCGTACCCGCCAATATCAGTCCAAAACCTACCAAGGATATAACAGCGAGCGCCGTTTTGACCTGCTGGACCTTTTTTTAAAAAATAGTTAGCTTAAAATTTTGCTACTGACCCTGGAATAAGAAACGATCTGGTCCTTCATGAAGAACCAGATCGTTTCTTATTCCAGGGTATTGGCAATAGCGGCAAATTCCGACAGACCTAAGGTTTCACCGCGCCGCCTACCGTCAATATCGGCTTTAAGCAGGCATGCTTTTATTTCGTCTGCCGGCCTGCCCATGGTTTTTAAAGCATTCAGCAATGTTTTCCGCCGCTGGGAAAAAGCTGCTTTTACCACCCGGAAGAATAAGTTTTCGTTATATACACTAACCGGAGGCTGGTTCCTTACCGTACAGCGGATAACGGCAGAATCGACCGCCGGCGGCGGAATAAAAGAAGACGGTGGCACCATAAACATGATTTGCGGTTCCGTATAATACTGAACGGCCACCGATAAAGCGCCATATTCCTTACTGCCCGGGCAAGCTACCATCCGCTCCGCCACCTCTTTTTGTACCATAGTTACCAAGAGCTTCAATGGTAAGCGTTGTTCCAGCAATCCCATAATAATCGGCGTTGTAATGTAGTAGGGCAAATTAGCCACTACTTTATATCCTTCCGTCTTCATTTCCCGGGCAATATCCAACCGTAAAATATCGCCATGCACCACCCGGACATTATCGTATCCTGCGAGTGTTTTTGCCAGTACATCCAGCAAATGACGGTCAATTTCCACCGCCGTAACCGACGCACCGGCCTCAGCCAGTCCCTGGGTAAGTGTCCCGATGCCCGGACCGATTTCCAGTACCGCTTCACCGCTGATAATATCAGCGGCCTGGACAATTCCCCTTACTATCTGTTCATTAATTAAGAAATTCTGCCCAAGTTTCTTACTCATGTGTATACCAAAGCTTCTTAAAATATGTAAAGTAACCTCTTTTTTAGCTATTGTCGGCTGAATCATTGTCCATCTCCTCTATCGCTTGCGTAAAATCGGCTCTGGTAACACCATAATGATTTAATCGATATAAAAAACTTTTTGCATTGGCATAACCAATTCCAAGTTTCTTACCCAATATAGCCCGTCTGGCGGCAGCATTAGGATGACCGCTTAATCCGGAACGCAGCATATCTTGCCCGGAAAATTCCTCTTGGGGCTGCCATTCCAGATACCGGGTTTTTCTCAAAGCTTCCCGGATGGCTTCACAGGAAGCCTGTTCAATTCCAATATCCCCGTTGGCTGTAGCTTCCGAAAGAGCTACAAATGCATGCTTGGCCTCGGGAAAACGCCTACTCAAAAAACTGCGTATCCGCTCACCGGCACTATCCGGATCGGTAAGAATAATGATCCCACGCTTGGCATATGCTTGTTCGATTTTTTGCATCGTATACGGTGACATGGCAAAACCGCCGGTAGCAATACATTCCGCTTCTACCGCCCGCTTTACAGCCTGAATGTCTTGTTTTCCCTCTACAATAATAATCTCTTTAATCAACTTCCCTATCTCCTAATCCAATGTCAGGCTTTATCCCACACCTACCTGCTGTTTCTTTATTGTAACATGTCTCTAATGTTTAGTAAAAAGAATAACAGGGCAAGCCCTGTTATTCCAGCACGTATACTTTTACCGTCCTTCTGCCGAACGCTATGGCTTCCGAATAGGCATCCATGCATAAATCAATGCGATTTCCCACGATAGCGCCTCCGGTGTCGGCCGCTAAAGCCAGACCATAACCCGGTATAAAAACTCTCGAGCCCAGCGGAATGACATCCGGGTCTACCGCCACAATACCGTGACGTGCCCGTATTCCGGTCGCAGTAATGCCTGCCCCTGATCCATCCCAGGGATTATAGGCTGTAGCCTCCATAACTTCCGTACGGCGGAAACGCATTGCGCCGCGCGAAGTCTCAACGGTGTCGCGTGTGCCAACACGAATAATTTTAGGTGTGGACGGTTCAATTATTTTCTCCGCCATTACCTCTTCCGCGACTTGATTCCCATCTGCATAATGCTGTTTTACAACAACCGTTTTTATTCCATCCCGGCCTTCTTGTTCTACTACCTCAGCACCCTTTTCCAGGGATGAATCAGGCCGGCGTGTGACAGTAAACAAATCCGCTTCCTGTCGCTCAACTACTTTTTCGGACAAAATGGTTGCCTTAATTTGCATTCCACTTTGAACCGGCGTATCTGCAGCCGGTTCCAGCCGGATGTTCTCCTGGGAAACCCCTAGACTGGCTGCCACTTCACCAACGGTTGGTTTGGCAGTGACAATCGACTGTGTTTTCCCCTGGTAGATAAATGATACCGGAATAGCCCTGTAAATTGTGATTACAGTATCATTATCCAGTTTTGGGGTAGACATACGATATTCATCTTGAGGTCCTACTGTTACTTTTGCTTGAACTAACACATCTTCTGGTTTATTATATAATGTATTTACAGTCATTTGTTTACCGTCTGCAATAATCTCTACCTTCTTATACGCCCAGGCAAAACCAGCCGCAAGCACTGCCGCAACAAGCAGCACACTGATCATTACTATTGTTTTTCGGCTCAATTTTAACTGAGTGATTTGAAAGTCGGTCATTCAATTCCTCCTTTTTTTGGCACTTGTGGAATATACCATAAATATCCTGGGTTGTCAACCGCGCTAAAGACATTATGCAGTATAATTATATGTAAATATTATCCTTTTTATGCAAAACTACGGCAATTTCCCCGGGGAAATGCCGTAGTTCAGCGAGCATGCCGTATGTTAGTTACCCACGGGAGGAATCCTGAATAACTTCCGGACATTGTCGGAGGTTATTCGGGCCAATTCTGTTAAATCCATATTCCTTAACCGGGCAATTTCCTCTGCCACAATCCGTACATAAGCTGGCTCATTTCGTTTACCCCGATAAGGATGCGGCGTTAGATAAGGAGAATCCGTCTCCACCAACAACCGGTCCAGCGGAACCTGACAGGCAATCTCCTTAAGTTTCACCGAATTCTTGAAAGTAATCGGCCCGCCGAAAGAAATATAAAAACCCATTTTCATAAGCTCTTTAGCCATTTCCAGGCTGCCGGAAAAACAATGCAAGACACCACAAACACCCTTACCTTCATGTTTCAAAATATGCATCGTATCCTGATGTGCATCCCGGTCATGAATGATGACTGGCTTATTACACTGCCTGGCTACCTCCAACTGACGTACAAAAACTACTTCCTGCACATCCCGGGGGGAGAAATCATAATAGTAATCCAGCCCAATCTCACCGATGGCAACCACTTTAGGCTCTGCCGCCCATAAAGCCAATTGTTCATAATCCTTCCTTTTCGCCTCTTTGGCATCATGAGGATGAATGCCAACTGCAGCATAAACCTGAGGGTATTTCCTGCTCAGTTCCAGAGAGCGCCGTGAGGATTCCATACAAGCCCCTACATTGATTATCCCGGTAACCTCATTCGCCAACGCTCTGGCTACGATATTATCCTGCTCCATAGCAAACTTTTCGTCATCAATGTGCGCATGCGAATCAAATAACATAGCGGCACCTACTTTACTTTACTTCCCGGCAACATATCCTTAGCCGTTACCAATGTTAATTTATCATCAGAGGACGCAGCCAGAACCATGCCGCGTGACTCAATGCCACGTATCTTAGCCGGTTTCAGATTAACAATCATCACTACATGTTGCCCGACTAGTTCCTCCGGCGCATAGTGCTTGGCAATACCGGATACGATGGAACGCTGCTCCGTACCTAAATCAACCGTAAGCAGCAACAGCTTATCCGCGTTTTTAACCTTCTCTGCTGCCAAAACTTTGGCCACCCGGAGATCCATCTTAGCAAATTCATCAATAGTAATCTCCGGAACGGCAGGTACAGATTTCTCCGTTTTGTCTTCTGCCGCTGCAGCCGGTTCCCCTTTGTCTTCTATCCGCGGGAAAATTGGTTCCGGTTTCGCCACTTTTGTTCCGGCAGGTAAACCTCCCCAGCTTTGTCCGTCTTGCAAAGTAACCTTCCCAAAATCAGACCGGATGCCCAGCTGCTGCCAAATTTTCGGAGAAGTAAACGGCATAAAAGGCGATATCAAAATGGCAACAATACGCAGTGTCTCAGCCAGATTGTACAGCACAGTCTGTAACCGTTCCTTTTTTGCCGGGTCCTTAGCCAGCGCCCACGGGCCTGTCTCATCAATGTATTTATTGGTGCGGCTGATCAACGCCCATACCTCTTTAATGGCACCATTAATATCCATGTTTTCCATTAAAATCTCATAGTCGGCCGCCGTACGCTGTGCCAAATCAATTAACGCTGTGTCCACTTCTTCAACTGCGCCGGGAGTTTCAATCAAACCGCCGTTAAAACGATTGATCATATTTAGCGTACGATGCAGCAAATTTCCCAGATCATTAGCTAAATCGGCGTTAATCCGGTTAATTAACGCTTCTCGCGAAAAATTTCCGTCCATCCCTAAAGTAATTTCACGCAATAGGAAATAACGGATGGAGTCCGCGCCAAATTCATCAATCAATTCCAAAGGATCAATTACATTGCCCTTGGATTTGGACATTTTATCCCCTTCCACCACCAGCCAGCCATGGCCATACACTTTTTTCGGCAATTCCACTCCCAGCGCCATCAGGATAATCGGCCAGATAATGGAATGAAAACGGACAATTTCCTTACCCACCAAATGAATATCTGCCGGCCAGTATTTTGCAAACTTCTCTTTGTCATGCAAATAACCGGCTGCAGTGATATAGTTTGTCAACGCGTCAAACCAAACATATACAACATGCTTAGTATCAAAAGGCACCGGAATACCCCAGTCAAAGGTGGTTCGGGAAACGCACAAATCTTCCAGACCGCTTTTGATAAAATTGATCATCTCGTTGCGCCTGGAAACCGGCTGAATAAAATCAGGATTGTCTTCAATAAATGTAAGCAAGCGGTCCTGATATTTGGACATGCGGAAGAAATAGCTTTCCTCGCCTAAAAGTTCTACGGGACGGCCGCAATCAGGACATTTTCCATCAACCAGCTGACGTTCCGTCCAGAATGTTTCACAGGGTGTACAGTACCAGCCTTCATAAGAGGCTTTGTAAATATCGCCCTGATCATAGATTTTCTGAAAAATAGCCTGCACGACTTCATGATGCCGCTGATCGGTCGTGCGGATAAAATCGTCATGAGAAATATTAAGCTTCGTCCAGAGTTTTTTGAACGATGCCACAATATGATCGACATACTCAAGAGGGGTAATATTATTTTGCTGTGCTTTACGCTGGATTTTTTGTCCATGTTCATCCGATCCGGTCAAGAAGAATACATCAAAACCTGCCAGGCGCTTGTAGCGGGCAACGGCATCGGCTATCGTGGTACAATACGCATGGCCGATATGCAGCCGGTCACTGGGGTAGTAAATGGGTGTAGAAATGTAAAACGTCTTTTTATCCATGGAAATCCTCCTTTATAACTATGCAAAAAGTAGCCGGAAAACTCCTTTTCTTTTATACCATTTTTTCGACAAATAAGCCAAGTTTCTTTTTCCAATTATAGACAATGGAGAATCGTTTGTCAAACCTCTTATTCGTCATAATATGTGTTTATTCGACAAAAACAGCTGTCCACTATAAACAATATATATACTTTTTTGGAAAAAATATTTCCTTATGGAAAAATAAGGTTGACAAGTATTGTAACATTTGGTATCATTTAGTTAGACAGATTTTGTCGAATAATGTTGTAATTGAGAGGAGAGCTCACATTATGAAATCAACTGGTATTGTACGAAAAGTGGACGAGCTGGGAAGAGTTGTTATTCCCATCGAATTAAGACGCACGCTGGATATAGAAGAAAAAGACGCTTTAGAAATTTACGTGGACAACGATCGGATTATCCTGCGGAAATATGAACCTTCCTGCGCTTGCGTATTTTGCGGTAACGCTGACGAGGTAACCATATTTAAAAATAAAAACATTTGCAAAGAATGTCTGGATGCTATGACTGCAAAAGCAATTTAATCTTCCGGTTGACCGGCTTCATGCCCGACAACCGCTTGGTATACCTCTCGCTTAGGCAAACCAAGTTCAGATGCCACCTTACGGATGGCATCTTTTTTGTTATCTCCATTATCAATCGACTGCATAACCAATTGATAAACCGATACATCATTGCTGTTTTGCATTACAGGCACATTTTCCTGTTGGCCTGTGATAATCAGTGTAAACTCACCCCGCGGCGGGTTTTGTGTAAAATGTTCCTGTAAACTGCTCAGGGAACCGCGAATAAATTCTTCATATTTTTTGGTAAGTTCCCGGGCAGCCACCGCCCGACGGTCTCCCCAGCACTCCTGCAATTCAGCCAGTGTCTCTTGCAGACGGTACGGTGTTTCATACAAAACCAGCGTGTGGCGATGGTTAGACCAAGCTGTTATCAGATCATGCCGTTTCTTTTTTGTCTTCGGTAAAAATCCCAGAAAAGAAAAAATGGTTGCGTCAATCCCGGAACAGACCAAACCGGACAAAGCAGCATTAGCGCCCGGTACCGGTACGACAGGAATTGAAGCCGCAACCGCCAGTTTCACCAGATCCACTCCCGGGTCGGAAATCCCTGGCATACCGGCATCGCTAACCACAGCAACATCATCGCCCCGGAGCAGACGCGTAATCAGTTCCGGGCCACGGTTAAGCTTATTATGTTCATGATAGCTGACCAACGGTGTATGAATGTCAAAATGGCTTAATAGCCTGCGCGTATGCCGGGTATCTTCCGCAGCAATAACGGCTGCCTCTTTAAGTATGCGCACTGCCCGGAAGGTCATGTCTTCCAAATTACCAATCGGTGTCGCACATAAATAAACCGTTCCCGGTTTCTGTCCCATATCCTCACCTGCCCAACATGGCACTATAATATGTCAAAAATTCCTCACTATAACCACCGTCGTCCCGGTATACAATAAACGGCGGTAATACCTTAAGCCCCGGCCTTGCTCCCCGTATCCCCTCGACTAACAGCATATTGGGGCTTTTCCTGCAGCTTGGATATACCAATTGCAGGCGTTTCGGTTCAATTCCCGCATCGCTCATAACTTTCAATATTTCCGGCATCCGTTCAGGTAAATGAACCATGGCAAACCGGCCCCGATATTTTACCAAATAGCGGGCTGCCAAAATCACATCCATTAACGTGGCCGTAATTTCGTGGCGTGCCATGGCCATACTGTCCCGCGGGTTAAGATACCCGCCGCCAACCGGGCGATAGGGAGGATTGGAAACTACCAATCCGTATCCCCCCGCTGGCAATACTCCTTTTAATGTCCGTAAATCAGCCTGCAGAATGCTGATCTTCTCTTCCAGCCTGTTTAACTGAACGCTGCGTACGGCCCGGTCAGCCATTAAGCCGTTAAGTTCAACACCTGTTATCGAGTTAATACCCCGCGCAGTCAACAGTAATGCAATAACACCGGTTCCCGTTCCCAAATCAACTGCCCTGTCGTCCGGACGTACAGTGGCAAAATGAGCCAATAACACAGCATCTAAGGAAAAACAAAATTCTTCTCGATGTTGAATAACTTTTAGATTATTAATCTGCAAATCATCTATCCGCTCACCGGGATAAAGCCTTTCAGCATTCATTTTCTTTTTCCACTACTTCTTCCCATGCTATATCTACCGTTTTACCATCCACCAGAACCACAGTTGCCATTTTTTTATTGTTGTTAATTGCTATGACCTTACCTTCTCCCTCGATGGTAACAACCTCAACCCCTATAGCCGGGGGGACAATTTTTTTACTGGAAGAACCATAACGGTCGCTTTCATATTTCAGACAACACATTAAACGCCCGCAAATGCCGGAAATTTTTGTAGGATTAAGCGACAGATTCTGATCTTTTGCCATACGAATGGACACCGGTTCAAAATCTCCCAAAAAGGTCGCACAGCATAGTGGCCGCCCGCAACAACCAATCCCCCCCATCATTTTGGCCTCATCCCTTACACCAATCTGGCGAAGCTCAATACGCGTACGGAAAACAGCGGCCAGATCCTTTACCAGTTCACGAAAATCAATCCGGCCATCGGCCGTAAAATAAAAAATAATTTTATTCACATCAAATGTATATTCCACATCCACAAGGTTCATTGGTAAACCATGGGCTGCGATTTTTTGCGCACACAGCGTAAACGCCTCTTCCTCTTTTGCCCGGTTGTCCTTTACCTTTTCCGTGTCCGCAGCCGTTGCCTTGCGCTGTACCGTTTTCAGCGGTGCAACGATGTCTTTTTCAGCGACTTCTCGGGCACCGATAACAATTTCGCCAAATTCCAGACCTCTGGCAGTTTCTACTATCACATGATCCCCAGGAGCCAGCTTAAAGTCGCCCGGATCAAAATAATAAATTTTACCCGCTTTTTTAAATCGTACTCCAACTACTACCTGCAACATGCATTCCTCCTTTCGCCAGCTCCCTCAATTTAATTAGCAATGCTTCTATAATTAATCGTATATTTCCATTAGCATAAACTGCTTTTTCAGCTATGGTTATCTCTTTAAAAGCAGACAATAATGAAGTTTGCCGCCAATATGCAGCCTGTTCCGCCAACTGCCGGGACAAATCGAGATTAAACACGACTGCCGTATCCAATACCAGGCTATAAACCAACATGTCCCGCAGCAATAAACTGCAATGCCGGAGTATGGCTATGATCTCCGGCCGGTTGAATTTCTCCCACTCGGCCGGTGCTGTCCATAACAGATTTTCAGAACTATGCAAAGCTGTCAGAAACTCGAAAGCCTTATCACGCAAGCGCATTCCATCCGGCTCCAGCAAATGCAGTGCTGTCCCCATACGGCCATTTCCCAGTCGCGCGGCCACTTCCGCCTGTTCTTGCGGATATCCTCTGTCAACCAGTGCAACAGCTAATTGTTGCCAGGGAACGGGATAAAAAGGCACTACCAGACACCGTGACAGGACGGTATCCAGCAGCATCTGCTTTCCGGCCGCAATAAGGATGAATACGGCATGCTCCGGCGGTTCTTCCAAAATTTTCAGCAAACTGTTAGCTGCTTGCGCCGTCATCTTTTCTGAATTTTCAATAATAATAACCCGCCGACCGGCGAGATACGGCACCAGCGAAACCTGATGCTGCAAAGCCCGGATCTGTTCAATACGGATACTGGCACCATCAGGCTGTACAAGGGTAAAGTCCGGGTGAACACCTTGAATCATTTGCCGGCAGGAAAGACAGCTTCCACACGGCCTGATACTGTCGCTGCATAACAAGGCCGCCGACAGAATGTTGGCTACGAGGGTTTTACCAATGCCTTCAGGACCTGCAAATAAAAGCGCATGCGGCATGCGCCCTGCGCCTAACATGGCCTTAAGATTTTGTATTGTATCCGTATGGCCAATCACAATATCCCAGTTCACGTAAACTCCATCCTTACATGTACAAATCTACCAGCATACCACGGATAGCATCCTGCTTGGCCATAATCTCCAATTGGCGTTTCTGTCCGTGGCGGACATCTTCAGCTAACGCTTCCAATGCCGTATCGACTTTTTTTATAACGGTATATACTTTTTGACGGCCGTACCTGTCCCATCCGGGCTGAGATTTAAGATTATACATGCGGCCTACTGCCTCACCGATAAAATTCCGGACAAGTTCCCGGTAAGTCTTCAGTTCGGAATAAGTTGGAACTTGTGCCAGCTTTTTTCCCTGTTCGGTAATTTGTTCAAGTAACGAATTCAGCCGTTCCGTAGACTGCCCATCCTGTATATTCAATAGATCAGAAGCAAAATGGCCATCCGTTTTTTCCGTCTTTCCGCTGTTGTCACGCTCAGTGACCGGAAGCGAACTGCCTGTTCCCATCTTATTAATTTTCACAAAAGAGCCTGCCTTTCTATTGATATTGACTGAATAACCATACCGAATATATAGTAGTACTCATTTCATTATAATTGTTTTAAGCAAAATAAGCAAATCCCACCATACTGTCCATTATGCTAGTACCGTGCGTCACCTAAAAGCATGGATTATTTTACAGTCTTTTTCCGCTCTGCTTCGTTGTCGTCGCCTTATATATGTCCGATATGCGGTTCGCTCCTCCGCCTTGCAGGGCGAAAAAATCCCTGCAATCTCTAATCTAATGTTTTACATGACACACGGTACTAACTTCCCAATATAAGCGTTGCTGCACGGTATACGTCCTGATGAATGTTATCGACACTTTGCAATATACCGTTTTTTACACAATTGACAATATGCCAGTGATACCTTTGGGCTATTTGCCGGTAACAGCGGTAGCAGGTTTCTAAATACTCCTGATCGCGTTCATGAATGTCCTGCGTGGAAAATCCGGCCTTACTGTGACGTTTTTCTAATAAACTCCGGCTGTACGCAGGCGGCATATCTAAAAAAATAACGCCATCCGGAACCGGCAATCCCATTTTCTTAAACTCAAAATCCCATAACCAGTCCAAAAAATTGCTCCTTGCTTCCTGAGTGTCAATTTTCACCGCCTGATGTACCATATTAGATGTTGTATACCGGTCACAGATTACAATACCGCCCTGCTGATAAAACGTCTCCCAGTCGGTTTTGTAGGAAGCGAAACGGTCGACCGCATAAAAAGCGGACGCAGCATAAGGATTAACCGCATCCGGCGTACTGCCGAACTTCCCCTGCAAGTACATTTTTATCAGTGCTGCCGACTGGCTTTGATAGTTAGGATATTCCACCTTTTTAACAGCATGCTGTTCATTTTCCAGCCGCTGACAAAGTTTCGCAGTTTGCGTTGCTTTGCCGCTCCCGTCGCCGGCTTCTAAAATAATTAACTTTCCTTTCATTTAGTCCACCACTTTAATTGTTTTTAGTGTATAATCCTCCGGCCCGGAAATATGCAGCCCGGCGGCCTGAAGCTGTGTACAATAGTCTATGATTTCCTGAGTAATCCGTTCTCCAGGACACAGCAGTGGTATGCCAGGCGGATAAAAGGTGACAATTTCGGCACAAATGAATCCGGCCGATTCACTAAAAGGAACCATGCACGTATTGCCAAAAAGAGCTTCGCGCGGTGATAAAACGCCTTCAGGCGGCTCCGGATAACTTGTGCTGCTGTACACATCATCCATAACCGCAAAATTACTCTGTCCGGAATAATGCGCTGCCATATCACTAAGTGCTTTCACCAAAGCGCGTGCTTCCTCCTCATGATCGCCTAACGTAATCAGAAATAAAATATTATACATATCGGATAGTTCTACCTGAATGTTATATTTGTGGCGCAAGATCCGTTCTGCTTCCGCTCCCTTTAGACCGATTCCTTTCACTGTAACCGTTACTTTCGTGGGGTCTATGCTGTATACACCGGGATTGCCGATTTTTTCGGCACCAAAACAATATAGTCCCGGAATGGTATTGATTTCTTGGCGGGTCCATTCCGCCAGGTGGACAGCCCGGTCGATCAGCTCATACCCCTGCGTGGCCATTTGCATACGTGCCACATCCAGCGATGCCAGCAAAATATAGTTAGGGCTGGTAGATTGCACCAACTGCATCATGGATTTTAAATGAGGTACCCGTATACGCCCTTCCCGGCAATGAACCATTGAACACTGCGTCATAGCACCAATAATTTTATGTGTGCTCTGGGCACATATATCCGCTCCGGCATCCAGTGCCTGGACCGGCAGCCCCTTGCCGAATTTCAGGTGCGGACCATGGGCCTCATCCACCATAACCACCATGCCCGCCTGGTGTACAATATCCACAATTCGCTTCAAATCCGTGGCCACACCGTAATATGTCGGATTAATAACTAAAACGCCCTTGGCTTCCGGATGTAAGCGCACGGCTGCGGCTACCGTCTCCGGAGTCACTCCCATGGCCAATCCAAGTTCATGATCCACTTCCGGCTGCATGAAGACCGGTATTGCACCGCTGAGGATAATGCCGCCAATAATAGAACGATGGGCATTACGCGGAACAATGATGGTATCCCCCGGACCGGCTACTGCCAAAATCATGGCATAAATCCCACCGGTTGTACCGTTGACAACAAAAAAACTATGATCCGCCCCATACAATTGGGCCGCTAAATCCTGTGCTTCTTTTATACAGCCATGAGGTTCATGCAAGTCATCCATTTCTTCCATCAGCGCCAGGTCCAACGCCAGTGTGTCACGCCCCAGTACTGTCCCCAGTACCGGGTGCATACCTTTGCCCATTTTATGCCCCGGAGTATGGAACGGCATAACCCTGTCATTTACATATTTTTGCATTGCTTTCAGTAATGGTGTATCCGTCTGTCTGGAGTGCATAGTATCCCTCCAATGGTTGTTAAAATTTGGCTGATCTTCTTTCCTCGACTATTATATCCTATTTTATCGTCATAATGATAGAAAAAGTTAATTGTCAGCTAAAATTCTTTCCTATTAAAAATCATCAATTAATCATGCCGGCAACACCAGAAGGGCGTGCTCCTTTTGGAACACGCCCGCATTAACAACTTACTATCTTGCTATTGAACAAGAATTCGATATGCCAACCCAAAATCAAGAACGAGTCTGGTGTGGTTCACCCCAATTAGTAAAGATGAAGCATTGCGGCTAATCACCCGAACAGCCGTACCATTAACAAGCCCCATGTCCAATAAACGCCTGCGGATATCACCGCAATCTCTGATATCAACAACTTTAACTTCTTTTCCGGGACTAGCCATAGTCAGCGGCATAATGATCCTCCTTTGTTAAGCCCCTTCCAGCTGAATCATCGCTGCTTCTGTTTTTCTTAATGAAAGGTTAAAACCTTTTACCTTAATTTCAATAGGGTCACCCAATGGTGCAAATTTCAATACGGTAATATCTGCACCCGGCACAATGCCCATATCTACCATACGGCGATAAACCGGTCCGTTCCCCTTAACTTTCGCCACGACTCCCTTCTCACCGGGTTTTAATTCATTTAAATGTTTAGACATGCAGCATACCCCCTAAACGTTTCAAGCACACAGTAAATATTGATACTCATTATCAAATATTCATATTTATTATACTGACTGTATTGGCTGCCTGTCAACAGGCAAATGATAAAAACAAAAAAATACAGCCGAATCCTGGCTGGATTTGACTGTATTTTTCTGTATGACAATGTATCTATTTGATGACGTCGGTTCCCATATACGGACGCAATGCTTCCGGAACCGCCACCGAACCGTCTGCCTGCTGATAATTTTCCAGAATGGCCGCCACTGTTCTGCCAATTGCCAGGCCGGAGCCGTTTAATGTATGTACAAATTCCGGTTTTTCTTTTGGTCCGCGGCGGAATTTGATATCGGCCCGCCGTGCCTGAAAATCCTCAAAATTAGAGCAGGAGGAAATTTCACGGTAAGCTTGAAAGCTGGGCAGCCATACCTCAATATCATATGTCTTGGCTGAAGAAAATCCCATGTCCCCCGTACTAAGCAACACAACCCGGTACGGCAAATTCAAAAGTTGAAGTACATGTTCGGCATTGGCCGTCAGTTTTTCCAACTCATTATACGATTCTTCCGGCAGACTGTATTTCACTAGTTCCACTTTATTAAATTGATGCTGGCGGATCAACCCTCTGGTGTCCCTGCCGGCAGCACCGGCCTCCGCCCTAAAACAGGCACTGTACGCCGTATAATAAAAAGGCAAATCTTTAGCGTCCAGTATCTCACCACGATGCAGATTGGTAATCGGAACCTCCGCCGTAGGAATCAAATAATAATCCAGACCTTCCAGCTTAAACATATCTTGCGCAAACTTGGGCAGTTGTCCTGTTCCGGTCATGCTGTCCTTATTAGCTATAAACGGCGGAAAAAATTCCGTATACCCGTGTTCACGGGTATGTAAATCCAGCATAAAGTTAATTAGCGAACGTTCCAGACGGGCTCCCAGTCCGCGATAAAAAGTAAACCGCGCACCGGTTACCTTGCCCCCGCGTTCAAAATCCAGTATGCCCAGTTTTTCACCAATTTCCCAATGAGCTCTGGGTTCTTCTGCAAACTCCCGGGGTGTTCCCCAGCGGCGCATTTCCTTGTTGGCGGTCTCGTCCTTCCCAACCACAACCGAAGGATGCGGTACATTGGGAATATTCATGACAATATCGTGGATTTTGGCTTCCACTTCCCGGATGTTGGCATCCAGAAAGGCAATGCGGCCACCTACGCTTCTCATCTCAGCAACTAACTCATCGGCATTTTCTTTGGCTTTTTTCAACTTACTGATTTCCTGTGATACGACATTCCGTTTATTCTTAAGGCCTTCCACTTCACTTAACAATTCACGTCGCTGTTTTTCCAGCCTAATGAACTCATCCAAATTCTGGGAAGCAGAACGATTTTCCAGCGCCTGACGTACTTTCTCCGTATTATCGCGAATAAATTTAATATCCAGCATATCCTTTATCCTCCTAAAACAAAAACTCTCGCCTATGATCGAGGGACGAGAGCATATTCCCGCAAACGGGCGTTACCGTTCAACATCATGCTAACAGTTTTTAAGAACCGCTTACAATTCACGAATATTCTATCCTAATATATTTTACAATATACGCCAAATATTGTAAAGCGTAAACAAATTGCATGTTGTTTTTTTAACTGCAACATACCTCTGCGATAATTTGTAAAAATACCGGCATAAACCTCAGCTATAAAAAGTATTGTTTATATAAACGACCATGGTTTCTCATCCGAATCGTACGGGTAAAGGAGGTATTGGCTATGCGCAGCCAAAACCTACTGGATGTAATAAAGATTGCATCGGCATATGCCGGCACCATTATTGGCGCAGGTTTTGCTTCAGGACAGGAATTACTGCAATTTTTTGTCGTATATGGAACTGTTGGCTTCGGGGGAATTATTCTGGCCGGAATCCTCTTTGCCTGGTTGGGCTACAGAATTTTGGAACTGGGACATCGCCTGAACGCTACTGGCTATCACCAGTTACTGTATTATGCCTGCGGAAAAAAAGCAGCTTTATTTCTCGACAGCATCATCACCGTTTTTTTATTTAGCGTACTGACGATCATGCTGTCCGGAACCGGAACCATGTTCCAGGACCACTTTCATCTTCCCTATTCACTGGGAACAGGCGTCATCGGGATACTGGCCTTTTGTACCGTATTATACGGCATTCGGGGAATTACCGTAATGAATATGGGCATGCTGCCACTACTGACTTTATCCACATTGTCCGTCGGCATATATTCCCTCGCCTATCATGGACTCTCTACGGATATGCTGGTCAATGTAGTTCCGTACGATCCCCAAAACGGCAGCCATTGGCTGATCGCCAGTATATTATATGTATCCTATAACCTAATTATAGGTTCCACCGTACTGGCGCCCCTGGGTCCCCACATCCGCAGTCGCAAGCTGCGTTTTTGGGGAAGTATTGCCGGCGGCTTTCTCATTACTATCCTTGCCGGCTTTATTGCCATCATCGTCATGATCCATTGTCCGGATATCCTCAATTATGAAATCCCTATGCTCCACATTGCCGGCATGCAGCACAAAATAAATTCCACTTCCTATGTATGTATGTTTTTGATCGCTATGTATACAACCGCAGCTACCACCCTGTACGCTTGTGCCGGTCAATTGAGTCATGTCACTAAATTAAGCTTTCCTCTATGTAGCCTGATTATTATTGCAACCGGCATGCTCTGCAGCCAATTGGGATTTTCAGTGTTAATTTCCTGGGTTTTTCCGGCAGTCGGTTATCTGGCGTTATATTTCATTGTCAGACTTGGTTATTTGGCTTTTTTATCTAAATAATTGATTGCGCTCAGCACCGCCACCAGTCCCTCTCCAGTAGCCTTGGCAATCTGCCAGGGCTTGCCGGTACAGTCGCCGGCGGCATAAACTCCCGGTATATTGGTAGACATATCCCGGTTGACTTTAATTACTTCTCCCTCCAGTTCAAGGCCAGGCAAAATATTTTCGACCGGGTCGGACTGACGCATGATAAAGATCCCGTTTACTTTATATTCCCCCTGGTCCACAATCAGTTTTTCCACCTGAGTATCCCCTTCAATGGAGCATGGACGCGCTGTAATAATGGATACTCCGGAACGCATAGCGGTAGGCTGCGGCTTATACTGAGGAAAATAGAAAACATTCCGGCATATTTCTCCTAAATACTCCGCTTCCTGCTCCCCTTCACTGGTATAGGAAATAACCGCCACATCCTTTTCCCTATAAAACATACCGTCACAGGTGGCACAATAGCTGACACCACGCCCTAAAAAGGCTTTTTCTCCTTTGAACAGCGTTGTGCTAACCACGCCTGTCGTTAAAATAACTGTCCGTGCTTCATAAGTATTAACCGGAGTCAGTAAGGTAAACATATCCTCGCCCGGAAATACGGTAACCACCTTTTCTTTAATTAAGGTAGGTTGATGCGCCATGCAGTGTGCAACAAATTGCTGCATCATTCCCGGCCCTGTGATTTTAGGCATCCCCAGATAGTTATCAATAATATGTGCTTTTTGCAGCTTCTCACTATGATTCATATGTTCAAACAACGCGATTTGTTTATTACGAACCCGGCCGGTAAGTGCTGCCGATAAACCGGCCGGTCCGCCGCCAATAACAGCAATATCAAATTTTTGATCTTCCATAATGACCTCCAAATAAAAAATAAGGGGTGAATGATTTTGTCTGACTACAATCATAACATTACCCGCGTATCCTGCATTCCAGTCTTTTTACTTTTATTTACCGCCGGAACCGTACTAGGCGGTTTACTGGGATTAATTCTAGCGGTCATGAACTACGAAACCGTTGGACTGAGCGGCGGTGCCTTTATTGGTTTAGCCGTCGGCCTGACCTCCGGGATAATAGGATTGGCAATTATTCTGACCTTTAATATCCTGGCACCCTATACCGGCGGTATTCCCGTTACCATTCAACCTATTGAGTCACAGCATAGCATAGAAGATATATCCAGCGGGCAAAAAACCTCCTAGTACAAAGCATACTAAGGATATGCAGGAATTCAGCGTATTATATATTACGTCGTCTCTGCTATGTATTTTACATGTTCCACCAAAAATCCTTCTTAAATGATATTTATTATCAATTATTTTGCCGGACATAAAAAACCCGGAAACATCGCCTCCGGGTTTCACTGCTTTATTACTATTTAGGTTTAGGAGTTACATGGATTACCATGGCATCACGCAGTTTGGGTTCAAACCAGGTGGATTTTGGCGGCATAATCTGTCCGGCATCGGCAATCGCCATAAGTTCTTCGATAGATGTAGCAAATAAAGAAAACGCTACGGCAAAATTTCCGCTGTCTACCAATCTTTCCAGTTCACCCGTTCCCCGAATGCCGCCGACAAAATGGATCCGTTTGTCGCTGCGTGGATCCCGGATAGCAAGAAGCGGCTGCAAAAGGTTCTCCTGCAGAATACTCACATCCAGACTTTTTACCGGATTATTCGCATCAATAAGCTCCGCATGGGCGGTCAGCTTATACCACTTCCCCTGCAAATACATGCCGAATTCATGCGTCCGTTGTGGTTTATAAGCCCCGTCAGTGTATTCCTCCACTGTAAACTTATGCTTTACGGCGGCAAGAAACTCCACGCACGACAGACCATTTAAATCCGCAACTACACGGTTATAATCCATAATATACATCATATCATGGGGAAAAATCACGGCCAGGAAACGGTTAAACTCCTCTTGGGGACTATCGTTTATTTTCCGCCAGTTGTCGCACACCCTGCTCGCCGCTGCCGAGCGGTGATGCCCGTCGGCAATATACATAACCGGAATTTTACTAAACGCCTGTTCAATAGCGGCAATTTCAGCAGCATCCGAGACCACATACAATGTATGGCTGATTCCATCCTCAGACGTAAAATCATATACTGGAGGCTGTTCCATGCATTTGGCAATCAGCGTATTAATCAGCGGATCAGCTTTATAGGTGAGAAATACAGCCCCGGTTTGCGCTTCTGTTACCGTAATATGGTTAACCCGGTCGTGCTCCTTATCATGCCTGGTCAGTTCATGTCTTTTGATGATATTGGTTTGGTATTCCGCCACAGACGCACCGGCAACCAATCCAATCTGGATATGTTCACCCATACGCTGTTTATATATATAGAAGCAAGGCTTTTCATCCTGTTTGAGAATACCTTCTTTAATGAACCTTTGCAGGTTTTGCGCCGCCTGTTGATACACAGCTTCAGAATGAATATCCACAGCTCTATCCAAATCAACTTCCGACTTGGTCACCCGTAAAAAACTATATGGATTTTGACTGGTTATCAGCCGTGCCTCTTCCGAATCCATTACATCATAAGGAAGCGAGGCAACTTTAACCGCTAATTCCGGCGCCGGTCTCAGTCCGCAAAAAGGTTTAATTACTGCCATAATTGTTCCTCCTGTCTATTAACCAGCATTAAAATTCACCAGCTTAGCGCCAAAGATACCATCTACCGCTTTAATCTTTGCCAATACCTCAGGCGGAATATCGGCATCCACGCCCAAAGCCATGATATTCGTCCCTTCAATAGAGGTCCTGCCAACCTGCATGCTGGCAATATTGATGTTTTCCTGCCCTAAGATCGTACCGACCTTGCCGATAATGCCCGGACGGTTGATATGCGGACTGATCATCAGCCAGCCCCGCGGATCAACATCCACCCGGTGTCCGTCGATAGCAACAATACGGCCTTCCTGACCGAACAATGTCCCGCCGATCGTATGCTGCCCTTTATCACTATTAATTTTCAGCGTAATCAAATCGGCAAAATCGGCTGTATGCTTATTTTTGATTTCTGTTACTTTAATTCCGCGCATTTTGGCAATTCCCGGTGCATTGACATAATTTACGGTTTCCTGCAGTACCGGATTGAGTACACCTTTGACCATGGCAGTGGTCAGCATTTTGGTATCCACTTCGGTTATTTCGCCGTGATATTCTACCTGGATTGAATCAATTCGCCCGTCAGCCAGATAGACTGCCAGGCAGCCCATTTTTTCCGCCAGGTTAAAGAAAGGTTTAATTCTCTCCAAAACGTGGGTCGGAATGGGAGCCATATTGACCGCCGTCGCTACCGGTTCACCTTTTAAGGCTGCGATAATTCCGTGAGCAACATCTACCGCAACACCGACTTGTGCTTCTTTGGTTGATGCTCCTAAATGCGGTGTAACTACAATTTTATCGGATTTTAAAAGCGGATTATCCGGGCTGACCGGTTCTTTTTCAAATACGTCAACGGCAGCCCCGGCCACAATCCCGGCATCTATGGCCGCAGCCAGGTCACGCTCATTAATGACTCCGCCGCGGGCACAGTTAATAATCCGGACACCCTTTTTCATTCTAGCAAACGCATCTTTATTTACCAGATTTTTGGTTTCCGGTGTTAGCGGTAAATGCAATGTTATAAAATCAGCCTGTGCAAACACATCATCCAGGTCTTTAAGCTCAATTCCTAATGCCTTTGCCCGTTCCGTAGTAATAAACGGATCATAAGCCACAATATTCATTTCCATGGCAATAGCCCGCTTGGCTACACCGCTACCAATCCTGCCTAAACCAACAATTCCCAGTGTTTTGCCACGAACCTCTACGCCGATAAACTTGCTGCGCTGCCATTCCCCCTGTTTCATAGAAGAATAAGCCTGAGGAATATTGCGTGTCATAGCCATCATCATCGCAACGGTATGTTCGGTAGCCGCAACAGTGTTACCCTCCGGTGCGTTCATGACAATAATCCCCTTTTGTGTGGCAGCTTCCACATCAATATTGTCAACTCCCACGCCCGCCCGGCCGATCGCCTTCAATTTGACGGCGGCTTCGATTACTTCTTTAGTCACTTTGGTTTCGCTGCGAACTACCAGCGCATCATATTCAGGAATAATTCGAATCAGTTCTTCCGGAGGAAGCTTGGTTTTGACATCCACCGTAAACTCTTTTTGCAGAATTTCAATTCCCTGGGGCGACACCGGATCACTAACTAAAACTTTCATACTCGACCTCCCTAACTGCTTAAAATGAAATACCGGGCAATTTCTACCAAGTCCCCCGGTATAAACCAAAAAAGCCCCGCCCCAATGCCACAATTGGGGCGAGACTAAATTCCCGCGGTACCACCCAGCTTGCTGTATTCACAGCCTACTTTGACCGCTGTATCGGGCGGAACCCGTCATAATTCGTCACCAGCCACTCCGGAGCGGAACCATCCGGCCGGCACACCGGTTTACACCTTCCACCGGCTCTCTGCAGCACCCAAACCTCTGGCTTCTCCTTCATTGTGTTTACCCTCAAAAGCAAAAAACTATACACTTCATGAGTACATTCACTTTTCAATTCAATTATAGTGTATCCACTTACTAAAGTCAAGTGTGTGTTCAAAAAAAACATTTCACTCACAAAATTGCCGAAAATCTTAATTTTCTCTTTGCAAACCTTGGTGAATAGTGATATGATTTATTATCATAATTGCCACCGGCAAAAAATTGCATCAATTATATGCTTAAGACAGATTCGCCGCTCAGGAAATTTTTAGGAGGGTATTGTTTTGTCAAACCGAATTATCAATTTTAATGCCGGCCCGGCTGTACTGCCGGTAGATGTGCTGGAACAGGCACAAAGCGAACTATTAAATTTTAATGACACCGGAATGTCTATTTTAGAAATCAGCCATCGCTCTAAGCCTTATGAAGCCGTTAACAACGAAGCAGAGGCTAATTTAAAAGAATTGCTCGGCCTTGGTGAGGATTACCAGGTGCTGTTTGTACAGGGAGGTGCCAGCACGCAGTTTGCCATGGTCCCGCTTAATTTCCTCACACCCAGGCGTACGGCCGACTACATTTTAACCGGAGTCTGGTCGGAAAAAGCTTTAAAAGAAGCAAAACTAGTCGGTCAAACCCATATAGCCGCCACAACTGCAAAAGACAATTACCGTCGCATTCCCGAATTGGCAGAAATTCAACTTAGCGATAATCCCGCCTATATCCATATAACGTCCAATAATACCATATTTGGTACTCAATGGAGGGAACTGCCCAATTTCAGCGGCAACATCCCCTTAATCGCCGACATGTCTTCCGATATTTTATGCCGGCCCTTTGATGCTTCCAAATTTGCGCTTATTTATGCCGGGGCGCAGAAAAACCTCGGCCCTTCCGGGGTTACCGCCGTAATCATCCGCAGAGATCTGGCGGAAAACAATCCTAAAACTATTCCGACCATGTTGCGTTATGAAACACATGCCGCCAACCATTCCTTGTACAACACGCCGCCGACTTTCGGGGTCTATTTACTGAATCTGGTCCTGCGCTGGATCAAGGCACAGGGTGGTCTGGCAAGCTTAGAGCAACGCAATCTTGCCAAAGCGAAGCTAATCTATGACGTGATCGATGACAGTCATGGTTTTTACCGTGGTCACGCCGATAAAAGCAGCCGCTCCATAATGAATATTACTTTTCGTTTACCAAATGAAGAACTGGAAAAACTATTCGTTGCCGAATCAATTGCTGCCGGAATGGCCGGTCTCAAGGGACACCGCTCGGTAGGAGGTTTGAGAGCTTCCATTTATAATGCAATGCCTGTTGACGGCTGCCGGGCTTTGCGGGATTTCATGAAGGAATTCTGCCGCAAACACGGTTAATCCGGGGAAACAACAGCCGTTGTCCCCCGTGCTACAACAACAGGAAATACGGCCTGAACACCGAATATACTCTGGTGCCCATGGCCAATATATTTTGACAAATAGGGAGGATGAAAAATGAGCAGGGATGTTACCTACAATGAATTGTCGGCCAAAGCACTGGAAATATTGCGTAAGGGTGCTTTCTTAACTACAGCCGGCAACAACAAAATCAACACCATGACTATTGGCTGGGGAAACATCGGCATTGCCTGGCAAAAACCGGTTTTTATGGTCATGGTAAGGCCTTCGCGCTATACTTACGAGCTGATTGAAAAAAGCAATGAATTCACCGTAAGCATTCCTTTTAAGGATATGGGAAGGGCTTTAGGCATTTGCGGCTCCAAGTCCGGACGCGAATTGGATAAATTTGCTGCTGCCGGACTAAAAACCGTTGCCGCAAAAAAAATAAGCACTCCGGTCATTGCCGATTGCGGATTGCATTATGAGTGCAAAGTCATCTATAAACAGGAAATGATACCGGAACAATTAGCCGCTGCCGACCAGTCCGCCTGTTATCCTAGCGGTGATTATCATACATTATATTTTGGTGAAATCGTAGCTTCCTATATTGACTATTGACGAATGATTTCAGGAATAAAAGCTTCCGGCGTCGGTGCCGGAAGCTTTTTTATTCCTGGGACTTTGCTTCTTCCCGTTTCTTTTTTAATTCTCGCGTTTCTTGCCAGGCATCACGGGCCAGTTCTAAAATTCTTTTCTCCATCTTGGCCTGAGGATTGGCAACCACCCGGTTATAAAACAGCAGAGCTTCCTCTAGTTTACCGGTACGCCGGAACAATTCGCCTAATAAATACATAAGCGCAACTTCTGACATACCGCCAATCGGCATACGTTCATACGTCATCGCCCGTTCATAATATTCGGCCGCCTTAGCCAAGGCAGCTTTTTCTTCTTCCAACTGTTCACCTTCACGATACAGCCAGCCCAGCCGCAGATATAATCCACCTAACTTACTGGCCTGTATGCCGGCCATATCGCCGTAAAAAATGGCCAGCCGGTAGGCGTTATAAGCTTGCTCACGCGTACGGATACCGGAAAAATTTATATTCACTTTTTTCCCCTGTAAAAATGTTTTCACTTTATCATGAACCAATCCGCCAAAATCTGCTTCCGACGCGGCAAAACCACAATGAGGGCACACCCAGACCGTATAGTAATAAGGATTAACCCCCTGATAATAAGTACAAAAATCGGTATCCTGCTTTACCATGGTCAAACGGCTCCGCACCTTGGTTACCATTACCTTTTCTTCGCATACCGGGCAGTTTTTTTCCACTTCATATAAAAAACCAGTCATGTCTTCCCCTCCTCCTATACCTTACCACAAATCTTCGGGAGGTCCAAGACATAATTGTTCTATTTTTTTCAAAATACAGCAATTTTTTACCGATAGTTGCCGGCAGCACCAGACCCCTGAAAGGCAAACCGCTCTAACTGTTTGGCAGTAACCCGGCAATCCGCCATTGTCCCCGGTCCGTTTACACAACCTCCTTGACAGGCCATACCCTCCAGTAGTTCGGCTTTTACCTTGCCGCGTTTCAACTGAGCCAGCATAGTTTTGCAATTGTCCAGGCCGTCACAACGTTCGGTGGTTATGAAACTATCCAATCCCAGATCGGCAGCCGCACTGACTACGGCTTTGGCAACCCCGCCGGCACATGCGAACAAATTGCCGCTATAGGAAGCCTGGCTTACATATTGATCGTCCGGCATATCCGCTAAACAAACCCCCGCTCCGGCCAATAAAGCATCAATTTCTTCAAAGGTTAATGCATAGTCAACGATGCCGGATTTTTTCGCTTCTTCTTTCTTGGCCGTGCAAGGACCAATAAATACAATAATGGCTTCCGGGTCTTCCTGTTTGATCATTTTTCCGAGCATAACCATCGGCGAAGGTGTCTGAGATACATGTTTCCTTAAGTCCGGCATATGCTTTTCCACCAAATTGACGAAGGCCGGACAACAGGATGTCGTCATAAAGCTTTTTTCCTCCGGCACCGTATTATGAAACTCTCTGGCTTCAGCCGCCGCCACGGCATCCGCCCCGACCGCTACTTCACGTACAGCATAAAAACCGGCCTGTTTTAATGCATTACTGATTTGTCCCGGTTTTATTTTTACACCGAACTGTCCTACAAAAGACGGAGCCAGCATAGCATAAACCCTTGCAGATGATTTAAGAGCGTCTATAATCTGCACAATAAAAGACTGGTCGTCAATAGCGCCAAAAGGGCAGGCAAGCTTGCAACTGCCGCAGGCCACGCAATTATCATAATTAATGCTTACCCGGCGGTCATGCCCTGCAGTAATGGCTCCCAGGGAACAGGCTCTTTCACAGGGACGCCCGATCTCAATAATAGCGCCATACCGGCAGGAACGCTTACATAAACCACATTCTACACAGATCGTTTTGTCAATATAAGCCCGGTTTTGTATTACTTTAATCGCCTTCTTCGGACAACTGGCAATGCAATTATGGGCCAAACAATTACGGCAGGCATCGGTAACAATAAATTTATCAATTGGACACTGATCACATGCCTCCGGAATGACATTAACAACCGGCATGTCCGGATTATAACCGGAGCGGGCCTGGCGCACCGCTTCCGTTAAAGGCAGGGACATCGGCTGACTTAATGCCAAATTGATTCGTTCTTTGAGAACCGCCCGTTCCTTATGAATGCAGCAGCGATAACGGGAGCCGTTTTCCGTAACAACCGTTTCTAAAATCTCCTGCACATGATCCTCCAAGCGATTAGTAAAGGTTAATTTCGACAGTGCACATAATACTTTCCGTCTGATTTGAGTAATTTCGGTTTCATGCAACATGAGCCACATCCTCCGTCATCTCTTTTATGGCAGGAAGTATTTTGTATACAGAATTTTGTACGAAAAACATTGTATTCTTAATCATGGCAAAGAGACTCCCTGCTGTACATTTGTTCCATCACCAAATGAAGTATAAGCAAAAAGCCATCTTCTGTCAAGGAAGCTCTGCGCACATTTTTTCACTAAAAGCGGCTGTTTTTATCATAATTCCCTCAATCACTGGCTGTGTATCAGTTGTCCACTGGCAAAAAACAGGCAAGGCAAACTGTGGTTGGAAGCTACAGCCTGCCTTGCCCTTATCGATTATTGCCTGTTGCCATTTCAGCCAGTTTTCTTGCCAGTTCCCGGGTAAAGAAAGACTTACGGCAGCGCCATTGCCAGTTTCCGCCAAGGCTACCCGGCAAATTCATCCTGGACTCACTACCCAGACATAATAAATCCTGCATGGGAATAATCACCGTATTAGCATTGCTTTGATAAGCATATTCAATAAAGCGCCAGCAGAATTCTTCAGGCGTCGGTACATACGAAAAGCCTAAACACTCCAACAGAAACTGAATCATGTCCGGCTCTTCCTGCAATGCCTGCTGATACCAGCCAACAGAAGTATTGTTATCATGGGTCCCGGTATAAACCACACTATTACGGGAAATAACAGGCGGCAGCCGGGCAGCAAGAATATCCCGGTAAAAAGAAAATTGCAAAACCTGCATTCCCGGAAAGGCAAAGGCATGTTTTAAGTCCTCCACCTTGGCCGTAATTACCCCCAAATCTTCCGCTATAATCGGCTGTGTGCCAAGATATTTCTCTATCGTTTTAAAAAACCGGGCGCCGGGGCCCGGTACCCATGTCCCCCCGGCAGCTGTTTTTTCTCCGTAGGGGATTGCATAATAATTTTCAAAACTCAGAAAATGATCAATCCGTAACCGGTCTACCTGCCTGGCAAGAAACCGGAAACGTTCGCGCCACCACAAATAGTCATCTTCAGCCATTTGCTCCCAATGGTAATGCGGGTTACCCCACAATTGTCCGTCAGCGCTAAACCGGTCCGGCGGTACTCCGGCAATGGTTATCGGGCGCCGTTCGCTGTCCAGATAAAATAACTGCTGATTAGCCCAGACATCACAACTGTCATAGGCCACAAAAATCGGCATATCGCCGATAATATAAATTTGCCGCTTATTGGTATACTTCTTTAGCGCTGCCCATTGTTTAAAAAAAACAAACTGCAAAAAACAATGGTAAGCAATTCTTGATGCCAGCAGAGACTGATAATATCGCATAGCCTGAGGCTTGCGCAGGACAATCCCCTCGTCCCACTCATTCCATACAGCCTGCTGGAAATGATCTTTCAGTGCCATAAACAAGGCATAATCCTTTAACCAAACCGCGTGTTCCGCCACAAACTTTTGATAGTCTTCCGGCGCAGCCTGTGAACTAAAGCTGATAAAAGCTTTTTGAAAAAGCTTTTCTTTATATTCTTTCACCGCCGCATAATCAACCTTATCCGGCCTGAAACCGGTATCCGTTACTATATCCTTAGCAGTTAGCCAGCCTTCCTCCTGCATTTTTTCCGGAGAAATCAACAGTGGATTACCGGCAAAAGCCGACAGGCACTGGTAAGGAGATTCCCCGTAGCCAACCGGGTTTAACGGCAGTACCTGCCAGTTTTTTTGTCCGGCATCAGCCAAAAAATCAATAAACCGGTAGGCCTCCTCTCCCAAATCCCCAATGCCATGCGGCGAAGGAAGCGAAGTTGGGTGCAACAGCACCCCACATTCGCGGGGGAATCCTGTTTCTTCCCGCCGCAATAAAATTTTGACTTCCAAAGGCTTAAGGGCAAGCTGTATTTTCCCTTCCCGGACGGCTGTATATTCAGAAGCGGATAATAAATTGGTAAAACTCCCGTAAAAATTAGCTGGAAGGATCAATTCCACGGAAAGATGCCGGTGTGAATTACGGTTGAATACCACAATGGCAGCTGCATCATCCCGGGAAGTGCCAAAAACATCGCGGCCATTTTCTATACGCCGCAGATATGCATACACGTCGCCCACAGCATATAAGGTTTCCCAGCTTCCGGTCTTAAACACACAGTGTTGATGCCGTATGGTAATCAGTTGTTTATGCCAGTTCAGCAATTCCTTATTTTCTTTGTCCCAGGGAAAGGTTGCCCTGTTAAACGGATCTTTATAGCCTTCCATACCAGCTTCATCACCGTAATAAACGCAAGGCACTCCCGGAAAGGTCATCTGCCATGCCACCAGTAATTTCATACGTGAGACAGCCAATTTCCGCTGCGTTCTGCTCAAACGGAAACGGGCCTGTTGTACAATGGTCAGTTTCTCTTCGGCCGGCGCCTCCCCCAGCAAGGTTAAAATCCGCGGTACATCATGGCTGCCAATAAGATTCATTAATGCATAAAAATTTTCTTTGGGGTAATTTTCATACAAGCTCATGAAAGCTGCCTGCGTTGCCTGCGCATCTTTCTGCCCCAGAATAAAAGCAAGCAAGATGCTGCGAAAAGGATAGTTCATAACCGAATCCAGTTCATCCCCCCACAAATACTCCCGTAACTGCCCATAAGAACTTTTATGCGAAGCATCCTCCCATACCTCGCCAATCACCACACTTTCCGGATTGTTTTGCTTCATATGTTTGCGCAGCCGTTTAATAAATTCATCCGGCAGTTCATCGGCAACATCCAGGCGCCAGCCCTTGGCCCCTTGTTTCAGCCAATAAGTAACCACACTGTCTTCTCCCTCAATCATAAAATCGAGATATGCAGGATCCATTTCTTCCACATTGGGCAGAGTATCAATACCCCACCAGCATTCATATTGTTCAGGGTAGCGTGTAAAACGGTACCATGTATAGTATAAAGAGTCTGTTGACTGGCAGGCTCCCACGGACGGATAATGCCCATACTTGTTGAAATAAAGGCTGTCACTGCCGGTATGGCTAAAAACACCGTCTAAAATAAAAGATATTCCATATGCTTCCGCTTCCCGGCATAGTGCGGAAAACTCCTCATTTGTTCCCAGCATCGGATCAACCGTCTTATAATCGCCGGTATCATACCGGTGATTGCTGTTGGAGCGGAAAATGGGATTCAAATATACCACGTTGATCCCCAAACTTTTCAGGTAAGAAAGCTTTTTCCTAATACCAAGAAGATTGCCGCCAAAAAAGTCATAATATACAATTTCCCTGGTATCTACATCCCGGATATAATACGGAGTATTATCCCAGTGAGCATGAAGGACGCTATCCCTGGGAGCATGTAAAATCCTTTTGTCTTCATAACCGTTAAAAAAACGGTCGGGAAAAATCTGGTACATTACACTCTCTTTGAACCACTCCGGCGTTTTAGCCCCCCTCTTAAAAACAGTAATCTGGTAAGAGGGAGGAGCCTCCTGGTACAGCTGGCCCACTCCCCCCTGATTAGCAGGGTTGTTGCCATAATAATAACTGCGTTGACCGGACTTGATAATGAAATAATACCACACCAGCCCCGGCTGCGCCCCTGTAGTAAAGACTCCCTGATAGCAGTCGCTGTTTTCACGCCGGACCAGCAGCTGCATCGGTACAATCGTCTCACCCTTCCCATCCTGCCATAACCTCAGCAATACTGCTGTCGGCTGCAGCCAGTTGCCGACCTCCAGACGCAGTTTTACGGGGGTTTTACAGGCAACAGCACCAAATGGGTTCCGGAATTCCAGCCCATGTGAATTATGCAGCATCCATTCTTGGTTCATTGGAGAAAACCTCGCTTTTACCATACTGTTTAATCGAAAACCTACCGGTACTTACAAATTACATATACTATTTTATGCTCATCCGGGCTTTCTATCACACTGCTCGCTGCAGTAAACCTCAGCTCGCCGGCAAAGCTCGGTAAACTGAGGTTCTAAGCCTATCCGGCAACAAGGTCCTGATAGATTCTTATGTACGGCTGAGCCGACTGACTCCAGCTAAAATCGCAGGACATGGCATTTTGTACAATCTTACGCCAGTGAGTCTTATCCTCAAAATAGCCTATAGCCCGGCGTATGGTATATAACAAATCATGGGCGTTATAATTGGCAAAGGAAAACCCGTTCCCCTCACCGGTATGTTTATTATATGACAATACCGTATCTTTAAGCCCTCCGGTTTCCCTAACAATAGGCAGCACCCCGTAACGCATGGCAATCAACTGTCCTATGCCGCAAGGTTCAAACAAAGAAGGCATCAGGAAAAGGTCGGCTCCGGCATAAATTTGACGGGCCAGTATTTCATCAAAGAAAATATTGGCCGAAACCCGATCAGGATATTGCCAGGCCGCATGTTTGAAAAGCTGTTCATACTTTGCTTCCCCCGTACCCAAAACGACCAGTTGAACCTCTTCCGATGCCAGGAGTTCAAACAGCGTATAGCCAATCAGATCCAATCCTTTCGGCCCCACCAGACGTGAAACAATAGCAATAAGCGGGATATCCTCCGCCATCGGCAATCCCAGTCTTTCCTGCAGCTTCGTCTTATTCTGGACCTTAAAATCCAGGGTATTTGCATCGTAATTGACATAAACCTTATCATCGGTTTTAGGGTTGTATTCCTGGTAGTCAATCCCGTTAATAACACCGAACAACCGTTCCCGCCGGTTCCTGAGCAGTCCATCCAATCCTTCCCCGAAGAAAGGATACTGGATTTCCTGCGCATAAGTACGGCTAACTGTGGAAACAGCATCAGCAAAAACCAGCCCGCCCTTCATAAAATTGACGCAGTCATGATATTCAATGCTGCCGTTATTGAAGTATTTCCAGTCAATTCCCAGCACATCAGGAACAATTTCTTTGGGGAAACGCCCTTGATACCGCAAATTATGAATGGTAAACAACGTCCTGATTTGCTGATAAAACGGATCCTTTCGGTATTGATCCTCCAAAAATACCGGAATCATCCCGGTATGCCAGTCGTGGCAATGCAGAACATCGGGCTGGAAGCCGATCATGGGCAAACTTTCCAATACTGCCCGGCAAAAATAGGTATAACACTCGGCTTCATCATAATGACCGTATGGTGCGTTACGTTTGCCAAAATAATATTCATTATCGATAAAATAATAGGTAACTCCCTCGTATTCCAGTTCTTCGATACCGCAATATTGTTTCCGCCAGCTGACAGCAACCTCCCTGGTTTGTTTTAGTATCATTTTTTGTTTAAACCTTTCGGAGATAACACCATGCTTGGGAATCATCACTCGCACATCAAGTCCCTGTTTTTTTAGTTCGCGCGGTAACGTGCCAATGACATCGCCTAAACCGCCCGTTTTAACAAACGGTACTGCTTCTGAAGCGGCAAACAATATTTTCAACACGTTTAAATCACCATCCCTTTCTTTATTACAAACGGATAATGGGCATTTCCCTGCAAATGCTTCCCGGCTGCGATTTGAACATCCTTGTCGCAAATGACATTTTCCAAAACCGAGCCTCCGGCAATTTCACATTTTTGCATAACAATACTGTTTTTTATATAGGCCCCTTCATGGACAGTCACCCCGCGGAACAGCACGCTGTTCTCCACCCTGCCGGCAATCCTGCAGCCACCGGCCACCAGAGAATTAACGGTCTTGGCATAATTCAAGTAATGAGAAGGCGGCTCGTCTTTTACTTTTGTATAAATATATCCCTCACGAAAAAACAATTCCTGCCACACTTCGGGTTTTAACAAATCCATACTGTGGCGGAAATAACTTTGTACGGAATGAATGCGTGCGGCATATCCTTTATAAGGATAGCCATAAATATCTAGCTTTCCGATGTGTTTAATGATGCAATGCTTGATAAAATCATAATCACCATGAGAAGCACAATCGCGAATCAGGCTTATAAGCAATTTTTTTTCCATGACAAAGCTTTCCATGCATAACCTTCTCTGCTGAAATACCCGCGGTTTCACCTGCATATCGGAGATACGGCCTTCGGCATCCACATCCACCATAACGGCATGACTGCCGTCATCCGGGTGACAATCTTTTTCACTGTAAATTACGGTAATATCCGCACCCTTTTTTTCATGATAATCCAGCACCTGCCGGTAGTTAAGATTGCATACTGTAATCGCGCCGGAAATCACTACATATTTTTGTCGGTTACGCAGAAGATAATCCATGTTACTGATAAAATTGTCTACATCACCCCGGTGTACTTCGCCGGGATAATTGGAGGTGGCCGGCGGCAGCAAAAACAGACCGTCCCGCTTGCGGGCAAGATCCCACTCCTTGCCGGAACGCAAATGGTCCATGAGAGAACGGTATTTGTGCTGTATGAGAATACCTACATTGGTAATGCCGGAATTGACCATATTCGATAATGGAAAATCAATCAGCCGGTATCTGCCGCCAAAAGGGACTCCTGCGGGAGGGCGGTATTGGGTCAGTTCATGAATATATCCGTCCGGATCGTTAAGATTGATAATGCCCATTGCGTCCATACTCATCGCTCCCTTTCTTGTTCGCTGGAAAGAGCAGTGTTACCGGGTATCACTTCATCGCCGCCCACCAGTACGATCTCTTGTGTAGCGCCACCAACCTTGCTGCCTTCTTTGAGAATGGCCTTTTGTCCGATAATTGCTTTATTAACGGTGACATTGGCTTCAACCTGACATTGCGACATGACGACAGAATCTTTTATTTTGGCACCGGATCCAATGTAAACTCCCGGAAAAAGGATGGAATGTTCCACTTCGCCAAAAACCATGCAGCCTTCACATATCATCGATTGTCTGATTTGAGCATTAGGGGCGATATACTGCGGGGGATAGGTCGGATTGACCGAATAAATACGCCAGTCCGGGTCGTAGATATTCAGCTCCGGCTCCGGTTCCAGAAGATCCATATTTGCTTCCCAAAAACTATCTACCGTCCCCACGTCCTTCCAATAACCACTAAAGGAGTAGGCAAACATTTTCTGCCCGCCGGCCAGCATTTTGGGGATAATGTCTTTGCCAAAATCGCGGCTGGACTTTTCGTCTTTGCCATCTTCCAGCAGATACTGCCGTAAAATGTTCCAGTTAAAAATATAGATACCCATGGATGCCAGATTGCTTTTGGGCTTTTGGGGCTTTTCCTCAAATTCCGTAATGCGCCCGCCGTCAGCCGTATTCATAATACCAAAACGGCTGGCCTCCTCCCAGGGCACCTCAATAACAGCTATCGTGGCGTCGGCCTCCTGTTCTTTATGATGTTTTAGCATCAGGGAATAATTCATTTTATAAATGTGATCGCCGGATAAGATTAATACATAGGATGGATGAAACATATCTAAAAAATTGATATTTTGATAGATGGCATCTGCGGTGCCTCTATACCATTCCGCTTCCTTTTCCTTGGCATACGGTGGAAGAACAAACACGCCTCCGTCTTTACGGTCCAAATCCCAGGCACTGCCAATCCCGATATAACTGTTCAAGGCCAACGGTTTGTACTGGGTAAGCACACCTACAGTATCAATTCCTGAATTATTGCAATTGCTTAAGGCAAAATCAATAATGCGGTACTTGCCGCCAAACGGCACGGCCGGCTTAGCCAGCTTCTGCGTCAAAATTCCCAGCCTGCTGCCCTGTCCGCCCGCCAGCAGCATGGCTACACACTCTTTTCTCATACGCTCGCCCCCTCCTAATACTAAACAGCACTCAATCCACTTTCCTGTTCTCCTTTCCCGATCAGCTTCAAGTATACCGTAGCTAGCGGAGGAATCCGCAGTAACAACGAGTATGGCTGGTGATTCCAGGCAACCGGCTCGGCTTCTACCGGTACCTGATTTTTCTGGCCCGATCCTCCATAAACTTCATTGTCACTGTTAAATACCTCCCGATAAAAACCGGCTTCCGGAACCCCAATGCGATACTCTTCCCTCACCACAGGTGTAAAATTGCATATCACAATCACAAACTGCCCCGGATCATGCCCCCGGCGAATAAAGCTGAGAATACTTTGCATATAATCATTGCATTCAATCCACTGAAATCCGTTCCACTTAAAATCAATTTCCCACAGGGCCGCCTCATTCCGGTAGAAACGATTCAAATCCCGTACATACTGCTGCAAATTCCGATGCATGTCATAATTGAGCAAATGCCAGTCCAAACTGTATTGATACTGCCATTCGCTAAACTGGCCAAACTCTCCGCCCATGAACAATAACTTTTTACCCGGATGTGTCATCCAGTATCCATAAAAAGCTCTTAGGTTGGCAAATTTCTGCCAATAATCTCCCGGCATTTTATCCAATAATGATTTTTTCAGATGAACTACTTCATCATGAGACAAGGGTAAGATGAAATTTTCGGAAAAAGCATACATTAACGAAAAAGTAATCAGATTATGGTTCTCCTTGCGGTAAAGCGGGTCTACAGCCATATAGCGCAGCATGTCATTCATCCACCCCATATTCCATTTAAAATTGAAGCCCATGCCGCCAACATGGGTTGGCCAGGATATCATCGGCCAGGAGGTAGACTCTTCTGCAATCATCATGACACCGGGATGATGCTGAAAAATCACCTCATTTGCCCGTTTAAGCAAATGCATGGCATCCAGGTTGCCGTTTTCCCCGTATTGATTCGGCGACCACTCCCCTTCCTTCTTGCCATAATTGAGATACAACATGTTGGCAACGGCATCAACCCGCAGGCCGTCAATATGATATACATCCAGCCAGAACAATGCATTGGATATCAGAAAGCTTCTTACTTCCGGCCGGCCGAAATCAAAGTTACAAGTCCCCCATTCCTCATTTTCACGGCGTTGCGGATTATCCGATTCATACAGATAGGTACCGTCAAAAAGGCGCAGTCCATGAGCGTCCTTGCAAAAATGACCGGGAACCCAGTCCAAGATAACACCGATGCCCTGCTGATGGCACAAGTCCACCAAGTACATAAAATCCTGCGGTGTACCGTAGCGGCTGGTAACCGAGAAGTAGCCGGTGGACTGATAGCCCCAGGATGCATCCAGCGGATGTTCGGCAAGCGGCAACAGTTCAATATGGGTATAGCCCATTTCAAGGACATACTCAACCAATTGCCCGGCAAATTCCCGGTAGTTCATCCATTTATTGTCCGCTTTACACCGCCATGAGCCCAGGTGAACTTCATAAATTAAAACCGGTTTTTCCAAAATGTTTTGCTCACGCTTGTCAGCCTGCCAGACACCGTCCTGCCAGGCATAATCAGACAAGTCCCAAACAACGGAAGCTGTATCCGGCCGTAACTGCGAATAAAAGCCATAAGGATCTGCTTTTAAAAATTTGCTGCCGTCAAGACTATGTACTTCATATTTGTATAAATCACCAACAGTTAGTTCCGGAATAAATAACTCCCATATTCCGGATTCCCCGACGCGCCGCATGCTATGGGCCTGCCCGTCCCAAACATTAAAATCGCCAACTACATGCACTTCCCTGGCATTTGGCGCCCAGACCGCAAATCTTACGCCGGCCGCCCCGTCACATGTAAGCACATGTGCCCCCAGCATTTGATAACTGCGAAAATTACTTCCCTCATGAAATAAATACAAATCTTCTTCCGATAGCATGGAGATGTCCATTTTTAGCCCTCCTCACCAGATGTTGCGGTGTACCGGCTGCCGCTTTAACGAAAATGCCCGGCAGAAAACAAACAAGGAGACACGACGGCAATTGGCTTGCAGCTATATCTCCTTGACAGTGTTCCATCTTGCATACCCTGTTAGATTATTTTAAACAATTTCTACCGGTTTAATATTCCAGATTCCAATGGCGTATTCAGCTATGCTGCGGTCACTGGAAAATATCCCGGCATGGGCAATATTATGGATGCTCATCTTCGCCCATTGCCGCTGATTCCGAAACGTCCTGTCCAGACGCTCCTGCGTATCGGCATAATCAGCAAAATCTTTCAAAACAAAAAATTCATCATTATCCCGGATTAACGAGTCATGAATAACCCGGAACTCATCCCTGCCGCCGGGAAGGAACCCGCTGAGCATTTGATCCAGCACGGTTTTGAGGCGGATGTCGTTATTATAAACTTCATAGGCCCTATAACCGCCATAACGCTGCCAGTCAATCACCTGATCGGAGCTCAGCCCAAAAATAAACATATTGTCATCACCCACCGCCTGATGAATTTCCACATTAGCACCGTCCATCGTTCCAACGGTAACGGCACCATTGAGCATAAACTTCATGTTTCCCGTTCCGGACGCTTCCTTGCTGGCCGTTGATATTTGCTCACTGACATCAGCGGCGGGAAAAATCATTTCTCCCAGAGAAACACTATAGTTTTCTAAAAATACCACCTTGATTTTTTCCTTGATCCGTTCATCCCTGTTAATCTGGTTGGCCAGCACATTAATTAATTTTATAATTTGCTTGGCCAGATAATACCCCGGCGCAGCCTTGCCGGCAAAAATGAAGGTACGCGGCATGATATCGAGATCCGGATTCTCCCTAAGACGGTTATATAAATCCATAATGCGCAAAACATTCAGCAACTGCCGTTTATAGGCGTGGATGCGCTTAATCTGCACATCAAATATGGAAGACTCCTCTACGGCAATGCCATAATGAGCTTTAATGAACTTTGCCAGATTTTCTTTATTGGCCATTTTCACTTGTCTAAGCCGTTCCTGAAAACCCGCATCGCCGTCATACTTCAACAGGTTAACCAGATCTTCCGGATGTTCGATCCAGCTCTTTCCGATCGTCTCCGTCAGCAATGCGGACAAGCCCGGATTAGCGCTGAGCAGCCAACGGCGATGAGTAATACCATTGGTTTTATTATTAAATTTATGCGGGGTATGGTCATAGTAATGCTGGAACAAATGTTTTTTTATGATTTCCGTATGCAAAGCGGCCACACCATTGACGCTGAAACTGCCAACCACGGCCAGTCGGGCCATATGCACCTGTCCGTCGGCCACAATGGCCATTTGGGCAATTTTACCCCACTGGCCCGGATACTTTATCCAAAGCTGCCGGCAATACCGCTCGTTGATCTCTTCCACAATCATATAAATACGTGGCAGCAGTTCTCTGAACATATCAACAGGCCATGTTTCGAGGGCTTCCGGCAGGATGGTATGATTAGTATAGGAAACGGTATGTGTGGTAATTTTCCAGGCATCATCCCAGCCCATCCTTTCTTCATCCATCAGAATTCGCATAAGTTCCGGGATAGCCACCGCCGGATGTGTATCATTAATATGAACGGTGATCTTATCGGCCAAATTCCGAATAGAACGCCTGTTTTTCTTAAAACGGCGGATAATGCTTTGCAGCCCTGCCGATACAAAAAAATACTGTTGTTTTAGCCTTAATACCCGCCCCTCATAAAAATTATCCTCCGGATATAGTATTTTAGATATCCGCTCAACAGAATGTTTGTATTCCACAGCCTTTAGGTAATCGCCGCGGTTAAATGTCGGCAGGTCAAACTCTTCTTCAACCGGTTCGGCATTCCACAGCCGTAACGTATTGACCGTATGATTTTCATGCCCAATAAGGGGAATATCATAAGGCACCGCCAGCACCGTTTCATAGTTTTCGTGAATAACGGACAGTTTATTATTATACCCAGGTTCCAAACGAACCATGCCCCCGAATCGCACCTCTACAGCCCGGTCCCCCCGGCGGTACTCCCAGGCATAACCATCTTTCAGCCAATTATCGGGAAGTTCCACTTGGTTGCCGTCAACAATTTTCTGTTCAAACAGACCATAGCGATACCGGATGCCGTTACCATGTCCGGGTAGCTTTAACGCGGCAACCGAATCCATAAAACAAGCTGCTAACCGGCCTAAGCCGCCATTCCCCAGCCCGGCATCCGGCTCTTCCTGTTCAAGTTCTTTTAGTTCAATTCCCAGTTCCGACAAAGCCTCGCGGCAAATATCATAAAGTCCCATGTTGATCAAATACACCGGCAACAGTTTGCCCAGTAAAAATTCCATCGAAAAATAATAGACCTGCTTGCGCCCTCGTGTACTGTAGTCATGATTGGTAGCAACCCAATTCCGACTAATACGGTCTTTGAGAACCCCAACAAGGGCGGCATACTTATCATTTAGGCTTGATTCGTCAAGTTCTTTGCCGTGGAGAGTTTGCAGTTTATATAAAAAATCCACCTTGAACTTTTCCACTTCCCCCATGGGCGTTCGATCCACTTTGGCCATATTTGACCCTCCAGCGCTGTAGGATATCCTCTATAAACTCAACTAGGTTATATGCTAGTCATTCGCTGGAAATTAAGAAAATTCCTGCTATTCTCCCTGGATTTTCTACAAATGTAAAGAGCTGCCCACTACAGCAGCCCGACTTCTTTCTCTTTGTTTATGTTTTTTTAATTGACCGGTCCGGTACTCCGGTTCCCGTTTCCGTTCCCGAGCCGCTGCGGTCTCACACCCCAGATTTCTGCAGCATATTCTGAAAACGTCCTGTCACTGGAAAAAGCTCCGGAGTGAGCAATGTTACAGGCGCACATTTTCAGCCATCTTGCTTTATTTCTAAATCGTTCTTCCAAAATATTTTGCGCCTGTACATAGGAAGCAAAATCCTTTAATACAAAAAAATGATCACCCTGATGCAACAAACTGTCATAATGATCCCGGAATACCTCTTTGCCCGCAGGTAAAAATCCGTTAATCAGTTGTTCCACAACAGTCCTAACCCGCTGATCACTATTATATACATCCCAGGGGTTATACCCCCCATACCGGTAATATTGGAGCACTTCATCGGCCGTCAGACCAAATACAATGATATTTTCTTCACCTACCGCATTTTTTATTTCAATATTGGCCCCATCCAGCGTACCAATGGTAACGGCACCGTTCATCATAAATTTCATATTGCCGGTTCCAGATGCTTCATAGCTGGCCGTGGGAATTTGTTCACTGACATCGGACGCCGGAATAATCAGTTCGGCCAGCGATACATTATAGTTTTCCATAAAGATTATTTTAATTTTGTCATGAATACTTTTGTCATTATTCACCGTTTGCGCCAGACTGTTGATCAATTTAATGGTCGCTTTGGCAATATGGTAATTGCTGGCCGCTTTACCGCCAAAAATAAACGTACGGGGAGTGATATCCAGCAGGGGATTATCTTTCAGCCGGTTATACAGATCCATAATATGCAGGATATTAAGCGTTTGGCGCTTATAGGCATGAATGCGTTTGATATGGGCATCAAAAATGGAATTTATGTCAAGCGAAATATCATATTTCCCTTTAATGTATTTGGCCAGCATGACCTTATTTTGCAATTTAGCTCTGGACAGATATTGTTGAAAACCGGAATCCTCCACATACTGTTTTAATTTGATTAAATGTTGTGGTGACTCGATCCATTCCGCACCGATCGTATCCGTTATGAGCGCTGCCACCGGCGGGTTGCACTGAGCCAGCCAGCGGCGCTGCGTCACGCCATTGGTCTTATTATTAAATTTTTCAGGGGAAAACTCATAAAAGAGCCGCATCACTTTATGTTTCAATATCTCTGTATGCAGCGCAGCCACTCCATTTACACTATGGCTCCCGGCGATCGCCAAGTGCGCCATATGCACCTGCCCATAGGAAATAACCGCCATGGCACTGATCCTGTCCCACTCTCCCGGATACCGTTCCCACAAAGAACGGCAAAAGCCCTCGTTAATTTCCTCTACAATCATATAAATTCGCGGCAATACCTGTTTAAACAAATCAACCGGCCATTTTTCCAACGCTTCCGGCAAAATAGTATGATTAGTATAAGAGATGGTTTCCACCGTTATCTTCCATGCCTCATCCCACTCCAGCTTTTCCTCATCTATCAATATACGCATCAGTTCGGGTATGGTTAACACCGGATGCGTGTCATTGATATGAATGGCTATTTTTTGCGGCAATTCTTTAAGATGTCCGTTCTGCTCTTTATAGTTGCGCAAAATACTTTGCAATCCGGCTGATACCAGAAAATACTGTTGTTTTAAGCGCAATACTTTTCCCTCATAAGTGGTATCGTCCGGATACAGGATGTTCGATATCTCTTCCACGGCATGATTAAACTCCACTGCCTTTTGACAATCCTTGCTTTCGTCAGAATGGCAGGCTATATCACTAAGCTTGGCTTCTGCGCTCCATAAACGCAGCGTATTAACCAGTCCGTTGCGATAACCGGCAACCGGGACATCATAAGGGACCGCCAGCACCGTTTCATAGTTTTCATGAATATACTGCGTTTTGCCGTTGCTCTTGATTCTTACCCTGCCGCCAAACCTAACCTCCACCGCCTCGGCAGGTTTGCGTATATCCCAGTAAAAGCCATCCATCAGCCAGTCATCGGTAAATTCCCGCTGGTATCCGTCAATAATCCGCTGTTCAAACAATCCATAACGATAACGGATTCCCATCCCATGTCCGGGCAGATTTTTTGCGGCCATAGAATCCAGATAACAGGCAGCCAGCCGTCCCAGACCGCCATTTCCCAGCCCGGGATCCTCTTCAATTTTTTCCAGTTCATGTAAATCAATGTTAAGTTCCGCCAAAGCCTCTCGACATATTTCCGTTAAACCCAAATTAAATAGATTTGCTCCCAGTAATCGCCCTAACAAAAATTCTATGGAAAAATAATAGACCTGTTTTGTACCGGTACGGCGATAGTGCGCCCGCGTCTTTTTCCACTGCTGTGCCAAATAATCCCTGACCAATGAAACTAATGCATTATATTTTTCCAAACTCGAAGTATGCCCTGCATCATCACCGTACATCAATTCCAGTTTGGTTATATACTCCTGCCGGAAACGTTCCTTAGTAACCGGCATAGCGGAAAAGGGCGGAATATCTACCGGTCTTTCGCTTATCGGTTCAGAATGATTCATGCTGAAAGAACGCGTTTTTTTTAAGATTTCCTTACTAAAATTCATGATAATCCTCCTTAACTGACCTCTATAGACCCTCAACCTTTATTTTATCTGGCACAGCAATAATTTATACCGTTCTACTTTCATCCGCCTAAAACAACAACAAAAGAAGGAGTGCCAGCGAGCGGCACTCCTTCTTTTGTTTAGCCTGTAATAATATGCGGCTTAATTTTCCAAATACCTACGGAGTATTCTGAAGCCATCCGGTCACTGGAAAATATGCCGGAATGAGCAATATTAGCAAGAGCCATACTGCACCATCCCTGCTTGTTGCGAAATTTGTTGTCCACTATCCGCTGCGCTTCACTATAACCGGAAAAATCCTTTAAAACAAAGTATTCATCATTATTAGGCAACAGATCGTTATATAAAGGCCGGAACTCTTCTTTTTCGTTAGGAAAAAATCCATTGATCAATTCATCCAATACCCTTTTGATGCGGCTGTCATTATGATATATATCCCAGGCATTATAGCCGCCAAAAGCATAGTAATCAAACACCTGCTGGGCAGTCAGTCCAAAAATGACAATATCAGAATCGCCAACTGCATTTTTTATGTCAATATTGGCTCCATCCATTGTACCGATTGTAACGGCACCATTCATCATAAATTTCATATTTCCCGTACCAGAAGCTTCTTTGCTGGCTGTGGATATCTGTTCACTGACATCAGCGGCAGGTACCACCAACTCGGCAAGAGACACACTATAGTTTTCCAGAAACACGACCTTCAGCTTCCCCTGAATACTGTTGTCATGATTGATAATTTCTGCCAAAACATTAATCAATTTAATGGTTTGTTTAGCAATATAATACCCCGGTGCCGCTTTGCCGCCAAAAATAAAAGTCCGTGGTACTATATCCCAATCCGGATTTTCCTTAAGTTGATTATATAAATGCATAATGTGCAGCACATTTAAAATTTGCCGTTTATAAGCATGAATCCGCTTGACATGCACATCAAAAATGGAGTCGGTACTAACGGCAATCTGATATTTATTTTTGATAAATTTTGCCAGAGCCTCTTTATTCCTTCTTTTAATCTCACAAAAACGCTGCTGCACTTCTTCATCATCGGTATAGCGTAACAGTTGAATCAGATCCCAAGGATATTTTATCCAGCTGCCGTCAATTGTATCGGTAATCAGCTTCGCCAGCAGCGGATTGGATTTAATCAGCCAGCGCCGATGGGTAATGCCGTTGGTTTTATTATTAAATTTATACGGCTGCCAGCTGTGAAAACCGGCAAAAATGTTTTTTCTCAGAATATCGGTATGGAGTTGCGCCACCCCGTTGACGCTATAACTGCCTGTCACAGCCAACCTGGCCATATGGATCTCGCCATCAGCAATAATAGAAATTTCCCGCAATAAATCCCAGTTTTTCGTCTGTTCCCATATCGTATAGCATAGCCGTTCGTGAATTTCACAAATAATCATGTAGATGCGCGGCAACAAACTTTTTACCATATCAACCGGCCAGCGTTCCAGTGCTTCCGGCAGAGTGGTATGGTTGGTATAAGAAACCGTGCTGGTAGTAATTGTCCAGGCCTCATCCCAGCCCAGCCCCTCCTCATCCATCAACAGACGCATCAATTCAGGTATAGCCAGCGCCGGATGCGTGTCATTAATATGGACGGAAATTTTATCCGGTAAGCCCTGCCATAGGCGGTTTTTTCGCTTATAGTCGCTCAGGATACTTTGCAGTCCGGCAGAAACAAAAAAATACTGCTGTTTTAACCGCAAAAGCCGTCCCTCATAGTGCGTGTCATCCGGATAGAGAATTTTAGAAATACGTTCCACCGAATGCCGGTACTCCACTGCCCGGATATAATCCCCCCGGTTAAAAGAGGACAGGTCAAAATCTAACTGAGCCGGTTCAGCGCTCCATAACCGCAACGTATTTACCGTATTATTGTGATAACCGACCATAGGGATATCATAAGGAACCGCCAGAACAGGTTCATAATCTTCGTGAATAAACAGCCATTTATCCGGTTGCACAATCTGCGTTACACGACCCCAGAACCGGACTTCCACACTTTTCTCCGGTCTGCGGTACTCCCAGACATAACCGTCTTTTAACCAGTTGTCCGGCAATTCAACCTGATGATGATCCACAATTTTCTGCTCGAATAAACCGTATTTATAACGGATACCGCACCCATGTCCCGGAAGATGCATGGCAGCCATAGAATCCAGCAAGCAGGCCGCCAGCCTTCCTAAACCTCCGTTGCCCAGTCCGGCATCCGGTTCTGCTTCAATCAACAGTGACAGATCAATCCCTAATTCCTGCAGTGCCGCCCGGCATTCTTCTCTAATGCCCATATTAATCAAATTCATATCCAGCAATTTTCCCAACAAAAATTCCATGGAAAAATAATAAATTTGTTTATCGTTTTTTTCCTGATATTGTCTTTTGGTTTGAATCCACTTGCGACTGATATAATCCCGAATAGTGGCACCTAAAGCCAGATATTGATCATTCACGCTGGCTTCCTCCAGACTCATCCCTTGCATGGACTGCAATTTTTGAATAAATTCTTCTTTGAATCTTTCTTTATCAAAATACAAACCGGCTCTCCCCTTCCCTCCTGTAAATTTCAGGAAACAAGTCGGACTATATACTGGTAATAGTCTCCACAAACAATGGTTTTTGTTGCGATCCTTGCAACTGTCTGCCCTGGCCGACATGCACATTCTGGTCACAAATCACATTTTCCAAACGTACATTTTCCTCGATCCTGCATCCCGGCATAATAATGCTGTTTTTCACTACAGCGCCCTTATTAACACAAACTCCGGAAAACAAAATACTATTTTCTACTTTTCCCTCAACAACACAACCATTGGCAATCAGGGCATTGGCAACAACAGCTTCCGTCAAATAAGAGGCCGGAGGTTCATCCTGCGCTTTGGTGTATACGTTTTTTCCACTAAGATAAAGCTGCTGGCAGGCATCTACTGCCAGCAGTTGCATTTGGTGCCGGTAATAGGATTTTAAGGAGTTAATCCTTGCTATCGGGCCGACATGCTGCCAGCCATAAATCCGCAGCCTGTCAGCATATTTCCAAAAACAATCCCAGCCTAGATCCAAGCCGCCTTCCCGGTAACAGGAACATAGCAGATCAACAAATAAGCTTTTTCTGATGAAATACATATCCATAGATACGCTCTGTTCTCCCTGGTTATAGGAAACACAGCTTACCTTCCGTACTCTATTATCTTTCGCAACATCAAATACTGCCTCCTTACCCTGATTATCGCCCGTCCGGCTCTCTTTGCTGTACAAAACGGTGATATCTGCCTGTCTATCCAGGTGCAGGGATGCAACTTCCCGATAGTCGACACTGCAAACAATGGTACTGCCCGTAATAAATAGATACTCCTGTTGACACTGTTCAATCGAATCCAAATTATGATAAAAATTCACTACACTATGATTACTGCCGGAAAATGGCGGTAAAAAAAACAAACCTCCCTGTTTACCTGCCAAGTACCACTCTTTACCCGAACGCAAATATTCTATTACTGTTCGATACGGCCCCTGCAGCAATATACCAACACGGCAGATTCCTGAATTCACCATATTCGACAACAGATAATCAATAATACAATACTCCCCGCCAAAAGGTAAAACTGCCATATGCCTTTTCCTGGTCATATCCGATAGTCTTTCTTCGCTTCCATCCAGTGCAATAATTGCCATTATGTTTTCCAAAACGTATCACCCCAAATCTTTTAGCAAACTCACTCTATACCACTTGCCGATGCGACAATATCTCCGTACCGCTGCCGGTATAGTCACGGACTATCCGTTGAGCCTCACCAACCATGACAATTTCCTGACTATCGGCGCCTACTTTGATTGATCTTTCTACCATTGCCTGACTGCCTATTACTGCCCGGTTAACTTCTGCCAACGCTTCAATCCGTACATCAGGTAAAATCACTGAATCCTTGACTATAGCACCTTCTCCGATATATACTCCGGAAAAGATAACCGAACGCTCCACCTGACCTAAAATGATGCTGCCCTGATTCACTAGAGAATCCTTTATCCTGGCACTATCGGCAATAAAATGCGGCGGACTGTTTTTAACCGCTGTATAGATGGGCCATTTTTTATCATACAGGTTTACTTTGAGATTCTTGCCAATAAGATCCATATTCGCTTCCCAAAAACTTTCCACCGTCCCTACATCTTTCCAGTACCCGTTAAATGGATAGGACATCAGCCTATTTCCTCCGGCCAGCATAGCAGGAATGATATTTTTACCAAAATCGTGGACCGAATCCGGATTACAGGCATCCTGCTGCAAATGATGCTTTAATACCTCCCAATTAAAAATATAGATGCCCATGGATGCTAAATTGCTTTTAGGATATTCCGGCTTTTCCTGAAATTCATAGATTTTTCCATCCTGCTGAACATTCATAATACCAAACCTGCCGGTTTCCTCCCAGGGAACCCGGATAACGCCAATCGTGGCTTCCGCTTTGTGCCGTTTATGATATTCCAGCATTTTTGAATAATCCATGGTATAGATATGATCACCGGAAAGCACTATGACATAACAAGGCTGGTGAGTATCAATAAAATCGGTATTCTGCCAGACTGCATCCGCAGTTCCTGCATACCACTGCGCACTCTGGTTCCGCATATACGGAGGCAATATAAACACTCCGCCGTCTTTCCGTTCCAAATCCCACGCACTTCCCGTACCGATATAATTATTAAGTGTTAAGTGCTGGTATTGCGTTAATACTCCGACCTTATATATCCCGGAATTGCGGCAGTTACTCAATGTAAAGTCAATAATCCGGTATCTCGCGCCGAACGGCACTGCCGGTTTAGCTACTTTTTGTGTCAAGGTTCCTAGACGGCTCCCCTGACCACCGGCCAAAATCATCGCTATGCACTCTTGTCTTTGCATCCTGATTGCTCCTCTCAGCATTTCACTTATAACAATTCGCCAACAAGTTTGATGAATTGATATCTCCTTACCAGCAAAAAAAAATAAGGTTCAGCCGCTGGACCGCCTTTTGTCCATACATATAACGTATATGTCTCCCGTACGCCCAATATGTCTTGGTTTTGAAAACAAAAAAAGACCAAAAACACCTAATTCGGTATATTGATCTTATTAATTCAAAGACAAAAGTTATCAGGAATATTGCTTCGATTGTTTCTTACACAATTCGCTCCACATCGATACTTTGGTGGAATACGAACGACTAAGCAGCGTGAAACCTTGATAGTCATCTGGAAATATCCGGAATGTTAGCCCCTGCCACCTGCTCCCAAAAGATCCTGACTATATAATGCCATCAAAGGCACCTCAAATGAAACAAAGGGAATGTCTCAAATGGTTTTAATCCATCTTGAGACATTCCCCTAATTTATTGCTTACGCCACTCTTTGAGTTTTTTCAGATATTCAGTTGATAATTCCATCACCGTCATATTTTTTGCAGCCGCGTCCTGCGGTGTTAACGTGATGATCGCACGGTCATCATAGTAAACGGTAACGCCGTCGCCATCATAATCAAGTACATAATGATCCGGATTATAGTCTGCCGACTGGCCAATACGGTATAGATTGCCCGCCACAAAATAGGCCCGGTATATTGGTTTATAGCCCGCATATTCAGCCGATATCGGCGGCAACACCCAGTTGCCGTCGGTCACCTGGGCACCTGCGCCGCCGGCAAGTTCCACCACCGTAGGCCGTATATGCTTCTCCTCGGCATACATCTGCACATTCTTAATTCTTGCCTGACTTTCCGGATGATCGGAAAACAAATCACTACGGTACTTCTGATCCAGTTCCGATAACTTTTTTAAACCCATAACCATGCTATACGGATTATATCCGGCCCGGTAGCTATGTAAAAACCCCAGATAGTCCGCTTCATTTTCATCCGATCGGCTATATCCGGCCATGATGGCATTGTAAGCTAAATTTTGCAGTAATACACCCCGGTCCCCAAATAATACACCAAATAAAATTCCCATGCCCAGGCTTTTTTCGATTTGTCGGACACTATGCCGTTTCACTACATGACCGATTTCATGACCGATAACCCCGGCCAGTTCATCATCAGAAGGCATAAGATCAATCAATCCTTTATATACATAAATAAAACCGCCCGGTACGGCAAAGGCATTAACTTCCTTAGAGTTTAGCACTTTAAAGGTATACGGCAAATCCGGTCTGTCACACACCGCAACCATGCTTTTACCAATACGGTCAACCCTGTCCTGCAGCTCCTGATCGTCCACCAGGCCATACTGCTTTTCCACTTGTTTTGCAACATTGCGTCCCAGCTCAATCTCATCTTGCGTACCAATCAATGCCGCCTGGGCAACCGGCAAATAGAAAGCATTCAGCCAAACTACCATGCCGAATAGCCAACTGAAAACCAGACGCATTCCTAACTTGCTCATACAACCTCCTGGGGAACTGAATTGCATTGTTAAAACAACTTATTCTTCATTATAAAGAATAGTAACCATGAATTTGTCTACATTATCCTTATTGAATATATTCACGCCAAAACAACAAAATCCTGCCAAACCATACTTTTTCCCGTATTTTACCGGAAAAACCGCGCAAAAATTACAGCGCAACAAAACAATAAAGTATTCATGTATTCCTAAAGAAAAAAGGTAAAACATTTATATTATTGTACGTTTTAAATATTTATGGTACTATTATTATTGTTATTTCCATAAATATAATACTATAATTAAGAAAAGGAGGCTGAAATGCTATCAACTTAACATCAAGGCAATCCAGTATCTTAGAAATAGTGAAACAATCCGGACCAATTACCGGAAAGCACATTGCTGAACAGCTTGGCTTAAGCCGTGCGGCTTTGCGCTCCGATTTAGCCATATTGACAATGTCCGGTCTCCTAGGAGCCAGACCGCGGGTAGGATATTATTACACGCATAAGAGCCCCGGCGATTATATTGCCACTACACTGGGCAGCATCACGGTGGAAGATGCCAATTCCTTGCCTGTCGTCGTAAGAGAAACCTGTTCTGTCTATGACGCCATTGTAACCATGTTTACGGAAGACGTCAGCACTCTCATGATTGTTTCCGAGGGCGGTTTTTTGGAGGGAGTGGTGTCGCGTAAAGATTTACTAAAGGCCAGCATGGGTAGTAAAGACTTGACCGATTTGCCGGTAAAAATACCTATGACCCGTATGCCGAATATTGTTGTTACCAGGCCGGAAGAATCGGTACTGCGCGCAGCTCAGAAACTGTTGAATCATCAGGTGGATTCCCTGCCGGTAGTCAAAGTTGTCACAGTAGAAAAAACTGAAAGGCTGCAAGTAGTAGGACGTTTTACCAAAACCAATATTACCCGGCTTTTTGTCCAGTTAGCTGATACCGACGGTGTCCAAGGAGGCATATTTTAAAAATGAATGTAGTACCTATTGTATATATACTTTCCGACTCAATCGGAGAAACAGGAGAAATCGTAGTAAAAGCCGCCGCCAGCCAATTTGATACACGGGTTGATATTCGCCGAGTGCCTTTCTTGGCATCAGAGCAACAAATCGAAGAAACCCTGCTGGAAGCCAAAGAGGCCGGTGGCATTATTGTCTATACTCTCGTAAGCCCGGCTTTAAAAGAATTTTTAGAAAACAAGTTACATCAGATGGAACTGGCTCACGTAGATATTATGGGCCCTATGCTGGAAGCACTCGGCACAGTTACTGATCTAAAACCAAAATATGAGCCCGGACTGCTGCGTAAAATTGATAAAGCTTACTTTAACAAAGTCGCCGCCATTGAGTTTGCTGTTAAATTCGACGACGGAAAGGATCCTCGCGGGCTTTTACGGGCTGATCTCGTTTTAATCGGTATCTCGCGCACTTCAAAAACGCCTTTATGCATGTACCTGGCCCATAAAGGCATTAAAGCGGCTAATGTTCCGCTGGTCCCCGATGTAGTTCCGCCGAATGAACTTTACCAAATCCTACCAAAAAAAATAGTCGGTCTTACGCTGCGCCCATCGCTTTTGCTGGAGATACGCCGGGAACGCTTAAAAACGATGGGCTTGTCACCGACAGCTGATTATGCCAATCCGGAACGGATATTTTATGAGATTGACTATGCGCTGGCTATCATGAAAAAACTGGGTTGTCCGATTATTGATGTGACCAACAAAGCTATGGAGGAAACCGCAGCTAAACTGCTGGATTATTATCGTAAAGGGGCGATGTAAAGTGTCAAATTTTGTTTACATGTTTAACGAAGGGCGCGCTGATATGCGGTCATTGTTGGGCGGCAAGGGAGCTAATTTAGCGGAAATGACGAACATTGGACTTCCTGTGCCGTTTGGCATGACCATCACGACCCAAGCCTGCAAGGAATACTATCAGTCTCAGAGAAGCTTCCCTGCCGGTCTGAAAGAAGAAATACTGGAAAAACTTGCTTTTGTCGAAGCAAAAACCGGGAAAAAACTGGGTGACATAGCCAATCCTCTTTTGGTTTCCGTACGTTCGGGTGCCGTCTTCTCCATGCCGGGCATGATGGACACCATACTCAACCTGGGACTCAATGAACAGACAGTGCAAAGCTTGGCCAGAAATACCAGCAATCTTCGTTTTGCATACGACTCTTACCGCCGGTTTATCCAAATGTTTTCCGATGTAGTATTGGAAATTCCCAAACATGAATTTGAATACCTGTTAAATGAACAAAAGGAAGATATCGGCGTAGTCTATGACCAGGAACTAACCGTTGAAGCCTTGCGCTCATTAATTGATAAGTATAAAGAACTGGTACGGTCACAAATTGAGCGGCCTTTCCCGGAGGACCCTATCGAACAGCTCTTCATGGCAATCGAAGCCGTTTTCAGATCCTGGAATAATCATCGTGCAATCGTCTACCGCAATTTGAATAAAATCAACCACGACCTGGGGACAGCCGTAAACATTCAGTCCATGGTATTCGGCAATATGGGCAATGACTCCGGAACAGGCGTTGCCTTCAGCCGCAATCCCTCCACGGGAGAAAACATCATTTATGGTGAATACCTGATGAATGCCCAGGGCGAAGATGTGGTGGCCGGTATCCGAACCCCGCAGCCTATTGCTCAGCTACAGGAGGATATGCCCGATATCTATGATCAGTTCGTTCGTACGGTACATATTCTGGAAAACCATTACCGCAACATGCAGGATATTGAGTTTACTATTGAAAAGGGGAAACTGTACCTGCTGCAATGCCGTAACGGCAAACGTACCGCCCAGGCGGCCGTAAAAATTGCGCATGACATGGTTTCCGAAAATTTGATCAGTAAACAGGAAGCCCTCCTGATGGTTGAACCCGGGCAACTGGACCAGCTGCTGCACCGCCAAATCGACAGTTCGGCCAAACTGTCGGTCATCGCCAAGGGGCTGCCGGCTTCTCCGGGTGCGGCATCCGGTCAGGTTGTGTTTGATGCCGACTCTGCCGAACGGATTGCCAAAACCGGATGCAAAGTACTGATGGTGCGGATGGAAACCACTCCGGACGACATCCACGGCATTATTGCCGCCCAGGGTGTTCTTACCAGCCGTGGCGGCATGACCAGCCACGCCGCCGTGGTAGCACGCGGTATGGGAAAACCTTGTGTCTGCGGCTGCGAAACCATAAAGATTGATTATACCAATCAAGAATTTACCATCGGCAGCACAACGGTAAAGGTCGGCGATCTTATTTCCATTGACGGCTCGACAGGTCGGGTAATTCTGGGTGAGGTACCGATGAAAGATCCTGAACTCTCCACCGAATACACCCATCTTCTCTCTTGGGCTGATGAATTTAAAACGCTTGCCGTCAGAGCCAACGCCGATACTCCGGAAGATGCCGCCAAAGCCCGTGCCTTTGGCGCCACCGGTATTGGCTTAACCCGTACTGAGCATATGTTTATGGGTTCCGACCGTCTTCCCCATGTACAGCAGATGATTCTTGCCGAAACACAGGAAGAACGCCAGCAGGCTCTTGCCTGCCTCTTACCCATCCAGGAAAATGATTTCTACGGTATTTTAAAAGAAATGGAAGGGTTACCGGTATGCATTCGTCTCCTTGACCCTCCCTTACATGAATTTTTACCTAATCTGGAAGGGCTGGTCGTGGAAACAACCAAACTGCGTACAAGCGGTGAAAATCCCGCACAGCTCGCAGAGCAGGAATCTTTATTAAAAAAGGTACGTCAACTGCACGAATTTAATCCCATGCTGGGACACCGGGGCTGCCGTCTGGGTATCACCTTCCCGGAAATTTACGAAATGCAGATCCGGGCCATCTTTAATGCCACCGCTCATTTAACTAAAGAGGGCTATACCATTCTGCCCGAAGTGGAAATACCTCTGACCATTGATAAAGAAGAGCTAGCCTTTTTCCAGAAACGTATTGCCGCTATAGCCGAAGAGGTTACTAAAGATTTCGGGGTGGAATTCCACTACTGCATCGGTACTATGATCGAAACACCACGGGCAGCGCTGTTAGCCGATGAATTGGCCGAGTTTTCCGATTTCTTCAGCTTTGGCACCAATGATTTAACACAAACTTGTATGGGCTTTAGCCGCGACGATGCCGAAGGCAAGTTCCTGCCGCCGTATCTGGAATATAAGATTCTAAAAGAAAATCCTTTCATCGCTTTAGACCGTAAAGGAGTTGGCGAATTGATGAAAATCGCCGTTGAACGGGGAAGAAAAACCAAACCTAATCTAATTACCGGTATCTGCGGTGAACATGGCGGCGAACCAAGTTCAATCGACTTTTGCCATCATCTGGGTCTGGATTTCGTCAGTTGTTCCCCCTACCGCGTTCCCATTGCCCGTTTAGCCGCTGCCCAGGCTGCTGTCAGTCAGGGTGAAAGTTTAGGTACCCGTTAAAAGCCCAAAAGCCATCATCCTAATTAAAAGGCTGATGGCTTTTCTCTTTTATTATTTATAGCTTATTAATCATACTGGCACAATAACCGGCACCGAAACCATTATCAATATTAACTACGCTAATCCCGCTGGCACAGCTGTTCAGCATAGTCAGCAGTGCCGCAATGCCGCCAAAACTGCTTCCATAGCCCACACTGGTCGGAACAGCAATAATCGGTTTGTCCACCAGTCCACCAACCACACTGGCCAGTGCTCCTTCCATTCCCGCTACGACAATAACAACTTTGGCTTTTCTAATAGTCTCCAGCCTGGCAAACAGACGGTGAATTCCCGCAACTCCCACATCAATCACTTTTTCCACCCGGTTACCGAGCATCATAGCCGTTTCAGCCGCTTCCTCCACCACCGGCAGGTCCGAAGTACCTGCCGCTACAATGGCAATGTAAGTTTCGCTCAAGCTAATCGCCGTTCTTTTGATAGTGATAACCCGCCCCAGTTCATTATAACAGGCATCCGGACAGATTTCCTTTACCGCCTGGTACATCATGTCACTGGCCCTGGTGGCTAAAATATGATTTTCCCGAGTCAGCATAAATTGAATAATTTCCCTTACTTGGTCAACCGTTTTTCCGGCACAGTAAATGACCTCCGGGTAGCCTACGCGTATTTCCCGATGATTATCAATAGCGGCAAACCCTAAATCTTTAAATGGCAGGTCCTCTAATTTTTGTACAGCTTCATCTATTTCTATTTTCCGGCTTTGTACCTCTTGCAGCAGTGTTATTAACTCCCTCTTGTTCATACTCTCCCTCCCTTAAAGCAGCCTCTGCCAATATTTTTAGCTTCAGCGTGGATATCTTATAGCAGTCCTTCAGCGCCTGTAAGCCCGGCCGGTAATCGCCTGCATCGCCACTGCATTTTACGTTCTTCCTTATCTGAACCTTTCATATTATTTCGTAACAATATCCGGCAATCCCTGCTTGGTTATTCCTGTCAGCTTTAAAGAAAAACCGCATTTCCGTAGGAATGCAGCTTCAAGTTTACCACTATAACAGTTTTGCCCACAATTCCAGCAGCATGGCCATCTCCGGTTTTATATCCCGGCCGCTCCGGTAGGAAAAAACCGAACAAACATCCAGCAACTCGTAACTATGTTGCAACAGTTTATTCTGCAATTGAGAACCCGGCAGCAGCCAAAGCTCTCCAGGCTCCGCCAGCCCGGCCAGTAGCAGAGCACGATAGTATTTACTGCGCGGCTCTACAATAAGTGGAAACTGCCGGATTAGTTCAGCTCCCATCTGCAAAACAGCTGCCGGATGACCAGACTTTAATTCCAGTTCCAGCTCCAAAATCGGTTCTTTTTTCCCTCCGGCAGTCATTTCACCCTCATCGGCAGCCAATTCAATAACCGTTTCATTATCTCCATGCAGTAAGAGAGTATGCCTTTCAAAAGTCATGCTGAATAAAGGTACTAGCCGGTCGTCGTTTTCAGCCGTCTGCCGCAACACAGGACCAATCTCCGTATGATCAAAGAAAGCAATATTCGGCGTAACCGAATCACTAACCGGGACATTCCATTCCAAACGCCGGTGCAGTCCGCCAGATGATAAACCGCCACCCTTGACAGTTGCCACATAATGACCGTTTTCCCGGCGAATCCGATAGGTTAATCCCCTGTCTCTAAGTTTCCCGTCCACTGTATCAAAATAAAAAGCGGACAGAGTATCCACATGCGGGTGCTGTCCGCCGGACAACTGCCTTATATAGGCTGAAGAAAAAATCCTATCAAAGACAGCTCTATCGTTTAGCGCCAGCTTTAGCTCCAGTTCAGTATGTTCTGCCATAATAACACCCCATTTTAGGCCTCGGTGATCGAAGTTTCCGGCTCCATTGCATCATTTTCCGTTAGACTTTCCTCAAGCGGCTGCTGTTGATATACTTTGTCGGCAGCTATTTTTTTAAAGTCCTTAAAACTCAGATTATACAAGGTATCCAAAAACCGGGTAGCAAAGCTGCCTGGGCCCTTGCTGTTCTCAGCTGCTTTTTGAGCCGCCGCACCATAAAAGGCCAGCGCCGCCAACACCCCCAGCTTGCGGTCCTCGGCTACGGCAAGAAAAGCACCGGCCAGCGAGCTTAAAGCGCAGCCTGTCCCGGTAACCAGTTGCAGCAGCGGGTGGCCGGTACGATTAACATGAACCTGTCGTCCGTCAAGCAGATAATCCACCGCCCCGGTAGCTGCCACCAGAGCAGAATATTCTCCCGACATCTTTTGTATCGCCGGCAAATCAATGGCTGTCCCCGTATTGTCCACACCCCTGACTTGAGCGTCGACCCCGGCGATAAAGCTGATTTCGCCGTAATTGCCACGAACCAAATCCACCCGTACATCCTGGAGAATTTGCCCGGCAATAATGTTACGATAAGCAGTAGCTCCCACACCCACCGGATCCAAAACTACCGGTTTTTGATATTTATTGGCATATTCGCCGGCTTTCAGGCAATAATTGATTTGACGGGTATGCAGCGTTCCGATATTAAGTACCAGCGCACTGCATATTCTCGCCAAATCCTCCGCTTCAGCCGCTCCTTCCGACATAATCGGGGAAGCTCCGGCTGCCAGAAGAACATTGGCCGTAAAGTTGGTTACCACGGTATTGGTGATATTATAGACTAACGGGTTACGATCTCGAACCTCTTCCCTAATGGCCCATAATTCTTTCAGCATGATACCGCTCTCCTCTGCTTTGTTTTTTCTGACGGATTAAATACTGCGTGAATCTTCCGGTACGGTCAGAAATTTGATGTTGGGATTACGCTCTACAATCCAGTTTAAGGACCACTCATTACTGACAAGCGCTACCGGACGATCTTTAATATCCTGAACCAGCATGCCGCTGTCCATGCTTTTAATGGCCTTGATATCTGCCTCCTCACCTACCAGCCAGCGGGCTACGCCGAAAGGCAGTCTGTCCATGAGAATAGTAACGCCATACTCATTTTTTAGACGGTACTCCAAAACTTCAAATTGCAGGCTGCCAATCGTCCCGATAATAAACGCCTCCACCGCACTGTCCGGCTGGCGAAAAACCTGTACCGCCCCCTCCTGGGTTAGCTGCGTCATACCTTTAAGAAACTGTTTGCGCTTCATCGTATCTTTGGCCTGTACCCGGGCAAACTGTTCCGGTGGGAAGACCGGGAAATCCTGAAAAGTAAAGTCCTGCCCCAGTTCGCATAACGTGTCGCCAATACCAAAAATACCTGGATCAAATAAACCAACAATGTCCCCCGGGAACGCCTCATCAATAATAGCCCGCTCCTGGGCTAGAAACTGTTGTGGCTGAGCCAATTTAATGGGCTTGCCTGACTGTACATGCAACACTTCCATTCCCCGCTTAAACCGCCCGGAACAAATACGGATAAAGGCCAGACGATCACGGTGGGCCGGATTCATGTTTGCCTGTATTTTAAAAACAAAAGCCGAAAACCCCTCGTTTTTAGGATCAATCTTTCCCCTGGACGACATACGGGGAGCCGGCTCGGGAGCCAATTGCAAAAATTCCTCCAAAAAAGATTGTACGCCAAAATTGGTCATGGCACTACCAAAAAACATCGGTGTCAGTTCCCCTGCTTTTACTTTGTCCAAGTCAAACTGGTCCCCGGCCATATCCAAAAGTTCAATATCTTCACACAAACTATGATGTACCGCTTCACCTAATATAGCTTTAAATTCCGGATCATGCACATCACCTGCTTTTGCAGCCATCGCCTTACTGCCATGGCTGCCGCTGCTCTCAAATAACTCAATTTGGGCAAGCTTCCGGTTGTAAACCCCCTGATAACTTCCATCCACACCAATGGGCCAGTTCATGGGATAAGCTCGTATCCCCAGCACATTTTCGATTTCCTCCATTAAATCAAATGGATTTTTCCCGTAGCGGTCCAATTTATTAACAAAAGTAAAAACCGGTATTCCACGCTGCTTACACACATAAAATAACTTTTTTGTCTGTTCTTCCACGCCCTTTGCCACGTCAATCAGCATAACCGCACTGTCGGCAGCCATCAGAGTCCGGTAGGTATCCTCACTAAAGTCCTGATGGCCGGGAGTGTCCAGGATATTGATACGGTACCCGTTATAATCGAACTGCAGTACGCTTGAAGTAACCGATATCCCTCTCTGTTTTTCAATCTCCATCCAGTCCGATACGGCATGTTTTTGTGCTTTGCGGGCTTTTACCGAGCCGGCAAGACGAATGGCTCCTCCATATAACAACAGCTTTTCCGTTAGCGTCGTTTTACCGGCATCCGGATGCGAAATTATAGCATAGGTTCGCCGTTTACTTGTTTCTTCCATCAATTCACTCATTATATACAAAAAATCCTCCCAAATTGAATTGCTACATAATTACTATAGTAATAGCCAGGAAAATTGTCAAATAAATATATTTCTATCCTGAGCAGTGCTGTATTGGAAAGCCGCCAATGAGAAAAGGATGCCTCCCTGCGGGAAACATCCTCTCCTATATTTGTGCTTACATTTGTTTTGCCAGTTCTTGCAGTTTAGCAACCCGCTGTGCCGTCGAAGGATGGGTGCTGAACAGGCTTACCATCCAGGAACCCGCGCCGCTGAAAGGATTGATGATGAACAGATGCGATGTCGACGGAGTAGCTGCCGGCATGGCCGCATGCTTGGCGTAATACTCAATTTTTTGCAACGCACTGGCCAGGGCCAGCGGATTGCCGGACATCAAGCCGCCGGTTTTATCGGCCTGATACTCCCTGGTTCGCGATACCCCCAACTGGATAAGTGTTGCCGCCAAAGGTGCCAGCACCACCAGAAATACAAACTCAATAATACCGCCGATTCCGTTGCCTTCTTCGTCACTGCGCCCGCCGCCAAAAATAGCTGCCCATTGTGCCATATTGGCAATCATGGAAATAACACCGGCTACTGTTGCAACAACGGTACTGATTAATGTATCACGATTTTTAATATGCGCCAGTTCATGCGCTATAACGCCTTCCAATTCATCCCGGTTAAGGGCTTGCATAATGCCTGTCGTTACCGCTACTGCACCATGTTCCGGATTACGCCCAGTGGCAAATGCATTGGGTACGTTGGTTTCAATGATATAAACCTTAGGCATCGGCAGCTTGGCTTTTCGCGCCAAACCGGACACCAGGCGTAGTAAATCCGGAGCATTTTGGGCATTGACTTCCCGGGCATTATACATTCTTAAAACTATGGTATCACTAAACCAATAGCTGCCGAAATTCATAAGTATCGAAAACAAGAACATAATAAACATGCCTTGTGTACCGCCAAACAGATTGCCGATGGCCAGCAGCAGACCGGTTAACGCCGCTAATAGGATTGTTGTTTTTAACGAATTCATATGCTTACCCCCATTTGTTTAAAATAGATCGGTATAAAAATAGACCTTTGGCATGATAGCTATCATACCAAAGGTCTTGCTTTATTGGTCATCCCAACGAACAGCACCAGATGCAAAGCATCGGTTGTTGATGTTGTTCTATCAAGCTACTCCCCTTAGGTTTTTATATGATTTGCTTTCATTATAGCAAAGTTGCAGCGGATTGTAAAGAAGCCGCTTATTAAAATTCGATTAAATGGAAACTCAATCTATTACGCCAGCCTATGAATTCCATTAACTATAAGGTCGTCCCTGGCCTATAATGGACTGCATGTTGCAGAGAGTGGCAACTTATAATATGATACAAAAGAGATTTACATATCTTTACCTTATTGGAAAAGGAAGTGATTTTGATATGTCCTGGGAAAATCTTCCCTTACTTATCATTTTAGTGCTCGCTGTAGTGGGCCAAAATCAATCGGTAGCACTGGCTGCAGCGATTTTACTTGTTGTAAAGCTTATAGGCCTGGATACCTGGTTTCCCATGCTAGAAAGCAAGGGCCTCAACTGGGGAATCACCCTGCTCACAATTGGTATTTTAGCACCGGTAGCTTCCGGCAAGGTAAGCCTGCGCGATCTGCAGCAATCGTTCAGCAGTCCGGTGGGCATTACCGCCACAATCATTGGTATCTTTGTGGCCTGGGTAGCCGGACGCGGCATCGTAATCATTAAAGAAACGCCGGAGACCGTAACTTCCCTGGTTTTAGGAACCGTTGTCGGTGTGACGTTTCTACAAGGAGTCGCTGTCGGACCGTTAATTGCTGCCGGACTCTTATCTTTGCTTGTAAGCATTACCAATCTTTTTAAATAGAAGACAGGCCACCGCCAGCCCAGCACCTATAAATCTTTACGATACATGGGTTTGAGCCGCTGCGCCAGCGAGATTTCCGGTACATTTGCTGCCTGACTGGCAAGTTCCATTAACCAGCTTTGGCTATTAATGCCTTTCCCCCTTCTGTCCACCCTGCGATAACCGCCGTCTCTTTTCATGACGTAAGCCTTGCGATTATCTTTTAGCAGTAATTCCAGTATCCCTTTAATGCGCTCCGTATGCCGTTCGTCATCCACCGGGAAAAACAATTCCACCCGTTCGTTTAGATTGCGTGGCATCCAGTCCGCACTGGAAAGAAAAATTTTTTCATCTCCGCCGTTACTGAAATAAAAAATACGGCTATGTTCAAGAAATCGTCCGACAATGCTGCGCACCGTAATATTTTCGCTCACTCCAGGTATTCCCGGACGCAGCGCGCAGATCCCGCGAATAATCAGATCAATTTTTACGCCGCAATGGGAGGCCTCATAAAGCTTCATGATGATCTCCTTGTCCAGCAGGGCATTCATTTTCACTATGATCCTCGCCGGACGTCCCTCTTGGGCAAATGTAATTTCACGATCAATCAAAGACTCTATTTTTTCCCTCAGCCCCAATGGCGCCACTACGATCTTATTCCAGACCGGCGGATCGGAATAACCGGACAGCACATTGAAAAAGCCTGACGCATCAGCACCAAATTGATCATTGGCCGTAAAAATCCCCATGTCGGTGTAAATTTTAGCAGTAGTATCGTTGTAATTTCCTGTTCCCATATGAACATAGCGCTTAATACCGCTTTCTTCCTGACGGACAACCAAAATCATTTTGGCATGAGTTTTTAGTCCTACCAAGCCGTAAATTACATGACATCCGGCTTCCTCCAGGCGTTTTGCCCATAAAATATTGTTTTCCTCGTCAAAGCGGGCCTTCAGTTCCACCAGTACGGTAACCTGTTTGCCATTTTCTGCCGCCTGGGCCAAAGCACGTACAATGGGCGAATTGCCGCTGACCCGGTACAGCGTCTGTTTGATGGCCAGCACTTTCGGGTCGGTGGCGGCCTGACGTACAAAATCAATGACCGGCCGGAAACTTTCAAAAGGATGATGCAACAAAATATCCCGCTGGCGGATAACTGCAAATAGATCCTCTTCACCAACAAGATCGGCCGGCATCTGAGGTACTAACGGAATATACCGCAACTGATCACAGCCCGGCAGGTCCACAAACTTCATCATGCAGGTAAGATCAATCGGCCCGGAAATTTCATACACATCCGGTTCCACAATTTTAAGAGCCTGGATTAAAAATTCTTTAATGTCCGGCTTAGTACTTTTGGCAATTTCCAGCCGCACCGCCTGTCCGCGCTTACGCTGGCGCAGGGATTTTTCCACCTCCGCCAGCAAGTCCTTAACATCCTCTTCATCAATGGACAAATCGGCATTGCGCGTAATCCGGAAGGCAGCCATATCCTGAATTTTATAGCCATAAAATAATTTTTGGGCAAAAGTCATAATAATTTGTTCCAAAAAAACAAACCGTTTCTTCTTGGCATTTCCCGGAATCGCTACAATACGTGGCAGCCCTCCGGGAACCGGAATGACCGCCATGCTGATTTCATTGTCCCGTCTGAGCGTAACTGCCAGATTCAGAGTTCTGTTGGCTAAAAAGGGAAAAGGATGACTGGCGTCAACAGCCATAGGTGTAATTACCGGATAAACGGTATGGTGAAAATAATTGTCCAGCCATTCTTTATCCTTCCCCTTAATTTCTTGAACATCACAAAAATAGATTTCATCCTGTTCCAGGTTTCTCAGAATACTGCGCAAATGACGGTATTGCTCCTTAACCATGGCATGAGCCGCTTCGCTGATTTGCATAATCTGCTGTTCAACGGTTAACCCGGCAGCATCGATTTTATTAACACCGCTTTCCAACTGATGCTTAAGACCGGCCAGGCGAATCATAAAAAATTCATCAAGATTTGAACTGGTGATAGCCAGAAAGCGCAGACGCTCTAAAAGCGGTTTTTGCTGGTCATTCGCTTCACCCAGTACCCGGGAATTAAATTTGAGCCAACTCAGTTCCCGGTTTATAAAATTCTCATGTTTGGCAAACATGTTATCAACCTACCTGTCTTTTTAAAATTGCCCGGATGCCAAAAACATTTTCAAAAAATTGTGCTTTCCCTTCAAAAGTCCACTCTTCCAGCGAAATGTCCTCCTGCGCCTGTACGGCGACAACCAATTCATCCTCCCGGACAGCTACCTGACATTCTGAAATTTTTTGGCGGTGCGTACAGTCAAGAGAGTTCGCCAGCCTGAGAATGGCTGCCAGCTTGGCTACCGTTACTTTTTGTTCTCTGGTTAGGCTGCTAAACGCGATGTCGAAATCCACCGGTGTTCCTTTAGAATGATAATATGCAACACTGGCCATAATAATCTTCTCTTCCTCGCTAAACCCTAAAATATCAGAAGAGAGGATTAGGCGGTACGAATATAAATAATGGCGGCGCATGTTAATAAATTTACCGATGTCGTGCAAAATAGCAGCTACCTTAAGCAGCAGACGCTCCCGTTCACCCAGACCATGTAGCCTGGTCATCCGGTCAAAGATTTTCAAAGCAATATGCTCAACATGCTCCGCATGGCTTTCATTATAATGATATTTGCGGGCTACACTGCGAGCCAGACTAATCATCTGATCTTCAACGGTATGTAGCCATTTGTCCTTCACTTTATCCGCAATATGCAGCGTTGTCATCCCATCGATAAATTGATCATTGGCAATGACAATTTTTTCTACATCCGTTAACGCCATGATCTGCTGATATAGTATAATAGTAGGCAGAACCATGTCCGCCTTATTCTCCGGCAAGTTAAAGGTATCCATAATTTGGGGTAAATTGAGATTAACGACTTGTTTATATAGTTGCTTGAAATCCTGCAGCCCCATGAAGGACAAATTCCCGTCCTGTTCACGCCCTAAAATATTCAATAACAAATTTGTTTCCACACCGGACAAAACCAAATATTTGATCTGATGCTGTCCCAGTTCCTGTTGAACCGGGGCAATAACACTATAAATATATTCTTCCAATGCTTTTTGAAAATGCATATCTTCACGCTGATGCTTTTCAAAACTTTCTTTAATGCGCAATATACCGATATGAAGATTTTGCTGATAAAGCAATGCTCCGTTTTTATATAAAGTGATACCCAGTCCGCCTGATGAGATGTCGACAAACAAAATAGCGTCTTTTTCATTAACCAAACCCGCTTCTGCTATCCGTTTAAACAGCGACGCATATTTATAAAAAATTTCCTGTATCATATCCACTACTTCAACGGCAAACCCCGTTTTTACTTTGATCTGATCGATAATATACTGTTGATTATCGGCTTCACGAATGGCTGTAGTAGCAGCCAGCCGGTAATCATTGACGCCTAACTCGGCCAGTATGCGCCGGTAGCCTTTTAACAGCTCACAAAGTTCACCGACGGCACTGAAACTAATCTGCCCGGTCTTGAAGGTTTCTTCTCCCAGAGTCACCTGGCAATGAGCCTTTTCAATCACTTTTACATCATCTAAACTTCTATATTCCGCCACCTGCATACTAATTTGCTCTGATCCGATGTGCACAGCGGCAAACAACTCAGGAGCCTTGCCTGCCATGGAATCACCTCCGCTAGTCCTATCATTCGACAGGTTTATAGTGTAAATCCTTCCCGGATACCCCGGGTTCCTTTGTTAAAATTCCGTAAATTTTATCAGAAAATAGCAAAAAACCAAAGACAGCAGCCGATTAGGAGATGATCAAAATGACCGAGCGCGTAGCTATTATCGACCTGGGTTCCAACTCCGCACGACTTATCGTCATGCATATTTATGAAACAGGGGCCTACAACCTTGTGTATAACCAGAAAGAAACCGTAAGGTTAAGTGAGGGAATGAACGCCACATTTTTTTTGCAGCCCGAAGCCATTTCCCGCGCGCTGTCCACTTTAAAAACTTTTGCCCACATGTGCCAGTTGTTTCAGGTTGACAAAATTATCGGAGTGGCTACGGCCGCCGTTCGTAATGCTAAAAACGGCTCAGAATTTATTGCGCTCGTCCAAAAGGAAACAAACATTTCGTTAGAAATAATCAGTGGAGAAAGAGAAGCCGAGTTAGGTTACATCGGTGTTATGAACACCATTGATCTAACCGACGGCCTGCTCTTTGACCTAGGCGGCGGCAGTACCGAGCTCACCCTCATTCACAACCGGAAAATAAAAAAAGCTGTCAGCCTTCCTTTTGGCGCTGTAACACTAACCGAACGATTTAACCTGCAAAATAAAGTCAGTGATGCCAAGCTGGCTGAATTACACACGTTCATCCTGACCGAACTGTATAAATTATCCTGGCTAAAACGATCTTTCGCGCCATTGATTGGCATTGGGGGAACAGCCCGTAACATTGCCAAAATGGATCAAAAGTGCAAAAATTATCCATTTTCCAAAGTACACAATTATCGCTTAGGTCCCATGTCCTTTGATGAATTATGGAAAATCATCTGTAAAACAACGCTGGCCCAACGTAAAAAACTGCCCGGCCTCAGCAGCGAACGCGCCGATATCATTGTGGCCGGTGTTGCCATTGTAAAGTGTCTGCTGGACGTCACTCAGGCTTCCCAACTCATCATTAGCGGCTGCGGCGTACGGGAAGGTCTTTTTTTACAATATTATCAGGCCAAACTCCATCAGGACCCTGTAATTGCAGACATACTGCAGCACAGTACGTATAATATGCTGCTGGCTTACGAGGGTGACGTGCACCATGCCTATCATGTAACAACACTGGCCGAATCCATATTTGACGGCTGGCGCGAAGAGATGGATCTGCGCCTTGCCGATAAAAAACTGCTGCGGGTAGCCGCACTGCTGCACGATATTGGTATCACCATTAATTACTATGATCATCCCCGCCATAGTTCATACCTGGTGGAAAATGCCCGTTTATTCGGCCTGACCCACCGTGAGCAAATGATTGCCGCCGTCATTGCCGGCTGGCATAACGGGCCTTCTCTGAAATACTACCGCAATAGAATCTACAGTGAGTTTTTAGATGAACGTGACTGGCATACTGCCCGTAAACTGTCTTTGCTGTTGGCCATTGCCGAAATTCTGGATACCACCCAAATCGGACTGGTAAAAAAAGTTAAAGCAGCCATTGCCAATGGCAAAGCTTATCTCAAATTGTTTGTCAGTGAACCGGTTCCTATTGAACTGCATGGCCTCGAAAAATGCAGTAAATGGGTAAAAAAAGATTTAGGTTTGGATTTATTGGTAGAAGAGCAAAATCTGTAACATAAGCTTGATTCCAGCTATAACTAAAAAAGAAACCGGCAAGCCAGTTGC
>NZ_CYSP01000005.1 GCF_001298735.1 Propionispora sp. 2/2-37 | reverse complement strand
TTCCGGCAGGGAGGTATCTTCGGCAACGGTCTGTCCGGCCTGGAAGAAGGTATCTTTTTGCTGCTGCCGGTTCTGACGTTCCTGGGTTTCCTGCTGCGTCCGGCGTCTTAGTTCTTCCCGGTCCAGTTGATCGTCGGGCTGGGCAAAGATTAGGTTGGTAGGTAAAAGAGAGAATACAATGAGTGCGGCCATGGTTAGGTACTTTTTGAGATGGTTACTCTTGTTTAAGGTATTGGGGTGCATCCTGAGGCTCCTTTGCTGTATGTAACGCCGGCATGTTATTACTAATAGATAGATCTCAGCAAATTATTTCATTATTTACCGCTATTTTACATTAATTTTGTAAACTCCTTTGAAAAAATTGAAATTCCTTCCTTATTTCTAAAGAAATTCAAATCAATTGTGATATTTTTACAAAAAAACGTGCTATCTCCAACGGAAATAGCACAACTAATGAAACTGACCCCTGCTTCGCAAGAAGAGGGGTCATCGTCTGTAGCACTAATTCAGTATCAGTAACTTATCCATCACAACCTGTTTAATCGCCCGCACTTCCGCTTTGGTCACCGAAACGATATCGTATTCACCCGGATTGGCGATATACCGTTCACCCACCGACCGGATCAACGCGTTTTTTAGTTCGCTGGAAAAATTCACTTTTCTGACTCCATATTCCTTAAACTGCCGCACTATTTCTTGGGAAATACCGGAACCGCCATGAATGACCAGGGGCGTAGCCGTCAGGGTTTTCAGTTCCTGCAGGATCTGCAGGTTGATCGCAACATCCTTTCGCAGGCCATGTACATTACCGATGGAGACCGCCAGCAAATCGCAATTCGTCTTTTCACAAAAGTCGGCGGCCACCCGTGGATCGGTATAACCATGCTCTTCTACCTGCAGATCATCTTCCTTCCCGCTGATCACCCCCAGTTCGGCCTCCACCGGAATATCCCGTTCATGGCAGTAGCTCACGACCTTGCGGGTCAATTCCACATTATCTTCGTAGCTAAGCTGCGAACCGTCGATCATGATCGAATGAAACCCGGCCTCCACCGCCCGCTTTACCTCTTCAAAACTTCGGCCATGATCGAGGTGCAAAGCCAGGGGAACCGCCGCCTTTTTCGCCAGGGAGTGAAATATGGCTGAAATGGTTTCATAGCCGGACAGCTCCACGCTGCCAGGACTGATCTGCACCAGTGCCGGATAGCCGGTCTCCTCCGCACCCTCGATAATCGCTTTGGTTACTTCCAGATTGTGCGTATTAAAAGCGCCAAGAACCTGTCCGGCCTTGTTGCTGTCAAATAACAGCCGGTACGCTGAAACGATCACCGTTCTTTCCTCCTTTCCCTTTGTTCCAGCTCTATTTTTAACTGAGAGGCGGGAACATACAGTTGTTCATATTTTTCCTGCAAATAGCCGTTCTGTTTCCAATCAGGCTCGTACACCCGGACTTTCCGATTAAGTTTCTTAATGAAAGCTTCGTCGACATAGCCTGCCTTATAGGCCGCCAGCAGGGCCGCGCCCCTGGCCACCGCCTCATTCACATCGTACGCTTCTACGCTGCACCCAAGAACATCCGCCTTATACTGCAGCCACAGCGGGTTATGTACCGCCGATCCGATCACCTTCACCGCCGGTACAGAGCCGGGATGCATAAGCTCCCTGAGCGCCTTCAGTTCAAAACACACCCCTTCCAGTACCGCCCGGGCTACATCATAACAGCCGGTGGTATCCTCCAAACCGTACAGCAAGCCCCTGGCCTGCACATTCCTAAGCGGCGGTCCGCTGCCTCGCAGATGAGGGATAAACAGCAAATCGTTTTTTATCCTTCTGCCAAGCCCATGCCATATCCTCTCCCAAGATTTCTCGTTGGCAAAGAACATTTCCTTCAGCCACTGAAAGCACAACCCGGCTGCCGGCAGCGATCCGAACAACGTGGTATAGGCGTCCAGCACATACAAACCATGAGAAAGCTTATGGGAACAATGCCGCTCCTCCACTTTGGCTCCCCCGCCGGACAGTGCGAGGAGCCCTTCCGTCGTCCCTGTGGAGTTGAGCAGACTGTCACTGCTGGTCAGGCCAATCCCGAAGGCACCGCACATATGATCATGACCGGCAATAGAGACCCCCGTTTCATACTCTACCTGAAATTCCCTTTTCAGTTCCGGCCTTACCGTACCGATCGCCTGCCCGCTGGGTACCAAGTCCGGCAACATACTTTTCTCGATGTTCAATTTGTCCAGCAGGGTTTCGCTCCACTGTCTCTGCCGCAGATCGAGCAGCATCGTCCGCGAGGCCAGCGTCGGCTCGCTGTGGATTTCCCCCGTCAGCTTATAGGCAATATACCCTGCCAGACTAACCCACCGGCACGGCCTGTCCACCCCGGCATGCTCCTTCAGCCACAGGATCTTATAGGCACTGTAATTGCTGTGGGCATTCAGGCCGCAGATGCCGTATAGCTCCTGTTCACTGATACGGTCTTTGTTTTTTCTTACCTGCTCTTCCGTCCGGGTATCAAACCAGGCAATTACCGGACCGATGGCCTCCCCCTTGTCATCCACCAGCACACCGGACTCGCCCACACTGGCAATCGCGATGTGGACAATACGACCTTGGCCGGACAATCTGGAAAACATTCCTGCCAGGACCTTTTTCAAGGTATGCCAGATGTCGTCCAGCAAAAAATCGGTCTGTTTGCCGCAGGTCACTTGCGGCGTGGTAAACCGCTCGCAAGCCGCCTCGGAAAAGTCCCGGACATCATAGGCGCACACTTTGCAGTTGGTAGAGCCGATATCCACGCCGATAAAGTACTCTGTTTTCCCGGCAGCGCCACACGCCTGGAAACGGCTACAGGGATTCGCCGGATGACTGCCCATTTGTCTTTACCCCTTTGATCAGCCAATATAACAGGCCAAGAATGACCGGAATCAGCACCAGCGCCAGCACATTCATTTCAAACATTTTCAGCAGCCAGTACCGGAACAAATTCCCCCCGTCCAGAAAACTGGAGATTTGGCCTGTATAACCGTCAGGAAATTTGAAATTAATGCTTTTGGCAATGCCGGTAATCAGCGGCGCCACGTTGCTGGCAACCAGCAAGTCACCAATGATGATCGGGATGCCGATGATGATTGACCGGACCACATTACCCCTGGTTGCCAGTACCACCATCGAAATCATGACCGCCAGATTAGCCAGGTCCCCCAGCGGCAGCGTCCGGTTTCCCGGAACCACCATAGCCAGCACCACGGCCACCGGCGTCAACAGCAGCGCCGTGGAAATGACCGCCGGATTGCCGATCGCCACCGCGATATCCAGCCCGATATACAAATCCGTCCGGTTCGGATATTTTTTCTTCAGGAAGGCTTTAATCGCATCCGACAGCGGCATCAGCCCTTCCATCAGAATCCTGACCATTCTGGGCAGGATCAGCATGACCGCCCCCAGGTTGATGCCCAGATTCAGCACACCTTTCACGTCATAGCCTGCCAGCACGCCCAGCAGCAACCCCAGAATCAGCCCGATCATCAGCGGTTCCCCGAATACGCCGAACCGCTTCTGGATGGTTTCGGGATCGGCATGCAGGGACTTAAGGCCGGGAATGCTGTCAATGATCCGGTCACCCAACAGGCCGATCGGATAATACACGACCGAAGATAAGGTGGGCAGGGAAATCCCCGGCAGGTTAAAATACTCCTGTACCAGCGGCGCCGACCAGTCGGCCAGCTTGATAATGACGATGGCGGTAATGCCCGAGGCAACCATCCCCAGCAGGAAGCTGTCCGTCGCACTGTATACCAGCGCCCCGGCAAACGCGAAATGCCAGTAGTTCCAGATGTCGATGTCGATCGTCTTGGTCAGGTTAAAAGTCAGCATGACGATATTGATTACAACCGTCAACACAATCACAAACGGCGCAATGGGAGCCGCCCAGGTAATCGCGGCCAAAGGCGGCCACCCCAGATCCAGGACGGGCAGATTGATGCCGCTATGTTTTACCAGCGCCTGTGAGGCAGGGCCTAAATTATCCACTAAAATACCGAATATGGCATAAATACCGACAAACCCCATGCCGATCGTCACCGCCGAGCGTAACGCCCGGGAAACCTTGATCTGAAAAGCCATCGCCAGCAAAAAAACGACAATCGGCAGCATGACCGTAGGCCCAAACCCCAACACATATTGAACAATACCTAATAAATCCTGACCCATCACGCATCCCCCTTCAGCAGTCCGGCTATCGAAGCCAGCAGTTCTTCCTCACCGAAACCGGTAATCAACGGCAAGGCATTGACTACCTTGGTTTTAATCTGATACGGCACATTCGTCGTCGAAACAATCAAATCCGCCTCCCCTTCCAGCGAAGGCAGCGAGGCCACATTGCACTGCTTGTACTCGAACTCAATCCCCTGGCTTTTGCAATACTCAACGATTTTTTCGGCTGCTGCGGTGGAAGTGGCTATCCCGGTGGCACAAACAAAAAGGACCTTCTTTTTGTCCATCATAACGCTCCTTTCCAAATTTCACGGATGTCGTACTTACAAAACAGATAAGACCCTAATCCAAAAAGCTTTGCAGCTTGTTTCTGATCTCTTCCCGGCTGGTACTATGCCTGATGAACGCCAGGGCTTCCCCGTCTCTGATCAGCCGGGTGATGTTCTGCAGCATATTAATTTGTTTATTCGCCTGGGTCAACGCCAGCAGAAACACCATCTGCACCTCTACCTCCGTCGTCTCAGCACCCATTTGATAAAACACGACCGGATGCGCAAGAATCCCCACGGCAATCGCAGCCTGCCGGACATAGGCAGGGTCAGTATGCGGGATGGCAATGCCAAACTGTCCGGCGGGAATGCCGGTGGGAAAATGCATTTCCCGTTTCAGCAAGGCATCGTAATGCCCATCGGTTACAAAGCCCTGTTCTTTTAATGAATCGGACAAGACTTTCAGCACTTCATAGCGGTCCTGCTGCGGCATACCGATGTGAATAGATTCCAGGGTAAGCAAAGAATCTTTAGCCAACCTGTTCATAGGAACTTTCTTTCACCTCTTTTCGCCAAGATCTAAACTTAACGCTAAACTTTAGTCCCGGATTGTCCAGCCCCGCCTTCCCCCTCCCGCTCAATCCCAAAAGTCTCCCCTGCCGTCACCGTCAGGGGTGTGCCTCCGCTAAGATGGATACTGCCTGACCAACCGGCCACCGGCGCACTGTCAAAGCGCAGCGATACATTGCCCCATTGCTTTAGATTCTCACTGGCGTCCGGACTAACGGCAGTAATCGGATAGCGCCGGTCGCCGAGCAGCAGGATATCGCCAACCCGTATAGGTGACCCCAGTACCGCCGGAGAAAGAATCAGGTAGTAATCCCGCAGAGACTCCGGGGCCTGGGGATAGTAGGTAATCAACAGATCTCCCCCAAGAAAGGCTAGGGCCTTGGACCCGACGGAACGGATTGTGGTCCGGTAAATATCCATAACCAACCTCCCGTACATAACCGGATAGTTTACGAAATTTGGTAAATACGGTATAATAAAATCGTGTTCTTATGTTATTGCGTGCCTCATTTTGGGCACAGGAAACCAGGCAGTATCCCGCTTGCCGGCTGACGATACTGCTTCTCTTTGCTCACCTCACTTTCGGGGGTTATTGGGAAAGCCGTATTGCTAGACACCACCTCCTCTATTTAAAAAGTGCAATTTTAATACACTTTTATTTTATTATAGTGCATTTAAATTGCACGGTCAAGATATTTTATTTGAAATGAGTGTGATTTTATGCCTACTTTTGGTGAACGCCTAAATTATTTGCGAAAAGCAAATAAACTAAAAGCCGAAGAACTAGCTGACATTGTAGGAGTCAAACGTCGAATTATATTTTTGTATGAAAAGAATGAATCAAAACCGAGCTATGACGTTCTTATCGCACTAGCCAATTATTTTAATGTGTCTTTAGATTACCTAGTTGGTTTTTCGGATAATCCCAGAAGAAATAAGTAACCAACCAAGGAGTATCTTTATATTTTCACGGTAAGCGTCAAAAAATCCGTCACCGCTTGACTTTCGTCAAGGCGACGGATTTTTTAACGCTTCATGAAAAAAGTTTCATTACAATACAAAAATGCAAATATCAAAACTGCTGTCGCTGATCTGTCTGGTTGTTGATCTCCTGTAGTATGGTAAAAAGCCACACACATCCGATTGCAAACGCTGTACGGAATAAATATATGCTCCTTGATGTCAGATCGTTGTAGGTTCATTCTGCACTATCTATTTTTTGTTAATTCTGCCAACATAAACTACGTGGCAAAATATACAGATACTCATTTTTTCAATAACTAAGACCTGTCCCTCAGAATCCACTTCGGTCATTGTCCATACTTCTGTTGATATCAACATTCATGCAACTCGAACAACTTCACCAAACAAACGAATCCTCTGGAATATTCGTAATAACCAATTCCTTCCCCCGAACACTGACTCTGGCGTTATGCTGAATATCGTACCCAGTTACAAAGTACTGTTTATAGATATCTCGTATTAGTTCGCAGTCATCATAAGTAATAATCCAAGGAATACCCCCTAGATGTTCAGTTATTACCTGTTCAAGATTTCTATGGTCAGGCTCTTTGAAGTAGTTTGTATAAAGTCGACTCCCCTTAACAACATATGGAGGGTCAATATTGAAAAATGCAGTATTGTTTTGAAATTCTAAACGGTTAATAATCAAATCACTTGCATCGCAGTTATATAGCAAAATGCGATTTCTCAGCAAAGCAATATCCTCGATTTTCTTTTTTATCTCTTCCTTATTGAACCGGCAATCCAGTTTATATGTGCCGCTCTGCGTTACTCCGCCAATTGGACCACCGTTAATAACGCCAGAAAAATTCACACGATTTAAAAACAATGTTGCGAAGCCATCGCTTAAAGCATCTGCATCACTGTCTTTGTACACGGCCTTTTGTTTTTCTCGCTCATCAATAGTGATGGGCGTATCGGTAATTTTTTTAAGTAAGTCATCTGTGCTATAAAGTACTGAATGCCAAAAGTGATAAATATGGGAATCGAAATCATTCAAGACAGCAGACTGCACAATATTGTCACACAACAAACCAATCCCTATGCCAAATCCACCTGCAAAAGGCTCAACATAAGTTCTATTTCCCAGCGCATTAGTTTCAATAAGAGTTTTAACCTTCTCGTATATTTTTGATTTGCCGCCCGGATAGCGAAGCGGCGAAAGTGCTTTAGCCATTATCTACCTCTCGCTTATTAAGTTTCTGTATGTCATAAATGCGTTGGGCAACCAATCCGACAAATCATAAGGATTTAGGAAAATCCTCGTGCTTGTGTTTTCTGGTTTCTTCAGAATAGCAGGAATAACTTCAAATCCAATTTGAAGATTAGGCTGGGGAGTGTCTCTGTCTTCTGAAATGAGTTTTTGCAATGGGCCAAGTAACGCTTGTTGCTCGCCGTTGTCGTATTCATCGGGTAACTGTCCAAATTGAGCATAGTTGAGAAGTTGCAAACCTAAATGCCTGTCAAACAATAGGTGATTCCTCTGATTCCAGAAATTATCAAGACAGTTTTTGCAGGTTCGTGAACACTCACACTCTGATAAAATTATTCTGGCGCGTTCAAGTACCTTATCAAAAATTGAGCCAATTAACGATGAATAACCAGCACCGCTGGTGAGGTTATCATAAAAAAACATTTCTATATGAGAGTCACCATCGAACTTAATCCTTGGCCGCCATCCTCCGCTTATCTCATTGTAATCTATATCCAGCACAAGCGAAACAGCTTTTTTAATTGCTTCGTGTAGTGTTGTCACTGCCGCCCGAAGAATGCTCTTTTCTTCTGCATTTTTGTTTCCAACAAGTATTGCGGAATCATAGGAAATGTCCAACATAAACATGTCCGTTAAAAATTCATATCCTAAAAAGATATTAGTATCCACCATACCTTCATGACGACATAAAAGATTGTTATCGTGATAGGGCTGTGAAAATGAAAAATCCCCATTGTTCTTATCATCTGCAACCTCAGCGCCTCCACACTTTTTACAGATATTAAAACCGTTCTTACTTTTACCCATATTAACAGTTAAAACTTTTCTATCAGAAAGATTGACATAACGGATATTGCTATGACCGAATTTATCCATTTTCGTGTCTTCTGGAACGTAGGAATAGTAGGGTGCCTCTGCATAGGTATACTGCTCATCCTCATCTTCGAATTTAACCGCATCCCCTCTAACCGGAGAAAATCCCCATGGGCGCAGCATTTTTTTGTGGTCAATTGGCGCACCGCAATATGGGCACTGCATCGTTGAAAAATCCTCTTGCCCAATGCCAAACCAGTTGCATTCAGAACAGATGTAAATGTCATTATAGTAATCTTTGTTCTTGAAATAGTACTCAGCTTGGTTTTTCTCAAAGCCTCTTGGGCGGGGATTAGCGTAAATGCCTCCGCATTTATATATTTTTTTATCAATTGTAACAAACCTACCGGGCGCATACTCGCTAAGCGCTACAGCGAGATCTCTTTCGGGAGCATATTCGATATCACGAGGAGCATTTTTGCCCCGTTCAGATTCTTTCTCCACGAAAAATCTTACAACATTCTTTGGAAATGAATATGACGGTATGAATCCTTCACGATAGAAGACATCAAAAGCCGATGTCTCTTTGTCATTGTTAATAAACTCATTGCGCTTACCTTCAGCTAAAACGCTTTGGCTTATTTCTCGGAATTGAGAAATAGTAATATCGGTTGGCAAGTCCATAGATTCAGCGTAAACAACAAAGTTTTCGCCGAATTTTTCACAGAACGATATTATGCCAATGTCAACAATACCGTCGAATTGGGTTTTCATATCCGGAGTCGACATGAAACCGTTCAACGCCAGCATGTTTATATGACGCTGCCTGATTTTGGAATTGTCACGGTCTATCCAAGGTTTACGCGGAGAACCAGAGATCATTTCATCGGGATGCAAAAAGTAGTGGCTATCGTGCGTTCCTCCGGAAGCATATGTAACGATAGTAGAGATACCGGCATTTTTACGCCCCGCGCGCCCTGCACGTTGTTGATAGTTTTCTCTCATGGGTGGTATGTTACGAAGCCCAACGGCAGTTAACGAACCAATATCAATACCAACCTCCATAGTTGTCGTACAACTCAATACATCGATGGATTCCTCGCCGATTTCTCCTGCGTTAATGTCTTGGAAGCGCATTTCATATTTTTCTGTACGGCTCCAAGTATCGCTTTTAGTTTCTTTATGGGATAATTGTGCTGTGTGTTCCTCGGTGTCAATCGTGTGGATAGTTTCGAGTTTTTTCAAGGCGTTGATAACCGGTATTCGCCAAAAGTCAAAGCGCGACAAATCCGTTTCATCAATCGGCACTAAATCGGTTGAGTCAAAGCAGGCACCGCAATAATCCCCAATTTTATATGGAGATAATTTTCCGCATTTAACGCAGCGATACCACGTGAAATCTTTATCGGTGAACTCGATTTTCACTGCGGCTAATTTAATATAGTAACGGTTGCTAGATGAGGAAGCAAAAAATAAGTCTCGCACTTTATCTAAGATTTTTGCAATATTATCAAGATTTAATAGCCCTTGGATTCGCTGGATAAGCCCTTTGTCCAATTTGTTTGAAAAATTGAAGTCCAACCCAAACGTCGGGCTTTTGCTTCGTCCGGGCAGACCTTTTCGAACATCATCTGGAATTGTTTCCCCAAGAGCAGCGCTTTCATCCATAACATCCCAGAATAATAGCACAAGCAATTGATAAAGGACATCTTTATCAACGATTAAGCCGTCATCCTCTAAATCATATACGCAATCGTCAAGAACAGAAGATACAGGAGCTACAAAGCCAATACCGATATCTTTAAATGAACGAGGGCTTTCTGTAAAGAAAGTTAATAACTGCTCGTAGTAGTCATCCGGCAGAGTTTGGTACTCCGCAGCTATTGTCGTATAGTCAATGGTTCTTCCGCGCCGTTCAGCTCTGCCTTTTTTATCCTTGAACAGGCGCTTGTCGTTTTCAAACTTCTCTTTGCTTTTGCCACTGAAAAAAGCAAGGTTGTTTTGTATGCAAACATCCAAAAATGCCGGATATAGGTCGGATAAAGAATGCTCTCTACCATCAACCTGCAAAAGAAGCGACGCGAGCATAACTGTCTGCCGAAAAGCATCCGCATCAGATGATTTTGACAAGTCCAATGCAAGTTTTGCTGCGTTTTGCCGAGAATCCGAGAACAGCAATACCTTTTTTCCTTGATTGATCAGTTCTGACTTGGCAGGTTGCAATTCAAATTGAGTCTTTGTCAGGTTATAGAATGGGATGTTGCCCTTAGTGGCTAAGTCAACCGGCTTTTTAAGCGGCATAGGTTTCTTGCACTTTGGGCAAACGCTAAAAGTGTATGATTGTTTCTTACCATCGAAGTTATCGTTGTATATGACGGTTAGCAGATTTTCATCGTTTTGAGGCGACGTATATAGTTTGCCTGTTAAGGGGTCAAGCGCACCGATCTTGTCGTTCTTCCCCTTATGATAGTTCTTGGGAACTACATAGAGAAGCATTTCATTAAGCGAATTAGCATCACCGTTCAAGCCACGTTCAGGGAAGACATACCAATATGGTTGTCCATCATTTTTTTGAAGATAAACCTTTAGATATAAAGCCCCGCATTTTATATGATTAACAAGTTCATAAATCCTGCCGCCACACTCGCACTTATATTTGGGGATAGAGATAACCTTACCCAAAGGGAGCTTTTCGCTTTCAGAATACTTCGCACAGGTGCATTTCGGATTAGAACATGCATAAAGACCCTGCAACCCGCGTAAAAACATATGAAGTCGCACTGGAAATAGGATATTTCCATTCTTTGCGGCAAGGGAAACCAATGCCAATAAAGCGTCAAGCGCTTTTTCGGCATTCGCACTGTCCCCAAACAGCGTTTTCTTAATCTCGCTATATGATTTTGCACCATCACGGCATAGTTTGTTCAGCAAAACAAACGCTTGATATTTCGGAAGATTATCGTAGAGCCACTCTTGAGCTTGAGCCTTACTAATGTCGTTTGGCAAGCTATAACGAAAAACAGCTTTGGCAAAATCCTTAATTCTGGCGGTTACACCATCACCTTGCACTTGGTCAGAGCCAATCGACGCCAGCGCATCAATATCCGTTTTTACCTCCAATTCATCTGGGCTCTCCTCCTTTGTACCGAATAAAAATTCACAACAAGTCGGCTCTTTCCCCGTAAGACCAGAGTAAAAATCGTCTATCGCTTTTTTTTCGTCCGGCGGCATACTTGCGGTTGTAAGGATAAACTGAACCCTATTGGCTGTAATCCCCAGGCGATGGAACAGTCTCACCAATAATAGCGCAATTTCTCCACCAGCAGAGCCACGGTACATATGCGCTTCATCCAAAACGATGAGGAGTTTATTGGCTCCAGATTCGTTAAGCCATTGCTTTGTTTTGTCCCATATGTTTGCTTCACGTTGGCGCATAAGCATATACTCCAACATGGAATAGTTTGTAATCAAAATATCCGGCGGACATTCCTGCATCTCGAATCGAGTTATGAGTTCAGCATCATACGGAGTTGGCTTATGGATGTTCTTTCCCAAGTTTTCGATAAAAACTTGCAGTCCGTTTTCACCAAATCTGGCCGGGTATTTGTTGATTTTCTTGAGCCCTTTTACATTGTTGCTTTGTCGCTGTTTTGTTTTGGGATCGGCGTTTTCATCTATCAAATAATTTTCGCGGAATGTATTCGCCAATTCACGGCTGCTAGCTGGTTTTGCGTCGCCAGAATAAGGCGTTCTTCCAGTATACATTCCGAAATGCGGAATGCGCGTAGCGTGTGTATCCGTCGTGAAAATTTCTCGAAAATTATCGCTTCCAATGATTTTTCTGAATCTGGCGAGTTGGTCAGACACAAGGGCGTTCATAGGATAAATGATTAGGGTTCGCACCGCCTCGTTTTTGAAATCAGTAGGACGGTTTTTAGCCTCATCAAAGCACTTGGCTATAATTGGCCAAAGAAAGCATTCTGTTTTACCAGAACCAGTACCAGTGGAAACAAACAAATCTCTCCCAGATAAAAAATACTCCAGCGATTTAACTTGGTGTTCAAACGGATCGGAAAATATGCCGAGTTTCTCTTGAACAAGCTTCAATAACGATTCTTTTATGCTCTGTTCAATGTGCTGCGAGTTTTTAATTCCATCGGATATTTTTTTATAGGACGCCGAAGTTTCAATGTAAGGCTCGCGGGCAATATTGGTATACTCAGAGCAACGTTCTCCCAGGATGTCATCGACATAAAGGAGTAAGGTTTCACTATTGGCTAAGTAATCCGATTTTATGTAGTTCTTCAATCTATCACGGATTGCCTGATAGTATTGTTGAACTCCGTTTAAGTTACGCATTTGCATTTCCTCCTTTAACGTCAATGCCAATATTTCTTAGGGTAGCTGTTACTTCTGCAACAAAGCAATTTTTGACTAAAAAGTTAACTTTGTCAATAGCGTGATTTACTGGCCAAGACAAAAGCAGCAAATAATAGTATTCTCGGTTTGGTAAATGCCCGTCAATTTTTATTTCAGAGTATTTGCTATCCTTCTTTACAACTTTTGCCTTCAAGGGATTACCATAGTGCGCTTTGAGCGCATAATATAACCTTCTGTATTCATAAGATATTAAGCTATCGTTTTGTGGTCCTATAGGTTCTTCAGCGAACAACAGTAAGGTATCAGATTCACGCATCACTCTGTAAAACGGACCCATCTCACTTTTTCGGGCCATTGAACAATCTGTCTCCATTTTCTTTGACCAAGATAATGAAGGAACATTATTCGATAGAGGATTGAAAAATTCCAGTTCATCAATGTTTATGTCTCTTTCATAAAAATCTATAATGTCAAATTGTGATTGAAAGTATTCTTCGTATGTTAAGGTGTCTCTAATTAAAAACTCTCGTGCAGTAAACTTGTATAATGTGGGAGTTGAAAATACGCCAAGCCCATTCACGGTAAAAGCCATATTGGGAACACCAAAAAACAGAGATGTATCTCCGATTGTAATGCTTCGCCCGAAATTAGCTAAACGATTCCGATTATTATCATCAGTTAAAAGATAGCCCGTTTCTTCGTATACCCGCCGTATGTGAACAGCTAGGTTCGCCTGCTGATTATTGGCGCTAATAAATCTATTAGCAACGCTGGGAAATAGTTCTGAATAGCGCTGTAGCAATTCATTTAACACGATTGTCTGATTGTGTTTGGTTGTCCCTACGATTCCACCTGACAAATTCTGAGCTGTTCGGAGGCACCACTGCCCTAATGCCGAATAACAAAGTCTGAAGATGAATGAGTCATCAGATTCGTTCTGATAACGGCTAATGCCCATATCAGTTGACATAGCAGTTAAGAACTCATTCATAGCGCAAACCACTCCATAAACAGTTTTTTGTATTTGCATCTTCCGGTATCTCCGGCATATTTGAGTAACCGCTCGGATGTATTATATGGGGCAATCTGCAATACGTCCGCACAGTATGGCAAAACATCAAATGCAAGCAATCGGCATAAATCTTGTTCGTCAAATACTGCAGCGCATTTTTGCTCAACCAGGCTTTGAGGGAAGTCTAATTCTCGCAACACTTCTCTTAATAAATTAGAATGCCAATTTTCTTCGCTTGACCACTGAGGCTCAAAATCGACTTCCACAATCGTTGACGGGTCTTCGGTTAAAACTGCGTTAACGGTTAACGCCTTGATTCGATTGACATTGAAATAATAGCAATAACACAAAAACTCCTTTGATATGTAATGGATTGTTCTATCATAAGCAACGGTCAAAAAGATGATTTTATCTTTATGTTTTTCAAACAAAGGCAGCAATTCTGTTTCGTTGAAATTCCCAAGAAAGTTATCCAAACAAACAATACGCCCACCCAAAGATAAGAACCGGCTAACTTCTTCATTCGAAATATCCTTGTTAAAAACAAGTGTTTTAACCGTTATTTGTCCAATTAGTGTGTTTGCAACACAATTCATAACATTGATGCCTGTTAAGCGATTAATAAGTATAGGAACACCCTGAAAGAGGATTTTACTTAAATGCGCGTTCAATAGAGCATAATATGCGACATCAGACGCACCGATACTTTTAAGATTGTAACCCAGATATTCTTTGAACTCTTCAATATCGCTAGGGCATTTCGGTGCCTTTATTGATTGCTGTTCATTTAATTTGGCAGTTTGCTGTCTTTCTAACTCCTCCCGTATTTGTTCTTCGAGTTGGTTACAGCTGCCTTTGGTTTCGTCCAACTCTATTCTTAGCCCTTTAATTGCCTTCTCATAAGTTATTATTTCATTTTCGAGAGACTCGATTTTTTGCTTATCCTTCGTAGCGGCAATCCTAAGTCCTTCAAGGTCAGTAAGTTTGATTTTGAGAGCGTCAATCTCCGATAACCGCATATTTAGCTTAGCTTTAGTTCTGTCCAAATCTAATTTTGCCGAATTGAGTTCAGTATGGAGATTCCTAATATCAGAATCCTTAGCTTTCAATTCTTTACTTAATCTGTCTTGTTCGTCAGTTACTTCTTTGATAGATTTTATAGCCGCACTCATTAACGATATGTATTCTTCAGAATATTCTTCATTGATAAGTTTGAAGTACAGACCAACGTTCTCGGAGAAAAAACTGGATGGTAATGTGTTTAAGAAAGCAACATCTTTTGTGTCACCATCTTTAATTCTATTATTATAGTGGTCTTTTATCTGAGAAAGCCAATCACTAATATGTTTCTCAATGAAATATGAAATAAAGGGTTTGCTGCTAAAATCGAAGAGCAGTTCACTTGCCACATCTTTTGAAATCGTCTTAACTCGAAATCCCGGACGAATTTTTGCAAACTCCTTTGGTTTTTTTGAAAAATAAGCTATCGTGTCCTGATAAGGCACAACTAAGCAAATATAGCGTAATTCATCTTCGGTTAGTTGAGAAAGGTAATTCATAGCAACTCCTCCATGATAAATTGTTTTGCGACCGAGTTGATATAACCCGAAACGCTACATTTATCAATGTATTGAGAAGCAGTATTGTTCAGTGCAAGCAACATAAACTGGTTAAGGTCAAGTTTTTCCGTTCGCTTGCAGTGCATGAGAATGTCTTCAAGCAATTTTTCATTAACCAATTCCTTTTGACGACACAGATAAATAATGCGAGTAGGATAGTTGCTCTCATACCGTTTAATCACGCTTTCCGGTGTCAAATAAACAACCTGTCCGTTTTTCAAAGAACCAACTCCCGAACGGTTGAAAAGAAACCAGGAGCCATTATCAGGAATAGTGAAACTAACTTTTGCAGTTTCAGATGTAGAAATCTGATTATAAGCATAAATAGGCGACTCGCCCTTATCAATAACAATCTCCGCATTTTTCTTGCATATTTTGGTTCTTTTCTTAACCAATACTCTTGAAATATCGTAATTTACCTCCAAAATATCCGTCGAATGAACATTAATGTTTCCATGTGCTTGTAACGCAAAACTCGTAAATAAAAAAACTTTGTTTGAAGTTACCATACTAACATCATCAATCACTGGCGCAGGTGGCCACAGTGGTGTAATCGTTTCAGATGCCTCTAATTGGTAACCCCAATTATTTAACAGCCTATCTATTTCATCTGTCTTTTTTGGTATTGATAAAGTCATACCTAAGAACTTTAAGCCCATCGTTTCGAAACAAAATGTCTCATTTACCTGCATCTCATCAGGAAAGCGACTAATTTGTGGAGTTAAATCTTTATTCTGGAATATAACGAAATATTGAACATTATTAAACAAAACCGTACTGCGTACTAATTTGGCTTTAAAATCGCTATCGTTACCTTGTACCTTGAAAAAGGTAGGCGTATTTCCAAACCTAAAAAAATCATATTTCCGTTTTGTGCCATTAAGAGTATTGGCTAAATAATAGCAAAACGAGAATTTGTTCAAGGAAATCATTGTGGGAACATCGGGTGCAAAATAAAGGGTGTTTATCGGTATAGTATAGAACGGTGGCTCTGATTCGTCAGTTCTAATCTCGAAATCAACATTCTGCTGCTCGTAGTGTTGAATTCCCACTGCGCTGAAACAGAGTCCCAAACAAAACGTCTTGTTGCTATTTTTATAATAGAACTCTACTCTTTCACGATTGCTTTTTCTTGAACGAGAATCTATACTTATCGCTCCATATTGCCCAAGATAGTTTTCGCATGCAACATCATTGTTTCCGTTACGATGCTTGAAATGAGGCACCCTGCTGGTGCTGTTGGGAGCGGCGACATGTACCTCTTCTCCGCAGCAGGCACACTCGTAACGATACGGCTCAAACCCGCCACTTTTTGCAGCTAACGCAGATACCTCAGATTGAAGAACAGTATCATAGGCTATTCTCATTTCTTTGAAGTTCTCCTTCGTCAGAATATTTATAAATCAACATCATTATAACTTTTTCGGTATAAAAGTTATTTTTCAATTCTCTCTTTGCACAAACTTTCCCATGTTACGTGAAAATACAACTTGACTTTCAACAGGCAAAGTAAGTCCTTCCGTTAATATTGACCAATTAATTTCTGCTTTATATACGCAAAAACTATATAGATTAGCTGAAATAATCGCAAGAACCTTACCATCAGCGGCAAATAATTCCTTTTGAATTAAAATTGCACGGGAACTCTTATCAGCCGATACATACCCCTTTTCCATTAAAGGCTGCAGTATTTATAGAAATTAGAATTACAGTTCTAATAATTCTTCACTAAACTTTTTCCCCACCTGCAAAAATATCTGATAAGTCTCATTATCAAAATTACACATGATAATATGCTCAAGACCTACTTCATCTTGTTGTAAAAATCGGTATGCAGTTTTTATCAGTATTTCAGCGCAATCTTTTTTCGGGAAACCAAAAATGCCACTTGATACTGCCGGTATGGAAACAGACTTCAAATTATATAGCTCAGCTAACGTAAGAACGCTCATAATGGCCTTCCTTAATTTTTCGTGCTCTTTCCCTTCTCCCCACCGTGGTCCGACCGTGTGTATCACAAACTTGCAAGACAAGTTTCCTGCATCGGTAATGACGGCTTTACCGACAGGTACTGATCCAATCTTTTTAATAATATCGTTGCTTTGTTTTTGAATTTCCGCTCCGCCTTTAACGGATATGGCCCGTGCCGCACCACCGCCGTGCTGCAATTTTGAATTGGCGGGATTCACAATCGCGTCGGTGCTTTCCGCAGTGATATCGCCCTGTTTAATAATAATGGTTTTCTTGCCAATTTTAATCACTATTCATCGCCCTCACTTTATGACAAAAATAGCAATACTTAATAGAAAAAACACAATGTATTGGAAATTCCTATGAATATTTTACCAATTCTCTGGTACAGGACTAAAGTCCTGCACTTTTCGCCCTAAAATCCCCAAAACTTACAAAAAATTCATTGGAAAATTCGTAAATCCGTAACTATCTCGATGAAAAGACAAAAAAGGTCGTACAAAAACGGCCCTGTTAAGAAAACTTTATCAAAGGATATCTTCAGATTTATCAATAACCCCAAAAAAGAGGCAACTAGCATAAAAAACAAGCGATCAAACCGGATATGATTTGATCGCTTGTTTTTATTAAAGTGAGCTACAAAAAGTCTTACAGCTAAACCGAACCGTAAAGCTTTACTTATTTTAAATGGAGTAATAGTGAAAAAAAGATTTTATGGATCAATTATAGATTGTCCATGACTCATATCGGCATATCAAGCCATATTATCTTCGGCGCAAAGGCAAAACGGATGTCCGGCAGGATCTATCATGGTAACAAACTCACTACCTCCAAATTGTGATGTTGCCTTAATAGCGCCGAGAGACTTAGCATATTTAACTGCTGCTGCAACATTCGGCACCTGAAAATCGAAATGCATTTGTTTTTGCTGCTTTTCTTTTTCTTCCGGCCAGATAGGTGGAACATAATTCTCTTCTTCGATAAATAGAAATACAATTCCATTTTCGTTGCATAATGCGGGACGACCAAACATTTTGCGTTTTTCCCATCCAAGTAATTTATAGTAGAATTCACATAGCTTGGTTTCATCATCGCAGTCAACCATAATATTACCTAAGCATATTCCCTGAATCATCGAAATCCCTCCCGGCATATCTTCTTTAAATCAATCCCTATGAATATTTTACCAATTATTTAGTATAGGACTAAAGTCCTGCACTCCTCACCCTAAAATCCCCAAAATTTACAAAAAATTCAATGGAGAAGCGAGAGGCAACCCCTTTTGTGCTATAAACACTCCATCATGGCCGCTGATATAAAACATGAAATTGATTATTCTCCCTATCGTTTACGATTCTGGCCTTAACGCCAAACAAGCTGTTGATGAATTCCGGGGTCAACACGTCTTCCACTGTTCCCATGGTGATGATCCTTCCCTCTTCTATTGCTAGCAACCGGTCACAATATAAAGCCGCGATATTTAGATCGTGAATTGCTGCCATCACTGTACAATGGAGCTTTTTAATCATCTCCATCAGCTGCAGTTGATATTTTATATCCAAATGATTTGTCGGTTCGTCTAAAATCAGGCACTTCGTCTGTTGCGTCAGCGCCCTGGCTACAATTACCCGTTGCTGTTCGCCGCCGGACAATGTGGAGAAGTTCCGCTTTTCCATTCCCGTCATTCCCACCAGAGCCAACGAGTTTTTTACGATTTCATAGTCGGCGGCGGTATCCGAATCGAGCATTTTTTTATACGGAGCGCGTCCCATCAGGACGATATCTTCCACGCTGAATTCAAAATCATAACTGTTATGCTGCCCCACCACAGCTAATCTTAACGCGGCTTCCTTCAATTTCAGGTCTTTTAAATACAGATCATCAACTGTAATGATTCCCGCATCCGGTTTTAACACGTTGTATATGCACTTCAGCAAGGTGCTTTTGCCGCTGCCGTTCGGGCCTATGATCCCGATAAACTCCCGCTTATTGACCTGAAACGAAATATCCTGCAGCACCTGTTTATCGCCAAGCTGTAATGATACGCCTTCAACCGTTACCTTCATTTTCCGCCCCCAAAGCTGTACGACTTTTTGACCATTAGATAAACAAAACACGGAGCGCCGACTAACGATATAATAATCCCCACCGGAATTTCCGTTTTGGGAATCAGGCTCCTGCAGATCCCGTCCGCCGCCACCATTAAAATGGCTCCGGTTACTGCCGATAACGGAATAACATATTTATGATTTGTGCCGCTTACCGCCCGAACCATATGAGGAACCAGCAAGCCGACAAAACCAATCATTCCCGCAGCATATACGATAAACCCTACCATGATGGAACTGATCAGCAGATAAAATTGGCGATAGCTGCGCAAGTCGGTGCCCAGCGTTATCGCGGCAGCGTCACCCAGCAGCATTAAGTTCAATACTCTACTTTGTGACCAGAAAAAAGCAATGCCGCAAACCATTAGGGGTATGATCACCATGAGTTCATCCCATTTTGCCCCGGAAAAGCTTCCCATGAGCCAAAAGGCGATCGTTTGTATGCCCTCTTTATTATTCGAAAAATAAACGATAAAACTGGAAAAAGACGAGCATACCGCACTTAAAGCCATGCCTGACAACAACAATTTTACCGAATTCGCCGGACTTCCGATATTCGCTATTCCCAATACAAGAATCGAAACGGCAAACGCTCCGGCAAAGGCGCATATACCAACAGCATTCCCGCCCAGAAAAATTCCGGCCCCTAATAATATCGCCATTGTCGCTCCCAGCGAGGCTCCTGCTGAGATTCCCATGATATACGGGTCCGCCAGCGAATTTTTGACTATCGCCTGCATGATGACGCCGCAGACAGCCAGACCCGCTCCGGCGAATACCGCCAGTATCAGCCGGGGCAGCCGCAGCAGCCAGATGATGTCATGCACAGGCCCGTGAGGTTCTGTTCCCCGGACTTCCGATAATAAAGCACTCCATATTTTTTCTGCCGGAAGACTAACCGATCCTATATGCAACGCACAAAACATGGCGATGAACAGTACAACGCACAAAAAAGCAAATAACACCCATATACTTTTTACCCTCATTCTGCTTTCTTCTCCCCGTAAAGCTCCGGATGCAAGCCCCGAGCCAATAGCTTTATGCCGTCAATGGTTCTGGTGGCGCTCCCATACACACAGTAAAGCGGTACCACCTGCACCCGTTTATTTTTTATCGCCGCTACTCCCTGCAAGGCATCATTTCCGGTTAGTTTATCTACTAAAAAATCATGATCCTTATAATAGTCTTCTGACACAACCAGGAATATCACCTCCGGATTAATTTCAATTAACCGCTCATAGCTTATCGTGTCTTCTGCATCTGCCAGTTCACCATTGACTTTGTTCAGAATATCCCCTGCCAAGGTGTTTTGGCCATACGAGCGGATATCCTTTCCCAGAAATTCCAGTATCAATGCCCTTGGTTTGGGTTTATCCCGCGTCCCGGCACGGACTCTGGCAATCTCTTGCTGCATTTGGGCCACAATTTGGTTGGCCCGCTCTTCCCGGGAAAATATCCGGCCCAAATCCAAGATATAGCGATATTCATCCTCTATCCTTTTTTCTTGTTTAAAGCCGCAGGACGACTCCGCCATATAGGTATTGACACCCCGGCTGTGCCAGAAATCCGTTGTCTTAATTGATTTTTCCGTAAAAGTGGATGACCAGCCTAAAATAAAATCCGGTTCCAGCATAAGAATATTTTCGCAGTCCAGGTTTTGCGGACTCACAATCGGGAGCGCTCGGTAATCTGCCCGGTATTCTTCTTTAATGCAATCGGCATCCGGCACGCCGATGGCCGCCACAATGCGGTCCTTCAGTTCCAGGGCCAGCAACGTTTCCACCGAGTTTTGCCATACAGCCACCACCCTGCGGGGAGCTGCTGTGAAATAGATATTTTCCTGCTGCTGCCGGGAGTTATAGTTGCTTACCACGACACCGTTTTTTCCCGCTTCCTGCGTTATCCTGCCGGTATTACTGGCGCAGCCTGTCAGCAACTGAGTGATAACCAGCAAATAAAACCCATATTTTAAAAATTCCATGCTTACTACCTGCCTGTCAAAAAAATAGCAGAAAGGGCGTCATTAAGGCTGCCCTTTCTTAGGTACCGGCAACGCCATCCATCAAAAGGTATAATTAACCCCCAGCATAAAATTACGTCCCGGCTGCGGGAAAGCGCCTGTCCCATAGGCAGAAATGGATTTGGTCTCATAGGCCGTATTGAGTACATTATTCATTTTGAAATATACTTTTGTCTGACTGGTTAGTTTGTAATTAACGCCGATGTCAACAATCCCAAAGCGGTTATCCGTAAAATAGGTTTTGTCGCAGCCCGAATACACCGTATAGGCTAAATCGCCCGACCATTTTCCTTTATCATAGCCAAGGTCAAGCTGATATACATTTTTCGGCCGGAATGCATTAATCAGTTGTTCGGCACTGGTTCCGTCCGGATTGATCGTAGTGCGTTTCGTATGATAATTTTCATCAACGTAAGCATACGATGCGGTTAGATTCCAAATCGTATCAAAGGCATGCGTATATCCCGTATTAAACGCTTTCTTTTTACGCGACGCATTGACCGCTTTGGTTTCCCAGCCGTCATCGGTCGAATTGCGAATGGAATAGCGGGCAATCGCATTACTCATATCGGTAACCCCATAGCTGATATTCAGCGAATCTTTATTGCTTAACGTTTTGTGGGTGCCAATCGTCCAGGAGGTTCCTTTTTCGTCTTCCAACGGGTCGCTTGCCGACTGGCGCGAATAGTCTAGCCCGCTTACCGGCTTAAATATCTGCGCCCAGGAGAAGTATACATCGGTGCTGTCATTCGCCTGATAATTGGCAAACGACGAAAAAGTCAGCCGGTTGGTGGCATCACCAAAAGAACTGGTCGTTACTCCCGTGCTGTATTTCGTGTTGTTATAGCTGGTACTGCCGTAACGGGTGTAATTGAGCCCCGGCGTAAACGTAAATTTGTCACTCACCTTTATTTTATCCTGAGAAAATAGTCTTAAAGAATCACGGTCTGAGTCATATCTTCTCGATGAGGTAGTCCCTTCATATTCGCTATGCCTATAATCAATGCCCGAGGTAACACTATGGTTATCCAACTGCCTGCCGACCTGCAATACCGCACCTTTTACCGTTTCGATATCCGTATGCAAATTCCCTGAGGCTTTTGCCGCTGCCCAGTCATCTTCCGTAAGATCAGGATACTGCGTGCCCCACAAATCGGAATAATCGGCAGTATTATACCAGCGATAGTTTTTGTATACACGGATAAAGCTTTCCAAGTAATTATCCTGATCTTTTTCAAACGTATATTTTAAATCAACGTCATTGGACTTCGTTTCTGTATAGGAACCAAGCCAGGCATCATATAGGAACCAGTTGCGGTATCCCGGCGAAGTCGATGTTGTGCTAAGCGTTCCGTTATATAAACGATCAATGTTTGCATAGTCTGCGGCGGTGATCGGATAATGCGCTTTTTCGTAGGTATGGGAGAATGAAAAATTCAAGCTATGATTAGCGTCAAAATTCTTTTCGATATTGACCGAACCATTTTCATCCCGATAACCGGTATTGTAATATTGCTGCGTGCTGTCGGTATACGCATCCTTATATTTTGAATCCTTACTCATCTGGCGTCCTATAGCCATAAAATATTTTAATGAACCGTCATCGCTCGAACCGGAATGCGTCAGGGAGTAATTGTGCCGTCCCCAGGAACCGCTCTCCAGCGTTAGCGTGGTAGTCGGCTGTTGCGCCCCTTTACGCGTGATGATATTGATGACGCCGCCTGCCGCATCGGCGCCATAGATTGCCGAGCCGCTTCCTTTGATAACTTCGATCCTTTCCACGTTATCTATGCCGGTAATCGTGCTCAAATTCACCTTTGATTTATTGCCGGCATAAGACATGACGTCATTATCGATCCTCCTGCCGTCGACGAGAATCACAATATTATTTTCGCCATTAATGCTGACCTCCGTATTATAATTTGCATAGCCATATTCGCCGCCCCGGTATCCTGGTGTGGCAACCTGTACACCGGGGATCTTTTTTATCGCTTCTTCAATCGTGGTATAGTTATGTTTTTCAATGTCTTCACGCGTAACAACATTGACATCGCCGCCGGTAATATTGGGATTTCCTGCTTCTTTTGTTTTGCTGGCCGTTACCACCACTTCATCTAACCGGTATTCCTCCGCATTTGCCATTACGGTAGTGCTCAACATCAGCGCACTGCAAATCACGGACGTAAGCATTACCTTTCTGTTCGTTTTTCTTGACTTGTTCACACAGCATCTCCCCATCTACTTGTTTTTAATATATGCAAAATAGTACCGTGCAAAGAAAAGCAACTTCCCTGATTTCCCCCAAAGGAGAAATAGAAAAGTTGCTTTATGACAAACAGGAAAAACGAATAGACCGGTTAAAAACCGATTTAGAAATTAATCCCCTTCCCATCGCTCGCAGGTATAACGGTGATTTTCAAACAGGCAGATCTTCTGGCTCTGGTTCTTCGCTTGATTACGCCTTCCCGATTGCTCAGTGACATATTGTAATCCGCTCCCCATTACAGCGGCGGGACCGCATCGGCATTTCACCGATTTCCCTATTAAGCCTTTCGGCACCTGTTCATCATGAAGTTTTCATTTATTTTGCATAATATCTGTTTTCATTTTAGTTTGCATGATAAAATATGTCAATACTGTGAACAAATCTAAACATATTTAGAACTTTTGCACTATGTTCTTCGTGCTTATTCATTCCGGCTTTTAGCGGCGAAATAATAGATCACACCGGTAAGCAGCATTGCCGGATAAGTGGCCCCGATGGTTTCTACACATATGGAAACCTCCCGCAAGAATAGGAAAGAAACAACGCCAATTAACCAAACAAGGATAGCCCGCCAATTAAAACCACCGGTAAACCAATAGCGCCCATCCTTTTGATCAACATCGGAGACCGTGTACTGCCTGGCATTTACAAGATAATAATTAACGATTACAATCGCAAAAACCGGGCCAAACACCATGCCAATATAGTCCAGGAACAGAATAAAGGAATGCAAAAAGCTTCCTATAAATAATGGTATCGTAGTAACAATGGCCGCAATCAACGTTACCGCCCATAAGGCCGGAAGAGCTTTCACTTTTGCAGTCATATTGGTCAAAGAAATTCCCGCCGCCATTAAATTGATGGCGTTGGCGGTGGTGCTGGTAATAATAATAACTAAAAATGCCACGATTCCCAAACCCAGCTTGCTTACAATGCCGCTGGGGTCGGAATTATTCGGGTCATAGTTCCCGGTCGAAATCGCAACTCCGATGGTAACCACACTGCCAATCAGTGTAAACCAGAACAGTCCGATATTAGCGCCAATCATGGGTATCCAGGTAGCTGAGGTTTTCGTTTTACAATAGCGGGTAAATTCGGCAATGGCCGGCACCCAGCCCAGGCTGAAGGCCGCCATGATATCCATGGCCGATCCAAACGGAAGCACTTTATCCGCCGGAGGTTTCCAGGCCAGGATTTGACTTAAAGACACCTGTTGAAAAACCACCACCGTTTCCCAGACAGCCAGTAAAAGAACCAGCCCGACACCGATGCGTTCCACGAGCTTCACCGAATTATGGCCGGCGGCAATAGAAATAAGATGCAATACGCTCATAATCACAATGCCTGCTAACATGGTGCTATTGCCGCCCGGTTCGCCGAGAGCCGGCCAGCCAAACAATTCCTTTAGCACAAAACTTACCGAAATTGCCGCAATATAGGTATTCACCGCTGTCCAGCCGATGAATTGGGTGGTGTTTAACAAGGAAGGCAGGAAACTGCCTTTGATTCCAAAGGTAAACCGGGTGAGGGCCATTGTCGAAACACCTACTTTAAACCCGATAAACCCTACAAGTGCCATAATGATGTAGGCAATAGGGTTTGCCAGGGCCGTCACATATAGCGACGGTATGAAGCAGGTAGCGGCAATCACACCGCCGACGTACCAGGTTCCGTTGTTGGCATTGGCCCCAATCCAGGTGGCAAACATATCCCAAGAATCCATATTGCGGTCCTGCATCGCAACAGGTTCAACCGCACTGTACTCTTTCGCCGGCGGCGTGGAAAAACTAGTGTTCACTTCACTCATACAAATAAAACCTCCCATAGTAACATAATCATTAAGAAAGTCATGGTCCAAGCGTATGCTTTACCATGACTTCATTGTCATAAATTATAGATATTCGTTTTATTAGCTTATCCTCTGCATGTCGGTCTGGGCAGGTATTCTCTTGAGAATCACCTTGCCTTTACGGATGGAATACAGTACGCAGGACAAATTGCGTATGGCGTCAAATTCATCTTCCGCATCCAGGATCAGCAAATTAGCCGGTTTTCCGGGTTCAATGCCGTATTCATGCTCTACCCGCAATGCTTTCGCACCGTTTTCCGTCACTAAGTCCAGTGAACGAATGATTTCCCCATATCCCATCATTTGGCACACATGGATGCACATATCTAATTCCCGCAGCGGATGATTGGTTCCCAAAGGATACCAGGGATCCATAATAGAATCCTGGGCAATGGCGACATTAATGTTGCTCTGGACCAATTCCTTAACTCTGGTCATCCCCCGACGCTTCGGAAAGGTATCAAAGCGTCCCTGCAAATGGATGTTTTCGGTAGGACAAGAAATAATATTGATGGCAGCCAGCTGCAGGAGCCGGAACAGCTTATGCGCATACGGATTATTGTAGGAATGCATGGCGGTGGTATGACTTGCCGATACTCTTTCCTTTAAGCCCAGCCGCTGCGCCTCGGCTGCTACGGTTTCTAAAAAGCGCGAACTGGGATCATCAATCTCATCACAATGAATATCAACCAGTTTCCCGTACTTTTCCGCAAGTGCTACAGCGATTTTTACCGATTCCACACCATATTCCCGTGTAAATTCATAATGGGGAATGGCCCCGACAACATCTGCCCCCAGTTTTACGGCTTGTTCCAGCAATTCGCTTCCCCGAGGGAACGATAGAATCCCTTCCTGAGGAAAAGCTACCAATTGCAAATCAACAAATTCCTGAACCTCTTTTTTCACTTCCAGCAGGGCTTTCAGGGCTGTCAATTCAGGATCTGTGGTATCCACATGGCTGCGAACAAATTGTATTCCCTGGGAAATCTGCAATTGAATGGCCTTTTTGGCCCTTTTCTTGACATCATCGATGGTAATCATTTTTTTTCGTTCGGCCCAAAGTTCAATTCCCTCAAACAGCGTGCCGCTTTCATTCCATCTGGGCTCGCCTGCGGTAAACACACAGTCCAAATGAATATGCGGTTCCACATAGGGCGGAATCACCAGTTTACCGCCTGCGTCCAACACGTCTTCCTCATTGCCGGCAATTTGTTCTGCAATCTCGACAAAACTGCCGTTTTGTATGAGGATTTGCCATAATCCCTGTTTTCCTCTAAGCTTCGCGTTTTTTATCAGCATAAAACTCCCCCGTAGACAACTATGCCGCTAAGAATTCAGGCACAACCAAGCGTAAGCAGCATGAGAATAATTTGTACCTATTATATAGCAGCTGCTTAGCGCAGTCACCGTACGATGCATACTAAAAATAGCCGGCTTGCTTGTACGAAAAGAACAAATTCTTTACCTAAACTTCTTATTTAAAAAATTTGCTACAAGGATAGCCTGTCTACAGCAATCGCGAATCCCGGCCAAAGAGAAATCATAGCCGGTGACTTCTTCCAGCTTGCGGATACGATAGACCAGGGAATTTCGATGAATATACAGCCGTTCCGCCGTTCGAACCAGATTACAGTTTTCTGTTAAATATACCGCTAATGTTTCCAGAAGGTGGGTATGATTTTCTTTATCGTACGTTAGCACTTTTCCCAATATTTCTTCGACATAGTTTTGCAGGACAGCCTCATTGCCTACTTCAAACAGCACTTTATACATCCCCAGATCCTGATAGAAAACAATGCCGTCATGTTGCTCGTCAACCGCCAGAACCGCTCGCTCCGCTTCCAGCCGGCTTCGCTTTACCTCGTTTAAATGCTCATATTCCTGCCCTACACCAATCTGAATGCAGGGACTATCGAAATTCTTGACAATTTGCTTTTTAATTTCAGACAACATCGCCGTAACCGCTTGGCGGGTGGCGAACGGCAACAACAAAATGACGGAACCGGAACCGACCATTGACAGCACCTGCCAGCCGTTGTTCCTGCAAATAAAAGCAATAAGGCTCCGCACCGACTCCATATATTTCATAGCCTTTTCGACTAACATAAATTCATCGGTACGAAAGCTAGCTTGTATGTTTTGCATGGAGATCACAGCAACGCAGTGTGAACCTGTCAGATTATAGTGATAATAAGTCCCCCGGGCAATCACCGCATCGGTATCGACTCCGTTAGAATCAAACAGCATCAACATCAGTTCATTGTCAAACTGCTCTTTTAATTTGGTTTGAATAATGAAATTGTTGATTTCTTCAATTATTTCTACAAGCGGAAGTTCATACGGCATCGAAAATAAAGGCAAACAGAATTGATTTGCCAGCTCAATCAATTGCGGCGAAATGCCATCCGTATCTTCTGCGCGAACCAGAATCACGACTCCCGCTAAATTCTTGGTATAGCTTTCATGGAGAAGATTATATAGTTCTTCCTCACTGCAGCGCAGGTCTATCCCGGAGACAAACATCAATTCACCGCCGCGGACCCACTTGGCAATCGAATTCGTCAGTGTTACATACGGGCAGCGCACGATCCTGTCCAGGCCGCCCATCCCGCCTACCAAAGAAAGTTGTTGAAATGTCTGTAGTTCCATAAGATCCATACAGCGAACTGCCATAACCCTATCCGTTCCTAAAATGAGGCGAACACGATCATTTCCTCATTTTATATTTAATAATTTTGCACCGTCAACTCCACCATTATTTTAGTACGACACTATATAGCTAACTCCTTCGCAACCGTTCATAATTCACCAGGTTGGTGTCCTATAATGCTCAGGGATTAAACGGCCGAAAAAGGAAAAGACACTCCCCATGATCTATAACCTATCACGAGGAATGTCATCATCTATTCTTCCCGAATACAATGAGGATTTACGGCATTAAATTACCTAAGCCTACAAATTCCGTTACTATCAACTTTTAAATATCAATGTCTTAACCACAACCGGTACTACTTCTGCTGCAGGCTTTCCAATATCAATATAATCTCCATCTTCTACACTGATTTGATCAAGACAAATCACTTGTTTTTGTTTATTCAATAGATTCCGCAATACCAACCCCAACGCTTTGGCAAAATCGTGTTCCACAATCACTATGACTATATGGGAATTGCCTGTCATTCCTTCTATTATTTCCGTCGCGATCTTTTTTATCTCTGAATAAGCAGGAGCATTACTGCCCGAAAAAGCGACTGCTAACGGCACATTGCCGTAATAATTTGCCTTGCGTTTAATATTTTTCGTCATTGCAGACATTTCGCACTCATTCAGTTTCAAAACAGGTATATTCTTTAACGGAAGAGCTTCTTCAGCAAAACATACTGTGGAGCCACTTAATTTTACAGAATGACTTCCTGCTCCGATCACGGTAGCTCTTATTTTTTCGTTAGGAATCAGCGCCTTTGTGCCAAGGGCTTCTCTAATGGAAACACCTAAAAGCGGTCCAATATCTCCGTATACCATAACATCATCCAAAGTCTCAATTATATAATCACTATAAATGAATTCCGCTACACCGCCGGAAAACATATAAGTATCCGCCACTATCCCCTGACAGGTATGATTGATAAATAATGATTTTTCAGCCAAGGATAATTTTTTCCCCTTAATTAGGCAGGATAAAATTCGGGCCATCGCATCGGTTAGTTGCTTCAATTCACTGAGAATCGCTTTATTTCCTATCTGTAAATGCAATCCCCGTTCTGCAAGGAAAGATGATAAACGGTTTGAAATATATGTTATATTCCCTTGTTTATCAAATTTTACTGTACGTCCACCTATATCCAGAGCAAATACATCGATAACATTCCCATCATAAAATATAGCAGCATTAGTGGTTCCACCACCAATATCAAAATTCATTACATTTCCGGTATTTTTTCTAGAAATATGTTTTGCCCCGGCACCACACCCTGCTAAAATCGCTTCCAAATCAGGTCCGGCTGCTGCTACCACAAAATCCCCTGCGAAATCTGCTAACGCATGTAGCGCTTGCTGCGCATTATCCTTACGGGAAGTTTCTCCTGTAAGGATAATTGCCCCTGTAGCAATAGTCTCTTTACTTATTTTTGCTTGCCGGTATTCGGCAGCAATAAAATTTTTTAAAGCATGAACATCAATAAGGCCCTCTGCTGTAAGCGGTGTACTATAAATTTTACTTTTGTAAATGACCGTTTTGCTGAGAATCCTCACTTCCGGTACCGACGTAGTCGCTACATTCTCCAGCAATAAACGACTAAAAATTAGTTGTGAAGTCGATGTTCCTATATCCATTCCTACGCTTAACAGTTCGCTTTTCATTGCATCCACTCACAAAGTTAAAATACCAGCATACGATGCAAACAACTGCATCGTATGCCGGAGCGATTCATAATTAACGGTATATATAGCCAATCACGAACAAAAGCATACCAAAGCAGAACACACTATACGATCCAATGCGCCACTTTTTATATTGCCTATCCAGTTCGTTTTTTTCCTCAACTGTTGGTATCATATCCGGCATGGAAGAAAAATCATCTTCTACTGATTCCTGATACGCATTATGTTTTTGTCTAACTGCCAATAAATAGTAGAGTATACACAAAACAGACAAGCCTATATTATAAGGCAATGCACTCCAGTCCACAGCAAGAACCATTAAAATCAAATACGCTATTATACTAATCACCGCACCCAATTTCCCTGCAGGGACCTGATAAGGGCGTTTTAATTCCGGTTCTTTCTTATAAAGCCCCAAATAGGATATAAAGCCTATGATATAGCATACCATTTGTGAGAACGCACACATAGCAGCTATGATCGGGATAGAATCGGTAAGTATCAACAGCATTGCTACCGCACCAACAACCAATACGGAAATATATGGACTTTTATATTGGGGGTGTATTTTGCCAAATACGGAGGGAAAGCATTTATCCTGGGCCATTACATACATATAGCGTGCCGGACCGGCTACACAAGGATTCATCGTCGAAAAATCCCCGCCCAGTGTTATTGTTAAACATAAAACTACAAAAGGAACTCCAGCAATACCGGCAATTTGCATGGCGGTGGCAAAGGGAGCCTCCGCAGCGGCTAATGATGCCTGCTCTGCCAAAGGAGTGATGCCCAGGAGGAACCATTGAAATAGAGCATTCACTCCAAAAACGATTAACGGCGACAAAGTCAACGCACGTGGGATTGTTATTTGTGGGAATTTTATTTCCGCCCCCATACCAACTGCGGTTTCAAACCCGGCAAAGCACCACCATACCATTACCACAACTTTGGCAAATGCTGTTACTTCTCCCGGAATACCTGAAAATATCGGTAAGAATACACCAAAATCTATATTTCTTAAAACCATGGCAAACCAGATAAGTGAGCCTGCCCAAAAAAAGAACATGAAAAAATTCTGTAACTTACCGGCTATTTTAATACCACGGTAATTAATAAATACAAAAAATAGCATTAATATACAAGCTAATACACGGCTGTCAATTTCCCACGAAATGCCCAATCCTTTCAGGAGCCATCCAAAATAGTTGGCAAAAGCTAAGGATTCTGCGCCGCCTATGCCTATTTGCGCCACCGTGTAATGCCAACTGCAAAATATTGCCGTGGGATAATTAATTCCTCTCTTGGCATAAGCGTAAGTTCCACCTGCATAGGGAAGCGCAGCGCCTAATTCACCGTATATGGCCGCCGGCCACAAAATCAGTAAAAAGGCAATGAGCGTTGCTAAAATAACTGAACTTCCCATAATTCCTACTGTAGAAGCACCCACAGTAAATAACCCAACACCAATAACCGCTCCTGCGGTAATGGTAATGCATTCTGATAAGCCGAGCACTCGTACCAGCTTATTGGGGTTAGCGTCAGTTCCCATATCACCATCTCCTTAAAAAATAGAGGCGCTTCCCAACTGTTGTCATCTTGGGAAGCGCCATTGCTTATATGTTATTCTAACGGCAGCTATAGAGCTAGACTAGAACAAAACAGAACTGTTTTACAAAAAGGATATTTGATCGACATTTTTCGTCAAGGTAAGAAAACTATCTTTTTTTACTATGCTTGTATTATGCAATATGTACTTTTTGAAATTCCGGTTCATATGCGATTGATCCGCATAGCCGGAATTATTGGCAATATCGGCAAAAGACAAATAGGCCGCTTTCTTGATATTCCTCATCGCATGCTGCATGCGAACAACTTCACAAAATATCTTGGGAGAAAGTCCTACGTAATCACCAAATAATTGGTTTATATAGCGAGTCGTATATCCCGTGTCTGCTGAAAGTTTGTAACTTGCATGTTACCATTCGCATCACAGATGCTTTTTACACAATAATCGAGTAAATTTCCCTGCATAGATTGTTCCAGCAAATTTTTCTTAAGATATTCTTCCCCAATCCGGATACGTTCATTGAAATTTTTAGATAAAGCCATCTTTTCGGCAATCATATGGCTATCTTTCAAAATATGATTGGCATTCACCGGCTTGTGCACAAATTTTTTTATTTTTTCACGAAAGATGTGATACGTACAACCCGGTTTAAAACGGATACCAAACAAATACGCCAATGATCCAAAGTAAAATTTCTTAATTACCCGGACTCCGGTACTAATATAAATCTTCATGTCATTACCATCAAACGCAAACATAATATCCGTACAACCATCCGGTATTGTGACAATGGATTTCTCAGAAAAATTCCCATTTTTTATCTCATAAAAATCCGAAACATTTTGCTGAAGAAAACTATCTCGCGCTGGAATAAAACCATGATAAGTATTGGCGAATTTCTCGAAACCGGGTTGAAATGCAACATAATTTATATTTTTGATCTTCATGCTTTCACTTCCAGTCTAAAAAACTTCTGCGATAATAAATTAATACTTTTCATCAAAAGCAATCTTCAATCTTGCTAAAAAACAAAAAAAGCCATCCTTTCCCTTGCGGAAAATGTGGCTGCCATAGCACAAAAAATTAGTAAAATGATTTACCAACTGTCAATTATTTTAGTTGTGATTATATCATTAAGTCATTCTCAACACAAGGTTGACAGCTTCTTCAATTTCCGATTTATTCTATTTAATTTTCTTTAATCCTGTACTATTATAAACATACTGATTGTGGACCGAGGTGGAAAATAATGTTGAGAACAACGCTGCTTGGCATAAGATATAACTTTCGTGATACAAAAGATGTGTTGGCTAAGGCCAACGAAGAAAAAACCGGTGACCAAATGGCGGGAATTGCTGCTGAAACTGCTGCAGAACGCGTTGCTGCCAAAGTTGTATTATCCGAATTAACTTTAGAAGAACTGAAACAAAATCCTGTTATTCCACCAGAAAAGGATTCTATCAGCCGGCTTGGCCTGGATTTACTGGATAACACGGTTTATGAAAAAATCAAAAGCATGACCGTTGGGCAGTTGCGCGAATATCTATTGCGCGAATCCCCAGGCAAAATAAAAAAAATCATGCCGGGATTGACTGCGGAAATGATTGCTGGAACAGCCAAACTGATGGGCAATATGGACTTAATCAATGTTGCCCGGAAAATCATCAATCCAGTTACCTGTAATACGACGATCGGTCTCCCGGGAGTTTTTGCCGGAAGACTTCAACCCAATAATGCCCGCGATGATATTGATGGAATCATGGCCTCCACGATGGAAGGAATGAGCTACGCCGTTGGCGATGCTGTCATTGGTGTCAACCCGGCTTCCGGCAGTGTTCATTCGACTATCACTATATTGCAAGAACTAAAAAATTTCATGTTAACATGGGACATACCTACACAAAACTGTGTGTTATCACACATAACCATACAAATGGCTGCGCTAAAAGCCGGAGCTCCGATGGACTTAATGTTCCAAAGTTTAGCGGGAACGGAAGACGCGAATACGGGCTTTGGTATTTCTATTGCCATGATGGACGAGGCATATGCTCTCATGAAAGAAAAGAAGTCCTCTACCGGTCCGAATTTCATGTATTTTGAGACAGGGCAGGGGTCTGAACTGGCTTTAGAAGCCAATCACGGAGCAGATCAAGTGACATTGGAAGCACGTTGCTATACTTTGGCAAAAAAATACCACCCTTTCCTTGTGAATACAGTCGTCGGATTCATGGGGCCGGAGTACTTATATGACGGTAAGCAAACCAGCCGTGCCGGCTTAGAGGATCATTACATGGGAAAACTCTCCGGGTTGCCGATGGGAATCGATTGCTGTCATACAAATCATATGAATTCCGACCAAAATGACTCGGATAATTTGGCAATGCTTGCCGCCACTGCCGGATGTACGTTTATTATGGGTATACCGGTGGCAGATGACGTCATGCTCATGAACCAAACAACCAGCTTTCATGATATTGCCACCATCAGAGAAGCTTTGGGTAAACATCCTATCAAAGAATTTGAGGAAGCAATGGAGCGACTTGGCATTATGGAAAATGGGCATTTGACAAAAATTGCCGGCGATCCATCTATCTTTATGCGCTAAGGAGGCAGTCAGGATGAACAAAGAAATTTATGATATTTCTCAAGTTGACTATACCTCACGTGTAACCATTACTAATCCTTTGGACCAGGAAGCCTGCGCGCGGATAAAAAGAGCAACCAATGCGCGTGTTTGTGTTGGAAGGTGCGGCACTTCCCTGCGCACAGAAACCTATTTGCGCTATCTTTCTGATCATGCAGCGGCTATGGATGCCGTATGGAAACATGTAGACGAAAAAACAATTGATCAACTTGGCTGTATAAAAGTGCAAACATTAGCCAAAAACAAAGCAGAATACATTAAGCGCCCGGACCTCGGCCGGCGCTTCTCGGAGGAAACAGCCGCTTTTATCAAAGAAAAATGCCGCCATGACATTGATGTACAAATTATCATTGGCGATGGTCTCAGTGCCTATGCGATTGAACACAATGTCCCGGACACTTACCAAATTCTTGAGGATGGCTTGAAATCAGCTGGTTATATCATGGGTACGCCAATCTTTGTAAAATACGCCAGAGTGGCCACAATGGACAAAATCAGTGAATATCTCAATGCCATGCTAAGCATTATATTTATCGGTGAAAGGCCAGGCCTTATAACAAATGAAAGTATGAGCATTTATATGGCTTATCAAGCCAGCTCCGACAAACCGGAAGCCCAGCGAAACCTGATTTCCAATATTTACAAGAACGGGATTCCTCCCATAGAAGCTGGAGCGCAAGCCGTACAATTAGCAGAACTTATCTATAAGAATAAAAAAAGCGGCATTGATTTAAAAATGAAATAACTAGGATTAGCTCAAAATTCATGGATTGATAAGACAATAGCCCTCTCACGTTAAAATAAAATTCCTGCCAATTTTAAATAAAAATTGGCAGGAATTTTAGTGTTAGGAGCTACCTTTAACATGGAACGAATTTGACTAGCCAGGGAAGAATTATCTCCCCCAAAAAACATTCCAAAAGCTACTCCAGCCGTTCCTGTAATTTCACAAATAACTCCTCATAGTCGACCGAATCAAAATCCGTCCTGTCCAGTTCAATCAGATGGCCTATGGAGAATTCTCCGTACCCGCGTGTGCGGCAACGCCGGATAAACTCATCGTAGTCCAATAGACCGTCCGCTTCGCTCCGGTTAGTCAGCGTCTGTCCATAATGATAGCTGGTGAGAATATGCCCCAGGTGTCTTTCCGGATCGAGATCCCGTTGTTTTTGTCTTTCATATAAAACGTCTAAGTCTCCTGTTAAGCGAAGCGTAATGACTTGATAGCCGTGCTGCTCCGCCAAACCGGAAAGGGTTGACTTTTGCTTGTCACTAAAGGGGTAATCCGAAATGACCGGTGTGCCGGACAGCATATGCCCGCGCAGTTGTGTATAGTAATACTCCCAGCTTAGCTGAATGGCGTGTTCTTTTTCCGCCAGGTTGGTAAAGCCCAGTTCATCCCAGAATTTTTCTTTTATCGCATCCGGCGATACGGTGATAAAATCAGGCTTCCAGTTTCGTATCTTGTTTGCCAGATAGGTCTTGCCCGTACCGGGAAAGCCCGCCAGCAAGATGAGTGTCTTTTTCATAGGTACTGCCCTTTCCGCAAATGAGGCAGGTGCTATCCATCCGCCAGATAGATAACACCCTGCCATTCATCGTCCTGCTATGCGTTTAAAAAGATGCCGATTTTATTTTTAATAACATTAGCAACCACTTCATTACAGGGCATGATATTTTTCCGCAGGGAAGTATTCTCCTTGCTTTGCGAGAACCATTTCGCCGCTTCCCGCGTCCAGCCGACCAGCAATTCGGTGCCCACGTTAAATTTGCGTACACCCTGGTTTGTGCATTGGCGGATGTCTTCGTCCTTGACGCCGGTGCCGCCGTGGATGACCAGCGGAATATCCACGGTTTCATGGATTTTCTGTAATAACGGGATGTTTAATTCGGTTTTTGACTGATACTGCCCATGCTGGGTCCCGACCGCGACAGCCAGGGCATCAATGCCTGTCTCCTCGACAAAGCGCTTGGCATCTTCCGGATTGGTGTAGGCTTTTTGCTGCCCCTGCACGGCAAGCCCGTCTTCCGTGCCGCCGATGGTTCCCAGTTCTCCCTCCACCGATACTCCTCTGGCATGGGCATATGCAACCACTTCCTGGGTTCTGAGAACGTTCTCTTTGAAGCTCAGCACCGAACCGTCATACATCACCGAGGAATAGCCCGCGTCAATGGCTTTGCGGATATCCGCAAAACGGTTCGCATGATCCAAGTGCAGCACGACTTCCGCGCTTTCATAGTCCGCCAGATATTTGCATACACTGGTGATCACGCCATAGCCGATGTATTCCGCCGTACCTGCACTCGTCTGAATAATAATGGGGGACCCCATATCCTTTGCGGCCCGAATCATGGCCGGCAGCATTTCCAGGTTATGCATATTGAATGCGCCGACCGTAAAGTTTAAGCGCGCCGCTTTTTCCGTTACTTTTTTCAGTGTAGTATACATATGATATCCTCCTGTCTCCCTGAAGCGTCCTGCGTTTTCCTTCATTCCAAACCGCGGATAACGTCTTTTGACAGCTTCATTAAATCGTCGATTTTATTGAGATATGTCTGCAGCTTATCATCGTCATTTTGTTCCGCGGCTTGTTTTCTTTTTACGTTGTATAGCTTTAGTAAGTCCGTGTACGCCTTGCCCAGCGTACGGTTTTCCTGAATACTCGTTTCGTAGAATTGAATGGCTTCATCAATGTTTTCCAAAGCAAACAGTTTGCTTCCCAGTTCATTTAACGTAGCAATCCGCAAATCCCCTTCGGCTGTTTCCAGCCTTTGCTTCAGCTCTACAACCTGCTCCTGCAGGGCCGGATCGACCACGGCCGTTTGCTCGTTGTCCCCGGCCTGCGCCGATTTTGTTTTCTTCTTAAAGAAAAACAACTACAATCCCCTCTTTGTTTTAGAATATACTCATCAGCGGGCTGATAATCCACGCGTACAGCAGCGCGGCGGCCACGGTATCCACATCGGTTGCCGTGGCATTGGCAAAGCCCAGTTGGCTGAATACGCCTACCAGCAGCGCCGGCAGCAGCGTGATAAAGAAGCCATGGGCCACGCCGCCGATAATGGCTCCGCGTTTGCCGCCCGTCGCATTGCCAAAGATTCCGGCTGTGCCGCCGGCAAAGAAGTTAGTCAGCATTCCCGGCAGGATCATAGCCAAGCCAAACATGGGCAAAACAAACATCGCGATCACCGTACCAATCGTAGTGGTAACAAAGCCGATAATGACCGCATGCGGCGCGTAGGGAAACAGCACCGGGCAATCCAGGGCCGGTATGGCATTGGGCACCAGCTTCATGGCAATGCCGCGGAAGGCGGGCACGATTTCCGCTAAAATCAAGCGTACACCGGCTAACAGTACATAGACCCCGACAACAAACTGGATGGCCTGCAAGAACGCGTGTACCAGATAATCGGTATGTCCGGACAAGGTGGCGCAAAATTCAGGACCGGCAAAAAATGCGGTGATTAAATAGAGCGGCACCATGACTACCATGACGGACAGATAGGTATCCTGTAAAAATTCAAATCCTTTCGGCAGTTTGATATCTTCCGTGGACTCTTCCGGGTTGCCGCATACTTTAGCCACTGCGGCTTCAAACAAATAGCCGATTGTACAAAAATGGCCCAGCGCAATATCATTACTGCCGGTGATCTTGCGAATCAAAGGCTGGGCAATGGCCGGCATGGCTACGGCAAAGATACCGCCGACAATACCGCCGACCACGATCAGCGTCGCGCCTCTAAAGCCTGCGCTGTAGCCAAACACCGTGCACATGGTAGCCATCCATAAAATAGCCTGGCCGGTCAAAAAGATATATTTCCACCTGGTAAACCGCGCAATGATAATATTTACAATAAAGATGGCCAGGAAGGTAAAGGCAATCGGACTTCCCAGTCCCAGCTCATTCATCGCCTGCCCGTTGATGGCTTCGATCGAGGGAATAATACCCTGCATATGAAAGCCTTCCGTAAAAATCTTGCCGAAATAAATTAAGCTGCCAACAATGATGCCTGCCCCCACAGATAATACCTGAAAACCCAATAACGTTTTAAATGTCCCGGCAATGGTCTGTCCAACCGATTTTTTTTGCAGAATGAGTCCCAGCATGGCAATCAACGCGATGGTAATAGCCGCCTGCGTCAACACATTGGTGATAATGAAGTTAATGATTGACATAAACATCCCCCTTATTTTTTAATCTATAGCACGCCTTTAGCCTGCAGCAAGGGTACCAGCTTCTCTTCAATTTCCGCCTTGTTCACAATATTTTTCAGATACAAAATTGTCGTTGTGTCCGGAATGGTAAACTGTTCGAATTGCGACTTAAAGTTGCTGGCCGTAATAATGATTTCCGGATTCATAGAGACAGCGGAGGAGATATCGCAATGATCCAAATCCGCTTCCACTCCCAGTTTGCTTAACACATCCTCCACACTCATTTGGCAGGCAAAACTGCTGCCCAAACCGGCTCCACACACCATGAGCATTTTCACTTTTTTCTTCATGCCGACCCCTCTTTTCTAAAATGAAGTAGGTTCCATAAAAGGCAATGCCTAGATCCCCTCCTCAAATTCATCTAACACACTATTAAAACCGTCTATGGTATATTGGCTGGAAATCTTGTCAATTTTCCTCTCTTCACTAATGATATTGACAATCGACTTCATGACTCTCAGGTGTGAAAAATTGTCGACGGCAGCCAGACAAAAGATCAACTTAACCGGATCATTGGTTTCATGGCCGAAAAGGACCGGTTCCTTGAGCGTCATCACGCTAAGTCCTAATTTTAGTACGCCATCCTCCGGACGGGCGTGTGCCAGTGCGACACCTTTGCCGACAACGATATAGGGCCCGTATTTATTCACCGCAGCGATCATCGCCTCAATATACTCCTGCTTGATGTATTGCTCTTCCAGCAAAGGCTGTGCGGCAGCCCTGATACTTGCTTCCCAGTCTTTGGCTGTTTGCTGCAGCAATATATGCTGATCTTTTAGTACTTCATGGATCATTGGTTGAACCCCCTGACGGTTTAAAATGATTTTATTTTTTTCAAATAGCTGCTCCAGTTCTCCGATGAAAGGCTCCATTTTCAGCTTCATGCTATGTTTTTCAGCTATTTTGCAAATGTCTTTAAAAAAATCAACCGCATCAAAATGAGTCGTGCCGGATTTTCTGATGTCCGGATGATTGTCTAAAAACTGCTTGATCTTCTGCCGGTCATGTTCGGTTAATACCGGATCAATTTTTAAAGAAGGAAGATTGTTAATTTCCATATCAATTGTCTTCAAGGCAAAGTCGGCGCCCAGCCGTTTGATTGCGCGAATATCATAGGCGTTGACAACCCCCAGCACATCAAACTGATAATATTTCTTGAGGTTTTCCGCCAATAATTCTCCCGTGGCCACCCCATGGCCGCAGATAATAACCACCCTGTATTTTCCCGGATTATATTGGGCCAGTTTTTCTTCCGATGCGCTGAAATGCAGGGTAAGGTAGGCAATTTCTTCTTCCGAAATCTTTTGCCGGCAATAGATTTCTAAAACACGAACGGCTTTGCGCAGCGTATTGTACATAACGCTGTATTGGTCCATAATCATGTTTTTCAGCGGATTAAAAATACTGACCCCGTTTTTGATACGGTTTATCAGCGGCTCGATGTGATTAAACAGCCGTTCAAACAGTTCTTCGTCTTTCGAAAAAGGGATGGCAGTGATCTGCTCCATTTCGGCAATCAGCTGCATGGTCAGCAGCTGCAGACCGCCCCAGTCAATTTTTAACACGGTCGGATGCTTAATATTAAAACTGTCGATGATGAAGCATAAATAATACCGCTCATATTCACTAATAGTGCGCACTTCAATTCCCATTACATCCTGCAAAAGCTGTACAACCATTTGATAAGAATGCAGTCTTTCATAGCGAAGCGGCAGACTATTCGCACTTTTTACGGTATGGCCCTGGGTAAAGCGCTTGTACCAGATGGCAAAAATAACGGCCATTTGCCGGAAGTGTATCTCATTGAAAGCAAACCCTTCCGAACGCGCAAGCTGCCGGATATAGCGATAGGTGTTGAAAAGCAGGTTTTCGTTTAAATACTCCACTACGATTTTTTCTTTTTTGGAAACAATGAAATGGTTGCTGCCATGATCCATCAACAGTTCCAGGTTCAGATATTTGTTGATGACATTATTGATAAACAACCGGACGGACCATTCATCGCCATGTAGTTTAAACCCCTCTTTCGGAGTGCTTTTCAAAACCGCCCCGTATTCCTGCGCCAGTTTCCGGATAGTTTTCATATCGGAGTCGATTGAGCTTTTACTGGTAATTAACTCGTCAATAAACGTCGTGGCAAACGTGGGCTCATTCTCTTGCAAGATGGAAAACAAAATCATCAATATCCGTTCTCCGGCCGGATAGTATTCAGCCTGATCCTGTTTGGAGTTAAGCAAAGAAAGAAAATATTCTTTTTGCGGCTGGGTAAACTGCAGCTTAACGCCTAATTTTCGATCCTGCTCAATGCATGGCAGATGATTTTGCTGCAAAAGCCGATTGGCCTGCTCCAGATAATTCCGGACGGTGCGTTCCGATTTCTGAAATACTGTTTTCATTTCCGAATAGGTGATATATTCATTTCTTGATATCAGATGCAAAATCAGGTCTAATTCCTTGCCCGTCATCCCTATCCACCTCGCATGTTTAGTATACTGACTAATGTTTTCCCAAAAAAGTAGAACTATTTGCAAGATGGTTTTGCAAAAAATTCTACCTGCCGGTTGGCAATAAAAAAATAGAACCGCTCAGCATAAGGCAGTTCTTATGTATGGATAGCCGTTTTTTCATGAACCTTCGGACGCAATTAAAACGGGGTTCAGTGGAAACCGGCTACGTAATTATATGTCAATTTATAAATAAATAACAGTTGTCATAAAAAAAAACAGCAATCCACGAACACCGCTGTTTCTCATGCCTGCTGCTATACATAAAACTCTCTATAGGTTGGAATTTCCAATGCAGCCAGCCGTCCGCCGAAACAACTGCCGCAGTCAATCCCTATTTTGTCTTTATGGACCGTATCATACCAAATCTTCGCATTTTTCTTTTTGAATTTTGAGTTATAGGGAGGCAAACCCCAGGTAGGTACATGGCCGAATATCAGTACTTTATTGGGATAGGCCGGACAAACCGGGAAGGACCTTTCCATCCAAAGGGTTTCGTCTTCTTCATTTTCTTCGATTGGTTTTGCCGTGTTGGCTCCGGCATGAGAAAAAATGAACCTGCCCGCAGAGTAATAAAAGGGTAACGAGCGAATAAACCGTAATATTTTCCTAAGTCTGTCAGGAGATAAGTTTTTAATCTCCTGATAGGTGGAATATCCGCCATGATAGGTATACCAGTTATATAGGTCCACGCTTGGCTTCGCACGCCAGTTTTCATTGGTCAGCATTTCAATAATACTATCGTGAACAAATTGTTCGTGGTTTCCCTTTAGCAGTATCGCTCCCTGCCTTTGGAACTTTCGACAAATTGCCAATGTATCCAGGTTCTCTTCGCCACGGTCCAGCATATCGCCGACGATCACCAGTAAATCGGTGTTAGCATCGTACTCACATTCTTCTAATAAAGCCAACAGCTTTCTGCCTTCCCCATGAATGTCGGAAATGGCTATGATCCTGTCTACTGCGCGCATAAACTCACCTAAATTCTTATTTGAAAGTTAACCCTCCGGCTACAAACAGTATATGCCCCGGTCATCCCCATGCGTTACAATGCCCTGATATCCTCCACCAGCCTGTCCACATTCTCCTTCTTTGTGGCCCAGCTGGTACAAAACCGCACTGCACTGTGGGTGGCATCAACTTTTTCCCAAAAGGAATAGGAATACTTTTCGCCCAGCTTCATTAACACCGCATCCGGCAAAATGGGAAACTGCTGATTGGTGGTAGAATCATAGCGGAAGGAAAAACCTTTTGCCGCAAAGGCCTCCCGGATTCTCATCGCCATATCCACGGCATGTTTGGCGATCTCATAGTACAAGCCGTCCTCGAATAAGGTTTCAAACTGAATCCCCAGTATCCTCCCCTTGGCCAGCATACCGCCATGCTGCTTGATCATATAGCGGAAGTCGGTTTTCAGGGCATCCCGGGTGATGACTACGGCCTCTCCCATCAAGGCGCCGACTTTCGTTCCCCCGATATAAAAGCCATCGCATAACCGTGCGATATCGGCTAACGATAAATCATTATCCGGGGCTGCCAGGCCGTAGCCCAGCCTGGCGCCGTCCAGCACCAGCGGCAGGCGGCATTCCCGGCAAACCTGGCTTAATGCTTCCAGCTCGGCTTTACGATAAGTGGTGCCGTTCTCGGTGGGGTGCGATATGTACACCAGTCCGGGCTGAACCATATGCTCATGCGTGACATCATTCCAGTGGGCATCATATAGTGCTTTTACCTGTTCCGCCCGGATTTTTCCGTCAGTACTCGGCAGGGTAAGCACCTTATGGCCGGCAGCTTCAATGGCTCCCGTTTCATGTACGGCAATATGCCCGCTGCCGGCGGCCACAGCGCCCTGATGCGGGCGCAGAATAGAAGCGATAATGGTAGCATTGGTCTGTGTTCCCCCGACTAAAAAGTGAACATCGGCCTTCGCTGCCTGGCATGCTTTCCGAATATAGGCTCTGGCTGTTTCGCAGTGCTGATCCAGGCCATAGCCCGGTGTCTGTTCTTCGTTAGTTTCCAGCATTCGCTGCATAATCCGCGCGTGGGCGCCTTCCGTATAATCACATTCGAACCGTATCATGTTGTTCCCCTCTCCAATTTGTTCAGTTTCTTAAAGATCAGCAGCATAGCGGCCTGTATCTCTTTTATTGCTCTTGGCGCTAACCCTGCAGCCTTAGGGATTTGTTCATCGGACTTACGGTAGCATAGGTACTGGACTTTGTCAACAAATAAAGCGAACCGTCAGCGGAAAAATCTAAATCTTCATTTTCACTCCCAGCCCGGTGTCAGGTAATACTTGACAGAAAACCGGGAAATTAATATACTAGTTAATAATATACTAGTATATTAATTTCAATGGCAAAAGAGGTGGCAAATTGTTTCATGGACGCCAATAAATTGATGCACTTACTCTATCAAACCACACGCGCCATTTCGCAGGGAGTCAACCAATGCCTGGCAGAGTACGGACTATATAGCTCGGAATGGTCCATTATTATGACGTTAAAGGAAATCGGCCCTACGTCGCAAATCGCTTTGGCCAACTATCTGAACATCGAACCGGCGGCCATCTCCAAAAGCGTGGTCAAGCTGGAAGAAAAGCAATTGGTGGAAAGAAAATCAGGAAATGATAAACGCGAAAAAAATGTCTTTCTGACCGACAAAGCCTTAAGCCGGTACGCTCTCTGGGAAAGCGTGATCCAAAAACACCGGCAGGCGATTCTGAAAGACCTGCCGGAAGAAAAACAACACGAACTCTATGCCATGCTGCAGTCGATTTATTCCAATTCACAAACATATAAAGGTTAATGCTGCTCTATTGGCTTCTTAGAAAGGATACCTTAATGACAATGAATAATGAAAAATTATGGACGAAAGATTTTATCTTATTTACGCTTTCCAACACGTTTTTATTCAGCGGCTTTCACATTTTTTTGCCGACACTTCCCCTTTATGTACTAAAGCAGGGCGGAAACAGCACCGATGTCGGGCTATTGTCCGCCATCTTTGTGTTTTGTGCGATTGTAATCCGTTTTTTTACGGATTACGGCATCCGAAAATGGGGTAAAAAATATTACCTCTACATTGGCTGTATATTATGTTTTATTGCCGCAATGAGTTATACTCTGGCGACTTCCGTGCCGCGGCTGCTTTCGCTGCGGGTCTTGCACGGCCTGGGATTCGGCATAGCCACCACCTTGTATGCCACCATCGTTTCCGACATTCTGCCTAAATCAAGGCGTGGTGAAGGGATCGGCTATTTCGGACTGGGCACCACTCTGGCCATGGCCGTTGCGCCGGGGCTCGGCGTCTGGATTGTCGACAATATTTCATTTCAAATGCTATTTATTGTGGCAACCATCAGTCAAATCATCGCGCTGCTTTGCATGAGTTTTTGCTCTTTGCCCGATGACCGAACAGCCAGGACCGATTACCGGGAAAGCTCGTCGCTTATGGATAAACTCATTGAAAAGCGTCTGCTCTTCCAGGCTTTTCTTACCGTCCTTTTCGGCATCTGTATCGGTGGAGTTTTAAATTTTATTGCCCTGTTAGCCAAAGAAGTGCATATTGCCAATGCCGGTTATTTCTTTTTGGTATGCACGCTGTGCATTTTCCTGTCCCGCCTAGTAACGGGAAGAATATTTGATAAAAAGGGGCCGGCCTGGGTGCTTCTGCCAGGTTCGCTGCTATTCTTAGCCGGGTTCGTTGTCTTAGCCCAAAGCCAAACACTGACTGTCTTCTTGACAGCTTCGGCCTTGTATGGGTTTGGCTATGGCACTGTTTTCCCGGCCATACAGACCTGGATGTTCAATCTTGTCCCACCGTCCAAGCGCAGTGCAGCCAGTGCGACTTTTTACAATATGATTGACATTGGCAACGGTGCCGGTTCGGTTGCTCTGGGGATGCTGGCGGGAAAGCTTGGTTATGCTTCGATTTATTGGTGTTCAGCCATCATCATGGGCATCTTCCTGCTAAGTTATGTCTGGTTCCTGTTTGCTAAAAACCGGCGGCTGGCTGAAAGTTTGGAAGATGTGGAGGCAAAAGGATAGCCTGCCCCTTTTCTCTGAAATGATGTTGCTGTTCAAACTACAATGGAAAAGAGTGAGAGTATGTTTGGAAGGATTCTGGTCCCTGTTGACGGGTCCCAGGAAGCACTGGCGGCAGCCAGCTACGCACGAAAAATAGCGGAGAAATTCAGCAGTTCCGTAACGTTAATCCATGTCATCCAACACGCCGCTTATCTGGCGCCTGATACTCATTCCGTGCCGCAATCCCTTAGCCAAAGCCTGGATGATCATGGCAAGCTGATTTTAGAACACGCATTGGAAGTTTTCCACAATTTCGACGGTCATATAACAGCCCGTATTGTGTACGGCCATCCGGGCATCAAAATTACCGAAATCGCCAGGGAAAGCAACTACTCCTTAATCATTATGGGACGGCGCGGTATAAGCGATGTCGCCAAACTGCTGATCGGCAGCGTCAGCAATTATGTGCTACATTACGCCCCCTGCCCGACATTGATTGTCCGTAATCATAGCTAGTCCCGTTAATTTGGCATTTCCTTAACGAACCCTCCCAGCACTTCCAGCTGTACAGGCCTGTTTAGTTAAACAAAAATCACTTTGTCAACAAAATATACAGGAGAAAACAAGCGATAAAGTCAGCCGACCTTATCGCTTGTTTTTTAGTAGGAGAAGTTTCTGTTAAAACCGCTGCCTTCTTTTATTTTTTTCCTTAATAAACTTTCGGGCATTTTTCATTCCGCCCACTTTCGCAAACATGGCAGAAAACTTTTCGGCTTCAATCTGCCGGGAGTTTAGTCCCTCGTATTTTGCTTCCTTTTTCAACTTACCATAGCTTATCAGCCGCTCCGCAGACAGCAGACCATCCTGTATGGCCTGTTGCACCGCACAGCCCGGTTCGCGGGTATGGGTACAATCGTGGAATTTGCAAGTAGCGGCCAGTTCATCAATATCGGCAAAGGCTTTTGCCAGGTCGGCGCTTTCAATGCCAAGTTCTCGCATACCCGGAGTGTCTATAACGGCGCCGCCGCCCGGCAGCATCATGAGTTCCCGCCTGGTCGTCGTATGCCGGCCCTTATCATTATTTCTCAGGCCTTGCGTAGCCAGCGTATCGTTACCGAGCAGCCGGTTAATCAAGGTTGATTTCCCAACGCCGGACGAACCGATACAGGCAATTGTTTGGCCGTGTCCCGTGTACTTCTTGACCGCAGCGCAGCCGTCTTCACTCATGCTGGACGTAACCAGCACATCAACCCCGCAGGCAACAGCCTCCACTTCCGACAGTTTTTGCAGCAGATTGTCACATAGATCGGCCTTTGTCAGCACGATAACCGGAACAGCCCCACTATCCCAGGCAACGCCAAGGTAGCGTTCCAGCCTCCGTAGATTAAAATCATAGTTCAGTGCCATACAGATAAAAATCGTATCAATGTTTGCCGCCACAATCTGTTCGTCATGCGAAGTTCCTGCGGCCTTTCGGACAAAGGCGCTTTTTCTGGTCAGCACATGGTGAATAATGGCATTCCCAAGGGTATCCTTCTGCCGGTCAAGCATAACGAAGTCGCCCACTGCAGGGTAGTCAGACAACGTGTTTGCCGTAAAACGAAACTTTCCGGAAATTTCCGCTGTTAACTCACCCTGTTCGGTTACGACTTTATATAGGTCTTTATATTGGGAAATTACCCGCCCAATATAACAATTTGTATAAGCAGCAGCTTCGTCCATCCAATGGTGGCCGAGTCCTGCATCGGTCATGTCTATTGTATTCAATGTTTACCCTCCAAAAGTTTTTACTATAACTTCCGGGAGGTGTATACATTCGATTATTTTGTACGCACCTCCCCTTTGCTTACAATATCCCCGGCACTTTTATTCCACATAAATCACAACTCCTTTATTACGATAAGATAATATAGACTTACGCCTACACGCTTATTATACCATTTTCGCCGGAAAAGAGAACCTTCGCGGGCTGCCCCCGCTTATCGCCCCATTCTGTTTATATAACAAAACATGGCGGGAAACTAAAAAATAAGCCCCTACTCTGAAGAATAGGGGATCGAATGCGAGACAACAAGAAGGATATGAGGGGAGCCTCCTCGCTGTCCCAGGGCTATTTTTAGTTGGAATTACCGACGGCGACCCCGAGCAAGAAGGCCGCTATTTCACGTAATGCCTGTTCGTGGCGTTTGTTTTCCCGTTCCTGCCGTTGACGCCACTCTCTCTCACTTTCATGGGGGCGCCGTCTCATTTCTTTTTCGTGACGTTCGTTTTCCTTACGTTTTCTTTCGTCATGTTCACGCTGCCGGTCTTTATCGCCGTGCGGACGATCCACCTGAATGATCCGTTGCTGCGAACTGCCGGTAAACAGCGGCGATGCTTCCGTTACCGCAGCGCCCCAGCCGATTTGCATGATACCCACTAAAGAATAAACGATTGTCTTTTTTACTATGCTATTCATCTTGAATTCCTCCCATATGATGCTTCTTCAAGAAAATAGTACCATGCCTATGTTACAGTTTTGTTACAAACGCATCACAATATAAATCTATTTCCCCTCGTCCGGCCTGTCATCCGGCAGCGGCTTCGCAATCGCCGGCTGCAGCAGTTGAAACTGCGGAGCCCTGCGGTAAATCCAGGTGGCGGCCGCATACCAGACAAAAAAGATCACTAAGAAAAAATAACGATAACTGCCAATATACGTAAACAAGCCGTATGCTTCGAATATCAAGCCTACGAAATAATCCAGTGCGGTAAAGGATAACAAATAGGGGATTAAAGAACGTTCTGCGCCTGGGCATCAAATAGAAGAAAACACCAAAAGAAAATGACCAGGCAAGCGGTGTCCAGGCCGGTATAATGCCCAAAACGTTAAACGGTCCCAAATTGCTATACCGTATCAGACCCAGATAAGTGGAAATAGTGGCAACAAATCCGTGAACAATGCCGTATAAGAGATAACGTTTAAAGAGTAGCAGGAACTCTAAAAAGCAACATAGAAAATTGGATTTATCCATCATTTACCATTACCAAGGAATCATTATGCCGGTTATGTTCCGGAAGGATTGTTGTGGTGCGGAGCTAAAAGAGCTTCCACATTAAAGTGTAATAGGGGGAACAGCCATGGAAACCACAGCGGCCATTCTACAGAGAAGAAGTATCCGCAAATTTCAAAATACATTTATACCCCGGAAAATGATTGAGGAGATTATCGATCTGGCTACCAAAGCGCCTTCCGGTAAAAACCGCCAGCCCTGGAGATTCGTTGTTTTACAGGAGCAAAGTAAAGATACTCTGGCAGGTATCATGTCCGGCGTTGTAGCTCTCCGTAAACAACAATCTCTTGATACCGGAAGCTGTGAATTAAGTATTCAGGCAATAAAGCAAGCGTCCGCAGTCATTTTAGTCTACAACCCTTTTTCGCATGTTGAAACAGATTATAACCACTACCGGCTGTTGACCGATACCCAGTCAATTGGCGCCGCCATTCAAACCATGCTGTTAGCTGCACAAAACGCAGGGCTGGGAACACTTTGGATTTGTGATATTTTCTATGCCGAACCGGAAATCTGTGCCTGGCTGGACCGCCATGATGAACTGGTGGCAGCCGTGGCTATCGGCTTTGCTGATCAAGAACCTTACCCACGCCCGCGTAAAGGGTGGGAAGCCGTTACGGAATGGCTATAAAGAACGCCTTCCTACTTAGCCGGTTCCTTTAGCAAAATACCTTCAACGTACTTTTGACTTCCCGTATATACACCTCAGCCGGAATACCTTATCATTCATACTCTCGGAATATAAAAGCACATCGCTCAGGTGTGCTTTTTGTCAATTTTCTATACTCTGCCAGAATATCCACAATACGTTTTTCCCGGGCTCCATTTCAAAGACAACCACAACATTCCAATAAGATAAGAGCCCTATAACTTGTTTCATCCCGACTTCCAAAAGTCCAATTAAATTAACCATTCAATGAAATTATAACAATTAAGTTAAAACAATCCTAATAATACATTACGATAACTATTAAGTAAACTAAGGTATTAATACCGAATCTACATCAAGCCAAAGTTTCCTTCATGAAACTTAATATAAATCCACGGAAGGTAAAATTTGGACACGGATGTTATGTTAAGGAATGATAAAAGTGAAAATTCTACTATTACACGCTGAAACTAAACTGATTGATGCTCTGCCACGATTATTAAGAAAGAACGGATACCTGGTAGATACCGCAACAGATGGTGAAACCGGCGCCCCAATGGCTTTTACGGGGACTTACGATATCATAATACTGGATCGAATGCTGCCCCATCTCGACGGCTTGTCCCTGGTGAAGGAATTCCGCAGTTTCGGCTACGATACCCCAGTCTTATTTTTAACAGCCAAAAACTCACCGGAAGAACGGGCGGAAGGTCTTATGGCCGGTGCCGATGATTATGTAGGTACACCTTTTTCCATCGTAGAACTGCTTGCGAGATTACAGGCACTGGTCCGACGTAAGAATAAGATAATAGAAAAGAATATTTTAGTTGTAAACGACCTGAAATTCAACCCCAGAAAGAACCTGGTCACTAAAAAAGACAAACAGATTAAACTGACTTTAAAAGAAGGGCTGTTATTAGAGATGCTCATGCGCACTCCAGGCCAGGTAATAACCAAAGAAGAGATTGCCGAAAAAATATGGGGTTACCTTGCCGAAACCGACATCGCCTCCGTAAATCTTTATATTCATTATCTTCGCAAGAAACTCTGCATTAACAATTTAATCACCATCAGGGGAATTGGCTACTGTTTGGAGACGAATTTCAAAGAATGCACCGCGAACTAATGTATTGGCTAAACCCTTTCCATAGTGTAATAAAAACGGCAATGGAACTTCTAAAGCAAGCTAATTAAGGAAGATGAGATAGAAACTCTATACGTAGAATAAGTAAAAAATTATAGTTAAAAAATTTAATGTATTTATAATTGTCCACTAAAGGCCATTATGATATTGCGAAACGATACTATGAATAAGAAAACCAAGGGAGGTATCGCTCATGAACTAGTGAATAGGCCAAACAGAAGAACACTTAGTAACTTTTCGTCTAGTATCTTAAAAATGCATGGAAGCATTAACTTCCAAGGAGGAAAACAACAATGAGTATGGTTATTAATCACAATCTGTCAGCTTTAAACACCTTTAATCAGTTGAACAAAAATTCCAACTTGATGAACAGTTCCCTGGAGAAATTGTCATCCGGTTACCGTATCAACAGCGCAGCCGACGATGCGGCCGAGCTGTCCATTTCGGAAAAAATGCGGGCTCAAATCCGCGGTCTTGACCAAGCCAGCGATAACTCCCAAACCGCTATCTCGCTCATACAAACAGCAGAAGGCGGCTTAGAAGAGACCGACAGTATTCTACAGCGTATGCGAGAATTGGCAACTCAGGCTGCCAACGGTACAAACAGCGACTCCGAACTGGAAAACATCCAGGACGAAATTAGTGCGCTTACTGAAGCTATTGATGAAATCGGCAACGACACCCAATTCAATAATAAAAACCTTCTCAACGGAGCCCTGGGGATATCCGCCAGCATTACCGGTGACTCAAGCGCCTATACAGTAAAAGGCGGTACGGCCGACACCACAGCCGGCAGTTCGGCTAAACTTACCTCAGCCACAGCCGCATCAGCCGCATCAATCAAAACTGATAAAAATTACACCAGTACTTCGGCCACGTTAACTGCTGACTCCACCATCACCATTAACGGTGTAGCCTTCAGTTTCACCAAAGGTGCCAGCGTGCAAAACGTTCTGGATGCCGTTAACAAAGCAGGCATCGGCGTAACCGCCACTTTGGACAGCGTAACAACAGGTGAAGGTGAAGATGCGGTCACTAATAATGTAATCAAGTTTACATCGAATAAGGTCGGTTCAGCTGCTGAAATCAATGTAGGTGTTGCCGGTACCGGCGACTTTGCTAACCTTACTGCGGGCAAAACTACGGGTACAGACGCAAAAATTGTTATTGACACCGGTTCCGCTGCAGCCGCCGGCAGTTATACGGCAAAAGGCAACACGATCACCATCACCAGCGGAACGCTTAAAGGACTCACTTTCGATGTCAATGCGGATACAACCACAGCTTCGACAATCACAGTTGATACAAACGGCGCCTTAACCTTTCAGATCGGTGCCAACGAGGGGCAGACCATGGGTCTTAGCATCGGTGACATGCGGGCTGCCGCGCTTGGCGTAGACGCTGTCGATGTTATTAAAAATGCCGCGAGTGCCATCACCACGGTCGAAAAAGCTATCGAATCCGTATCCTCGCAGCGTTCCAAACTTGGCGCAGCTCAAAACCGTCTGGAGTCGACCATCAACAATCTGGATACCACCAGTGAAAACCTGACTTCAGCCGAATCCCTCATCCGCGACGTCGACATGGCGTCCGAAATGGCGACCTACACTAAGCTAAGTACTATTACTCAGGCGGCAACCGCCATGCTGGCCCAGGCCAACCAGCAGCCGCAGCAGGTGTTAAAGCTTTTGCAATAAGGCTGATAAGAGCACTACACAAAAAGTTGATACCCATCCCGAATGGGTATCAACTTTTTGTATTTGCCGTGAATTATAACTAAATTACCCCTTTACGTTCAGGCGATTACCGACAAAAGCATTTGTCTGCCATTTACGGACGTATTGCTTTTGGGCCTGACGCATTGACCGGCTCTTACACAGTTCCTCGCCAACCCGCTCCCGTTCAGTCATGGTCTGTCGCATCACCGCCTGACAAACAGCCAGTATCTCTCTTTGCTTTTCCTCCACAGTCCTTATCTCTGCAGCCAACCGTCCTTCGTCCCGCCAATTGTTATCAGCATTCAGGAGACGATCCACAGCGGCCAGTTTCTCGATTAACACCGCCCGTTCACGTAAGAGGCGGTTAAGGCCCGTCAGCTGGCGCTTGCGGACAAACCGGCCCTGCGCCTCCGTATTGGCGTGTATTTCTCCCAGAATCTCCAGTTTTGCTGCCAGGTAATTTTTAACTTCCTCTAGCTTCATGATAATCAGTCCTTTTTAGCTTGAGGAGGACAGGTAGGATTGCAGGGCCGCCAGCTGGGTGTTCATCTGGCTGAGGTAACTCTCCAGCTTAGAGTACTTGATATAAAGCGAATCCTCGTAATCGTCCAGCCGGTCTTCTTCTTCGGAAATTGCCTTCTTATATTTATCAATATTATCGCTCAACTCATTGTCGTTCTCTGTTGTGCTGCCCTCAAGACCAACCTTCTCGGCAAAAATCCCTTTATAACCCTTGGAATTGTTAAGGGTAGTAGTATACTTGCCGATGACATCGTAAAAACGGTAGGCCAGGCCCTCCTGCTTGTACCGGGTCTTTAGCTGATCAGCGTTTAAATTGCGCCACTGCTGGCCAACTCCCGGGTAATCGGTGGACTTCTGTGTGAAAAGATTAATGACGTCGGTCAGATTGTTCGTAATGGCGCTTTTTAGCTTATCCTCACTCTCAATAACTAACTTGCCGCCCTCTTTATATGTGTCGGTAGTATCGAGACCAATGTCGAAAATACTTGTATCCAGGCCACTAATAGAATCAAGCATGGTTAAACGTATCTCCGTCAAAAAACTGCGCAGCGTCGGATCGTCCTCAAGCAAGCCGGTCTTGGCCTTTGCTTCCCAATTCTTAATTTCCTCGTCGCTCATATCTTCCTTTTGATCGTCGGTAAGCGGCGGATAGTCACTGTCGTAATTTTCGGAGAGTGCGGTATTGATCGTTCCGATCAATGCGTTGTAATCTTTTACAAACCCGCTGATAAGGTTGTAAACGCTGTCCACATCCAGCGTCCCGCTTATCGTGGCGTATTCACCCGCTTTTACCTCTCCGTCTCCATCTGTATCGGTAACATCGTTAAGCGTATAGGTGACCCCATTATAATCAACCGTATTCGAGCTGCGGGTCAGTGCTACCCCATCCACCGTCAACTGGGCGTCTTGCCCTTCAGTATAGTTTTTAAGGATACTTGAACAAAAAGTACCGTTCGTATCGCTTACCGCCAGCCGATTGCCGGCCCCGGTTGCTTTAGCTTTCAACACCAGCGTGTTGGAAATCTCATCGTAGGCCAGCGTCGCCCCGCAGTTTTTCTTGTTAATCTGGTTAATAACGTCGGAAGCGGAATCATCCTGGTCAAAACTGAAGTTTACACCGTTGATAGTAAAATCCAGCCCGCCATCGGTATCGAATTTTAATCCCGTAGCGGCGGCAATATCTTTCAGCGTGGCCGTGGATATATTCAAACGGTTTGAGGTTGTGGAGCCGGTGCCAAAACCAAGTGCAGTCAAAGCGCTCGCAGCGGAATCCGAAGCAGCAGCACTAATGCTGATTTTATTCACGCCGGTATCATCAGCGGTAATGGAGACTATCCCCGGACCAGTCACACCCACCTTCAGCTTGTTACTGCCAACCGCCTTATCTATAGTCGTTTGGATGATGGTTTGAGCATCGCTGAGGCCGGCACACGAGGAAAAAGCGTTTGCATCAAAAGACACCGTATAATCCGTTCCATCTACCGTGATGTTAAAGCTCTCACCGCCAAGCTTAGCATAATCCAATGCCGAGTTTCCCTTTACATCTCCCGTAACGGCACCGCTTGTTCTGGTGGCGGCTTTGGCCAGTTTACTTACGAAAACCTTATGGCTGCCCGCACTGGCAGAACTGTTGTAAGCTGCTGAGACAGCCTTACTCGAGCTGTTAACGGTGAACTTATTAAAATTTTTTGCGGTTAACAGGCTTGTATCGGAGCTTCCGTAGAAATATTTATTATAAAAGTCTTGTACATCTGTAATAATGTCCCGATAGGCCTCCTGCTTCCATTCGGCCAGTTGCTCTTTCTGTTCCAATTTATTTAATTTTTTAGCTTTTTCAGCTGTCATAAGTTGTTCGACAACCGAGTCAACATTGAAGCCCGACATGCCGGTAACCCGGGTCGTCCCGTTGACGGTGGATGAAGATACACCACTACTGGAAGTGGACATGTTTTTTACCTCCTCGCTTATCCGGAAGATTATCGCTGGAACCCCTCCGGCCTTGATTATTTTTCGCATTCGGTGCGTAATTTTTTAACAAGTTTACACCATATAATCCACCAGTGATTTACTGATTGCCTTAGCTCCTACCGATAATGCAGCTTGATACACCACATTGGCATTGGATTGCTCAATTGATGCCTCGCTGGTATCCACATCAATCGTATCGCTCAAAAGTTCGGTATAATTGCTCTTATTATTGTTCAAGCGCTCGGACACCCTGTTCACATAGTTCATCCGTGCTCCTAATGTAGCTTGCGCCGTAGTCACTCTGTTTAAATCGGTGGATAAATCGGTTAATAAGCTGCTAAAATTAAGCGTACCGCTGGTAACCTTACCCGTCTTGGCATCATAACTTTTATAGGTAGTTTCACCGTTTAACGCCATGATAAGCTTAGACAGAGTATTGAACAAATTGGCGGTGCCGTCACCGATAACATCCTGGCCTTCGGTATTTACCCCAACTTCGGCATCATAGCCGATATTGTAGTTAATGGACTCGTCAACGCCGCTGTCGGTATAGGTATTGCCGGAATACAGCGCAGCAATGGCGTCGTCGGAGTAATTGCCGTCACATACCGTTCCCAGGCATTTGCCTTTAAAGGTTACCATCTTGGTGATACTGACAGGAACAGTAAAAGCGTCGCCATTGGAAAAACCGCCTGACGGCGCCGTCAAGGCAGCTCCCACCTTTCCCGACGCATCGGTCAAACTAACCGTCCCCCCAATGGATGTAGTAGTTCCCGTGTAGATATTGTCGCCGCAATTCATAGTAATTGTATATGTACCGTCGCTATAAGCTACATTTACGGAGTATGTACCGGCAGGCAAATCGTCACTTATACCGATATGTCTGTCGGTATAGCTGCCGGAGGCAGCGCTCACCTTTCCCGCTATGCTTTTTCCCGTCAGCGCATATGGCTCCTCGTCGGTACTGTACCCGCCAAAAATATGCCGTCCACCGTAATCGGCATTCATAAGCTGAATGATTTCTTCCAGATTCGATTCTATCTCCGCTTTAATATCCGCCAGATTACTGTCGTTTACTGTACCGTTGGCGGCCTGATTTGTCTTTTTTTGTATATCGCCGATAATTTCAGCCAAACCCGTTAGAGAGCTATCGGTTGTTTTCTGCCAGGAAGCGGCAGCCGAGGCATTACTCTTGTATTGCTCAATTTTGGCCAAATAGTCGCGGTACTTTATTGTCTGCGTAGCTACCACCGGATCGTCGGACGGCAAATCGATCTTCATTTCGCTTGCTATCCGTTCCGTGGCCTCGTTCAGGCGATTAGCCGCCGCATTGACATTCCTGATCGTATTGGTAACCATCATATTATTGGTTATTCGCATACTCATTCACCTCATTTTAATCCGATACCATATTGATGGTAGCCTCATAGATTTCACTCCAGGTTGTAACTGCTTTAGACGATGCGATATAAGCTTGCTGGTACTTGGAGAAATTGGCCATTTCTTCATTTTCCGATACCCCCGACACCGCTGCACGGCTGTCGCCAATGTACGAAACCATGTTGGTTTGGCGGTCGTTTTCCCTGGAAGCGTACGAGGTCTCCGTACCAAGAGTGGAGATAACCGAGTTGTAGTAATCCACGGGTGTTCCGCTGTTGAACATCCGTGAATCCTTGCAAATACGGAGAAGGTCGGCGGCATTTTGATTATTGCTGCCTGTTGTTGTGTCCAAACCCGAGGGTGCTTGGGAGGCCGCGGCTATTTTATTGTTATCTTTAACATCTGAGGACAGTGATATATTGGCTGCCGTAATTTTGTTGTAACGCGTCGCCGTATCCGTCCCGCCGGCCAGAAAATCGGCTGTCGATTCTCCGTCGCAGGTAAAAAAACGAACGCCGGTAGTGCCATCCAGGCCATACCCTCCGGCATGACCACCGTAATATTGCTTCCCGTCCGCATAAATTCCTTCATTAAAGGCTTTTGCAAACGTCCGGGCAAAATTATCCAATTTACTCATGTAGTAGGGGATTCCTTTACCATTGCCGGCGCTTCCGCTTCCGTCCCGAAGATCCATACACGCCTTCAGGGTACCGCTATTACTCACATTAAACGAATCGCCGGTGTCTGCCCACTTGATACCGTACATTCCGTTCTGTGCGCTGTCGTCGGTGATTGTACAGCATTCCAGCTGTCGCGCATTGTTGCCGCTGATGAGCTCCTGCCCGTTTATCGATACCGTATAGCTTGCAGTTGTCGTGCCGTCACTCGCCGTATTTATTATGTTGGCAGTTACGTTGACATCCGTCAGTTTGGAAAGCTCATCAACCAGCAAGTCCCGTCTGTCTTCCAGTTCGTTTGTGGAAGCGCCGGCGGATGCCGCCGTCGAGATTTGCTGATTAAGCTCGGTTATTTGCTTGGCATAAGAGTTGATTTGATCCACCGTTGTTTTTACCTCGTTGTTAGCATCGTTCCTGAGCTGCGTCAGCGATTTGGCGGCGGCTTTGAAATACTCGCAAACCGCATTGCCTGTCTCATAAACTTTGGCCCGGGCTGCGGAATCGCCCGCATTGGTAGACAGCGATTCCAACGCGGCATAGAAGTCTTTCATCATATTGCTGAACCCGTTATCATTGCTCGAAGTCCCGAGAGCTTTTTCTATTTCTGTCAGGTACTCCGTCTTGGTCAACCACTCGCCCAACGAACAATTTTGCTGCCAGTACTTCTGGTTAAGACGATAACTGTTCACTCTGCTAACCGAGGTGACATCGGCCCCCGCACCCACGGTATTACGGCTATAAACCGCCGCCGGACCGATGGCGACCTGATTGACTACCTGCCGTGAATAGCCGGGAGTATTCACATTACTCATATTGTTGGTGGTTGTTGCCGTTCCTATCTGGCTGGCCAATAAACCGCGGCTGGCAATAGACAATCCCGCAAAAGTTGAAGCCATTTCCCTTCCCCCTTAATCTACAGTATCAAGTAAATCACCGATCAAACCGTCTATGGTGCTTAATACCCGGGCATTGGCACTATAGGCATTCTGATATTTGATCAAGTTTGACATTTCCTCATCCAGCGAAATGCTGGAAATCGACTGTCGCTGATTGTCTACCTGGTTGACCAAAGCTTCCTGCGTTTCATAGCTGTTATTAGCATTGTCACCGAGCGTACCGACCCAGGAAACCACCGTTTTATAAAAATTGGCAGGGTTCATTGCCAGTCCGTTGAATTTAAAAATATTTTTCTCACTCAGACCGTAAATTGCATCGGAGATAGAGTTGTCGCCCGACTTAGCGCCGGCTGCCGCAGTAACAACAAGGTCCGGATCATCCAAGAGCGCAGGATTAACCTGAATATTATCGATACTCAACGGTTGACTCGAATCAATTGACGTAAAGAAAGGCAACCCCGCATTCCCTTTAAGGTCCGAACCGGAAGTATGCAAAGAATTGACTTCTTGAGCAATGGTCGTAACCAAATCGTTCAAAGCCTGACGCAAGTTGGTAATCGAACTAATAGAACCGGCAGTAAAATCATAGCGCAAACTGCTGCCGTCGATATTCTCATAGCCGGTTTGGTTGGCATCTTCCAGATAGGCGGCAATGCTCCCACTGGAAATAACCGCTCCTTTGCCCGTATCCGCCCACTTCAGACTCAACGGGTCACTCTCCGTTCCGCTTCCTTCCACTGTCAACTTGCGGGTGGTAGCGCCGTCTACCAGCGTCGCCCCGCCGATAGTGACCGTGAAAACGCCGTTAGCTTCGTTGACACGGACATCAGCCAGCGAAGACATCTGATCAATCAGAGCGTCCCGCTGGTCCCGCAGGTAGCTGGCCTCTGAACCGTTCACCTCGGCCGCACTGATTCGCTGGTTTAGTCCGGCCACTTGCTCTGCCAGTGTATTCAAACTGTCCACACCATCGGTAACCCCACTGACAGCATCTTGCTGCAATTCTTTCAATTGCTCGTCGACTTCGGACATTCCCTTGAGTAGTTTTGCGGCAGCGTCGGTAACCGCCTGCCGACTAGTTCTGTTGTCAGCACCTCCGGACAAGGTATCCCAACGGCTAAAAAATTTATTGATAAGCTCTTGCAAACCGTCGCTGGAAGTGCCATCGTCAGCGTCAAATTCCCCCAGCAGTTTCTGCATATATTCCAAATTGCCGTTTTTTACTGCCCAATGGCTGTAGTCGCTGTTTTCGGTGCGGTAAGCAGCATCCAGAAGTGCATCGCGGGCCCGGGTAATCGACGCCACATCGACGCCGCTACTCCGTGTCGTTCCGTCCGTCTGGGTGACACTCGTATCGCGATTGGCCACCCGTACCCGCGAAGCCCCATTGGTGTTGACATTGGCTAGATTATTGCTTGACGCAGTCAGAGCGGCCTGACTGGCCCTCATCCCCGATTGGGAAATACTGTAAGTACCAAAAGTCGAAATCATTTCTGCTTCTCCCTTTCGAAAGTACTACCACATGCCGGTTGCAGGAATTGTTCCCGCAACCGGCATGTCAAAAAAATTCTTACGTTCCAGGTGTTAACCGTTATTTCATATTAATAAGAGACTGCAACATATCATCGGAAGTGGAAATAACTTTGCTGCTGGCTTGATAGGCACGCTGAGTAATCATCATATTGCTGAATTCCTGTGCCAAATCGACATTGGACATCTCCAGACAGCTGGTCCCCAGTGCAGATGTACCGCCGTCACCGGCGGCATAGTAACTCACAGTGCCGGAGTTAGCCGATGCTTTATACAGATTGTTACCCGTTTTTTCCAAACCGGCAGGGTTAGTGAATGTGCCTAATGCCACTTGCCCCAAAATCTGGGTTTTATTATTGTTATAGGTGCCAATGATTTCTCCGTTCGCATTGAAGCCGAAGCTCTGCAACGTCCCAGTCGTGTAACCGTCCTGAGTAGCGCTAACGCCTGATGTACTATTGCCGGTCGTAATTTTGCTCAAATCACCTTTTACAGTAAACGGAGCCGTTCCGACGCCGCTGCCCGGTGTCACGGTTTGCGTCGTTGGAGTAGTAGGACTGGTTAGATTGCCACTTTTGTCAAATTGGACGTAGCCGCTGGAAGGAGAAATGGTTCCATTCGAGCAAGTATCCTCATAATACCAACTGGTTACCGGGTTATTAGAATCGGTGTTATTGGTATAGCACTTATACCAATTTCTCGTAACGTTGTAGGCGTTGCCCTGGGTATCGTAATACGTCACACTTGTTGTCGCATCGGGCGTAGTGGGAACGGTGCCGATATTGTCCAAAGCTGTTCCGTGTGCCGTTTTCGAAGAATTGAGAACACCACTGTAAGCGGCCTCTGAAGTTTGGTTGGCAGCCATCGTCTTTTTATTGCCAACGTAATCATCGGAATAAAAATTGAGCGGCTCGGGCTCGCCGTTTGTTATGATATTGCCGTTGGCATCCTTTTTCATCCATCCGCACACTTGTTTCCCGCCAATCATCAGATTGCCAGCCAAATCCCATCCTATATCGCCTTCCCGGGTATATGAGTAAGTGCCGTCGCCGTTAGCTACTACGAAAAAGCCATCGCCGCTAATGGCTAAATCAGTAGCGATACCAGTATACTGAGTACTGCCTGGAGTCATATTGGTACTCGTACCGGAAACACCGACACCAGAACCGATTTGCGAAGGATTAGTGCCGCCTGAATTCGCTGTAGCACCGGAAGCGCTTCTAATAGTCTGGCTGAGAAGATCACTAAAAGTGGTCCTTTGGCTTTTGTAGCCGGTAGTATTGACATTGGCAATATTGTTAGCGATGTTATTTAGACCCGTAGTCTGCGATTTCATTCCTGAAACTGCAGAAAAAAACGCGCTCATCATAATGAATATTCCTCCTAGTACTATCTCTTCTGTCGTTCGGAAATAGTTTTCAGCCCCCGCAGGCGGTCCGGCTGATTATATTTCTTGGTATACACCTGTTTAAGAGCTTGACGAACTGTCGGCCACCTTAACGACCGAACTCAACCCTACTAACTCACCGTCAACGGAGAGGTACGCAGTTCCATCTTGGATAACTACCGAATCCACCTTTCCGGTTTTCTCGGTGGTTTTCCCCGCAGAATCGACGGTTTGATAGGTCACGGTTTTGCCTATCAGGCTATACGCTTCGGAATTAGCAATCTTATCCGTGTTGGCCGTCTTAAGGACCGAGCTCAATTCTACTAACTCGCCGCCAACGGAGAGATACGTAGTTCCATTGCTTGTAATTACTGAGTCCACCGTCCCGCCTTTCAGCACGGTTTCCCCTGTGGAATCGGTTGCTTGATAGATCACACTTTTGCCAATCATATCGTAAGCTTGAACGCTGTCCATCGCTGAATGGATGTTTTCCATCTCACTTAACGAGCTAAACTGCGCCATTTGGGCTACATATTCGGTACTGCTTACCGGGTCTGTTGGATCTTGATACTTAAGCTCAGATGCCAACAGGTTGATGAAATCCTCAAATTGGAGATCGCTGTTAGATTTGTTGGTACTTGAACTGCCAGACTTGTAATAATTTGACGTACTGGAAACCGCATCGACATTACTCATTACACTTTCCTCCTCATTTTTTCGATATACGTTGCCAAACTATACTCTCGAATGGGCTAAACGCATTCACTAATACTATCGGAAAAATACACTGGTATTGGCTTAATTACAGGATTTATGTATCATTTAGTTTTTGATTTGAATTTAATAATAAAAAGCCACAAGGTTTGGAACTAGATATCGCTATAAGCGTTACAATCAGGAATTAACTTCAGTAGAATAATGCCTTAATGAAATTTTTATAGAACAAAAAAAGAGAGCTCATTCAGGATGTCAATTCGAATCACCCTGAACAAGCTCATAATATATAAATTTATCCTTAGCAATCTCTATGTTGTAAGGAGAAAAATTTAACTTACCCTTTCTGCATAATACGGCGCCCACACAAAAGGGCTGACCACAATGTGAAGGTCAGCCCTTTTATCGATGATCTTTTTTTTCATCAGCCAATTATGCAAAGTTGACGGTAGGCGGAAAGCATGCCAAGGGCTGGTGCGCCGTCTGCACTCGCTAGGGCGATAGGTCCGTAGGTGGCCAAGTGGGTAATTTATCCGTATTCCTGAAAAAGAAAACCGGACCTGTGGCCCGGTATGAGGAATCGTCAATATTGGCAAATCAAATAACAGCCATCGCTAATCCGTTGCATCGAACAACGACTATAATAAATCTTGTTTCATCTTTTCAAATTCTTCCCGGCTGATTTCTCCTTTGGCATAACGCTCTTTTAAAATTTCCAGGGCCGTTCGTGATTCCCCTGCCGGCCGGTTTTCCTGGCTTACCAGTATGAGCTTTCGCCCCAGGATAAAACCGCCCCACAAAATAAGGCCCCAAAATATAAGCATCGGTAGCATCATAAATATTCCGCCCCCGAACCAGCCTCCGGCTCCGGGACCGCCAAACCATGCACACATGTTATTTCACCTCTTGTGTATTGTTTCTTTCAACCGGAAACCGTATGGTAAAGGCCGTGCCTTCGCCACAGACGCTAGCTACATCTACCGTCGCTCCGTGCAATTCGATAATCTGTCTGGCAATGGCCAGCCCCAATCCCGTGCCTCCGCTGGCACGGGATTTATCCGCTTTATAAAAGCGTTCCCAGACATGCGGCAGGTCTTCCGCTGCAATGCCCATACCTGTATCGGCAATGGTCAGCACTGCGGCTTTGTCTTCGACCACCAGACGAGTAGTAATTTGACCACCCGCCGGCGTAAATTTCAGGGCATTATCCATCAAAATCAGCACCAATTGGGTCAGCCGGTCACCATCCCCTCTGATGCTCGGAACAACCGGATCAGTGTCAACCGCCAGCGTAACCCCCTGGGCTTCACTTTTCTGTTTCAACAACGTGTTCACATTATCCACCACTTCTCCCAGCGAAACATCTTCCAACTCTAATACAATCCCGTTCGCCTGCAGCTGACTTAAATCCAATAGGTCGGCAATCAGTTTTTCCAGCCGCTGGATTTCGTCCCCCATGATGCGGTAATATTTTTTTACCTTTGCCGGGTCGGTGATGGTGCCATCCTGCAGAGCCTGGTTATAGCCGTGCAAGATGGTAAGCGGTGTCCTCAGTTCATGCGACACATTAGCCACAAACTCCCGGCGCATGTTTTCAGTCACTTCCATCTGCCGGACATAGTCCCCCAGGTCTTGGGCTAAAGAATTTAGAGAATGCCCCAGTTCGCCCACTTCATCACAGTCAGCTACCGTCACCCGCCGCGCATAATCACCGCGGGCCATGGCCGCCGCTGTTTCTTTCATGGCTTTCAACGGCCGTACGATACCACGGGCCATATAGGCGGCCAAGCCCATGGCAAACAGGATGGCCGCCAAACCGGCATAAGCTAGATAAGCATAGACATGCTGTAAAAAACCGTCAAATTCCGTAAGCGGCGCATTGATCATAACCGTACCGTTCATACTTCCGTCCGAGCGTTGAAGGGGAACGGCCACGATGAGCATATTTTCTTCATAATAGGGGTGATAATAGGTCTTAGCCCAAACCTGACCATAGTTGGCTTGTACCGCCTGAATAATTTCCGACATTCCTGTAATGTCTGTTAAACTGACGGCGGCACCAGAGGCTGCCTGCGACTCTTTTCCCATATCAAGAACAAGGGGAAAGTTTCCCTGAGCTGTCTGTTCCCTGTTAATTGTCAGTGCCTGGTCTACCGCAAGCTGACTTGCAATCGCCGGCAGTGATGGTACAGTTGCATTGAAGGATGATTGTACCGGCTGCCCGTCCGATAAACCAGGACGTCCCCCCATGCCATGGCCACGCATTCTCTTTTGCCTGCCTTGCCCGCCATCAACAGAGCCGTTATTACTATCACCCGATTGATTGGATTGCTGCCAGGGTGGGCCCATCATCATACCGCCTTGATTACCGGCAGGGTCGCAATTCCGCCAGCCGGGACGCATGGGACTGGGTCTTATAACCGGCGCCGGCCGGCGCTGCCTTGCGGCTTCTCTGGGCTGTTCTTCGGACACGGTAATCAGGTTTAACTCCTGGTCCACTACCCAAACCCGCGCATCCAAGAAACTGTCCACACTATTAACAAAGTTATGCAGCTGTTCCCGCGTAATCTGCCCGTCATAGTAGGCATTGACCATTCGTGCCATTTCATACGCCTTATCGGTAAGTTCGTGCCGTTTACTGGCAATAAAGTAGTCGCGAATAAGAATGGAGCCGCCGATACCAACCCCGGCCAACACCAGAACGACCACCGCCATAAACGCTGCCAGCAGTTTATATTGCAGGGATACTTTCACTTTCTCACCTCAAACTTATAGCCAATGCCCCAGATTGTTTTTATATCCCATGGTGTATCCGTCCCGGCTCCCAGCTTTTTGCGCAGACGTTTGACATGGGTATCCACAGTACGGGTATCCCCGGTATAGCTATAATCCCACACTAGTTTTAACAACTGTTCCCGGGATAATACTTTACCAGCGTGGGAAGCAAGCTGCCACAATACTTCCAGTTCTTTATTGGCTAATGCGACGGGTTGTCCAGAGACCGTCACGCTGTGTTCGGCCATATTGATGGTAAGGTCGGGAAAAGCAAGGCTGTCGTTAGGCGCATACTGCTGAGGCGCGGCCGTCCGCCGCAACACAGCTTTGACCCGGGCCACCATTTCTCGCGGATTGAAAGGTTTGGCCACATAGTCGTCGGCACCAATTTCCAGCCCCAGAATACGGTCGTCATCCTGCGTCCGGGCGGTAAGCATAATAATCGGCACAGTAGAAACCTTACGAATTTGCCGGCATACCTCTATACCATCAAGAACAGGCATCATAATATCCAGAATGACAATATCCGGCTGCACTTCCTGCAAGGCAAGGAGCGCAGCAGCGCCGTCGGCCGCCTCGGCCACGGTAAACTCCGCCTGCTTAAAGTAAAGCGACAGCAATTCCCGGATTTGTTCTTCATCGTCGACAATCAATACCGTTTTGCCATCCATCGTATCACCTCTTAGCCAAGTACTTGCTATTACTATACCATAGGCCCTACCGTGAAAAAAGAGCCTGGCCGCTTACCCGGCAGGCTCTTGGATAATGAGGCCTGTTGTCTACCAGTTACGACAATTGCCGCCCATGCCGCTGCCGCGCATATGCCCCATCATTCCCGGACCAGCGCCGTTAGCGATGCGCTGCTCCATCCAGGAAATTTGCTGATTGGCCTGGTCTTGCGTAAGCCAGCCCCATTCTACTTGTTTAGCCAGCATCTCTTTTCTTTGTTCCAGCCACTGCTGCCGCCAGGTGTCAATCTGCGCTTTCTGCTCATCGGTCAAGTTATTCTGGTACATCCCATAAAAAGGACAATTGCCAACTCCGGCAGCTTGCGCCGGCACTTGCGCCTGAGCGGCCATTGCCAAACCGCTGCATGCTACCACCAACAAAGCCACCATCGCGATTAAAGTTACTTTTTTCATAGAAAACAACCTCCTTTCCTCTCGTGATTTAGTATAAATGATCAGTATGGCCAAAATGAGGCCAAATTCGGAACAAACTAGGAACTTTGCAGGATAATATCGTTTATCGCCGTATTGTAATGTAAAAACAATCAATGCCCTAAAGCCATACCCACTATAGCCCTTTCGCCTATCACTGCATACATCTCGGCATTCACGGCCATCTGCTGCAGGTTGGTAAATCCGCACTGCCGCAATACGTCGGCCACGTCCCCACTATCCAGTCTGTGCTCCAGGGGCGGTCCCATCATGCTGTGCTGCTTGGCCCACTCAATAGTGACAATCCGACCGGTAGGCTGCAGTATTCTTGCCACTTCCCGAAAAAAAGCCAAGGGCTCTTCCGCCTCATGCGCAACCAGGCAGGCAAAAGCATACCCTACCGTTTGATCGGCCAGCACAAAATCATTTTCCCTTACCTGTACAAGTTCTACATTCGTCAAGTGGTTTTCTCTGATCTTACTTTTTGTCTCTTCAATCATTTCCGCCATAATGTCCAGGCCGTATACCTTGCCTTGACTGCCAACGATCCGGGCGGCCGGCAACGTAAAATAGCCGATGCCGCAGCCGATATCGGCCATGATGTCGCCACTCTTTAATCCCAGACGACGCAGTGTTTCTTCCGGCGGAAGGAGTTTGCGCCGCTGCGGGTTGTCCAACTTATGCTTGCTTTCCATGTTAAATTTATGTACCATACCATCTCATCCTTTCGGTATCGGTTTTAATCCCTGAAGCTATGATAATACTACCACGCGGGCTGTAATCACATGCGCCCACAAAGGCTGGAAAATCCCCGTTAATCCGGTACAAAATGTGTTACGGCGAAAAGCATGTATCGTTTTTACCGCTACCATAGCAACAATCAGCGTAGTCACCGTCAATAACAGCGGCGCGGGCCACGCCAACAGTATCACCATAAGACACTGTTAACAGAATCAAGCCGACTCCAAAGTGCAAACCTAAGACTTGTACTTTCCTTCACCCAAAAACCACACCCTCTGGAGATGATGCCGTGCTTCAGCACGCGGTCGGCACTTCGTGGCGGTCGTTTTTTTCAATGCCCTGTCCGGTACGTTCGCCTATATCAGGCAGAAAAAATATATTATGACGCAGCCATCCGGTTTAGCCTGGTAACCCTGCCGGGAGCCGTACTCGGCAGTTACCCGACGCATTCTTTTACCAGCCGCAGTTTTTATGTCAGCTTCGGTATGTTACTGGTTTGGTGCTGGGCTCGAAAATGATACTAAGCAAATGACAATATATTCTTGACATCAACCTACTAAAAATTATATATTAATTATGAAATATATTCCACAATTAATTGTTAAATCATAAGGTACAACGCAGTATCAGTTAATTAGTTTTCTCTGCTCCTCACGGAATGCCGGAAAAGAAGTAATAAACGGTGATAACAAAACATAATGGGCATGGCTGCCGCGACCATACATGCGGGAAATTCGTCATTATTATCAATAGGGAATATCCTCCCGCAAGGGCATCGACTATTAATTGTTAGCAGAGAAGGCCGGTTTGGCATCATCGTAAAAGGTGGTAATATAAAAACAGGCGATGTGGTAGCCTTGTTGATATCCCCGTTTCATGATTAAAATAAAGAAGGTGATCATAATGCTGATTACGCGTGTTATTCGTGCCCCTCGTCCCAACACCATTGGTTTATTACTGCGACGGATGCCACCGGAAGCAAGAAAACAAGTAGAAGACACACATTTTGATGCAATAGGTCTTATTCAAACGGATCTTCCCAGCTTATTTTACTACACGGATATCGGCCAAAAAGCAGGGAACGTTATCGCCGTTGAAGTCGTTGGAAACTGCCCTCAGCATGTGAATACGATGGCTTTATTAGGCAGTAATGAGGCAGTGAACGCGGCCATCACAGCAATCCATGCTGTTGAAAAGCAAAAAGAAACATCGATCTAATTTCTTGACATTTCTCGCTTGATATAATATATTAATTATGAAATATAGTTCATAATTTGAAAGGAGCACTTATGGGCCGTCCACATAAAGAACGTCGAGTTGAACAACTGCCGCCAGTGACTCACTACAAGCCCGCCGGAGTTCCCCTGCGCATGCTGGAAGAAGTGACTTTAACCATTGAGGAAATGGAAGCCATTCGCCTGGCGGATATTGAACAGTTGGACCAGGGGGCGGCAGCGGAACGTATGGAAGTATCCCGCCCCACCTTTCACCGGATTATCAGTACGGCACATCAAAAAATAGCATCAGCCTTATGGCAGGGCCATGCCCTGCGGGTAGACGGCGGCAATTTCCGCATTGCCCACCGTTGCCAAACCAGTCTGCGCCATTTTACCTGTCAGACCTGTGGTCACAAATGGACCTTGCCCCGCGGGACCGGGCAACGCTGCCAGGATTTAAAGTGTCCTGCGTGCCAGGCTTCCAATGCATGCCGGGACGAAGAATAAAAATTTTATCCTAATTATGAAATATATTTCACGGAATAAGCAACAAGGAGGTCTCCCATGTATTCCGAAAAGGTAATTGAGCATTTCCTGTCACCCCAAAACGCCTGGTACATGCCGGATGCGGACGGAGTCGGCAGAATCGGCGAACCCGGCTGCGGCGACAATTGCATGATCTTTATCAAAGTCCGGGAAGGAATCATTCACGATATCAGTTTTCTTATTTTCGGTTGCGGAGCCGCCATCGCTTCCGGCAGCATGACAACCGTCCTCGCTAAGGGAAAAACCCTTCAGGCTGCTCTGGAAATCACGGAACAGGATATCATTGACGCGCTGGACGGCTTACCCGAGGCGAAACAACACTGTTCAAATCTCGGCACGGCGGCTTTGCGCGCGGCCATCCAGGATTATTTGATCAAGCAGGGGCAAACCTCGGAAGAGTACCGCTAAATTTCTAGCATGATACAGGCTCCTAATGGAAACCATTCTGATTACCAAATAAACATCGATTTCATATAATATAAGTTGCTGTATTTTTTTAATTTGATTATGAAATATAGTTCAAGTTTTGCGAGAGGAGGTGATTTTTATGCCAAGAGGAGATGGAACAGGCCCTATGGGCAATGGACCACTAGGCCGCGGGCGCGGCGGCTGCCAACGAATGGGGTTTGGCAATCGCTTTGGCACTGGCTTTGGTCGCGGCAGACAAGGCGGCTTCGGCTTTGCCGGTAATACTTCCGCAATGCCTGAACCCCTGGAAGAACAAGCCGAACGCTTGGAAGCACAAGCGGCTAACCTACGGAATCTAGCCAGGCAAAACCGCAAGGCCGAATAATCATTCCCACCTGGCTCTTCGCTATCATAGCCACAAAGAGATTTACTTCTCATCTCCCCATCAAGATAGTAAAGAGCCCCCCTTTTATTCATCCCCGCAAAAGGAGGAACTCCTATGCTGATTAGCATTGCCAGCGGTAAAGGCGGCACCGGCAAAACCACGCTAGCCCTGCTGCTGGCCGCTTCGCATTCCAATATTACGCTAGTCGACTGCGATGTCGAAGAGCCGAACTGCCATTTGTTTTTACAACCAACATGGCAAGACCCCGGTTACGAAGTTACCGTCACCATTCCGCACATTGATTCCGCGTTGTGCAATGGCTGCGGTGCCTGCTCCGCTGTTTGCCTGTTTAATGCCATTGCGATTACCGGTAAAACCGCGTTATTATTTGACGAATTATGCCACAGTTGCGGCGGCTGCCTGCTCGCCTGCCGGCAACAGGCCATAAGCGAAGAACCAAAAACCATTGGCACCCTGATGACTGGAACGTCCGTGGCGCATCCCGGCGTTCATGTAGTGAGTGGCACACTAAAAATCGGTACACCCAGTGCCGTGCCGCTCATCAAGAAGATGCGGCAAGAAACTGCCAAGCTTGCTGGAGACGTCTTACTGGATTGCCCGCCCGGCACCTCCTGCTCCATGGTCACTGCCGTCAAAAACAGCGACTTTTGTCTTCTGGTTACCGAACCAACTCCTTTTGGCAGGCATGACCTGGAATTAGCCATGAATATTACCCGCCTGCTCCAAATCCCGACAGGTGTTGTGATTAATAAAAGCGACACGGCCAGCGGCGATGAAAGCATTGAAGCCTTGTGCGACAGCCGCCGGATTCCCGTCTTGGCCAAAATCCCCCACAGTCTTTCCTTTGCTGAACAATATGCCGCCGGCTGCATACCGAATGAATTCCAAACCATCGCCGCCGCTATCTGGCGTCAACTTACGTCCGAAAGGAGTACGGAAGCATGAAAGAACTCGTCATTGTCAGCGGCAAAGGCGGTACCGGCAAAACCAGCATCAGCGCCGCACTTGCCTTCCTGGCTCCGCAAAAAGTACTCGTAGACTGCGACGTCGATGCGGCGAATTTTCATTTAATCAGTGGCGCTGCCATTTGTGAAACCCATGCGTTTACAGCCGGATTTCAACCGCATATTGAGGAAAAGGTCTGCACCCGTTGCAGCAAATGCACCGATTTATGCCGGTTTGAAGCCATTACCGCCGGCGTGATCACAACGCCGCTCAATTGCGAAGGCTGCGGCGTATGCGCCTTTAACTGCCCGGAACATGCCATCAGCATGCAGGAAAAACAAGCGGGACACTGGTTTGTGTCCGATACCCGCTTGGGCTGCTTAATTCACGCAGAACTTGGCCTATCGGTAGAAAACTCCGGCAAATTAGTGAGCAAAGTGCGACAGGAAGCAAAAAAAATTGCTGAGAGCCGTCATCTGCCGCTTATTATCACCGATGGACCGCCCGGCATCGGCTGCCCGGCCATCGCTGCTCTGTCCGGCGCCAGTTTAGCGCTGGCGGTCGTGGAACCATCCGTATCCGGTATGCATGACCTGGCCCGGCTAGCCGATTTAGTGGCGCACTTTCAATTGCCTATGGCTGTATGCATCAACAAGAGTACACTGCACCCGAAAAATACACGGCAAATGATAACCTGGTGCCAGAGCAAAGACATTCCTGTCTTCGGCCAGATTCCCTATAGCAACGCCTTTCGCAGTGCTGTGCTATCCGGTAAAACCGTATTGGAACTACCGGAAAATGACGTCAAAGACGAGCTGACAAAATTATGGCAAACCCTCGCCAGCCAATTAAACATTCAAAGGTAAAGCGTAAAGTTTGCCCAGGAGATGGGCTGTACCGCCATCGACGTAGCCTTTTGCATCGGGTTAGCCAAAGAAGCCAAATATATTGTGCAATATTTCCAAAAGTTTTTTACCGTGCACTCCGTATGCTGCAAAGTCTGCGGGTTCGATAAACACCAGCTTGATCTGGAACAACTCAAAGCGGACCGCTATGAAGCTATGTGCAATCCGGCCATACAGGCCAACATCTTAAACGACGCAAACACGGAATTAAACTTTGCCGTCGGTCTTTGCGTAGAACATGACATGATTTTTAACCGTCACTCCACGGCTCCGGTATCCACACTCGTAGCCAAAGACCGCCTGCTGTCCCAAAATCCCTTGGGAGCTATTTATGCTGGCTATTGCCTTGGTTTAACAGACTAATAACAAGAAAGCGAGGAAAACTAATGAAAATTGCCATTACGGCCCATGGCGAAGACCGACAGGCAACCGTCGATTCCCGATTCGGCCGGGCCGACTATTTCGTCCTCTATGATGAGGAGAAAGACGCCTGGACTGCTCTGCCCAATACGCAAAACCTGGAAGCCGCCCACGGGGCGGGTATTCAGGCAGGCCAGACGCTGGCCAAAACCGGTGCCAGGGTCCTCATCACCGGTCATGTCGGCCCCAAAGCCTTTAAAGTGCTGCAGGCCGAACAAATCGCCATGTATTCTCTGGGCGAAATGAACGGCACCGCGGCAGAGGCTCTGGCAGCTTTTCAATCCGGCAAGCTGACGGCCATCGCCGTACCAAACGCGCTGGATATGAAAAAATAGTATAACTTCACAAAAACTAAGGAGATGGATTTCAAAATGTCCTGTAACACCACAAACCATGAGTTTGACGCACAAACCAAAAAGATCAACCAGTTTTTGCAAAAGGTCGATCACAAAATTGTCGTTATGAGCGGCAAGGGCGGTGTCGGCAAAAGTACGGTTGCCACCAACCTGGCAGTGTTTTTGAGCAACCAGGGTTATCAGGTCGGCCTGCTGGATGTGGATGTGCACGGTCCCAGCATCGCCGGGCTGCTGGGACTTACCGGCTTTAAACTCAATTTTAGCGGCAACCTGATTCAGCCTTACCATTATACCGACAAGTTAAAAGTCGTATCCATCCAAGGTTTATTGGAGCAGCCTGACGACCCGCTCATCTGGCGCGGCCCGGTAAAAATCGGCATTATTCGTCAGTTTTTGGCGGATGTAAACTGGGGTCCACTTGATTTTCTCATCATTGACAGTCCGCCCGGAACAGGTGATGAGCCACTGACAGTAGCCCAAACCGTTACCGGCTGCCAGGCTGTCATCGTAACAACCCCGCAAGAAATCGCTTTGGCGGATGTGCGCAAATCCATCCAGTTTTGCCGGAAAGTCAATATGCCGGTGTTGGGGCTTATTGAAAATATGAGTGGGTTTGTCTGTCCTACCTGCGGCAGCCTGCATGCCATCTTTAAAAGCGGCGGCGGCGAAAAAACGGCCTCCGCCTCAAGCATTCCCTTCCTGGGGCGACTGCCGATTGATCCCGGCGTAGTCACCGCCGGCGATGCCGGCCAGGCTATTGACAGCTTAACCACTCATACCAAAGAAGAAATGCAGCATGTTGTAGACCAAATGCTGCAGCAACTTCCCAATAAACAGAAAGGTGCTGATGTAACCATGAAAATTGCCATTCCGTTAGCTGGAGGAAAACTTTGTACTCATTTTGGCCACTGCGAACAATTTGCCATCGTCACTGTAGAAAACGGCAAGATTGCCAAACAAGAAACCCTGACCCCGCCGCCGCATGCACCTGGCGTCATTCCCAACTGGGTAGCCGACCAGGGCTGCACCGACATTTTAGTTGGCGGCATGGGCGAAGCGGCCCAGGCGATTCTGCAGGAACGCGGCATCAAGGTCACCTGTGGCGCCCCATCGGACACGCCGGAAAACCTGGTTGCCCTCTATCTGCGTGGCGAACTTATCGACTCTGGCAATGCCTGCGGCCATGACCATGACGATCACCACGGTCATGGCTGTGGCGGCCACTAAGTAAAATCGATAAGGCGCATCGGGAACGACGTTACATCATTCTGGATGCGCCTTTATCCATGCAAAATCAACACGATCCGCGAGATAGGGAGGATGATGGTATGACACTACTCAAAGAAGCCATCCTCTTCCCCTTGTGATTTAATCCTGATAATCCCATGCCAGTAAATGTCCCAGTATTCTTGCATTATAACCGCTCTTCACATCATCAATTATTTAGTCAATCAAGCTAAGCCTTTCCTTCCTCATTGATATAAACGATTTGATGTTTAAAGTGCCGATGCAATAAGAATCCCGACAACACAACCGTAACAATTTCTGCGATAGGAACCGTCAGCCAGATGCCCTGAATGCCAAATAAAACTGGTAACACCGCAATACCGGCCGCTATCCATAAGAGCCCTTTGCTCAAAGCGATGAATACCGCCTTCTTCGGACTGCCAATGGCTGTAAAATAACCGGCTACAACGATATTCAAACCATTAACGAGAAAGGCAAACGCATAGAGCTTTGCACCATACACAGCGAAAGCAAGCACCGCTTCATTTCCTTCATTTAAAAACATAGCAATGACTTCTTTGCTAAAAATAAAAATCGCCATAAAAATACCCACACCAATCACAAAAGCGGCAACAGAAACCAACTGTAAGGCCTTTTTCACACGCTCTATCTGCCGGCTACCATAATTGTAGCTGATGATTGCCCCCACGCCATCGGATAATCCGATCAGTACATTATTACCCATAAACGCCAAGTAACTAATGACGGTAAAGGCAGCCACACCGATTTCACCCACATAACGCATCAGCGTAATATTGAATAAAAAAGTGGTAATCCCTGTACCCATTTCGCTCAGTCCCCCGGATAAACCGCTATAGAGAATATGTCCGGCCGCATGTTTATCAAAACTGCCGGCAAACGGTTTTAGCACCGCCTTTTTAGCAAAGAACGGCAGGACCGCCATAGCAAATGCAATAATAAAACCAATCCCCGTAGCAAAGGCCGCCCCTTTAATGCCCAATGCAAACTTTGCAATCAGCAGCCAATTAAACAACATATGACTGCCGACGGCAATCACCAGGGCCAGCATGGCATAAACAGGCATAGCTACCGTTTTCAATGCATAATCCAGCACCATCATCAGCGCCAAAAAGGGCAAAAATAACCCTAAATAACGAATATAAGCGGCAACCTGCGGCATTAAATGTTCATTGGCTCCCAAAAAATACGCAATCTGAACAGGAAAGAGTATAGCGGCTGCCGTAAACAGCAGCGAAACTCCGCCGGCGAGCACCACCGCTGTTGTAAAAGCGGTATTGGCTGCCACGGCACTGCCCGCCCCCAGTTTTCTGCCAATCAGGCTTTGTGCACCAATGCCGATAATCACACTAAGCGCAAATAAGAAACTACTGAAAGGCATCGCGATATTAACGGAAGCCAAAGCATCAGCCCCTATATAGCGGCCTACAAATAATCCGTCCACAATTGTATTCAGGCCTAAAAACAACATGGCTGCAATAGTCGGAATACTATATTGCAAAAATAACTTACCAATACTTTCTGTACCCAAAATATTTTCTTTCATATGTACCACCCCATATAAAGGACTAAGTTTAGAGCAGCTCAAAAGTTCAAGCAGGCAAAGCCCAATCACATTTCGTAGTAATCAAGACCTGTATGGCAACTTGCCAGGCAACGTCCGCGTAAAGGTCCCTCACTTGGCGGCCTGCTCTTTTTCAGCTAAGGTTAATGTATTATTTCTGGCTCGGGCATCTCCAGCATCATTACCTAACTTTTTTCTTGACAATACAGATATTATTTTTATAAAATTATACTGACCTAGGTCAGTTACGACACTATTACTATACTATTTTCGCATCTTTTATGCAATAGGAGCGAAAATACCAGTTAAGAGGTGACTAGCATTATGCGAATCAGAAAAGATCCCGAAGTCCGGCAGACAGAGCTAATTGATGCGGCCTTGGAGCTATTTGGTTCCGCCGGCTACGAAAAGACAATGATTATCGATATTGTAAAAAAAGCCGGCGTGGCCAAAGGAACCTTCTTCTACTACTTTCCCACCAAGGAAGCCATTCTGGAGGCTATCTGCACGCGCTGGGCCACCGAACTGGCCGCTTCCTTCCAGTTAAAAAGCGGACAGCTTACCGCATTAAACAAATTGCAATCCTTCCTTTTGCAGTTGTCTGTTTCCGGTCAGGTTGATGATCTCTTTGACAGACTATGGAATGAGAAACAATTCAACCTAGTTTACCAAATCTGGCAACGGCAGGTCGAAACCGTCTTTAACCCTCTTCTGTCTGGCATAATCCAGCAGGGAAATCAGGAAGGAACCATGCATGTGGCCTGTATAAATGAAACCATTGCTTTCTTCTGGAGTACGCTAGATTGCTTATGGGAAGCTATTTATCTCAAAGAGCCTTCTGAAGTTCTTCTCAAGAAAGTAAAAATTGCCGAAGCCGTGTTGGAGCGAATTCTGGGAATCAAGGAAGGAGCATTCGAATTATCCATTGCCCAGCTGTAGATTGCGTAGGAACTGCGCATCTTTTTTTGCTCCATTACTGACCCAGGTCAGTTAAAAACCGACTTAATTCTTGGAAAGTAAGCAATTATGAACCTGAACAAAACTTTGATTTTATGGGGCATGGCCTTATCTTTTGCGGCAACCTGCTATATGCCGGCCGACGCAGCTGACGATAACCGACAGTGTCAATGGAAACTGTGGTTGTCGGCGGCATGACGATTGCAACCGCTTTAGGCATTTTCCTCATCCCGGTATTATTTGTGGTGGTGGAATGGATTGTGACCAAATTGCATGGGAAGAAAAAGAAAAAAGAAGCCTGTTCAGTTTAAATGTTACTTATGAGCCAGATCATGCGCTGCCTGCGGAATTATCCAGGTTCTGATTTGGAGCAACTTTATTTTATAACAAAAATCACTTCATAAAACTAAAAGGCGCCCCGAAGGGCGCTAAGGGAATTATTATTACTAGGACCAATCATGTTTAAACTCATGGTGACACTTTGGACAATGGCAGTGATCATCAAACCAGTGGTCACAATGGGGACACTTATGACAATGTTCCTTGCATTCCCAATGACATTTAGGACACTTATGGGGAAATTTGTGGCCACACCACGGACAGCGTATAAAAAACGGTTCACAGAATTCTAAATCACAACCCATCTTTTTATCAATCCTCCTTTGTTATATTACATAATATGTTGCTTAATAATAAAATGTTCCTTCTATATAGTTTAGTGCTTCCGGTGAAGTTGACGGATATAATCTGAAACAGCGAATGAATTACATCAGTTCCTGCTAAATTCATGCAAAATTTAGCAGGAATTTCCTTGCAGATAGTCAAAAATAGTTAGCAGTGGATTGCATGCCTACATGCTTTCTCCCAAAAGTAAAGTAATTCAACTTAGATAGGGATGATGCTATGAGAATCATTGGCGTGCTATTGTTTTTAGTATGCATACCTCTGCTTTGTTTTGCTGAAACCCGCTATATAACCGCAACCGGAACGTATATTATGGGTGATGGCGAAACACCGGCTGCAGCCCAGGAAAAGGCGCTGCTTAATGCCAAGCGCTCAGCCATTGAGCAGGCAGGGGTTTATATCGAAAGCTATAGCAAAACGGAAAATCTTCAGCTTACCAGAGATGAGGTCAATGCGCTGTCGTCCGGAGTCCTTCAAATCACCTCATCCAAAGTACAACGGGCTTTAACCAGCGACGGCGCATTATCCTTCTCTGCGGAAATAACCTGTTTGGCCACCATAGACGATATTTCTGCCATGCGCCAACGGCTAAAAGAACTTCAAGCTTCTCCGGCTCCATCATCTGATCGCCCGCTTTCTGATCCGGTTTCCAAGAAGATGCCTGACGGCAGTGAAATCAATTATAATCCGCTTTTGGATCAGCTAACAATCTATAAAGACGGACGTCAAATTATGATTTACGCCAATGTCCGCGGCTTCGTTCAAACTAACGATACACAGGTAATTCACATGCTGGACATGCTGGGCGTCGACTGGAGAGCGTTGTTACATTAACTATTGAGGAGGGTAACTATGCGAAAAATATGGATGCTAACCATTTTGCTTATGACTTTTTTTTCAATGTTTACATTTAGTTTTGCTGCAAACAGCGTTTCCTTTGAGCAGGGAACCATTGAAGCCACCGGTATCGGCCTACCGCCGTCCGGTACCTACGGCACACAGGGTACCGCCCTGGCCAAACGCGCCGCCATTGTGGACGCTTACCGGAACCTGGCCGAGATCATCCAGGGCGTTCAGGTGAATTCCACCACGACCATACACAATCTGCAAATTGAGAGTGATGTAGTACAGACGAAAGTATCCAGCCTGATCCAGGGAGCTAAGATTGTGGGTGAAGCCGCCCGGCCGGATGGATCATATCAGGTGACAATGCAGCTGCCTATGTACGGCAGCAACAGCCTGGCTGCGGTGGTGTATCCGGCCATCATGGCGGAAAAAGCCCCGGAGCCTCTTCCCGCTCCCAGTTCCCCTGCAGCGCTATCAAACAGTCAGCATTACACGGGAGTTATCGTGGATGCACGCGGTCTTGGTCTGGAACCAACTTTTTCACCGGGTATCTATGATGAATCCGGCCGCCATATTTATGGACATAAATATATCGATGCCGACTATGCAATACAATACGGCATGGTAGAATATACCATCAATGATGCTATGTATGCCGAGGCGGTTAACGGAAAGGCCAGGGCGGGCTCCTCCCCTTTGATCGTCAGGGCGGTAGGGATTAAGGACCGCTGCAATGTCATTATCAGTGTCGAAGAGGCCGATAAGATTATCTCGGCAAGTCAGGCAGACAACTTTTTAGCCAGATGCGCTGTCGTATTCAGTCGTTAGCCGGGCAGATTCCAAATTGAGTTAATAGTAGTATTCGAACATAAACAGGGACCCCTTTCCATTTGAAGGGAGTCCCTGTTTATCATTCCGGATTGTAATAAACGTTGTTAATCTTCTTGCGCCATCGGTTCATGCGTGATTTTAAACAATGCCGCGGTAAACTCTGCCACATGTTCTTTTTCGTCGTTCATAAGCTCACAAAAATGATCTCTTACACCAGAATCTACAGCTTTATTCATATATTCCTGATATTTATTAATCGCATGAAGCTCGTCTTGTAACGCTTTGGTCAGACACCGTATCGCCGGCATGTCTTTTTTCCCGGGTGGGGGAACGTCAACATCTTCCTCTTCTTCGTTGATGCCGGGAGGCCCCCATTTGGGCTTTCCGATCGGCGCCCTCTGCATCACAAGAAAATCCAGGTCTTCCTCTTCGAGCATTTGGGCCTGTACCGGATCTAATGATGATATCAACCGCATGGTTTCCATATAATGCTGCATTTCATCTTCAGCCACATGTAAAAAAAGTTTCTCCAGACAAGTCTCCATTGCACAGGCTAGGTAGTCTGCGATGGCTCCCCGTTCATCCGCGGCTGCATCTCTAAGCAGGTATAAATCAGAATGATTGGGGCATTCCTCATCATCAAGATCAAATGTATCTGAATCCGGACAGCTATAATCGTATTCCGAGGAACAATATTTGTGTCTAGACATAAGTATTCCTCCTATAGGTTAGATCAGTATTACTATATACTATTACATTTGAAACGTAAAAGTGCATTACTCCTGATTCCATCTACAGGTTGCCCAAACACAGGTGCAAACCAATAGGCTTTAATCGCCTTTACCGCTTCCTGTGTATTCCGGCAAGGGCACTTTTGTTTCAATATTCATTAAACATTCTCTGTATTTCAGCCAGATCCGTTGTCTTGGTTAAAGCCAGTTGCAGTAAAACACGTGCTTTTTGTGGATTTAAATTATCCCCATCTAAAAAATGCTCGGCTGTCCACTGTGCCGAAGAGGGTGTTACAATTCCATTTCCGGTACGGGAACTGCGAACAATAACAACACCTTTTTTCTGTGCATCCACTAAAGCCGGCTCGGCATTACGATGAATACTTCCCATTCCGCTGCCTGCATAGACAATTCCCCTGGCTCCGGCGGCTACAGCCGCGTCAATTAAAGCCCGGTTTTCATTAACATGTGTATAGATAATCTCTACATCAGGAAGCTCTGTTAGATTCCTTACATCAAACTCGGTATCTTTCGTATGTTTTCGGGTAACTTTACGATAGAAATAGGGCTCACCATCATTAAAATAACCTAAGTACCCGAGTTCGGGTGCCTTAAAGGTGCTGACATGGCTTGTATTCGTCTTGGTTACATCACGTGCGCCGTTAATTTCGTCGTTCATCGCCACCAGCACACCCTGGCCGGCAGCCGATTTACTGGCTGCCAAACGCACTGCATTCAGTAAGTTCACCGGCCCATCCGCGCTAATTGCCGTTGCCGGACGCATAGCACCAACTAAAACAACCGGTTTATCGCTTTTAACCACCAGGTTAAGGAAATATGCTGTTTCTTCTAAAGTGTCTGTACCATGGGTAATAACCACACCGTTAATCTTCGGATCAGCCAATAGTTCGTTTGTACGTTTAGCAAGCTTCAACCAAACTTCGTCGGTCATATCGTTACTGCCGATATTTGCAATTTGCTCGCCACTGACATTTGCATATTGCCTAATGGCCGGGACCGCGTTAATTAGTGTCTGAATGCGGATTTCCCCTACCGTATAACCTGTCATTTTTGTATTAGTAGGTGCACTTCCGGCTATTGTACCCCCGGTAGCCAGAATTTTAATATTCGGAAGCTGGTTTTGCTCCAACGCATGTACTCCCTGTACCCCAATAAACAACATGTACATAACTGTCAATAAAATAAACCATTTTCTTTTAAACATCATTATCACTTCCCTTTATATTCCAAACATCTCTGATTTGTTATTACATTTATATGTTAAGACACAGCGTTATAATACATAATGTCAATATCCACCGGAATTCTTTCCCATAGTGGTGGAATGTAACGTAGTTTTTACTCTTATTCCACCAACTGCCTAGTGAATCAAATCTTCATAACAAGTAAAGACTAATGCTGTATGTCAACAAAATGGTTAAAGTATTCCCTCAGTATCGTCCATTAACCAAACAAAAGAAGAATCGAAGAAAGGTTAGCAGAAAAATGGAACGCATCGATAAATATCAGCTATTTTGCTTAATAGCGATATTCGAAATAGGAAGCACAACTTTATTCGCATTAGGAATAAAAGCAAAACAAGATGCCTGGCTTACTATTATTATTGCAATGTTTATCGGCATCGCACTTGTGTGGGCTTATACCGAACTTCAAAAGTATTATCCTGACAAAAATCTTGCTGAAATCATAATTATATTACTAGGTAAACCTCTGGGGATTCCCCTATCACTACTATATGCTTATTATTTTATTGAATCGAGCGTACTTAATTTTAGTGAATTCGGTTTTTTGATCAAACTTACACTTCTTCCAAACATACAATTCCAAGTCATCGAGGGTGTCTTTCTGCTTCTTACCGCTTACTTTCTCATGTTAGGGGTCGAAGTGATTGGTCGTACAGCTCAAATTACCCTCCCGACACTGGTTATCTTCCTGTCTAGCATTTACTTGCTGACAATTTTATCGGGGTCCACAGACCTACAAAATATTCAACCTGTTTTAGGAAACGGCATAGAGCCTATTTTAAAAGCAGTTTATCCCGATATCGTAATTGTTCCTTTTGGAGAATCGGTACTTTTCCTGATGTTTTGGAGTTATGTAAATACGAAGAAAAATATTCGCAAAATATCGATATTGGCCCTTGGCGTTATAGGTTTTATAATTTTATGTTCGATAGTTATCATTATTTCAGTACTGGGAGTCAATTATGCCGGCATCGCAACCATACCTTTACTGGAAGTTGTCAAATCGATAAAGATAGGTGAAGTCATAACTAATTTTGAGCCACTGGCCATATCGAACATTTTCCTTGGGGGTTTCTACAAAGCACTTTTAAACTTATTGGGCGGTATTATAGCTCTCTCAATAGTATGCAATATAAGCAATCGATTACTCATTATCCCGGTAGTTTTTATTACGTTTTTCTTAGTCATTCAAACTATTCCCAACCTCATGTTTCACCGATTTATCGGTTGGAACGTTTTTGCCCGGGGGATTCACGTATTATTCCAAATTTACATTCCTATCTTATTATTGCTTATTTGTTGGCTACGCAGGAAGCGTGTATTAAACATTTGTAAAGAATCAAATGATAAGCGGTGAAAAAATGCCAAATCTTGAACAAATTCAATATATGTTATCTATTGCCGGATTGGGCCCGAGTATTCTTTTCCTGGGTGGATGGCTTTACACCGTTGTCCTGATCTTGGTACTCTTATATCATGCTATCCGATTCATCCTAAATTTTTTATCTTCTAAAGAAAAATTATAGCTTGGAATGCCTCCGATTTGCCAAACGTGTAGTTAAACAACCTTACTCTACTCCTCCGGCCACAAAGGTTTCTGTAATAACGCTGTTCTTCTAAGCTTTATATCTACGTTGACTGTATACTGAACAGTAGGAAATATACTGTCCCATTGATCTTTTATATCCTTCCACTCCTTAGGATATTTTCTATGTAAAGCCGCCCCAAAGCCTAAAATATCGGAATAATAACCTTTTTGAACCCGGTCAATTGTATTTCGAATTACGTCTTCAATATACGCATTTTGCTCCTTTTCAACAGCATTAATAAGTTCCAATTTAGTAAAATCGACCATTCCCTGCTGTTCGTTAATGCCCCCTTCTCCCTCCACGTTAATAGCAAACACAACATCCCCGTTTACAAGGGTAGGTCTTATATTGCTCTTCACGTTATCTAGCGTAATAGAAATCAATTTATCTTTTTCCGTTGGAGAAGGAACGCTAATAATTCCTCCCTTTATCTTTCCATTTATCAAGTTAAATCCCTGAGACTCTTTCTCATCAAGGTATCCCACTAATTTATCCTTTTTAAATACTGCCGTGCCGGAAAACTTAGTACTCTTTTCCTCAGGCTTTTGGCTCTCACTAGAAGAGCTTTGTTCTCCAATTATTACCACCCCGGCAACCGGGTCCACTTCCCCGCCGGTCAGCTTTATTATCATGTCTAAAACACTCGGAGCACTTGCTTCAAAAGTTCTATTTTCAACAATATTCTTTAATGAGTAGGCTTGTGTAGCTTCCAGCCCGTATTTTGTATTTAATATTTCTTTGGGATTTGTACCTTTCGCTACAATAAACCATGCTAAGCGGCGCACCTCGGGCGATGTTGCTAATAACTCTAAAACTGGTTTAATCCCTTCCCTGGCAAGCTGTTCACTAATAACAACGCTCTGTAAATGAGCCAAAAAGGGTTCTCTATCGAAGTCTTTTTCAATGTTGTTAATAGCTTCTGATAATGTCCTTCCCCGACTAGTGACAATTTCTGTAGGTGGTTCCTGAACGCCGCCTCCTTCCCCTTTTGCCAGCACAGTTGCCCTTATCATTTGAGTAAACACAATATATTCTCCCGTATTACCATCTTTATCTATGCCCATACTGCCAACAATTCCATTTTGATCTAACGCTTTACCGCCACACCCCGCTAAAAACAGCATGCAGAATATACAGGTTAAAACATTTTTCAAGTCTTTTCACCTACGCATTATCAATTGTCCGATTGTTTATTTACCCGACTTTTCGGATTTTCCCCATGTGATTAATTGGCTTCGGAACTTTCTCGCCCATAATGGCGCTATTATAAATGTATCCTTCAATCCCGTACCGCCGGCAGGAGCCATAGGACCCATATACGGTACGCCAAAGGATCTTAATGAACATAAATGTCCCAAAACCATCATTAAACATACTCCGATCCCAAAGAAACCCAGTATTGTACTAAATACAATAAAAAGCAATCTTAGAAATATAATACTTCCTTGTTGGGTAGGGACCAGAAAATTGGTAATCCCTGTCATTGCTGCTATGATAACAACGTGAGCACTAATAAGCCCTGCTTTTACGGATAAATCGCCCATCACCAATGCTCCGACAATGTTAAGGGCTTGCCCAAGTTTACCCGGCATCCGGATACCAGCTTCCCTGAGTACTTCGATCATAATGCCTGTAATTAAAATTTCGACAAAAGGAGAAAAGGGAACTCCCTCACTGGCTGCCGACATTGTGATCAAAAGTAGATGCGGAAGCATAGCGGGATGAAAGCTTGCTACTCCCACGTATAAAGAAGGAAGTACAATAGTGAGAAAAAAGCCCAAAAACCTAATTAACCTAATTAACGAAGAAAATAAATATCTATTATAATAGTCTTCCGAAGCTTGAAAACTCTCGGTGAATAAGTAAGGAATCGTCAAGACAAAGGGGGTACCGTTGACAAAAATGGCCACCCTTCCTTCTAAAAGTTTTGCTGCAATCTTATCTGGCTTTTCGCTGTTTCCAACTGTGGGAAATAACGAGAAAGGGTCGTCCTCTATAAGAGCTTCAATATAGCCCGATTCCAGAATTGAGTCAGTATCAATTCTATTCAGCCTTATTTTGACCTCATTGATAAGGTTAGGATTTACAATCCCCTTAATATAAGCTATATTGATTTCCGTATGTGTTTGTTTACCCAGCTTAAATGATTCAAAAACGAGTTTTGGGTTTTTAATTATTCGCCGGACTAAAGCGGTATTATCGCGGAGGACTTCGACAAACCCTTCACGCGGTCCCCGGACACTTCTTTCGGTATCAGGTTCTTCGACATTTCGGGCATTCAACTCTGCCGCACTTACAGAAAGTGCGGTATCACTGCCATCAACAAATAGAACCGTTTTCCCTGATAAAATTGCATCTAAGACCGCGTTAAACGTTGTTATTTCTTTCGTGTCAGCGGCACTAAGGGAACCGCTATGTATTAAAGGCCTGACAATACCTTCATCAATGAGCTGTTTATCTCCTAATCCGTCAATGAAACAAACGAAAGCTCCGGTTTGTTTTCCGCCCCCGATTTCAAATTCCCGGTAAATGATATCTTCACTGCCACCTAAAATCTCTTTCAAATTTTGTAAATTGACTTGCAATTTATTGTCAATTAAATGTCCGTATTCACCATATTTCTCTTTTTTGTTAGCTTCGCCTGAATTATCACTACCAGAACTAACCTTCGTCAATTCACTTTTCAGCAACTGAATTTCTTTATTCAGAAACTTTGTCTCGTGGGCCAATTGTCCGGATCGTAACGCTGCAATAGTTTGCTCAGTTATGGCTAATAGTTTTCGGGAACATGTAAGTAAAGCCTCCAATTCACGAATGGAAGCAGTTAATTCCATATCTTTGGATCGCGGCTCATCAATTTCTTTCGTTTCGGCTTTAAAATAGTTTTTTATTTTACTGAGCAATGTATGAATCAGGCTGTTTCTCATTTGCTTTCCCTCAGCCACTTGATTTTTATAATTTTAACAGAGTTCTTCTTCTCCTTGATATAGGTTGCCACAAATAACGATATGAGATCTTCCTTGCAGACATTTAATAAAATTTACTAATTTGAGTTTTCATATTCACATATCGGATAGCGTATAATAAAGTTCACAAAAAAGAATAGGAAAAACCATCGGTAACTCCCTAAAGGTAAGTGTCCAATAAGGAGTTAAAAACCGATGGCTTAGTATCATTCTAACGTACCTTTAGAAAAATGGATTGTACCGTTAAGTTGCCGGGATCTATTGGATCCGCAGCAAATGGAGCTCACCCATAATCTCCACCGACTCTAAACAAGCCGGCACTAAAACCGTTTCACCGGCCTGTACCGGAGTAGACACACCATTACCCACGACCTGACCGCTCCCCTGCAAAATGCAGTACACCAGAAAATGGCCGCCGGAGTAATCCCGTACCAATGGTTTTACCTGCCACTTCCGGACGGAAAAATAGGAACAGGTAATGCTGTCTTGCGTAAAATTCAAGGGCGGCTGCTCACCAAAAGAAATCACCTCCAGCGCTTTCTCGATGTGAAGTGCCCGCGGCTTGCCGTCAGGCCCGGTACGGTTGAAGTCATGAATGCGATAGGTGAGGTCCGAGCTTTGCTGTACTTCGCAGACAACAACCCCTTTCAGCAGTGAATGTACCGTTCCCGCCGGGACTAAAATCAGGTCCCCCGGGCATACGGCAACGCGGCGCAAAACGGGTTCCACAGCCCCGCTGGCAACAGCCTGTGAAAATATTTCCCGGGTAACCGTATCAGAAAGTCCATAGATAATTTCCGCTCCCGGCCCGGCGTCTACTACATACCAGGCTTCGGTTTTTCCTCTTTCGCCCTCTACTCTCCGGGCATATTCATCTCCCGGATGTACCTGAATGGATAAATGATCATTGGCATCGATATATTTTATTAATAACGGGAATTGCGCCTGCCCTGCATAAGCTTTGCCTAAAATGGTTTCCGGCTGCTGTTCGATCACTTCCTGCAAGGTCTTTCCCTGCCAGATTCCATTGTTGATACAGCTCATACCCTGTGGATGGGTACATAGTTCCCAGCTTTCTCCGATCCGGGAAGAGGGCAACTTCCTGCCAAACAAGCTCTCCAAGGCCCGCCCGCCCCAGATCATCTCCTTATAAACCGGTTTGAATTTTAGCGGATACACCCAATTAAACGCCTCCTCCCTTCGGCCTATTCTCCGTTTTCTGCCATGCATGTAAGTAACCTCCCATATCCCTTTCCCCGACATGGGAGGTTTGCAACTATATCTATCTGTTTGTTATTATAAATAGCAATTTTCGCTTAATGTTATTGATAATATTTTACTTTATCGGCATCATTGAATAGGTCGACTTTATGATATACAACGCTTTTCATTGCTTCAATGCAGGGCGGATAGATGGTGTTAGGCTCGCGGATGACCGGATCCTGCAGCACTTCACGGCATTTTTTATAAAACGCATCCTTGATATCACTGGATATATTGATTTTGGATATCCCAAGCTTTACCGATTCGGCGATTTCCGTATCGGAATTGGCCGAGCCGCCGTGCAGTACCAGCGGTATATCAACCATCGCTCTGATTTCCTTTAATAAATCCAGCCTTAACTTAGGCTGCATATTTTTGGGGTAAATGCCGTGTGATGTGCCGATGGCAATCGCCAGGGTATCCACACCGGTTCTGGCGACAAATTCTTTCACCGTATCCGGTTTCGTATAGATAATTTCGTGCGTACCGGCCTCGCCGCCGTTGCCGGTTGTCCCGATTGTTCCCAGCTCGGCTTCCACGGAAACATTAACGGCATGGGCCACTTCAATGACTTTTCTGGTAATAGCAACATTCTCTTCAAAGGACAGCAGCGAGGCGTCAATCATTACGGAAGTAAAACCGCAGTGAATAGCTCTGATGATCTGCTCAAAACTCCCGCCGTGATCCAGGTGGATGACTGCCGGAATCTTGCTTTTTATGATTTCTTCCCGTACGCCGGCAATAAAGCTGTCCTCAACGAAGGACAATTCATCCGGGTGAATTGCAATAATCACCGGAGCCTTTTTTTCCCGGCAGGCTTCCATAACGCCTTTTAATATCATGCTGCTGCTTACATTAAAAGCCGGTACGGCAAACTGATGTTTTTGCGCCACTGACAGCAACTCTTTCATATTCATTAGCATAGTCTTTTATCCCCTTTAGTTTTTATTGTTTGAACCGGATAATCGTATATAATGCCTTACGATTTCCAGACTTTCTTTTTCCACCTGGCCGACTAAATCGTAATAATTGATATCCGGCTGTTGCCGGAGCCTGTTTTTTACGGCAGCGACATTGGCATTCATAAAATCGCAGCCGACATTGATCTTATTAATTCCGTATTTAACCGCCTGCAGGATATTTATCTCACCTGAACCGGAACCGCCATGAAGAACCAGCGGCATATCCGTCAATTGCTTGATCTCTTTTAACCGTTCAAAATCAAATTCGGGGATCATGTCCTCAGGGTAATTCCCGTGGGAAGAACCGATGGAAACGGCTAAAGCATCAATTCCGGTTTCTTTTGCAAAACGGAATGCTTCCTCCGGGTCTGTATACATCGAGTTCTCGGTATATCCGGCCCCTTCCGTAGCTCCGATGCAGCCAATTTCCCCTTCCACGCTTACTCCTTGAGGATGAGCAAAATCAACGATTTCTTTGGTCATGGCGATATTCCCCTCCAGGCCGAAACGCGAGGCATCTACCATAACCGAGGAAAATCCGTCCTCTATTGCCTTTCTCAAAAGCAAGACGTCCTGCCCATGATCAAAGTTCAGTGCCACCTCAACCTTTGCTCTGTTGGCTAAGATTTTTACTATAGGTGTAATCAATTCACTGTCGCAATGATTTACCAAATGATCCTGATACAGATTGACAATAATCGGGGCGTTTTCTTGTTCGGCAGCCCGTATTACCGTTCTGGCTGTTTCTAAATTGAAGCAATTGATTGCCATAACAGCATACGATCCGGCATTGGCTTTATTTAGCATATTCGTCATGGAGACATACATGTGGCATACTCCTTCTAAAGTTATTTTATCGTGACGCCTGACAAATCAACCTCTTCCTCTTCGTCGTCATCACTTGCCTCTTGCTGCTGGGCAGCGTCCTTTTTTAACGCTACCAGTAATAATGCCGTAACAATGCTGCCAACACCTAAGGCAACTAAAAAGCCCAACGGATTTTGCATGGCCGGGACGATAAACATGCCGCCCGAAGGAACCGGAGAACCTACATCCAGCAGCATGATCAGCATACCGCCGATGGCCGCGCCAAAGGAGCAAGAAAATATAACCCGGATCGGATCAACGGCCGCAATCGGGATAACACCCTCCGTGATCATGCAAATTCCCATCGGAAAGGCTATTTTGATATTGTCGGCTTCACTTTTGCTGTATCTTGCTCTTCTGATCAGCCAGGATAAGGTTACGCCAAACGGAGGAATCATGGATGCGCAGATTTTAATGGCTTCCGGTCCATACACTTTTTCGATCAGCAATCCGTCTGCAAATAAAGAGGCGACTTTATTTACCGGGCCGCCGAAATCAAATGCGGCCATGGCTCCCATAATGGCCCCGAACATGGCTTTGGAGCCGCCCTGCATATTAACCAGCATGTCTTTCAGGGCAAACGATGCCGCTGCAATCGGCCGGCCAATGATAAAGAACATAATGAAACCTACAATCAAGGATGCCAACAGCGGAACAATCATCATCGGCATTAAGCCCTGCGCCCACACCGGAACTTTGATATGGCTCTTAAGGTAGTTAACACACCAGCCGGACAAGTAGCCGCCCAGCATGCCGCCCAGAAAACCGGCCCCCATGGCGTTGGCAATCATCCCCATTAATAAGCCCGGCGCAATCCCCGGCCTGTCCGCAATGGAATAGGCAATGGCCGCCGCCATAACGGCCGGGATCAGCCCCATGCCATATACGCCTAAGGTAACTGCCGCTTCCCACAGACTATAGCCTTGTTTATAATCGGAGATTACATTCGGATTGCCGCCAACGATATTGCCGATGGCAATGAGCAGCCCCGAAGCCACTACCAAGGGAAGCATATACGATATTCCCGTCATGGCATGTTTTTTCAACTGCAGTTTTTCGAACATACTGATAACCTCCATTCGTTTTTTAAATTCCCAGTTCCGCCTGGATTTTGTTCAATAATGCCTTGGGAGATTTAATCGCAATATGGGTTGGTACTTCCACCACTTTTTTACCTTGAAAACGTTCTTTACCGCCAACTTTAATGTCCGCTGCAATAATGACCACATCGGCCGCCTCGATGTCCTTCGCCGCTAGCTCATCCTCGGTTCCTATCGTCCCCTGCGTTTCAATATGAATGGTGTGATTTAAGGCTTTAGCGGCTTTTATCAGTTTTTCTTTGGCAATATAGGTATGCGCAATTCCGGAGGTACAAGCAGCAATGCCGACAATGTTCATGGTAACCCCTCCATTTTCTCAATTTTCTTCACTAAGGATAGCAATAATTTCTTTTGCATCTGCGCTGGTCAGCAACGTTTCCACAACGTTATCGTCAGCCAATTTTCCTGCAAACTGTCCCAATAACCGTACGTGTACGGTCGTACTGTCTGCTTCCTTCACCGCAAATAAGATAATACACCGGACAGGTTCTTCATCTAGCGACTCCCATTCAATCGGCTGTTTCGTCCGGCCAATCGCCAGCGAAGTTTTCAATACGCTTTTGGATTTGCCGTGAGGAATTGCAATCCCACCTCCTATACCGGTTTGTCCTGCGGCTTCCCTTACATACACATCATTTATAAAACTCTCCTTAGAGGATAAGGAGCCTGACTGCATTAGCATATCGGCCAGCGCTTCTATCGCCTCCGCTTTATTGGCTACATCTAATTCCAGGTTAATTCTGTTTTCATCAATAACTGTTGATAAATCCATTTGGTATCCCTCCCGTGTAGTTCTCTAGCAACATGCGGTATAAATTTCTGATTATATTTTCTGATAGGTCTTCATCCCCTCTAATCAGCACCAGCAGCTTTACTTTGTTTTTACCTCTGACCTGTTTAATGATCCGAATATTTTGCCTGTTTTTATCTGAACCTTGCCTTTTATACAGGCATAATTCCAATGAGTCATTGATTGCCATGCAATTAATGAGATTGGCCTGTGAAATCTCTCTGGCCAATTCTGCTTTGCTTAACTGATGATAATCTTCTATGACTGTCTTTTCCGTCTCTTCAGGCATCAGCTCCCGGCAATCACTTGCCAGTGATTCTCTTATTCTTTTTTCATCGGCTTTATTAAATAAGGCGCTTACATACGCCACCGGTTTATTTAGTGAAATATTGAGCTTTACCGTTGAAATAATTAAATCAACAGACTCAAGGTCAAGGTCACCCTCCAGCTCTTTGGCGGAAATAATCTTGACGATATTCCATTCCGGAAAATGATTCTTTATCCGTTTTCTCAATAGATGCGATGTGCCGACACCGGTGGAACAGACAATGATCACTCTTTTTTTGCTGATGGCCTCTTCGATGGCCGATTGAAAATAAACAACGATATAACTGATTTCCGCTTCACTTATGGGAGGCAGCTTATACTGTAATCTTATTTTTAGAACAACCAGCTTTAACAGCAGCATCAAATCCGGAAATTCCTCTTTAATTTCATCCAGCAATGGATTTTTAATTTCGATATTATAAACAATCCGGTTCATCATGGGCCTTAGATGGAGAAGCAAATCATTATACAAGGACTGGCTGAACGTAAGCTGTAGCGGGCAGATAGCAGAACTTAACCGAATCATCTTCCTGGCTATTTTTTCTAAATATTGGTCGACTTCATTCGGCTTCTTAGTTTCCTGGGCAACAATGCCGCCGGAAGAAGTCAAGTAACGGTAAATATAAAAGACCTCTTCCTGATTGATCTGTATGGAAAATATATCTTCCAGCCAATGGGCCATTTTTTGCGATACACCGTAAAAAGAGGAATCATAGTTTCCCGTTTCGGTTTTTAGTTCCGAATAAATCGTCTTTCCGTTTTTGGTCCGGTGAATAAGAATCAATATATGGGTTACCAGATTGATATAATAAGGTTCGGTTATTTTAAAATGTAACAGTTTTTCCGCCTTTTCAATGATTGCTTTCACTTGGTCCACCTGGTATTTGCCGAAATGCTCTTCCAGCTCCAGGATGGTTTCTCTGTCGATTCGGGAGGGTTCTTCCTGAAATACGGTTTTTGAACTGATGAGCATATTCAAAATATCCACCATGGCTTTACGGATGTCCATTTCCGAGCCAACCAGCTGTGTTCCCTGCGTGTCCTTCCTGAGACGCAAATTGTACTTGGCTAATTTATCTTCAATCACTTTTAAATCATTGGCGATGGAAGTTTTGCTGACAAAATATTTATCCGACAAAGACTGAATGGATATTTTATCTTTTGTCCCTTCCAACAGTTCAAAGATGATTTTCATTCTTCTGTGCTCAATGGATAAAGCACCTAAACTATTCTCCTCCTGCAGAACATCTTCTACATCGTTTTTTTGGGGCGGTAGAATACGAATGCCTTTTCCGGACATTTTTTCCAGATTGATTCCATTTTCCTCTAGCACCATCAAGTCGTTGCGTACCGTCTTAGTCGAGCAATGTAATATGGCGGCAATTTTTCTAACAGGTGTAAAATCTTCCATCGGCAACAAATACTTCAAAATTTGTTTTTGACGTGGTTGTAGCTCTTTCATCTGGATTTCCCCCCGTTTTTATTACAAGCTAATTGTAGCATTGTTCGCTAAATTCAAAAATAACAAAACATTGCCACAATACTGGTCCTATTTTAGTATGCTAATAAGTAAATCGTATAAATACCAAGCCCGCAAACTTGCCAATTCTTCCGTAAGAAATAGTGTCTCTATCTTCTCAAGAGAAGTTTGTCTTAACCCTCCCCACTAAAATTCAACCATGATGGTGACATAAAAAAGGGTCCGGTCATATACATACTATATAACGCGAGGAGGGATTAACATAGAAACCATATCCAGGGCTAATCATTACCCTATCGTACTGGTCCATGGCTTTATGGGCTGGGGAAGAGACGAAGTGCTCGGACTAAAATACTGGGGTGGGTTGTCGGATTATCAGCAGGAACTTACTTCGCACGGCTATACGACGTATACTGCCGTGGTCGGTCCGGTGTCCAGCAACTGGGACAGGGCCTGTGAGCTGTATGCCTATATCAAGGGAGGAACCGTTGATTACGGTTATGCCCACGCTAAAAAGCACGGGCATAACCGGTATGGCAGAACCTACCCTGGCCTTTATCCGGAATGGGGAAACCTTACACCGGAAGGCGCCGGCAGTAAGATCCATTTGGTAGCACACAGTATGGGTGGCCAGACGGTACGCACCCTTGTTCAGCTGTTGGAGGAAGGCAGTGCCGAAGAACGTTCTGCAACTTCGACTTCATTGAGCCCGCTCTTTGCCGGTAATCATTCCTGGGTTCACAGCGTTACTACCATTGCCGCGCCTCATGACGGCACCACGCTTGCCGACGGAATCAATGTTATTGGCGATTTTGTTAAGGATTTTGTGGCTTCTCTTGCCGCTTTTACCGGTGTAGGCGATAATCTTCTATATGATTTTAAACTGGATCAATGGGATTTAAATCGAAGGCCGGGAGAAAGCCTTACCGACTATACCAGCCGGGTAGTTTCCAGCAGTATATGGAACTATTCCACTGACCTGGCCAACTGGGATTTAAGTACGGACGGGGCCCGGGAACTGAACCTCTGGGTTAAAGCCCAGCCGGATGTAAGCTATTTTTCTTATTCCACCTGCGCAACGATACCCGGTTTTCTGACCGGCAGTGAGCTTCCCCACATACCGGATATGACTCCCCTGCTCTATCCAACCGCTCTGTTTCTCGGCAGCTATACCCGCAATGAACAAGGACGCGTGGTGATTGATGACAGTTGGAATCCTAACGACGGTGTGGTCAATACCATTTCTCAGGACGGACCAAAGATCTGGTCTTCCGATGAGATTGTCAATTACAGCGGAATTCCGCAAACAGGTAAGTGGAACTCCATGCCGCTCCTGAATACAACCGATCATTTGGACGCCTGCGGCATTGGGGTGAATGTATTAACTTCGTCCTGGTATAAAAGTCTTGCCGAAAGGCTGGGCAATCTGGAATAAATGCCTGACAACATAGGAGCAGACCACACCCCATCTTGTCAAATGACAAGATGGGGTGTGGTCTGCTCGCTACGTCTGGTTAAAAATGATGCTCTACCATTTGCCGCACTTTTTGTAAAAGCCGTTTCAGATGTCATTTTCGAACATCCTTCCGCCAGCGATGTTCCGGAGCAGTTTATACGAGACCGGCAGCTTAACCCAAATGCAAGATAAATTGATAAAAAATTATATTATGATAGAATTTATACAAGAGGTTCAATTTCGCTTATAGGAGAGGAGAGCTTTTTGTGAAAATATCTACCCCCAAAATATTAGGAATTGTAAATATTACTGAGGACAGTTTCTCGGACGGCGGCCTTTATCTTGATACAAACAAGGCTATAGAAAAATCTCTTAAGCTTGTGGAAGATGGCGCTGATATTATTGATCTAGGAGCCGCTTCCAGTAATACTGAAACAAATGAAGTGAAGCCGCAAGAAGAAATTAATCGTTTACAACCGGTTATTCATTCTTTGCTATCGCACCATATTCCGGTTTCGATAGACACTTTTAAGCCTGAAGTTCAAAAATCCGTTTTAAAGAATAATATCCACTATTTAAATGATATTCAGGGATTCCCTCATGCTGAAATTTATCCTGATTTAGCAGAATCTAATTGTAAACTAATTATCATGCATTCCATCCAGCGTTTTGGTCCGGCTACCGTTATTGAGACTGAACCCCAAAAGGTTTTTAAGGGCATGGTCACCTTTTTTAGCGAACGTATTAAAGCACTTCAGAATTCAGGTATTTCATTGGAACGAATGATTTTGGATCCGGGGATGGGATTTTTCTTAGGATCTAATCCGGAGTCTTCCATCTATGTTCTAAAAAATATAAAGCATTTGAAGGAGTATTTTAATTTACCAATTCTTGTCGGGGTTTCCCGAAAATCATTTTTAGGCAACATCACCAACCGCAAAGTAACCGAGAGAGGACCAGCTACTTTAGGGGCAGAAATTTATTTAAGCTATATGGGCGTAGACTATATCCGCACGCATGATGTACGCGCTTTGAACGACGCACTAAAAGTGATTAACACATTAACCTGATTTCAATGAAATCCTTACTCCAACAGACAAAAAACGGCTGCATCTAATGATGCAGCCAAGACTATCGATTCATCCGTTTTGTGTTACCCAAGACCGTGGGGTTGCTGTTTGACTCTGTTCAATTCAGTGCCCAGTCCATGCTCTGCGTTTGAATTTCAACCATATGACGATATAATCCATCCTGCTTTATCAAATCAGCGTGTTTGCCCTGCTGGGCAACATATCCGTCGGACAGAACGACAATCTTATCGGCATTGGCAACAGTACGCATACGGTGGGCAATAATTAGGACCGTTTTATTTTTAATAAGTTCCGTTAAGGCCGCCTGTATTTTTGTTTCATTTTCGACATCCAAAGAAGCGGTAGCTTCATCCAGCAAAATGATCGGCACATTTTTAAGGATGGCTCTGGCAATAGAGATGCGCTGACGTTCTCCACCGGATAATATCGCACCGTTTTCACCGATAACCGTATCATATCCCCTAGGCATACGGGCTACAAATTCATCACACCTGGCCAGCCTGGCAGCTTTTTTTACCTCTTCATCAGTCGCACCAAGCTTACCTAAGCGGATATTCTCCAGGACCGTGTCATCGAATAGGGTAACATCCTGAAAAACAATCGCATAATGTTGCAGCAAAGCTTCGGGATCAATGGTCGTTATATCCCGGCCTCCAAGCGTAATCTTACCGGAATTTACATCCCAGAAACGTGCTGCCAGTTTGGCGGCCGTACTTTTCCCGCCGCCGGAAGGACCTACCAGCGCCGTTACTTCTCCCTGTTTTGCCACAAAAGAAATATCCTGTAAAATGGGCTCATCCGTATGATAAGAAAATGCAACATGATCAAACTGAATGTTATATCCATTCAGAGCATAGCTTCTTTCACCCTGCTGAACAGGCTGCGCCTCCATTTCCTGCATTCTTTGGATGGGAATTCCAATCATAAAAATCTCGGCAATATGGGCCAGCGTTCCTGACAACGGTTCATATATTCTCGACGCTGCAATCAAAAAGATAAGATAGGTCAATAAGTCCATTTCTCCTTCCACCAATAATTCACCGCCTACCAGTACTACGGAAGCCAAACCCAGCCGCAGCACCGCCTGCGCACTGGTCACAAAAATACCCACAGTCAATTCCGAACGGATCTGCGCCTGCTCTGCCGCATCCAGTTTTCTATTCAGACTCTCCATATAACTTTCTTTTTTATTGCAGGCTTTTATATCCTGAATAGTTTCCAGGCATTCCTGAATACTGTCCGCACAAACGCGCTTTGCCTGATAATGAGTAAGTTCCGCCTTGTTCTGAATATATTTGGAACCAACGATCATCAGAAAAGCTACCGGAACCACCCATAATATGGAAAGTGCCATGCGCCAGTCCATATAAAACAATGCAATGGTGATGATACCTGTAGAAAGAATAGCGCCAAACAACTGAGGCACAGCATGTGAAAAAGCATGTTCCAGCGTCGCACAATCCCCCATAAGGGTATTGGTTAAATCGGACAAATCCCGTTTACCGAAAAAGGACAGAGGCAACCGGCGAAGTTTTTCAGCTAACGTAATTCTGCGGGTGGCGCTCTCGGCATAAGTAGAAAGGAATACGCTGGAATATTGCCAATACTGAAAAAGATATAAAACGATAAATAGTATGAAAACGAGCAGAATATACGGCATAACCTTCGGCATCGCTGCGTCCGCTCCGAAAAGCGGGCGCAGCAGATCATTCAGCATTACGCTAAACAGTCCCACCGGAAGCATCATGCCAAGATTCGTTAACGCACTATATAAGCTGCCATTGCGTAAATCTTTTGCACCCTTTTCACTTAGTGCAAATTTTGTTTGAAAAAATCTAAGCATGTGCAGCCTCCTCTTCGACCTTCCAGGCAATAGAAGTCTGATATTCTTGCCACATACCGGCATATACTCCTTTAGAATGCAGCAAATTCTCATGAGAACCTCGCTCTACAATCTCCCCTTGCTGCATAACCAAGATGCAATCCACATCTTTAATGGAGGAAAGACGATGGGCAATCATCAATACGGTTTTTCCTTTTGTCAGGTGTTCAAAAGCTTTTTGAATCTGATATTCATTTTCCGGATCGGCAAAAGCGGTTGCCTCATCCAAAATAATAATAGGAGCATCTTTTAAAATCGCCCTGGCTAACACAATTCGCTGTTGTTCCCCTCCTGACAAATAGACGCCGTCAGTTCCTACAACAGTATCAATTCCGTGGGGCATCTTGGCCAAAATATCGTCGCACTGTGCCATGTGCGCTGCATAAAGGGCCTCTTCCCGGCCCGCTTCCGGTTTGGCGGCACGGATATTATCCAACAGACTAGTCTTGAATAACTTTGTATTTTGAAATACAAAGGCAATTTTTTTCATCAAATCAGCTTCCTTAACATCCCGTACATCGACTCCGCCAATGGTAATACTCCCTTCACCTACATCCCAGAATCGCGGAATAAGGCTGGCCAGTGTGGTTTTGCCGCTGCCGGAAGACCCGACCAAAGCATAGGTTTTACCCTGCGGCACAGCAAAATTCGCCCGGAAAACCGCGGGTTGCTGCTTGCCGGGATAGGCGAAGGTAACATGGTTGAAACAAATGCTATACTCGTTTATTGGTTTATCCAGACTGCCTTCTGCCAGTGTCTTTTCCTGAGTAATTTCACAGATACGTCCAACGGCCTCCCGGGCCACCATAATGCTTTCCCCCGCATACATGATTTTATTCATCATGCTCCCCGACACTGGAACAAATAATATATAAAAGATAAGATCCAGAAGAAATTCCCGGTAATCTGCCGCTGTTGAAACAAACAAGATACCCGCAGGTATCAAGAGCAGTGAAGGTGCATGGATGGACATGGTAAATCCTATCATCGGTATACGGCATTCCAGGGCAAAAGCGGCTGCAAAATCCCGGTACCTTACAATCGATTCATGAAAGTTTTTGAAAGAATACACCGTTTGTTGAAACACCTTTACAACGGGGATTCCCCTGACGTATTCAACAGCAGTTGCATTCATCGCCTCTAGGGCATCCATATATTGGTTCATAAATCCGGCTTTTTCGCCCCCCATCATTCTTTGTAAAAATACCAGACCAAGGACCAGAGGAATGAAGCAGATCAGTCCTAATTTCCAGTCAAAAATAAAGAGAACCGCCAGAATTGCTATCGGCATAATGACCGCTCCGGCCAAATCCGGCAACTGGTGCGCTAAAAAGGCGTGAGTCAGACTTGCGTTGTCATCAATAATCTTTCTAAGTTTCCCGCTTGTATTGGTGCCGAAATACCCGAGTGGCAGATCTACAATTTTACGCATCGCCTGCTTGCGCATATTTTTTTCAACCCGAAACGCAGCTAAATGGGAACACAGCAACGCTACAAAATAGCAAGCAATACTGGCAACTGCCAAACCTACTGCCAGCCACCCAAACTTCGCTGCTTCCGCAGCTTGTACAACATCCGGCAGTACACGGAATACCTCCCGGATCACGAACCAGATGCAGATAAACGGACCGATGGAAAGGACGGAGCTCAGCCCGGCTAAAAGCCAGGACAGCACAAGGAGGATACGGTAGCTCCCTGCAAATCCAAACAATACTGTAACCATTGAGTTTTTAGTAGTACTCATGTTCATGCCTCCTAACAGCTATAGTTATCACCAGCTTATGTTTATTGATATTGGTTTTCATTATCATATTACAAAAATATAATACTCCCTTTTACTGCTGTTTTCTATGGCAAGAAGGATTAAATTTATGGTAAAAAGTAGTTTAGGCACAGAAAAGAAATGATTTCTTCTCTGTGCCTAAACGGTACTAATCTTAAATGTAAGTATCGTGGCTAGAATCTGTTTCATGAAACAAGGCGGAGCAGTGGGGATACCGGCCAGCGCAGTTTTGCGGAAAATATACGCCGGGCTCATAGGTTCAGATTTGATACCGTACTAGCTGACCTGGGACGGATTGACGCCATATTTTTTCCTAAATGTTTCAGCAAAGTAACTTAAATCGTTATAACCTACTAATAAAGCCGCTTCCGTAATTTTTAACTTTTTCTTTTCTATTAAAAACCGGGCCGTTTCCAGCCTTTTATCGATGAGATAAGCATGAACAGGCTTGCCGAACAATTTCTTGAATCCTGTTTTTAACTTATATTCATTCAGGCATACCCATTTTGCCAGTTTTCTTATGGTTGGCGGCGTGGCAATATTTTCATCAAGCAGCCGTCTGGCCTCATGCAACGACTTCATGTCGGTATTGGAGAGCCTGACCGGAGAATACGCGCCTTCCCTTTCAAAGGTTAGTTCATTCAGATAAACAGCAAGCAGTTCCAGTATTTTCCCTTCAAGATATATTCTTTTTACATCATCCCGATAATGACAGTTAATCATATCATGAAGAATCAGACTGACAGCTGCTGAATACTTTCTCTTATAAAAGCCACCACCGCTGCCACAGGTACAAGACATTCCAGCACGGGAACCATCTTTCCCTAAATGCTCAATCCAACTGGATATAAGCCGCGAATCGAACTCGATTCTAAGCCCCCAAAACCGCTGCCCCGGCTGATAGCGGGATACGCTTTCTCCCTGGAACCGGTTGAAAATGCAGCTTTCCCCGCATGCCAGCTCATATTCCTGTTCATTCCCCTCCACGCTCCACCAAAAGGGATCTCCTAGACCGAAAGCCAAGCCATATATCTGCTCATCCCGGCTGCCCCGTATCACCATATTGTCATAAAACGTCACATCGGGTATAAATATTTCCATGGAGGGTTTGACAATGATTCTGCGAAAATATCCCTTGCCAACCTTTTCCGGTATTTTTAATTCTTGCTGAAAGGAATCTGTTCTGTACATGCTGTTGATCCCGGCACATACGGCGCAATTCTTGTTTCCCGGATTAAAGATCTTATATTTTTGCATGGCATTTTCCATAATAAAAGCCCCCTCCCCTTATCCGGAAATGTGTCATTTAGCGGCTTTGATCAGGCAACTGCGCTAAAAAAGACGCTGCCGGCTCCTGCCCTAGCACATATTTTGATACCCATTATCATTATAGTATGATTCTTGCCAATTACAATAGGCCATGCCGTATTGTTTTGTTGCCGAACCGAGTGGAAGAGAGTGATTCACTTAAGAAAATATCTCCTTTTAAACAAACTGCAAGTGAACAATCTTGTTGTTAAAATTCCGCTTAAAGGCCGGAATCCATGAGAGCCAGCGCAGCCATCCCCAACGCTCCCGGTGATAGTCAAAATAGTTCCATTCCTGCAGGAACCTGATACGTTCATTCAATTCTTCCACCATCTTCCCACTCGCTGCTCCCCATTGAAAAGAGACATTCATCTTGCCGACAGCATCATGGTGCCGGCTGTTTTTCACCAACAGTGGCGACAAAACTTCAAGTAACATCTCGGCCCTGGGAAAAGCGGCAATCAGCTTAACAAATAATTCTTTTACTTCCTGCTCGGTAAAATACATAAACAGCCCCTCGGCAATGATTAATACGGGTTCATGACGCTGTCCAATTTCTTCCACCCAGGCAGGATCAAACACGGATTGGGCAATCATCCGGTACCGGTCCGTCTCCGTAAAAAATTCCCGACGGATCCGGATAGGTTCCGGCAAATCCAATTCATACCAACGGATTTGGCCGTTATCCACACGAAAAAAACGGGTGTCTAGACCGCAGCCAAGATTGATCACGACAGCCTCCGGATGCCGGCTGATAAAATTGACGGCCGCCTTATCCAGCAACTCCGTCCGGATAGAAACACCTACCTGTGACATCCAGGCCTTTTCAAATTTAGAAAAGTCATAATTTATTTTTTCCACCATGCTTACCGCCAGCTCATCCCGGATAATCGGCTCGGAGCGTCTCGTTTCTACCGCTCTGGCCCATAATGGAACCAGTAAAGTTTCCGGAACCCCGTCCAGGTTCTGTTCAATGCTCATATGTATCCCCCCCCTGTATTTATCAGCCACTGTCCGTCAGTTTCCTCTTTACCGTAAAACCGCTCCTGGGCCGTGCCGTCCGCAAAACAAAGTACACGGTTGCAGGTATTGGCAAGCAATTCAGCATCACGGGTTACGACAAAGATTACTTTACCTTCAACCGCCAGGTCCTTGAGCAATCCGGCCTTTAGCCGCTCTTTCCTCAGCATCCATGGCCAGAAAACCGGCATGGGTATATTCGGCTTTAATACGACCTTTCTCCATATAGATAATCCTGTCGGCTATAACAATGGTTTTTCCCCGCCGGACAGGGAAAAGATACTTCGCCTCAACAGTTTTTCCAGCTTTAACTCCCTGGCGGTCTGATCCAGCCGCCGCAGCGCCCGATGCAATTGTCCCAGCCGTTGCCGCCGTTACATAAACAATACCGGCAGTTACTTTAAGCTCAGGCCGTACTCGCATGTTTATGTCCTTTTACGGAGTCCAGCTTTAAGGAGTTAGGCCGCATATCAACCCAGCACGCGTTAATATAATCCAGGCATTGCTGCCGATTTCCCTCCCCGTATACCACAGACCAGCCGCCGGGTATGTCCAGAAAGGAAGGCCAGAGGGAATACTGGCCTTCCTGATTTATCAGTACCAAATAGGTGCCGTTTGGATTTTCAAAAGGATTATTCATTTTCATTCTCTCCTTTTTAAAAATTCTGCAGTTTATTGACAAGTATACGATCAACCTCAGTCTTTACTTTTTTGCAGACAACAGCTCCCACCAGCTATATATTGTCGGCTCTTTAGCCAGCTTTATAAACGTAATATCCGTACTTATCCTCCGCCATTGCTCGACTAGACTCATCATACGGATCGAATCCAGGCCCCGGTCGACCAGACTTTCATGATCCGTCAAATCAGCCGCAGTTTCACCCAATAGTTCAGCAACCTGCTTTCGTACCCGCTGCAGTGTCAGAGGCTGCGTACTGTTGTCCTCCACAACCCCGAAAAAGCTGCGGTTGTCTGTTAGTTGGGAAAGCACCAGTTCGGTGGAAGTGACAAAAGAGCAGCAGCCGGCTGCGTAGTTTATGGCTATGCGGTGGTGGTCCAAAGAAAAGTCCGCTACCGCATCGCCGACAAAAAAAGTCTCCAGATCCTGCATAAAAGCGTCTCCGGCCGTCAAAAGGCAGCCAATGTGGGCATAAACGCCGCAGATGATCAGTTGATCGCGTCCCTGCCCGCGCATGATTTCCAGCAACCGCGTTCTTTTAAAGGCACTGTACCGCCATTTGGTCAGTACAATATCTTGGTCGTCAGGTGCAATCGCATCGGCTATTTTAGTTTGTTCGGGCTCATCAGCCAGCCCCGGCCCCCAGAAATCACGGAGCAGCGCCCTGTCTTCAGGTTTCTGGGCCCCTGGCTGCACAGTGTAAATCACCGGTATGCCGAGTTCTTTGCATTGCTTTTTTAACAATTGAATATTTCTTAGCAGTTCAGCCAGTGGCGAATTCTCAGACTGATAAGCAGCAAGAAAGTATTGCTGCATATCATGAATGAGCAGCACCGAGCGGTCAGCCTCCGCTTTCCAGGATACCCGGTTTTGCGGCAGCTCGGCTGCAAACGCCAACGAATAAGGCAAAATAGCGGGAATAGCCATCCCAATCACTCCTTCAGTTATCTATATTGACGCGGCAGTGGAGACCTTCGTTATCCGTGCGGCCATCTGTCGCAATTCCTTTTTACTTACCTTTCCCAGCGGTGTATAGGGAAAAGACTGAATAAACTCTATGCGGTCGGGAATTTTATAACCGGCAATGCCGCGTTCTCTGAGAAATCGTTTCAATTCCCCGGCGGAAGGAACCCGGCGGCGCGGTATGACAAAGGCGCAGGACCGTTCCCCAAGAAATTCGTCGGGTACGGAAACAACGGCCGCATCATGCACCGCATCATGTGCCAAAAGATGGTTTTCTACCTCTTCCGCCGCTATTTTTTCACCGCCCCGGTTAATTTGATCCTTGGCGCGGCCTTCTACAACAATATACCCTGCTGCGGTCATGCTGACCAAGTCTCCCGTCCGGTAAAAACCATCCGTTGTAAAAGTCTTGGCATTATGCTCCTCAGCCTTGTAATAGCCTCGTATGGTGTAGGGGCCTCTGGTTAATAATTCTCCTACCTCGCCTGGTCCGACGTCCTCGTCATTTTCGTCGACAACCCGGATTTCATCAAACGGCGACATGGGTTTTCCCTGCGTGCTGACAATCGTCTCCTCCGGGTCATCCAGTCTGGTGTAGTTCACCAGGCCTTCCGCCATACCAAACACTTGCTGCAGCGTGCAGCCAAATACCGACTTGATTCTTCTTGCCGCCTGCTCGCTAAATTTGGCTCCGCCAACCTGAAGCACTTTCAGGCTTGACAGGTCCTCACGGCGGGAAGCCGCCGCTTCAAGCCAGATCAACGCAAGCGGCGGCACAAGCGCCGTAATGGTCACACCTTCCTGTGCGATCAAGGGAAAGGTTTCATCAGGGCTGCCTCCCGCAGCAAGTACAACCCGTCCGCCTGCATACAGGGTCCCCAGTGCGCCCGGCGAACTGAGCGGATAATTATGAGCGACAGGCAAAGCGGCAAGATAGACGCTGTCCTGATTCATCCGGCATATTTCATTGCTGGCTCTCAGACTGTAAATATAGTCGTCATGCGTACGCGGAATCAGCTTGGACAACCCGGTGCTGCCGCCGGAGAGCTGTAAAAAAGCGACATCGTCCGGGTTTACTTCCGCCTCGGGAACAACCGGATCGTCATACAGCTCCGACAAAGCCGTAAAACCGCCGGAACTCCCTGCCACAATCACCTGCCGTAAAGCCGGAGTGTTGGGTTGAACCGCTTTCGCCAGAGTACGGTAGTCAAACTCTGCATAGCAATCGGGGATGACGTAAAGAACAGCTTCGGTAAACCGGCAAAAATATTGAATTTCACTTTCCCGGTGGGACGGAAGAGCAAAAACAGGCAATGCTCCCAGCCGGAATAAGGCAAAAATCACCTCAAAGAATTCTATCCGGTTGGGAAGCTGGACAACCGCGCGGTCTCCTTTTTTCAAGCCCAGCCTGGCGAATCCGGCCGCCAGGCAGTCCGCACGGCGGTCCAATTCTGCGTAACTGACGCTTTTTTCCCCATCGGTAACGGCAATGCGTTTCCCCTGTTTGCCGGCCCGTTCACGCAGCATGGAGCCAAAAGTTTCACCCCGCCAGCAGTCTGTTTCCCTGTACAAATTAACAAAATTCTGCGGCCAGAACGGGTATTCGCTGCTCCTCATACTCCCGCCACCTCCTTGTCAATTCCCATAGCGGTCAGCATAGTGCGGAACTTGGCCGCCGTTTCCGCCAATTCCTCTTCCGGTTTTGATCCTGCAACCACGCCTGCGCCCGCAAACAGGCAGAGTGACTGTGCCTGTATTTCAGCGCAGCGGATCGCAACGGCCCATTCCCCATTGCCGGTTGCATCGCACCAGCCGACGATTCCTGTAAAAAATCCCCGGTCAAACGGTTCGATACGTTCAATCGCCGCCCGCGCCGCCTCTGTAGGGGATCCGCAAACGGCGGGCGTCGGATGCAGCGCCATTGCCAGTTCCAGCGAAGAGACTGCAGGATCGGCAATTTCCGCCGTTATTTTGGTAGAAAGATGCCACACCGCCTCCGTGTTGATCAATGAGGGTGCCTCCGGCACCGTCAATTTCCTGCAGTAAGGCTTCAGGGCAGCGGCAACCGCCTGGACAACCACTTCATGTTCATGGAGATCTTTCCGGGAAGAAAGCAGTTCTCCCGCCAGCCTCCGGTCTTCGGCAGCCGTATCTCCCCGCGGTCTGGAGCCTGCCAGCGGATTGGCCGTTACCTGCAGCCCCGACCTCGCAATAAGCAGTTCGGGACTGGCGCCGATTAGCGTGTTCCTTTCCAAGGCGGAGTCCGTGCCGGGTTGATCGGGTACCATATCAGCCAAGTTAACGGCAAAAGTATACCCCTTGAGATTATGCTGTGCTAAATTACACAATAATTGATGAATATCAACGGCTGCTGAAGAAGTAAGCTGTAAGGCTCTTGATAAAACAATTTTGCTGAGACGTCCGCTTTTTATATAATCGATCCCCTTGGCCACACCTGCCGAATAGGCCTGAGGTTCCGGGATGGATTTAACCGCATACGCCGAAGTGACCGGCGGTTTAAAAGCCGCCTTGACATCAAGCGGCAACCGGTCGCTAACGGCCAGTGTTGCCGGCACAATCAGCCGGGCCTTTTGTCTGGCATCAAACGGGACCGCACCGGTAACGACCGGGTTATTGAAACCCTGCACCTTTGCCTGTCGCAATACGGCATCAACTTGTTGCACCAGACCTTTTTCCCGCTTGCCTTTTCCCCGTTCCTGCTGAACGACGGCAAAGCACCCTTTTCCCAGTAAGGTTCCACCGGGTGATGCAAAGAAAAAATCCCCGGCTTGATAGTCTTCCAGCAATTGTTTTTCCAGTACAGCGAAATCCCGCCTCATAATTTTCTCCTCCTTGTCCTCCAAAGGCTTGTCTGAAAATCGTGAAAACACCGTTAAACGCCTAAAGTTGCGCCGCCGTCCACACATATATCATGCATAGTAATATGCCCTGCCTTATCCGATACCAAAAAAAGAACCGCCGCCGCTATATCCGACGGGTCAGCCAGCTTTTTTAACGGAATTCCGGTCTTAAAGGCTTCCTGACTACCGTCAATCACAGCCGCCGCACCATCCGCATCGTTCCACAACGACCACTGCATCGGCGTATTGGTAGAACCGGGCGAAACGATATTGCAGCGTATATTATGCCTTGCCAGTTCCAAACCCAGGCATTTGGTAAACATGGCAGCGGCCGCCTTGGACGAAGCATAGGCTGCCATTGCAATTCGCGGGACTTTTGCGGCATTTGATCCGACAGTGACAATGGAACCATGCCCGCGGGATACCATATACCTGCTTACAGCACGGGAAATATAAAAAACGCCTGTTGTGTTAACAGTAAAGGTTTTCTCCCAAGCCTCATCGCTGAGTTCCGCAATCCATCCCATATGCAGCACACCGGCAACATTGACCAGGATTTCAATTGGCCCCAGGTTCCGTTCAATACCTTCTATTACCGTATCAACCGCTTCCCTGTCGCTGACATCGGCAGGAAAAGCCTCTGCCTTGCAGCCTGCCGATTTCAACCGGGCTACGAAATCATTAAGTTTTTGCGGATTGCGATCAATTACGGCAACAACTGCACCAGCCTCACATAAGGAGCGGACGACAGCTTCGCCAATCCCCTGCGCACCGCCTGTCACCAGTGCGGTCTTTCCCTCCAGGTTTAAAAAACTCATTTTACCCTTCCTTTCTTTCCGCCAGGCAATCCATCTGTGATTCATCGGTACACTCCCGAACATCCCTCCTTTTATATTCATTTATGATAATGATTATCATTTTCTTTAAACAGTATACCAAAATGGAAATGAATGGCAAATGGTTATTTTCCTAAAAATCCCTGTATTTTTTCCTAAATATGGTATATTAAACAAAAAAAGGGTTGCCCCAACAGATTTACAACCTGTTTTGGGACAAACCTTTTCCGTTTATGCCTGCAGCACATGATCCTGTTTTCGAAAAGCAACCGCTCCGGCATAATCTGCCGCGGGTTTGAATGTTAGAATTTCCCACTCCGCGCTGTTTATGCCGGCTCCTTTTATACAGAAAATATCTTTTGCCCGGCAATTGTCGCCGTAAAAATAAAATGAATCCGGGCTTCGTGAAAATCCTTCTCCCGTTGCCTTAACAAAGGCTTCCTTGCATGTCCAGCATTCGAAGAAACGGTTTAGCCGTTTATCTGCAGGAAGAGCTTTAAACGCTGCTCTTTCTTTTTGATGAAAACAGTAATTCGCCGTCTCATTCAGTTCACCGATATCCCGGATATGCTCCACATCAACGCCTAGAGGATAAGAGCGGGAAAAGGCGAAAGCCGCCAGATTGCAAGAATGGGAAAGGTTAAAGAAAAAATGTTCTACAGGCTTGTTTCCGTACAATTCCGGCTTGCCGTAGCGGCCCGGCTGGAAGGTTAACAAATGCGGCGGGAAGTTCAGATATCTGCCGATCAGCATTCTTAATATCCCATGCGTTACGGCAAAACCAATCCTGTCCTTCGGAAAATGAAACCGCTCCATCCGGCTGGTTTCTTCAGCGGAAAGGAGCGCTTCCAGTTGTTCTCCCCTTGCTTCAAAGGTCTGGATAAAAGCCAGCCAGAGATGAATATCCCCGCCGGACAATAAAAAAGAAGCAGCAGCAAACTCACGGTCAAAATTCCTTATCTTAAGTTTGAACAAGGTTTGTTTCCAGCCTCCTGACACGGCTTAGTAATTAGCAATAATGAAACACTTTTTTTAATCTTTCCACTTCCTGCATCAACTGGGTAAAATGATCGAAATTGATGGATTGCTCTCCGTCGGATAAGGCTTCTTCCGGCCTCGGGTGCACTTCGATCATAATTCCGTCCGCGCCAATCGCCATGGCCGCCCTGGCCATCGGCAAAATCATATCCTTCCTTCCCGTGCCATGGCTCGGGTCTACAATCACCGGAAGATGGCTGATTTGCTTGACCGCTAATACGGCACTCAGATCCAGGGTATTGCGCGTGTATTTTTCAAATGTCCTGATGCCTCTTTCGCATAATATGACTTTTTTATTGCCCTCGCACATAATGTATTCGGCTGCCGCCAGCCATTCCTCGATGGTTGAGGAAAGACCTCTTTTTAAAATAACCGGGGTGCTTGTCCGCCCCACTTTCTTCAATAAATCAAAATTTTGCATATTTCTTGAGCCTATTTGCAAAATATCCACATGTTTTGCTACGACCTCTACCATTTCCGTGCTCATCACTTCGGTAGTAACAACCACATCATACTGCTTCCTTGTCTCATCTAAGATATAAAGACCATCAACACCCAGACCCTGAAAAGAATATGGCATAGTCCTTGGCTTAAACGTGCCTCCCCGCATAAAGACCGATCCTAAATCCCGGACGACTTTTGCCGTCATAAACATTTGTTCCCGGCTTTCCACAGCGCATGGACCTGCGATGACGGCAAAGCTGCCGTCGCCGATTGTTCCTCTGCCAAAATCAATTGTGGTTTTATGGGCCGTTTCCATTTTCTTTATTTCCGGTAGCGCATTCATTTTCTTCCTCCCTGCATAGTAATAGAATATATGGACAGTCTAATTGGTAATGATAATCATTGTCAAATTTTAACAAGTATTAAAATTGCTGATTTATATAAAAAATACTGCTATTCTCTCTTTCAATCTCCATAAATTACCAATAAACAAGTAAAAAAATAAACTACCCCGCTGTATTTCACTCAAAACCAGTAAACAAGCTGCTTTAGCCTGGCTGCACCGAATATGCAAAACAATCTTTTAGGGACGGTTCTTTCGCTTCCAATGTCGTCTGCCCTTGCAGCTTGTCATCCTGGCGCAGCGTAGGCAGTGTTATAATCAATTCAGTCAAAAATAAAATCCCAATACAGTCCAAACTGCATTAGGATAAAATATGCGCAATAAAACGGTTGCCCAAATCCCCTCCCCATCGCTCGCAGGTAATAACGGTGACTGATATATAGGCAGTTTACTGAAACTATTTTTCCGGTATTGGAAAGAAGATAATTTGAGGGGGGTTTTATATCTCTTATTTTATAACACCCTTTTTTATAATCATGCACCCATACAAATTACGTTCGGTTGTAGCAACAATAGCATAGGCTTTTCTGCTTCTTTCGTAAAACTGGAACCTCTCTACATACTCAATTGCTTTTTCACCACGTTCATCATAGCTGCAGACCACGCTTTTTATTTCATCCTGAATTCCGGGAACGGCGGTGTCACCCGGAACCACCTGCATCAGGGATACCGGACAGTCCACATACATATCCAGCGGGAAAAGTTTTAAAATGCTGTCCAGAACCTCAGGCACACCGTGGCCGTCACAGCGGATAAGCCGTTGCGCATTGCTGGCCGCCGGATAATTAGCATCCCCCAGTGCCAGTTCATCGCCGTGTCCCATTTCATGCAAAATTTTTAATAATTCCGGGGAAATGATATCTGGAATTCCTTTTAACATGCACAAACATCCCCTCTACCCGTTTTTACGTTCCAGAGCTAATTTATTCTCCATGTTTCGCTGAATTTGATCGACAATGACAGCAACGACAATAACCAAGCCTTTGATGACCATCTGCCAGAACTCGGATACACCGATCATGACCATGCCGTCACTAAGCACTCCGATTACAAAGGCGCCGATCAAAGTCCCGCCGATGGTTCCGACACCGCCGGCCATTGAGGTCCCCCCCAGGACGGCTGCCGCAATAGCGTTCATTTCCCAGGAGTTTCCCGACGCCGGATGCGCCGCCACCAGCTGTGAAGAAACAATCAGACCGACCAGAGCCGAGCAAAAACCGGAAATCATATATACCAGCATTTTAACCCGGTCCACTCGGATACCGGACAGTTTGGCGGCTTTCTCATTCCCGCCCACGGCGAAAATATGCCAGCCCCAGGGAGTCTTTTTAAGAAGATAAGCTGCCGCTAAGCCGATAATGATCATGATCCAAATGGAAATGGGGATGCCTAAAACATCGCCTGTGCCTAATATCGGAAACCCTTCGTTACCCAAGGCAGGGTTGCCAACCAGATTGGGAAAGGTCTCTCCGTTTGACCGGATGAGGGCAAAGCCGCGGGCTGCATACATGGTGCCGAGAGTGGCGATAAAAGGCGCTACATTAAACCGGGTAACCAAAAGACCGTTAACCGCCCCGACACCAGTTCCCATTAGCAAAGCCAGGATCATGATGACGACAATATTAAAGTAAATCGTTACCCCGAACATATCCAGCCGCAAGCCTTCGTTAATCAGCCCGCCCGCTATCATTCCGGCAAGTCCCACAATGGAACCAACCGACAGGTCAATTCCGCCACTGATAATAACCAGCGTCATGCCAATGCCCAGCAAAGCATATAGCGCCACATGTTTGGCAATAAGTATCAAGCTGTTTGCGGTCAAAAAGCTCGGCGTAAGAAAACTGAAGATAATCACCAAAGAGATTAATGCGATAAAGGTCCTGCCCTTTAACAGCAGCATTCCTACAGATATATTGTTTAGGTTAGCTTTTTCCGCTACCTGGAAAGCTGTTTTGCTCATAGTAAACGGCCTCCTATCTTAAGAAATATTTTTCACTCTAGACGAACTGTGACCAACTCCGGAAGCCTTTACAAGAGCCTCTTCTGTTATCTCATCCCTGTTCAATTCTCCTGTTACCTGCCCGTTTGACAGCACAATAATCCGGTCAGATATTGCCATAATCTCTTTTAGTTCGGAGGCTACCACAATAACGCCCATACCCTGACTTGCAAATTTCGCTATAATGTGAAATACATCGGCCTTCGCCCCGATGTCAATTCCTCTTGAGGGTTCATCCAAAAGCAAGATTTTGGGTGAAGTCAGTATCCCTTTGCCAATAACGACTTTTTGCTGGTTGCCGCCACTTAAAACTAAGATTGGTAAATTTCTATCGGGTACTTTTATTTCCAGATCTTTGATTGTTTTACTTATGTACTCATCTTCTTTCTTGCGGTCCAAATGGACTCCCCTCGTGTAATTCCACAAGCTCGACAGTGTCATGTTTCTGGCAATGGACAGCGTTTGCACCAGACCTTCCCTTTGACGATCTTCCGGTACATGGGCAAAGCCTCTTTTAATTTGTCCCCAAATGGATTTTGGTTGAATCTTTTCTCCTGCCAAATACACATCGCCGGTTAACTCGGGATGCATGCCCATTAAGCATTCAATCAATTCGGTACGTCCGGCACCCAGAAGGCCATATATTCCCAGTATTTCCCCTGCCCGCAGGGAGAAAGAAACATTTTCCAGCGCATAACCACCGCCTTTCCGCGGTAAAGACAGCGCTTCTACCCGTAAAATTTCACCACCGATTGTTTTTTCCTGATGATAATCCATTTTTGTGTCACTATGCCCTACCATGTTTTGGACAATCCAGGGTATGTCAATATTTCTTACTTGTTCCTCAGCAACCAGTCTGCCGTCACGCAAAACAGTGACATAATCACCAATCTTCATAATTTCTTCCAGCCTGTGGGAAATATAAACAATGGAAATCCCCTGCTCTTTAAGCTCCTTAATCAGCCGGAACAAAACCTCCACCTCGGCCGTACTGAGTGAAGAAGTCGGTTCATCCATAATCAGTACATGCAAATCCTGCTGAGCCATCGTCTTCGCTATTTCAACAATCTGCTGCTGCCCAACCCGCAGATCGCCGACCGGAGTATCCGGACGAATCGGATGTTCCAGCCTCTCCAGCAGTGCTTTTGTCTTTACCAAATGCTGGCTATTATCTAAAACAATCCCGTACCGGGTATTTTCCCGGCCCATAAAAATATTTTGTGCTACCGTAAGGTTGGGAAATAAATTCAATTCCTGGTGAATAATTCCTATTCCCTTGGCCGAAGCATCCCGCGTATCTTTAACATGTATTTCCTCTCCATTCAAACAGATAGTCCCTTCGGTGGGCTGCTCAATTCCGGCGATTATTTTCATTAATGTGGACTTGCCTGCCCCGTTCTCACCGATCAGTACATTAACCTTGCCCCGGTATACATTGAAGTTGACCTTATTCAGAGCCAGCGTTCCGGGATAGATCTTGCTTATTCCCCGTCCCGTCAGGCACAATTCTTCACTCATTAGCTACCACCCTCCGTAAATTCCAAGGTTAACGGAGTTACAACAACAGCATCGAACGAGGTGAAGGTAAACGCACCGGTAAAAATTACTTCCTTGCCTTCCACAGTACTGAAATCCGTCTTGTTCAGCAGACTATCGGCAATCCTCTTATGGAACGCATTGGATAATTCAGCAAAAACCATCTGATTTTTAAAATCGTCATATTTGATAAAATCAAGCGAGTCCCGTACTGCCGTGCCCTTGATTACCGGGCCTATCTGTATTTTGAACTCTGTCTTGCCATCATAGGGAGGAAGATCTATATCCAGCGTCCCCGCCCGGGACTCCCGGCTGACTTTTAGCACCTTTCCCTGCCCCTTAACAATAAAATTCCAGGCACTTCCCTCCTGGGCGCTGCGAAAACCGTATTTCCCGCCGGCCTCATCCATATTGTTTCGTGCCTCTTTCAGTACTTGACCGATATCGGCCGCTTTTTGATTGACGGCCGGCATCACTTTACTATCCCATACCGATTCGACAAACTGATTGGCATCAAAACTATTGTCCTGAAAATAAAAGGTATTGCCCTGTTTATCGTTACTTTTGTCATTGGAAACTACGGTATATAGTTTGCAGCCGGAAAAGAGAACTGCTGAGAATAGGCATACAACAACCAGCAATGAAGTCTTCCATTTTACGACGCAGCGGTTGCGCAAACTGCAAGCGGACCGTACTGCCCGGACAGTTTTACTCATTTTGTTCATAACATTCTCCTCATCAAAATCAGATGATTGCTTTGCATACGTCTTAGGATGACTTGTCGCAGTTACCCTAAGACGTATGCTTGTTACTCACCTGCAGCTATTTGATTGCAAAAGTTTCCAAATTCCTGGCATTCTCCTTATTAATCAGGACACAGTCGATCAATTGCTTTTCCTGCTCCCCGGTGGAACCGTTCTTTACATATCTGTCGGCCTGTTCTACTGCCATCTGGGAAATACGATATGCCGGCTGCAGCACAGTTGCTTTGATATCTCCGCTGATAATGGAATCTCTCACATCATTGCTGCCATCGAACCCTACTACAATAACATCTTTCAATCCAGCCGCCTTAATAGCAGCCATGGCCCCCATCGCCATCGTATCGTTACCGCAGATTACACCCTTAATATCTTTATTGGCCTGGATAATGGATTCCATCTTGGAATAAGCTTCGGTTTGGCTCCAGTTAGCGCTTTGGCGGGCAACCAACTTAAGCTCCGGATACTGATCAAGCACGTCATGATAACCTTTAGAGCGAATACCGGCATTGGTATCCGATTCTTTACCAACCAGTTCCACATAGTTTCCCTTCTCACCCATTAACTTAACAAATTCCTCGCCGCCCAATTTAGCGCCCTGGAAGTTATTTGATACGATCTGGGATACAGCTGCACCGGTCGCATTAATTTCGCGGTCGATCAGGAATGTGGGAATTCCGGCGGCTTTGGCTTTTTTCACCGCCGCCACGGTAGCGTCAGCACCGGCATTGTCACAGATGATGGCTGCCGCGTTACGGGCAATCGCCGTATCAAACATTTCATTTTGTTTGTTGGCATCATCGTCATGGACCAGTGACAGGATTTCATAGCCAAGTTCTTTCGCTTTGGCCTCGGCACCGAGAGCTTCCGATTTGAAAAACGGGTTGCTGTGCGACGGAGTAATAACAACGATCAGTTTGGATGCGGTTGCAGCTTTATTGGCTGTCGCTTCCTGTTTTTGACCACTGCACCCGCCAAGTAACAGTGCCGTCATACCGATCACCAAGAGACCCATAAACACTTGCTTACTGATGTTCTTCATGTCTTTGCTCCCCCTGTTATGTAATTTTATTTACACCTTTCTCCCTGGGAAAGAGTATAGCCTGGCCAATACAGCCTACCTCGACAATACTCTCGCCACTGCCTGGCGCCATCCCTGACAATACCGCTCCCTCACCGCCTCTTCCATATGCGGGACATAGGTACGCCCCGTTTGCCGCAGTTGCCGTATATCCGCCATGTCCCACATTCCAATCCCCAGCCCTGCCATATATACCGAGCCCATTGCCGAGAGGTCTGCCGCTTGCGTTCCGGCCACCCGGATCTGCAGCATATCCGCCTGGAACTGCATTAAGAAAGCATTTGATGTTGGTCCGCCGTCGACCCGCAATTCCTTAATGCGTATCCCCGCTTCCTGCTGCATGGTATCCACCGCATCTTTAATTTGATACACAATCGATTCCAGAGCGGCCCTGACGATATGTTCTTTGCGGGTGGCCCTGGACATACCGTTAATCGCTGCTTTAGCCTCAGCATCCCAATACGGTATCCCCAGGCCGACAAAGGCAGGAACCATATAGACTCCTTCATTGTCTTCCAAGCTTTCCGCCATTGCCTCAACAATGGAAAAATCGTCAAACAGCCCCAGGTTATCCTTCAGCCATTTTAAAGAATCGGCTGAACAATGTACGATTCCTTCCAGCACATATTCGATTTTCCTGTTAATTCCCCAGGCGATAGAAGTTACTAAGCCATTGCCGGCTTGCCGGTACTTGCCGCCAATATTCATGAGAACCGAGGAACCCGTACCGTAAGTTGCCTTAACCATTCCCGGTTCAAAACAGTTTTGTCCAAACAAGGCTGCCTGAGAATCCCCTATAATCCCTGATATCGGAAGCTGCCGATCAAACAACTCCCCTTCCGCCGTATAGCCGAAAATATCATTGGACGATTTTATCTCGGCAAGCATTGATTTTGGAATATTGAAAATATTAAGAAGCCTTTCATCCCAGTTTAGCGATTGGATGTTAAATAGCAGTGTCCTGCTGGCATTGGTATAATCGGTTGCATGGACCTTTCCTCCGGTCAGCTTCCAGATAAGCCAGGTATCGATGGTCCCCATCAGCAGCTGCCCTGCTTTTGCCTTTTCCCGGACATTACCAGCCGCATTTTCCAATATCCATTTTACCTTGCTGGCAGAAAAATAGGGGTCCAGTAAGAGTCCGGTGCATTCTTTAACAATATTTTCCACACCCGCTGCTTTCAGCGCCGAACAAATGCCGCTCGTCCGGCGGCACTGCCATACAATGGCATTACAAACGGGAAGCCCGCTATCCTTATCCCATACGACAACCGTTTCCCGCTGGTTGGTTATCGCCAGTACGGCAATATCCGCTGCCGTTAAATTAGTCTTTTTTACTACGTTACGTAGAATGTGTACAGCATTTTGATAAATTTCCACCGCATCATGTTCTACCCAGCCCGGCTTAGGATAGTACTGCTTATGCTCCAGCGCTTCCTGGGCAATGATGACGCCACGCGGGTTGACGATCATTGCCTTGGAAGCCGACGTACTTTGGTCAAGGGCAAGTATATAACCGTTCTTCATATTTTCTTCCCCTGCCTTATTTAATTAATTGCCAAGCGATAGCTTTTACGTTTTCTACACACAAACCGTAATACGCGAACACTTCCTGTGATTTACCCGGCACTGCCGGTTCGTCGGGAATGCCAAGAATTTTCACCGGTACCGGACAGTGCTGTGCCACCACTTCCGCTACCGCAGAACCCAGACCGCCAAAGATGCTGTGCTCTTCAATAGTAATTATTCTTCCCGTCTCACGGGCTGCCTTAAGAATGGCCGCTTCATCCAGGGGCTTGATGGTATGCATGTTTAAGACTCTGCAGGCTACTCCCATATCCTTTAGTGCCGCCGCACTATCGATCGCTACCTTCACCGTTTCGCCTGCCGCAATAATGGTTATATCATCACCCTGCGTTAAGGTAACCGCCTTGCCAATCTCAAAATCGTAGTCCTCCGACTCATAAATATCAGCTACTGCATTGCGCCCAATCCGCACATAGGCAGGCCGGCTGCTGGCAAGCAGCGCCTTAATCATCAGTCTGCTCTCAAACCGGTCTGCCGGCAGTACGATATCAATGCCCGGGATCGCCCGCATTACCGCAATATCCTGCAGGGAATGATGCGACATGCCCAGCGCTCCATAGCTTAAGCCGCCGCTGATACCGATTAATTTGACATTGGTTCTTGAATAGCCAACATCTACCTTAATCTGTTCAATGCTGCGCATAGACAGAAAAGAAGCCGGAGAAGCCACAAACGGTTTTTTGCCTGAAACAGCAAGTCCTGCGGCAATTCCCACCACATTCTGTTCGGCAATGCCAACTTCAAACAGCTGCCCGGGTAACTCCCGGGCAAAATTAGCCAGGGAAGCCGATCCGCGTGAATCACTGGTAAGAACAACAATATCCCGGTCTGTTTTGCCGAATTCGACTAAAGTATCACAAATGACTTGCCGGTTGGTTATTTTATTCATGCTTGTGCCCTCCGTCACCGGACAACTCAACCATTGCCTGTTGATATTCCTCTGCGGTTGGTACACCATGATGCCAGTGCGGAACATTTTCCATAAAGGATATTCCCTTTCCCTTGATGGTATAGGCCATGATCAGCGTTGGTTTATTGTTAGCGGCAGGAGTTGCCGAAAGTACTTGCTGCAATGTTTCTATATCATGGCCATCTACCGGAATGACCTCCCAGCCAAAACTCTTCCACTTTTCTTCCAATGGTTCCAGTCTCATTACAGCTTCGGTCTTTCCCGTGATCTGCAGCTTATTGCGGTCGATGATAGCCACCAGATTATCAAGCTGATAGTGAGCAGCCGCCATAGCCGCCTCCCATACCGAACCTTCCGCCTGTTCGCCATCTCCCATCAGAGTAAACACCCGGTAGGATTTCCGGTCTTTTTTCGCTGCCAGCGCCATACCGACGGCTATGGATAAGCCGTGGCCCAGTGCGCCGGTATTCATTTCCACTCCCGGCACTTTATTATTTGGATGTCCAATCAATCTGCTGCCGAACTGGCTAAAAGTTTTTAATTCTTCTTTTGGAAAAAAACCTTTGTCCGCCAGGATGACATAATAGGACTCCACAGCATGCCCTTTGCTGAGTATAAATCTGTCCCGGTCTTCTAGCACGGGATTTCTAGGATCAACATTCAGCACGCCATAATACAAAGTAGTCATAATGTCAGTGTTTGACAGAGAAGAACCGATATGGCCCGCCTTAGCATGATAGATTATTTCCACTACATCTTTACGAATTTGTTTCGCCTTTGCCTGTAAACATTCCGTCTTCACCCTAATTCCCCCTGATCAACAGTTTTTTCCGCGCAGCAATGCTTCAATTTGCTCTTTAGTCGGGTCAACCGGATCGGGCTGCAGCCCCGGAATATACTTGCAAGCTTCGTAAAGAGCCGGAATTACATTATGATGAATACCTACGCAGTGGTGAACATAAGGGCCGGTGACCAGCTTTTCTTCCCATAACGGCCAATCGTTAACCTCAATCCAGAGATAGGTCCCGCGGGTAAAAGCCCCTTTAATGCCGGTGGCTTTTCCCAGAAACAACGAGTATTCACCATGATCACCGTCAAATCTGACAATGGATACATCGCCACCCTTGATTTCACTCTCATGGGTGCCCGGGGCATGAGAATCAAACAGAAAATGCTTTCTGAACCTTGGACTGCACCCTTCCTCCACCAGTGAAATCGGGAAATTTCCACAGTGGAATAATAATTCACCGTTATCATTATTGGGATCACGCACCGTTACATCGGCAAAGAACGGTGCACTGACCTGCAAGGCCGCGGCTTGCGCCATAACGGCCGTGATGGCTCCGTGTATATCCGTCTCGCATACGGCCGGTATGCCTTCATCGGTGAGCAGAGCATTGGCAAGGCAGGGCATGACACCCACGCTATTTTGCAGCGCCGTCCAGCATTGAATGGCCATAGCCGAGCAGCTATGTGTTTTAATCATTTGCAACAAAGCTACTTTTAGAGCGGCTACGCGTTTAATAGAAAACTCATCCACTTCACTACAGTCCAGTTTAGAAGTGATTAATTCAACCGTTGCTTTAAGGTCTGCACCGTTTTCCGCTTCTACCTGTTCCGTTGCATCTTTAACGTCTTGCAAAGAGACCGGATAAATTTCCACTCCGAACTTTTCCAGGAGTTCCCCCTCATTGCAAATCATTGTCCAAAAGCCGGCCGGCCGGGTTGACACCTGCAATATTCTTAAGTTTCTGAATTTTTTGACTACATTACTGGCAGCAATAAAATTTGTAAAACCGCTGGTAAAGACCGGATCTTCCAAGGTGCAATTTACAATATAGGTATACGGTACATTGAACCGCCGCAGCACTTTTCCCGTGGCAAACAGCCCGCACTGCGTATCGCGCAACCGGCTGCCATCCGCCAATGGGGCCTCATCCCGCGGCCCCCATAACAATACCGGTTTTTGTAGCACTTTAGCCACTCTCGCCACCGTATCTTCGGTACCAAAGTTACAATGAGGGAAAAATACAGCATCTACCTCTTCCGTTTTAAACCTTTTAATTATTTTCCCGACGTCTTCATCATTATCAAATAATAAGCCCTCTTCGTTAATCCCCTCGAGGTCCACAATATCAATATCAAATTGAGATATTTTTTCTAAGGTTAATCGCTTGAATTTGTGGGCATCTTCCTTACTGAAGACAAAACGTCGCGTCGGAGCAAAACCCAATTTAACTCTCTCTCCCATAATCTCTTCCCCTTTACTCAATTAAGATGGTGGTTTTGAAACACTCTCCCTGATAATCAGCTCGGTATTCACCTCGATTTTTTGCGTAATGGTTTCCTTACTGTTTTCTATCTTTTGAAGCAGTCTTCTAACTGCGGCGCCGCCTATTTCCTGCTTAAATACGCGAATTGTTGTTAAACGGGGGCTGGCAATTTCACAAAAAGGCATATCGTCAAAGCCTATGACAGAAACATCCTGAGGGATTTTAACTCCGTGATCCTGTAAAGCCCGCATAGCTCCAAACGCAATAAGATCATTATCCGCAAAAAAAGCTGTGGGCAACTTGGGAGCACGTTGTTCTAAAATAGCTTTCATATCCCGGTACGAACCTTCTATGGTGGGGTTCAAGGCAAAATCAAAATCCGGGTTGAATTCCAGATCAGCTTCATGCAAAGCATCCCAAAAACCCAGCTTCCGATAATGAAAATTATTAATGTAAACCGAACTATGCAAATATCCGATTTCACGGTGACCGTTTTGAACTAAATATTTTGTAGCTTTATAAGAAGCATCCATATTGTTAATTAATATACAGTCAAAATCCGCCCCTCTAAAATGGCTGTCCAGCAGCACAACGGGCATATTGATATCACGAAACGGCAGCAGATCTTCAAACGCCATTTCTGTTGCCAGTACAATTAACCCCTGGGAATAATCGCTCTCCAGCAGGGAAACGATATCTTCGCATTCGTGATATACATGCGAAATCAGTAATTCATAGCCCTGATTCCGGCATTCGTTTTCGATCCCCTCAATCAACGAAGCAAAAAAAGGAGTGTCGGACACAACCACTCCGTGCTTTTTGTAAATGACAAACCGGATGGTCCTTTGCCCGTTAGCCATATTCATTTCTTTGTTGTAGCCGAATTCTTTGGCTATTTTTAATATTTTTTGCTTGGTTTCTTCACGAACCCCTTTTCTCCCGTTCAGCGCATTGGAAACAGTGGCCGGCGAAACTCCCGCCATAGTGGCTATATCGGTTATATTCATTACTAAAACTCCTTAAAATCGATTTTCTTACTACATATCTTAGCATCAACCTGCACATTTCGCCAACTAAAATTTTTATAAAATTTTTAGTTTATTTTTAAATATTAAAACCGAGAAATTCACATATCCAAATCTCACTTACTGCTTTTTTTCCATTTAACATAAACCTTTTCAAATATTTTTTCCAATATTTATTATACTTTAATTTACAAGGTCATTATAAAATATAATAAAAAATTTAGCAATATATTTTAAAATTTTTATTATATTTTAATAAATTTTTATTTAATTTTTTTATTACTTCTTAAGATTATTTAAATTATTCGGAAGGACGATCTTTTGCTTCTTTGCTGTCCTTCTTCTTTATTTTGTACGATGGAAGTCTCTAACCGCCGTTGCGGTTAGGAGTGTACTGAAAATAGTCAGCTTTACTAGCGCCTGCCTAACGTTTCCACCAAATGCAGATAAGCAAAATCCCCCCTAATCCCCCTGTTAAATACTGGTATTGTTCAACTGTTTCAAATGTTGCTAAAATATATATCAATGCTACGACCGTTGCTAGAAAAAACAAATCGTAGAGTATACGCCATACTTTAGAACGATTGATTAACGGTTTCTTGGGTAAAATCGATTTAAAGAAGTAAAACCAGTTTACCATCACGTACAAAAAACGCAAGCCTGCATGTTCACATGCAACAGCTTGCGTTTTTATTTTACCGTGCAACCGTATACACCAAAAGTATATTTCATGGAAGAGGTTCAGGCAATTCAATAAACCAAATGTATTGATTTTGTTCTGCTTCCTTATTCGGTACAACATGAATCAGAGGATTAGCCGGTTTGTCTTTATAAGTAAAGGTGCCGTCCTCATGAAGAACGTAGTCAGTCGTTTCTGTATTTTTGTTTTCCCTGTCTGCTACCTCCATTGTCATGGCAAAATCATTGTCATTCGTTACCACAATCGTTTTTTTATCAGGCAGCATGGTGATACCTTCGGCTTTTTCAATATTCCAGCCATAGGCACGAAGATCAATCAACAGCCGTTTTTCAGCAAACTTGATTCCGGACAGCTTGCTCTTATCAGCAGTAAACTCCGGTTCTTTGCCGTCAATGGTGATTCCCGTAAGGTCGGTGGCATCTTTGATGTCAACCAGATAAATCAGATTACGCATTTGTTTGTCTTTGCCTTTTCCCTGTTCAATCATCAAAAACTGCGTATTCGAAACAGCGTAAATATCGCCAATCTTAGCATCCTTGGGAGATTTGTAAACTTCTACATCCACCGGATAAGCAAACATTTTCGTTTTTCCTGTTTTGGGGTCAAGCTGGACAATTCTACTGAACTGAGCCGTTTTCCCTGTTTTCCCACCAATATCCAGCGGGCTTTGCTCTTCCGCATAAATCAGGCCATTAGGGGCTACGGTCAATCCTTCAAAGCCGCGATTGGGTGTCCGGTATTTCATAACCTCCGGCAATCCCTCGCCAGGTGCATATTTTTTTAGCAGCTTTCCCTGTTTATCATACTGGGCAATAAACGGACCGTATTCATCGCAGATCCAGAAATTACCGCCGGCATCCAGCGCAATCCCCTCGGTGTCCATGCCGTTATTGTCATAGCCTAACCATGTAAAACGGTCATCCAAAGCCAACTCATTGGTAGCACCGACCAGCCCCGGCTCAATGGGCAGCCCGGTAATGGCTTTGCCTTTTTCATCTTTCAGGCCAATCACACTTGTCACTTCGGCCTTACCGTCTTTTACATGAATTACACCGATCCGAGGCTGAAACTGCGGAGCCGGGAAAAACTTACTGCTGTATCTTTCCAATCCTGATTGATAATCCGGTCCATCCCCATTCGGGCCGCGGTCGGTAATGCCATAGAAATCAATAGACCCGTCTTGATTGATCGCTTTTAAGACAATCGCGGAACCAAAGCCGGCCAGGAAACCATTAGGAAAGTTCTGCTGATTGGGTCCTTGATATTGTACATAGTATTTTTGCGGAACCGTAACCAGGTACTTCGTTATTTTAGGTGAATCGTCAGCTGCTGCCACGCTGCCACAAGCACTGACTGTCATTACCGCAGCCACAGCCCAAGATAAGAAAGAGTGTCTTTTCATTTCTTGCCTCCATTGTTATATTTTAGTTGCTATTATTATATTGACATATTTACCGGGTAAAACCGTTAAGAAAATGTTAATTACAGGTAAAAAGCGGCTATTAATTATCCTTGAATTAATAGCCGCTTTTTGGATCAAACCATATTATTTTTAGAGTTCAAGCATAACACTTGGATGAATTCGGACTCATTCCGTGCCTTTAACAGCTGCTTTACTACTTCTTCCCTTTTGAGACTGTAAAATAAATCGGTAATAATGGAAATATCATCATTCTTTACGGCAGGCAGGCAAATTAAGTTGACTTTATTTTTATGGTTATCCCACTCAATATATTGGTTCAGCTTTATGAAAACAACAGCTGACTCATTTACAAGAGACGGCAGTCCATGTGGAATGGCGATTCCGTTTTTAAAACAGGTACTGCTCATTTCTTCTCTTGCCGTTAAGGATTGGAGAAACTGCTTTTTCACATATCCATGATTGAACAATACACTGCCTAAAGCCTCAATTACCTCTTGCTTCGTCTGAAAATTCTCCCGCAGTAGAATTAGATCTTCTCTTAGAATGTTTTTTAGCGTATTACCGTGTTGTTGTTTTATCAGATAGTCCAATAACATCTTTTTGTTTTTATTAAGCTCAAATTCAAAGGGAATAAAGTTAATTCCTTCTATTTGAGGATTGATTGTGCCGACGATAGCAATCAGGTTATATTGTTGCCGTATTTTATCAATTTTAAGTTTTAGCTCTTCATCTAAAAGACTTAACAATTCTCGTTTCACATTCGGATAATACTCAGATAAAATATCATTAATGTGAACAGCTACACCATGTCCCGTAAGACACATACAAATGATCATTGGCGGCTTATTCGAATTTTCAACGGGTATAACGGGGTAAGAATGTCTGGAGTTAATAATTTCATAATAGATATCATCAAGGGTTTCCTGGGAATTCTGGTCTGAAATATAGGCCTTTCTGACGGCCTCCATGACGGATACCAGGTCTACTCTGTCAATGGTACGGGTTTTTATACCTGTTCTTTTTTGTACTACCTCGCCAATATTAACCAGGGACCCCATATCGACAAAAAACAAAATCCCCATATCGCTTTCAAATGTCTTCGCAATTTCTATAACCTGCTCAAAAACTTTAGTAGGATTTGTATTAAAGGGCATATCCACCGCTATGGGAAAATCAACCCCCATTAACTGATGGACGATGGCAATCATTTCTGAAGCAATCTTTCCATGGCAAACGGTAATAATCGCCACTTTGTTTTTCTTATTGGTAACCTGCAATAACTCTTTCACATACATAGCAATAAAACCGATCTCACCTTCCGGTATATCAATGTTTTCTGCTTTTTCAACTTCTCTTGCCAGCTGCAAAGCGATCGTATATTCATTTTCAAAATTCCGCTTTATATTTAGCAGATTAGGATTAATAATATCCTGATTATACTTAATTCTCTTGATCGCTTCACTAAGATGGATCGCCAGATAGATCAAAACTTTCTTATTGATTTTTACATCGGGATACAGATTACTGATAACTACAAAAAAGTCCTTAATGATTTCGCTTATGGTTTCTCCAACTAAATACTTAAATTCATCAATATTATCTAAATTTTTGTTCTCTGCCAGTTCAGAGCCGATTAACTTAAATTTATTTAAAACAAATGTCCATATTATTTTTTCAATTTCAGAAGAAGAAATATCCATTTCTTTTAATTCATAATATTTCTTTTCCACCTTTTTATAAATATCTTCAAAAATGGGATACTCATGCTGTATTTTGGTTGTGGTTATATGGGGAACAAATAAAGTATCCTGAAAAACAATGGCACTGTTTCTTCGTTTGCCGGAATTTTGTTTATCGTGGAATAACGTATTGTATAATAATTCATTAAAACCGATATTAATTTCATTTTTACCACTGTTCATCTTTTCAACATACGCATTAGCACAGGTAACCTGGATTTCACTTTTTAGCTGCCCGATGTTGCCATCATATTCTTTCATCGCAAAGGCGGATAGAATCCTGCTTTTTACGGCTATGGTGCATTTGGTGCGGTTGGCTTCATTTTGAAAAAAGTCATAAATAAGCTGTGCCTTTTCTTGCAGCGAACGGTCTTCCAGCCTTGGCAGTTCAATAATCATCGGAATTCTTCTCCGGAAAGTCAAAAGAAGGGAGGACTCAATATTTTCCGTTGTAGCTCCAATAAAATATACCCGGGCTTCCCGCTCCGTATCCGTTTCTCCCAGCCGCCGGAATTTCCCCTTATCTAAAAGAGAAAATAGCATCTCCTGCCCTTTAGGCGGAAGCCTGTGAATTTCGTCTAAAAATAAAATTCCCCCGTTCGCCCGCTCGACCAAGCCTTCCGCATCCTGATCGGCCCCCGTAAAGGATCCTTTTCTATGTCCGTACAGAATGGAAAGTATCAGCTGGGGATTGTCTCCATAATCGGCACAATTCAAAGCGATAAACGGAGCTTTTTCCGCTAATATTTTTTTATTTTTTGCATATTGGTACATGCATTCGGCAAATTTTGATTTGCCTGTCCCACTATCGCCAACAATCAATGTCGGGAGTCCATACGGTGGGTAAAGAACAGCAGCTTTCGCCTGCTGAATATTTTTAACCAAGCTGCAATTATGGCCCACTAAAGCAGAGAAATCTACTGTCTCAGCGGCAGGAGCAGTTTGCATCACCCCTGTTTGATTTTGTCCGGCAGGATTTTTGTTAACGATATCGGCAATATAGTTACGGGTGACTTCAAATCCCTGGCTTGTAAGGATATTGACTAAATGGCTGATAGCTATATTGGGTTGATCGTTTTTTATAACTTCTATCGCATCCTGGATATTTTTCTTCCTTCGTTCCCGTGAACTTGGTATATTGAGCTCTTTTCTAATTCCGGTTACCGTTTCACGTAAAACGGATACCGTCTGAGCAATTTCCTCATCGGTCAAAGGATGGTAAATACTTTCCGACATAATTAACTGTTTGATTATATCTTTAACAGATTCAGCCAATATTGTTCCCCCCTTCTTACACATGAACCATAACTTACAAAAGGGAATATGCTACTGTTGATGCCCTGTAAGCATATTCCCCAAAATAAAACCAGAAATGAAAAGCAAACTTAATTATACACGTTTCATGGAGCCAAATAATTCTATATAGTATCTAAGCTTTTGAGCATAACCCTCCAGTATCGCAGTTTCAGCTTCCATCATGTTTGCTATTTTCTTCCGGGAACAATATCGATCCAGCAAAGCACATCCTGCTCGATCCAGATCAGTATATAAGTTTAATTTAGTTATACCAAATTGTATGGCCTTTTTCAAATTTTCGTCGCCGGTTCCGGAGCAACCGTGCAGTACAAGCGGAATGGCTATGGCCTGGTTCAGTCTGTCCAGCCGTTCGAACTGTATTTCCGGTATTCCCGAATATAAGCCATGCGAAGTACCAACCGCCACTGCCAGGCAGTCAATGCCGGTTTCCCGTACAAAGCTTTGCGCTTCCGCTAAATCGGTCAGGCCTTCATTCTTGATTTTTTCATAATCACAGCCTTTACCGACATGTCCCAACTCGGCTTCGACACTTATATCAATTGCGTGAGCAATTTTGACAATTTCTTTTACTTCAGCAACATTTTGTTCATATGGACACGTCGAGCGGTCAACCATGATCGACGTAAACCCTGCGCGAACCGCCTTAATGGCATCTGAAAATTCCTGCCCATGATCCAAATGGACAACAACAGGAACCGAAGAACGCATTGCATGACGTACCGCAACCGGCCCGAATTCCAAAATATCGGCCATGGCCGGATAAAGCGCTAAAATGATTGGCGACCGGTATTTTTCGGCTGTCGCAATGGCAGCCTTGACAGTGCCTTCATTCCAAACATTAGCGGCAGGCACCCCGTATTTCTTTTCTTTTGCATCATATAACACCGTTTTCAAATTTACAAGCATGATTACACTCACCCTATCATGTTTTTGTCAACTCATTACAGCGTGCTTCCTTTTTTTATTTTTTGTACATTGAAACAAGTATCGGTGCGTTTTTCTTTAAAGAAAGGCTCCATCATCTCTTTTAATATTTCCGCCGAACCTTCGGATAAATCTTTGCGCTGTCCCGCCAGGTGCGGTGTCAGTATTACATTATCCAGCTTTACCAGTGGGCTTTCCTTGGGCAACGGTTCGGTATAATAAACGTCCAAAGCGGCTCCGGCTATTTTTTTCTGCTGCAGCGCTTCTATTAATGCATTTTCATCGATAATCTCCCCGCGGGCGATATTAATAAAATAGGCAGTCGGTTTCATCATGCCGAACAGTTTTTTGCTGATTAATCCTTTATTAGAGGCTAACGGCGGAACATGAATAGAGATAAAGTCACAAGCAGTAAATAGTTCTTCCAGGGATGTTATTCTTGTGTAATTTTTAAATGCTGCTTCATCGGCGAAGGGATCATACACTAGTACTTTCATTCCCATGCCATATGCTTTTTCCGCTACCCTCTTACCGATTTTCCCCAATCCGACAAGTCCGAATTTTTTATTTTTAAACGTTATTCCCCTAAATGTCACAAATTCATCCCAAATGGGAATTTCCCTATTGATATCATTATCCCACCGGCCCGCTTTGACATACTGATCGGCTTTAATGATATTCCGTCCCAGCATCAGGGCAAAGGCGATAGTGAGATCGGAGACAGGTTCTACCGACCGGCCGGGTGCGTTAAAAAAATAGATTCCCTTTTGCGATGCCGCTTCGATATTTACATTCACTGCATCCGAACGGCAGCACCCAATGGCAAATAAATTTTTCCCCGCTTCAATTACTTGTTTAGTCACCGGTGCCGTATGCACAATCAACAGGTTTGCATCGGCAATACGATCAATTAGCTGTTGCGGGTGTCCACAATACTCCGTGACCGTATTATCACCAATGTCATCACTGCGATCCCGGCTCATAGGTTTATCCATAATTACGTCAAACGAATCAATTTCATAGTCATACCCTTGTAATATTTCCTTGGTAATATTGACTAAATCTTCGGTATGCACCCATTCATCACCGACTACTAATGCTTTTATTCTTTTATTTGCATTCATTCTTTTACCCCTCTCTCATTCCTGATTATTTCCCAGAATCTCATTTCGGAAGATGGTAAATGCTGCTTGTTTTGATTCTACATGATACAGCTTGTTTACATTACTTTCCAGCTTACAAAAATTGACAATATTCTTTAAAAAATTCAAATGTCTATTTTCACCTTGTAAAGCCAGCATAAATACTATCCCTACCCGTACGGTCGCCTTTGTATTTCCCATATCCGAAAATTCGACCAGATTCTTTGATATCCCCATAATAATGGCCGGTTTGATTACATTTTCCGGTTTAGAATGAGGCACTGCAACGCCAATGGGCTTTGTGGGAAGTCCGGTAGGGTACTCGCTTTCTCTTTCTAGCGTTGCACTTTGATATTGATCGTTTACATATCCTTTATGATGCAGATAGTCAGCCAAATAGCATATTATATCTTCTTTGCTGTTCATTTCGTTTAAGATAACGGCATCATAATAGACGCTTTCTGTCGCTGGCTCCATGAGTCTCCTCCTCTTGCGGAATGAATCCGGCTAATCATGTATTTTAAAATCCGAAAATCATTGAAAAAATCTTGTATACCAGCACTAATCCGGGGGTTCCGGCGGCATCCCAGTTCGATATCAATCCTTTACCCACATCATATCCCATTGACCCAGCCAGCTGCGTCATCGGGCCGGCCATGAAGGTGGCTCCCCAGGAAAACAGGCAAACAATGATCGACAGGATAATCAAATTGTGTAGGATGTTTCCTTCCGTGATAGCATTAACGGCCGCACTTTCCCATAACACAATAATTAAACTGACGGAGGCAATCATTTGGTTGCCAGGCAAAACCAGTGAGATCAATAGTGCAATGGGATACATAATCAGCGTCGTCGGTACCACGGCCGAATGTCCGATAACCGTTGAGCAGTCCAAGGCAATCCGGACATCGTCACGATTTAATTTACTTACCAGGATGCTCCTGGCCGATTTTATAATCGGGAACCATCCTTCCACCAAAATAGCTGCCATACGGGGAAGAAGCAGGAATGCCGCTGCCATCTTTACTCCCAGCAGTAACGAGGGCATAATGCCTATTTGACTAAACAATCCTAAAATGATCCCCAATGTGGCTCCCATGACCGTGGTTTCACCAAAAATACCAAACTTCTCTTGTATGGTTTCCGCACTAATTTCTATATCTTTAATGACAGGAATCCGTCGCAACACCCATTCAATGGGAATGGCAATACAAGCCTGAAAGGAGAAATGCGTTCCATGCGGCCAAGACCCGCCGGGAGGGAAATTATTAATTTTTTCAATATACGGAGCTGCAATATCGGCTGCTTTGACATCAATAATTAAAAAGATCACCACAGCCAGTGTTGCCAGCCAAAAATTGCCTGTAGATACTCCGACTAAACCGGCTAACAACATGGCCCTCCAGGTATTAAACACATCGACATATATGGTTTGCGTGAAACGGACGGTAACTAACAGTATATTGATAATGAGGAAAACCAGAACACCAAAATAGCCGTAGGTATTACCGAATGCATACCCCAGGCATCCCCAGCCGATGTCGATGACGCCCTTATTAAAACCGTAAATGGCAACGATGTTCGTAATTGGTTTTACCATTGCCTCTTGAATCAAACTTACTACCATAAATAACCCCGTAAGGCCGATAGAAACTTTTAATGCACCGAGAATTGCTTTTTTTAGGCTTACTCTAACCAGCAGGGATACGATTAAAATAATCCCGACAATCGTGACTGTAGAATCAAATTTAAAAAAAGCGGAAAGGACACTAGTAATCGAATCAATAAATTCCATACGCCTTCTCCTCTGCATATTTATTTCTTTAATTTCAAAGTACATCTTGGTGGCAGAATTACCGTGGATCAAATACAAATTCGAAGCATACGACCGGAGTTTTCTTCCACCAAGATATTACTTCTTTGGGGGAATTAAGCGAAATCATTGCTGTATTTTTCGAACTTCAGCTATAATTTCGTCCAGCGCTTTCTTAGCAGCCTTATCATCCAGCATAATCCCTAAGGCTCTGATCATAGGCACCGGATAATCTGATTTCATTTCAACCGTTGTAACCAGCAGATCGGCATTATTAATCGCCTCATCAACATCATTCACCCTGCAGAGAACTACTTTCACATTTTTTAATCCTTCTTGTTTAATACGGTCTTCAATTTCTTCTCTCAAATAATTGGAGGTACAGATACCTGCTCCACAGCAACAGAGAATTGTGACTTTTTCCTTCATTGCGCTCACCTCCCATCCATTTAAAAGTTAGCTCTTACGCCTATTTTTAATGCAAATATTGTGCCAATTACATAGTGATGCAAATAGACTCCGATATCCCGCCTGTTCGCTTTGCTATAAAAATAAGTACATGCTTTTGTAATTACAAAAGCATGTACTTATTTTTACAAAAAGATGCACCGGCTAAAACAGTTCTTTGCCTCTCCAGCTAAAGATTAACAAGTAGTGTTAACCGTTTATTTACCCCAGCAATAGTGACCGCAAATCGGCTACAGATTCGGCAATATGCGTAGGTCCGGCGTCTTCTAATTCAGGCCGCCGTCCATAGCCATAACCCGCAGCAATCACATCGATGCCATGCGCCTGCCCGCCTTGAATATCAAATTTCCGGTCACCGATCATAACAACTTTGTCCAATGGGATATGGGGTATGTCGGCCAAAATATTGCCAATAAGGTGTTCCTTATCACTATGCACGCCTTCCATCTTGGCACCAACGACCTTATTAAAGTACGGTGTCAGAGAAAAATGTTCAATAATTTTTTCAGAAAATACGCTTGGCTTTGATGTGGCCACCGCTAGATATTTCCCCTGTACAGACAGCTCAGCTAATAGATCGGCTATTCCGGGATAAACGGCATTTTCATACATTCCTTTTTCCGAAAAGTATTCCTGATAATAGACAACTGCCTGTGCCGCTTCCGTTGCATTCATACCATACAGTTCCTGAAACGAATCGGTCAGCGGCGGTCCAATAAAAGACACCAGCTTCTCTAGATCAAATTCTTTCATACCGCTTTTCTCAAGCGCATACTGCACAGATCGCAAAATACCCGGTTTGGAGTCAGTCAATGTTCCATCCAAGTCAAATAATATCGCGTCATATTTCATCATGCTTTCCCCCTATTTTGAGCGGCTTTCCTCCAAATGTATCTGCAATCTTTTCTCCCTAAAACCTATAAATTCCTGCAAAATAGCTGCCGGAAGCTTATTTGCCACGCCGAAAAATTACCTCGTCTGAAAAGGACTTACCGGCAAGCCGTAATTGGTATATAAAATTACCTGCGTATAGTTACTCCAAGCGTAGCGTACCCGGACAGGTTTCTCGACCTGTTTACCATCTACCACCACTGTGCGACTACGCAATTGTGCCTCAGCCGGGAAAAAAATACCATCCTGTCCGCAAACCTCAAATCCTTGCAAACAAGCATCCAATGGACCGACCAGTATGCCGCCTTCCAGATTGTCAAAGTACACCACAAAGCGCCTGTCACACAGAACATGGTGTGAGTATACAGGGGAAAGTCCATCCTTGCCGACGCCATACACCCCCGTTAATGCCGCCAGAGCCAGTCGTTCTCCCACCGGCTTCTTAAGTGGAGGATGTATGTCAAATTTTTCTCCGCAATCGATGGTCACCGCCATAAATGTGGATGGTATAGTCTGTGTAACCTGTAACTGCGCCTCGCGTACCGCCGGCCAGTTGGCTAAAGGCTTAGTATCGTGATAGGCCGGCAATTGTACAAAAACAAAGGGCAGTTCCCGGTTATGCCATCTCTCCCGCCAGTCGGCGATCAACAACGTAAATAGTGTCCGGTACAATTCACTGCGTCGGGTGTCCTCCTCCCCCTGATACCACAGTACTCCCTTAATTGCATAAGGAATCACCTTTTCCAGCATGGTATGATATAAACCGGCCGGACGTCCATACGCTTTTCTGCTCAGCGGAGGCGGCCAGGGCGTATGCCCCACGCTTTGTTTCAATTCCTCCATGCCGGCTTTAGGATGTTTTTCTTTGAAAGCCCTGATTTTTTCGTCATGTAATGCTCTCCGGCGCAAGTACTTCTGTTCGCGTTTTGCTTCCTCCGCCTCAGTCAAATTGGCTATCACCCGGTAATAGGGCTTCAGATAACATGCACGAACTGTCCTGTCACGAGTCAAGTACTCTTCACTCATCCAGCAGGCGGCTGATGTCCCGCCTTTATTGCAGCTGATAATACCGATAGGGATATGCAAGTCGGCGTATACTCTCTTAGCAAAATAGTAAGCCACTGCTGAAAAACTGCCTGCGCACTCCGGGGTACAAACTTTCCAGACACCAGCCGGCAAATCCGGTACTACCTGCAGTCCATCTTCGTATTCAATTTGAGCTACTTCATACTGACGCAGCCACTCGTAATTCGCCCCGCTTATCTCCTCCGCCCCGCCGGTTGAATCTTTGAGGGGAAATTCCATATTGGACTGCCCACCGGCCAACCACACTTCTCCGACCAAAATATTATCAAGACAAATAACGTTTGCCCCCAGGCGTATTCGCATCCGGTAGGGCCCCCCGGCCGGCAAAGGCGGCAGCAGTACTTTCCACTTGTTGGCATCACCGGCAGTTGTTGCACAGCTGTGACCGGCCAGTTCCACCTGGACGGCAGTTCCTGCCGGCGCTTCTCCCCACACCGGAAGATCGCAATCCCGTTGCAGTACCATATTGTCCGTAAAAATACCAGCCACCGCATATTTATTTTTTATCATTTTTCGCCTTCCCTTCTGCAAACAGCTTTAGGATATACTTATATTCTAAAACAGAAAGGCACCTATTGCCGGCAACAGGTGCCTTTTCCCTTAATTAATCCGGTCTTTTATTTTATTGCCGACTATTACAAACGGAGCATAAAGTAAAGTATCGACAAGTAAGAATACCACCTGCAGCAAACCTCCTCCCAGTGTTCCGGTACCAATCATTCCTCCAAAAAACAGCGGCATTGTCCAGGGTACCACATATTTAAATACCGGCACCAACCCCACTGTAATTGCCAGCCAGCCAATGAAGGTGTTTATCAGCGGGGCAATAACGTACGGAATAAAAAAAATCGGATTTAACACGATCGGCAACCCAAAGGCCAGCGGCTCCTGGATATTAAACAGCATAGAGGGAAGGCCGACTTTTACCACCGCTCTCCAATCTTCCCGTCTGGAAAAAATCAGAATGGCCAGCACCAATCCCATAATATGCATTAGCCCGGCTTCAAAAAAACCGTTGGAGAAGATATATAAAGCACTGCCTTCCTGGTTTGCCAATTGAGCCGGCAGATATACCGAATTTTGAATAACAGCGGTTACATTATGTCCATGAATACCAAACCACCAGAAGAACCAGGTAATAAACTGGTACAAAAGAGCAAAACCAATCCCCTGCGAAAAGCCCAATAAGGGCGCTTGAACAATGGTATAAATCAAGTCATGAAACGATGGCTGCTCCAGCCAGTGTAAAACAGCTGCAAACAGTGCAATAAAAAATAAAGTAATCGTAATCGGTATAAGCGCTTGAAATGACCTGGTAACCGATTCCGGAACGCTTTCCGGCATTTTTATAATCATACTTTTGTTATTGGACAATTTGGCAAATAACCATACTGTAGCGGTAGCAACCAGCAGAGTCGTCATAACCGAGCCGGTGCCAAAGTAGCCGACTTTTACTGCGCCATTTACCATAATGGTATCCGTTCCTGCCATACTGATCAGTTGTTTAAAAGACTGCGGAATCAGCACAAATGTGGCTACCACCGAAAGGATAGCGGCAATCAGCTTATCCGCGTTCCAGATGTCACCCAGACGGTATCCGAAAGAAATGGTAAGCAACAGGGAAAATATGCCGAATGATGCGCCGACAACCAGATTACCTACGTATTGAACGTCGGAAATGGCCGCAACAAATCCTGAATTTTTATAGGCTTCGCCTGTCAAGCCGGTAAGTAGACGGCCTAAATTCAAACCGTTAGGCCCCATAACGGTACCAAATGGATCCAAAATTACCCAGTTCAATATACCAAAAAATGATCCAACAAGGACAAATGACAAGATAATAGAAAAAGCATCCCGCATAGCCAGCAGATACCGGTTGCTGGCTATCTTGGCCGAAATAGGAAGCATGACCGCTTCCAGTTTGGTGGTTAGGGTTTGCATCGACATATGACTTTCCCCCCATATATCTTTCTATATATTAATCAGGTCGTCCTGTACGGAAACGAACAGAATACGCCAATTATGCCGGGCGTTCCTGTCCGTTCTTATTATTGAAAGCCATCACCTATAATAGAAGTTGTTTTAGAACCGGTACTATCTATATTCTTTTTCGAGTGAATCTATTTGAAACTGCCGGGCATCATGCAACCGTTTAAACCATTCTCCCGATTTTTTCATAATCCTGGCATAATTATGTTCTGGATCCAGCTCCACCAGGCCATATCTATTTTTAAGTGAATTGACCGGAGAGATATTATCCAGCCAGTTCCAGACCATATACCCTTTGCAGTTGCTGCCTTCTGACACACTATTTAGCAGATAAGCCAGATGTTCCTTCATAAATTCAATCCGGTAATCATCTTGAATAATGCCGGAAGCATCCCTGTAACGGCCTTCATCTTCCACTCCCATGCCGTTCTCTGAAATCAGCCAAGGTATATTATCATATTCTAGTTTAATCCTCATAGCAATATCGTAAATACCCTGAGGATATATCTCCCAGCCGCGCCAGGGGTTTACTTTCTTTCCTTGTAAATTGTATTCTTCAAAATATTTGCCAGGATGAAAGGGTGCAGTCTCATTCCACTGGAAGCGCTGAGCCATAACCCGCATGGGCTGATAGTAATTCATGCCGAGAATGTCAATGGTATTCTCTTTGATAATCTGCAAATCTTCTTCCCGGTACGTGAACATACAAGCTTCCTTTTCCAATAATTCAATCAGTTCCAGCGGGAATTCCCCTTTAATACAGGGATCCATAAAGCTCCGCCAATAAAAAAGATCTGCTATTTTTTGCGCCTGGACGTCCTGCGGATTGTCGGTCGAACGTCCATAAACCAACGCCGGATTCAAGATAATACCGATGCTGCCGCTTATGTTCATCTGCCGGAAGCGTTTTATAGCCTTGGCATTACACAATATTTTGCCGTAAATCCATTGCATGGCTACTTTTGTATCACTCCGGTAAGGGTACCAGAATCCATCCATAAAACACAGTTGTGGTATCACGATCGGTTCATTGAACGTCCACCAATATTTGACTTTATTTCGGTATCTTTCAAAAACTTTTTCCGCAAATTTCACATAACAGTCCACAACAAAGGAAGAAGCATAGCCACCGTATTTTTCATACAATGATACCGGCAGCTCCCAATGTTCCAGACAGATCATCGGCTCAATCCCATGTTTAAGCAATCCGTCTATTACCTGATCATAGAACCTTGCCCCGTCTTCATTCACCGTTCCCTGCTCGTAATTGTCTATAAAGCGGGTCCAGTCAACAGAGGTTCTCACTGTTTCCATCCCGGACTTGGCCATCAGCTCAATATCACTTTCCCACTTATGATAAAAATCCGTGGCAATAGCCGGACCAATGCCATTATGCCAGCGTTCCGGCGCCGCCTTATACATCATATCGACAAAGTGGTCGCATTTTTCCTTTTTGCCTGCCCAGCCCTCAGTCTGCCAGGCAGAAAAAGAAGCCCCGAGCAAAAAATCTTTAGGAAGCGTATACAAAGTCATAATTGTCCCCCTTATGGTCTTATATGATAGAAAACCTGCGTAATAAAAAGCTCTCCATGCCCGGCTATTTTCCGCCTGCTTTACCATACATGTCAATCAGCAGTGCTACCATATCCCTAAAAGTAATCGCCGTCATAAAATGATCCTGAGCATGAATCAACAATACGCTTTTTTCAATCGGCACCCCGTTAATTTCATCTTGTATTAACCGGGTTTGTATATCGTGTGCCTGGCCGATTACCCGCCCGGCCTCTTCTATCTTACTTTTAGCTTCTGTGCTATCCTGGTGGTCCATTAACAGGCGAAAGGCCTCCGTTGCCAAGGTCTTGCCCTCACCGGCGTAAAGTATAAGCATCATACAATCCTGCGTTAATTTCTCATCCATCATCGGTACCCTCCCAACCGGATTCTTGTCTTCGCCAAGCCGGATCGCATTTATTGCTGTTTTAATATAGTCAATGCCTGTTCCAGAACCCTGGCCCCGTTAATCATGCCATAATCGGCCATACTTATCATCTCAACCGGGCATTGACTTTTTACTATCTCTTTTATTTTAGGCAACATATGGCGTATTTGCGGTCCAACCAGTATTACATCAGCTTCCGCTTTGATTTTATCCAGCACTTCAACTGAAAATGCTTCTATGTTTACATTCAGCTTTTTTTCTCCGGCCGCACTCCGCATGCGCTTTACCAAAACCGAGGTCGACATGCCGGCATTGCAAATTACATATATATTCACTTTATCTCCCCCTTCATAGTGTTGGCAAAAATAAGGCAGTCAGCCCTTCTGCTACCTCTTGTCTCTTTTCACTCCTTTCCGGTAGTGCAGACTGAGCTCCCTGTTAGCTCCTGTTGCCACCAACCTTGTATCAGTTTCCAACAGTAATCCCGGATGGGCAGAAACATCCCAGGCCTCGCCGATATCACCTACAGGCAGATCCGGCTTATATTTTGCCAGTTTCCGGCCTCCCCATGGCTTAGAAATATAAATCGTGTTAAATTTTATTGGATATATTTGTAATTACCATATTAAATTCAAAATTGAATAAAGTTTTATATAAAGTTTAAAATAAAATTCGGCAACAGTGATTAAATTCCTGCCGGTTTTATATTTTAATTACTGCTTTTTTCAAAAAAAATACTCTGTTTTTAGACTTGTCCCTTCAAATAATATCCGCCACTCACTAGTCATAAAGCCTCATTACTTTTTTCTTTACCGGATTGGGGTTGCATTGTTTCATAAAAATAGCCCTCCCCACAAAAGTGGTGCGGGCATTCTCTTCCTTCAATTATTTATTTTCCCATTCCGTCGCCAACACCATATCCGCTGCTCCCTTTATATTTGCCTCTTCATCCCGGTCGGAAAAATATATTTTTCCCGCCGTAAAGCAGTAGGGCAATACCCGCTCCCGGGTAATTTTTTCAATTCTCTCTTGTACCAATTGTTTTACCCGCATCATCCCTCCGGAAATTACGACCACCTCCGGATTAACCACATTAATTAGATTAGCAAGACCGACTCCTAAATAAAAAGCAGCCCGTTCAAGCGCTTCAAGGCAGATCTCATCCCCTTCCACTGCTGCTTGATAGACGAGATCATGCGCATTACACAAAGTTCCTTTTTCTAAGACCGTCATACGGGACAAGTCGCCCTGCTGTACTTGACGCTGCAGCTCGGTATATAACGATTTGCGCCCTCCCTGTATGGCTTCTTCTACATAATTAATTAAAGCTACTTCCGAAGCAAAAGCATCCAAGCAGCCTCGTTGCCCGCAATTGCAAAGCGGTCCGTTTACATCCACAGTATTGTGCCCAATTTCTCCGGCCGTTTCATTATCACCCTTATACAGCTCGCCATTAATGATAATCCCCGCCCCAATGCTCTGGCCAACTTTTAGCAGCGCCATATTCCTTGACTGTACTGCTAGGGTATAATAATACATCCCCATCGTTAATATTCGCACATCATTTTCTACCATAACCGGAATTCCAAAGCGTTCTTCAATAATAAATTTAATAGGTACATTCTTCCAGCCTATATTGGGGGCAAACATAGAGATTCCCTCTTTTGACTTAACCGGTCCTCGCAAAATTACGGCAATAGCCGGCACCGGCGCGGTAGTCAGCTCCAAAGCATCGGTAATAGCCTGCAAAATATAATTCAATACTTCCTCTTGATCTCTCCGGAACCAATAATCCCGCTTATGCCCTTTTATATTTCCTGCCGCATCGGCAATATGACAGCAAACCGTATGGGTGCGCACATTTACAATAATAATATCGGCTGCAGCCGGATTTACTTTTAATAATACCGGTCTGCGTCCCCCACTCGATTCGCCGGTATCGTACTCCTGAATAACATTAGTTTCCAGGAGCCTTCCGGTAATGTTGCTTAAAGTGGAAGGGGGCTGTCCGGTAATTCTGGCAATATCCACGCGTGAGATAGGCCCATACCGTCTGATTGTTTTCAAAATAATGGCTTCATTCATATATACCTCTCATACCCAACTTGGCAGCAGACTGATACTGTTTATTTAGCAAAGTTTACTTTAATATTATAACGTCTTCTTGTAATCATCAATAGTCCTTTGCATAATTTAGCAAGCACTCCTTTACTCTCACCATAAACTTCTCGCATAAACCAAAACCTAATTAGGCACCCGTTTAACCTGTAACTGTTGCTGCGCAGTCCGGGGCTTTGGTGTCTGGTCGGTATTCCACCATACAGAATGAGGATATTCTACCGCCCCTACTATAACAGGTTCGCCAATCCTCGGTGTTGCAATCAACATTTCCCTTTCCCGTGCTGCTCTTATGACCCGCTCAATGGGATCTGTCCAATCATGCAGAGCCAAACTAAAGGCAGCCCAATGTATGGGGACCAGCATTTTCCCTTTCACATCCATATGCGCCTGTACCGTTTGTTCCGGTACCATATGAATGGCAGACCAGCGTTGATCATACTGTCCGCATTCCATTAACGTTAAATCAAAAGGACCATATTTCTGTCCTATTTCCCTAAAGTGCGGGCCATAGCCGCCATCACCGCTAAAATAAACCCTTGTTATGTCTCCAATAATCGCCCAGGAACACCATAGTGTCGCATTGTGATCAAAAAGGCTTCTCCCGGAAAAATGTCTGGCAGGCGTGGAAACAAATCGTAATCTTTCAAACTCGGTTTCCGCCCACCAATCTTGTTCAGTTATTTTCTTTTTCTCAATACCCCACCTTTCCAAATGGCTCCCTACACCAAGGGGAACGCAGAAGTGGCGCACCTTGTCTTTAAGTTTCATGATGGAATCATAATCCAAATGGTCATAATGATCATGGGACAAAACAATCACATCAATGGCCGGTAATTTTTCTATTTCTATGGGAAGCGTGTCACTATAACGTTTTGCTCCAAATTTCGGAAAAGGAGACGGTCTCTGAGAAAACATAGGATCTAGCAATACTCTTTTCCCTTCTATTTCCAGCAATATGGTAGAATGCCCAAACCAGATCATCCTGGTTTGACTCTGATTCTGCAAACCGGCAGCATTCACAGCCATGACCGGAAGAGAATGAGCCGGAGTTCGCCTGGAACTGCCCTTCCAATACTCTCTCAAAATAGCCATCAGGTTTTTTGCATCTAAATTGTTTGGTGTGGGAATTTGATTTACAAACTTATTTTCGCTAAAATTGACAGATTGACTAAATGAACGTAATTTGTTTTTTGAAGCCTTACCGCCAAATCGCGGGTTAAAGATAAGAAAAAAACCGCTGAGCAAGATAATCCCCGCCACAACACTAAGAAATACAATCATAATGACATTCCTCTCAATCTAATTTGTTGAATTCTATGCAACTACCTTTTATTTTGTGTTTTTTCTTACATCCTAGTCTCCCATACAAATCTTCTTAAGGAATGAACGTTCATTCCCGTATGATTAAATTTACTTCAACCTGCTCTCACTGTCAACCCTGCACCCGTTTTTTAAACTCTGCGGTTACATAGCAACAGGCTCGGAGTAGAAATACACTATGTTAACTTATGCTGTAGATTTAGCATAATTCCCATACCCATTCGTCAGCATTTATTCGGATTGTGGAAATCGTTCCGGATATGTCCAACCGCACTGTTTTCCCCATATTTCTAAAGCATGAAATACGGGCAACAATCCTTTTCCAAGGTCCGTTAAAGAATATTCTACTCTTGGCGGCACTTCGTTGTACTGCTTTCTGTTAATAACTCCTGCTTCTTCCAGTTCTTGCAAGGTCTGAGCCAGCATTACATTAGAAATGCCGTTTAATTGGCGCCGCAGCTCGTTGAACCGGATTACTCCCTGTTTTGCTACCTGCCAGATGACATGCATCTTCCATTTTCCACTCAGTAACTCGATTGTGTACTCAATGGGGCAGGGAATTGTTGAGAGTTCCCGTCTTTTCATGACAACCTCCATTAATACATTTATAGTAAGTTTTTATTAAGTATGTAATAAAATACTTAGTACTTGTTTGTTTTTTACCGCAATGATAGTATTATAGCTAATTAGACAGATATTGTAAACAAAAAGGAGTGTTTATTATGAGAATCGCTTTAATCGGAGCCACAGGTTTTGTAGGCTCAAAATTACTTATGGAAGCGCTCTCCAGAGGCTATGAAGTAACGGCAATCAGCCGTAACACCGACAAGATTGCTACCCAGGAAGAACATCTTATTCCTGTCTCACTCGATGTCAATGATACCAAAGCGCTGGCAGCCATATTCGAGAATCAGGATGCGGTTATCAGTGCCTTCAACTCCGGTTGGAAGAATCCTAATCTGTATGCGGATTATAAAAAAGGGTACGCTTCCATTCTCGAAGCAGCAAGGCTGTCCCGGGTAAAACGAATTCTGGTGGTAGGCGGTGCGGCAAGTCTGATACTGCCATCCGGAAAGCGGGTATATGATGTACATATTCCCGAGGACTTTAAAACTGCCGTTCAAGGTCCGATGGAGCTGCTGGAAGAACTGCGTCATGAGAAGGAGCTGAATTGGACTTTTATCAGTCCTGCGCCCAAATTGACCGAAGGAGATAAAACCGGTCAGTTCCGGCTTGGAAAGGACAATCCGGTTACGGATGAACAGGGAGAAAGCCAAATTTCCGTCGGCGACCTGGCGGTGGCCATTCTAAATGAAATTGAAAACCCGCAATTTATCCGTCAACGGTTCACAGTAGGATATTAAAACCATCAATCTATGGACCAATACAACATCCCCATCGGAAACGAACGGGGATGTTGTATTGGAAATTTCCATTTAAGGAAATATCGTCTTCCATATTGCTGTATTATACTATCCTTCAGGCTTATTGGACCGCAAAAATTAAAACGCCAAATTATGTCCCATTCTCTGCTAATAACTGACTGATAGTAAGAAATTCATACCCCCGGTCTTTGAGACTGTCTATAATATAGTTCAAAGCCTCGGGCGTTGTGGAAGGATATATTCCGTCATGCAAGAGGATTATGCTCCCCGGTTTCGTCTTTTTTAAAACTGTATTCACCGTATCTCCTGCCGGATGAAGCCTCCAGTCGAAAGGATCTACTGACCATAGGATAACCGTATACCCTTTGTCACGGGCAAGATTGATGATACTTTTATTAAATCTTCCTTCCGGAGGACGAAAAAATAAAGGTTTTGTAGTCATTTTTGTTATAATCTGATCTGTTTTTTCAATTTCTTTATCAATATTATTTCTAGTTAAGGAAAACAAATTAGGATGACTATAGGTATGATTACCGATTTCATGCCCGTCCCTTTCTTCCCGTTTTACCAATTCCGGGAACTGTTCGGCCCGTTCTCCCACTACAAAAAAGGTCGCCTTTACCTGTTTCTCCTGTAAAATATCCAAAATAGCCGGCGTTGTCCGCCCGAGTGGCCCATCATCGAAGGTTAATGCCACGACTTTCCGTGAAGTAGCTACTTCTTTGACGGCATCAGCAGTATCTGCTATATGATCCTCTACTTTTATGCCTACTAAAACAGCAGCTATCAGTGTTAATGGGAAAATAATGTTTAATAGCTTCATCACTATCACCCTGTAAATTTTACGCACAATTTTCCGGTTTATTCGAAATCGCTAAAATAAATGAAACCGACAGGAAAATTTTATAGGCATAATTATGGATGACTAGCATGCAGGATGGCCTGATTGGGGTTGACACTCTTCACAGCATCCGTAAACATACAAGCGATATTCATGAATGGAAAAACCCGGCATGCCATCTATGGGGATAGCCAACTTGTCGAATAAATCTTTCTTTATCTCAGCAACTTTACCACAGGATTCACAAATTACATGATAGTGAAATGAGTGCAGTCCGTTGATTTCGTACCGATGACGTCCATCACCAAAATCAAGTTGTTGGACGATATCCAAAGTATTGAGCAACTCCAAGGTTCGGTATATAGTTGCCAACCCGATTTGCGGGTTTTCCCGCCGAATAATTTCATAGATATCTTCGGCACTGAAATGGTGATTTTCATCACTATTGAGAATCTGAAAAATCATTTGTCTTTGCTGGGTTAACTTATATTTGCCGTTGAGTCTTTGCTTTAATACAGAGATATTCATGACTAAAATCCTCCTGAGTTTACCGAATGAAAGCAACTGCAGTACCGTGCACGGTGTTCCACCATAAGATAAGCCTAAAACTCCAAATAGCCTATACGGCGAACGTTTATTCCAAAAAAATAACCTTTCCCGCTCTGGCAAGGTTATTATAAAATTAAAAATTAAATTGGCTGTAAAGTATATTTAAAAATACTATAAACATACTTAAAAATTTTTAAAGCGGATTGAAGCGATATCCTGTTCCCCATAAAGTTTCAATAAATTCAGGATTTGCAGGGTCTTTCTCAATCTTTCGGCGAATCTTTTGAATATGAACGGCAACGGTCGCCGCGTCTCCAAAGCTTTCATTACCCCAGATCGTATTGAAAATATGTTCCTTACTAAAAACAATGTTCGGATTGGAAGCCAGAAAGAATAAAAGGTCATATTCTTTGGTCGTCAACAGAATTTCATCACCGTTTACCGAAACTTTATGAGATGCCGTATTGATTTCCAGCCCTTTGTACTGTATCACTTCCTGAGCAGTTGCCGGTCCTTTCAGCCGTTGATAGCGTTTCAGGTGAGCCTTTATTCTTGCCACCAGTTCGGCTGGGCTAAAGGGCTTTGTTAAATAGTCGTCCGCGCCCACATCGAGTCCCCTGATCTTATCAATATCTTCGTTTTTTGCCGATACGACAATCACCGGAATTTCCTGATTTTTTCTAATTTCCCTAATTATTTCAAAACCATCTTTATTCGGGAGCATCAAATCCACGACCACTGCCGCATATTGACCGGAAGCCGCCTTTTTCAATCCAATTAGCCCATCTTGCACAATTTCCGTTTTATACCCGTTTAATTGCAAATAGTCGCGTTCCAGTTCTGCAATGTCCAGGTCATCTTCAATAATCAGAATGCGTTTCACTCTACAACCTCCCCTTGGTCTTCCTGCCAGAGCGGCAGCAGGATGGTGAAGCAGCTACCCTGGTTTTCCATGCTGGAAAGAGTGATGTGACCTCCGTGCGCCTCTATCAGTTCTTTGGCAATAGCCAGTCCAAGCCCCGTGCCTGCCTCTTTAGGCCGTTCCGTATGAATACGGTAAAAGCGTTCAAAAACAAAAGCAAGTTTTTCTGCCGGAATGCCCGGTCCATTATCCTGGATGTCAATTGCTGCAAAGTTTTCTCGCCGGTACAGCCGTACCTGTATAACTAACCCTGTTGCCGGACCATATTGAACAGCATTAGTCAAAATATTGCTGATGGCCTGATGAAACCGCTTTCCATCCAGCCTCACCTGAATGTGTTCCTCCAGTTGAGCATCATAATGAAATTGAATGTTTTTTTCTGTAAAATCAAATTGATATTCCGCAATTAAGTCTTCCATAAAGGCACGAATCTTAGTGCAATGATACTGAAATTCAAGTTTTTGCATATCGAGCTTCGCAAACAAAAAAAGATCATCAATTAATCTATTTACATAAATGATATTATGATGAATGGTCTTTAAGTACTTATGTTTATTCTCTCCTGTATTAAACGCCCCTTCCAACAAAGCCTCTACATAACCCTGAATGGCAGTGATCGGCGTTTTTAAATCATGCGAGATATTAGCAATCAGTGCTTTGCGGTTTTCTTCATACTCTATCTGAAGTTTCTCTCCCTCATACAATTTCTCTGTCATTTCATTAAACGCATCAATCACGCTGCCCAGATCACCGTACAGCTCATTTTTTACTTTAGTGGTATAGTTGCCTTTGGCAACCTCATCTAGTCCCTGCTTTAAACTGATCATTGGTTTAAATATGTTTTTTTCCAGCCGCCATAGGAAAAAGAAGTGAATCATTTCTTTCAAAGCAAGTATGACCACAAAAAAAATAATCATTTCTTTGCTGTCAGCCCAGCTCAATGCCAAATAGAGAACAAGAAGAGTAAATAAGATGCCAAACGGCCGAAGATAGTGAAAATATTTATACTGCCGCAAAAACCGGCTGCGATGATGGTGATGATGCAAATATTGTAAACCGGAATGAGCTAATAGCCGCTCCCGTTTATCCGTATCCGGCTGCATATGCTTCTGTCTCCCATGTCTACACATCATTCTCACCTTTTCCGCACGTTATTGTTCTTTAGACTTAATTATAGGTTAAAGCAAACGAAGGCGCAAAACAAATTCTACGCCTGTGTTTGCTTTACACACCGTTTATAATTGAAGATGATACGTTATGGCTTTCCGGGAGGCAAATCGGTTTACAGCCTCCGCACCGTTACATGCTTCATTTCGAATTTTCAAATCATCTGTTTTTCGTAACTCTGGCAGACCTGCCGGACAAGCCGCCAAACAACACCGGCAACGCGTACACGGTCAGTAACAATATCATACGGTTTACAATGTATAAGCTTCACTTTGCCATTGCAGTGATAGTTCCGCCTGTGCTTTAAAATTGAATTGTCCGGCCTGAACATCTTTAGAAATTTCAGCAGTTGACAGTGAGATTTTTTTCACCTCACAATTTTTATTGATATCTATACGAATTATGATATCAAGATACTCAGCAGCGCATTCGTTTACAAGATCGTAGCTATGGCGGTGATGTGCCAGCAGCCGGTCTATTTTCCCGTACAGCATTTGTTTCATATCTTCGGGTAGATCACGGGCGTGAAGTGATATTATGGTAACGTCTTCCTTTTCTTCCAACTGCAAGTTATTTAGCAGACTCAATGCAAAAAGATACCTGTTAAACCTTGCTTTTAATCCTTCCCGAGGATGATCGTGCCAATGATGCCTATGGTTGTGAAAACCATGATGCCGTTCTTTAAAAGTTCGTCCACCGGTTTCTTCGGCATGACGCCCACGCCTGTCCATCGTTCCTTCATAATCCACCGCAGCAGTTATTTTAGCTTTGGTTTGCCCGGTGGACAGGTTCTTCTCAAATTCATTTTGAATGGAAAATATGGTTACCCGATCTTTTTCGATTTGCGCTTGCCATACTCCGGTTACCATCTCTTTCGTTTTTACCGTTTTCATCACATCATACAACAGTTTAATCCTGTTCATTAAATAACCTCCTTGAGTTGTTCTGAGGCTATTATAAAAACAGAGTATAAACTTGTTTTAAAGTATTTTTAAAAATTTTATAAACAGGGCTAAATTATTTGTAAAAAACCAGCAGCGGATTTCTTCCTCCTTTTCTGCGGAGCAAAAGAACTGCCGTTACCTGCTCCGGCACTGTCCGGCCTATTTTATTTGGTATTATCTCCTGTCATTTGGTACAAATTAATCGTTGTACTTTATAGAAGGGTTTGATGATACAATGCCGCTATTCTTAATGCTGGTCTTTACCGGGACTTTCCTGTCCATATTAAATTCCAGTATGGTTAATGTGGCCCTGCCTACACTTATGAATGACCTGAGTATTGACATTCAGAGCTCCACTTTATTATACAGCGGTTATATGCTGCCTTATGCCATCGGCATGTCTATCTTTGGCAGTTTGGGAGACATTTATGGCACCAAGAAAATTTTTCTGTTAGGTGTCTCAATCTTTGCTTTAGCCTCCTTCTCCTGCTCTATTGCCGGCAGTTTCTGGCTGCTGATGGTATCCAGAATGCTCCAGGCGGTAGGAGCCTCCGCCGTTATGCCTAATGCCATGATCCTTGCTATTAGTCCGTTTGAGCTTCACAAACGCAGTGAGATTCTCGGCTGGTGGGGCATGATCTCTTCCGCCGGAAGTTTAATCGGTCCCACCCTGGGGGATTTTTGACTGAACATTTTGGCTGGCATAGTATCTTCTACGTCAATTTGCCTTTTGCCATAGGCATCTTACTACTAGGGACTACACATATCCCATCCGTAAATACCAATCCGTCCGCAACAGGGTTCGATTTCCCCGGTTCGGTTTACTTGACCGCGGCGCTCACCGCTCTATTGTCAGGTATTACGTTGGGGCCGTCCGCCGGTTGGCGGAGTTCTGAAGTTGTATTGCTTGCGGGAGTGTTTTTGCTGTTTGCCGGCCTGCTGCTGCGTCGGGAAATTAAGGCTAACCATCCTTTACTGTCTCTTGAATTATTCATGAATTTATCGCTTACTGCAACTATCACGGTTGGTTTTTTTCAAGGTGTTGCCCTTTTCGGCAGTATGTTGTTAATCCCCATGTATCTGCAGCACGTTCATGATTTTTCACCAACCCATGCCGGCGTTTTAGTTCTGCCGCTGTCGATTTCAATCATGGTCATGTCACCTATTGTTGGCAGATTCTCCCATAAATCGGACATAAAGAAACTAATTTTTTATGGCATGCTGATTCTGACCGCGGGCATCGGATTATTTTCCAGGCTGACAGTACAGAGTCCATACTGGATTTTAGCTACCGCGCTGATCGCTACGGGCGTCGGTTTAGGGGCTTCCAGCACACCATTGAACACCAACCTGATCAATGTGGTTCCTCAAAAGCAAATGGGTATGGCTTCCGGATTATTCAATATGATCCGCTATTTAGGTGGAGTCATTGGTTCAACGATATTTGGAGCCTTTATGCAGCAACGGACAGCCTTTTACCTGTCACAGGTAATGCAAAATGACTATACGGCAGCTACGGCTGATAAAATCGCCTTGGGAAAAGCCTTTCCTGAAGTTTTCCTGCTGGCGGCAAGTACCGCAGCACTCGGTATGGCTGCAGCCTGGTTTATAGATTCACCGGAGCAAAAAAAATAACAATCTTCCTTTACGGCAGAGTGGTTTTTTTATTTGCTTTTTTCCTTGAAAATGCCAAGGGCTAGTTCGTCCTACCATTCCTATTTTTTAGGGTTGGATTCACTGCCGCCGATTTTAAAGCAAAGGAGTGACTGTCAATTGCCCGGTCAACAGCCAAAATCCCCTCCAGATGATCATACTCATGCTGGATTAATTCCGCCAAATCTCCTTCGAGATGTTTCACTTGCAGGTTTCCGTCTTTATCTACATATTGAAGGACACAGCGTGTAAACCGGTTCACTTTCACCAGAAGATCCGGAAAGCTCATGCAGTCATCCCATATTTCCATGGTTTCTTCATCCGGAAACGTAAGAACAGGATTAATCAGGATTTCCGGCTGATCCACATTCATATAAATCATTCTTTTCATGACACCAATCTGCGGAGCGGCTATCGCCCTGCCGGCATGATACTTGTTTCTAAAATCCATCATCGTATCATGGAGATCTTCTACAATACCGTTTATTGTTTTCCATTCCGCCTTCAAGACAGCTTCCGATTTGGAATACAGCCTTGGGTCTCCTAATTTCAAGATGTCTTTAACCGCCATATTTTCCCTCCTAATTATATAAATCATTTAAACATCGCATCATCTGATGTTTTAATGATAAAAAGTTACTTATAAAAGCAATTTTTTTATCATCTGAATCATATCTTCCAGATATTTTTCAGTCCAGCCTTTTGCCGCTGCCGCATTTTGCTCTTTAATCGACTCATATAGTTTTTCATGATAGTCTTCCTGGTTTTGAAATATATCCGGATCATTTACTTCATTAATAATAGCCTTTCTGGTTACATTGGCAAAATCAACATACAAACCGGTTAACACCTCGTTACGTGTCGCTATAGCTATCGCCATGTGAAAGGCAAGATCACTGTCCACATATTCATTTTTGTCCTGGTTTGCTTTAGCATGTTTTTGCTTTTCCAACTGAGTAGCTATTTCGTCCAGATCCGCCTGCGTCCTCCGTAGAGCAGCAAGTCCGGCGATTTCCACTTCTAGCAGCTTTCTGACCTCATATACCTCAAGAGTATTAGCCCGCCGTAAGCGCTGCTCCAGGGATTCATCCTGTATTGGCCAGCCAAGGACAAAAGTTCCTTCTCCTTGTTTAACTTGAAGCAAGCCTTTATTAGCCAAAACCTTAACGGCTTCCCTGACGGTAGAACGCCCCACATCAAACAAAGCCATCAGTTCGGGTTCACTGGGGATTTTATCGCCTGTCTTTAAATGGCCAAGTAAAATTTGCTGCTGTATTTGATTTATCACTTCATCCACTAATCTTTTACGGGGTGCCGCCCTAAACATACATCTGCTCATCTGATGTTCAACTCCTTAATCATATACTAAAATATTTTTATCGTCATTGTCAAGCTTCACCTTCTTCAAATAATTTTAACCACACCTCACCTTTTTTTCCTTTCATAAAATAGAAAAAAATCCCCGTTTACATCGAAACGGGAATTTTTTCTATAAAAGGAGGGCTTTAGTCCTGGCGGCAGAGGACTATTTTTGCGGCAAGAATTCTTACTCAAAAGAAGATTCTAGCAGTCTGATGTGAAACCATTATCTTCACAAAAACAGAACAGGAGTAGAATTATAATAATGATTATAATCCAACTACCTCCACGGCCAAATCCGTTTCCACATCCACCGAAACCCATGAACAACATCTCCTTTCTACATTGTGGTATGTAATACCCTATATATCTTATGGCTGACTTAGCGATTGGGTTACTTACAAAACCTTGTCCTTTCAAAAACTCAGAAAAAACATAGGGACGGTTCCTTTGCTTCTCGGATGAAGACAAAAGCGGACTACTGGCTCCTGCCGGATGCACAATGCGAACAGGATTTATAAATCAAAAATGATCCGGCATATATTTCCCCGGATCATTTTTAAAATAAAACCTTTAAATCAACCGTACTGAATGAATTCTACAGCCGCTCCACAGCCAACTGCAATTTTTCGCCGTTGATATTTACTTCAGTATAGTCCCGTTCCGCATTAAAGATAATATCCACGGCAAGCGTTTCACTCATAATGTACTCTTTATACTGCTGTACAACTGACTGAAGCAACTCGTTGCCAGCCATATAGACTGTTATTTTATCAACAACTTCAAACGAGCTGTCTTTTCTCATGTTTTGCAGTTTGCTGATAATCTCCCTGGCATAGCCTTCGGTTTTTAATTCTTCCGAAATATGGGTATCCAATACCACACCCACCTCGCCTTCACCGGCAAAGGCAAAGCCCTCCAGACCATTCATAGTGACTAAGAGATTATCGCTATTGAGTTCAATGGAAGTTCCCTCAACATCGATGGTAATGCTTTGTCCGGCAGACACTTTGAGCGCCAGTTCCATCTGATTTGCTTCTGTGACGGCTTTGCGGATCCCTGGCAGCAGTTTGCCGTACATCTTTCCCAGCACCGGGGAGTTCGGTTTGACGGTATAACTTACATAGTCAGACATATTGGCATTAACAATTACTTCTTTAATATTAAGTTCTTCCTTGATGATATCAATATAGTAGTCCGGCAGTTCACCGGTGCTGACAAGCATTTGGGGAAGCGGCTGCCTGTTCTTGATATTTGCAAGGTTTCTCGCGCTGCGGCCCAGTCCGCAAATCTTGTAAGCCAGTTCCATTTCTTTTTCCAGTCTGGCATCCACTAGTTTTTCATCATATTCGGGCCACAGGCATAAGTGTACACTTTCCGGCGCCTGGGGATCGATATGTGCTACCAGGTTTTGATAAATTTCTTCGGTAATAAACGGTACAAACGGAGCGGCTACAATGACCAGATTTTTCAATACGGTGTGCAGCGTGAAATAGGCATCAATCTTGTCATCAGTCATTTCCATGGACCAATATCTCGTTCTGTTGCGCCGTACATACCAATTGGAAAGTTCATCGGTGAATTCCTCAATCAACTGAGCGGCACCGGTGATTTTATACGTGTTCAGATAGTCATCGACTTGGTTAATCAGAGTGTTAAGCTTGGAGATAATCCACCTGTCCATGACATGACTGCTCTGCCTGCCTTGGTATTTCGCCGGATCGAACTGGTCGATTTCCGCATATAGTACATAAAAGGAATAGACATTCCACAATGTATTAATAAATTTACGCTGTGCTTCAATTACGGCGTCTTCATAGAAACGGGAAGGCAGCCAGGGAGCACTGGCAGTATAGAAATACCAGCGCAGGGCATCGGCACCTTGATTGTCTAAAACGGTAAACGGACTTAAGACATTGCCTTTATGTTTAGACATTTTCAGGCCGTGTTTGTCAAGTACATGCCCCAGCACAACACAATTTTCAAATGAACTTGTATCAAAAACTGCGGTAGAAATGGCCAGCAAGGTATAGAACCAGCCACGCGTCTGGTCAACAGCCTCCGAGATAAACTGGGCCGGAAAATTCTGTTCAAAAAGTTCTTTATTCTCAAACGGATAGTGATATTGGGCAAATGGCATCGACCCGGAATCATACCAGCAGTCAATGACCTCGCTGACTCTCTGCATCGGCTTGTCACAATGCGGGCAATTCAGGTGTACTTGGTCAATATACGGTTTATGCAGTTCAATATCCGCAGGCACATCCAGCCCTTTTTCCCTGAGTTCCGCCATGCTGCCAATGCACTCCCGGTGTCCGCATTCGCATTCCCAAATCGGCAGCGGCGTGCCCCAATACCGTTCCCGGCTGAGCCCCCAGTCGATTACATTTTCCAGAAAATTGCCGAAACGGCCTTTTTTGATATTATCCGGATACCAGTTAATTTTATCATTATTTTCCAAGAGTTTATCCCGTAGGGACGACATTCTGACAAACCAGGATACACGCGGATAATATAACAGCGGAGTGTCGCAGCGCCAGCAGAACGGATAGGAATGGAGATATTTTTCCGCTTTATATAAAGTGCCCTGCTCTTTTAAGAATGTCTGTATTCTTTCATCGGCTTTTTTAACAAACAACCCCTGCCAGGGAGTCACTTCTTCTACAAAATTCCCCTGTGCATCCACCAGATTGACAAGCGGCAGATCATATTTTTGTCCAACCCGGTTATCGTCCTCCCCGTAAGCCGGGGCAATATGCACAATACCAGTACCGTCACTCAGGGTAACGAAATCACCATGGATAACATAATAAGCTTTCTTCTCCGGTTTCGCGAAACTGAACATGGGTTCATATTCCCTGCCAAGCAATTCTTCTCCCTTGAATTCACGCACCAGCTCATATTCACCCTCAAGGCAGCTTAACAATTCTTTGGCAAGAATCAGATGCTCGTCTTGATTGATCACTTCCACATAATCATATTTCCGATTGACCGCCAACGCCACATTACTGGGCAGCGTCCACGGCGTCGTCGTCCACACAAGAATAGCGGCATTTTCTCCCTTGAGTCTAAATTTGACATAAGCTGAACTATCTTTTACATCTTTATAGCCTTGCGCCACTTCATGGGAAGACAAAGCGGTTCCGCAGCGCGGGCAATAGGGAACAATTTTGTGTCCTTTATATAATAAATCTTTATCCCAGAGCTGCTTTAACGACCACCAAACCGACTCAATATACTCATTATGATAGGTGACATACGGATTTTCCATGTCGATCCAATAAGCTACCCGCTCGGACATTTCCTTCCACTGCGTAGCATAAGTAAAAACACTTTCTTTACATTGCTTTACGAAATCTTCAACGCCATATTTTTCAATCTCCGGCTTGCCGGAAATACCCAGTTTTTTCTCCACTTCCAGTTCAACCGGGAGGCCATGCGTATCCCAGCCCGCTTTTCTCAGTACCTTATAGCCCTTCATGACTTTATAGCGGGGAATGAGATCTTTGATAACCCGGGTAACAACATGCCCGATATGGGGAGTACCGTTTGCAGTAGGCGGGCCATCATAGAATGTAAAATATTCCTTACCCTCATTCATATTGAAATTTTTGGCAATGACATCTTTTTCTTCCCATAAAGCCAGGATCGATTTTTCCATTTCCACAAAATCATTCTTTGGACTTACTTTTTTATACATGTTTTGCCCCTTCCTTTTACAGTGCATTTTCCAAAACCGCTATATCAACCATATGTCCCTCAAAGACAATATCTATTTTTATAATAAAAAAACTTCGTCCTAGTCAGGACGAAGCGTTTGCTTCGCTATACCACCTTTACACTTTCAGGTACTGCATACCTTATCCTTTAACGCAGGAATACGAATTGACCTACTAGTAATTCAGCCATCAGCTCTCAGGTGATTTTCTTCCGGCAATGTCCTGCAGGTTCTCAGCATTTTCCTGCTCTCTGTACGGGTTTATCCCGGAATACTCTTCCTGTTCACAGCTTTTGCGAATACCATATTAAAATATTTATCAATATTGTACGCTTTCTTATGAGGAATGTCAAATACTAATGCTATTGCAATTAAAAATTTAACTAACTTGTTCATGGGAACCCTCCTTTATTTATTAACTACAGTATAATCTGCCAATATTACAGGTTTGTTACGAATTCATCACGTTTTAAGGGAATAAAATGGCAAGAGGGGTTATCCGTATTCTAAGAAAAGAACCTAGCAATAGCTAGGTTCTAAGCACGTAAGGTCCCTACAACGATGAATTCCGGCCTTATTTACCGGCAGGATCCTCACTGACTATAGTTTTCGGTTTTCCATCCAGCATGGTGAGCAGTTCCACCGTTCCACCCCAGAGCCGGGCAGCATATTGTAACGTTTCCCGGGCATAATTCATCTCCAGTTCCCGTCCGTCAAAACGGTGTTCAAGCACCAGTTTTCCCCGGTCTACCTTATGCGGGATAATAACCGGAATACTGCCGGCTCCCGCGGAGCCGGCCAGTTCGTCCCTGACCTTTTTCCAGCCATCCCCATCGGCTACTTCGGCAACCACAATATCCTCTCCCTGTTTTTGATAGACAAAAAGATGCATTTCCTCGCACAGTTCCCGGGTCAGATAGCGCCGTAAAAAGGACTGGTCCCGTTCTTCGGCACGAATCCGTAAAATCGCCTCGCGCCCCATAGTCTTATCCAGATATTCGAAAAGCTTAAAACCGACAAAATAAGGATTAACCCGGCCCCGGTGCGGACGGATGACCAGATTATGCCGCTGCAGAAACTCAAGATGAAGAGCCTGAGGAAGTTCCAGCTTCTGCAGAATCCGGTAGTGCCAATAGCTGGCCCAGCCCTCGTTCATGATCTTGGTATCCATCTGGGGAATAAAGTAGAGCGACTCATCCCTGACAATGGTTACCAGGTCCCGTTCCCAGTCGGCCAGCCGTCCCCGTTCGGCCAGAAACCCCAGCAAATCGTCCTGCAGGCGTTCCGGAATGGGTTCGACCGCCTCCTTACGCAAAGTTTCCCTGTCGGCAGTTTTACCTGAACCATTACGGGAAATCTGGAAACGCAGGGCATGGGCAGCGTCCAAAATGCGTTCCACTTGCTCAGATCCGATACTGGGATCCTGAATGTAGCCCCTGACCCGGTCGGCATGGGCTTTAAAGATTTCCAGCGTCAAACCGGCCCGGGTATCCCTCCTGAATAAACGGTTGTTCTTAAAAAAGTCATTATGTCCGTATACATGCGCCATCGTTAATATTTGGAGCAGCAAGGTGTTGTCACGCATCAGATAGGCGATGCAGGGATCGGAATTGATCACCATTTCATAAGGCAGTCCGGCAAGGTTATGCCGGTAAAAGGTCTTCTGTCGTTCATAGGCTTTGCCGTAGCTCCAGTGCGGATAGTGGGACGGCATGCCTACATAGGCTTCGTAGCACAACATATCTTCATAGCTGCAGATCTCAAATTGCTGCTCATAGCAATCCAGACCTATTTCCCCGACAAATTCTTCAATGTGCCGGTTCCATTCCATCAGATCCTGCAGGGAATACTCGACTGTCATCACCTGTCACCTCCGGCTCCTTCCTTGTCCAAAATCCGTTTAAACGCCGGCCAGACATCTTCTTTAGAATCAATGGCGGCGATAATGAAATTTTTCTCTTTGATATGTTCCTGGAATTTACGACGTATCGTACTATAGCCGTAATGCCCTGCTACTTCGCCATAACCGAACAAATTGCACAATTCACACAGTTTGCGGACCAGAGCAATCGCCTTGGCATCATCCTCAGCCCAGTTGTCGCCGTCGGAACAATGAAACGCATAAATATTCCAGATGGACGGGTTATAGCGCTGTTCAATAATTTCCAGTGCTTTGGCATAGCCGCTGCTAATAAACGTCCCCCCAGACTCGCCTTTATGGAAGAACTCCTGTTCATTGACTTCCCTGGCTTCCGTAGTGTGAGCGACAAATACCACTTCGACCTGTTCATGGCGATAACGGACAAACTGGTACAAAAGAAAGTAAAAGCTTCTGGCGAGATATTTGCGGGTTTGATCCATCGACCCTGATGTATCCATAATGCAGATTACCACTGCGTTAGAATTGCGGCGAATCTCCGTTTTCACGCGGCGATAGCGCAGATCATCTTCGATAAAGCCCTGCCGTTCAGCCAAGTTTCCAGCTTCCTCCCGGGCCCGGAGAGCCGACTTGACCCGTTTAATCTTTTCGGTGACGGTCCGTTTCTTGGCCAGCCGTGGCGGTATGCCCTTTTTTTGATAGCCGGACAGTTTATATTTCCGTTCCGATTCGATCATGGCAAACTTTTTGCGTTCCATATCGGGAAGTTGCAAATCTTCAAATAGATACTGTACCAGTTCGTCCAGCGTGATTTCCGTCTCAAAAATATCCTCACCGGCTTCGCTTCCGGCCTGGGGACCCTGCCCGGGTCCCTGCCCTTCACCCTCACCGGCTTTGCCGATCACTTGTCCCCTTTCTTCGCTGCCGTTGCCGGCCCCTGTGCCCGGCGTATTTTTTCCGTAAATAAACTGATATTCCTTTATTCCTTTGACGGGAATTTTAATTTTTTTACTCCCATCCTGGCCAATAATGCTTTCTTCGGCAATAATGCCGCCCATATTTTTCTTAATGGCGTCTTCAACTAATTGTCTGTGCCGCTTCCGGTCCCATTGCGAACGGTCAGACGATGCCAGGCTTCCTTCTTTAAAAAGAGCCATACCCTTCCCTCCTTTCTCTGCCGTCAGGGAAAAAAACCACTAATCCTTCCACAAATTATTAGCAGCGTATTTTAAAATTACATTGCAGCAATGGTCGCAATATCCGTTCTTTTTCATTTCTTCCACCATGGCATTGTATTTGCTGTCTTGTTCGTCGTCACGCACCCTGGCCTTCGTCACTATGCGAGACAGTTCTTTAACCGATACGGTAAGCTTTTTTTCAATGGCTTCTTTCAGTGGTTCGTAACTGCGATAATCCATCTTGGCACCACTGCGCAGCAGGGAAAACATGTAAGCCGTTACATCCTGCCGGAAACCAAGTGCAGCCGTCCCGCTAATCCCAATCTGTTCTTCAATCGATTGGAGGAACTTCACATCGGCTTCCAACTCTTCACCGGTATTGCGGTCTTTAATTTTAGCCGAATTAACAAAAGCCTCCGCATGATCCAAATAGTTGTTGAATAAGCTTTCCGCCTGTTCCTGATAACCATGAATAAACGCGCGGGTCACTTCCTTTTCCAGAATTTTATTGTATTCTTTTTTCAGCACGTCCTGCAGAAAACCCAGATACCGTTTTTTCTCATCTTCGGCTGCCGCCATATCCTTGACCGCCTTAATCAGCGTATCCAGCACGGCAATGGGATTGATGCAGTCATTTTCAGCTTCGGCCAGCGTGGCGCCAAGTGCCTTCATAATAAACCGGGTGGATATGCCGCTCATGCCTTCCCGCTGTGCTTCATCACGCAACTCCCCGATATCGACTTTTTTGGTAGATCCTTTTTCCACAATTTCTTCCCCGTTGTAAATTTTCAGCTTGGTCAGGGCATCCACTTTGGACGACGGAGTCAAACGGCTGAGGATGGCGAACATCGACGCCATTTCAATGGTATGGGGGGCAATATGCGCTTCAAAGGAGCTGTTTTTGAGAATCTTCCGGTAGATTTTCACTTCTTCATCCAGTTCCAGACAATACGGTACTTCCACTTTGACAATCCGGTCCAGAATGGCTTCATTGGTGTGATCCGATTTGAAACGGTTCCATTCCGATTCATTGGAGTGAGCCAGAATAATTCCGTCGAAATAGATCATGGATCCCTTGCCCGGAGAAGGAATTGATTTTTCCTGGGTGGCGGTAATCATGGTGTGCAAGTATTCCACATCATTTTTAAAGACTTCGATAAATTCCACAATGCCCCGGTTGCCTACATTAAAAGCCCCGTTAAGAGACATCACCCGCGGATCGTCTTCTGCATACAAATCCATTTTGGATATATCCACTGAACCGGACAATACGGAGGTGTCCTGGTTGTTGGGATCAACAGGCGGCACCACTCCGATCCCCTTACGGGAACGAATGGAAAATTCCGCCATGGTAACCGGGAATTTCTCAAATTCACCATGAAATTCATGTTTTAGCCGGTGCCGGCAAATGGGGCAAAGATCCCCTTCAATCTTTATGCCCAACAGTTCTTCAAACTGCGGCCGTAAGTGCTTAGGAATCAGATGCAGCGGTTCTTCACGCATCGGGCAATCTTGTATAACATAAATGGGCGGACTCATTTCCAACGCTTTTTTCAACGCTTCCATCAGGGAAGATTTCCCTGCTCCGACCGGACCTACCAGGTAGAGTACCTGACGTGCTTCTTCCCCCTTCATAGCCGCAGAATGAAAATAACGCATCAATTGCATAATACTTTTATCAATACCGTAAAAATCATTAGAAAAAAATGTATACTTTTTTAGGATGCTATTGCCATGTATCCGCTTTAACCTGGGATCTTCCTCGGTCTTAATCGCTTCTACACCGGGATTGACCAGCAGTTCATACATGCGCTGGTGAGCCAGCATAGTTACTTTGGGATTTTCTTTTACAATCGACAAATAATCAAGCAGAGTGCCGCTAAACTGTTGATGTATCCTTTCACTACGATCTTTTTGGATAATGCTGCCGAAATCAAAACCACTCATACGCTGACCCTCCTTAGTTCCTATATTATTAAAAATTCAGGTACAAGTGTTTCATAGAATCCACTCCTAAAATACACTTGTCCTTATAAATTCACTTTAGCAAAATTATCTATATCTGTCCATGGTTATTTATGGTAAGATCCTTCATGTTAACAATTCAGGATTGTCCTTTACCAGGCATAGCCAAAACATCCTATTCCGCTATTTGGGTGACGTCCTGTCCATTCCTAAAAACCCTCGGATCCGGTCATTGTGAATGTCATTTTCAGGAACGGCCTATGGAAAAATGTTTCATGCTATCAGTTTCTTCCGTTATGCAAAACAGGGGTGGATTTTGCCATACGCAAAACCCACCCCTGTTCCATAGGATAAACCTTTATTCTTTTATATAGGAGCAGCAATAATCGGTTAACTCTCTGGCAACAATGTCAAACTTTGAGTGTGCCGGAATTTCGAAAGTTTGCCCTGCCTCAACTGAAATCCATTCTTTTTGATTAGGGAGCAATACGTCCAGCCTGCCGGCCAAAAGTTCCATATGTTCCTTATCTGAGGTTTCAAATGTATACTGCCCTTTCAGTATCATGCCCAGCGTTTTTCTTTCTCCATTAGCTAATAAAACAGTACGGCTTGTTACTTTACCATCAAAATATATATTGGCTTTTTTTATTACGGAAACATTCTCTAATTTGTCCATAGGAAAACCTTCTTTCTAAAATTACTATCGACCTTACGCTGCAAAGTCATCGTCGTTCCGCCCCGCATGCCGGATTACATTAAAATAGAATTGCCAATTTCCTGTGAAATATCTTTACTGCGCCTGATCCCCCTCCTCAAAGCAGTGAGAAAGGATTCACCCGACTGTATACTAGCTACTATGGTTTCCGTAACACCGCCCTTTGTTATCATTTTTGAAATGTATTCTGCCTTTTCACTCTCTGTATGAAAAAAGGGGGCAATTTCTTGGGCCCACCTATATATCTCAAAAAACGTGGCGTAGTCCGTGCTTACCTCCCTAATTGCCTCCTGTATTGCCGCCTCGCTATTCTCCAGCAACAATGCCGCAGGTAAGCATACTCCGGCCGTAAATATATCCATATCACTCTCCTGGGAAACCTCAAATATACGCAGGCCCATTCTTTTCAATATATCTCCTACCAAATTATTATAAGGGTACATAGCGGCAATTCCCCTTGCCGACACGATTGTATCCGGTCCGCTTAGCATAATGCGGAAAATGGAAGTATTCAATATATCTTTGGCGATTCCGGTAGTCAATCCGGCTATACAGGAAACAATCTGCGTGTCCCTTGGGAAATCTATTCCCTGTAAACGGTTCATGTCCTGCGGCCGTATGGTCAAAAAAACAATATCTGCCTCACGAAAAATTCTCTTATTGTCTGCAATGCATTCGGTGAGGCCCAATTGTTTTATTTTCTCATAGGTGGACGGCTTACCCTGATAGGAAATATACATACTTTTTTGAGGAAACCCATGGTTAAGCAAAGATGTCAGAACAGCTCTTCCCAGATGTCCGCATCCAACTATCCCTATCTTAACTTGATTGAAAATATCCAAATGCTTAGACGCATTCATTCCCCTGCCCCCTAACGGTTCTGAATCAGATAAGACAGCATCTCATTACTCTCGCACAAGCGATTGAATTTTTCTTCACCAATGACATTGATCAAAAGGTTTCCCCAGATATCATGTTTAATATATTCCTTAGCAACCAGGATAATACTGGGCGTTGTTGTCCATACACCTTCTGCCGTACCATGCCCGCCAGCCTCACAAATCACCACTTCCCGGGAATCTCCAATGACAATATTCAGCCGTTTGCCTAACCTTGCCTGTGACGAGGTTCCACAGCTTGCCAAATTAACATGGTAACTACTTTCTATGGATGATTGTCCAAATACCCCGGCCACAATGGTAACGCCTCTCTTTTTTGCCTGGGTTACCGCATCCTTTAGTAGAAGCTCCTCCTGAGGCCAAACAGACATTAGCAGCGATATACCGGTATTACATATCAGATTTACGGCTTTTTCAGCAAAGGTTTCATATCCGGAAAAATTGAGGGTTACATCAATATCCGGCAATGGCTCCGTCTTTCTCAACTGTCCTTCTAAATCTTGTATCGTCGAAGCAAACTCCTGCTTTACTTTGGCTAAAAGCTTATCTGCCGGAACAGGATAGTACTTTCCTGCCTCCGCCGTACTTTCGATAATAGCGCCTTTCATTTTAAGCCGGTTTATTGTCTCATAAATTTTAGCTGATGGAATTTTTCCTATTTTGCTAATTTCATAACCATTACTAGGATGTTTTCGGATTAGAGCATAATACGCTTTTGCTTCATAGGAGGAAAAACCTAGTTGCTCTAACTTCAAAATAATATCATTCATTCCATCACCTCCTTGTTATTCCTATCTTAATGCCCAATTGGTATTAACGCAATAACTACCAGGGTAGGGTGTATAAAAAATTTCAACCCATAAAAAGGGACCGTGCTGAAGCCTTACGTTTCAACACAGTCCCTTTCTTCTGTCCGTATTAAGAAGGATAGCAGTTCCCTCAGTTCGCGGATCAATTCCAGCAGGTATAATTCACCAAAATCCTACAGGTCTGATAAAACTATATGGTTAACATTAGGTAGCTCTATCTTTTGTAGAGATAGATTATTTCCTGAATTAACTTTTGGGTCAGCATCGCATTCATTACCTGATCCAGCGCGTGCGCCAGCAAAACCGTACATTGCCCTTCCATTCCCTCGGCTTCTTTCTTAAACAGCCCTGTCTGGACGCGATGCGCTTTGAGCATTTTTTCTTCAGCCCTTGCCATTAGCGTATTGGCATGTTTATAATTTCCCATTCTTGCCCATTCGAGCGCCTGCATCATCAATGCCTGCGCGTCACCTGCATCGGCAACCATTGAAAAAACAATTTGGTCTACATTTCCCATAAGTTTCCGCCTTTTTTAAGTGCACTCGATCGCAAAACTATAGTGTTTATCAGGGTGCATCTTGCTGCCTCATGGTTTTCGCCGCTTTACTTTAATCCAATTATCAGTTGCAGATCAAAATAAGACCACTACTTACCCAATCCGGTATTTTCAACAACACCCTTTTTATAGTAATTACGGAATTGATTCTCTAATTCCTCTAAGGTACGTCCCTTTGTTTCCGGGACATACAATTTGACAAATATCAGGGAGCAAATACCTATGCCAACAAAGATAAAAAATGTAATATATAAGCCAAAGCTGCTTAATAGGGCAGGGAAGAAGAAGCCAATTATAAAATTAGTAATCCAGACAAATAATACACAAACTCCCATGCCGAGACCGCGCAGGCGCAACGGGAAAATTTCTGCCAACAGCAGCCAAAGTATCGGCCCAATTGCCCCCTGCATAAAGGCTAAAAACATTACCGTCAATCCCACTACGATATAAGGCAGTACCGGAGATCCCTGCATCAGCATGGATGACATGGCAATCAGGAATAACGCCAGCGTCGTTCCGGTCAATCCGGTCAAGAGCATCTGACGGCGTCTCACTTTTTCTACCAGCCAAATGCCGATGCTGGTAGCAACAACCGATGCTAAACCATTGACAGTATTGCCAATCAAAGCTGCTGTTGTAGAAAATCCCGCATCTTTCAAAATCTCTGTGCCATAGTACATGATGGTATTGATACCTGTACATTGACTGGCAACGGCAACACCAATTCCCACAATGAGAAGCCGCCGCACCCAAGGTAAGTTTAAATCCTTCCAGGTGGCTTTGCCCATTTGGGCTTCAGCCTCAACAGTATCCTGAATTTCATTAAATTCAGCTATGGCTTTTTCCTCGGTTTGGCGCGCCCGCTTTAAAACCTGCAGAGCTTCCGCAATCTTTCCCTGCGAAATCAGCCAGCGGGGACTTTCAGGCATTCTCAGCATTCCGAAATATAACACAACAGCTGGAAGAGCGGCAACAATTAACATATACCGCCACACATATCCTGCATTGCCTAACATAACTCCAAAAATCGCGTTAACAATAAAAGCAAGAAATTGTCCTGTTACAATCATCAGTTCATTTTGTGTAACCATGCGGCCCCGATTTTCCATCAGTGACATTTCTGCTAAATAGGTTGGCACAGTGACCGAAGCACCACCCACCGCCAAGCCAAGTAAAAACCGGCAGATAACCATGATCTCGACATTGGGTGCCAGGGAACAGCCAACAGCAGCCAGAAAGAACAACAAGGCTAAATGAATAATATTCTTACGACGGCCATGTTTGTCAGATAGAACTCCGCCCACTATCGATCCCAGCGCGGCACCAAGGAGCAAAGAACTGACTACCAGTCCTTCCGTAAGAGGCGTCAGATTCAGTTGATCCGGTGCCGACATATATGGCAACGCACCGTTAATAACACCGGTATCATACCCGAACAAGAGTCCGCCGAAAGTCGATATAATCATAATGGTTCGTAAAAAAGACGGCGATGAGGGCTGGATTCCGGTTGCATTTTCACTCATAAACTTCCCTCCTTAGACTTACTTTTCTTTTAAAACCAAGCTATATCTCCTTTTTATTCAGGAAATTTCAACCGATATATTCCCTTGGCTGAATATGCCAAGGGAATTATCATTCTAGCTTTTTCTTTAATTCACACACTAATCGTCTGTTTTAACGCCTCTACCGAAGTTGTTATTCCGGCTTCTATAGACATTGTTAAATCTTCCATTTCCAGCGAAACATGTCCGTCATAGCCCATCATTTTGACCACAGAAAAGAATTCCTTCCACCACTGCAGATCATGTCCACATCCAACCGCAACATAATTCCATGCCCGGGCGGCTACATCGGTAACGACCTTCGTTTCCATCACGCCATTAATCTCTACCAGCCCTTGTTCCATTCTGACATCCTTCCCATGTACATGGTGAATTGCATCGCCTAACGCTCTGGCCGCAGCAATAGGATTTGCTCCCATCCACAATAAATGGCTGGGATCTAAATTCAGCCCCACCATCGGACCCACCGCATTCCGCAGCTTAAATAAGGTTTCCGGATTGTATACTAGCTGGGAACTGAAATTTTCCAGGGCTATTTTTTCTACACCACAGGCTTCCGCCTTATTTACGAGCCTTTTCCAGTATGGGATTGCAACTTCGTTCCACTGATAATCCACTACTTGCTGTAGTTCTTCCGGCCAGCTTACGGTATAGGTAATCCAGTTTGGCGTTTTATCACCCGCACAGCCCCCTGGCAAACCACTCATCATAACAATTTTCTTAACATTTAACAATTTTGCCAGTTCCATGGTTTTTTCCGTAACTGCTCGATGCTCCTCACCGAGTTTGCCAGGATCCAAGGGATTACCGGAGCAGTTCAGGGCACAAAGCTCAATATCTCTTTTTTGCAAGGCCATGATGAACGCTTCTCTTTTAGAAGAGCTTTCTAATAATTCATCAAGTCTAAGGTGTGGTGCCGGCGACCAGCCGCCGGTTGTCATTTCAACGGCATGAATATCCATTGCTGCGACTTTATCTAACATATTTTCAAAAGACAGATGTCCAAGACTGTCTGTAACATAAGATAGTTTCATGTTAATCCCCCATTTTCATGTAAATTCCCGCCCTCTAAATTAACTAAATATTCGAACTATTAACAGGTGCATATTTCTACTCTCTCAATATAAATAGACGCTTATTTATACCAGGGCTGTCACTACTTAAACCCTCCCAAAGTCATCATACCTGTAGCTATTGAACAGATTTCGCTTATCGCTAGTGCTTGATGTCCCTCTACGGGCCCCTTCTGTGTATCCCCTATCCACCCAGCATTTTCGATATTTGATTGGAGTCATACCGACAATTTTGGTGAAAAGTGTATTAAAATAATTAGAGTTGTCATATCCTACCATAGCTGCAATGGTAGTAGCATTATAATTTGTGCCGAGAAGCAAGGCTTGAGCTTTTCCAATTCTGCGGCACATAATATATTGGATAGGGGCATATCCTGTGTTTTTTTTAAAAACATTGCATAAATAGGAAGGGCTAATATGCAGGGCCTTGCTAATACTTTCTAAAGTCAGTTCCTCGAAACAATGCTCATCGATATATTTCTTTATGGTTATCCCCAGCATATCTTCATCCTCTGCCGCTAAGGTTCCAGCCCCATTAACTTGTTTTAAAATAAGCGTAATAAGGGCGCACAGCAGGTGATTACCGATTTCCTCTGCGCCTTCATGACGGGCGTAAAGCTGTGAGTATATCAAGCTAAACAGGTTTTCAATATCCTTGCGCATTGCGCCACTGTGCAGAACCGGATTCGCGCCGTCAAGAATCAGGCAGTTCTCTCGCATACCCCTTAGTTTTAAATTTGTGACCGCACAGTTATATACACTCATTCCCGTCTGAGGATTAGCACGTTCATCGTGAATAACGCCGCTATTGAAAATTAGAATATCGCCTTCCCGGGTTTGATATTGCCGTCCGCCAATGGTATGAATTCCTCTGCCATGCCTGATAAATAAAATTTCTAGGCGGTCTTCATGCATCTGCATCACACAAGGAAGCCTCGTCAAATCATCCTCTGCCTTGCACGCATAAAGCAATTGGGGTAATTTATCAGCTTCAAAGATACGCGTGGAATTTTTTCTAACAAAACATTGCACAATTCATCCACTCCTAATTCTAATAGCTATAGATTAAAAAGCGAAACATGTACCTGTTTTATTCCCCAAAGCTATAGTGCACACCTGCTTATTTAAAATCAACCCAAACGGCCCCCTCATTGGCAGACCTTACACAATTTTCTATCCAGCGTACGCCCTCCAGCCCGGCATTTATGTCCGGGTATATAAAATTTTTCAGAAATTCTTTATCACCTCTGTTTTGCGCATCTATCGCCATGGCAAACCTGAGGTAAATATTGGCCCACGCATCCGAAAGCCCTTCTTCATGCAATGCACCCAAACGTTCCTCTGCTAAAGCCTCCTCATAAAGGTAAGGCATCCCGCGGAACAGTACTTGATTCGGTTTGCCCTGTTCTTCAAAGAGCAGTTGATTGGGGCAGGAATCCCGCCATTCGATGCTTGCTTTTGTTCCTACAATACGAACCCCCTGAGACCTATGACAACCTGCATCAATTGCCGATACCCACATGGTTCCCACCGCACCATTGTCATAATGCATAATAACATGAGCATTATCTTCCAGAGGTGCACGGTTTTTAATAAAACTCTGGCGATCGCATATTAACTTTTCGATTTTCATAGCAGGCAGCAGTAATTGTGAAATATAGTAAGTATGAGTAGAAAGATCGCCTAATACATAACTGGGACCTGAAATTTTAGGGTCAACACGCCATTGGACCGCACTATTTTCTTTTTCTGCCGCATCAGCATGAAAACCATGCGTATAATGCAATTTTACTAGACGAATATCACCCAGCTCACCATTTTCAATCATTTTACGGGCTTGTAATAGAATCTGGCTGCCGGAAAATCCATAGGTAACACCTATAATCTTTCCCTTCTCTTCGGCAAGTGCTTTAATCTCTCTTGCTTCGTCGCTTGTAAAAAATAAAGGCTTTTCACAGATTACATGAAGCCCTGCATAGAGAGCCGCTTTACAAATTTCATAATGGGTGCCGTTAGGAGTAGCAATAGAAACTACCTCGATGCCATCCTTACGTTTTGCTTCTTCGGCAAACATGGTTTTATAGTCCGGATAGCAACGATCGGCAGCAACACCTAAGTTTATCCCAAAATCTCTTCCTCTTTGTGCATCAACGTCAAAGGCCCCTGCCACCAGGGTGAATGCCGTATTATCTCTTAATGCACCCGTTCTGTGTTTATACCCTACCTGACTTGTACGCCCACCTCCTACCATCGCCCACCGCAAAGGCTTTTGAATTTTTTTTTCACCATTTAACATACAGAACACCTCTTTTTGCTAGCTTGCTTTCTGACAGTTATAATTGTAGCAGTTTTGTCTAAAATTACCTCAAGGATATTACTTTATCTATCTTATCCAGAAGTTGTCGTGTAAGCAGTTTTCCGATCAAATTATTTAGAAACTTCAAAATCTTATTATTAGTCTATTTTTTTATGAATTCATTAACGATTTTTATCATTAATTTTTGTAACGGACTAAAGCATTTATATCTTTGCTAAAGAAGAAATAGAAAAAAACAACCAAACCCTTCTTTTAGCTTTAGAAAGGTTTGGTTGTTTTTTTAGTTTAAGCGTAAACACCGACAGGTTCTTTTTCCTCCGGCTCCATCTTAAGCGGTTCCTGAAGATATCCTTTTCCCCCAAGACCATACACGTCTTTCATTCCATATAACCCTTTTCTGCCAAAAATGAATTGGGCGGCCTTGAAAGCCCCTTCAGCGTAGGCTGTCCGGGAGAATGCGGTATGGGTAATTTCGATCTGATCATATTCACCACAAACCAGAACTTTGTGGCGCCCAATCATATCACCAGCGCGTATGGAATGAATCGGGATATCATGATTGGTATCCCTGACTTTCTCGAGTACATGTTTAATCGCTACAGCCAGTTTTTCCGCTGTTCCTGACGGGCTATCCTTTTTATTGCGGTGGTTCTCCTCTATCACCTGATAATCATACCCGCTATGAAGAACTGATGCGATTTGGGCCGCCAGCTTCAGCACGACATTGACGCCAAGGGTAATATTGGGAGCGAGCACCACTCCGATCCTCCCCTTGCGGGTCATAACCTTCATTCGTTTTTTATCCATCTGGCTATAGTCGGTTACCGCAGTCACCACGTGTACATTATATTTTGCAAGGGTGACCAGATTTTCTCTAAGAAACTTGGGCGATGAAAAATCAATCAACACATCCGGTTTATAAGTCTTTAATTTATCTTCCAGATTTTCTGTGCTTTCTATCGTAATCCCCATATATGGCCTATGTAAAACTTCTCCCAAGTCCCGTCCGGCGTCCGGGCTGTTCTCTCTGCAAAATACGAGCGTGAGTGCTTGCTGCTGATAAAGATACTCTGCCACAACCTTCCCGGTTGTCCCCAGCCCCACTAGTGCAATTCTCATAAAAGCACCTCCTAAGTTTACATACAACTTCATGTTAACATAAGAATTGTAAGTTAGTCAAGCTTAAGAGAGGGAATACCGCAATCCTTTATTTTCCTATTTGTACTATAACTATAGTTCAGGTCAAGCGATAAACGGGTTACATAATATCTTAAAGTGTAGATACATTATTCCCGGGACCGGCCTCTCTAGAAATTGATCTTTTTGCCATTAATGTACCGTGCAGTTATGCAAGCCGGAGTTCCCGTATAAATGAATTGCTGAAGTTTCTCCAGCGGCGATAACGGCGTTACCGCTGCTTCCTGAGAAATGACTAGGGCATCCAACCAGTATCCTCTTTCAAAACTGCCCACCCTGCCAAAAAAGTTCCCGCCGCCTTTTGTAGCCAGGTAAAAAACTTCAGACAAAGTCAACGGTTCTTCTTTTTTCTCAAACAAAGACCTTATTTTTGACAGTTGAATGGTTTTCACTATGGTTTGCGGCATGGATAAACTGTGGCCTGCACCAATATCGGTTCCCAGCCCCACCTTGACGCCGTTATTGAGGAGTTTACGGAGCGGCATAATCCCACTTGTTAAATTCATATTGGAATCCGGACAATGCACCGCTATAACCTGGTTTTCTCTCATACTTTGTATGGCCTCTTCCGACATATGAACGCAATGCGCCATAACGGTCGGTGTCTGCCCGAATAATTTATATTGTTGATACACTTGATGATATTCCTTGCATTCAGGAAATAATTCCTGTACCCATTTGATTTCACTTACATTTTCCGACAGATGCGACTGTACAGGCAGCTTATACTGTGCCGCAAATTTTCCAAGCCCTTCCAGCAGCGTTCTGCTACAGGTCGGCGCGAACCGTGGAGTGATGATGGGCTTTACCAACGGATGGTCCATCCATTCGTATATAAATGCTTCCGTTTCCTGCAGTGATTTTTGAGTATTTTCTTTCATAAAAGAAGGGCAGTTGTCATCCATATTCACCTTGCCGACATAGGCTCCCACTCCCCTGCGCGCCAAGATTTCACATAGAATGCGGGTACTTTGCTGGTGAATCGTGGCGAAAGCGACCACTCTTGTTGTGCCCTGGGCTATGACTTCCTCGGTAAAGGCTTGGTATGTATGCGTAGCATAAACCGGATCACTGAATTTATTTTCCTCTTTAAAAGTGTACTCCCTTAACCAGTCCAGCAATGTATAATCCAGTCCCAATCCTCTCTGGCCATACTGGGAGGCATGGGTATGCAGATCGACAAATCCCGGTATAATAAGGCCATTTCCACAATCGTGTACCGATATGTTTTGGTATTGCTCCGGTAATTTCGTAAAAATTCCTTCAACCCTACCATGACAAGCCACCAAATAGCTATTCTCATAGACGGAAAAGCTTTTTTCCTCCGGAGTAAATACTATATTTCCCCTTAAAATTACTACCTCACCTTTTTGCATAGGTCACCTTTTTTCGATGGATTACCACAATTTTTATTACTGACCAATCTGTTTATTTCTTGATATAAATACCCAAGTCCTGCAAGACTTACCTCCATACAGGACTTGGGTATATCCCTGTTTGGGATCCTTCATATAGCAATGCACCAAACAACTTGCGTCTTGCTCGAACAAGTCTGTTGCCTTCCAGCAGGGAAATCATATTAAAAACTTAATATTTTTTTAACATAATTTGCCTATCTCTTTCCACAATTATTCGTTATATTTTAAAAATATAACGGTTGCGGGAGGAATTGAAAAGTGCGGGAAACCATTACAATCAATAGAATTATCCAATGTACGTTTATAAATAAGGAAGTAGCGCAACAAATTTCAGCCTATATGCTCACTGATCAGGATAAGGAACAGACCAGCGAATTGCTTACGAAATATTGCAGTGGCGGACATGCCTGCCACTGCCCGGATTGCCAATTTATCATTGGCCCATCTGGAAAAACGTATACCAAACCACTGGAAGGTATCTATAAATTACTTGGTTAACACATTATCTCATCACAGCTTCACATCTTTTACTATATTTCCGCATAACCCCTGATCTAAACCTGATTGATCCATTATTAAGTTTGCCATGATATTATTAAAAATTGATATTTGTATACTCTAATAGTCGACCGTTTTCAATGTAGTATAATTATTACATGGCATTTATCTGCCCTCTTGATATACTATTCTCTTTTTCCGGGGAAGTGATTTATACACCAGGTCATAAGAATGATCAATTAGTCCTCTTATCTCATTTTCCGGGATACTGCCATCGAGTAGTACTGTATTCCAGTGGCGCTTATTTAAATGATACCCGGGAATTATACTTGGATATTGTTTCCTTAACAACTCAGCATAGTCAGGATCACATTTCAACGAAAGATATTTCTGACCATTCCTACATGATAGAAGTGCAAACATCTTGGTTGCTATCTTGATGACAATGACATCGGGGCCAAAAGGGTACTCTTCAATCGCTCCAAGTTTTGTCCGGCAATATAAAAATAGGTCTTTCGAAGGCAAATCAAATCTCCTTCCTTCTATACGATGTTCTCTTTCACTAATAACTAATCACAAATTCCGTTTAGATAGAGAATATCCTTTATTCGATACGTTAAAGAGACTATAATAATAGTAGCATGGGAGGTGCTCGTATGTCTAAATCTAATTTTAAGAAGAAAATTAAATGTGGAACGATTAACCCCAATACTCTGAAAGTCGCAGGTAAACCGAACCGGGCAATGACGCCGGAAGTAAAACTGGCCCCTATCTGGGCCGATCGTAAAAATGACTATAAACGTCATAAAGAGAAACAAAAAATCCGCCGTTATTCCGATGATTATGGAAACGGCGGATTTTATTTACGGACACAGTTTAGTTACTACCATATTCGATAGGATCGGTATAGGAATGGGAATAAGGAAGATCCGCATAGTTGCAATCCCGGCTTAGTTCCTTTACTACCTTTCCGCTGGCTACGTCAATGAGTTGTGTATGGGCAACCGTTTGACTGCCGGTGCCGGTAATCCAGGAATGGGACCGGAGCCCTAATTCCGGATATTCCCGGTCTAATGTGATCTGGTTGTGAGTTCTATCAAGGATAAACGGCTGCTCAGCAGTCGTCCTTGGTTCTGTCGAATTGGCAAAAGCAATACCGGAAGTTACCCCCATTATCATGAGCGCCATTACAAAAATCTTAGCATTCTTTTTCATTGTACTTCAACTCCCCTTGAGTTTTGTTTTAAACTTTATATAAAACCTCCGTGACCAGCACGAAAGTGGATAAGTAAAAAATACCTGTTAATAACATAATTATATAGACCGGTCTATATAATAAGTTTATAAAATAACTTACTTCAGCTATAATAAGCTATTTTATAAACTTATTATCTTGCTCCAACAAAGCACCAATTTGCGTATTGACTAACTCCAATGACTTAGTATCTTTTTTGGCAACCGACAGTATCAGAGCCCCTTCGAGCATAACTTGAACCATCATACCTAATTCCTGGGCCATTTCCCTGGAATATCCACTTTTCATCAGCTTTTCAGAAAAAATTTCTTCTAAAGCAATAAACGCCTCTTTACATGCATTGCTTAATTTTTCGTTTGATAAATAAGTCTCCAATGCAATTAAACTTATTGAAAGGCCTCGAAGATTACCCTCCTGGCTTAAATCTTTTATCATCGTCCCAATAATATACTGTATTCCTGCAACAGGATCTGAATGCTCATCAAAAGCCTGTTTGATTTTTCTCTTAATAAATTCAGTGGCTAATTTTATAGCCTCCAAAGCCAATTCTTCTTTTCCATTAGGAAAATAATAATACAAACATCCCTTGGGCGAGCCACTCTCTTCCAGGATTTCTTTTAATCCTGTGGCATTATAACCTTGAGTTTGGAAAAGTCTCGTTGCTGCAGCAAGGACTTTTTCCCTTGTGGAGTCAGGTTTACTTTTCATGATATTAATATCCTTTATAGCTTTTTGTACCGACCGGTCTATATATTATTATAGGCATAAATTACCTAATATGCAAGTAAAAAAATTCCGGCTATTTTCCATTTTCAAGATATTATTTATTCGCGTGTCGTCACCACATTCTAATCTGTCAGAAGCATATATAGCACTGGGAAACGGCGGCTTGTTTTTCAGCAAGTTGCCGTTCTTCATGTTCTCTCCTCTTATTTTATAGTATCCTGGGCAAACAACGAAACGTTTTTCTAAAATTATAGATTTATTACTTCGTCAATTAATATCCTTCCTAAAAAAGTACATATCTGGAATAAATCATCTTTACAGGTATTGTAGAACCAATAGGGGATGAAGTATAGATAAATGTCTATAAAAAGGAACTCCCGTGTAGTCGCAATACACGAGAGTTCCAATATTTCTTACGATTTTCTTTAAAAATGGAAATCGAGCCGGGTACGGATTAATTTACGGGTGCTGTCTTTGTCCATAGAGGTATCTGTACCGGAAATATTGAGCTTCTGGTGGCCATACAGGGTTGTCCACTGTATATCTTTTCCGATTGCGTAGTCAACCCCCAGAATCCAGCCTTTCATATCCGACGGCAGGGAACTCCATTCGTCATCATGCGAGGGATCGCCATATTTTTGCAGCTTCAGCACCCGCAGATAGGCTCCGAAGGACCCGGGGCTCTTCAAATCCATACCCTTATAGTCCAGTCTGAATTGCTGGCTGTAGTCATAGTCATCTTAAAAGGTTGCAATCACTGTTTCCTTAGCCTTTGCCTGCATGCCTGAATAGAAGCGCAGCAACGGATACTGGTCAAAATTAGTAACCGCCATAATGACAATCGGCGAATATCCTTTTTCCTTTAGCCGCTTAGCATCGAAACGAACCAGTTCAGTGCCGGCTCGAACTCTTTGTCCCGGTTTTATTAAAACCTGAAATCCCTCACCTTCCAGGTTAACGGTATCAAGGCCAATGTGAATCAAAATTTCCAGACCGCTTTCCAGCTTCAGGCCGACCGCATGCCCGGATTTATCCATAACCATAGTAATTTCACCTTCAGCCGGTGCGGTTACAACATCATTTTCCGGCCACATGGCCACCCCGTCTCCCATCAATTTTTGTGAAAACATCTCATCCCCGACTGCGGAAATGGGAATCACTTTACCGGAGACAAATGCTTTTAACGTTGCACTTTTCTTGGTTCCCCGGGACTGCTTCGCCTCTTTCGAATCGGCAGTCAGCAACGCTTCAAACCGTTCTCTCACCTGTGGGACGGAAAGGCCGACAATAACCTGGATGGCATTGCCTTTCTGTACCAATCCATGCGCTCCGCCGTTGACAAATGTCTTGGTATCCTGCACTAAATTGCCATTTTTAACTGTAACCCGCAGCCGGGTTGCACAGTTGGTGACTTCCTCGATATTTTCCCTGCCGCCTAATGCTGCTAAAAATGCCGCTGCTTTTCTATCCCGCTCATCCATATCAAGACCAGCCGCCATGACTTGTTTTGCCTGATAATCCGCTTTTGTATATAAGCGGTCTTCTTCCTCATCAGTACGCCCCGGTGTCTTGAAATCAAAATGTAAAATCAAATAACGAAAAGTGGCAAAATAGATGGCGGTGAAAATAAAACCAATGATAAACTGGATAATATAGGTGGACATATGATACTTAAATAAAGGTATCCAATTTAGTACGGCATTTTCAATGAGGCCGCTACCGAAATCGCCGACAACGCCGAAGGAATAGGACACAGCAGCCAGCGTTGCAGCCAAAAAAGCATGGACGGCAAACAACAGCGGTGCAACAAATAAAAAAGTAAATTCCAGCGGTTCCGTAATACCGCAAAGCACCGCCGTCAGCATGGCCGGGATTAAGAGACCGGCAATGGCTTTTTTCTTAGCCGGTTTCGCTGTTCCGTAGATCGCCAGCGCAATACCGATGGAGCCGAACATTTTAGAAGAACCGTGCAATGCAAAACCGCCTTGCGGAAACATTTCTTTTAAAGAATGCGCCGCTGTGGCAAATTCGTTTAAATGTTGAAAGAAATACTGCTTGATCCCACCGTCTACAACTGCCGGACCTAAAATAAAGGGCGTCCAGATAAAGTGGTGCAGCCCCGTTGGTATCAAAATCCGTTCCAGGAAAGTGTACAGCCATACTCCAAACACCCCGCTCATCTTAAAAAACTCCTGCATGGAGTAAATCCCCATCTGAACATGCGGCCAGACAAGACAGAAGAGATAGGCAATCGGCAGCATGGCAAAGAAGCCGACAATAACCACTAACGACGAGCCTTTGAATACACCCAGGAAATCGGGCAGATTGACATCAAAAAATCTATTATGTAAGTATACCGTTACTGCTGCGATAAAAATGGCCCCGAGCATCCCAAAATCGAGCGTTTTGATATTGGCAATCATAGCCAGACCCGAGCCGCTGACGGCTTCCCTGGTAAAATCCACGCCAAACATCGGTCCCCACAGTGTTAACATGGCCGAGACATAATAATTGAAGACTATATAAATGACAAAAGACTCCATGGAAGCGCGGGCCTGGTTCTTTTGTGCCAGGCCAATCGGCAAAGCGATGACAAATAAAAGCGGCATCTGACTGAAAACCGTCCATGCACCTTGCTCAATAATAAACCAAAAGTCATACCACAGTGTTCCCTTGTTGGCAATTCCACCTACAATATCCGGATTTTTACACAAGATTGACAAAGCTACCATAATACCGAAAAAAGAAAACAGTAAAACCGGTGTAAACATTGCACCGCCAAAACGTTGGACTTTCTGCATAACCACGTCTTTACTTATTGGCATAGTAACCCCTCCTCCAAAAATTAAAAATAACCGGAAGAAATTATTAAAATTAAGCCTACATTTTCTCTGAGTTTTTCTGCTTTTACAACAGCATTTATCGGAATATAATCAACTTTCTAAAAACTGCACGCCAGAAATTTGGATATTGAACTGTCGCCTTGGAAGATCCGCCATTCCTAAATCTCCGCTATTACAGTCCAATATCCAAAAATTCAGCATCCTTATTTTAATTCCGGCCAGTAAGCCCTGTTGGCAACAATTAAGTCATCAAGAATTTGTTTGGCCACAGAAGCACTTGGCACCGTTTTAGATAAGGTCAAAGCTTGCCATAGTTTCTGATAACTGCCGCTGATCCAGGCTTCTACAACCAGTTTTTCAACCGATACCTGCTGTTCCATCAGGCCCTTTTGAAACTGTGGAATCCTGCCGATGCAAACCTTTTCATAACCGTTCGAACCGACAATACAGGGGATTTCGACCATGGCCGTCGGATCAAAATTCTCAATGGCCCCACCATTTTCAACAATCAACAACATCCGGGCTTTCGTATTGGTAGCAATCGCATCCGCCAAATCGACAATATACGTTGCATGAGCGTCCGCCTCAAACTTACACTCCTTTGCCGTTCCTTTTTCAATGATTTCACGGGCAATAGCAAAGACATTTTTTTCGCGATGTTCCATCACTTCATTAGCCCTGGTATGATTCGGGTCAGTATGCTTGACGACATAATCCGGAAATAAGTAATATTTCAAATAGGTATTGGGCAGCGTATCCGGATCTACAGCATAAACATCCTTTGCTTTTGCGTAGGTGTCATTCCAGCTGGGTTCGGTTTCCTGATGCGCTTTTGGATTAACGACATAGCCGTATTTTGCCACATGTTCTTTTATCCTCGGCATTAAATCACGTCCGGCACTATCGCGGATATCACTCCACCAGCCGAAATGATTCAGACCATAATACATGACTTGCATTTCTTTACGGCTTTTCAGTCCAAGAATAGCAGCCATACGCTCCTCTATGCCGACCGGCATGTCGCAAATGTTAATGATTTTTGACTTTGGGCGCAGCCTTCTCGTTGCTTCGGCAACAATAGCGGCCGGGTTGGAATAATTTAGCATCCAGGCATTGGGGGAATATTTCTCCATAAAGTCAATCATTTCAATGATGGCGCCGATAGAACGCATACCATAAGCGATCCCGCCGGGACCGCAGGTCTCTTGTCCGAGTACGTTATAACGCATTGGTATTTTTTCATCTTGCTCCCGCATGGCATATTTGCCGACACGGATATGCGCCATGACAAAGTCAACGTCGGTAAAGGCCTGTTCCGGATCAGTGGTATAGCTAAATGCAATTTCCGGCGCCCTTTCCCGCAGCAGGATTTCGCAGGATTTGGCAATGATTTCCTGACGTTTGGCATCATTATCATAAAATTTAATCTGCCGAATCGGAAAACGTTCCAAATGATCGAGAAGCATTAAAACAATACCGGGGGTAAACGTACTACCGCCGCCGGCTATAACAACAGATGATTTTTTCATGAGCTGATATCCTTTCAACATAATCCATCCCGGGATTTCTTACTCATCATAGAATATTTCATAGCGGCTATCAACGGATTTTCCGCATTCTGGATTTCTATCACCATCATGGATTTTGTTCCATTTTTTGTAATTTGTTTCATCTATAAAACCAAAGGGGCTGGCTCAATAAAAATTGAGGCTGCCCCTTCATTTACAGCTCTTTTTTCAATTGTATTTGCTCTTTTTCATATGCTTGATACTTGATAAACCAGATTTCAATAACCAGAAAATAAATCATCATAGATTTGTACGTCGGGAAGCTTTGGTCGGTGTAAAGAGGAAACTCCGACGTTTCAATGTAAATATTTTCAGTACTCAGAGCGGCCAGGGTATTCTCCTGCAGGCGGGTAAATGAAATCAGCGGCACGCCCCGCAGCTTAAGCTGTTGTGCCACTTCAACCGCCAAAGGGGTTTCACCGCTTAAAGATACAATAATAACAAGATCTTCCGGCGTCAGCGTCTTCACGATGGAGGTCAATTCATCCTTGCCCTGTATTTCGTAAATCAGTACTTTGTCAAACAGAAACAGTCTTTTTAGCTCTTTAACAACATTACTTTGAACATAACCGGAGCCATAAGCAATGGTGCGCTTTGCATTATAGAGAAGTTCATTCACTCGCTTGAAACTCTTCTTCTCCATCTCCCGGCTGACACGCTGATACTGGTCAATAATCTTTTTCACGGCATTCTCTTCCGGACACACCGCATACTCCTTTTCCATTTTCAGCAGCGCTTTTAAATCGCTAAAGCCGTCCAATGACAATTTCTGGGCAAACCGTACAACAGTAGTACTGGAAACGTTACAGGCTGCTGCCAACTGATGCACCGACATTTTACGGCATTCATTTTTATGATTATAGATATATTTCCAGATAATATAATCGGTCTGATTCAGTTCCTGCTGGTGCCGGTTGATCAATTCCTCCAGTCTCACCTTTTCATCTCCCCCTTTTGTATGGAAAAAGTATACTCTACTTAAACAGAAATGAAAACTAAATCTTTAAACTTCTACTGCATAGATTATCTATTTTTCCATACACGAAGACTAAAGTGTCATCTGCATGCCGTTAATCTTCCTAAACCTCCGGCAGGATGCATAACGTTTTTGTCGAACTAAAAAATCAACACCTTTGACCATGGACTTTACATTCCGGAGGTATCTCATGATTCGTTACGCAGAATACGGTGACTTAAGCGCCATCCTGGAGATTTATAATGATGCCATAGTCAATACTACGGCAGTCTATCACTATAAACCTTATTCCTTAGAGGACAGAACATTATGGTATGAACAAAAACTAAGTGCCGGCCATCCGGTTTGGGTATACGAGGAAAATGGATTTGTAGCCGGGTTTGCAACCTTCGGCTCTTTTAGACCCTACCCGGCTTATAAGTATACCATCGAACATTCCGTCTACGTCCATAAAGACCATCGGGGAAAACATATCGCAACCGCCCTCATGCAGGAACTGATCCGGTTTGCTAACGCCAAAGGGTATGCCACTTTAGTCGCCGGAATTGATGCCAGCAATGAAGGCAGTATGTTGTTTCACGAAAAGTTAGGCTTTCACAAGTCAGGTACAATTCAAAAAGCCGGATATAAATTTGGCCGGTGGCTGGATTTGGTATTCTACCAGTATCAACTCCAGGGTCCGGAAGCGCCTGATGAAGAATAAACCAGCCCCTTGGCTGGTTTATTCTTTCTTTGCAGCAATTGCTTAGCTGCGCTGTCTCGCTGCCGGAGCAGGAGCCTGGTGGATAACAGGGCCATAGATACCATGGGCACATTCCATTAGTGTTTCCGACAGACTGGGATGGGGATGAATGGTATGCCCGATATGCCGGGCCGTCAGCCCGTTCCGGATGGCCAAAGCTCCCTCCATGATCAGGTCACTGGCATGGGCACCGATAATATGCATCCCCAAAATTTTGTCTGTCTGTTTATCGGCAATCATTTTAACAAGCCCATCAGTCTCGCCCATGGACACGGCTTTGCCATTGGCGGCAAAATTAAATTTGCTTATTTTAATTTTTTTTCCCTGGCTTAATGCCGCCTGTTCGGTCAGGCCGACGGTGGCTATTTCAGGCGTGGTGTAAATGCAACCGGGAATGGCCGTATTATTGACGGAAACTTGTTTTCCGCAAGCATGGTCAGCGGCCGCCATCGCCATAGCCGAGGCCGCATGCGCCCACATATAGGTACCGGTTGCATCACCAATCGCATATATCCCTTTCACGGACGTTTCCATATGTTCGTCAACCTTAATTCCCCTGTGATCATAAGCAACTCCGGCCGTATCCAGCCCGAATCCTTCAACAACCGGCTTCCGTCCGACCGATACCAGCACTTTTTCAGCCGGGATTTCCTGAACCGTACCGTCTTTGGCAGCCATGACCAACAGACCGTCTCCAGTCTGTTTAATCTTCGCAACAGCGGTATTGGTCAACATCGTTATTCCCTGTTTACGCAGGAGAAGGGCCATCCGTTTGACAATTTCATCATCCATATTGGGCAATATCGACGGCATTCTTTCGACTACCGTAACCTTGCAGCCGAAAGCTTGCCATATGGCGGCAAATTCAATTCCTACCGCACCGGCTCCTATAACAGCCAGACTGCGGGGGACTTCGGGCAGCTGCAGTAATTGCTCGCTCGTGATAACTCCCGGTAAAGTACTTCCCTCCACAGGCAAAGTCATAGCCGACGATCCTGTCGCCAGTAAAATATGTTCTGCCGTGATCTCTTCCACCCGCTCTCCCAGCGCAACAGAAATTTGTTGGGATCCGTTCAAAGCCGCTCTTCCTTCTTTTAACATAATGCGATTGCTTTTTACCAGTTGGGCAATGCCTTTTTGTATTTGCTCCGTGACCTGCATTATTCGCTTTTGAATCAAAGTATAGTCAAATCCGATATGCTCCGCTCTTAGGCCAAAGTCACTGCAACGCTGTAATTCTTGCCACTTTTGGGCACTCTTCAGCAAGGTTTTCGTAGGGATGCACCCCTTATGTAAACACACTCCACCCAATTTGTCCTTTTCAATAAGTACAACCTTTGCTCCAAGCTGAGCGGCCCGGATGGCAGCCACATAGCCACCCGGCCCACTGCCGATAACCGCAACGTCATAATCCATATTCCGTCCCCCTTACTAGCGCAATAAATTCCATTCATCCCGGCCATATTTGGTTTTTACCAGGCCTTCGGCGGTTCTTCTCTCTTCCCCGGTTAAATCTCCCAATGTCATTTCTATCCCCAGAACTTTGCCAAATTCTGAGCCAATCGCATCACGGAGTTCTTCCCGGCTTACCGCTCTGCCCTTGATCTGCCTGATGGAAATGATACGCCGGGATAACATATCCGCCATTAGGAGGCGCTTTTCCGGCGACGGCAGTTTGAGCACGGAAACTAAGTTTTCCGGTGAACAATCCAGCAAAATCGACCCATGTTGCAAAATAACGCCATGTTTCCGTACCTGCGCACTGCCTACCAGCTTACGTCCCTCACAAGTAATCTCATAATGTGAGGGGGAATCAAAACAGGCTGCCGAAGAAGGCCGCTTCCTTCCGACCTGCCCATAAGCTGCAGCAGGCATGCTCATCCGGGCTGTAATGCCAAGATGCGCCAGTCCTGCCAGCAATCCCTGGCTAAAATGCCGGTATGAGGCCGTAATGGTTTTCGGTATCGAAGGCTCAGCTTCTCTGACCACAATACTATAGGTTAATTCGGCATCATGCAGTACTGCCCGCCCCCCGGTCAACCTGCGGACTACATCAATCCCCCGGTGGGCGCACTCTTTTACATCCACTTCACTTTCAGCCTTCTGAAAATAACCGAGGGTAAGTGTTGCAGGACTCCAGCCGTAAAATCGCAGTGTAGGCGGAACCTTTCCTTCGCCGTGGGCCGTCATGATCGCTTCATCAATGGCCATATTCATGGCTCCGTTCTGCCGGCCTGTATCAATAATACGCCAGTCCACGCTGCTCACCGCCAAGACCGCTTTCCCCGATGGCCTGCTCTGTCTCCGCTGCCGTCAGGGGACGGGGATAATTATACATGGTTCCACCCGGCCGTTCGTTGTAATAAGGCCGGTTGCAATCAGGACAACCCGTTGTTTCAAAAGCGCTGCCATCTAGCAGCAGCGAGCAGATACCGGGTACGGCAATATCGACTATCCGGCCGCCGGCACAGCGTATAACCTCCCGTTCATAGCCTTTACGCAATAGGAAATGGGCAATCTGTACCCGGCGGTATTGCCCGATCGCAGGAGGCTGGGCAGCGGCCAAAGGCGTTCCCGCCAGCGGCGTGAAGGCAAATAAACCTACCGTAATACCTCTTTGCGTGCAATCCGCGATAAACTCGACGGCTTGCTCCTCGGTTTCACCAAGGCCAATGATCAGATGCGTACTGATTCTCCCCGGAAATAAGCGGGCGCATTCCATCAACAGCTTCCACTTACTCTCCCAGCTATCCACTTTTACCCGCCGGTAAATGTCCGGCGCGGCTGCATCCATGGCAATGCAGATTTTTTCCGCACCGGAAGCCAGCAGTTCATGGACCTGCCCCGCAGTTTGCAGATTCCGGGAAACACAGATGGCACCAATTCCTCCTGCTTGAAGCTGCTTTAATGCTTCCAGCGTCGTTTCCCGGGTATTTTCACCATCTACCACTTGCAGGCAAATTCGTTTAATTCCCCCTTCGGCGTAGGCCTGTGCAAGAGGCGGCACTGCCTCCCTCGCACTACACTCATGCCAGCTGATACGGGAGAGAAAATCGCGTTTTCCCTGACTGCCGGCGGCTTGCGAACAAAAACTGCAATGATTGCGGCAGGTTTCTCCCAGCATAATATACGCCGTTCGCGGGAGGGCTGCACTTTTAATCCGTTTAATCCCAATCACACTGGCGGTACCCGCCGATAGTTTCCAAAGAGTCATAACACACAACACTCCTCCCGGCGTTTACTGTTAAGTCCCAGTTGCCCGGCCATCCGCACGGCGGCCGGCACCGGATTAACAATACCGTTAATTCCTGACCGCACAGCCCACAGGTCCAGTTCCTGACGATATCTCCCGCCTGGACGCATGCAGCCAAGCTGCAGCGGAATAGCAGTAAACGCCTTGCGCGCCGCAACCAGAACGGCTATCACTTCCTGCAGCGAGGGGGGCTTGCAGTTCGCCAGAGGGGTCCCTTTTGTCGGAGTAAAAACAATAAAAGTAACCGCAGTGGCTCCCAGTTCCTGCAGAAGTTTAATCGCCTGATATTCACCCCTGATTTCGCCGCCGTGCAGGCCAATGCAAATATGCGGAACAACCTGGCAGCTTTCTTTCAGTCTTTTATAGCAGGCGGCATACTCCTCAACCGTCCGGTCAAGGCCAAGTACTTCCCGGATGGTTGAGGAGTCCCCGATAAAATCAAAAGAAACTTTATCGGCAACGGCAGCTATTTTCTCAATATCCGCGTCATCGACCAGACCGACATGGATATTATACCTGCGATTATGTTTAAGTTTTTGTATTTGATCGATATAATCGGCAACAGGAACCCTGCCTTCCTTCGTACACCCGCCGCTGATCAGCAGACTGCCGGCCTTGACTGCTCCCTCCTTCAGCGCCTGAAGAGGCTTCATTCCCTTCAGGTAATAGCCGCTGCAATGGGCGCAGTTTAATTCACAATGGCTGCCGGTAACGCTGACCGCCTGCGTTTGGGTCGGATAAGAAAAATATATTTCCGGTCCGAAATGCTGTCTGCATAGCTGCCAGCCTTCCCTGGCCAGCATAGCTAGGCTTTCCATTTCACTACCGGCTTTCTCGCCGCCCCGGTCTCATCAAGCCTTCCGACCACCGTGCAGTGCGGTGCCTGTGTGATTTGCGACGCATCTGTCCCTGCTTCCTTTGCGATTTGCTTCATAGCCTGGATAAAGCCGTCAAGCGTTTCTTTACTTTCCGTTTCTGTTGGCTCAATCATAATAGCTTCATCAACAATCAGTGGAAAATATATGGTTGGCGGATGATAACCATAGTCCAGCAGGCGTTTGGCAATGTCAATTGTCTTGATCCCAAATTGTTTTTGATATTTGGAAGCGACAATGCATTCATGCATGCAATACCGGTCAAAGGGTGCAAAATAGTCATGCTTTAGCTGGCTCAGACAATAGTTGGCATTTAAAACTGCATCCTCGCTGGCCTTTCTTAAGCCTTCCGCCCCCATTGTCCGGATATAGGCATAAGCCCGGACAATAACACCAAAATTACCGTTGAAGGAATGCACCCGACCAATCGAAAGCGGCCGCTCCTGGTCAAGAGCATACTTATTGCCGTCATAAGTCACAACCGGAACAGGTAAAAAGGGAACCAGTTCTTTTTTCACTCCTACCGGTCCCGCTCCCGGTCCACCGCCACCATGAGGTGTGGCAAAAGTTTTGTGCAGATTGAGATGAACCACGTCGAATCCCATATCACCGGGGCGGGCTATCCCCATAAGAGCGTTCATATTAGCTCCGTCATAATACAAGAGTCCTCCGGCTTCATGAACAATTTGGGCAATCTCTTTAATCTGTTTCTCAAATAGCCCTAACGTACTTGGATTGGTGAGCATCAGAGCCGCCGTATCCGGACCCGCCGCCGCTTTTAGAGCAGCCAAATTAATGGACCCGTCGTCATCGGATTTGATTTCCACTGTCTCCAAACCGCAAACAGTGGCTGAAGCCGGATTGGTGCCATGTGCCGAATCCGGTATAATGACCTTGGTTCGTGCCTGCCCTCTGGCCGTATGATAGGCTTTGATCAATTTCAATCCGGTCAGTTCACCGTGGGCACCGGCTGCCGGCTGCATGGTAAAGGCATCCATGCCGGCAATTTCCGCCAAATACCGCTCCATATGGTAGTAGAGTGCCAAAGCCCCCTGTATTGTGCTTTCGTCCTGCAGCGGATGAATGTCGGCAAAACCGGAATAGCGGCAAACATCCTCGTTGACTTTGGGATTATACTTCATCGTACATGAGCCAAGCGGGTAAAAGCCCGAATCCACACCAAAATTACGGTTTGACAGCAGGGTATAATGACGAACCAGATCAGGCTGGCTCACTTCCGGCAGCCCGGCTTCGCGCCGGCGAAGCAGATGAGCCGGGATCAGGGTTTCCACATTTTCTGCGGGAACATCCAGAACGTTTACATCCAGAGCAGAACGTCCGGGCCTGCTCATTTCAAACAACAGTTTCCGGTTCATAGTATCGCCCCCATTTCACTAACCAGGTGGTCAATTTCCGCTTTGGTCCGTTTTTCGGTTACACACAGGAGCATGCAATTTTCCAGTTTTGCATCATACTTGCCTAAATCCAGACCACCGGCAATCCCCTTTCGCAATAACCCGGCGTTTACCAGAGCAACCGGTTTCGTTAAGCGCACAACAAACTCTTTAAAAAACGGGCTGGTAAATACCGGCCGGCATCCCGGCAAAGCCTGCAAGGCCCGGTAGGCATAATGGGCTTTTTGCAGGCATTGCCCGGCAACCTCTTTAAAACCCTCTTTGCCAAGCGTAGCGAGATAAACCGCAGCCGCTAACGCGCAAAGAGCTTCATTGGAACAAATATTGGAGGTTGCTTTGTTGCGGCGGATGTGTTGTTCTCTGGCCTGCAGGGTCAGGACGAATCCGCGGTTGCCTCTGTTATCTCCCGTCTGTCCGACAATGCGTCCCGGCATTCTCCGCATGAATTTTTCCGTTGCGGCAAAAAAGCCAAGGTACGGTCCGCCAAAAGACAAGGGAAGCCCCAGACTCTGCCCTTCACCGACAACAATGTCCGCCCCCAGAAGTCCCGGAGATTCCAGAATGCCCAAGCTGATAGGGTCCACTACGGCAATTACACAGGCACCTTTGGCGTGAGTCATGTCGGAAATGCTCTTCAAATCCTCAACACAACCGAAAAAGTTAGGAAACTGAATCACTACAGCCGCTGCGGCATCATCGACTGCGGCTGCGAGCCGGGCAAAATCGGTTACCCCATCGCCATAAGGAACGGAAACCAGTTCTATCCTTTTATCGCGGCTATAGGTTTCGACAACCTCCCGGTAATGCGGATGAACAGCCCGGGATATGATTACTCTGCGTCTGCCCGTGCCTGCGCAAGCCGTCAGCACGGCCTCGGCTACGGCCGTTCCCCCGTCATACATGGAAGCATTGGCCACCGCCATGCCGGTGAGCTCGCAAATCATGGACTGAAATTCCCATAATATCTGCAGATATCCCTGCGATATTTCGGGCTGGTACTGTGTATAGGCGGTATAAAATTCCGACCGGCGAAGGATATGATCGACAAGACTGGGAATATAGTGATCATAGGCACCGGCTCCCAAAAAGCAAGTTACATCCTGAAGACTGGTATTTTCCCCGGACAGGTGCCGCATATGCCGAACAAGCTCTGATTCGGCAAGTGCCGGCGGCAGCTTCAGCATACCGTCCATACGCAAATCGGCCGGCACATCCCGGAATAATGCTTCAACACTGTCGACACCAATGGCAGTTAACATATCCTGCCGGTCCCGTGAGGTATGAGGAAGGTAACTATGCGTCATATCTAGTCTTCTCCCTCTTCGATCAATCGCTGATAATCACTGCCGTCCAAAAGGTTCTCAAGTTCGCCGGAATCACTCATTTCCACTTTTACAATCCAGCCTGCGCCGTAAGCGTCCTGGTTAATCTGCTCCGGCCTATCGGCTAAAGATGCATTGACCTGAACAACCCTGCCGGAAAGAGGTGCATAAATATCGGAAACGGCTTTTACTGATTCAACAACCGAAATACTGTCACCGGCCTGCACCGCGATCCCCTCTTCCGGCAATTCCACAAAAACGACATCACCCAGTTGGGACTGCGCAAAATCGGTAATACCAATCGTAACGATGTTATCTTCCACCTTAACCCATTCATGATCTTGGGAATACTTCAATTCTTTGGGAATATCCATCCTTATTTGCCCCCTCTTTTGTAAAATGGTTTAGCAATGATTCGGGCGGCAAGCTGCTTGCCGCGGATCTCAATCGCTAACGTTTTTCCTGTCTCCGCATAACCGGCATCGACCAGGGCCAGGCCTAGATTCTTGTTCAGGGAAGGCGAATAAGAGCCTGTCGTGACAACCCCGGCCTGACTGCCGTCAACCCAAACGGAATAGCCTCCCCTGGCAACCCCCCGGTCCAGCATTTCAAAGCCTACGATTTTCCGCTTAGGTCCACGCTCTTTTTGCTCACGTAACGGGTTGCAGCCGATAAAATCACCTTTATCCAGTTTGACAAACATCCCGATCCCGGCCTCAACGGGCGAAATATCCCGGGAAAGTTCATGCCCGTACAAGGGGAAACATACTTCAAACCGCAAAGTATCCCGGCAGCCCAGACCGCAGGGGAGAAGGCCGAGCGGGCTGCCTGCCGCCATAAGGGCCTCCCACAAGTGTACGGCTTCATCAGGTTTACAGTAGAGTTCAAACCCGTCCTCTCCGGTATAGCCGGTTCTTGATACCAGCACCTGTTTTCCCGCCACATCCACTTCAGGGAAAAAGCGGTAATAGCTTAATCTATCCAGCGGTGCGCCGGTGAGTTTAGCTAATACGCCGGCCGCCAGGGGACCCTGCAAGGCCAGTTGAGCCGTCTGGTCCGAAACATTTCCAAGTTCTACGGCAAAGCCTTCGGCAACCTCCAGCATCCAGTTCCAGTCTTTTTCAATGTTTGCAGCATTGATCACCAGCAGATAACTGCCTTCTTCCTGTTTATAGACAAGAAGATCATCTACCGTACCGCCGCAGGGATAGCACATCGGCGTATACAACACCTGATTGCTGCCGAGTTTGGCGACATCATTGGTCACAAGCTTTTGCAAAAAAGCGAGGGCTTCTCTTCCTCCCACGGTCACCTCGCCCATGTGAGACACATCAAACAAACCGGCTGCTGTCCGTACGGACTGATGTTCCTCTTTAATGCCCGAATATTGAACCGGCAGTTGCCAGCCGCCGAATTCCACCATTCTGCCGCCATAGCGTAAATGGGTGTCATAGAGCGGCGTCTGTTTTGCAGTCATAAACAACACTCCATTCCCAACATCATGTTCTTGTCACCAATTCTACCTTTACTCTCTAAAACCAAACTTTATTACTCACAAAACCAAATCCGGTGCATCCCCCTCCCTGTCCTGCCTCGTCGACGACTTTTTTCCGTTCCCGCCGGTCTTATCCCTTAAATGTCTTCCAACCGCGTAAAGACAAAAAAGGACAGAAAACAAAAGTAAAGTCAATCGCTCTTTACTCTTGTTCTCTGTCCTTGAACCTGAGAGATTCGCTCAAACTGAGCTCCCCATCGGTGACACCTTCAATAGCTTCCGATCAGCTCTATCGAAAGTATGCTCTCCAGAGTTTGGTCCGGTTACGGTTTTTTTACCTGAGAGTTTCAACAAGAATTTGCTCCTTCGGTGTCGCCTGTACGGCGTTCTCTCCCGCAACCATCATCCCGGATTTAGTTTATGCTTCTCCGTCAAGCTTGCACCAGCTTACCTGCCGGCAGCCGGCGAAGGAGTTCTTTTGCCGCTGTTGATACTTAACTATCGTTCATAATTGGCCATAAAATGGAAAAATCCTGCTAAATCAGTTCACAGAACATATAGATAATAGAGCCTCTACTCGTCTAAAAGTTTTGGTGTCTATACTTGATGTAGTCCGCGGGATGCGGTAACGACGGCAAACTTCCAATCCATAAGCAGGTCGTCACCGGATTCTTTCATATTATAGGTTTCCCAAAAATTGCGATCTGCCGACCGGTGCAGTTCTTCAATACGGTCACATACTTCCTGCGATAAGCCGGAACCGGAAAGCCAGTTTTTCAAGCTGATCTGAGGAATCAGGCATGAATATGCTTTCAAGTCGGTAAAGCCTGCTTCATCCAATAACTGCAATAGTAAGGCTTCCGTAAATATATGACGCCCCGGCTCCTTTAAAGCAAATATTTGCTTATAGCGCTCAAGTACCGATTCGGAAGGAGGTATTCCCTCACATAAAACAATTCGTCCCCCAGCCGTCAATACTCTTCTGGCTTCCGACAAAGCCCGTGCAATATCATTGACATGATGAAGAACCATACGGGCAGTGACCAAATCGACATATTGATCCGGCAGGTCAAGTTTTTGGATATCCATTTGCCGGAATTCCACCTGGGGCCAGGCTGTTTTTGCTTGTTCCAGCATAGCCGGCTCTTTGTCGATACCGATAACACAACCGGCCTTAGAGGCAAGTGCTGCTGCTACGATTCCCGTTCCCGTCCCTAAATCCAGTACGCGGTCCTTTTCACATGCCTGACAATGACTGATCATAAAATTTAAGAGATCTTCTCGCTCAACCCATTGCAACCGACTATAAAGTGGTGCCCGTATTTCCCAAATATCTGCATCGTCCAGCGGTGGTTGCGGAACACCTGCTGGTAACGCTTCCGGTGTTACTGTGCCGGATAAAACTCCCATCCCCTTCATAATGAGAGGAAATATCTGCATAAAATCTATATCCTCCCGCTTATTCTTTTCCACCCCCGGTCCGGAAAATACATAAAAAGATAGGGCATAATGCTCACCTGTCCAGACAGCTTGCCGGTCTTCCAGGGGCAGGCAGGCCCCCACCCCCGGCAATACTTTTAAATTGGGATAGGGCATATCTGTCCCGATTGGTATCAAACCGTGATCCGAAACAACTAAAACATTGTCGGGCCTATACTTCTCCAGCAGATGACCTAATGTCTGATCAATAATCTGGTAACATGGCACCAATACATCCGGCCGGTGCGCAGCGATGTGCTGACTCCAATCCAGTTCAAACCCGTAATACCAAAGAACATCTACAGGCCAACGGGCCATTAACGCATCCAGCATATCGCGTTGCCGTGCCTGCCGCTGTGCAGCCCATGCAATTAACTGATTCCAATCATACCGCTCCAACGAGGCTATGATTGCCTCAGGGTTGACATCCTTCCACGGTTTCGTGGCAATCTCATCACATACAGGATAAGGAAAAATCGGTGTCCAGAGATTAGTACAAAACGATCCGGCTTGTTCAGGATAAAACTGGTCAAAATAAAAGTTAACCCAGAATCCGGCATCTGTCCTGGGAGGTTCACACCCCAGTCCCCCCAGCATGCCGAATCGCAGTCCCGCATTAGCTGCGTAGTCCCATAGAAAGTTTTGCACATTGGCATCCCGGAGTGTGACCCGCCCCGTCGTGGACACCCGCAGCGCTTCCATACCGTGTTGTTCAGGAGTTAGACCGGAATAATAAGAAAACCAGCGGTCATAAGAAAAAGGCGGCCCAGCTACGCAGCCCCATGTTCCTTCTTGTATCAGCATACTAATGTTTGCAAGATCGTCTCTGTTTCGCTCTATAAAATGTGGATCAGCTCCATCTAGAGCCAGTATTAAGAGCCTTAATGCAGATTCCATTGCATCGCCTCCTGCTAATAGCTTATGTCGCAGATGCAGGCACTGTGAGAACCGGCTGCTAACTTTCTTGCCAATAGCGCTTTAAGCATGATGATTACTTATTCTACCGTTCTGGACTCAATAACCGGATAAATATTTAATGCCATTGTCAGACATAATAGGCTGGGAGGGTTAATTGTGTTTGACAGGATTCTTGACTTTTTAAGCAGTCTGGGGTTGACAGGGGTATTCGCCGGAGTATTTTTGGAAGCCGTTGGGCTGCCTTTTCCCGGCAGCGTACTGGTACTGTTTGCAGGTTTTTTAGCCAAACAGGGAGAGTTTAACATTGTTCTGGCCTGGCTGATATCGCTGCTGGGCTATCTCTTCGGTTCGTTTTCCGCCTTTATGATCGGGCGCCATATTGGAGAAGCCTTTATAAAAAAGTGGCTGCGCTATATCAAGCTAACGCCCAAGCGTATCGATAAAGCACAGGAGTTGTTGCAAAAATCAGCTCCGCTTTATATTGTCGGTGGCCGCTTTCTGCCGACGATAGGAAATATTACCCCTTATGTTGCCGGGATCAGCGGTATTTCTATCGTTAAATTTCTTGTCTACGACATGGTTCACGCCATCCTCTGGCTTACCATTTTCCTCGGGGCCGGGGCCGCTATCGGCAGCCGCTGGCAGTGGATCATCGACAGCCCCTGGTTTACGTGGATTGCCGTCGGCGGCAGCGTGTTCCTATTCGTCTATTTATGCAGGGAGTTCCTGCCGCTAACCAGGCATAAATAACACCATCGGTTATACCGGCAACCGGCCTATAATTGGGTTTACCCATCTCCCGTTTTGTTCCTGCTCCGCCCGGATCAACGAGTATCGATCGGAGGATGGTTGCGGAAATTGTATTGTGATTGCAAAAAATCCTGCCCGAAAAGCAGCAGGATTTTTCTGTTTTGCAGTCTAAATACTGTTTATAGCAATATTTCCTCATACACCTAAAGCCGATATTTTCCATATCTACGGAATTGCAACAAATACTACATAATAAGTAACTTACCAAACTTTTTAATAAAAAGGAGATGAACGATGCAGGAAAACTTTTGGTTGGCATTTGCTTTGACTTCCTTCGCTGGTTTAAGCACCGGAATCGGCAGTCTGATGGCACTTTTTGCCAAACGGACAGATACCCGGTTGCTTTGTGCCGCTCTGGGATTTTCCGCCGGGGTTATGATTTATGTTTCCATGATCGAACTGATGTCCGAAGCCAAAGCTTCCCTGGTGCATTATGCAGGGCATTCGCTGGGAGGCTGGCTTGCTGTGGGCGGCTTTTTCGGCGGCATGCTGTTAATCAGCCTCATCGATCGTTTGGTTCCCCACCCTGTAAACCCGCATGAAGTCAGCCATGTGGAAAAGGCAGGCAGTCAGGAACACAAAGATCAAAAATTATTACGGATGGGAGTTTTTACCGGACTTGCCGTTGCCATTCATAATTTCCCCGAAGGGATTGCCTCCTTTCTAGCCACCATCAATGACCCGGCAATGGGGATGATGATCGCTGTTGCCATTGCAATTCACAATATTCCGGAAGGAATTGCGGTTTCATTGCCGATTTTTTATGCAACCGGCAGTCAACAGAAGGCTTTCCTTTACTCTTTTTTGTCCGGTGTGGCTGAACCGGTAGGTGCCATCATCGGCTACTTGTTTCTGCAGCCGTTTTTGAATGAATTTGTTCTTGGACTTACCTTTGCCATCATTGCCGGCATTATGGTTTTTATCTCTTTTGACGAATTACTGCCGGCAGCCGAGCAATTTGGCGAACATCACCTGTCCATATACGGACTGATATCCGGAATGCTGATCATGGCTGTCAGTTTATTGCTGGCCGACTGATGCAAGCATAAATAGTTAATCCCCGGCAGTAAGCGCCGGGGATTAACTATTTATGCTTTATTTCTTAATTTTAAACCGGTTGGACTCCGGATGCCAATTATCTTCTCCGCCATAAATTTTATACGGAGAAATTCTGTGTCCATCCATATATAATTCAAATTCCACTTTTTTACCGCCCGATACCTTAAAATCAATGCCGTCTGCACCACCAGAAGTATCAAAGCGAAAATCTATGGTATGGCCGCCCTGTTTTACCTTATACCGGTCATTATCTTCAAGCCGTACACCGTCTACGTCTGTAAACCGTCCGTCTGTATGTAAAATCCCGCTGAATATATGGGATCTATATTTAGTCGTTGTTCTAAGATGAAGCCCGTCATCATCATGCCAGATAAAATACCCCTGACTTCTCCCCAGCCGGAAATCCTCCGGCTGCCCTTCCAATTCCGGTGACCACGCAAAAACACTGCCGGACCATGCCAGCATAAACAGACCGACCAATACAAAAACTAGCCCTTTCCTCATTTTCTTTCCTCTCCTTCATAAAATCCTTACGATTTTATCTTACAGAGAAAGAATGACAAATTTATGACAGGACAAATACTGGTGCTGGTTATAACATCCATCATTTTCATATTCTCTGCTATAAAAAGGAATGAGCCAGAGTAAAATTCAACGCATTTTCCGACTTCCTGAAACCGATACAGGCGTATATTCAGGTTATAAAATCGGCGGTAGTTATATTTTACCGGGCAATGATAATCGTGCCGGCTTTTTAAAAGCGAAATTTAAAATGCCGCAAACGGACAAACTCCGTCTACGGCTCTGTGTCAAAATAATGCAAAGTTTATATTCTTGAAATTGTCACTTGGGAAATTTCTGCTCCATGCTCTGCCTTGGGATGCTTTCCAGCGGCAATTTCACTTTTTCCCGGTTGATTGAGCGATTCTTTTTTCTTGCGGCCAACGAAAAAATATGAGATCAAACTGCCGATTAACCCCATGGACCGAATATTCTCCCGTTGCGGTTTCACACTGTTCACTACCTTCCTGAATATAAATAAAATTGCCTCTGAGGGCAATTCTCTTATAGGAATATTATAATACAAATCTGTCGGTTTGTCTGGCGGTAAGTTCTGTAAGCTTTTCTCCGTATTCTGTGCAAGTATTTCCGAAAACCAGGCCCCTAGCAGCGGCCAGTTAGGCTTCAAACGGCAATAGCTTTACTATGAATTGCCGGAAGGCTATTCCACATGAATCATCTTGTGCAATTGCGTACCAACCCGCAACTGTAAATGAGGATTTTCCATAACAATTTGGTACGCTTTAGCGGCTGATTCTGCTTTGCCTCCTTCAATCTGAAGATAAATCCGCTCTGCCGGCACAGCCCCGGCAGAGACAACGGCTGCCGCAAACGTGCTGTCCACCACATATTTCAATTCATCGGCGCGGCAGCGAAGAACATAGTTGCTGTCCGGTTTTGGGGAAGCGGTAATCCAGTCGATGCCCCACTCCGCCGGAACAGGATTCGTCCCATTGGTTTCGAGGCATACATATTTCCCCACAGATTTAAGCGCTTTTACCAGAGGCCCCAAATCGTGCAGGGTAGGTTCGCCACCTGTAATAATAACACGGGGCTGTGTAAACCTTCCGGCCCGCAGGATTTCATCAATGGTCATCAGGGCTGCCTTTTCCAGCGTCAAAGCCTGTCTGGTGTCACACCAGGAACAGCGCAGATTGCAGCCGGCCAGACGAATGAAGCCGGCCCCGAGCCCTTGAAAATATCCTTCGCCCTGTATGCTTTCAAACAGCTCAATGACAGGGTATGACCCGCTCATGTTTCCACCTCAACATAGGAGGAAGCCGATTCCCAAAGTTTTATCCGTTCCACCTGAATGTCCAGGAGGTCTAAACGGCCGGTGAGCACGCGGAAAAAATGAACGGCAAGGTTCTCCGAGGTGGTCCGGAAATCATACACATCATTGAGCATTTTATGGTCAACCTGATCGATAATCTCTTCATGGACGATCTTTTTCAAATCTGTAAAATCAATCACCATACTATCGCTGGAACCGCCGGCTATGGCTGCCTGCTTTTTCCGTGATACCGTAACCTCCAGCCGGTAAGTATGGCCGTGTGTCGATGCACACTTTCCCTTGTGCCCAACCAGAAAATGGGCGGCATCAAAGGTAAAAATCTTGGTTGCTTTAATGGTAAATCCAGTCATGTCATCTTCCCCTTCGCTCCAAATACTTGCGCAAGCCTTCATTGCGGAGCTTGCAGGCCGGACAATCACCGCAGCCGCTGCCGATTACACCGTTGTAACAGGTGAGCGTATTATCCCTTATATATTCCAGTTTACCCATTTTATCCGCCATTTCCCAGGTGGCCGCTTTGTCAATCCACATCAGCGGTGTATGCAGTACAAACTGGTAATCCATTGCCAGATTCAAGGTAACATTCAGCGATTTTACGAAAACATCACGGCAATCCGGATAACCGCTGAAGTCGGTTTCGCATACTCCGGTTACAATATGCCGGAAGCCCTTCTGTTTTGCGGCAATGGCTGCAAACGACAGGAACAGTAAATTCCGCCCGTCAACAAAAGTCGAGGGGGGATTTCCATTCTCGCCATAGGCAATGGCAATATCGTCACGTGTTAACGCATTGGCTGTCAGCTGATTCAGCAAGCTCATATCCAATACACTGTGGGGAATAGACAAATCCGTACATATTTTTTGAGCGAATTTAATTTCATCTTTATGACGTTGGTTGTAGTTAAATGTGATGGCTTCCACCTGCCCAAATTGTTCTCTGGCCCAAAACAGGCAGGTCGTGCTGTCTTGTCCGCCACTGAACACAACCATTGCCCCCTGAGATTTCAACATGCTTTTGTCCCCCTGTACCTAACTCTTTATTTGTCGCTTCGTTTATTATATCACAACAAAAAACCTAATTTCAGCAGTCAGCCTGTCCCGCAGTTCACTGGGGCCGACAAAAATTTATGTTAATTTTATCGAAAAGCAGAAAGAATTGTCGGTTAGTATTGGAATATATGGAAATATGTAGGAGGGATTTGGATGTTTATCTAGAAAATTAGGATATATCAAATTTTTTATAGCTCAAATTACCGGATTAATATTATAAAAGTTCTTATAACCAATATAAACTTAATCACGGACTACCTCTAGGAGTTGATTTCATGTCGATGGAGACCGCTGTTACGGCAAACATTATTGCCACCTTTTTAATGGTTTTAACTTATACATATCTTTACTTTCAATATAAGCATACCTATCTGGCGATGTGGATGATTGCATGGATTTTGCATGAAATCAGAATTGTTTTTTTCGAAATCTCTTTTATTGAACGATCATCTGTACCTTTGATTATCATATTTTTATTACTTTGTTATTCTTACAATTTGCTTATGACAATGGGAACGTTAAAACTAGTCGGCAAACGTGTCCCCAGACTTTGGATAATTTCAAGTATAATAATCCTTCTAGTTAGTACTTCAGCAATGCTAATGGAAATGCCTACAGAAGTATATATTGTTCCCGGTATTGTATATATCGGACTTACCTATATTGGTACTGGCATTGTTGTCCGGGAAGTCAACATTCGCGGCTTAGGCAAGCGGCTGACGACCTGGGCCTTTATCCTGCTTGGCCTGCATACCTTGGATATGCCGTTTCTGTTGTCAGTTAGTTGGTTTGTACCCTGGGGCTATTTGATTGATGGATTACTGAGGTCTATCGTCGCAATTGGCACGGTTTTTATTTATTTTGAAAAAATGCGAAACGAACTTGCCACTAAGGAAAAGTATTATCGTTTGCTGGCCGAGAACGCCACCGATGTCATTTACCGCTATCAATTGCTTGCTCCTGCCGGATTCGAATATATCAGCCCGGCTGTGAAACAGCTTACCGGCTATGAGGCGGCTGATTTAAAAACGTTTCGTGCGGTCATGCGCATTATTCATCGCGATGACCGGACAAAATTCAAAAAGCTGCTTAAGTCGCCGCCTGGCTTTAATGAATCTGCGATACTCCGGATGGAACATAAAAACGGCGACATGGTATGGGTAGAACCGAAACAAACCATTGTTAGCGCTTCCGACGGCAAACCGGTTGCGGTTGAGGGAATTATACGCGATGTTACCAAGCGCGTTCTGCTGGAACAGGATGTGGCACGTCTTGACCGCTTGAACATTGTTGGGCAGATGGCCGCCAACCTCGCGCATGAAGTCCGCAATCCCCTTACCACGGTACGCGGCTATCTGCAGTTGTTCCGCAACAAGCAGGAGTTTCAACACTACAATGAACAGTTTAATCTAATACTGGACGAACTTGACCGGACCAACCATATTATTACCGAATACCTTGCGCTAAGTAAGGATAAAAGCATCAACATGAAGCAATGCAGCCTTAACGAAATTATATTATCCATACATCCTTTGATTCAGGCGGATGCTGTTTCCTCCAATATTGAGACCAGCCTCGAACTTGGTAAAATTCCCGACCTGTATCTTGATGCCAAGGAAATCAAACAACTCCTGCTGAATCTGACCCGCAACGCCATCGAAGCTATGTCGTCAGGGGGCAGGCTCCATATTAGAACAGATACCGCTGCTGATGAAATTGTACTGACCGTCACCGATCAGGGGCCAGGCATCCCCCAGCAGATTCTCGACAACCTGGGTAAACCGTTCCTCACTACCAAAGCAACCGGTACCGGCCTGGGTATGGCCATCTGTTATCGCATTGCTCACAGGCACAATGCTCAACTGGACATTGATACAGGCCCGGCCGGGACAAAAATTTACATAAGATTTCAACGCAGCTAGTCTACCAGAAAGGGGAAGGCCGTAAAGGCCTTCTTTTTTTTTACGCCCTGTCAGCATTTTAAGAAGGACATGTCGTGGCAGAGCAGGAGGTAAACAGTAAATAAGGAGGTGATTTTATGAGTCCATTAACTTGAAAGAAGGCACAAGTCGTAGATTTCCATTTATAAAAAGAAAGGATGACCCAACATGTTAAATCGTCCATCCAGAACTGAAACTGTTTCCGGTTCGGAAAGGTTCAAAATTTTCGAGGCTTTTTCGCAGGCAGAAAAAGAGGCTATTTACCGCTTCCGTTATCAGGTCCATATAAGCGAAATGAGCCGCAGCATTCCGGGTATTGATCACTCCCGGCAAAGAATTACCGATGCGCTCGATCCGTGGAGTAATTTAGGCTATGCCGCCCTGGAAAACGGCCGGATAATCGGCACTGTGCGGGTGACTTTGGGCAAGGCTGAAGACTTCCCGGATGACCTGGTACGTATTTTCCAATTAACACGTTTTCAAGAATTCAATCCTAATAAGAAAATTATTTGCTTGGGAACCAAGGTGATGGTCGATCCTCTTTTTCATGGAACACCGGTATTTTTTAAGCTTATGGTAAGGGGGTATGAATATTATAGAGAACACAATATTCAGTTTAGTTTTGGCGGCTGCAATCCCTATCTGCTCCCCATGTATGAACAGCTAGGGTACCGGCGGTTTACCAGTGGCTTTCAGGACCCGGGCTACGGGTTTGTTGTTCCTATTTTACTTATGCCGCAAGATATCGAACACTTTATGACCATCCGCTCACCTTACTTGCGCATCGCCAAAAAATATACCAATTCCACGGCAGCCAGGGAATGGTATCTGGCTAACTTTCCGGAAGCTTCCCGCTATCCTGTAAGCCTGTTGACCGGTGAACAGGAGTGGTGGAATTTCGTTAGCCGGCGGGCAGGTTATCCGTTATCCGATCTGGCGGTTCTAAACGGCTTAAACGAAGCCGAAGCCAAAAGCTTGCTGCATATTGCCGTTCCAGTCGAATGCAAACAAGGGAATGACTTCATCCGCCGGGGCGATGTGTGCAATGAGCTCAACCTGCTGCTTGCCGGAAAAATGCGTATTGCCGATCAAACCGGCCGTATTTTTCAGGCTAAGGCCGGTGATGTGCTCGGTGCAGTAGGCTTGTTTGAGCAGGCATATCATCAAGCGGACATCAGCGCGGTTACCGATTGTGAAATATTGACGGTATCCCGGTTTTCTTTTGAAAAGCTTCAGCGTTCCCGGCCGGAGATCGGTACAAAACTACATCTTCCTCAGAATAAGGAGGGCCAATAATGCAGACCAAAACCACGCCTGACATACTTCTGGTGAACTGCTATGCTTCGCGGCAGCGGGTAGTCTCGGATGCTGCTCTGGAAAACAGCTTGGTTATTCTCCGTACTTATCTGGAAGGTAAGGGAATTCAGGCTGAAATTGTCGATGATCAAAGGGTGACTAACCTGGAAAATGGCGTACCCCATTGGTGCCTCCAGCTTTTGAAAATCATGACACGGCTGTTAATGAGGACATTCCGGATCAAACCCATCGCCGCCGTTCTGCTGCTTGCCACCTGGCCGGTGCATGCTTACGCCCTCTATTGCCGGCGCCAATACATGCGCAGCCGGATTCATTATATTGTTGCCGATCTGAAGGTCAGACGCATTCCCATAGCCGGCCTTAAACTATGGTACGGGGAAGCTTATACATGGGGCCGTGAACTGGCAGCAGAAATCAGGCGGCATTGTCCTGAAACGGTCATTGTCGTCGGTGGACCGCAGGTCAAAGTTTATGGAGACCTGGTGTTTTGTCATTCCGATTTTGATCTTGCGATTATGGGTCCTGGTGAAGAAATTCTGGAAAAACTGGTTATGCTGCGCCGGCAAACCTGGCCAAGAGGCAGCTTTCTTACCCAAGTCCGGGAGAAACTGGGCGGACGTTTACTGAAAACAGGAGGGTTTAGCGGTGACCGGGAAGGCGTTGTCCGAGAGTTAGCCTCCCAGACAATTCCTCACTACCAAAGCGGCGACCTTGACGGTAAAATTCTTTTTCATACCATTGTCGACGGTGTGGGCTGCAGTTGGAACAGCTGCAGCTTCTGCTCCCATACCCGCTGCTCCGTTCCCTTCACCCCCCGCCCTGTGGCCGATATTATCACTGAGATTAAAACCATGCTCCGGCACGGAATCGCATTTTTTCGTTTTAGCAGTTCCGAAACGCCGATAGCTCACGGACGGAAAATAGCCGAAGCCATTTTAGCTCATGGTCTTACCATCCGTTATTCCATGTTCGTCCGTGCCACTAAAGTTACCGAGGAGACACTGGCAGCCTATCGCATCATGATTCAGGCCGGCCTCAGGGCCGTGTTTATGGGTGGCGAAACCGGCCATGATGAGGTTAACCGCGATATTATGAACAAAGGGGTAAAAAGAAAAGAAATCATTGACACAATTGCTGCTATCCGCCTGGCCTCAGACGCAGCCGGTTTGCCCTGCCGTGTCGGGCTTTCACTGATTTATCCCTGCCCGTTGCCGCCGGGAGTGGCTTTGGAGGAAGTTTTTCAGGCGAATATAGCCTTAATTGATGAAGCCTTGCCGGATACGGTTATTGTAAATCCTCCCGCCCCCTTTCCTGAAACAAACTGGTACAAGTCTGCAGACAAATATGGTTTTCAGTTCGCCGAAGGGGCTGCCACATTTGCCCAGCGCTTAATGGAATACGAATATTCCATTTATAAACCGGTTGAATTCTGGGAGGATCTCGGATCTTCGCTTCACAAGATGGAAAGCAAAGCGGTATTAAAAGAAACCGGCAAACTACGGGCATATGCGGCAAGCATTGGTATTCCCACCGATATTTCGGACGAATACCTGATGATGACGGAAGCCATTGGCCTCCGCTCCATGACGGATCTTGTCCGGTTTAAACACAATACTTTGCTTGACATTATTAGCGGCAGCACGGATTATACCCGAGAAATTACTGCGCTCATTAACGCCGCCAGCCGCCGGTTGGCAGCAGCCAATGCCAAAATAAACAAATGAGACGCCTTAGCAGGCAGTACCGTAAAGGTAACTGCCTGCGATTAAAGATAAAAACGCACTTTACGCTTTGCTTAAAGTGCGTTTTTGTCTTTAATCATTAAGCACGTGTTGCTTAATTGGCGATAAGGTACCCTGGAGCGTTTAAAATTCTCTCCATCCTCGGTGTTACTTTTAGGGTTTCCCAACTACCTAAGGCCATTTTTCATACTGTAATTTACATTTGAAACTTTGCCACCGCCATTTGTAAATTCTGGGCCATATCAGCCAGGGAATGACTGGCCGATACGATTTCCTCCATCGCCGCCGACTGTTCCTGGGTCGCTGCCGATACCGTCTGTGCTTCCGCTGCAGTTTCCTGACTAATCCTGCCAATGTTGTTAATACTTCCGGTAATATTTTGACTGTTGACGGCTACCTGTCCAATGGAGGTGTCCACTTTCTGAATCTGGACCGTTACTTGGTTAATCAGCTCCAGCATATTATGGAATGTCTGTCCGGCAACTCGGATAGACTCCGATCCCTTTTGTGTCTCAAGACGGCCCTGCCCCATAACAGCCACAGCTTGCTCTGTTTCTCCCCTAATCTCGTTAATCAGCACAGTAATTTCCTGCGTTGCTTCCCGGCTTTCTTCGGCCAGTTTACGCACTTCATCAGCTACTACGGCAAATCCCCTGCCATGCTCGCCGGCTCTCGCCGCCTCAATCGCCGCATTTAAAGCAAGAAGATTAGTCTGACCGGCAATAGCGGCAATAGTAGCGACAAAACTGCCGATATCCTGCGCCCGCTCACTGAGCTTACCAACAACGGCGACGGTATCCATCACTTTTTCTTCAATACTTTTCATTTGCTCCACTGCCGAGATAATTTCCCGGTCTCCCCGCTTGGCGGCAGTCAGCATCCGTCCCGACATTTCGCTAACCACTTGTGAATTTTGTTTCATTTCCTCAATGGTACAGCTAACTTGTCCTGTTATTGCCGTACTTTCGTTAACAGCGGAGAGCTGTTGTTCCGTACCATATGCGACATTGGTGACAGAAGCCGCAATTTGCCCTGAAACATGAGCCGTCTGTTCTGCGCTGCCGGTCAATTCTTCAGAGGCGGCAGCAATTTGCTCCGCATTCGCTTTAATAGTCAGTACCATTTGTTTTAGATCATTTACCATTTGGGCGAACCCGCCAACAAGCTGACCAATCTCGTCCTGAGAATTACCCATAACCTCCTGAAAGTTTAAATCACCACTGACAATATGGGCAGTGATTCTTTTGATGGGCTTCGTAATGTAAACAGCCATAAACAATCCTATGCCGATTCCCAGTAGAACCGCAACTGTCCCCGCACCAACAATAACAGTTTCCATACGCATAACCAAAGTCTGTACATGGGCTGCCGTATTTTTTGATTTTTCCTGGCTGATTTTTACCAGACTGTTAAAGCTCGTTTCCAGCGCCTTCCTTGTTGTCCGCCCTTCGCCAAAAGACAAGGCTTTCGCCTCATCAAATTTTCCCTCTTTGTAAAGGGAAATAACCTGGTAGTTGATTTGGGTAAACCGCTGGTGTGAAAGGGTTATGTCCTGCAATAGCTGTTTTTCCTCATCGGTAGCAACTAAGGGTTGTATAAATTGTAAACGTTTCGTAATTTGATCGGCTTTTTGGGTAATTTCGCCTTTAAATTCATCGCCGCCGGTCAGCAAAAAACCCCGCTCGTCATTGGCCTGTCCGGTAAAATAATACTGAATTTCCCGTAAAGCCACCATAACCGGAGTATTTTGTGACAGGATTGTATCATATTCCGACTGAGTTTTGGTAAAGCCATACACAGCCACACCGGCCACAGCGACAATAAGCAGCGAAATTACAAGGTATCCTGCCAGCAGTTTTGTTTTGATTGTCATTATAAAACTCCTTATTTATATCATGCTGCAAATATGTGCTCATCAAGATTGACACCAACGGCTATCACTGTCCGCCAACGCTATTTGCCAGCTTATATTATTCTATCACCATGATCACTTGCTTTCCATAGTTTTTATCGTCGCCATACGCTCTTTATTAATTGTCCATCTTGTGCTAATTTATTTTTCCGGATAACTGCCCCGGGAGCAGGAAATCTGTATGGTTCATTGTTGTTTATTACACACACGCACATCTTATGTTTCTATAAATTTCCAGGTATCTAATCTTGTATCCACGACCATACTATTTCATGTAAAGGGTTCGTAATAGTCGAGCCAAGACTTGTATCGGATCGTAAGGTTCGGTATGAGTCGGCCAAAGATTATTATCGGGTCGAAAGGCTCGGTAGTAGTCGGCGGGCAGATCGTCATATGTCTTGTCAAGCTGTGCGGCAGCCCAACTGTTGTCGTATGGTTAAAAGGGATGTATGGCGGTCGAGCTAAGACTGCCAAGGGTTCTGAAAATAAGGGTCGGCCGTTGTCGGGAGATTGCGACCGGTTCGGTAGGTATCCTTGGTAGTCGAGCAAAGGTCTGTGTTGGTTGTGTAATGCCTGTGGGTAGTCGAAAGATTGCGTATAGGTATGTAATGATCAGCATGGGCTGTAGCGTAGATTATTACGGGCTCTTTACGTTAACATAATACGCATTTGAAAGCATATACCAGTATAGTATGTTTTGCTGTATTTTAGATGTGTTTCTTTCTGGTTAACCGGCTTTGCATCGTGATTTATCTTATGATATTATATCTACACTGTAAGTGACCAGCCTGAAATGCACGTAAATTTCACTATGTCCGACCTACATGTATATTAGGGATTCTGATGGTACGCAGCTGTCGGGCCGCCTTTGAGCGGATGGCAAAAACGCACCTTATGAAACCCACCTGCGAGGAGCGGGTTCGGACATAGTAAGTGCCGGCATTTCGGGCTTATATTTTTGAACGGCTTGCCTGCGGTAAGTCGTTTTTCCCTGCCAAATTACATAATAAAAATGAATATGAACCAAGGAGATCGGTATGCACACGGCAATACACAGAGATGAGTTTCTAACATTGACAGAAAATATTCCCCGCGACTCCGGTGTTTCTATAACCGCCGGCAATGGAATTTTGCTGATAACCAGCTTCACGCACCGAACCAGTTATCGTTTACCGGCCTATGTGTTAAAAGAAGGTCAGGTTTTCCTCAATGCCGAAGACTGGCAGGGCATTTTACAGGCTATGAGCCGGGAACCCGGTCCGATGATCGATATCAAAATCAGTGCACTGCAGGAAAGCAATGAAACAGAATGAACACCATTACATCTTGCTATAAAACCACCTACAACGATTATCTTGTCGTCATAGGTGGTTTTATTCGTTCAAAACTGCGAAACTCCCCTCTAAACTTCTGCGAGCAACATAGTTTAGCGGCCTATGCCACTATACCACGCAGACCAATTTCATCAGCCACTTTTTGCATGCCCCGGATAGTTTCTGCAATCACGTCATCCAGACTCATTCCCAGCATAGCGGCTCCATCCTCAATGACACTGCGGTTAACACCGGCGGCAAAGCTGCTTTGTTTCCATTTCTTCTTTACCGATTTGACCGACAAATCCAATATGCTTTTACTTGGCCGAAGCAGAGCAGTCGCAGCAATCAGCCCGGTAAGTTCATCAACCGTATACAAAACCTTTTCTAAATTGGTTATTGGTTCTACATCGTTAACCAGTTTGTACCCATGGCTTTCGATTGCCCGGATATATTCTTCCGGCCAATTTTCCGCCGCCAAAATAGAACGGGTTTTAAAACAATGCTGCTCTGGATACATCTCGAAATCAATATCATGTAACAAACCAATAAGACCCCACTTATCCTGCTCTTCATGATATAATGCGGCAAAATGGCGCATGACAGCCTCAACTGTTAACGCATGCTTCAGCAAACTTTCACTTTTGACATACTTCCTCAGAAGAGCCAGAGCCGCCTCTCTGTCATATTGTTTATTCTCCATTCCTTTGCCTTCTTTCTAAGCAGTTCGCAATGCATGATACCGTCCTGCTTATATTGTTTTATTTAGTTTTTTATTTTAGTAGTTTTCAGCGGATGTGTCAATAAACAGCAGCTTTCCTGCAAAATAAGTATTAACATTGTTTTAGGGCGGTATTATGGCAACGCATCCAGAGCCAGATTCAGTTTCAGCACATTGACGCGTGGTTCACCGAAAATTCCCCATTGCCGGCCTTCCACGTGGCGGCCCACCAAGTGCCGGATTTCATTAACGGCTAATCCACGCTCCCTGGCAACCCGTTCCACCTGGACATAGGCGGCTGCAGGCGAAATATGTGGATCTAAGCCGCTCCCCGACGATAGGGCCAAATCTGACGGCACAGCAGCAGCTTCAGGCAAGCCATTTTCTTCACGCACTTTTTTTATATTGCCGGACACAGTATCCATCAATTTCCGGTTAGTCGGCCCCAGATTCGATCCTGATGAACCGGCGGCATCATAGCCATCCTGGCCGGCTGCCGAAGGCCGGCCGTGAAAATAACCGGGGCTGGTAAAGCTCTGGCCAATTAATTTAGAACCTACCGGCACTCCGTCCCGGATGATAATCGACCCATTCGCCTGACCGGGAAATACCATTTGCGTTAAGCCGGTCATCGTCAGCGGATAGATAAAACCGGTTATAACGGTCAGTGTGGCAATCATCGCCGCCGCACTGGCAATTTGTCGGAGCATATTGTTCAACATCCCTTCTGTTTCATTTTGAAACCGTTGTCTGTTATCCGGCCAATCATTCTGATTCGATTTCCACCCATATTACGTACCACTAGTATTTCACAACGCTCATCATCATAGAGAAGACTGTAGCCATTCATAATTTCCTGGGTGGTAACGCACAAATATTTTGCCATTTTCTCTATAATTTTCGCCCCAGGACGCCATATATTGCCTTCATAGTTCTCAACAGCCTGCAGGGAAATCCCGACGGCTTCAGCCAATTGTTCAGGCGTCATCCCCCGCGCGTCCCGCAACATCCGAATGGTATCGCCAATCATAGTTATCTCCCCACTTCTCCCGGCATGGTTTTCCCCATACTGCTTTTTTCCGAAGCAAAATCTTACACCAGCCCTAGAGCCACAATCACAAGATCAATCAATTTAATCCCGACAAATGGGGCAACAATTCCCCCCACTCCATAAATCAGGATGTTACGCCTGAGCAGTACGGCGGCTCCTACCGGCCGGTACTGTACTCCCTGTAAGGCCAACGGCACCAGCGCAATAATAATCAGAGCGTTAAAGATGACGGCACTCAAAATAGCGCTTTCCGGTGTGGCCAGACCCATAATGTTAAATACGTTCAACACCGGGAAGGCCCCGGCAAACATGGCCGGGATGATGGCAAAGTATTTGGCTACATCGTTGGCTACACTAAAGGTAGTCAGCGAACCGCGGGTAATTAAGAGCTGTTTGCCGATTTCCACCACTTCGATCAGCTTGGTCGGATTGCTGTCCAGATCGACCATATTGCCCGCCTCTTTGGCAGCCTGGGTGCCGCTGTTCATGGCCACGCCCACATCCGCCTGTGCCAGTGCCGGCGCATCATTGGTTCCATCACCGGTCATGGCGACCAGCATCCCTTTTTCCTGATAATCGCGAATTAAACGCAGCTTGTCTTCCGGTGTGGCCTCAGCCAGAAAATCGTCTACTCCAGCTTCAGCAGCAATGGCCGCCGCCGTTAACGGATTGTCACCGGTAATCATAACCGTTTTAATCCCCATCTGTCTGAGATCCCGGAACCGTTCCTTAATGCCGCCCTTTACGATATCTTTCAGCTGGATGGTGCCAAGCACCCGCTCCCCTTCCGCCACCACGAGCGGTGTGCCCCCGCTTTTAGCGATCGTCTGACAAACCTTATCCACCGAATCCGGGAATACCCCTCCCCGGCTTTGCGTGTACTTTTTAATAGCATCCACGGCACCCTTACGGATTTCCTGCCCCCTGACACTCCTTCCTTTAATATTGATCCCACTCATACGAGTCTGTGCCGTAAACGGGACAAATTCGGCTTCCAGCGAAGCTAAATTCCGTTCGCGTAAGTTATATTTTTCTTTGGCTAAAACGACAATGCTGCGGCCTTCTGGCGTCTCATCCGCCAGGGAAGAAAGTTGTGCCGCATCGGCCAGTTGTTCCGGGCTGACGCCGGGAGCCGGAATGAATTCGGTCGCCATCCGGTTCCCCAGGGTAATGGTACCGGTTTTATCCAGCAGCAGCGCATCTACGTCACCGGCAGCTTCCACTGCCCGGCCGGACATGGCCAGCACATTCTTTTTTAGCAGCCGGTCCATGCCGGCGATACCGATGGCGCTTAACAGTCCGCCAATGGTCGTTGGAATCAGACAAACCAATAGGGCAATCAAAACGGCCACCGGTAACTCAATCCCGGAATACACAGCATAGGGTGCCAGCGTAGCCACCGCAACTAAAAAGATGATGGTCAGGCCAACCAATAGAATGGTCAAGGCAATTTCGTTTGGCGTCTTTTGACGTTTAGCCCCTTCCACCAGCGATATCATCTTATCCAGAAAGGTCTCCCCGGGATTGGCGGTAATGCGAATTTTAATCCAGTCGGACAATACCCGTGTACCGCCGGTGACCGAGGACTTATCCCCGCCAGCTTCCCGGATGACCGGCGCCGACTCGCCGGTGACGGCACTCTCATCCACCGATGCCATGCCTTCGGTGATTTCGCCGTCGCCGGGAATCAAATCCCCGGCTTCAACCAGAACGATATCCCCCTTGCGCAAGGCAGTGGCATCCACTAGTGCCGTCTCCGTACCGGAGACCTTTTTGGCCTTGGTTTGACTGCGTGTGCTGCGCAGTGCATTCGCCTGAGCCTTTCCCCGTCCTTCGGCCACCGCTTCCGCGAAGTTAGCAAACAGTACGGTAAACCATAACCATAGGGTGATCTGCAAAGTAAAAAATGTCGGCTGCGCCCCGCCCAGCACAAGATCACGTATCGTAAACACGGTTGTCAATATGGCCCCGATGTATACGATAAACATGACCGGATTACGCCACTGGGTTCGTGGATTCAGTTTCCGGAAGGAATCGCGCACGGCCGCTTTCCATATGTCTTTATTAAAACTGCTTCGAGTATTCATGCCCATTCGCTCCTTTTAAAACATAGTTCCCTGCAGCATCAGCAGATGCTCGACAACAGGTCCCAAAGTTAATACCGGCAGAAAAGTCAACGCACCGACAATGATAATAACACCGGCCAACAGCAAAACAAACAGCCAGCCGGTGGTAGGAAATGTGCCCGGGCCGGGAGGGGAAACTTTCTTTTCCGCCATACTGCCGGCAATAGCCAGCGCCGGAATGATCACACCAAACCGGCCAAACAGCATAGCCGCTGCCAGCAGCAAATTATAGAAGGGACTGTTGGCACTCAGACCGGCAAAGGCACTGCCGTTGTTGCCGGCAGCCGAGGCAAACGCATATACAATCTCGCTCAGACCATGCGGTCCGGGATTGAGAATAGCGGAGGTTCCCGGTCCGGTAACTACGGCAATTGCGCTGCCGATCAGAATGGTAACCGCAGGAATTAAGATTCCAAGGGTAGCCATCTTCGTCTCTTGCGCTTCTATTTTCTTTCCCAGATATTCCGGCGTCCGGCCCACCATCAAACCAACAATAAACACGGTCAGTACAACAAATAACAGGATGCCGTAAAAGCCGGCGCCAACACCGCCGAAAATCACTTCGCCCAGTTTCATCTGCAATAACGGAAAGAAGCCGCCTAACGGCGTAAAGCTGTCATGCATAGCGTTGACCGCACCGCAGGAAGCTGCTGTCGTTACTGTGGCAAACAGGGCCGAACCGGCAATGCCAAAGCGGACTTCTTTGCCTTCCATGGAGGTAGGCTGGTCTATCCCCAACCCTGCCAGGATCGGGTTACCATTCATCTCACTTAGATACGTTCCTGCCAACATGAGGCAGAACAACAGCATCATGGTTGCCAGTATGGCATATCCCTGCCGCCGCTCGCGGGCCATATGCCCGAAGGCAAACACCAGTCCTGCAGGAATGAGAAAGATGCTTATCACTTGCAGAAAGTTGGTTAACGGTGTGGGATTCTCAAAGGGGTGAGCCGAGTTGGCGTTAAAGAAGCCCCCGCCGTTGGTTCCCAGTATCTTGATGGCTTCCTGGGAAGCCGTCGGTCCCATGGCCAAAGTTTGTTCAGCACCTTCCAGCGTGTGTACCGTCAAATAGGGCGACAAATTTTGTATGGAACCTTGCTGAACCAGAATCAAGGTAAATACTATAGACAAAGGTAGCAAAATTCTAAACGTGCCACGCACCAGATCAACCCAAAAGTTGCCGATTGCTGCGGCTTTCTTGCGGGTAAGCCCCCGGATCAGCGCCACCGCCACAGCCATCCCCACGGCAGCTGAAGCGAAATTTTGAACGGTAAGAGCCGTCATCTGTGTGAAATAGCTCATGGTGGCTTCTCCGCCGTAGGCTTGCCAGTTGGTGTTGGTCATAAAACTGATTGCCGTATTGAAAGCCAGATGCCAGGGATACACTCCAGGCATGCCGGCCGGATTCCAAGCCAGTAGTCCCTGACTCATTTCAAGCAAAAAGACTGCGGCTGCCCCCGCCACATTGAACCAAACGAGAGCTGCAGCATACTGCCGCCAATTCATCTCCTGTTCGGGATTCACCCCCGTCAACCGGTAAATGAATCGTTCCAGCGGTTGGAATACAGGATCGAATATTGTCTTTTCCATGGTAAATACGTTCGCCATATATCTGCCTAACGGCCAGGCCAGGAGAAGCAATATCACCAGGTACAATGCATACATCATCAAATCGGTCATCATTCTAAAATTCCTCCGGTTTCAATAAAACATAAAGTAAATATACCAGCAACAAACCTGTAATCACGCCAGCCAACCAAAAGTCAGCCATATTTTTCTCCCCCTTGCCTTCTTGGATTACAAATTTATTGTACCCCTGACCGGAGTAAAGATGCTGCCAAAAACCTGCGGTAACCTGTAAAAAATCCGTAAAAACCGGATATACTTATCCTCAAAAAAACAAAACGGTCATGTCCGGGTTAAAATTGACATGGCTGTTTTATTATTCGCCTTCCATACATGTTAAGCTACGAAAACCGCTTTATTCAGCGGCCCATTAGCCGGTACCCAATTCCTGATTCCGTGATAATATAGCGGGGTTGTGCCGGATCTTCCTCTATCTTTCGCCGTAATTGACTGACATAGATACGGATATAGTGGCTGTCTTCATTGTAGGAACTGCCCCAGACCGCTTTTAACAGTTGCTTGTGCGTCAATACCCGTCCGGCATGCTGCATCATATACTTGATCAATTCATACTCGGTCGGCGTGAGCTTAATCTCCCGGTCATCCACAGCTACCTTCCGTTGTAACAAATCAATCGTTAAACCACCGCAATGCAGCACAGGCTCCGTTTCATTAACTACCGTCCGGCGCAGGCAGACCCGCATCCTGGCCATTAACTCTCCCATGCTGAAAGGTTTTGTAACATAGTCATCTGCCCCGGCGTCCAGCGCCTCAATTTTCTCCTGTTCCTGATCACGGGCCGTTAAAATAATCACCGGCATAGTCGACCACTCACGAATTTGACGAACAACCGTTTTTCCGTCCATATCCGGTAGTCCCAAATCCACAATAGCCAGATCGGGTTTACAGGCAGCAGCCTGCTGAATTCCCTCCTGTCCGCTGACTGCTCCGTATAAGTGATAGCCATAAGCCTGTAACGACACTTTTAGTAATTTTTGGATTTGCGGCTCGTCATCTATGATCAGAATACGCAGTCCCTGTTCCGTCATTGCTTTCACCTGCCTTTACTAAAGTCCGGCTATTCTCATCCGGTACCGGAACCGCAAACGAAATAATCGCTCCTCCGGCAGGAGCGTTTTGGGCCCAGATCCGTCCACCATGGGCCTCAATAATACTTTTACATATGGACAGGCCCAATCCCGTTCCGGCAATTTTTACCGTCTGGTGCTGAACCCGGTAAAATTTTTCAAAAATCTTCTTTATATCCTGCACCGGTATGCCGGGCCCGTTATCCTGCACCGACACGATGATTTCCCTGCCGTATGGCTCCGCAGCAATGATGATTTCACTGCCGGGCGGCGAATATTTAACTGCATTATCCAGCAGATTGACTAATACATGCTCTAATAATACGCAGTCGGCCCGTAAAAGCCCTAGTTTGGGTGATAAGCGGGTTTTCAGAAAATGTTTCTTTACCGTATCCCCCATCCGGCGGATAGAAACGCCAACAATGTCCTCAATGTCGCACCAGTCGGTCTTTAAATGAAGCATCCCGCTTTCCAGGCGGGCGGTGTCCAACAGATTGGCCACCACCCGTTCCATGCGGCTGGCGCTGTCCTGGACCGTCTCCAGCAGCTCACGCTGCAGCTCAGCACTATATTTCACGCCTGCATCGAGCAGGGTGGACACTGCTGCAACAATGGCCGCCAGAGGGGTCCTGAGTTCATGGGAAACGGAGTTGAATAAGGCAGTCCGCAACTGGTCTGATTCTTTCAGCAGGGCCGCCTGCCGGGCAACTTCGGATAGCTTTACCCGTTCCACGGCAACGGCTGCCAACCCAACCCAGGCATAGATAAGCTGACGTTCTTCCTGGGTTATTTTTTGCTGTCCCAGTTCAATGCCAAACACACCCACCGTACGTCCGTCGGCAAGCAACGGCACAAATAGATAATCGGCACCGGGAAGCGTCTCCGTTGACCGCCCTGCTACCTGTCCATTGACAAATGCCCAACTGGCCACCGCATATTCTGCCGCCGGCAGCTGGGCTCGACCAGCCTGTCCGTCCGGCAGGCCGGCAGTATATGTACCCGCTACGGCCAGTTTCCCATTCTCAGCCGGCAGCAGCATAACGACATTACGGTCAAAGGCCATACCGGTGTGGCTGACAAACTTCCAGGCAATCTGCTTTACATCAATAACAGCGGCAATCTGGCGGCTAAAATTATACAAAGTGCGCACACTGGTTTCCCGCTGACGTGTCAGCCTGACCTCTCTGCGCAACATTTCCGTCTGTCCGCCAATCACAAAGGAAATGATAAGAAAAATAATAAAACTCCAGAGATACCGGATGTCACTTACTGCAAAAGTCATTACCGGCGCTATGAATAAAAAATCAAAAGCCAGAATGCACACCATAGCGGTTATATAGGACGGCCACCGCCCCCACCAAAGGGCACTGAACAGCACCGGCAGCAAATACAACAAAGCGATATCAACTAACTCTAATTGCCGCCGTCCCAGCCAGCTCGCCGCCGTTACCGCCGCCGTCATCAGGCATCCTCCGGCAATAAACATCCAGGGCACCGCAGCCGAGGCAGGCAGAGCCGTACTGATAGGCGAGCGCACTTCCGCCTCTGCATTGCTTTGAATCACATATACATTGATGCCCTCACTGTGCCGGATTAATTTATCCACCAGCGAGCCATGCCAAAATTCCCGCCAGCGGCTATGGCGCGGTTTGCCGATAACAATGGCTGTTACATTTTCACCACGGGCAACCGTCAGCATTTCCTGAACAATATCGCTTCCGATAACGGTTACAATTTTACCCCCGAGTTCTTCCGCAAGCCGCAAATTCCGCCAAACTCTGTCCTTTTCCCTTTCCCCCATCGGAAACCGGCGCACCGGCGTATCCACATAAACGGCCAAGAAATCAGCACGCAGTCCGCTTGCCAGCCGGTGAGCCGCCCGGATGAGCTGTGCTGAAAACGGACTGGCACTGACACAGACCATGACCCGTCCGGCAGCCGGCCACGGTCCGTCGATCCGGTGTTCCCGCATATATTCCGCCATATCCTGATCAACCCGGCTGGCAGTAAACCGCAAGGCCAGTTCCCGCAAGGCATTGATATTACCCGGGCGGAAAAATTTTTTCAAGGCCTGTTCAGCCTGCCCGGGAACATATACCTTTCCGTCTTTTAACCGTTTAATTAGCTCTTCCGGCGGTATATCGATCAATTGGATATTGTCGGCCTGCTCTATAAATAAATCCGGTACGGTTTCCCGCACAAACACCCCAGTTATTTGCACAACTACATCATTCAGGCTTTCAATATGTTGAATATTGAGCGTAGTATACACATGAATACCGGCGTTTAAGAGTTCCTCCACATCCTGAAAGCGCCGTACATGGCGGGAACCGTTGATATTGGTATGAGCCAGTTCATCCACCAGCACCAGTTCCGGCTTTTTATTCATAATGGCGTCAATATCCATTTCGGGTAGTTGCCGGCCCCGGTATTCCAGCATTTTCGGGGCTATCCGGGGTAGACCGGCCACCATTTTTTCCGTTTCCGCCCGGCCGTGAGTCTCCACCCAGCCAATGACCACGCGGACACCTTCGGCCAGACGGTCATGAGCCGCTTCCAGCATGGTATATGTTTTCCCGACTCCGGCGGCCGCGCCTAGAAAAACAGTCAGTTTCCCCCGATTTTCTTTATGAATTTTTTGCAGCAGTTCTTCCGGATCCGGCCGTTTGTCGGCTTCTTGTACCATCATGTACACCCCCGTAAAGCGGATACCCTTTACCTTTTACTCCCTTATATTTTCCTTAACCGTATGTAATAAACATATATTTTCATTGTACTCCCATCAACTATAAAAACGCTATCAATAAACTTTGCGGATGTGTAAAAAAAATATAAAGATGCTAGATGGTCATAAATAAAACCTCCAAGCTCGGTGCTTCTATCTTACACCCTCCTGGAGGCTTGTACAATTTTGGGGATAGTTTCCTTTTAGTCTGCATAGTTGTTTAATTGCCAAAAAGGATAACAGCCTGTTTCATTTTATTACTAACAGCCACATCGAAGGGACAGTTTTTCATACAGTTCCCGCATTCGCTGCCCCCCGTAACTATCTGCGGAAAGAAGGTTCTGCTTCAAAAGTATCCGCTACATCCTTTAACCCCTTTGTAATCTCAATATGCTGCGGACAATGTCTTTCACACTGTTTACATTCGATACAATCGGACGCTTTCCCATGTGTTTTTGTATAGTTATTATAATATACCTTTTGTATCGAAAAGGCTGTTTTTATCGATTGCTTTTCCGTATTGTACAATGCAAAATACTTGGGAATGGCTATGTTTTTCGGACACTCCTCCACACAATACTGGCAGGCTGTACAGGGGATCGCAATGGCTTCATTAATAATCGTTACAGCTTTTTTTACAATACCATACTCTTCCTGTGTAAACGGCTTAAACTCCTGCATATATCCCATATTATCCAGTAACTGCTCCATGTCGGACATCCCGCTTAATACCATCATAATTCCATCAAGGCTGGCAGCATAACGGATAGCCCATGATGATACGGACATATCAGGATGGTATTCTTTAAATAATTGCCCTGCCTTTTCAGGCACGTTCGCAAGTGTACCACCTTTGACAGGCTCCATAACAATAATCGGCTTATTATGTTTTCTTGCTACTTCGTAGCATCTTCTTGACTGAATGCTTTCATTGTCCCAATCCAGATAGTTGATCTGTAACTGCACAAAATCCACTTCCGGATGTACTGTCAGGATTTCATTCAGTAAATCGGCATTGTCGTGATAAGAAAATCCAATCTGTCTAACCTTTCCTGCTTTTTTCTTTTCTTGAACAAAGGCAAAACTATCTAATCTTTGGGCTATCTCATAATGGGCTACACCAAGGTTATGAATCAGATAGTAATCGAAGTAATCCACACCACATTTATCTAGCTGTTCGTTAAAAATTCTTTCCTGATCTTCCCTTGCCTTTAAAAACATGGTTGGTAATTTTGTTGCTAAAGTAAAACTATCTCTTTTATGGCGCTTTACCAAAGCCTCTCTGATAGCAATCTCACTCTTGCCCGCATGATACATATAAGCGGTATCAAAATAAGTAAATCCTCTGTCCAAAAAAGCATCCACCATTTGATTTAGCGTATCCATATCAATACTTTCCGGATCATTTTGATTTTTTAGCGGTAAGCGCATAAATCCAAAGCCTAGTTTTTTCTTTTCCATACCTTAATGCCCCCTTTTTGCATTTTATCCACTAATCCGGCCTTTTTAAGGAATTTTCCTTTTTTACTACTGCCTGTTCATATCTTGCAATTTTGTAATCCAGACGCTCCAGCGTTCCTTTCATCTCTTCCATTCTTGTTATGAGCTGCTTACGCTGCTCGATCAAAAGTTCTTTTCTTACCCCCATGGTTTCATCACCCTGTTGAAACAGCGCCACATACTCAATCAATACTTCTATTGGAAGACCTGCATTTCGCATACATTTGATAAATTCAACCCACTTACAGTCTTCTTCCGTATAATCCCTGATTCCGCTTTTATTGCGGTTCACACGGGGAATCAGCCCGATACGTTCATAATAACGGAGTGTATCCTGCTGGATATTGAACTTTTCGCTTACTTCCGTAATCGTCATGGCTTCACCTCCCGATATCCAAGATATAATATCAGGAGTTACTCCTAACACATCTTAAAGCTAGACCGTTGCTATTTGTTGCCTATTGTCTCATTAAAGCTTCCAACCCTATACCCTTCTAAATCCAAAGTTACATACTTGAAGCCAAATTCTTTAAGCTTATCAGCTATTTCTTTAAGAAGCTCCTCATTAAATAATTTACTTTTATCCTTATTATCCACTTCAATTCTGGCTAAATTGTCATGGCATCGCACTCTAACCGCCCGGAATCCTCTGTCCATCATATATGTTTCCGCTTTTTCTATCTTGGCAAAATCTTCTTCCTTCAGTTCATTTCCATAGGGTATTCTCGTCAATAAACAGGCATAAGGCGGTTTATCCCAGGTACCAAGTCCTAGTCCCTTGGATAAACTTCTTATTTCCTGTTTCGTTAATTGACACTCGAATAAAGGACTTTTTATATCTAGCTCCTTCAACGCTTTTAATCCCGGCCTATAGTCACCTATATCATCAAAATTGGTACCATCAATCACATACTGATAGCCTTCTTTCTGCGCAATAGCTTTAATCTGGCTAAATACCGCCTTTTTGCAAAGATAACACCTGTTTTCAGGATTATTTCTAATTTCATCAATAATCGGTGCTTCCAGGATTTCAAACGCTACACCGAGTTCTGTTACTAATTCTTTTGCTTCTTCGACTTCCCATTTAGGAATATACGGAGATTGGATGGTCACGGCTTTAATGTTATCGCCTAAGGCTTCCTTACCCACTTTAAGTAAAAAGCTACTGTCTACTCCTCCGGAAAAAGCCAAGACAACCTTTTCCATTTTCTTTAAATAATTAATCAGGGTTATATATTTTTCATTATTTAACATTATCGTTAGCCTCTATTCTTTTATAAACATCTTTATAGACCCTAGTACCGGGTACCACCTAAGAGTATAGATTCGCTTGCTATCCTTTTACAATTTAATACTTCAATTTCTTCCGCAATCGTCATGGTTACCTCCTTGAAATTCAGTCTATCACTTGAAGTTAACTCCAAGTCAAGTATTTTTTAAGGAGTGCGTTAGGATACACTCTGTATAAAATCTATTCACTTTGAAAACAGCTACACAATTGGCAGACCTAAACCTTTATTGGTTTAAGTTTAACTACATCCTATTCTGCAAAATTTAACCATAAAAAAAACCGGTTGCAATGGTCTCTCCAACCACCGCACCGGCTGATTAATTATTCCAATTCGCACTTGCATATTTTTCATTCCGCCTGCCTGTAATCATTATTACCACAAGAAGGTTAGTTATACCCCTAAACATATGAACGCCAGCTTTCCTATAGGCGAATTCGTCCTTTATTTAAGCTATGTCGAACATTAAACCCATATCAAAGATAAATGCCCATAAAAAAATTAATACAGTTTAACCTGGAACTCATGTAAAATACACCAACTGTCTTCTAGGCTATGTTTTCTAATATTGAATTTTCGCTATCACCTAAGAAAACACGGCCTAGCTTCCAGTTAAATGCTAGACATCCTATTCAAGATTAGCGTGCCGGGAAAACATATCATCATCCGTTTGTCCCAAGGCTTTTTTTAAGTCAATAATCATACTGTCATAAATTAACCAGCTTAGTTGCTCAAACGAATTGCCTTTTGGCTGAATAGAAGCCGCCTTGCCGCTGGCTTCTCCTACTTTTGAAGTTACACCGGGAATTTTAATGCAGGCATCTGCCATTGATCCAATTCTATTATTAGGAAAAATAGTTAAAGTAGCTAATACAGCCCCTTGTTTTTTGGCTTTTTCGGCCATTGTAACTAAGCTTCCGGTTTCGCCTGAACCTGAACCTATAATTAATATATCCCCTTTTTGAATGGATGGAGTTGTCGGTTCACCTACGAAATATGACGTATATCCTAAATGCATTAGCCGGTTGGCAAAACCACGTGCTGCGTAGCCGGATCGCCCGGCCCCCGCAACAAAAATTCTGTCGGCTTTTTTTATTAACTCCTCGACAGCCACTATCGCTTCACCGTCAACTTGTTTTGCATCTTCAGCCAATTCGTTAATAATTGAAATTAAGTTATTACATATTACCATGGCTTAACTCCCTCCTATTTTGATCTTTCCATGGCCTCTTTAATTAACCTTGCTTCCAGCACCGGGTCCTTGGCATGAGTTATCCCGGTTCCCACAATGATAATATCCGGATTCAGCTCGACATACTGGTCAATTGTTTTACTGGTAATGCCCCCGGCTACCGCAATTTTTGCTTTTTTAGCATGTTCTTTCATAATTTTTAAATCATCAAGCGGAGTATGGCCTGCAGCTTGTTGGTCTGCACCGGTATGAACCGCCAGCACATGTACTCCCGCTTCTTCCATTTGCTTAACTTTGTTTGCCAAATCTTCTACACAGATCATGTCTACGACTACCTGTTTTTTGTGATCGTCTGCTGCTTTTAGGCACGCCTTAACCGTTAAGATATCGGTTACACCCAATACGGTTACATATTCTGCTCCTGCATCAAAGGCTAATTCAGATTCGTGATAGCCACCATCCATAATCTTTTCATCAGACAAAATTTCCTTATGTGGAAATTTATTTTTAAATCTGCGAACCGCATTCATTCCTTCCTCAATGACAAAGGGTGTCCCAATTTCAATAATATCTACATAGTCTATTACTTTTTCCGCAAAGTGTAACGCGTCCTCTAATTTTAGTTCATCTAAAGCTAATTGTAATTTCATTTAACGATCTCCTCATTTTTAATAGTTACTTATGCTGCCAATGGAAGGCCTATAGCTCCATTGACGAAGCGACTCCTATGCCGAAAAGCATTATAACTTATCCTCGATTAAGCTTCTTCACTATAAAATTCCTATAAAAGCACCTATCAGTGAAATCGCAATCATGACGATCATAATAAGCACCATGTTCTGACTTTTCTTACTCAGCCACCAATATAAGGCTAACACAGCCACCAACGGCAACAGGCCAGGTACAATCCCATTAAGAACATCCTGTAATACAAACGGTTTGTTCCCGCTGCCAAAACTCAGCTGTACCGGGGTGGACACCTTTACATAGGTGGACGACAACGCTCCCATCATAAATAAGCCTAAGGTACTGGCGCCTGTAATTAATTCTTTAATCCGTCCGGACTGTAATATTCCCCTAATGGAGGCATTACCGGCCCGGTAACCGTAGACAGATAAATTCAAACCTATCATAATCTGTATAATCGGTAGCAGCAGTAATACAAACGCACCGATCGGGCTGCCTGTTGCCGACAAGGTTGCGCCCAGGGCAAAGATAATCGGCTTTAAGGTGGCCCAGTCAATCGAATCTCCGATACCTGCCAACGGCCCCATTAGCCCGGTTTTCAACCCCGTAATGGCATCCTCTTCAATCGCTTCGTCCTGGGCTTTTTTCTCTTCCATGGCGATTGTAATCCCGTTTATGGCCGATCCAAACACGGCTTCCGTATTATAAAATACCAGATGCCGCTGTAATGCCGCCGACAGGTCTTCTTTCTTTGGATACAGTTTCTTTAATATAGGAATCAGGGAAAATGTTAAGCCCAAGGCTTGCAGCCGTTCATAGGAGATCGCCATTTCAGCTGTGATATAGTAAGTCAGCCAGCTCCTTTTTACGTCTTGTTCTGTTATTAAACCGGATTTTGCAGTCTCCATTTATAAAACCTCCCTCTTACTATAAGCGTTGATTAATAGCACGGCGCATAATCCGAAAATGGCTGCTCCGATAACCGGAATTCCACTAAACTGAATCATAAAGTAACCGATAAAAAACCAGGGCAACAGATTCTTTTTCCCAATAACGAACATGGTTAAGGCAAAGCCAAGGGCCGGCAGTAATCCGCCTGCTACGCTGAAGCCGTGAATCAGCCACTGGGGCACTCCTTGCATAAAGGAATCCACGGCGTTTGCGCCGTACAAGGTGGCGAAAAAGGGAATCGGGAAACGCATAAAGAAGCTCAAGATGGTGGGATATACGACGGCGCAAAGCTGAATCTGTTTGATATTCCCCTGCTGTGCGTATTTATCCGCCATATGAACAAATATGACGTTAACTGTTTTTCGCAATTGATCCACAAAAACACCCATTAAACCCACCGGGACGGCAATAGCGATGGCCAATTCCGGTGTGAGGCCGGACTTGACGGCAATGGGAATGGCGATCAACCCGGCCAGGCAGTCATCAGCCGGGAGGTTAGATCCTGCCGCTACCAGTCCAATATATAAAATTTGCACAGCCGCTCCGATGATAATGGCCTGGGTGACATCCCCCATAAGGAAGCCTATCGGCAGAGCAGCAAATAAAGGTTGCCTGATGGCGTGAGTAATTGCGTAACCAATGTCTGTTTTACAAATCCAATACCAGATACCGACAAATATGCTTACTCCCAACATGTCCATATTTACACCCCCACTTTTTTGATCGCTTTGTCTAAGGATAATTTTGGTTCTTCCGGAGTCACTTGGAAGGTCACTTCTGCGCCGGTGGCCTGTATTACAGATAAATTTTGTGCATCGTTAACATCGATGGATATCCCTTTGACTACCGATTGTTTTCCCCCGCCGCTTCCCAGTCCGCCGACCTGCACTTGCCTGAATTTTATGCCCATCTCTGCTACCGTTTTAGCGTCTTCGATATTTTTAAATAATACTAAAACATTTCCGGTTGAATAACTTCCCGCTTCGGCTTTTTTTACAAAATCCGCTTTCGACAACACCTCCACTGCGATTCCCGGAGGAGCTGCCATTACATAGATGTCAGCCATAAACTCATCCTTGGAAAGTTGGTCGTTTACAACCACAATTTTTTCCGCCGATATCGTATTGCTCCATTTGGTAACAACTTGTCCATGAATTAACCTAAAATCAATTCGCACCAATTTAATTCCGTTAATCATGTCCTCTCCTCACTTTCATCATTTCAGTAATATTCTTTACACTGTCTACACCGGCCGAAAGTATCCTTTCACTCAAATTCTCGTAGTTGCCTTTATATCTAATCATTTCGGCTTCAATAAGAATTGATAAGTTTAGTCCGCAAATCACTGTATATTCTTTTTCTGTAGCAAACCGGGCCGCCACATTAGAAGGAGTCCCTCCATAAAAATCGGTGAGAATAACAGTGTTCTCCGGTGCCCCGTTCAATTTCTCTTTAAGAGCCGCCGTGAGATCTATGGGGTCCATTCCTTCTACCAGGGAAAAGCAATACACGTCAGTCATTGCTCCTACGATCATTTCCGCACTCTTTTTAAGTTCTTCGCCAAACCTTCCATGAGTTATCAATATAATCCAAGGTCTGTTGTTTTGTTCATGCATAGCAAATTCTCCTCATTGACTTCACCAAGGTAAACCTGGTGCAGCAGATTTCCGGTAAGGCTCTTGTTAATCAATAGCTTTTTATGCCAACCGGTGAAGCCGGATAGTTTAATAACTCTTTTAGTTCTTCATCTACGCTCATGATGGTTAACGATGCACCATTCATATCCAGCGAAGTAACGTAGTCACCAATATATACCCGAAAAATATCATGTCCACTGCTTCTTAGCATTTGCTCAACCTTACTATAAAGAACATATAACTCCATTAACGGCGTACTGCCCAAACCGGAAACCATGACGGCTAATTCCTGTTTTGCACTAAACTCGAAGTCATCCAATAACGAAGCAGTCATCTCTTCCGCTATTTTATCTGCTGTTCCCAGCTTCTCTACTTTCATTCCAGCCTCACCATGATGGCCAACGCCAAATTCCATAGTGCCCGGTGAAATTTGAAAATTTGCTTTGCCGACAGCCGGAATAGTGCAGGGAGCCAGACCTACACAAATACTTCTCGTATGGTCCACAGCTTTTTGGGCAGACCGGATAACCTCATCCAGAGTCCCGCCAAGCGCCGCCCTTGCTCCTCCAATCTTCCACATAAAGAACCCTCCCGCAATGCCATGCCGTTTTTCTTTGGTCTCTTGAGAAGCTGAGGCAACATCGTCATTGGCCGTGACATACTTAACCGTAATACCGGCCTCTTTTGCCATTTGTACCGCCATCTTTACATTCATGTTATCTCCGGCATAGTTACCAAACAGGCAGGCTACACCGTTTCCGTTATCGGCTTCTACCATAGCATCATAGAAAGCCTGGGCCGGTGGAGAAGCAAATACTTCACCAATGGCTACCGCATCCAGCAAGTGATCTCCGAGATACCCTAAAAATGCCGGTTCATGGCCACTTCCTCCACCGGTTACCAGTCCTACCTTATTGGTAGCCGATAACTTATTCAATTTCACAACACGGTCATTTTTTGAGGACAAACTTACTTCTCGATGTACCTTAACAAAACCGGCCAACATATCGTCAACAATAAAATCCGGATTATTTACAAATCTTTGCATGGTAACACCTCCCCTTTATTCGTTCATTAAACCGGTGGCCGTTTTGGCAAGTGCTTTTAGAATAATGTAGCAGGAAGTTGCCCCGGCATCCTGATGGCCTAGTGTTCTTGTGCCCAGTCTGCTGCCTCTGCCTAATTTTGCCACCATATGTTTGGTAGCCTCCAACCCTTCACCTGCGGCAATAAGCATGCTGTTTAGGCATTCTTCAAAACTGCCATCGTTGTCTAACTCTCTTTTGTATGCGCTAACTGCCGGCTCTAACACATCAATCAAGGTCTTATCGCCAATTTTTGCTGCTGTTAATTCCGAAATATTACGATAGGCTGTATTCAGCATTTCGAACATTTTATGTTTGTCAATGCTTTCACTATGGTTAGCGGCAGCACTTAATCCTTTAAAAAAGCTCCCATATAACGGCCCCATCGATCCGCCAATCCTGCTGACCAAGATCGTACTAATGAGCATAAAACCGTCGCCCATGTTCATTGATTCTTTAAGCTCAGCTTCAGCCAGTGTAAAGCCTTTGCTCATATTGATGCCGTGATCGCCATCGCCAACAGCCCCGTCAATTTCACTAAGATAATTCCGGTTGGTTTTTATTGCATCAATCACAGCGTGAACCAGTGTTACTCCCGCCTGATTTGTAAATTCTGTCAAACAATTCACCCCCTCGTAATGTTTAATGATAATTTTTCAAACTTCCATACTGCTCCAGAATCACTGCATACATCCGGGAATCAGCAGGAATGGCGGTATAAAAGGGTATGGATTCAGCAATACCATACTTTTTAATATGGTATTGCAACGCGGCGCTCTGTTCATCTGCAGGGTTGTTAAATAAGAAGGCCGCAGCTATTCCCTGTAAAAGGCGCGAATTCTGAAGCCCGTATTCCTCGCATTGTATACAGGGTCCGGTTAATCTCTCATTTTGTTGTAGCTTTCTAATGGGGGATCTGGCAACACGGTTAACCGTGTCTGTAATACCCGGAGTTTGAAATCTGGCAATAGCAAATTCGATATACGCTTTTAAATCCTCCAGGGAAAAATCATATTTTTGGGCTAATAACCCGGAAGATTCCAGCATAACTTCTCTAACTCCGGAAACTAACTGCTCGTTATGAAAAATATCCTGCATGCCGGTATATCCGTATATATGACCCATGTAACCCGCCCAGGCATGACCGCAATTAATAATATAGAGCTTGCGTTCAATATATTTTTGTAAATTATCGGTATAGACTGCCCCTTTGATTGGTTCGATTCCAGGGTCCGCCAGTTTGTTTCTTTCAATTACCAATTCATGCTCCGAGCCAATGTCAATTACTCGCTCACCATCACGTACAGCCTCCAAAACCAGCCTGTCAACAGCGGTATTAGGAAATGCCGCAACTTCATTCAAATCACTTTCGGTAAACCCGTCAGCAATTTTTAGTATCTCTCTTTTTAATATTTCGCTGTTAAACAAAGCATTTTCACATGCTAACAGATTAATTTTAGCTGCTTTCGTTTTCCGGCGTTCTTTAAGCCCCTTTACCAGAATTGGCGCTATTTTAGGCAGATTATCCGCCCAAACAGAGGTTGTAATCAGATCGGCCGTTCGTATTTCCTCAATAGCTTCTTTTTCATTGCTAAGCGAAGAGATGGCTTTCACCTGATTAATTGTTTTTTTGCTAAAATGTTCATTAATTAAGTAAAGATTATAAGTCCCTGTATGATTGATTTGGTTAATTAAGTGATCATCTACATCCAAAAAGACAATATCATAACCGGAATCATGCAATAAATCAGCGATAAAGCCTCTTCCGATGCTACCGGCACCAAAATGCACAGCTTTCATTATCTTCACCCGCCTTGTTCGCTATAAAACTCCTATAAAAGCCCTTATCAAATATACTTTCGTTCTTCCGGATTGCCCGGAAGATTGCCCGTCAGACTTCACCCCCGCGATTTGCCTCCGGTAATATTCATAATAGTGCCCGTGATATAGCTCGAATGTTCTGAATTTAAATAGCTTACTAAATCGGCGATTTCATCGAGTTTTCCCACTCTGCCCAAGGGAATTACTTTTGCATAATCACCGGAAACATTAGAAGCTTTGATTCCTCTGGTATAGGCCAGGTCTTCTACATGCTTGAGATTGCCCATTGGCGTAGGCTCGTTAATTCCGGGCGCAACTCCTACCACTCTGATATTAAATTGCCCCAGTTCTTTCGCCCAGGATAATGTAAACGAATTTACGGCACCCTTGGTCGCAGAGTAGACACTTTGCCCTTTTGAACCTTCCATGCCGGCTTCAGAACTAATATTAATAATCACCCCGTTCCGTTGTGGGATCATTACCCGGGCTACCGCCTGGGTACATAAAAATACGCCTTTTTGATTTACATTTACCATAAAGTCAAAATCCTCTTCACTTAGTTCGTGACGCTTATCACCGTTATAATAATCTACCAATAAACGGGCCCGGTTCACCCCGGCATTATTAACCAGTCCGTCAATTTTTCCATATTTCTCAACCACTACATTAACCATTTTTTCAACGTCAGCCTTTTTCGTTACATTGCATTCAACAAATAAAACGTTATCGTTGTTAACAAACTTATCCGTGCTGGCTAAATCTGCAATGACAACCCTGGCCCCATTGACAATAAGATTTTCCGCAATACGGGAACCAATGCCCATGCTTCCTCCGGTAACAATGATTACTTTGTCTTTTAGATCGATCCAATTCGAAATCATAAGATAATTCCTCCTTTTCCTTTCTACAGACATCGTGATGTCGTGATATAATAATATCACTATTCATTTTACCTGTCAACGCTTCTACCTCATATTTCGACAGAATTTACTGTCTATTCTTACATTTTTGATATCATAAAACTAAAAGGAATTGCATCAAACAAGTATTGCAACATAACCTCCCTGCTTTTGAAAAATCATCAGAGGGATATCTCCGAAGAAAAAACTATACCATTCTTGCAGTTGCAAAGAAATATTTAGATATTTGCCAACAGTTACGAACTTATTGAACAGATGCCCCTTTCAAAAACAATTAGAGTCCGGCTTAAGGGCAAAAAAAAATTCTGCATAAGTGCTTAATAAGCTTCACTTCCGGTTATTAAGGAAGATCACTCATACCACTTACACAAAATCTTCTACCCATTTTCTCTATTGCTTTATAACTAGTTACGCCACTCAATCCGCCCTGCTCAAAATCACTTTGAAACGGGATATCAATCCCCTGTCTCTAGAAACCGAGTATTCCACAGGTCTGTTATGATCATCATAAGTCACAGTAATTACCAATTGAATCGCCGTATTCTTTTTTATATTTAGAATTTCTGAATCTTCTTTGGTAACATTGATCGCGTTAAATGTTTTGTCTGCATATTTTATATTTATATTAAATTCATTTCTTAACACAGTAAACAAGGAATTCTCGGAAAAATCAAATTGATCCAGATAAGGTGCCAAATCAAAAGGAACATAAGTAGTAACCAACTCAAGGGGATCATTTTCAATATATCTTATACGGTCCAGTTGGTAAAAATAATCGTAATTATCGCCAAAAACCTCTTCTAATTCTTTATTTCTTTTAACTTTACTTACATTGATTACTTTGGTTGTACTTTTCAGGCCCTTACGTTTAATTACTTCATCAAAACTTCGTAATTCAGCTAAATCCCAAAAAAAAGACTTTGGTTTTAAAACAAAGGTCCCAACTCCCCTGCGCTTTTCTAAAAAGCCTTCCCTCACCAGTAAGTCTACGGCTTGACGGATGGTGGTCCTGCTTACGGAATACATATTCATGAGGTCGTTTTCAGATGGCAAAAGTTCACCTTCCGACAATTCACCGCTGTTAATCCGTTGGGTTATATCTTCTTTTACTTGATAATACAAAGGAATATGGCTGTTCTTATCTATTTTGACGATCATCTCTTGCATCAAATGTTTCCTCCTGACATCATTCTCTAATTATACTGTCTATTATTGGCAGATAATATACCTGACATTACGACATTACGATATCTTAACGTGTTTGTCAAGCCAGTTGTTCTATTTTTTCCCTTTTTTCAAATAAAGATCGCCCATGCTTAACGGCATGGGCGATCCTAATTCAGAACAAATTTTTATAATTTACTTGTTGCATAAGCTTCCGGTTTACTCAACAGTAACCGATTTTGCCAAATTTCTCGGTTTATCCACGTCGCAGCCGCGGGTAATGGCCGCATAATAAGCCAAGAGTTGCAGCGGAATGACGGCGAGCAGCGGTGCCAGATATTTGTGGGCGGCCGGGATATGGATGGTGTGATCGACATAGTTGTGAATATGGTCGTCGCCCTTCATCGCAATCCCGATAACCACGGCATCACGGGCTTTTACTTCCTTGATATTGCTGAGCATTTTTTCGTATACATCCGGCTGGGTAGCCAGGGCAATGACCGGAACGCCCTCAATGATGAGCGCCAGTGTTCCGTGTTTCAGTTCTCCGGCAGCATACGCTTCGGCATGGATATAGGATATTTCTTTCAGTTTTAAGGAACCTTCCAGGGCAACGCAGTAGTCCAGTGCGCGTCCAATGAAAAACACGTCTTCATTAAAACCGTACTGCTGGGCAAAGGTTTTAATCGGTTCCACATCTTCGAGTATCTCATGCGCCTGAGCCGGCAGATTGCGCAGGCCTCCAATCAGTTCCTGAATCCTGGCGGGCGGCAGGGTTTCCCGCAGTCCGGCCATATAAATAGCCAGCATGCACAAGGTCACCAGCTGGGTCGTATACGCTTTGGTGGAAGCCACCGCGATTTCCGGACCGGCCCAGGTATAGATGACGTTATCGGCCTCACGGGCAATGGAGGAACCCACCACGTTGGTGATGGCCAGCGTTTTCGCACCGAGACGTTTCGCTTCTTTCAAGCCGGCCAGCGTATCCAGTGTCTCTCCCGACTGGCTGATGACGATCACCATGGTCTTGTCATCAATCAGTGGCGAGCGGTAACGGAATTCGGAAGCAAGATCCACTTCCACCGGAATGCGGGCCAGATTTTCCAGATAATACTTGCCGACAATACCGGCATGGTAGGCGGTGCCGCAGGCGACAATGGCGATTTTATTAATAGCGGCAACCTCGCCTTGCGTCCATTTCAGTTCATCAAAAAGGATCGTACTGTTATCCTTCGCCAAACGTCCGGACATCGTCTCCCGGATAGCCTTGGGCTGTTCATAAATTTCTTTAATCATGAAATGCTCATAACCGCCTTTTTCAGCGGCTTCCGCATCCCAATTGACTTCAAAGACCTTCTTGGTAACAGGCACGCCCTGGCGGTTCATAACCCAGACGGAATCCTTGGTTACAATCGCCATTTCACCGTCGCTTAAGATATAGGTCTTGCGGGTACGGTTAATAATCGCCGGAATATCGGACGCAATAAAATTCTCACCGTTACCCAGGCCAATAACCAACGGATTGTCCTGTTTGGTACAAATGATTTTGTCCGGATCATGTTCGGTCATGAAAACCAATGCATAGGAGCCTTCGATTTCAGCTAGCACTTTTCTTACTGCGGCTTCAAAATCGCCTTCGTAATATTCTTCCACCAAATGGGCTACCACTTCGGTGTCCGTTTCGGAAGAAAACACATGTCCCCTGGCAATGAGTTTTTCCTTTAAGTGCAGGTAATTCTCAATAATGCCATTATGCACAACGACAAATTTTCCCGTACAATCGGTGTGCGGATGGGAGTTGACATCAGAAGGACGCCCGTGGGTCGCCCAGCGGGTATGCCCGATTCCTACATGTCCGTTCGGAGAGGCGGTTTCTATCTTTTTCTTTAGAATCCCCAAACGGCCCACACTTTTCTCTACGTTGATCTCTTTACCATCAAATACCGCAATCCCGGCGGAGTCATAACCCCGGTACTCCAGTTTCGTCAAGCCTTCGATCAAAAAAGGTGCGGCCTGATTAGGGCCGATATATCCAACAATACCACACATTATATTATCCTCCTAATATGCAAATCGACATGACATCATTATTCAGTTGTCTTTGCGGCAGCCTTTTTGTCCCACGAGTCGCCCGGTGGTTTTGTAGGGCTGTTTTACGGCCTGCAACATGCCGAGAGGTATCCGCTGACTACTCGATAAACCTCTTCCTCGTCTGCTTGCGTAAAGAATCTTTTCCGTCCAGATAACGCAAGCACCAGCGCTTTTCTTACTATGCATGATTTTCGTATTTTTATCCATCTCTCACCTCCCACCATAGTATATACAAAGGAGCACCGGGGTGCTCCTTTGCCATAACCATTGTAATATAATTTTCCCCTGTGGTCAACTCAGCCCTGTTCCTTTTTAACCACATCGGCAATATTTTTCACAATCTTTTCTAAATGATCCAGCTGCGGGCCCTCCGCCATAACCCGGATCAGCGGTTCCGTACCGGAAGGGCGGACCAGTATCCGTCCCTCATCACCCAGTTCATTCTCACCAGCTTTGATAGCCTCACTGATTTGCCGGTTATCCTGCCAGCCATCCTTGGTTGCCACCCGGATATTGACCAGCATTTGCGGAAAACGGGTCATTAGTCCGGCCAAGGCCGATACTTTTTTACCGCTCTCTTTTACTGCATTGATCAGTTGCAGGGCGGTCAGCACGCCGTCACCAGTCGTGCTGTAATCACTGAAAATGATATGGCCGGACTGCTCGCCACCCAAAACATATCCCTTTTCCAGCATACCTTCCAGCACATAACGGTCCCCTACCTGCGTCACCAGCACCTTGCCGCCGGCTTTTTTTATCGCCTGATGCAGGCCGATATTGCTCATGACCGTGGTAACCAATGTATTGTCTTTTAGTTTTCCATGACGCATAAGGTTCAGTGCACAGATGACCATCATCTGGTCGCCGTCGACAACTGCCCCGGTTTCGTCTACAGCCAGACAACGGTCGGCATCACCGTCATGCGCAATGCCGATATCGGCCCGGTGCTCTTTCACCGCCTGCTGAAGTTTTTCCAGATGGGTCGAGCCACAGCCGTCATTGATATTCGTACCGGTGGGTTGATTATGTAATACAATCACATCCGCTCCCAGCCGTTTAAGGGCTACCGGCGCTATCTCGTAAGCCGCCCCCTGCGCACAGTCCACAACAATTTTAAGCTGATCAAAACGGCAGTTTACGGTACTTACTACATAATCAATATATTCTTTGATAAGGTCATGATGGTGCGTGATGGTGCCGACATTTTCCCCGGTTGGCCTGGGCATGGAATCGTCTTCGGCCAATACCAGTTCTTCCAGCTTGTCTTCCACCGCATCCGGCAGTTTATAACCGGTGCCGGCAAAAAATTTAATACCATTATCCGGGTAGGGATTATGCGAAGCGGAAATGACTACCCCTGCCTGTCCCTGATGCTTGCGCGTCAAATAGGCAACAGCCGGTGTCGGCACAATGCCCAGGAGTACCGCCTGACCACCGGCGGAACAAATTCCCGCCGCCAAAGCGGCTTCCAGCATCTGCCCGGAAATCCGTGTATCACGTCCGATATAAAAAACCGGCCTCACATGTTCTTTGCCGAAAAAGGCAGTTGCCGCACGGCCCAGTTTAAAGGCCATTTCCGCAGTTAGTTGCGCGTTGGCTACCCCGCGTACACCATCGGTTCCAAATAGTTTTCCCATAAATTGCTGTTCTCCCTTCTATTCACAACGAACGCAGGCGCGCTCAACATGGTTTGTAGTTGTTTATTAAGGCAATGGCAGCATTCAATCCGTCAATGGCGGCGCTCATAATACCGCCCGCATAGCCGGCGCCTTCGCCAATCGGATAAATACCGCCGGTATTTACCGAACAATACTGTTCATCCCGCCTTAAGCGCACAGGAGCCGAGGTTCGCGTCTCAACTCCGGTCATCACGGCCTCAGGATGGGCAAACCCCTTTATTTTCCGGTCAAAATCCGGCAACGCATGAAATAAGGTATGGCTGACAAAATCCGGCAGGCACAACGTAAGGTCGGTAATGACTGTGCCCGGACAGTAGCTGGGGGATACCAAAAAGTCCTGACTGCCGTGTTTTCCGGTCAGAAAATCGCCTACCGCCTGCACCGGGGCCTGATAGTCGCTGCCGCCGCACTGAAAAGCCAGTTCCTCATACCGTCGCTGAAAAGCAATGCCGTCTAAAACTCCCCGGCCATAATCGGCCGGATCGACATTGACAACCAGTGCACTATTGGCTATCCCTGATGAACGGCTGTACAGACTCATCCCGTTAGTCACTACACCGCCCGCTTCCGAAGCGGCGGCAACCACTTGGCCGCCGGGGCACATACAGAAAGAGTAAGCCGTTCTGCCCGTGGATTTGTGATGATATACCAAGGCATAGTCAGCCGCCCCCAGCTTGGGATGGCCGGCCATTGGACCGTATTGTGCCCGGTCAATCAACTGCTGGGGGTGTTCAATGCGCACGCCGATAGCAAAAGGTTTGGCCTCCATCGCCAGTCCCCTGCGGTGCAGCATGTGGTAGGTATCTCTGGCGCTATGCCCGATCCCCAACAAAGCAACCTGACAAGGGATATACCGGTTCTCATTCACTACCACCCCCCGCAGGCAGCCATTTTTCACATCGACATCGGTTACCTGGGCTTCAAACTCCACCTGACCGCCCAGTTCTATAATCCGCTGGCGGATGAATTTTACCACCTGACGCAGTTTATCGGTACCAATATGCGGTTTATGCAGATACCGGATTTCCGGAGCTGCACCGGCTTCTACAAAAATATCAAGAATTTCCCTCATCCGCGGATCCTGTACCCGGGTTGTCAGTTTGCCGTCGGAAAAAGTTCCTGCCCCGCCTTCACCAAACTGCACATTCGAGACGGCATTAAAACTGCCCGTCTGCCAAAAGTGAGCCACATCCCGGGAACGGCTGTCTACATCACGCCCCCGTTCCAAAACCAGCGGCCGGTAGCCGTAGCGCGCCAGTGTCAGCGCCGCCAGCATACCGGCTGGGCCCAGGCCGACAACCACCGGACGGGAAGGCAGAACTTTTTCACCGGGTACAACAGGCATCACCGCAGGTTCCGCTACCGCTGCGACATCCCGGTCTGAACGAAGCCGGGATAATACCTGACCTTCCGGAACTTTCGTCCTTACTTCAAGAGAATATACAAAATTAATATTATGTTTGCGCCGGGCATCAAGGGCCCGGCGGACAATCATGGTTTCGTGGATGGCGCTTGCCGGTAGCTTTAGTCTGCGGGCAGCCAATTCAGTCGGTGAATCATTATTGTCAATCGGCACACGTAAGTTCATTATACGCAGCAAGTAGTTTCAACCACCTTACTATATTTGCGGACGACGAAATCCACATACTTTCCCGGCCGCACCCTGATAAGTACGCACCTCATATATTATATACTATCAGCTGTTGTACGAAAAGTAGATTTTTCCATTAAGGCTTGGGCGGCAGCGGTATAGCCGGATTCGTCCCCACAACAATATGCACGGTAACCGTGTTTTGTTGTGCCGCCACATTTTCGCCCAGCTGCAGCTTGACCACTTTGCTGATATTTTTATCAATTCCGGCCATATTGATGGGTTCGGTGTATACAAAATCAATTCTTCCCAAAACCTGGGGATCACCGGAAATTTCTATCTTAGCCGGCTCGCAGGTGATACTTTGCAGCACAATACCGGTCCCCAATTCACCGGAAAGGATGGGTTTGACATCAACCGTTTTTTTGGTGACGCTCTGCGCCAGTGTAACCGAAACCTTTACATTTGTCGGATTTAACGTAATCCCTTCCTGTTTCTTGTTATCGCGATTATACGCCGTCAGTGGAACCTCGGCTGTGAAATCGGCATATTTTTCGGAAATATCCACATTGGCAACTAATTTTTCTACCGCATTTAGCAGTGATTTTGGCCCCTGAACGGTAACCTGTTCCGTATCCACTGCCACTTTACCTACAACCATTCCTGTTGTTATCGCCCCGCTCAAACGCACTTCAACCGGCATTTTTTTGCTGGAAATAGGATCGAGGTTAATGGTTACCTTGTCCGGATTGACTTCCACCAGTTCAAATCCCGGAGGCAGGACGGTATTTACCTGTGCGGTATATTTCCCTTCCGGTGCGTTTTTCAGGTCCACATAGGCCTGGATGTCGTGCGAGCGGATACCATAAATCAGCGTTCGTACCGCCCGAACTTTAATTCTGATCTGTCCCGGTACATCCATGGCGACATAATTAGAACTCAGGTTGCGGACCTCAAGCGGCACCTCAATAGAAGTTTCGGTCGGCGGATTTTGTTCATTCATGACATAGATCCAAAGAATGGCCGCCATAATCAAGGCAATAATTTTTGCAACGTTATGTTTTCCTGGGATTCTGTCCATTATGACGACTGCCTCCAGTTTAAGTAGTCGGTAATTTTCAGATGTTTTTTAACAACAAATAGAGGCCGCAGGTGTTCTCTCAGACTGTCTACATCCAGATAGCGAATGAGCCGTCCGCTTCTTGCCAGTGAAATGGTTCCTGTTTCTTCACTGACAACAATAACCACGGCATCTGTCTGCTCGCTAATCCCGATCGCGGCCCGGTGCCGTGTGCCCAGTTCCTTATTGAGGCTCCGGTCTTCGGTCAGCGGCAAAAGGCAGCCGGCGGCAATGACACGGTCACTGCGCAGGATGGCCGCTCCGTCATGCATCGGCGTATTCGGGATAAAGATATTGATCAGAAATTCATTGGAGACCAAACCGTCGACTTTAATTCCGGTTTCAATATAATCATTCAAACCGGTGTCCTGTTCCAATACGAGTAACGCCCCGATCTTATTTTTCGACAGTACGGCAACTCCCTTAGCCAGTTCATCCAACAACAGTTCCGTTTCCTCTTCGTTCAAGAAGGCACGTTTGCGGAATACGTTCCCCCGTCCCAGTTGCTCCAGTGCCCTTCTTAATTCGGGCTGAAAAACCACCGGCAAAGCCACCAGGACAACGGTCATCGTTTTTTGCATCAGCCAGTTAATTACGTTAAGATCCAGCCATTTACTTACCAGAGTGGCCATTAGCAGTACGATGAGACCCTTAACCAGCGCAATAGCACGGGTATCCTTAATCAAAATATACAGCTTGTATAAAACAACAGCCACTAATACTATATCAACAATATCCAGCAGCCCTATTGTTGACAGTATACCCCGAATTTGCAATAACATAAAATAACCCCTTATAAATAATGAATTAGTTCATTACATTATTCTACCCATTATTAGGAAAAACCTTTAGCGATTATTGTTTGTTTGGAAAAAAAATATCTCCGGCGATTGTATGCCGAAGATATTTTGCATTTCATGGACATTATAATTTGGTTACTGTTTCCACCCAGCCAAACTTATCTTCCTGTTTTCCGTATTGCAAGCCGGTAATATAATCAAAGAGCTTATGAGCAGTCTCGCCGGTTTGATTGTTGTTGATCGTGATTTTTTTACCCTTCCAGGAAAGCTCACCGACCGGTGAAATTACCGCTGCTGTGCCTGAGCCGAACACTTCTTCCAGTGTGCCCTTGTCATGCGCTTCATATACTTCCTCGATTGAAATTTGGCGTTCAGTGGCTTTTACCCCCCAGTCACGTGCTACCTCCAGCACGGTACGGCGGGTAATACCGCTAAGAATACTGCCGTTAAGAGCAGGAGTGATAATCTCGCCGTTGATTTTGAAAAGAATGTTCATTGTACCGACTTCTTCAATGTATTTGCGATGGATGGCGTCCAGCCACAATACCTGCGTATAGCCTTCTTTCTTGGCCTCCACCTGTGCCCGCAGACTCATAGCATAGTTGGCCGGAGTCTTGGCTTCACCCAAACCGCCCGGTGTAGCCCGTACATATTTGTCTTCCACCTTAATGCTGACCGGATTGAAACCGGCGGCATAATAGGCACCGACAGGTGATAAAATGATAAACAGCCGGTAAGTATCCGACACCTTAACACCGACATAAGGATCGGTAGCTATAATAAACGGACGAATATACAATGCGGTTCCCAGCTTACTGGGGACCCATTTTTTTTCTATCTCCAGCAGTTGGAATAATCCCTGTTTTACTTCCCTGACATCAATTCGCGGAATACACAGATGATCAGCCGATTGATTAAAACGGTTCAAATAATCATTCACCCGGAATACAACAATACGGTCATCCTCCGTCCGGAAGGCCTTAATGCCTTCAAAAATAGCCTGGCCGTAATGCAGCGTCATATTGGACGGATATACGCCGAATTTTTCATACGGAACAATTCGGGGAGAATGCCAGCCTTTCTCCGCTTCATAATCCATGACAAACATGTGATCGGTAAAGATTGTGCCAAATCCCAGTTTATCCTCAGCGGGTACGCTGTGCAGAATGTCGGCCATTGTTACTGGAATTGCCATAGTGAAATGCCCCCTACTATTTTTAGTTTGTGCCAAAGGCTGGTTAAAAACGACAAAGCAAAAGCCTGTGTTTTTAACCAGCCTCACAATTCTGGAATCTATTAATTTGGAATCTATTGCCTAATACTATTATTATATGTTGCCCTTTGTATACATGTCAAGTACCATCCGCTGCTTATCCATCATCTTCCGGGCAATTGTAATCTCTTGTCTTACTTGTACGGACGATGTGCCACCATAGGAGTTACGGGCATCCACACAGGTCTCAATTTGGATGGCTTCCAGAATATCCTGTTCAAACAGCTCCGAAAAGGATTTGAATTCTTCCAGCGATACATCCATCAGCCATTTTTGCTGCTCAATACAATAAGCCACACATTTACCGACAACTTCATGGGCCTGGCGGAAGGGCAGTCCCTTTTTCACCAGGTAATCCGCCATATCGGTAGCATTGGAAAAGTCGTTGCGCAACACACTGCGCATTCTATTTTCATTAACCCGCATGGCCCTGAGCATGGAAGCATAAGTAGTCAGGCTGAATTTGACTGTATCAATGGCATCAAACAATCCTTCCTTATCTTCCTGCAAATCTTTATTATAGGCCAGCGGCAGGCCCTTGGATACGGTGAGGATTGCCATCAGGTGCCCGAATACCCGGCCGGTTTTCCCCCGCACCAATTCCGCCACATCCGGATTTTTCTTCTGCGGCATAATGCTGGAACCGGTACAATGGGCATCATCCAGCTCAATAAAGGAAAATTCACTGGAAGACCAGAGAATAATTTCTTCACTGATACGGCTTAAATGCATCATGAGAATAGAAGCAAAAGAAAGAAACTCCATAATATAATCACGGTCACTGACGGCGTCCATGCTATTTTCATAAATCTGACTGAAGTGAAGCTGCTCGGCAACAAAATGCCGGTCGATCGGAAAGGTGGTACCAGCCAGGGCGCCTGCTCCCAAAGGCATCATATCCGTGCGCTCCCATACGCCTTTTAGGCGGCTAAAATCACGGGCCAGCATAAAAAAGTAGGCCAGCATATGATGAGCGAATAAAATGGGCTGCGCCCGCTGTAAATGAGTATACCCCGGCATCACCGCCCGGGGATATTTTTCCGTTACATCCAAAATAGCCTGCTGCATATCGGCAATCAGCCCGGCAATGACTTCAATTTCTTTCTTCAGGTACATGTGGGTATCCAGCGCCACCTGGTCGTTGCGGCTGCGCGCGGTATGCAGCTTGCCGCCCACCGCTCCGATCCGTTCGGTTAACCGTTTTTCAATATTCATATGAATATCTTCCAGCGAAACTTCAAACGAAAAAGTACCGTTTTCAATATCGGCCAGAATGGCCTGCAGGCCGTCAATAATGGTTTCTGCCTCTGTGGTATCGATAATGCCGCATTTGGCCAGCATCCGGGCATGGGCTATGCTGCCGGCGATATCTTCCCTGTACATACGTTGATCAAAGGAAATGGAGGAGGTAAACTCCTCCACCATTACATCGGTATTTTTAGCAAATCTGCCGCCCCAAAGTTTGGACATCCTACTTGTTCTCCTTCTGCATCAGCGCACGGACTTTAAGCGGTAAACCGAAGAGATTGATAAAGCCCTCGGCATCTTTCTGATTATATACTTCATCACGGCCAAATGTGACAAATCCCTCATGGTATAGGGAATAAGGAGATTTAGCACCGGCACTGATGATATTGCCTTTATACAGCTTCAGGCGGACAATGCCGCTGACCGTCTGCTGCGTGGAATTAACAAATGCATCCAGCGCTTCCCTGAGCGGTGAAAACCACATGCCGTCATATACCAGTTCGGCGTAGCGCACAGCCACCTGTTCTTTATAATGGAGTGTGGCACGATCCAGTGTCAGATACTCCAGTTCGCGATGCGCATAGTATAAAATGGCTCCGCCCGGATTTTCATATACACCGCGTGACTTCATGCCTACCAGACGGTTTTCGACAATATCGGTAATGCCGATGCCGTTGGCAGATCCCAACGCATTGAGTTTTTCCAGCAGAGCCACCGCATCCAGCTTTTCGCCGTCAACTGCGACCGGTATTCCCTGATCAAAGGTTACTTCCACATAAGCAGGAACATCCGGTGCCTGTTCCGGTGTGGTAGTCACCATATACACATCATCCTGCGGGGCATTCCAGGGATCTTCCAGGTCAGCACCCTCGTGACTCAAATGCCAGATATTACGGTCCATGCTGTATGGACGTTTTTTGGTAACAGGAACGGGGATACCATGTTTCTCCGCATAATCAATGGCATCTTCCCGGGAACGGATATCCCAGATACGCCACGGGGCAATAATTTGCAGATGTGGTGCCAGGGCTTTGACCGTCAGTTCGAACCGCACCTGATCATTGCCCTTGCCGGTCGCGCCATGACAGATGGCATCGGCGCCCTCTTTTTCGGCAATGGCAACCATGGCCTTGGCAATAATCGGCCTTGCAAACGACGTCCCCAGGAGATATTTTCCCTCATAAACAGCACCGGCCTTTAAGGTAGGCCAGATATATTCTTCAACAAACGGTTTGGTCAGATCCTCAATATATACTTTACTGGCACCCGACTTAATGGCTTTTTCCCGTACCGGTGCCAGTTCATCACCCTGACCGACATCGGCACACATGGCAATAACCTCGCACTGATAATTCTCTTTAAGCCACGGAATAATAACCGAAGTATCAAGTCCGCCGGAATAGGCCAGGACTACCTTTTTGATCGCACTCATTCCTATATCCTCCTAATTACTGTATATTTCTACATGTATCTTATTGATTCTTATTTTTCGCCATTAACAGTGCCATGATTGCCTTCTGAACATGCAAACGGTTTTCGGCTTCGTCGAAAACTGCCGACTGCGGCCCTTCCATTACTTCCTCGGTGATTTCTTCCCCGCGATGCGCCGGCAGGCAGTGTAAGACAATGGCATCTTTTTTAGCTGTCTGCAGCAGTTCACGGTTTATCTGGAATCCGCTAAAATCGCGTTCCCGTTTCTGTTGTTCGGCTTCCTGCCCCATGCTGGCCCAGACATCGGTATACAACACATCGGCGTCTTTAGCTGCAGCAAAGGGATCGGTCACAACCTCCACCCGGCTGCCAAAAACAGCGGCATCAGCCCGCGCTTCGTCCACAATGGCGGTATCCGGCGCATAGGCAGACGGGCTGGCTACCGTAATATGCATTCCCACTTTGGCACAGGCCTGCATCAAAGCATGAGACATATTGTTACCGTCACCAATAAATGCCATTTTGAGGCCTTTCAACTCGCCTTTATGCTCCTTAACGGTAAAAATATCAGTCAGCGCCTGACAGGGATGGAGTAAATCGGTCAGCCCGTTAATAATGGGAATGGTCGCATAGCGGGCCAATTCTTTGACTTCATCATGGGAAAAGGTACGGATCATGATCCCGTCCATATAGCGCGACAAAACCCGCGCCGTATCCTTTATCGGTTCTCCTCTGCCAATCTGCAAATCCCTATCGCTCAAAAATAAAGCCAAACCGCCCAGTTGCCACATGCCAACCTCAAAAGACACTCTGGTACGGGTCGAAGACTTTTGAAAAATCATGCCTAACGTTTTGCCTTTTAGCCAATGATGTTCCTCACCCCGTTGTTGTTTGGCCTTCAGCGTTTCAGCTACATCCAGTATTTCGGATACCTCGGCAACCGATAAATCATGAATGGACAATAAATCCTTTCCTTGTATTCCCATGGTATTAACCCCCACTTTATCATTATACAAACATCCATCTTGACTGTCAAAATGATTAAGCCGGTATAACCGGCCGGTAACCACTTGCAGTTTTGTCTCTAAAGAAATCGTGAAGCCGGAAGGGGGCTGTTAACGGAGGTCCTTCCACGTCCCCGCAACAGCCTTCCCAGCCTTATTGTGCAGCCAGCACACTGTCCAGTACGGCCATGACTTCATCAATATGACCGTTGTTGATGTTCAGTGGCGGAACAAAACGCAGCACATCTCCGGCCGTACAATTAATGATGACACCCTGCTCCAGGCACTGGTTGACGATGTCCCGTCCGGGTTTTGTCAACTTGGCACCTATCATCAGACCCTTACCCCGCACCTCAGTAATCCACTGCGGATATTTGCTCTTTAATTTTGTAAGCTGTTCATCCAGGTACTCACCCATAGCCGCGGCATTAGCCAGAAGGTTTTCTTCGGCAATACTGTCCAGTACGGCATTGCCGGCGGCACAAGCCAGCGGGTTACCGCCAAAAGTAGTGCCATGATCACCAGGGGCAAACGCCGCTGCAATCTTATCCGTTGTCATAAAGGCTCCGATCGGCACTCCACCGCCCAGTCCCTTGGCCACAGTGGCAATATCCGGCCTAATACCGAAGGTCTGGTAGGCAAACATCCGGCCGGTCCGTCCCATCCCGGTCTGAATTTCATCAAAAATGAGCAGTGCTCCCGTCTGGTCGCAAAGGTCGCGCACCGCCTCCAGATATCCCGGTGCCGGCATATTAATCCCGCCTTCGCCCTGGATAGGTTCCAATAGAACAGCACAGGTCCGTTCGGGCGACATCAGGTTTTTCAGTTCTTCCAGGTTATTATACTGCACGTGTTTAAATCCGCCCGGCAGCGGCTCATACCCTTTATGGTATTTAGGCTGTCCGGTAGCTGTCAGGGCAGCCAGCGTCCGTCCGTGAAAGGATTCGTAAGCGGAAATTATCTCCACTTTTACCGGGCTGACGGTCTTGCCGTACTTACGGGCCAGTTTAATGGCGCCTTCATTGGCTTCCGCACCGCTATTGCCGAAAAACACCCGGTCCATACCGCTGGCCTCGGCCAGCTTGGCGGCCAGCGATGCCTGTTCTTCGGTGTAATAAAGATTGGAACAGTGAATCAACCGTCCTGCCTGCCGGGTAATCGCCGCCACCAGCTTCGGATGGGCATGCCCCAGCACATTCACGGCAATACCGCCTAAAAAATCAATATATTTTTTCCCATTGCTGTCATATACATAGGGCCCTTCTCCGTACGACAGCACAATCGGATACCGGGCAAACACTTTCATATAATACTGTTCATCGGTTTTCATAACCGTCTGTTGATCCATAGCTGTTCTCCTCCTTTATACCAACTTGTCTCCCAACACCAATGCAGGCTAACCCTCTTTTACAATCTCCGTGCCAATCCCTTTCGAGGTAAAAATCTCCAAAAGCAGCGAATGCGGCTGCCGTCCGTCGATAATATGCGCTTTGACGGCTCCGCCCGACAACGCCCGGATGCAGGCTTCCACTTTGGGAATCATCCCCCCGTCGATTATGCCCTCCTGGATCATCTCTTTGGCATTGTCAAAAGTCAGGGTGGAAATAAAAGTGCTTTTATCGTGGTAATCGTGGTAAATCCCCTCCACATCGGTCAGCAGCATCAGTTTTTCCGCTCCCAGCGCACCGGCAATTTCTCCGGCAACATAGTCGGCATTGATGTTATATGTCGCATAGTCCGTACCACTGCCGATCGGCGCAATCACCGGAATGTAATCCTGATCCAGCAAGGTATGCAAAAGTCCGGTATTGATTTTTACCACATCACCGACAAAACCAATATCGACCTGTCTGACTGCACCGTTTTCATAAACCTCGGCCAGATGCTTTTCCGCTATAACCAGGTTGGCATCCTTGCCGCTCAATCCCACGGCTTTGGCACCCTGACTATTCAAGAGGCAGACAATCTCGCTGTTTATTTTTCCGGTCAATACCATCTCGGCGACTTCCACCGTTTCGGTATCCGTCACGCGCAGCCCGCTGACAAAAGAAGACTGTTTACCCAGCTGTTTTAAAAAACCGGTTATTTCTGGGCCGCCGCCATGGACTACAACCGGACGCATGCCTACGCATTTCATTAAAACAATGTCCTTGATGACCTGCTGCTTTAACTCTTCATTAATCATGGCATTGCCGCCATATTTGATTACAACCGTTTTACCGGTAAATAACTGCATGTACGGCAACGTCTCAATCAGTACGGCTGCCGTTCTCTCCGGCGAGTTCACCATCCGCAACACTCCTTTATAGGAAAAACCGGCACTTAAGCCGGCTTATCGTACTTTTCATTTTTAGGCGTCTGTTATCAGGTATGATATTCTCCGTTGATTTTAACGTATTCATAAGAGAAATCACAGGTCCAGACGGTAGCTTTGGCAGCGCCGGCAGCCAAATCAACATTCACAACAATATCATGGGCCGCCATGACCGTACGCAGAGCATGTTCGTCATATGGAACGCCCAATCCGTTCTCTACAATGGTAATGCCGCTGATATCTAAAGACGTTTTCTCCGGCACCACGGCTGCTTCGGAATAACCAACGGCACATAAAATACGTCCCCAGTTCGGGTCTTGACCAAAGAAAGCTGTTTTCACCAACGGCGACTTGGCAATAGCCATGGCAGCTTTTTTTGCTTCGGCAAAGCTGGCCGCACCGGACACATTGACTTCCAGGAATTTCGTAGCGCCTTCGCCGTCACGCGCTACCATTTTAGCCAGATCAATGCAAACGGCAGTCAACGCTTTACTAAACAACTGATAGTCCTTACCGGCACTGTCGGCGATAACCGTGTTGCCGGCCAGTCCATTGGCCAGTACCGCAACCATATCATTAGTGCTGGTATCACCGTCTACCGATACCATATTAAAGGATACACCCACTGCTTCGGTCAGCGCCTGCTTTAACACCGGTGCTGCGATAGCAGCGTCGGTGGTGATAAAAGACAGCATGGTCGCCATATTGGGATGGATCATGCCCGATCCCTTTGCAATACCGGCAATACGAACCATTTTGCCACTCAGTTCAAATTCATACGCACAGCTTTTGGCAAACGTGTCGGTTGTCATAATGGCCTGTGCCGCTTTGGCCGCTCCTTCCACCGACAGCTCCCCGACGGTTTTATTTATACCGGCTGCAACCTTTTCCATTGGCAGGGTAACGCCAATTATGCCGGTAGAAGCAACCAGCACTTCATCCTGAGCCACGCCCAGTAAATCCGCCGTAATTCTGGCCATGGCCTTGGCATCGGCCAGCCCCTGTTCACCAGTACAGGCATTGGCACAACCGGAATTGACAATAATCGCCGAAGCCTTGCCTTTTTCGGCAGCCTGACGGGAGACAATAACCGGAGCCGCCGCCATCGTGTTGGTGGTAAACACGGCGGCAGCAGCCGCCGGTTCCGTACTATAAATGACCGCAACATCTTCCTTGCCGCTCTTTTTCAAACCGGCTTTTACACCGGCAGCTTTAAACCCCTGTGGTGCGGTAATACCACCTGTAATATCTTTAAACATAATTTTGCAGCCTCCCATATTATCGCAGCGGCATTCAGCCGTCTGAAGTTCTTGTTGTTGTCTTACGGATACAAAGGTACCTGCGTGAGGCCGGCCCGCTCATCCAACCCGAACATCACATTCATATTCTGCACTGCCTGACCGGCTGCGCCCTTTACCAGATTATCAATTGCCGAAACCACAATGACACGATTGGTACGGCTGTCGATATGCCAGCCTAAATCGCAAAAATTCGAACCGCGGGTATTCTTGGTGGCCGGATAGCCGCCGCGGCCTAACAGCCTGATAAAAAACTCACCGGCATAAAGCGCTTGAAACGCAGCATCAATGTCACCGGCGCTAACTCCCGGCTTAATGCCGGCATAACAGGTGCTTAAAATACCGCGCGCCATGGGAATCAAATGCGGCGTAAAGCTGACAGTCACAGCAGAACCCGCTATTTCCCCAAGTGCCTGTTCAATTTCCGGAGTATGGCGATGCCCGGCAATATTATAGGCCTTCAGATTTTCAAATACTTCGGTAAAATGACTGCTAAGGTTCAGCCCCCGGCCCGCTCCGGATACTCCCGACTTAGCGTCGACAATCATGGTATCCAGTTCAATCAGCCGGAATTTCACCAGAGGTGCTAGTGCTAAAATACTGGCTGTCGTAAAACAGCCGGGATTTCCAACAATAGAGGCTTCTTTCACCTGGGCACGATACAATTCCGTCAATCCATATACGGCCTGAGCATCCCTGTAGGTATGAGGAACCCTGTACCACTGCTCATAAACCGCCGGATCACGGAAGCGATAGTCCGCCCCCAGATCAATCACTTTAACCCCCATCCGGGAAAGCTGTTTCCCGGCTTCCATCGCATGACCGTGCGGCAGGGCAATAAAGGCCACATCGCTGTCAGCCATAGCCTCCAGCTCTCTAAGGCTTTCCAGTTTTTTATCATAAAATCCCCTGAGGTGAGGATACACCGTTTGAATAGCTGCCCCTGTCTGGCTTTCCGAGGTAATATGTACGATTTCAGCGTCCGGATGACCTGCCAGAAGTCTAAGCAGCTCTTCCCCCGTATATCCGGTTGCACCAATAATGCTGATTTTCATTGCATCCCCCCCTAATGATTAATAATTATACGCCTATATGAATAAAAATGCAATACCTTTTGTATTTTGTATTGCATTTCGTTTACCGGCCATACCTCAGTTATGGACAAATTTGTCATGCCCTTCAACGGCATGCAACCGAAGCCAGCAGCCGCTAATGCGAATATTTTTGAGATTAACCGTTTGGAATATCTTTTTTCAAAATCATGCAAACCCTATTCATCCTGCCAATCCTCCGTCATCAGGAACTGGAGCAATCGGAGAAATTATGGTATAATTATATAAATTTGACGAATAAACATAAAAGGAGAAGCGATATGATTGATTAAGAAAAAGAATCGGGCCATTTCCTACGGCAAAAAGTACCTGATGTTATTTCTTGGCTCACTATTGGCAGCGGTCGGTTTGGAAGAGTTTTTAATCCCGAATCAGATTATTGACGGAGGAATCGTCGGCATTTCCATCATGGCCAGCCATTTGAGTCATCTGCCAATGAGTTTGTTTTTAATAGTACTAAACCTGCCGTTTTTGTATCTCGGCTATATGCAAATCGGTAAAACCTTCGCCTTGTCCACTTTATTTTCGGTTCTTTCACTGGCCTTATGGACATCGCTCCTGCATCCCGTACCGCAACTAACCAATGACCTCTTCCTGGCAGCTATCTTCGGCGGCATTATTGTCGGCGTCGGTGTAGGTTTGATCATTCGCTACGGCGGCTCACTGGATGGTACGGAAATTATTGCTATCATTATGGATAAGAAAACAGGATTTTCCGTCGGCGAAATTGTCATGTTTTTTAATTTATTCATTCTGGGCAGTGCCGGCTTAGTCTATACCTGGGATAAAGCCATGTATTCCCTGGCAGCCTACTATATAGCCTACAAGGTAATTGACATCACTATCGAAGGTCTGGATGAGTCCAAAGGCGTTATCATTGTATCGGACAACCCTGATGAAATTGCTTCCGCTCTGATCGCACGTCTGGGCCGTGGCGTAACCGTCCTGCACGGCGAAGGCGGCTACACCGGAACACAAAAAAAAGTTCTCTATTCGGTTGTAACCAGGCTGGAAATCGCCAAATTAAAAGGAATTGTCCAGGAAAAAGACGAAGAAGCCTTTGTCACCATTAACGACGTGCACGACGTGATGGGCGGCCGGGTAAAGAAAAAAGCAATCCATTAATATGTTACATCACCGCTAATTGGTATACTGCCCCTGCATCGGGGGCATTTTTTATCACTGGATAAAACACTCTCCCTGCGCACGCGGTCAATTACTTTATAGCCGCAGACCGGACAATAGGTATCGACTCCCTTGTCTCCCATATTTCCTAAATATACATAATGTAAATATTTTCCGGCTGTTTGCCGGGCTTTTTCCAGCGTCGCCGCCGAAGTAGGCGGCTTATGTAGCCGGTAATTAGGAAAATAGCGGGAAATGTGCAGCGGAATATCGGGATTCACGTCACTTAACCAACGGGCCAGGGCTTCTATCTCGCTTTCATCGTCATTCAACCCGGGAACCAGCAGGGTGGTAATCTCCACGTGACATGATGCCGCCGCCAGTTCAACCGTCCGTTTGACCTGCTCCAGCTGACCGCCGCATACCGTTTGATAAAACTCACCGGTAAAGGCTTTTACATCAATATTCAGAGCATCCAGATACGGTAAAAGCTGAGATAAAGGTTCGTGATTGATAAACCCATTGGTAACCATGACATTTTTCAGACCGTGTTCTTTCACCTGTCTGGCGGTATTCAGCACATACTCATACCAGACAACGGGCTCGGAATACGTATAAGCTACTCCGATATTTCCCAGTTGCGTTTGTTCAAAAGCTAATTCAGCTACCTGATACGGGGAGAGAGAGACAAGCTCGGGCATTTCTTGGGCGATTCGCCAGTTTTGACAAAAATGGCAGGTAAAATTACAGCCCCAGGTTCCGATCGACAGAATCTGCCTGCCGGGGAAAAAATGAAAAAGCGGCTTTTTTTCCACCGGATCCAGGGCATAAGCAGAGCAAACTCCGTAATTTTGGGCATATAAAGTTTGCTGCCTGTTTTGCCGTACCCGGCAAAAACCGCTTTGCCCCTCACTGATCTTGCATTCTTTGGGACAAAGCAGGCATTGTACACTATTGGTCCCTTTCCGGTAGTAAAGTGCCCTTTGCATATTTTCACCTTCGTTACGTATAACGTGCAACCGTAAATCGATAAAGCTGTACTGGTTCCTGTTGGCCGATTCCGGCCTTGTCTTTGGCAATGGCAACCTGTTCTTCGACCGTATCCACGCCCGGCAGCATGGGAAGCAACAATCCCCGGCGATGGCCAGAGGAGACGATTACGCCATATTTCTGCGGTTCAAGCTCCGCCAAACTTCGGATGGCTTCCGGCGGCTCCAGAATATCTACTGAAAAAGAAATCTCGTCCAGTTCTTGTTCGGTTACTGCGGGAAAGCGAGGATCCTGCGTTCCGGCACTGACTGCGTTGTGGATAATTTCGGCGGCAATATTGCTTTGAACCGGTTGAAAGGTTCCGATACAGCCGCGCAACTGTCCCTGTTTTTTCAACGATACAAAAACACCGGCTCGTGTCTGCCATTTAGCCGGCAAATTCACCGGAACGTCCAGCAAGCTGCCGGTGGCAAGATAATGTCTGAGGCTCTTTGCAGCCAGTTCTACCGGGAAACTCCTCTCGTTTACCGGCATACTATTTCCCTCCTTGTACGGTGGGTGTAAGCAAAACAATACCGTATCCGACACCAAACGGTCCCTCATAGGACAGTACTTTGCCCTGCATAGCCAGTCCGCCAGCCACGCCCAGTAAAAAACAAATGGGGCGCAGGCCGCATTCACCCGCTTCGGCTATCATTTGTTTATCTAGATTTAAAATGGTTTTGCTATCGAGTGCTGCTAATGCAGTCAAAACCTGTCTGTCAAAATTTGCCCCGGACGGGCTATAGCCATGCGGCGACTGCGGCAGTAAACGGTGTGACAAATCCCCGGAGGCAATGACCGTCACCCGCTTGTCCGCCATGCCGATAGCTCCTTGTACCGCTTTACCGAAAGTGTACATTTCCTCATAAGGCAAATTTCCTACCGACAAATGTACCAGTTGTCCTTTGAAACCGGTTTTATGTAAATAATATAGCGGCACCAAGGCACCATGATCCAAGGCTAACGGAAACCGGTAGTTTTTCGCCAGATCGTCGGTCAATTGTACCAGATTAACTCCCAGCCGGTCCGCTTTTTTTATAATATGGCGGCTCAAAAATCCATCGGTTTCGAAGCCCAGGACAACATCCGGTGCACCAAAGGCCCCTAAATTTCCCTTCAGCCGGGGATGAATACTGATGCTGACCGAATCTTCAAAAGCAGGGCCATGAGGGCTAATAATCACTACGGTTTGCACATTATCGTCTTTTATCTTCCGGGCTACCTCCTCTACAGCCGTGATAGTTGAACGAATGGTATGAACTTCGTCCTTGCCGACTTCGGGGATCATAATCGGTGGATGAGGCAGTAAAGCACAGGACACTAAATTGTTCATGGCGCTCAATTCCTCCCGCATATTACAATGAATTCAGTTTATTGTCCCGCATTTTTGCTGAAATGATACGCTAACGCCTTGGCAATATGCCCGGCTAATTCTTCCTGATAGGCCGGATCGGCTAACCGGGAAGCTTCTTTTTTATTTGTCAGATATCCGGTTTCAACAAGAACACCGGGAACTTTGATTCCATTCAACATTAAAATATGCAAATCCTGCTTTGCCTGCCTGCGATTACCCGGAGGAAAATCTTTTAATGCCCGCTGCATAACCTCTGCCAGTTGCTTGCTTTGTTCAAATTTGGGACTGTAAAAAACCTGGGCTCCCGATAAATCCGGCCCCTTAATGGCATTACAGTGAATACTGACGAACACTTCGGGCTGTGCTTGCTCTATTTTGTCAATCCGGGTTAACAAATCGTTGCGTTTGCCGCCTTTTCCCCGTGTATAGTAATCATTGTCACCCTCACGGCTTAAAAATATTACAGCACCATGATCCTGTAATATTTTTGTAACTTTTCCAGCTATCGCCATATTAACTTCTTTTTCAATGACACCGTGACCGCTGGCCCCGCTGTCAATCCCCCCATGCCCCGGGTCAATGGCAATCCGCCGCCCCTGTAAATTCTCCAGATTCACATTTTCAATGTCGTCGGCTGCCAGAAAACGTATAGCCAAATAATTCAAAACTACAACCGCCACACTGAAAACAGCAAGCCATTGCCAATTTTTACGCTGGATGGACACTATCCGCATGCTCATCCCTCCGCACCAAATTCTTCCGGCATACCGGAACCATTTCTACAATCATACTACGGAAGGCAGCGTCCTATGACTGTCTAGCACCTTGACCGGCTAAAAATTCCGGTTAGATTGCGGAGATTTTTTGCCATGCGCGCATATCAGGAATGATGGAAGATGACGACAACGCAGGTTTACGGAAAATATACCGTCAGTATCCACAAGATTAGGATTGATACGGTACTAGTCCGTACTATAGTCAAAAAGTAAGATCTGGAGTAGAATAATAGTATCGGAGTTTTACAGACCAGTTGTCATAAAACCCGGCATCCGCTGTTTTAACATAACAGGAGGGCATTATGCGTATCAAGAGATTCTTGCTATTTCTCATGATTTTATTCTTAGCATCTTTCTGGTGGGCCGGCGGCACAAGCATCTTGTCGGTTCTATCAGAAAAAAAAACGAATTTGGCACCGCGGGTTACTCAGTTCGCTGAAGTGGAACTGCCTGCCGGCGAAGTAAATGTAACCGGGATCGGTCAGCGCCTATACCGTATCGTTGCTTTAAAAACCGCAGTACAGTCCAAATTAAATACAGAAAGTTATGTCCCTCTGGCCGATATTCCCATCGCCATGCAGCAGGCCATTATTTCTGTTGAAGATAATCGCTTCTATCAGCATATTGGTCTTGACATTGAAGGTATACTGCGTGCCACATTGGTCAATATGCAGGCCGGGGCCATTGCCGAAGGCGGCAGTACCATTACCCAGCAACTGGTAAAGAATATTTTCCTGTCCCATGACCAAACTATGGGACGCAAGGTAGAAGAAGCCCTCCTTTCCTTGGATATGGAGCTTCGTTATTCCAAGGAAGAAATACTGGAGATGTATCTGAACAGTATTTATTTTGGCTCGGGGGCTTACGGGATCGGACCGGCAGCCCAAATTTATTTTGGTAAACAGCCGGCCGACTTAAATCTCGCTGAAATCGCCATGTTGGCCGGACTGCCTAATGCCCCTTCCCTCAATTCCCCTTATGTTGATTTTGGAGCAGCAAAAAAACGTCAGGCCATCGTTCTTGGTTCCATGGTGAAAAACGCTTACATCGGCCCCTCCACCGCAGAGGAAGCCAAACTGACTCCTATCACGCTGGCAAAAGAATAACAGGACAAAAATGCAGCCCGGCAATAAGTTCCCGGGCTGCATTTTTTGTAAATATTAACTCATAAACCATGGGCAGTCAGTCAAAGCTATAATTTGATATAGTTTCTCTTTGACCTGTCACTAATGAATAAAATTTCAGCTTGTTTTAGCTGCTTAAAGCAAAAGAAACCCCGCAAACTCAACATTTGCAGGGTTTCTATCGTTAAAAATATTAACGTTTGGAAAACTGAGAGGCTTTACGCGCTTTTTTAAGGCCATATTTACGACGTTCTTTTTCGCGCGGGTCACGGGTCAGAAATCCTGCTTTTTTCAAAGCCGGACGATATTCCAGATCCACTCTCAGCAAAGCTCTGGCAATACCATGACGGATAGCGCCTGCCTGACCGGAGGGGCCGCCTCCTTCTACCTTAGCCAATACATCATATTTACCAATAGTTTCTGTTAAATTCAACGGCTGCTTTACGATTAATTCAAGGGTTTTTAAACCAAAGTACTCAACAAGCGGACGACCGTTAATAATAACGTTGCCTTCACCCGGAACCAGACGAACTCTGGCAACCGAAGTTTTTCTGCGGCCTGTGCCGTAGTAGTTAACTAATGCCATACTATGTTCCTCCTTCCGGTATTATCTAATATCAATTTCCAGTACTTCCGGCTTTTGAGCTTCATGTGGATGCGCCGAACCTTTGTAAACATTCAATTTACGGAACATTTGGCGTCCCAGGCTGTTTTTCGGCAGCATGCCTTTTACAGCCAGTTCAATGACTCTTTCCGGTCTGTCTGCCAGCATTTTTCCGGCAGTAGTAAACGTGGTTCCTCCAGGATAGCCTGAATGACGGAAATATGTTTTTTGAATCAATTTCTTGCCGGTAAATGCTACCTTATCCGCATTAACTACGATAACATGGTCACCGGTATCCACATGCGGAGTAAAAGTCGGTTTATGTTTACCGCGAAGAATTTTTGCTACTTCAGCGGCTAATCTACCTACGGTTTTGCCTTCTGCGTCTATAACATACCATTTACGTTCTACATTGGCTGCATTTGCCATAAACGTTGTTTTCATAGTATCCCTCCTTGTTACAAACATTACGGGTCCAAATCGATTACATTCCTTGATTCCGGGGCTAATGGAATACATGGCATAAATCTCATAAAAACATTGTAATCAATCCGACTTTCAATGTCAAGGATAATCACTTGCAAAGCGCAACTTTTTTATAAATTGAATAAAAAATGTAATGTTTTATTTCCAACAGGTAATATAAGTACGTGTCTGCCGCATGGTCCAGCACCAAACATGAATTGACTGCTCCAGACCGTTAATAAAAAATTTCTTTTAAATACAATCCCTGCGGCGGTGCGGTCATACCGGCCTTTGTACGGTCACCGCCAGCCAAAATGCAGGAAAAATCAGCTTTGCTCAGTTTATCCATTCCCACCTCAATAAGCGTCCCCACCAGATTGCGCACCATATGATAGAGAAACCCGGTTCCCCAAAAAGACAATTCCAGGATGCTTTCCTCTCTACGGCACGCTGCCGACAATATGGTTTTTACCGGGTCACGCCTCGGCCCGCCGGCTGCCTGGAAAGCGGAAAAATCATGGGTACCCACCACTACCTGCAGGGCTGAATGTATAGCCTCCACATTAAGCTTATGCCTGATGTGCCAGGCATAATGCCGCAAAAAAGGATCTGCCGTTTCCTGTTGATAAATACGGTATACATATACTTTACTTTGGGCGCTAAACCGTGCATGGAACTGCTGCCCCACTTCTTCGGCCCGTTTCACCACAATATCAGGCGGCAGCAGTCCTTTTAAAGCCGGTGCTATCCGCTCGCCAGGAATACGGGTATAGGTAAAAAAGTTAACTACCTGCCCATAGGCATGTACTCCGGTATCGGTTCGTCCGGCACCAGCGACGCTCACTTTATGACGGCACAGCCTTTCCAGACAGTTTTCCAGCACCTCCTGCACGGTCAGAGCATTTTTCTGACGCTGAAAACCGTGATAGGCCGTTCCGTCATAAGCAATCGTAAGCTTAATATTGCGAGGTGTATCTTGACTATCAGCCAATGGCAGGGTCATGCTCCTGGCAACCTCCTATCCTACGGGCAGTGCTCCGCCTAATAACAGCCTTAGAGTCACTAAGATGCCAAATAACGCCAAAACCAGCGTAAACGCGGCCATGTCACGGCCGGAAAAAGCCAGTTCCCTCATTCGTGTCCGTTTTTCGCCGCCGCGATAACATCTGGCTTCCATGGCAGTAGCCAGTTCGTCGGCCCGGCGGAAGGCACTGACAAACAAGGGGACCAACAGCGGTATCATATTTTTACTCCGCTTGATGATATTCCCGGAAGTAAAATCCGCCCCCCGGGATGCTTGTGCTTTCATAATGCGGTCGGTTTCATCCAGTAAAGTGGGAATAAAGCGCAGGGCAATCGTCATCATCATCGCCAGTTCATGGGCCGGCAACCCGATTTTTTGAAAGGGCTTAAGTAAGCGCTCAATAGCATCGGTCAATGCAATGGGCGAGGTGGTGAACGTCAATAACGATGAAACTACAATAAGTAAAACCAGCCGTGCAGCCATCAGTGTGCCCTGCCTTACCCCCTCCTGTGTGAGGGTAAGCGGCCCTAATGAGACAATGGTCACGCCGGGCGTGCTGAAAAAATGAATGATGAGTGTGAGCAGAATGATCATCCACAATGGTTTAACCGATTTAGCGACCATAATAAAAGGAATGGAAGACAGCCAGGTTACTCCCAGCACAAAAAGCAGGATAAGTGAATAGGCTAGATAATTGGTGGCCAGCAGCACCGCCGATATGATAAGTAAAACGGCAATAATCTTGGTGCGGGGATCAAGCTGGTGTACCGGAGAATTCCCGGGAAAATACTGTCCCAGTGTAATATCGGTTAACATCATTTTCGCCCCCTGACTGCCTCAGCAATAGTAGCTACGCCTTCCTCCAGAGTGATGGCCGTATCATCCACCGCCAGACCTTTTGCCTTGATGGTTGCTAACAGTGCTGTTACAGGCGGCACATCTACCCCGGCCTCCTTCAAATTTTCCCGGTATCTGGTAAAAATTGTCCGAGGTTCACCGTCCTGACAAATATGGCCATGATGCATCACAATAAGACGGTTTGCCATACTAGCGATTTCTTCCATTTGATGTGAAACCAAAATCACGGTAATTCCTGTTTCCTGATACAGCCGCCTGATATGTTCAAAGATTTCATTACGCCCCCTGGGGTCAAGGCCGGCCGAAGGTTCATCCAGAATCAAATATTCCGGCTGCATGGCGATCACTCCGGCAATGGCCACCCGGCGCATCTGTCCGCCACTGAGTTGAAAAGGGGACCGTTTGGCAAAAGTGTCGAAGTCCAGCCCGGCAAAGGCGATTCCCATCCGCACCCGGCGTTCCACCTCTTCCGGCAGCAGTCCTAAGTTGCGTGGCCCAAACGCAATATCATCATAGATGGTTTCTTCAAACAGCTGGTGCTCCGGATATTGAAAAACCATGCCGATTTTTTGCCGGGCTTGTTTTACGTCCAGTCCTTTTCCAGCCAGATTCACCCCTTCTACCAGCACTTCACCGCTGGTTGGCTTAAGCAGTCCGTTAAGATGCTGAATTAAAGTGGATTTTCCTGAGCCGGTATGCCCAATGATACCGACAAACTCTCCCTGCTTAATTTCCAGATTTATATTTTCAATGGCCACACGCTGGTAGGGAGTACCCTGCATATAGACATGGGTCACTTCATGCAAAACTATGGACATAGCGCCACCGCCAATGCCTCGTTGGTAATGATGCCCGCCGGCAGGTCTATGTTTTGTTGTTGCAGCCGATACACCACTTCAGCGGCAACCGGCACATCCAGGCCAATCTCTTTTAATATTTGAACCCGACTGAACACCTGCTGCGGCGTTCCGTCCAGCACGATATTCCCTTGATCCATAACAATCACACGATCGGCGGTGACCGCTTCCTCCATAAAATGAGTAATATAAATAACGGTCATACCTTCCTTTTCATGCAGGTTGTGCACGGTGCCTAGCACCTCATGACGCCCTTGTGGATCCAGCATGGCCGTCGGTTCGTCCAGCACCAGGCATTCTGGACGCATTGCCAGTACCCCGGCAATAGCGATCCGTTGCTTTTGTCCTCCGGACAAAAGATGTGGTGCATGCATACGATACTCTTCCATACCGACAAGAGCCAGTGCCTCCGCTACCCGTCCGGTAATTTCAGTAGAGGAAAGCCCCAGATTTTCCGGCCCAAAAGCCACATCTTCCTCTACAATGGTAGCCACAATCTGATTATCCGGATTCTGAAAAACCATACCTACGTTTTGCCTGATTTGCCAGATATGTTCCGGTTTTGTTGTATCCATACCCAATACGTGGCAGTATCCCTGGGTTGGCTGCAACAGGGCGTTGAAGTGGCGGGACAGGGTCGATTTTCCTGAACCATTGGTCCCAATGACAGCAATAAATTCTCCACGCCGTATTGTTAAATCAATGTGTCGCAGTGCAGCCACGCGCCTGCCCTCATTGTCAGTATAGTGATAGCCCATACCTTCCAGTTTTGCAAACTCTTGCATGATTTCTCTCCCATAACGATATAAGTTAATATGATGATGTGACGCTGCAGAGTGCCGGAGGTTTATTTTTATTGTCTAGACTGTTCAAGCACAGTGCATTTTAGAAAACAAAAATAAATACCTGTCACCGTGCACTGCCGGCTATGCAGCTACTGTATATTGCGATCTATTTCATGAGTTCGAAGCTCGCTTGCTCAAAAAAGAGCAAACGAACGTCGACACCACGAAAAAGCGAAATAAAGACGACCAAATGGTCGCCTTCATTTTACTACACCAATTCCAGAATCGCCATCGGTGCAGCATCACCGCGCCGGGGACCAAGTTTCATGATGCGGGTATATCCGCCCTGTCTGTCGGCATATTTAGGTGCAATTGAGTCAAACAATTTTTTTACGACTTCTTCATCCATGAGGTATGATAAAACTTGGCGGCGAGCATGCAAATCGCCACGCTTGGCTAAGGTAATCATTTTTTCGGCCAAACCGCTGATTTCTTTAGCCTTTGCTTCTGTTGTTTCAATACGCTCGTATGCAAAGAAGGAAGTCAATATACTGCGAAATAGTGCTTTACGTGCACTAGAGTCACGTCCTAACTTTCTATAAGCCACTTGCTTCTTCCCTCCCCTACTCTTCAGTTTCGGCTAGCGAAAGTCCAAGTTCAACGAGTTTTTTCTTGACTTCTTCCATTGATTTACGTCCGAGATTACGGACCTTCATCATATCGTCTTCCGTCTTTTGAACTAATTCTGCTACCGTATTAATTCCAGCGCGTTTCAGACAGTTATAGGAACGTACCGAAAGATCCAAATCTTCAATGGTCATTTCCAGCGTTTTGGATGTTCCTTCTTGCGGTGCTTCATTGAACGTTCCTTCTGTTCCTTCTTCCTCTGCTGGGATACCTGCCATATTTTGGAATAGTTTAAGATGGGCAATCATAATTCCGGCAGCTTTGCTGACAGCCTCTTCCGGCCTTATACTGCCATCAGTCCACACTTCCAAGGTCAATTTATCATAATTGGTTACATTGCCGACACGAGTATCAGTAGTGTTGTAATTAACCCGCTGAATAGGTGAAAAAATTGAATCAATGGGGATAACTCCGATAACATGTTCAGGTCTTTTGTTCTTATCAGCAGAAACATACCCGCGACCACGCTCTACGGTGATTTCCATTTTTAGTGAACCGCTGGCATCGACGGTAGCCAAATGTATATCCGGATTCAGTATTTCCACATCGGCATCAGCAAGGATATCCGCAGCGGTAACTTCACCTTCCCCGGTAAAATCCACCCGTAAAACCTTTGGCTCATCCGTATGCATTTTTATGCACAGTTCTTTCAGGTTTAAAATAATGTCGGTAACGTCTTCCCGTACACCGGGAATGGTAGAAAATTCGTGAAGCACGCCTTCGATTTTTACCGAAGTAACCGCCGCTCCGTGAAGCGAAGAGAGGAGGATACGCCTCAAACTATTCCCCAACGTAGTACCATACCCCGGCTCTAACGGCTCACAAACAAATTTTCCATATCGACTGTCTTCACTAATTTCTACGATTTCGATGTTCGGTTTTTCGATATCGTTCATCCGAAAAAAACCCTCCTCTTTGCGCACTGCTGAAGTTACGCTATAACCCACGGCTGAGGGTAAATTGCTAGTTTCTACTACACACAGTTGTTATCTGGAGTATAGTTCAACGATAAGATGTTCTTGAATTGGAATGTCAATTTCCTCACGGTTGGGGTAGCGTACTACTTTACCACTTAAATCGGCGGCTGAAAGCTCCAGCCAGGCAGGAACGGTTTTGCTGCCGATTCCTTCTGCTACTTCTTTCATAATCGGTGATTCTTTGCTGCTTTCATGGACCTGGATCACATCTCCGGCTTTAATTTGATAGGACGGAATGTTAACCCGGCGTCCGTTGACAGTGAAATGTCCATGACGCACCAATTGCCTGGATTGATTCCGGCTGCTGCCAAAGCCCAGACGGTAAACTACATTATCCAGTCTTCTTTCTAATAATACCAGCAAATTTTCACCGGTAATACCTTTTTGGCGGTCAGCTTTGTCAAAGTAAGCACGGAACTGACGTTCTAAAATACCGTATGCACGGCGTGCTTTTTGTTTTTCACGAAGCTGAATACCATATTCAGAAACTTTCTTACGGCCCTGGCCATGTTGACCAGGCGCGTAACCACGTTTGGAAAACGCGCATTTGTCGCTGTAGCATCTATCACCCTTCAGATACAGCTTTACGCCTTCACGACGGCACTGTCTGCAAACAGGTCCTATATATCTAGCCATTCTCTCTTAAGCACCTCCCGAAAATCCTTATACTCTTCTCCGTTTAGGCGGACGGCATCCGTTATGCGGAACCGGTGTACAATCTTTAATCAGATTGACCTCCAAGCCTGCGGCCTGCAGTGAGCGGATAGCCGCTTCACGTCCGGCACCAGGTCCTTTTACAAAAACCTCAATCTGTTTTAGGCCATGTTCCATTGCGGCTTTAGCAGCCGTTTCGGCAGCCATCTGGGCAGCAAAAGGAGTGCTTTTACGTGAACCGCGAAATCCCAGTCCGCCGGCACTGGCCCAAGACAGCGCATTACCTTTCGTATCGGTAATAGTAACAATTGTATTATTGAAGGTCGAACGGATGTGGGCTACACCATGTTCGATATTTTTACGCTCTTTTCTTTTGGGTCTAACTACTTTTTTCGCAACCACTCTTTATCCCTCCTTTACGCTTTCTTACGTTTCGCTCCAACAGTCCGCTTGGGTCCTTTGCGGGTACGGGCATTTGTTTTAGTACGTTGTCCCCGTACAGGCAAGCCCATACGATGACGTCTTCCCCGGTAGGAACCGATTTCAATCAAACGCTTAATGTTGAGTTGTTCTTCACGACGCAGGTCGCCTTCCACTTTGTAGTTCTTATCAATTGCTTCACGCAGCTTTGACACTTCTTCTTCTGTGAGATCCCGCGTGCGAGTGTCAGGATTGATACCGGTGGCAGCCAGTACTTGTTTTGACAGAGTAAGTCCAATGCCGTAAATATATGTTAATGCAATCTCAATTCTTTTATCGCGCGGTAAATCAACTCCGGCAATACGAGCCATCTATACATACACCCCCTTAACCTTGTTTTTGCTTATGCTTAGGATTTTCACAAATCACCATGACATTGCCATGACGTTTAATAACCTTGCATTTTTCACAAATGGGTTTGACCGACGGTCTTACTTTCATTTGCTTCTTCCTCCTTGAGTCTGTTTTATCTACACTGCAAACGTTATATTAAAAACAAACTCTGTAAATTATTTTGCAGCTTATTTGAAACGATAGGTAATGCGGCCCCGTTTCAAATCATACGGTGTAAGTTCCACCGTTACCCTATCCCCGGGCAGTATGCGGATAAAATTCATCCGGATTTTACCGGATACATGAGCCAGCACAACATGCCCGTTCTCTAGTTCAACTTGAAACATGGCATTCGGTAAAGCCTCGACGACAGTACCTTCCACTTCAATTACGTCTTGTTTGGACACGAGATGTCCCTCCTCGTCCGCTTATCACAGATTATCCGGCCTTACTAAACAAGCAATAGCCTGACGGACAGCTTCATCAGTAACTTTTTCACCTGCAGTCAGTTTTTTTGCCATTTCAACACTGACAAGCTGCCAAGCCCTAACATGCCGGATGTTCTTTTTCTTTGGTTTGGCTACGGAATGGTTGCAGCCGTTTGCCACATAAATATAGGGAGGCTTATCATCGATACCCACCACTATATAATCAGCGCCATGATCACGCCCGGCAACACTTGTTACAAGTTGGCCAAGAACGACATGTTGATCGTCTTGCACAGCCGTGCCTCCTATAATTTGGTCAAAATTTCCGGTCCATTATCCGTAATGGCCACGGTATGCTCAAAGTGTGCCGAAGGTTTTTTGTCCAGTGTTACGACTGTCCATCCGTCATCCAGGGCTTTCACTTCAAAAGTTCCCATATTGATCATGGGCTCTATAGCCAGCGTCATACCGGATTTTAATCGTGGGCCGCGTCCAGGGCTGCCATAATTCGGGATTTGGGGATCTTCATGCATATTCCGTCCAATACCGTGTCCGACATAATCGCGCACTACGCCGTAACCGTACTTTTCAGCATGGGACTGAACCGCGTGGGATATATCGCTAAGGCGATTGCCAGAAATGGCCTGTTCAATCCCTTTATACAGCGACTGTTCAGTAACATCAAGAAGTTTCTGCATTTCGGCGTCCACTTCTCCAACCGGCAGGGTAACTGCGGAATCCCCATTATATCCATTAATTACCGCTCCGATATCAATACTTACATTATCTCCGTTTTTTAACTTTCTTAATCCTGGAATTCCGTGTACCACTTCTTCATTTACCGAAGCACAAATATTGCCGGGGAAGCCGTGATAGCCCTTAAAGGCGGGAGTCGCACCACGGTTTTTTATATATTTTTCGGCGATTTGATCCAGTTCCAGGGTAGTAACTCCCGGCTTAATCGCTTTCTTAATCTCGACAAAAGTCTCAGCGACAATCTGACCGGCATCGCGCAAATACTCAATCTCCCTATCGGATTTAAGGATAATCATACCGCTGAGCCTCGCAGACTATTCATAATATCGGTAAATACCTTGCCAATTTCCTGACGGCCGTCAATCTCACTGTACAAACCTTGTGTCCGATAATACTCAATCAAAGGTTCGGTCTGCTTGGCATATACACTCAGCCTGTTTGCCACCGTAGCTTCACTATCATCAGCACGCTGATACAATTCTCCGCTGCATTTATCGCACTTACTGTCCGCTGCCGGCGGATTAAAAGTGACATGATAGGTTGCACCACAGTTTTTACAAATACGGCGTCCGGTAATGCGACTGATCAAATCTTCCGCGGGAACAGTGATATTTACCACACGGGTCAGGCTAATTCCCAAATCCTTAAGAGTACTGTCCAAAGCATTGGCCTGATCCAGGGTTCGTGGAAAACCGTCTAAGATAAAACCTTTTTTGCAGTCAGCTTTCGTCAGTCTTTCCTTAACAATGCCGATTGTTACCGCATCCGGCACCAATTGCCCGGCATCCATGCAGGCTTTCGCCTGTTTGCCAAGTTCAGTGCCTTCCTTCACCGCCGCCCGGAACATATCTCCGGTAGAAATGTGGGGTATCCCAAGCTTCTCTACCAATTGCACCGCCTGAGTTCCCTTACCGGCACCAGGCGGTCCCATTAACAGGATGTACATTTGAACTTACTCCTCTCTACTTCATGAAGCCTTGATAATGACGCATCAATACCAGCGCCTCAATTTGCTTCATTGTGTCAAGAGCCACCCCTACAATAATCAGGAGTGCAGTACCGCCAAAATATACCCCTTGGATGTTGGTAACAGCAGCCACGAAATTTGGCAGTATTGCAATAATCGCCAGGAAAACTGATCCAGCAAGGGTGATCCTAGTCATTACGCGATCTAAATAGTCAGCAGTCGGTTTACCCGGGCGTAACCCTGGAATAAAACCGCCGTGTTTTTTCATGTTCTCTGCCATATCCGATATATTCAAGGTAACCGCAGTATAGAAATACGTGAAAAATATAATGAGCAGTGCATACAATACTGTTTGCAGCGGCGTGCCCCACGCAAACCATCCTGCCACGGTTTTTACCCAGGGAACATTAATAAACTGGGCAATGGTTACCGGGAACATGAGCACGGATGACGCAAAGATTATCGGAATAACACCCGCTTGATTGACTCGAAGCGGAATATGTGTGGAATGTCCGCCGTACATCTTCCGGCCGACTACCCGTTTAGCATATTGCACGGGAATTCTACGTTGCCCCTGTTGAATCGCAATAACAAATACAATCATTGCAAGGGCAATTAGTGCAAATAATAGTACATTATACCATTGAATGGTACCTGCCGCCAAATATTTGTAGATGACATACAATCCATCGGGAAGTCTTGATACGATACCAGCAAAGATAATCAGTGATATACCGTTTCCTATTCCTTTTTCAGTGATTTGTTCACCCAGCCACATCAGAAAGGTAGTTCCGGCAGTTAGTGTTACAGCTATCAATAAGATTGATCCGATGCCCGGACTGACAATGGCGGCTTTTAGACCGATTGCCATACCCATAGCCTGGATAAAACCTAAGAGCACTGTTCCATAACGGGTAATTTGGGTAATTTTCTTTCGCCCTTCGTCGCCTTCTTTGGCCCACTGCTCAAACTTCGGCACTACTACCGTCAGGAGCTGCATGATAATGGAAGCATTAATATAAGGCGTAATACTCATAGCAAATACTGAAAACTTACTTAATGCACCACCGGAAAATAAATCAAGCAGACCGAATAAGTTTCCTTGGGTAAACATCTGCTCGATAACCGCGGCATTAACCCCAGGGACTGGAATATGTGTTCCGGCTCTAAATACCAAAAACATTGCCAGCGTAAATAAAACTTTTTGTCTTAATTCAGTTATTTTGAGTATATTGGAAAGGGCTGAAAGCACCTATACCACCTCTACTTTTCCGCCAGCAGCAGTAATCTTGTCGGTTGCTGATTTGGTAAAACCGTTTGCTTTAACGGTAAGTGACTTAGTCAGTTCGCCGTTACCCAAAATCCGCACGCCATCAAGAACCTTTTTCACCAACCCACTGTTTACTAAAGCTTCTAAATCAACGGTAGCACCGTTTTCAAAACGGTTAAGCTCCGACACATTGATCTCGGAATATTCTTTAGCAAATTTGTTGAAAAAACCACGTTTCGGCAGTCTGCGATAAATCGGCATTTGGCCGCCTTCGAAGCCAGGGCGGACGCCGCCGCCAGAACGTGCATTCTGACCTTTATGTCCTTTACCCGAAGTTTTTCCAAGACCGGAACCAAGTCCACGTCCAACACGGGTACGCACTTTTTTTGAACCAGGCGCAGGAGTTAACTCATGTAATTTCACTTATAGCGCCTCCTCTCAACTTTAGTCTTGTACTTTTTCTACTGTAAGCAGATGTTCTACTTTGCGGATCATACCATTAATTACCGCATTATCTTCTTGTATTACCGAGCTATTTGTTTTACCTAAGCCCAAAGCTCTTACTGTGGCACGCTGATCTTCAGGTCTGCCAATCAAGCTTCTGGTAAGGGTAATTTTGAGTTTTGCCACTTTGTTTCCTCCTTTAGGCTTAGCCCAAAAGTTCTTGAACGGTTTTACCGCGAAGTTCTGCAACTTTCTCAGCCCGTTTCAATTGCTCAAGACCCTGTAATGTTGCACGAACAGCATTATTGGCATTAGCTGAACCCAGCGATTTGGTCAGGATGTCATGAATGCCTGCCAGTTCAAGTACGGCACGTACAGGACCGCCGGCAATAACACCGGTACCTTCGGAAGCCGGTTTTAAAAGCACCTTCCCTGCACCAAAAATTCCCACTATCTCGTGAGGAATCGTAGTACCAACCAATGGAACTTTTATGAGATTTTTCTTGGCATCTTCAATGCCCTTTCGGATTGCTTCAGGTACTTCGGAAGCCTTACCCAGACCTGCGCCAACATGACCGTTCTCGTCGCCGACAACAACCAATGCGCTGAAGGAAAAGCGTCGACCGCCTTTAACCACTTTGGCTACCCGATTGATGAATACAACTTTTTCTTTCAACTCAAGACTTGTGTAGTCAATTCTGGCCATTAATGTCCCTCCTTCTTCCTAAAATTCCAGCCCTGCTTCACGTGCTGCCGCTGCCAAAGCAGCTACTCTGCCGTGATAAATATAACCGCCACGGTCAAATACGACTTTACTGATTCCTTGCGCCAAAGCCCGTTTGGCAATTTCAGCCCCGACTACTTTAGCCGCTTCAATATTTCCGCCATATTCCAGTTTTCCCTTAACTTCTTTATCCAGCGTACTGGCTGAGACAAGAGTTGTTCCTGTCTGATCGTTAATGATCTGAGCATAGATATGCGTCAAACTCCGAAAGACATTCAGGCGAGGTCTTTCTGCTGTTCCCAGTATGTTCTTACGGACTCTGCGGTGTCTTTTTTGGCGTGACACGTTTTTGTTTTCTCTACGAAGCAAGGTGTTCACTCCTTTCTATCTAAGAATCTTACTTCTTACCTTTACCGCCGGCTTTACCTACTTTACGGCGAATCACTTCACCTTCATATTTAATGCCCTTGCCTTTATACGGTTCGGGTTCTCTGTAACCACGGATTTTAGCGGCTAAAGCGCCTACCGCTTCTTTGTCGGTTCCCGATACAACGATTTTGTTTGGAGCAGGAACGTCAATGCTCAAGCCTTTAGGCGGTTCCACTTCCAAAGGGTGCGAAAAGCCTAAGGTCAGTGCCAGTTTTGTACCGGATTTGGCCGCTCTGTAACCAACACCTGCGATTTCCAGGGTTTTACTGAAACCAGTTGTTACACCGGTAACCATATTTGCGATCAGTGTACGGGTTAAACCGTGCAGGGATCTGTGTTCTTTTTCATCGGATGGTCTTTTTACCAACAGTGTGTCCTTTTCCAATTCCAAAATCATATCTTTATGAACAGTACGGGTAAGTTCGCCTTTAGGTCCTTTTACCGTTACCACGTTGCCATCTATTTTGAGGGTTACGCCTGCCGGAATAGCAATCGGTGTTCTCCCAATTCTTGACATCTTGTGCACCTCCTAACTTCAAAAATTACCAAACATATGCTAGTACTTCGCCGCCCAGTCCATTATGGCGCGCTTGTTTGTCCGTCATAATTCCCTTAGACGTCGAAATGATTGCAATACCAAGGCCGCCCAATACGCGCGGCAGTTGATCTCTTTTTGCATAAACCCGAAGTCCCGGTTTGGAAATACGTTTAATACCGGTGATAACTTTTTCGCGGTTCGGGCCGTATTTTAAGCTCACCCGGATCACGCCCTGTTTATCATCACTGATTAGTTCGTAATCCTTTATGAAACCTTCGTCTTTAAGAATGGCAGCAACTGCCTGCTTAATTTTAGAGCCCGGAATTTCTACTTTATCATGATAAACCGAATTCGCATTACGTAAACGTGTCAGCATATCGGCTATTGGATCGGTCATTACCATTAATACAACCTCCTTCCTATTCCTTCCTGTCTACCAGCTAGCTTTGGTTACCCCTGGAATAGCACCTTTGTAGCTTAATTCCCTGAAGCAAATACGGCACATTTCAAATTTCCGCAAATAGCCGTGTGGACGACCGCAAACTTTGCATCTGTTGTATTTGCGCACTTTGAATTTAGGCTCGGCTTTCCATTTTTCAATTAATGCCTTTTTAGCCACAAATTTCCCTCCTTATTACGCATTACGCGCTGAATGGCATACCCATTAGCCTTAACAGTTCCCTGGCCTCTTCGTCCGTTTTCGCTGTTGTTACGATAATAATGTCCATACCGCGAAGTTTATCAATTTTATCGTACTCAATTTCAGGGAAAATTAACTGTTCCTTAACGCCGAGTGTATAATTTCCGCGTCCGTCGAAAGCACGGGGGCTTACACCGCGGAAGTCACGTACACGGGGCAGCGCAACATTCAGCAACTTATCTAAAAATTGATACATACGCTCGCCACGCAGGGTAACTTTAGTTCCGATAGCCATCCCTTCACGAATCTTAAAGGCAGCGATTGATTTTTTTGCCCGGGTTACAACCGGTTTTTGTCCGGCAATCGTAGTCAGGTCGCCAACCGCTGCATCTAACGCTTTGGGATTTCCCACCGCTTCGCCGACACCCATGTTGAGAACAACTTTTTCAATTTTGGGGATTTCCATAACATTTTTGTAGCCGAACTTTTCCATCAAAGCTTTCGCTACTTCATTGGTATATTTCTCTTTTAATCTGGCCATGTGCAGTTACCTCCTTTCCGCGTGTTATTTCTCTTTATCAATGATTTCGCCGCATTTTTTGCAGACACGTACCGATTTTCCGCTCGCCAGTACATTCTTCTTAATGCGGGTAGGTTTTTCACATGCGGAACATACCAGCATGACTTTAGATGAGCTAAGAGGAGCTTCTTTGACCAAAATACCGCCCTGCGGCAGTTTCTGGCTGGGTTTTGTATGGCGTTTCACCGTGTTTACGCCTTCTACAATAACCTTGCTCTTCTTGGGTAAAGCTTCGATAATTTTACCTTTTTTACCTTTATCTTTACCTGATAACACAATAACGGTGTCACCTTTTTTCACATGCAGTTTATTGGTTGCAGCCACTTACCGACACCTCCTAACGTTAGATTACTTCCGGTGCCAACGAGATAATTTTCATAAAATCTTTTTCTCTGAGTTCTCTCGCTACCGGCCCAAAAATACGCGTACCTCTGGGACTTTTATCTTCTTTAATTACCACTGCTGCATTTTCATCAAAACGAATATATGAGCCGTCGGCACGACGTAATCCTTTTTGGGATCGTACAACGACAGCTTTTACCACATCACCTTTTTTAACTACGCCACCAGGAGATGCATCTTTGACTGCTGCCACGATAACATCGCCAATATTAGCATATTTGCGGAAAGAACCGCCTAAAACCCGGATACACATAATTTGTTTGGCACCGGTGTTATCAGCAACATTGAGGATTGTCTGTTGTTGGATCATCTTTATCCCTCCTTCACAAAATGCGAGGTGCGAGGGTCAATTAACGCACATCGGACACCCGCGAATCGACATTATTTTGCTCTTTCGATAATTTCTACAACTCTCCAACGCTTATCCTTGGACAACGGACGAGTTTCCATGATTTCCACGGTATCGCCAATATGACTTTCATTATTTTCATCATGAGCTTTAAATTTAACCGTCTTTTTTACTGCTTTTTTATATAGCGGATGCGGTACCAAGCGTTCGACAGCCACGACAACCGTTTTTTCCATCTTATCGCTGACCACTTTACCAATACGGGTTTTGCGCTCGTTTCTTTCGGTCACGTTCTAACATCCTCCTTCCGTCCTGCTTGAAAGATTGTTTTGTACTCTGGGACCAAAATCAATCTTTACTTTATTTTGAGAACGTCCGTTTATTCCATGCCCCAGGCTGGTTTATGCCTGCTCAGCTTTGATTTCTTGCTCACGTTGTACAGTTTTGATGCGGGCTATCGTCTTCTTGACCTCTTTTATCCGCATAGGGTTTTCCAGCTGTCCGGTAGCAAGTTGGAACCGCAGGTTAAACAACTCTTCTTTAAGGCCGGCTAGTTTCTGATCCAGTTCAGCCGCACTCATATCGCGGATATCTTTAGCCTTCATCTACTTCACCACCCACTTCTGACTGCTCTTTAGCCACTTCTTCCCGTTTTACAAATTTAGTCTTAATAGGAAGTTTATGTGCTGCTAAACGCATTGCCTCTTTCGCCACTTCTTCGCTGACTCCGTCCATCTCAAACATAATGCGTCCGGGTTTTACCACGGCTACCCAGTATTCCGGTGAACCTTTACCACTACCCATACGGGTCTCAGCCGGTTTTGCCGTAATCGGTTTATCCGGGAAAATTTTTATCCAAACTTTACCGCCACGTTTAATATAACGGGTCATCGCAATACGGGCTGCTTCGATCTGGCGGTTGGTAATCCAGGCCGGTTCAAGCGCAGCCAGTCCGAACTCACCATGGGAAACAGTATTGCCCCGGTTCGCTTTGCCTTTCATACGTCCACGAAATTGCTTACGATGTTTTACTCTTTTTGGCAGTAGCATTATTGTTCGCTCCCTTCAACAGCGGCAGCGGTCTTTTTTACTTCCGGTAAAATTTCACCTTTATAGATCCAGACTTTTACACCGATACGGCCGTAAGTAGTATGAGCTTCTGCTGTACCATAATCAATATCCGCTCTTAATGTGTGCAAAGGAATGCTGCCTTCGCGGTAGCTTTCGCTGCGTGCAATTTCTGCACCGCCCAAACGTCCGCCTACCATCACTTTAATACCTTTTGCGCCAAGACGCATGGTACGGGTTACCGATTGTTTCATTGCCCGTCGGAAAGCAATACGTCTTTCCAATTGCGCCGCAATATTTTCCGCCACTAGAGTAGCGTCCAATTCTGGCTGTTTAATTTCAGAAATATTGAGATCGACTTGTTTGTCGGTTAATTTTTTAAGACCTTTTTTTAGTTCCTCGATACCGGCGCCGCCACGACCAATAACCATACCAGGTTTTGCTGTATGGATAGTAACTTTCACACGGTTGGCCGCACGTTCGATAAGGATCTGGGATACGCCAGCAGTATAGGTTTTTTCTTTAAGAAAATCACGGATTTTAATATCTTCATGCAGGTTTTTTGCATAGTCTTTGTCGGCATACCATTTCGCGTCCCAGGTCTTAATAACACCGATTCTAAGTCCATGTGGATTAACTTTTTGACCCACTTATTTTTCCCTCCTTCGCCGGTTATCTTTCTTTTACTACAACAGTTACATGACTACTGCGCTTTAAGATTTTAAAAGCTTGCCCACGTGACCTTGGGTGTATACGTTTTAAAGTAGGACCTTGGTCAACATATGCAGCAGCAATATAAAGATTATCTGCATTCATGTCGTTATTGTGTTCAGCATTGGCAACAGCTGATTTCAGCACTTTTTCAACAACTTCCGCTCCGACTTTCGGAGTAAACTTCAGGATTGCGAATGCTTCACCAACATTTTTCCCACGGATCAAATCCATAACGATACGGATTTTACGCGGTGCAATGCGAATATGTCTGGCAATTGCCTTGACTTCCATGTGTTAGCCCCCTTTCGGCAACTATTTCAAGTAACGGGTGTAATTTTATTTAAGTGAGGTTGACCTTTCGTTGTCACCATGACCTTTATAGGTACGCGTTGGTGCAAACTCACCCAATTTGTGACCTACCATATCTTCGGTTACAAACACCGGAACATGCTTACGTCCGTCATGAATCGCAATGGTGTGTCCGACAAAGCTAGGAAGAATGGTAGAGCTACGCGACCAGGTTTTGATAACCTTTTTATCATTTTTCTCATTTAAAGCATCTACTTTTTTCAGCAGGCTTTCATGAACATAGGGTCCTTTTTTTGTAGATCTCGACACCTGATTGTCCTCCCTTCTCTACCTATTTCGTCCGTCTCTTGACAATAAATTTATCAGAAGATTTCTTTTTACGGGTTTTAGCTCCCATAGCATGTTTACCCCAAGGAGTAACCGGATGCTTACGGCCGACAGGAGAGCGGCCTTCGCCACCGCCATGCGGATGGTCGATCGGATTCATAGCTACACCACGATTGGCAGGGCGGATACCAAGCCAGCGAGAACGTCCGGCTTTACCGATTGTAATATTCTCATGTTCCAGGTTGCCCACCTGGCCCACAGTAGCTTTACAATTTACATGTACCTTCCTTAACTCACCGGAAGGAAGCCGTAAAAGAGCATGATTGCCTTCCTTCGCCATCAGCTGAGCTGATGCACCGGCCGAACGAACCATCTGGCCGCCCTTGCCGATCTTCATTTCAATGTTGTGAAGCTGAGTACCAACAGGAATATTTTTAAGCGGCAATGCGTTACCGACTTTGATATCGGCTTCCGGACCGCTCATCACCTTATCTCCAACTTTCAAACCGTTCGGAGCCAGGATGTAACGTTTTTCTCCATCGACATAATGCAAGAGAGCAATACGAGCTGAGCGGTTAGGATCATACTCAATTGTGGCTACATTTGCAGGAACGCCGTCTTTATTACGCTTAAAGTCAATTATTCTATACAGGCGCTTATGGCCGCCGCCTTGGTGTCTTACCGTAAGACGACCTTGCTGATTACGCCCGGCATGTTTTTGCAGCCGTTCAACTAGTGAACGTTCCGGTTTGTCAGTGGTGATTTCAGCAAAGCTGGCCACCGTCATAAACCTTCTACCCGGAGCATAGGGTTTAAAGCTTTTTACTGCCATTTGTGCCCCTCCTTTTTACAGTTTTCGTTATACACCTTCAAAGAACTCAATACGCTCGCCAGGAGCTAATTTTACAACTGCTTTTTTAAAATCCGGGCGTTTACCTTCGGTTCTGCCCATCCGTTTGGTCTTACCCAGAACCCGCAGAGTATTTACCGCTTCTACCTTTACTTTAAATACCTGTTCAACTGCCTGGCGGATTTCTACTTTATTGGCCTGCAAGGGGACAATAAAAGTATACTTGTTATCCGCCATTAAAGCTGTCGTTTTTTCAGTAATGTATGGCCGGATTAAGATATCGCGTGCATTTGCCATTATGCCAGCACCTCCTCGATGCGATTCACGGCATCTTTCGTGATGAGCACTTTGTCATGATACAAAAGATCATATACATTGACTCCATTGGAAGCAATGGCTTTTACTCCCCGGATATTGCGCGACGATTTCTCGACATTTTCCAACGATTCGCCGGTAATAATTAAAGCTTTGCTGTCAACCGCATTAAAATCACTAAGCATCTTCACGACATCTTTCGTTTTAGGCTGTGCAAACTCAATGGCTTCCACAACAACCAGCTCTTCCGCTTTAACTTTTGCACTAAGCGCACATTTAATAGCCAAGCGGCGTTGTTTACGCGGCATTCTAAACGCATAGGAACGAGGCTGCGGTCCAAACGTAGTACCACCACCTACCCAAATAGGGGAGCGGGTGCTGCCGGCACGTGCCCGGCCTGTACCTTTTTGCTTCCACGGTTTTCTACCGCCACCGCGTACCATTCCTCTCGTCTTTGTAGCAGCTGTGCCCAAGCGTTGGCTGGCAAGTTGCATTACCACAGCTTGATGCAAAACAGCTTCGTTTACGTCTACGCCAAAAACGTTATCATTTAATTCCATTTCGCCAGTCTGTTTACCGGCAATATTATATACTGCTACTTTCGGCATATAGCACATCCTCCTTTCGTGGTTCGAGGCCCGGAATCCGCAGCACCACCTGGCTTGCAAACCACCGAACCTGTCAATTTATTTTACAGGTTTTACGGTATTTCTAATGATTACATAGCCGCCCTTCGGGCCGGGAATTGCACCCTTGATCAGAATCAAATTGCGGTCGGTATCCACCCTTACCACACTCAGGCGTTGGATTGTAACTTTTTGAGCACCCATGCGGCCAGGAAGTTTTTTGCCTTTAAATACTTTACCGCCGCCACCGCTCATGCGGGGACCGATAGAACCAGGTTCACGATGCGATTTGGAACCATGAGCCATAGGTCCGCGTCTAAAATTATGACGTTTTATACCACCGGCGAAACCTTTGCCCTTGGATGTACCGGTTACATCAACCAGTTCCCCTTCCGCAAAAATATCCGCATTAATTGATTGTCCGACAGTATATTCAGAAGCAGCAGGAAGTCTGATCTCGCGGATAAACCGAACTGCTTTGGCACCAGCTTTGGCAAAATGCCCTTTCATCGGCTTGGTGACATTTTTATCTTTAACAGCGCCAAACCCCAACTGCACTGCATTATAGCCGTCGTTTTCAACACTTTTATTTTGGAGCACAACACTTTGGCCGGCTTCCACTACCGTTACCGGAACAACCTTGCCTTCCGGAGTGAAAATTTGCGTCATACCTATTTTTTTTCCTAAAATTCCTTTAGCCATTATTGCCACCTCCTCCTACAGCTTAATTTCTATGTCCACACCAGCCGGAAGGTCCAGACGCATCAATGCGTCTACAGTCTTCGAAGTCGGTTCTACAATGTCAATCAAGCGCTTATGCGTGCGCATTTCAAACTGCTCACGGGAATCTTTATTGACATGAGGTGAACGCAGAATTGTAAAAATATTCTTCTCAGTTGGAAGTGGTATGGGACCGGAAACGGATGCACCGGTTCTTTTCGCTGTATCCACAATTCGAGCCGCACTCTGATCCAATGCTTTGTGATCATAAGCTTTGAGACGAATTCTGATTTTTTGTTGTTTAGCCATTACTTTTTCCTCCTTATCGCCCGGTTTCTATGAACGGACATTCTCCGTGAAAATTTCCCCGCAAGCTACGCGGGCAACCTCCCACGTCATCGCCTAGGAACTTATATTTACTCCTGATATAAGGGCGGCCCAACGGTCGCCCTTATATCAGGCTGTTAAACAGCCAATGAGTCTTATGCTTCGATAGCGGTTACCACACCGGCGCCAACCGTACGGCCGCCTTCGCGAATGGCAAAACGCAGTCCTTCTTCCATCGCGATCGGGGTAATCAGCTCAATTGCCATCTGAATGTTGTCGCCAGGCATTACCATTTCTACACCCTCCGGCAACGTGATCACTCCGGTTACGTCCGTCGTACGGAAGTAAAATTGCGGACGGTAGTTGGAAAAGAACGGGGTATGACGCCCTCCTTCTTCTTTGGACAGTACATATACTTCTGCTCTAAATTTGGTATGCGGTTTAATTGATCCCGGTTTGGCCAATACCTGACCGCGCTCAATGTCTTTTCTTTCCACACCTCTTAACAGCGCCCCGATGTTGTCACCGGCTACTGCCGAATCCAGAAGTTTGCGGAACATTTCTACCCCGGTTACCACCGTCGATTTTGCTTTGTCGGTCATCCCCACGATTTCTACCGTGTCACTGACTTTAATTTCGCCACGTTCTACACGACCGGTTGCCACCGTACCACGTCCGGTAATGGTGAACACGTCTTCGACCGGCATCAGGAACGGTTTGTCAGTTGCACGTTCCGGCGTCGGAATGTATTCGTCAACGGCATCCATCAATTCCATGATCTTTCCGCACCACTGGCAGTCACGTTTAGCGCAGCCGCATTCTAATGCTTTTACTGCCGATCCGCTTACTACCGGAATGTCGTCCCCAGGAAATTCGTAACTGGACAACAGTTCACGCACTTCCATTTCTACTAATTCCATCAGTTCTGCGTCGTCTACCAGGTCGGCTTTGTTCAAAAATACTACCATGGCCGGTACGCCTACCTGACGGGACAGCAGAATGTGTTCACGGGTTTGCGGCATCGGGCCGTCAGCCGCACTTACTACCAGAATAGCTCCGTCCATCTGCGCTGCTCCGGTAATCATGTTCTTTACATAGTCGGCATGTCCCGGGCAGTCCACATGCGCATAATGGCGTTTTTCCGTTTCATATTCCACGTGGGCCGTATTAATCGTAATACCGCGTTCTCTTTCTTCAGGTGCTTTGTCGATCATGTCATAAGCCATGAATTCAGCTCCGCCTGCTTTCGACAGGGTCAGCGTAATCGCTGCTGTCAGCGAGGTCTTGCCATGGTCAACGTGACCGATGGTCCCTATGTTTACATGGGGTTTATTTCTTTCAAACTTTTTCTTTGCCATTGTTTTGTTTTGCCTCCTT